>NZ_JNYZ01000042.1 GCF_000717335.1 Amycolatopsis jejuensis
GCTGGTGCAACGCCAGCCACACCACCACACCCACCCAACAGAAAACACCCCCACACCCACCACCAAGATCAACAAAACTCAACCCGGTGGATCCAGGTCTGGGTCCGTGAAGGTGGCCTTCACGGAAGTGAAGCGAGGTGGGGCGGGGGGTCAGGCGTCTGCTGGGGTTTTCGGGGGTAGCCAGCTCTGGCCTGGGGTGCCCCAGCCGTTTTTCTTCAGCATCTTCTTTGCGGCGCGGGCGTGCCTGCCTACCAGGCGGTCCAGGTAGAGGTAACCGTCCAGGTGGTCGGTCTCGTGTTGCAGGCAGCGGGCGAAGTAGCCGGTGCCTTCGACCTCGATCGGGGTGCCCTCGGGGTCGAAGCCGGTCACCTTGGCCCACGTTGCTCGGCCGGTCGGGTACGACTCGCCGGGGGCGGACAGGCAGCCTTCCCAGTCGTCGTCCGGGTCGGGCATTGTTTCCGGGATTTCCGAGGTCTCCAGTTTCGGGTTGACCACCGCGCCGCGGTGCTGCGTGCCCTCGTCGTCCGGGCAGTCGTAGACGAACAGGCGCAGGTCGAGGCCGATCTGGTTGGCGGCAAGGCCGACGCCCTCGGCCGCATACATCGTCTCGAACATGTCGTCGACCAGCGTGCGTAGCTTGTCGTCGTACTCGGTGATCTCGCGCGTGGGCTGGTGCAGCACGGGGTCGCCGGCAATGCAGATGCGGTGGACGGTCACGGACGCCGAGTTTAGTCGGACCCTTCTGGTACACCTGGATCGGACCGTGACGCGCCGTGCCGGATGCCCATGTCGAGCGGGGGTTCCGTGGTTCAATGGCGCCCGCGGAAGGGTACTGCCGACACCGATTGCGAGGACCGCATGGACGCCGCGGAGTCGATGGCTGAGAACCAGCCGTCGCCGCCGGAGACTGTCGGTGGCCTGACCGAGCGCGAGCTGGACATTCTCGCGTTCGAACGGCAGTGGTGGCGCCACGCCGGGGCGAAGGAGAACGCCATCCGGGAGCGCTTCTCGCTGTCCTCCACCCGCTACTACCAGCTGCTCAACACGCTGCTGGCCAAGCCGGAGGCGGTCGCGGCCGATCCGATGCTGGTCAAGCGGCTGCGCAAGACCCGCGCGGCCCGACAGCGCAAACGCGGAGCCCGGCGGCTGGGGATCGAACTGTCATGAGCTTCTTCTCGGGACTGTCCCGGCCCCTGCGGGCCGCGGGCGTCGCGCTGATCGGGGTCGCTGTGGTCGCCGCCGTCATCGGGGGCGTCACCGTGCTCAACACCGGCAGCAGCAGCGACAACAACGCCGGGCCTACCAGCTCCGGCGAGCCGTCCGGCCCGGGTGGCGGGGCGCCGTCCAGCCCGGCTCCGTCGTCGGCCCCATCGTCAGCACCGTCGACAGCGCCCTCGACCACTTCGTCGTCGGCCCCGCCGTCCTCCGCGCCTCCGTCTTCTCCGGCAGGTCAGCCGGGCCAGCCGGGAGGGCAGCAGGGCCCCGACCAGAAGGCCTCGAACAAGTGGGTCACCCTGCGGGTTTACAACAACTCGCTGATCCAGCACCTCGCCGAGCAGGCCGCGGACGATTTCCGCCGCTCCGGATGGAACGTCGCCGAGATCGGCAACTACGCCCAGGGCGTCATCCAGCGGACCACGGCGTACTTCCGCCCTGGCACCGACGAGGAGGCCGCCGCGAAGCAGCTGGCCGCCGAGTTCGGCTTCCAGGCCCAGCCGCGCTTCGAGGGCATCCAGAACTCCAGCCCGGGTGTGATAGTGATCATCACGAAGGACTACCAGGCTGGCCGCAAGGGCAGCTGACCCACTTACGAGCGGTTCTGGGCCTCCGCGTACGCCTCCAGCGTTGCCAGCTGGGCGGCGTCCAGCGACGGCCGGACCACCTCGCGGGCCTTCGCCAGATGCGCCGCGGTCACCTCGTGTGCCTCCAGCGACTCGCGCATCGCCGTGAGCGCGGCCTCCCTGATCAGCGCGGCGCAGTCGGCGGCCGAGTAGCCCTCCAGCGTGGCCGCGACAGCCGCGAGGTCGACGTCGGCGGCCAGCGGGGTGTGCTTGGCCGTCGCGGTGAGGATGGCCGTGCGGGATTCGGCGTCCGGCGGCGGCACGTAGATCCGGCGCTCCAGCCGACCGGGCCGCAGCAGCGCCGGGTCGACCAGCTCCGGCCGGTTCGTCGCCCCGAGCACCACGACCTCGCGCATCGGCTCCACGCCGTCGAGCTCGGTGAGCAGCGCCGCGACCACCCGGTCGGCCACTCCGGAGTCCGACGACTGACCGCGGCGCGGCGCGAGCGCGTCGATCTCGTCGAGGAAGATCAGCGCGGGCGCGGCGTCGGCGGCCCGGCGGAACAGGTCACGCACCGCCCGCTCCGACTCGCCGACCCACTTGTCCAGCAGCTCCGCGCCCTTGATCGCGAACACGTTCAGCGCGCCGGTCCCCGCGAGCGCGCGGACCAGGAACGTCTTGCCGCCGCCGGGCGGGCCGTACAGCAGCACCCCACGCGGCGGTTCGATGCCGAGGCGGGCGAACGAATCCGGGTACCGCAGCGGCCACAGCACGGTTTCGGTGAGCGACTCCTTGACCGCCGTCATGTTGCCGACGTCGTCGAGAGTCAGCCCGCCGGTGGCCAGATTGTCCGAAGTGGACAGTGAGATCGGCCGGACGGTGGTCAGCGCGTCGAGGAGGTCTTCCTGCGAGATGCGCGGCTCCTCGACGTCCCGCTGACGCAGCGCGGCCCGCAACGCCGCGTCCCGGCGCAGGGCGAGCAGGTCGGCGGCCACGAACCCGGGCGTTCGCTCGGCGAGGACACCCAGGTCCGCACTCGGTTCGACGGGTACGTCACGCAGCAGAATCCGCAGCAGCTCGACACGGGTTTTGGCGTCCGGCAGCGGCAGGCCCAGCTCGCGGTCGAGCAGGTCGGCAGCACGCAGCCGCGGGTCCACCGACTCGGCCCGCGCGGTCGTGGCCACCACCGCAAGCCCGTCCCGGCGGAGCGCACTGCGCAGCTCTTCCAGCACGACGGTCGCGACCGGAGGCGGTTGCGTGGCCGGGAGCAGCGCGTCGACGTCGTTGATCAACAGCACCCCGGGGCCATCACCCGAGGTGGCCCGGCCGATGGCTTCACGCAGCGAGCGGTGCGCCGCATTCGGCTCCAGCACGGCGATGTTGGGCGCGGTCAGCGACACGACGCGAACCTTCTCCGCCGCAGCAACCGACCGCACCAGCGTGGCCTTCCCGACACCTTCCGGCCCGGAAAGCAGAACGCCGAGATGCGCCGACGTACCCAGCCGCGCCAGTAGCTCCGGACGGCGGAAAGCCAGGTCAAACCACTCGGCAAGCTTGCGTGCGGCCCCCTCGGCCCCGACCAGATCCGCGACCGGCACGGCCTCGTCCTGCTCCTCGACGCGCGCCTCGGTGATCACCTCTTCGACGATCTCCGCATCGAGATAATCCTCGGCCGCAGTAACCGCAGTGCTGCGGACCAGCGCAGTCGCATTGCGCGCGGGTGCCTCACCCGCTGGTTCGCCAGTCCGCGCCCCGTCCCGCCAACTGACCACAGTGGACGGTCCGACGACCACCGCACCGGCAGGCTCGGTAGCCGTGACGGTGAGCAACTCGTTGGTCCAGGTAGCCCCGATCACGCGGGAAAGCTGCCCACGCACAGCGGCGACGTCCGAACCCGGCGCAGGCGCAAGATCCTGTGGTAGCAGGGAGACAGCATCGCCGCGGGTAAGTACCTTCCCGGTGAGCGCAAGCCGCAACGTATGCGGTGGCACGGAAACAGCCGCCAGCCGCGACCCCGACACGGTGACCGTACGCGCCGCGGCAACCTCCGCAGGCGCAACCACGATCTCCCCACCCTCGGCAACCCCGAGGTTGGACATGGTGACGTCATCGGTGAGCACAACACCCGGCGTACTGCCCTCTTCGGCAGGCGCAGCCAGCGCAGCACTACGCCGCGCCCCAGTGAGGTGCACAGCATCCCAGGCACGCAACCCAAGCGCGTCGAGCACCTCCGGATGCAACCGCACGACGCCACGCCGAGCATCGAGCGCAGACGGAGTATGCCGGACAGTAAGGGTGATCTGCGGATCGCTCACCCCACCAACCCTAATGCCGCGCGGCCCCAACGTCCGTGAAGGCCACCTTCACGGAATCAGATTCCCTCATGGTTCCCTTCACAGCCCTTCACCACCCACCCAGCCGCACCCGCGCACCCAACGCGACCCGGCAGCCCAGACCCGGCCCTGCACCCCGATACGAAGCCAAAACACGTGCGGAGGGTGGTTGTCAAGGCATCTTTCCCGCCTTGACAACCACCCTCCGCACGTAGCCGAACGAAATCCCCGCTGTTCCGCGGCAACCGCACCGCTCGCCGAGCCGCCCCGGCAACCCGCCCCGACGCAGGCCGCAGCCGCAATCGCCGATGACTCCGCGCCCGCCGGATCGCCCGCCGCTCCCGTGGCGGTACCTCCCAGGCCTCCGGATGCGCCGCCAGCCACCGATGCCGGTAAACCGAGTACGGAATATGCAGCAAATACAGCACCAGCGCCGCACCCAGCGCCACCAGCGGGAACTGGATGATCGCCGCCGCCAGCAACCCGACCCCGACCAGCAACGGCGCAATGGCCTTCGCGGGCGCCTTCACGGTCTTGAGCGACAACGTGGGAATCCGGCTGATCAACAGCACCGCAACCGCGATGGTCCAAGCAAGCACGACATACTGCTGCGACCACCACCCCTCGCCCCACTGCAGCGTCGCGATCAACGGCAGCATTGCGACCAGCCCACCCGCCGGAGCAGGTACGCCCACGAAGAACTCCGCGGCGTACGGCGGCTGTTCGGTGTCGTCGAGGAAGGTGTTGAACCGTGCGAGCCGCAGGATCATGCAGACCGCGAAGATCAGCGACGCGACCCAGCCGATGCGATCGCCGTGCGACTGCCACACGTACAGCACCAGCGCCGGCGCGACGCCGAACGAAATGCCGTCGGACAGCGAGTCGAGTTCGGCGCCCATTTTGGACGTCGCGTCGAGCAGGCGGGCGATGCGGCCGTCGAGGCTGTCGAGCACCGCGGCGATGCCGATGGACGCGATCGCCATGGCGTAGTTGCCGGTGAGCGCGAACTGCACGGCGGAAAGCCCGGCGCACAGCGCGAGCACGGTGATGGCGTTCGGCAGCAGCCGGATACCGGGGGTGGTCACGCGGACCATGGTCAGCCTTCTCCCAGCGGGGGCAGTTCGGCGAGCACCGTCTCGCCGCCGACGGTGCGCTGGCCCTTCGCGACCAGCACCCGGCTGCCCGGCGGCAGATACAGGTCGACGCGCGAGCCGAAGCGGATGATGCCGTACGTCTCGCCCGCGGCCACCTTGTCGCCCTCCCGGACGTCGCACCGGATGCGGCGCGCGACCAGACCGGCGATCTGCACGACGACGAGCTCGTGGCCGTCGGCCGTGTGCAGCACCACGGAGTTGCGTTCGTTGACCTCGCTCGCCTTGTCGAGGTCCGCGGAAAGGAACTTGCCCGGTTTGTACGCGACCTTCGACACGACGCCGGTGGCCGGCGTGCGCTGGACGTGCACGTCGTAGACCGAAAGGAACACGCTCACCCGCATCCGCGGCTCGGCGGGCAGCCCCAGCTCGGCGGGCGGGACGGCCTCCTCGATGAGCGAGACGATGCCGTCTGCCGCGGCGATGGCGACGTTGTCCCGCTCCGGCGGCACGCGCTTCGGCTCGCGGAAGAACGCCGTGGCGGCTGCGGTGGCGAGCCCGGAGACCAGGCCGAGCCGTTTCGAGAACCGGCGCAGGACGAGCGTCGCGGCCAGGCCGCCGAACAGGAACGGCCGTCCTGCCGGGTGCATCGGCGGGAACGTCTCGCGGGCGAGCCGGACAGCGTGCGCGAGGGGGTTACCGGTGGGCTGGCCGCTCATGGGTCGAGTTCCCCGCTGTTCGTTTTCGGTCGGAAAGGGTCCGATTCGGGCCTCCCCACGCTACCGCTCTGCCGCGGGCAGGCCCGGTGGCCCCTGGTCGTAAGGGTTGCCCCGGAGCGGGTGGGGGCGACCACAAAGCGGTAACGACGCGTCGAACAATCCGATAACACCGGGTAGTCGACGCCGCTCGGGACCGGTTCCCGGGCCGACCTGGCGAGGGAGACGATGGCCATCCCCGATCTGCTCGCGCGGTTGCTGTGCGCCTGGCGCCGGGACATCGCGTCGGTGCCCCTGCCGCAGCTGGTGGACCCCGCATCCGGTGCCCGGCTGGTACGCGAAGCCGCCCGGGTGCGTGCGTCCCCCGACGATGCACGCACCCGGGCGCGGAACGGTTCAGTCTAGTCCGCGGCCGGGCCGTTCTGACAGATCGTCGGGAAACCGTTACAAACGGTCACGGTTCCGGTTGCCGATGGCGCTGACCAGCCGCAGTACCAGCAGCAGCGCAATCGCTCCGAGAATCGCGACCCCGAAGCTCGGGAAATCGAACTCGAAGTGCCGTTCCTGGCCGGTTGCGAGCCGGTAGACGAAGCCGCCGAGTGCCGCTCCGAGCACTCCGACGAGCACGCTGACCAGACACCCCTGCCGCCGCCGCTCGGACCCGCCGACGACCAGGTTCGCGAGCCACCCGACCAGTGCCCCGAAGACGATCCACAGGATGATGCCCATGTCATCCGAGGATACCGGGGTTTTGCCGGGCGGCGGCGAAACTGCCGGTCGGCGTCCGTTGTGGACGATGCCGATCTCTTGCCGGGCAAGCTAAAGCAGCAGTACGTCGACCTCGTCGCCGCGCTGTGCATCTCCGGTCTCTTCTGGGAGCACGATCAGGCAGTTCGCCTGGGTGAAGGCCGCCAGCAGGTGCGAGCCGGGGCCGCCGCGCGGGCCGACCTCACCGGTCACCTCGCCTTCGGCCTGGGTGTAGAAACCGCGGCGGTACTGGCGGCGGCCCAGTGGCGTCGGCATGTCCTCGGTGAGCCGGGCGCGCACCCGGCGGCGGTCGATCGCCGTGTGCCCCATTGCCGACAGCAGTGCCGGGCGCAGGAACGCCTCGAACGACACCAGCACGCTCACCGGGTTTCCCGGCAGCGTCACGACCGGTACCCCGTTCCAGCGGCCGCAGCCCTGCGGTCCGCCCGGTTGCATGGCGATTTTCCGGAATTCCACGCCCTGCCCGGTCAGCGCGTCCTTGACCACCTCGTACGCGCCCGCCGAAACTCCGCCGGACGTGAGCAACAGGTCGGCATTCGCCAGCCGGGGTTCGATGATCTTGCGGAACTCCTCGACGTCATCGACGACGCTGCGGATCACGTCCACCCGGCAGCCGAGACCGCGCAGCGCAGCCGCCAACATCACGCTGTTCGATTCGTAGATCTGCCCGTGCCGCAACGGGTTCGGCGCTTCGACGAGCTCGGTTCCGGTCGACACCACGAGCACCGAAAGCGGCCGGTACACCTCGAGCTCGGCCAGCCCGACCGCCGCCGCGAGACCCAAGTGCGAATGGCCCAGCACGGTGCCTGCGCGCAGCGCGATAGTCCCCTTCGTGACGTCCTCGCCGGTACGCCGGATGTGGTTGCCGGAGGACGCCGCACGCGAGATGCGGACCTCGGTGGTGCCGCGGTCGGTGTCCTCCACCATCACGATCGCGTTCGCGCCCGGCGGGAGCGGCGCGCCGGTCATGATCCGCTGAGCGGTACCCGGTTTCAGCGGCTCGACGTCGACGCGCCCGGCCGGGATGTCGTCGGCCACCGGCAGGACCACCGGAACCTCGGCGACGTCCTCGGCGCGCACGGCGTACCCGTCCATCGCGGAGTTGTCGAACGGCGGCAGCGCGACGTCGGCGAGCACGTCGCGGGCCAGGACAAGCCCCGCGGCATCGGCGAGGGGGACAGTGGTCACGGGTGCGCGGCCGAGCAGTTCGGTCACGGTCTCGCGGTAGGCGTCGACGGAGATCACGCGGACCATCCTCCCCCGTCGGCGCGGTCGTGCAACACTCTCCCGGCACTGTCGGGAGCACGGGGAGAGATCTGATGCAGTTTCCGGTCCGCCACCATGCCGGGCGCGCCGTGCCCGGGTACCCCCGCTGACATGCGCGTCCACACGAGGCACACGCCCGGATTCGGCGTCGCCCGCGTCATGCTGGCGCCGGGTGAGGCCGTGCAATCCGCCGCGGAGACGTTACTGGCGAGCAGCTTCGGCGTCGCCGAATCGAACCCGCGCAAGAACGGCCGGGCAGTCTTCACCGCGCCAGCCGAGGGCGGCTGGGTGGACCTGGCCCCGCTCGGGCCCGGCGACGTGTACCCGCTCGAGCTCACCGGGTCCACCGGCTGGTCGGTGCACCGCGAGGCAGTACTTGCCCGGCCGACCACGGTGCGGCTCGACCAGACCTGGGCGCCACTGCAGCAACTCTTCGGCGCCGACTCCGGATTTCTCGAGCACTACAGCGGGACCGGCCCGCTCGTGCTGGCCGCCCCCGGTCCGGTCGATTCGTTCGAACTTTCCCGCGGCGAGCTGGTGACCGTGCGGCCGGACTACGTATTGGCTTATCCGGACACCTTGCAATGCCGGCTGCGTGCAGTGGATCCGAGCGGCCCGCAGTCGTTGCGCACCGGCGAAGGTCTGGTCCTCGATTTCGCCGGACCGGGCACGGTGCTCGTACAGACGCGCAACCGGCGGGTTTCCCGGGGGTGAGAATCCGCCGATTCCCCCATTGCCGGGAGCGCTGATTCCGGTAGCGTGAACTGCACTTCCGCACGCTGAAGGACAGCGGATCCTTGTCCCCAGGGAGGCGCCGTGGCAGTCGGCACCGTCAAGTGGTTCAACTCGGAAAAGGGCTACGGGTTCATCGAATCCACCGAAGGTCCGGACGTTTTCGTCCATTATTCGGCAATACAGGCCGACGGATTCCGCACGCTCGACGAAGGCGACCGCGTGGAGTTCGAGGTCCAGTCCGGCCGCGACGGCCGAAGCCAGGCCGCGGACGTCCGCAAGGTCTCCTGAGGCAGCCCCGCCGACCGGTTGGGCGAACCGCCAGTGGGAGCGGATACCGGCGCGTTAAGCTGCGCTGCGTGACAGGCGACGTGTCGGGGGACCTCACCGGTCGCCGGCTGGGCAATTACCGCATCGACTCGGTGCTCGGCAAGGGCGGCATGAGCGTGACCTACCAGGCCACGGACGTGCGGCTCGGCCGGAAGGTGGCACTGAAGGTCATCGGTGACCACCTCGGCGCGGACGCCGAGTTCCGCGAGCGCTTCGTCGACGAGGCCCGCAACACCTCCGCGATCGACCACGCCAACGTCGTGCCGCTGTACGACTTCGGCGAACTCGACGGCATGCTGTACATCGCCATGCGCATGGTCGACGGCGGCGACCTGGCCGGCCTGATCTCGTCGGGCCCGATGAGCCCCGCGCGGGCACTCACTCTGCTGGACCAGGTCGCGGACGCTCTCGACACCCTGCACAACCACGGCCTCGTGCACCTGGACGTCAAACCGGCGAACGTGCTCGTCACGAGCCGCGAAACGTCCCGCGAGCACGTTTATGTCGCCGACTTCGGCCTCACCCGCCGCGGCGCAACCGGCCACCGCACCCGCGGCGGCGATTTCCTGGGCTCACCCACGTACGCCGCACCCGAGCATCTGCGCGGCGAACCCCTCGACGGCCGTACTGATCAATACGCGCTCACGTGCGTGCTTTTCGCCTGCCTGACCGGAAACCCGCCCTTCCGCGGTGACGTTCCCGCGGTGATCAAGGGCCACCTCGGCGGCGAGCCGCCGTCGGTGTCGAAGGTGGTCGCCCTGCCGTCCGCGGTGGATGAGGTGATCCGCAAGGGGATGGCGAAGGCTCCGGCTGACCGGTATGGCAGCTGCGTGGCGATGATCGCGGCGGCGCGGGTGGCGTTGGGAGCGATGGCAACTTCGGACACTCCGCCTGGGGCGGCCGGTGCTGCGGAGGGTGGCTCTGACGGCACTGTTGCGTTGGGTGCGGTCGGTGCGGCCAATGGCACTGGGGCCAACGGGCAAGGCGCTCCCGGAGGGTGGGGCGGGCCGCCGTCCGGACAGCCCGGCGGTGCCGGGCCGCAGCCCGGCAGCCAAGGCGGATACGGCGTCCAGGGTGGTTACGGCAACCCCGCCGGATTCGGGAACCAGCCCACGCTCGGTTATGCAGCACAGCCCGGCCAGCCCGGTCAGCAGAGCTATCCCGGCTACCCGGGCCAGGCGCCCGGCGGCCCGCCACCCGGCTATGGCTACCCGGCGCCGCCCGGGCAACCCGGCGCGCAGGGCCACCCCGGCCAACCGGCTCAGCCCGGCCACCCCGCTCAGCCGCTCCAGCCCGGCCAACCACCCCAGCCCGGCCACCCCGGTCAGTCACTCCAGCCCGGCCAGTCACCTCAACCACCCCAGCCCGGTCACCCCGGAGCCCAAGCCCACCCCGGCCAGCAACCTCCTCAGGGTCCCCCACCCGGGTACTCCGGCTACCCGAACCAGTCCGCCTACCCCGCCACCCAGCAGGCCTTCGCCGACCCCATGCGGGTCCGCCCTCCGTCGCCGGTCGGGGGTGGCGGGGCGTTTCAAGCGCAGCCGAAGGGCGGCGGCCTGAAGTGGCTGTGGATCGTGCTGGGGGTGCTCGTGCTGGCGGGACTCGTCGTCGGCGGGATCTTCCTCTTCTCCGGGAACGACAGCGGCGGGACCACGCCCACCACCTCAGCGCCGAACATCCCGGTCGGGCCGGGCGGGCCGTCGGGGGGAGCGTCATCGCTGCGGCCGCCGCCCTCGTCGATCCCGATTCAGCCCAGCCGCTGACCCGCTCACGCTGACCTGGGCTTCTTGCACTCGACCCCGGAGAGTGCTAAACACGGCATTGGCACTCGACGCCGTCGAGTGCCAGGCGAGCGGTCACCGACCGCCCGCCTCAAGGTCGGGACGGTGAGGCTGGCCAGCGGTCAGTCGTCCGTCGCGGGCACCGAGCCTGGCCGAGGACGTGTCCTGCTGCCGCCGTCTGCAAAGCCGCGGCGGTAGCGCCCAATACCGGAGGACCACACCGCAATGGCCAAACTGATTGCGTTCGACGAGGACGCCCGCCGCGGTCTTGAGCGCGGCTTGAACACCCTCGCCGAAGCCGTCAAGGTGACCCTCGGCCCGCGGGGCCGGAACGTCGTGCTCGAGAAGAAGTGGGGCGCGCCGACGATCACCAACGACGGTGTCTCCATCGCCAAGGAGATCGAGCTCGAGGACCCGTGGGAGAAGATCGGGGCCGAGCTCGTCAAGGAAGTTGCCAAGAAGACCGACGACGTCGCGGGTGACGGCACCACCACCGCCACCGTGCTGGCACAGGCGCTCGTGCGCGAGGGCCTGCGCAACGTCGCCGCGGGTGCCGACCCGATCAGCCTCAAGCGGGGCATCGAGGCGGCCGTCGAGGCCATCACCGAGCAGCTGCACAAGGCCGCCGTGCAGATCGAGACCAAGGAGCAGATCGCTGCTACCGCCTCGATCTCGGCTGCCGACCGCACGATCGGCGAGCTGATCGCCGAGGCGCTCGACAAGGTCGGCAAGGAAGGCGTCGTCACCGTCGAGGAGTCGAACACCTTCGGCCTGGAGCTCGAGCTCACCGAGGGCATGCGCTTCGACAAGGGCTACGTGTCCGGCTACTTCGTCACCGACCCCGAGCGTCAGGAAGCCGAGCTGGAGGACCCGTACGTCCTGCTGTTCGGTTCCAAGATCTCGAACGTCAAGGACGTCCTGCCGCTGCTGGAGAAGGTCATCCAGTCCGGCAAGCCGCTCTTGATCATCGCCGAGGACGTCGAGGGCGAGGCCCTGGCCACCCTGGTCGTCAACAAGATCCGCGGCACCTTCAAGTCCGTGGCCGTCAAGGCCCCTGGCTTCGGTGACCGCCGCAAGGCCATCCTGCAGGACATCGCGATCCTGACCGGTGGCCAGGTCATCTCGGAGGACGTCGGCCTCAAGCTGGAGAACGCGGACCTGTCGCTGCTGGGCCGCGCCCGCAAGGCGGTCATCACGCGTGACGAGACCACGATCGTCGAGGGTGCGGGCGACGCCGACCAGATCCAGGGTCGCGTCAACCAGATCCGCGCGGAGATCGAGAACTCGGACTCCGACTACGACCGCGAGAAGCTGCAGGAGCGGCTCGCGAAGCTGGCCGGCGGCGTCGCCGTCATCAAGGCCGGTGCCGCGACCGAGGTCGAGCTCAAGGAGCGCAAGCACCGCATCGAGGACGCGGTGCGCAACGCCAAGGCCGCTGTGGAAGAGGGCATCGTCGCCGGTGGTGGCGTGGCTCTGATCCAGGCTGCCGAGGCTGCGTTCGCGGGCCTGAAGCTCGAGGGCGACGAGGCCACTGGCGCCAACATCGTCAAGGTCGCCGTCGAGGCGCCGCTCAAGCAGATCGCGATCAACGCCGGCCTCGAGGGCGGCGTTGTGGCGGAGAAGGTCAAGAGCCTGCCGCAGGGGCACGGCCTGAACGCCGCGACCGGCGTGTACGAGGACCTGCTCGCGGCCGGTGTTCCGGACCCGACGAAGGTCACCCGCTCCGCGCTGCAGAACGCCGCTTCCATCGCGGCGCTGTTCCTGACCACCGAGGCGGTCGTGGCGGACAAGCCGGAGAAGGCTGCTGCCGCTCCGGCCGACCCGTCCGGCGGCATGGGTGGCATGGACTTCTGAGTCCGGCTGCACTACCCGGCGAAGCCCGGTTCACCTTGCGGTGGGCCGGGCTTCGCCCGTTTCCGCGTCACGCCTCGGGCGTCAGGATGGCGGCCGCGACGTAAACCGGGATCATCACCCCGGCCGAAAACACGGTGGCGGCAACCACGGCGATGCGTACCATCGACGGGTCGACGTTGAGGTATTCGGCCCAGCCGCCGCACACGCCGGTGAGCATGCGGTCAGTACGGCTGCGGAAGATCTTCTTGGCCGGGGTGGTCTGAGTGGCCTGCGGGGTCTGCACGTTTTCGGTCATGGCATGAATACTCCGCTGTGCGCGGCGCGCACACATCGGGGAAGGCCCCGGAGATGTGACCCTGAGTTGTCCCCTATCCGCTGATGGCGCGGACCCGATCGAAGCGGTCCAGCCACGCGGCGGCGATGGCGGGAGCTGCCGCGAATTCCGGGTACGCGTCGGGTTCCGGGGCCTGCGGCAGCACCGGCAGGTAACCGTCCACAGGGGACAGTGTGGTGGTGCAGACATCGCCGCGCAGCAACGACATCGTGCCGAGACCGCAGGCGAAGTCCAGCTCGGGAAGGGCTCCGGCGAGCGCCAATCCGGCGGCCAGCCCGACGCTCGTCTCCACGGCTGACGACACCACGCACGGCAACCCGCACGCCTCCGCGACCTCCAGCGCGCGCCGCACTCCGCCCAGCGGTGCGACCTTGAGCACGGCGATGTCGGCGGCTCCGGCGACGGCGACCTTGAGCGGGTCTTCGGCGCGGCGGATCGACTCGTCGGCGGCGATTCGCACGGAAACCCGGCGCCGGACGGCGGCGAGGTCGTCGATCGTCGGACACGGTTGTTCGGCGTACTCCAGGCCACCGGCGGCGCGGTCCAGTTCGCGCAGGGCTTTGACGGCGGTATTGACGTCCCAGGCCGCGTTGGCGTCCACGCGGATTGCGCCGGAGGGACCCAGCGCGTCGCGCACCGCTTCGACGCGCGCGCAGTCCTCGGCGAGCGTCGCGCGTTTGTCGGCAACCTTGACCTTCGCCGTGCGGCAGCCGGAGGTCCGGACCAGCTCGTACGCGCGTTCCGGCGGCACGATGGGGACCGTCGTGTTGACCTCGATCCGGTCGCGGACCGCGGCAGGCCAGCCCTGCTCACTCGCTTCAAGCGCGGCGGCGAGCCAGGGCACACTCTCGGTGTCGGAGCAGTCGCCGAACGGGCAGAACTCGCCCCATCCGGCTGGCCCGCGGAGCAGCAATCCCTCACGGACGGTGATGCCCCGGAACTGAGTGTGCAGCGGCAGCGCGTAGACCTGCATGACCGCCGATCATGCCATTGCCGCGGACGTGGAACCGAGGTGCCGCGGGCGCCGTCACACCACCACAATGACAGGTGTGGACGGCCTCGACTTCCGGGTGCTCGGCCCGGCCGAGGTGCTTGACGGGGACCAGGTGGTGCCGCTGGGCGGCAGCCGCCCGCTGATCGTGCTCTCCGGGCTGTTGCTGCGGGCCAACCGGCTCGTGTCGGTGGACGTGCTGAGCCAGTGGCTGTGGGGCGACGACCAGCGGCGGTCGAAAGGCGCGTTGCAGACGTACGTGCTGCGGTTGCGCCGGGCGCTTGGCGATGGCGCGTCGATCCGCACCGAGCGCGGCGGGTACCTGCTGGAAGTCGATGAGAACGCGGTCGACCTCGGCCGGTTCCGGCAGTTCGCGGCCCGCGGGCGCGGCGCGGCCGAGCGCGGGGAGCACCGGCGGGCGGCGGCGTTGTTCGAGGACGCGCTGGGGCAGTGGCGGGGTCCGGCGCTGCAGAACGTCGAATCGGACGCGCTGCACCGCGACGAAGCCGGCCAGCTCACCGAGGAGCGCACGCGGGTGCGGGAGTGGTGGGCGGAGACGCTCCTGACCGTCGGCGAGTACGACACCGTTGTACCCGAGCTGGAGCGGCTGACCAGGGAATATCCGCTGCGGGAGCGGCCGCACGAGCAGCTGATGCACGCGCTGTTCCACGCCGGGCGGCAGGCCGAGGCGCTGGACGTGTACCAGCGGATCAGCGGATTGCTGGCCGAGGAGCTGGGCCTGGACCCGGGCGCCGGGCTGCAGCGGGTACACCGGCTCGTCCTGGGTGGCGACCATGTCGCGCGGTATCGGACGGCCGTGGAACCCCAGGTACCGCATCAGCTTCCGGCGGATCTCGGCGCGTTCGCCGGACGTTCTTTTGACCTCAAAGCGTTGCATGCACTGCTGCCCGAAGCGCTCGACGACGGTACGTCCACGCCGATCGCCTCGGTGGAAGGCATGGGCGGACAAGGGAAAACGACGCTGTCCGTCCACTTTGCCCACCAGGTCGCGGACCGGTTCGCCGGCGGGCAGGTGTTTCTGGACCTGCGCGGGTACGGTCCGGGCGAGCCGGTGTCGCCGCTCGCCGCGCTGGAGACGATGCTCGTGTCCCTCGGCGTGCCGAGTGACCGGATCCCGCCGGGCCTCGACGAACGCGCGGCGACCTGGCGCACGCACACCACCGGACGGCGGCTGCTTGTCTTGCTGGACAACGCAAACAGCACGGAGCAGGTACGGTCGCTGCTGCCCGGTCCGGGGTGTCTGGTGGTGGTGACGAGCCGGTGGCAGCTGCGCGGGCTGGTCGCGACGCACGGTGCGCGGCGGATCGCACTGTCCGAATTGGACAGTGCGGAGGCGGTGGAGCTGCTCGCGTCGGCAATCGGGGTCGAACGGGTGCAGCAGGATCCGGTTGCGGCAGAACGGTTTGTGCAATACTGTGGTGGTCTTCCGCTGGCGATCCGGATTCTGGCGGTACGTGCGGCGCAATTCCCTCGGTTGCCATTGGGTGAGTTCGTGACCGCGTTACCGGCCGAACGGCTGAGCACCTTCGACCTCGGCGACGGCGACGAAACCAACATCCGCGCGGTGTTCTCGTATTCGTACCGCGTGCTGTGCCCGGCGGCGGCGCGGCTGGTAGGGCTGCTGGCATTGGCGACGGGGCCGGATCTGTCGTTGGCGATGGCAGTTGCGCTGGGTGGCCGCCCGGAGGAGGAGACGCGCGGCGCGCTCGACACGCTGGTGTCCGCGCACCTGCTCACCCAGCCGAAACCGGGTCGGTACCAGTTCCACGATCTGATCCGGGCGTACGCGGCGGAGCAGGCGGACGACGATGCCGAGCGTGCTCGCATGCGGTTGCTCGATTGGTATGTGGTGTCCGCGTGGAATGCCGCGCGGGCGATGCGGCCGCATCAGCTGTTGGATGTCACCGCGCCTTCGGGCCGTGGCCTGGAGTTTTCGGGTTACCACCCGGCGTTGGCGTGGTTCACGGAGGAACACGGAAACCTGATTGCGGCAGTGCAGTGGTCGTTCCGTCTTGGCAGACACGAACACTGCTGGCGGCTGGCGTGGTCGCTGTTCACGTATTTCGCCGGCCGCGGACGGGTCGACGAATGGCGGCAGGTTTACGAGGTCGCCTTGCGCGCGGCGCGGAATTCCGGTTCACGGATGGGGGAAGCGGCAGTCCTCAATGGACTCGGGGTGATCGAGGGGGTGGCGCGGAGGTATTCGTCGGCGCGGCAGTATTTGCAACAGGCGCTGGAGGTACAGCTGGAGCTGGGTTCCCTGCCAGGCGAGGCGCGGGCGCGGTACAACCTGGCGATGACGGCCCAGGACGTCGACGATTTCCCCGCCGCACACGGCCATGGCTTGCGCGCTTTGGCAATCGCACGGGAGCTGGGGGTGCCGTCCTTCGAGGCCAACGTCCTGCGCGCCCTTGGCGATTTGTGCACCACCATGGGCGATTACCCACAGGCCCTGTCCCTCGCGGAGGACGCACTGGCCCTGTCCCCATCCGAGGACCCGCTGGCAGGCCGTTTTTCGTTGATGGCACGGGCCAAGGCCTTGCTGGGCCTGGGCAGGCACGCGGAGGGAATCGAATGCCTGTCGGAAGCGGTGGACATGTTCTTCGCGATGGATGAGGAGTATGAGGCCGCGGATGCGTTGGCGCAGCTGGGCGCAGCCCATCGACGCCGGGGCCGGACAGCAGCGGCCCGAGATTGCTGGCTCCGGTCGATCCGGCTGTTGACCACACTGGATCACCCGGACGCGGAGACGGTACGAGCCCAGCTGGCGACCTTGGTGCGGGTTTAGTTTTTGGGGTTCTTTGGGATTTGGGGCGGGCCTTCGGGGTCGGGGGTGGTCTTGGGCTCGGGGTGGTTCGGTTCCTGGGGTTCGGTTTTGACCTTTGGGTCTGGGTGCTTTGGTGCCTTGGAGTTCGGTGGCCTTTGGTGCGTTGGTTTCTGGGTATCCGGGGGTGTTCGGGCTGGGTGCTGCGGCGCGTCGGTTTCTGGGGCTGGGTTGGGGCTTCGGGCTGGGGTGCTGCGGTGCGTCGGTTTTTGAGGCTCGGTTCGGGCTTCGGCTCGGGTGCTTTGATGCGTCGGTTTCTGAGGCTGGGTTCGGGCTGGGGTGCTGCGGTGCGTCGGCTTCTGGGACTGGGTTGGGGCTTCGGGCTGGGGTGCTGCGGTGCGTCAGTTCTGAGGCTCGGTTCGGGCTTCGGCTCAGGTGTTTTGGTGCGTCGGTTCCTCGGTGCTCGGCTTGGGTCGTCGGGCCTGGGGCGTGCTGGTTCGCTGGGCCTCAGGATTTTCGGGTTTCCGGGTTGCCGGGTCGCTGCGGTGCGGTTCGGGTGGTTCGTAGCTGGTCGACGTAAACGGCGGCGGGTGTCGCGGTCGGCGGATGTGGGGCCGTGGCAGACCGCCGGGCGGGTACCGGGCGGATGGCAGCTTGATGTGTTGCGACGGGACCTGGTCGGGTCCAACCGCGCAGTGCTGGCTATCTCGTTTGTGCTGGCCGCGCGGTGCCAGGTGTCTGGCTGTGCATGGCTGCGGAGCGGAGTGCCTGCAGGCTCGGCGGCCCGCGTGCTGACCCCCAGAGACAGCACGCGGACCACCGGCGGCCCGTGTCCGCCAGCCAACCTCATTGCGCTCACTGTTCGCTCACTGTGGAGTGTCCGAGTTGTCCGTTTCCCTGGGAGTGGGTGATGGCAGGCCGAGGAGATCGGCCAGGGCGCGGGCGTTGTGCGGGGCTTCGGCTTTGACGTCGTTGTCGAAGTAGACGTGTACGTCTCTACGGCCTTCGTCGTGCCAGTCGGTGATTTTCGCTGCCAAGGCGCGGAGGGCTGCGTCGGAGTAACCGCTGGTGTAGAGCTCTTCGGCGCCGTGCAGGCGGACGTAGCTGAAGTCCGTGGTCTGGTCTTCCCGGTACGGCCACCGGCCTGCCGTGTCGGCGGTGACCAGTGCAATGTTGTGTGCGCGGAGGACGTCCAGCGCTTCGCGAGTGGCGAAGCTCGGGTGCCGGACTTCCAGGGCGTGGCGGACCGGCCGGTCCGGGCCGGGGTCGAGGAAAGGGGCGGACTTCAGTTTGCCGTCGTGTTTTGCACCCAAGGCGGCGGCCTCGCGGGTGTTACGGGGGAGCTGGTCAAGGAAGGTGGAGACGCGGTCTGGGTCGAAGGTCAGCCTCGGGGGGAGTTGCCAGAGGAACGGACCCAGTTTGTCGCCGAGCGCGAGGACGCCGGAGGCATAGAAGTTCGCGAGCGCGGTTTCGACGTCGCGCAACTGCTTGAGGTGCGTGATGAACCGGCCGCCTTTGACGGCGAACAGGAACCCGGCTGGGACTTCGGCGTGCCAGGCGCGGTAGCGGTCCGGGGGTTGGAGCGAGTAGAACGAACCGTTGATTTCGACCGCGTTGAACTGCCGCGAGAGGTACTCGAGCTCCCGGCGCTGCGCGAGGCCCTCGGGGTAGAACGCCTTGCGCCACGGTGGATATCGCCACCCGGACGTGCCGACCCTGATCTCGCCGATCCCGCTCACCACCTTCCCGCGCCGAGTGTTCCCCCGCGGACGGTTGCGGTAAACCCGCCCGCGAAGGCGCTTCCCGGACACCCGAACCGAAAATCGGGACAGATGTCCTGACCGGAGGGACGGTGGTCTCATGTCGCCGGCTCCGGTGTCCGATCGTCGCTACCCGGCGCCGGTCGGGAGGCGTGCATGGGTGTGGCCGTGCCCGGGAGATCTGGCGGGCCCGACTGCACGGTCCGCGGGCTGGGAGTGGCGGCTGTCGTCTGGAGCCCGGGCACGGTCCGCCGAAGGCAAGCACTGCCGACCGGCAGGGAAGCCGGTGCGGCCTGGGTGCTGGCGAATGGCGGGGGTGACGGTGCGGTCTGGTGAGGGTGGGTAGTGGCGACTGGCGGGGAAGCCGGTGCGGACTGGGTGGTGGCGACTGGCGGGGGTGATGGTGCGGTCTGGTGAGGGTGGGTGGTGGCGACTGGCGGGGAAGCCGGTGCGGACTGGGTGCTGGAGACCGGTAGCCGTGACGGTGCGGTCTGGTGAGGGTGCGTGGTGGCGACCGGCAGGGGAGACCGTGCGGCCTGCCGACGGTGTGCGTTGGTGGTTGTGGGTGAAGGTGGCGCGGTCTGGTGAAGGCGGATGGCGGCGGTCGTCGGCGGAGGTGGCGCAACTTGCGAGAGATGGACGGGTGTCGCGACAGGTGGCGTGGTCTCCTGAGGGCGAATGGTGGTCGTCGTCTGGGGAAGTGGTGTGGGTTCCCGGAAGTGGGTGGCGGCGATCGGTGAGGGGACCCGCGCGCGGATGGCGGCGGGGTGGAGTCCGGGTTGGGGTGGCGCGGTCAGGCCCATGAGAAGCGCCACCGTCGGGACTGCACCAAGGTTGCCGCGTATTCGCGCAGTGTTCCTGGTTGGGCGAGGTATGTGGGCAGGCTGAAGGCGCGATGTTCGGCGGCGACGGTGAGGGCTCGGGCGTGCGTGCGGGGTGGGGCGGACACTGACAGTTCAATCGCGTCGAAGCCCAGTGTTGTCAGGGTTGCGCCGAAGCGGTCTTCCCAGCTGCGGAGGACTGCGGACAGCTCCGCGACCTGGTCCGTGGACTTGATCATGCCCGTCCAGCCGATGAGGGCGGGGACGTCGGCGGGACGGTCGGCTTGGACCAGGCCCAGGCGGTGTGGGGTGCGGGCGGCCAGTAGCGACCCGGTGTTGCCTGCCTCGGCCAGCGGGTCTGACCGGCGGTGCGAGCGCCGGGCCAGACCGGGGAAACCGGCGCTGAACGGGCGTAGGCAGGCGCCGTCGCAGCAGGAGCCGTCCCACCAGCGGGCCATTACGGCTGCCGGGTCGGCCGCGTCGATGCGGTGGCCGGCCGGGGCGAGGCGGCCGCGGTCGTCCAGCCAGTCTTCGCCTCGGGTGGAGAAGCGCTGGTCGGGCGGGATCAGTACGGGCCACAGCCCGGACCGTTCGAACTCCGCGACACAGCTCAGGTACCGCTGCGGCCGCGCGAGCGGCTCGTGCGACACCCAGATCCGCCCGTGCCAGCGCCCGGGCGGCAAGGTCTGTACCGGCGGTGCCCCGAGGCCGGGACGGGACGGTGTGCCGGGGCGGAACGGTGCGATCGTCATGAGCTTCCCCTCGAACTGGTGTTCGGTGCCTGTAGGTCGAACAGTAGTTCGAGGGACCGACAATTTCCAGGGGTTTGGTCGCTCATCCGTTCGAGTGAATCTGGAGAGTGTGCAGGTCGGGGGCTCGGTTGGGGTTGAAGGGGAGAGTGGGGTTGCTGGGGTGTCCGGTTGGGCTGAACGGGTCAGTGGTGAGGGGAGTGTGGGTGGGAGAGCGTGGGCCGGGCCGGGCAGGGCGGCGGACGTCGGCTGGACGGGGCCGGGCAGGCAGGAGTCGGCCAGGTGGGGCCCGAGAGCGGGGTATTGGCGGGGTGGAGAGGTCGGGTCTGGCAGGTGGGGCTCGGGAGGTGAGCCCGGCGGGGTGGGGAGGCAGGTGTCGGCCAGGTGGGGGCCCGCGAGTGGGGAGGTAGGCGTTGGCCAGGTGGGGCCTGGGAGGTAGGCCCGGTGGGGTAGGGAGGCAGGCGTCGGCCAGGTGGGGCCTGGGAGGTGGGTCGGCGGGGGTGGGGAAGCAGGAGTCGGCCAAGTGGGGCCGGGAGGCGAGCCCGGCGGGGTGGGCAGCCAGGTGTCGGCCAGGCGAGGGTCCGGGAGGCACGATCGGCCAGCCGGGGAGACACCTGTCGACCACACGCGCCTGGGAAGCAGGCGCTCAAGGGCCGCATCGCGTAGGTCGCTGACGTCCCCGGCGCATTGGAGCGAGCCAGGCCCTACAGCGGCCGACGCAAATCCTCCGCGTCGACGATGTGGTACGCATATCCTTGCTCAGCAAGGAAACGCTGCCGATGTGCGGCGTACTCAGTGTCCACCGTGTCCCGTGAGACGATCGAATAAAAGTGCGCCTGCCGACCATCGCCCTTTGGCCGCAGCAACCGGCCGAGCCGTTGCGCTTCCTCCTGGCGTGAGCCGAACGTGCCCGAGATCTGGATTGCCACCGACGCTTCCGGCAGGTCGATCGAGAAGTTCGCCACCTTCGACACCACGAGCGTGCGCAGTTCGCCTCGGCGGAACTTGTCGAACAGTTCCTCGCGTTCCTTGTTGCGTGTGGAACCCTGGATCACCGGCGCCTCCAACTCTGCGCCCAGCATTTCCAGCTGGTCCAAATACGCGCCGATCACCAGCGTCGGCTCGCCCGCGTGACGCTCCACAATGGACTTGATCACCGGCGTCTTCGTCATCGCGGTCGCGGCCAGCTTGTAGCGTTCGTCGGCATCTGCGGTGGCGTATTGCAGGCGCTCGGAATCGGTGAGGGTGACCCGTACCTCGGTGCATTCCGCGGGTGCGATCCAGCCCTGTGCCTCGATGTCGCGCCACGGGACGTCGTACCGCTTCGGGCCGATCAGGGAGAAGACGTCGCCCTCGCGGCCGTCTTCGCGGACCAGTGTTGCGGTGAGCCCGAGCCGTCTGCGCGACTGCAGGTCGGCCGTCATCCGGAACACCGGTGCGGGCAGCAGGTGTACCTCGTCGTAGACGACCAGGCCCCAGTCGCGCGTGTCGAACAGTTCCAGGTGCTTGTACTCGCCCTTCTGCTTGCGCGTGATCACCTGGTACGTGGCGATGGTGACCGGCCGGACCTCCTTCTTCTCCCCGGAGTACTCGCCGATCTCGTCCTCGGTGAGCGACGTGCGCGCGATCAGTTCGCGCTTCCACTGCCGCCCGGCGACGGTGTTGGTGACCAGGATCAGCGTGGTCGCCTTGGCGTGCGCCATCGCGGCCGCGCCGACCAGCGTCTTACCCGCGCCGCACGGCAGCACGACGACGCCGGAACCGCCTGCCCAGAACGCTTCCGCGGCCTGTCGCTGGTAGTCCCGCAGGTGCCAGTCGGCCTCGTCGAGTTCGATCGGATGCGCCTCGCCGTCCACGTACCCCGCGAGGTCCTCGGCCGGCCAGCCGACCTTCAGCAGCAACTGCTTCAGCCGCCCGCGCTCGGACGGGTGCACCACCACCGTGTCGTCGTCGATCCGCGCGCCCAGCATCGGGCTGATCTTCTTGTTGCGCGAAACCTCTTCCAGCACCGCGCGGTCGGTGGTGGTCATGACCAGCCCGTGCGCCGGGTCGTTCGCGATCTGCAGCCGCCCGAACCGGCCCATCACGTCCACGACGTCGATCAGCAGCGGCTGCGGCACCGGGAACCGCGAGTACGTGGTGAGAGCGTCCACGACCTGCTCGGCGTCGTGCCCGGCGGCGCGCGCGTTCCACAGCGCCAGCGGCGTGATCCGGTACGTGTGCACGTGCTCGGGCGCCCGTTCGAGCTCGGCGAAGGGCGCGATCGCGATCCGCGCGTCGTTGGCGCGCGGGTTGTCGACTTCGAGCAGCACCGTCTTGTCGGACTGGACGATCAGGGGTCCATCGGTCACCTGTCCTTTATACGTTCCCTCCCGGCGGGCGGCCCGGGGATGCCAAGATGGCGGGACGAAGCCGCGGGAGGGGACCCAGTGACCACACCACCGTTCGGCGTGCCGCCGGCCGCGAACCCGTTCGAACCGCCCCGGTTCAGCGCGGGCCCGAATCGGCCGAAAGCGTTGTCGGACAAGATGAAAGCCCTGCTTGCGGGACTCGTGGTGGCAGGGCTCGGGCTGGGTTGCCTTGCCGCGTTCGGGGTCGCCGCGATCGCGCGCCAGTCGGGACCGCCGGTGGCAGGCGGCTGCGTCTACCTCTCCGCCGTCGGCTCGGACACGCAGAGTTACCACAGTGCCGACTGCGCCGACCAGCGCGCCACCTACCGCATCGACAACGTCGCCAAGGGCCGGTCGACCTGTCGTGGCAAGGACTACGTGCGCTTCGAGCTGTACAAGTCGACGCGGACCACCGGCACCCCGAGCCAGACGCTGTGCCTCGCGCTCAACGTGAAGTCCGGCGAGTGCTTGCGCAACGTTTCGGACGAGGCGACCGTGAGCAAGGTCGCGTGCAACGACCCGGCGGCGGAAGCGCGTGCGGTGGTGCACGACGGTCAACGCTCGTCGTCCAGTTGCGGGGACAAGGATCTCCCGCTCGTTTACGCCGGACCGCCGGTGCGGACCATTTGCCTCCAGCCGACCGGGGAGAACATCTAAGGCAGCATCGCCTGTACGTCGAGGCGGTTGGCGAGCTGTCCGGAGCTGTGCATGAGATCCGCGACGCGCTGCAAACGGGTCGCCGACAAGGTGGTCGGGTAGCTGCCCAGCGAGATCAACGCCGCCGTGGTCCAGTCGATGTCGGAGAACGACGGCAGGGCGTCGCGCACCATCGCGGGGTCGGACGCCGCCAGCTGTGCCTGGGTGAGCACCTGCCGGAACGCCGCGAGCGTACGGGGGTTCGCCGCGGCGAAGGCGCCGGTTGCGGCGTACCCCGAGGCGGGGAAGTCGAGGGTCGCGCCGGTCGAGCCGTCGGCAAGGACCTGAGCGCCCAGCTCTTTCTCCGCGCGCGTGAGATACGGCTCCACCATCAGCGCCGCGTCCGCGTCACCGGCCTGCAGCGCTTGCGGCATCTGCTCGAACGGCCGGGTCACGAACTGGATCTTCGCCGGGTCGACCCCTGCCGTGCCGAGGACCGCGCGGGCGGTGAGCGCACCGATGTCGTCGGGCGAGTCGACGGCGATCTTCGGGGACTTCTTCCCGGTCGGCTCGGTGTAGTTCGAACCCGGCAGTGTGACGAGCGCGATAGTGGTGCGGCCGAACGTGTAAGCCTCGCCTTGCAATTGCAGTGCCGTACCGCCCGCGGCGGCGCGGAACAGTGACACGTCGCTGCCGAAGGTCACGTCGATCTGGCCGGAGTTCAGCTTGTCGACGCCGTTCTGGCTGCCCAGCTCCACGAGCTGCACGGTGAGCCCGGCCTGGCGGAACTTGCCCGCCCCGACCGCGATGCGCAGCGGGGCGGTGTCGATCGGACTTGCGACGCCGACGCGGAGCGTGCTGCGTTCCGGCGGTTCGGGCTGCGCAGCGTCACCGGACTGGAACAGCGAGCAACCGCTGATCGCGAACAGGATCGCCACCAGCGCAAACGCCAGACCGGTCGCCTTCATACCCTTTCCCCTGACGGCAGAATCTCTGCCTCGTGCTGGATCGTATGGGCCACTGCCCATACGATCGCCCGCAGGGCCGTGCCCCCGCCAGGGTGGCTTCCCGATCCGCTCGCCGGGATCTACCGTTCGGTAGGTTCCGGGCCGGAACCCCGATGACGTCCGTGGGTAGAGGTCCCCGCGGTGGAAAAGGAAGCACAGGTGACCCGTCGCGACGACCGTCCCCGATCGGGCGACGCGACGGATCCGGCTGCCGCGTGCAAGTTCGGTGGCCGATGGCGGCTGCGGAACTGGCGGCTGCGGACCAAGCTCTTCGCCGTCCTGCTCATCCCCGCGCTCGCGGTGGTGGTGCTCGTCGGCCTGCGGGTGAACAGCGACCTGCGCGACGCCCGTCAGCTCGCCGAGTTCGCCGCCCGCTGCCGGGTCGACGCGACGGTCGCCGAGGTGGTGCACCAGCTGCAGCGGGAACGCGACGTCACGGTCCGGTTCGTGGCCGGCGACCGGCAGGGGCCCACCGCGGTGCTCAACGGCCAGCGCACGCGGGTCGACCAGGCGATCGGCGCCTTTGAACGGACGCTCTCCGACAGCCGGTCCCGCCTCGACGGCTCCGCGGCGGCCAGCCTGCAGCAGAGCGACGACCGGTTGCGCGTGCTGGGCGGTCTCCGCTACTCGGCCGAGCATTCGGCGTACCCCGCTGACGCCGTGCTTCGGTCGTACAGCGAGCTGATCTCCGGTCTGCTCGACATCAGTGACACCGCGGCCGCCGACGTCACCGACCCGGAGCTGGCGCGGCTGCGGCTCGCCGGGAACGCACTGTCGCGGATCAAGGACCAGATGTCGGTGAAGCGTGCGGTGATGGCCGAGGCGCTCGCGCAGGGCACGCTGAACCGCGACCGGATGCGCGCGCTGCTGGGCGCGGAAGCCGAGCTGGCCGCCGCGCGCAACGACTACCGCACGTTCGCCACTGCCGACGAGCAACGGATGTACGCGGACACAGTGATCGGCCTTGTGGTCGACATCGGCAACGACATGGTCGAATCGGCGCTCACCCGCACCGAGAACAACCAGTCGCTGTCCGGCCTCGACGCGGACAAATGGGACACCGCGGCGACGTACACGGTCAATCTCGCGCATCAGGTCCAGCAGGCGCTCCTCGTCCAGCTGCAGGAGAAGACCGACGCGCTGGCCGCTCGCGCCCGCGCGTCGACGATCTGGGACGGCGGCATCGTCATCGGTGTGCTGCTGGTCGCCGGGGTGCTGTCGGTGGTGATCGCGCGTTCGCTGCTGCGGCCGTTGCGGATTCTGCGGCGGACGGCGCTGGACGTTGCGGATCACCGGCTGCCCGAAGCGGTACAGCGGCTGCTCACCGAACCCGATCCGGCGCCGGAGAACATGCGGCACCGCGCGGCCGTCGCGCCGGTGCCGGTGTTCACGCGCGAGGAAGTGGGTCAGGTCGCGCGGGCGTTCGACGCGGTGCACGGCGAGGCGGTACGGCTGGCTGCCGAGCAGGCGATGCTGCGCGAGAACGTCAACGCGATGTTCGTGAACCTGTCGCAGCGCAGCCAGGATCTGGTCGAGCGGCAGCTGTCGGTGCTCGACCGGATGGAGGCGGGCGAACAGGATCCGGACACGCTCGCCGGGCTGTTCGAGCTCGACCACCTCGCCACGCGGATGCGGCGCAACAGCGAGAACCTGCTCGTGCTGTCCGGTACCGACCTCGTGCGCGAGGACAGTGGACCGGTGGTGGCCGACGAGATCATCGGCGCCGCACTGTCCGAAGTGGAGGATTACCAGCGGATCGAGCTCGCCCCGGCGCCTGCGCTCGCGGTGCGTGGCGACGTGGTCAACGACCTGGTGCACGTGGTGTCCGAGCTGCTGGAGAACGCGACGCGCTACTCCGGTGACCATTCGCCGGTCACCGTCGAGAGCGAGCGGACCTCGCAGGGCGCCTGGCGGATCGAGATCACCGACCGCGGCGCCGGGATGCCGCAGGCGGAGATCGACCGGACGAACGCGCGGCTGGCCGACCCGCCGGAGGTCGACGTCGAGGTGTCCCGCCGGATGGGGCTTTTCGTGGTCGCGACGCTCGCCGGACGGCACGACATCGCCGTGTCGCTGCGCCCGGCCGACGGACGGGGTCTCACCGCGATCGTGGTGGTACCCGCGTGGCTGATCACCGAGGCGCCACCGCTGCCGCAACCACCGGCGCCGGTGGAACCCGAACCCGCGCCGGAGCCGGAATTGCTTGCCCCGCTTGCGCCACTTGCCCCGGCCGAGGAACCGGCCGACCCCGACGAGCTCGTCGCGCCTGCCATCGAGGCAGGTCCGCCGCGGCGCGCGCCGGTGGTGGAGAACGCGCCGGCGTGGCCTGCCGAGCGGGAACGATCGCACCTGGACATCGACGCGCCGACCGACCGGATGCCTGCGTACCGGGATGTCCTGTCGCGGTGGTTCGACCTGGCCGCGCCGACGGAGGAGCCGCCGGAACCGCGGGTGGTGGCGGCCGAGCCGGTGCTGCCCGAGGTACCCGCGTTCGAGCCGGAGTTACCCGAGTTTCCCGCCACCGATCCGGACGAGGCGGCCCCGCAGTGGCCGACCCCCGACCAGCTGGAGCAGGAGGACGGCGCCGAGGACACCTGGCCGTTCCTGCGGGTTTCCGACGTGGAGGACGGCCCCGCCGCGGTGCCGGAGCAGCGGCCGATACTCTCGCTTTCCCCCGACGCGGTGCGCGCGCGGATGACGAGCCTGCAAGGCGGCTTCCGGCGCGGCAGGCACGCACGGGGGGACGACACTCCACCACTGGATCGAACGGATGAGGCATGAGCTCGAACACCGCCCTGCTGGAAGTGATTGCGCTCGGCGCCCGTGACGCGGAGCGCGCGCAGGAGGGCGGGGCGGACCGGCTGGAACTGGTCGCCGACATGGCCAGCGACGGACTCACGCCGAGCCAGGAGACCGTGCGCTCGGTGCTGGGCGCCACGGATCTGCCGGTCCGGGTGATGGTGCGGGCGGAGAACACGTTTCACGCCGGTGATGTCGACGAGCTGCGCGCCACCGCGGACCGGCTGGTGACGGCGGGGGCGCAGGAGTTCGTGTTCGGGTTCCTGACCGAGGAGCGAGAGGTCGACGCCGACGCTTGCCGGGCGCTGCTGAAGGAGATCGGCGGGCGGCCCTGGACGTTCCACCGCGCCATCGACCGGGCGCGGGACCCGTTGGGTGCTTACGACGTGCTGGCTGAGCTGGGCTGCGACACGGTACTGGCGGCGGGGCACGCGGCCGGGGTGGGGAGCGGCTTGCCGGTGCTGCAGCGGCTGGCTCGGCGGGCGGATGGTCCGGCGCTGCTGGTCGGGGGTGGGTTGCGGGCGCAGCAGGTGCATTTGCTGCGGGCCGGCGGGGTGCGGGGGTTCCACGTGGGCAGCGCGGTCCGGCCGGGCGGCTGGGATGCGCCGGTGTCCGTTGGTGCCGTCCGGGAGTGGGCCGAGCTGATCAAGGGCTGAAGGTCCGTGAAGGGAACCTTCACGGAATTAGATTCCCTCATGGTTCCCTTCACGGACTTAGATTCCGTGAAGGTGGCCTTCACGGACCTTCAGCCCAGGCCGGCTCGCGCGCTGCTCAGCTGCTGAGCAAACCCCGCAGGGCGGTCAGGGCTCGGTGTTGTCCGACGCGGACCGCTGCGGCGTTGGGGAGCCCTAGGGCCTCGGCGGTTTGCTCGGCGCTGAAGCCGAGCACTACCCGGAACGTCAGCAGGTCTCGTTGATCTGCCGGGAGCCGATCCAGCGGGTCGGCCGGGCTGACCCGTGGATGGCGGCGTAGTTCCTCCGCAACCATTCCGTACGCAATCCCGAATACGAACGGCAACAACGCCCCCGCCGGTCGCCGGGGTAGATCGGCCAGCACCGCCAGCAACGTTTCCTGCGCACAGCGATCGGCGACCACCCGATCCAACCGGGCGCGGCAATAACGCAGCACCAATGGTCGTAGCCCGGCGAGCAATTCGTCCACCGCGGTTCGCTCGCCGGTGGACGCAGCCGTGATCAGTGCGGGGTCGAACCGCACCAAGCGCGCGCTCTCGTCAATGGACATACTGCCTCCCCGGAGCAGAGTTTCCTCCGCACGGACCGGATTGTCCACGATTTCCGCATACCGACGTCCGTTGGTTTCCGGATGAAGCGGGACGACCTCCGCCGAATCGACCAAAAGCCATCGAAGTGGAACATAAACCAACCATCGAAAAGGTCAGCCAAAAGTAGGTTCCGGGGCGTTTCTTATGCTCGGCAGCACGGGCCGGGACCGCGGTTTTTCCGGTCCGGTCCCCGCCTCTCGAGAGGAATTGCCATGCGCTTGCGCAAGCTTGTCGCCGCTGCGGTCCCGCTGCCGGCGTTGCTGTGCCTTTCGGTGGCCGGCGTCGCGAATGCCGACCCATTGATCACCCTGTCCGGCAATGCTGCCCCGCTCGCGGCCAGTGCTCGTTCCGGCGACGTCGACGCCGGGCAGCCGATCACCGCCGCGCTGTCGCTCAAGCTGCACCACCGGCAGGCGCTGGAGCGCTTCCTCGCCGACGTGCAGAATCCCGCGTCGCCGAGCTATCGTCACTTCCTCACTCCGGAGCAATTCACTACTGCATTCGGCCCAACGCAAGCCGAGGCCGACCATGCGGTGGAATTCCTGAAACAAAACGGCGCGTCCGGAATCGAGGTTTCCGGAAACCGGCAGGCAATCACCTTCTCGGCCACCGCGGGGCAACTGGAATCGGCCTTCCACACCCGGCTCGGGAATTACACCGACACCGTCACCGGACGGCAGTTCTACGCCAACGACGCCGCGCCCGAATTGCCCGCTTCGGTGTCCGCGGTGGTCGATTCGGTGGTCGGGCTCGACAACCACGCGGTGAAACACCACGCCAGGGCCGCGCAAGCGCCGCGCACGGTCAAGCCGGTCACGCCCACGATTCTCCGTACCGCTTATGGCACCAGCGGCCTTTCCGCGACCGGCGCCGGGGTGAATGTCGGTTTCGTCGAGTTCGACGGTTACCGCAAATCGGACATCACCGCGTACGACACGAAATACGGCCTCCACGCCGGTTCGGTCACCACGGTCTCGGTCAACGGCGCGAACTACGACGCGAGCCCCGGCGACGGCGAGGTCGAGGTCGACCTGGACATCGAGGTCGTGCACGCGCTGGCCGCGGCGGCGAACGACTACGTGTACGAAGCTCCGAACTCCAACGCGGGCGAGCTGGCGATGTACCAGAAGATCGCGTCGGACAAGAAGGTCAGCGTCGTCTCGATCTCGTGGGGCTCGTGCGAGGCGGCCGAGGGCTCGTCGGCGGCCAACAGCGTGAACAACGCGATCGCGACCGGCACCGCGGAGGGCATCAGCTACTTCGCCGCCGCGGGTGACGACGGCACCACCGACTGCGCCCGCCAGACCGGCAGCAACGCCCAGGCCGTGGACTTCCCGGCATCGAGCCCGAACGTGTCGGGCGTCGGGGGTACCCAGCTGTCGGTGACGTCGTCGAACGCCTACAGCAGCGAGAAGGCGTGGAACGACGGCGCTTCGGGCGGCGCGACCGGCGGCGGCATCTCGACGATCTTCGCGGCACCGTCGTGGCAGTCGCAGCAGAGCACGACCAAGCGCAAGGTCCCGGACGTCGCCGCGGACGCCGCGCAAGGTTCGGCGTACTCGATCATCTCGGGCGGCCAGGCCGGCAACGTGTGGGGCACCTCCGGCGCAGCCCCGCTGTGGGCGGCATTCACCACGCTGCAGAACCAGGTGCACGGCGGCGGCCTCGGCAACCTGAACCCGAAGTTCTACAGCATCGGCAACGGTTCGTCGTACGGCACCGGCTTCCACGACGTCACCACCGGCACCAACACCTTCAACGGCACCACCGGCTTCTCCGCCAAGACCGGCTACGACCAGGTCACCGGCTGGGGCTCGGTCAAGGGCACCGGGCTCTCCGGACTGATCGGCTGACCCCGTCCCCGTGAGTGGCTGTGCCGGTGAGCCACTCACGGGGATACGGTGGGCGCCATGGGAACTCGCACTGTCCGGGACGCCACGCGCGAGCTGCTCCGGAACCTCGGCCTCACCACGGTGTTCGGCAACCCCGGCACCACCGAGATCGCCTTCCTCACCGAGTGGCCCGACGATTTCACCTACGTGCTCGGCCTGCAGGAGTCGGCGGTCGTCGCGATGGCCGACGGGTACGCGCAGGCGACCCGGCGGCCGGTGCTCGTGAACCTGCATTCGGCAGGCGGCGTCGGACATTCGCTCGGACACGTGTTCACCGCCTACCGCAACCGCGCGCCGCTGATCGTGCTGGCCGGGCAGCAGACCCGCTCGCTGATGCCGGACGAGCCGTTCCTCGGCGCGGTGGAGGCGGCGAACTTCCCCAAGCCGTACGTCAAGTGGAGCATCGAGCCGGCCCGGGCGGCGGACGTACCCGCGGCCATCGCGCACGCGTACCACGTGGCCACCCAGGCGCCGCAGGGTCCGGTGTTCGTCTCGGTGCCGGTGGACGACTGGGACGCCGAGGCGACCATGCCGTTGCCCACCGGGCACCGCGTGTCCGGCTTCGCTCCCGACCCGGACGCGCTGGCCGACCTCGCCGCCGCGCTCGATGGGGCGCAGCGGCCCGCGCTGGTCGTCGGGGCCAGTGTGGACGGTGACGGCGCGGTACCGGATGTCGTTGCGCTGGCGGAAAAACTGGGCGCCGGAGTGTGGGCGGCGCCGATGTCGTCGCGCTGCTCGTTCCCCGAAGACCACGCGCTGTTCCTCGGTTTCCTGCAGCCGGAACGGCGAGCGGTAGCGGAAGCGCTGCGCGAGCACGACCTCGTCGTGGTCCTCGGCGCGCCCGCGTTCACCTACCACGTGTACCGCGGCGAGCCGGAAATCCCGCTGCCGCCGCTGTACCTCGTGAGCGACGACGACCAGGTGCTCGCGCGTGCCGGTAACGGCATCGGGATCCGGTCCACGCCGAAGCTCGCGATCCGGGCGCTTGTCGAGAAGGTCGTGCCGGGTGCGCGGCAGGTGCCCGCACGGCCCGATGCACCGGGTAAACCCGTCGAGGCCACCCCGATTTCGCCGGACTTCGCGTACTCCGTGGTCGCAGATCTGTTGCCGGACAACGCGATCGTGGTCGAGGAGACGCCGAGCCACCGTAACTGCCTGCACGACCACCTGCCGATCACCGCCACCGACACCGGATTCCTCACCGTCGCGAGCGGAACCCTCGGGTACGGCCTGCCTGCCGCGGTGGGGGCGGCGCTGGGCCGTCCGGACCGCAAGGTGGTGGCGGTGCTGGGCGACGGGTCGAGCATGTACTGCGTGCAGGCGCTGTGGACCGCTGCGCGCGAGCATGCGCCGGTCACGTTTGTCGTGCTGGACAACGCGCAGTACGCCGCCGTCCGCATTCTCGGCGAGTCCGCGGGCGGGACGAAAGTTCCGGGTACCGACCTGGGCGGGATCGATTTCGCGCGGCTCGCGGAGAGTATGGGCTGCCCGGCGCGCACCGTCGAACAGGCCGCCGACCTGCGGCCCGCGCTCGCTGCGGCGTTGCAGGAGAACGGGCCGAGCCTGCTGCACGTCCGGGTGGACCCGAATCCGCAGCCGCTGTACTGATGATCACGCATTGACCCGGATGAGTGACGCTGTTTGGATGGCCGGGTGCAGCCACTACTCACTCCCGGCCAGCGGGACCTGGTCGACCGCGCGGGCAAGCTCGCCGACGTTTTCGCCGAGCGGGCAGCCGAGCACGATCGCGAGAACACCTTCCCGCACGAGAACTACGACGACCTGCGCGAGGCCGGGTTCCTGAGACTGTCGGTACCCGAGGAGCTGGGTGGCCTCGGCGCCGGGCTGCCGGAAATCCTGCCGGTGCTGGAACGGCTCGCGATGGGCGACGGCGCCACCGCGCTGGCGTTCACCATGCACCTGTCGCCGCTGGGGCAATGGGCGAGCGTGTGGCGGCGCACGAAAGCGCCGCGGCTGGCGGAACTGCTGCGCAAGGCGGTGGACGGGGAGCTGATCTGGGCGTCGATCACGAGTGAAACGGGCCTGCGCAACGACATGACGGACGCGAACACGCGCGCCGTACGCGTCGAGGGCGGGTTCGAGCTCACCGGCCGCAAGAGCTTCGCGACGAACTCGTCGGTCGCCACGCATTGCTCCACGACCGCCCGCCACGAGGACGCCGAGGGCGGCCCGCGGCTGCTGCTGTGCCAGATCGCGCTCGACCAGCCTGGTGTCACGATCCACCAGACGTGGAACACGATGGGCATGCGCGGCACCCAGAGCAATGACCTGGAGCTGGACAAGGTGTTCGTCGAGGACCCGGCAGTGGTGCACTCACTGCCGGTGAAGCACCTCGACGCGCGAGTGCTGGAAACCGTGTGGTCGTGGGCAATGCCGGCGTTTTCGGCCGTCTACACGGGAGTCGCGGCGGGCGCGCTGGACTGGACGGTCCGGTCGCTGGTCAAGCGCGGCAAGACGGCGGACCCGGTGCTGCAGGACGTGATCGGCGAATGCCAGATCCTGCTGGAAAGCTCGCGCGCACTGATCTACCGGCACGCCGACGAGGTGATGAGCCGCCGCCTGTTCACCGGCGACGTCCAGGACGGCGTGGCCCGCTGCGCGGTGGTGAAGTACACGGCGGCGAACAACGCGGTCCAGGTGATGCAGCGCTTGGTCGACGTCCTCGGCGGGATGTCGTACACGAAGGCGCTGCCGTTCGAACGCATGTGGCGAGACGTCCAGGCGAGCACCTTCATGCCGATGGGCAACCTGGCGACGCGGAAGCTGGTGGGCGCGAACGTGCTTGGCGTGCAGACGTTACCGGAGATCAGCCCGGACGAGACCGGACCCGGCTCGCGCGCGAAGGTTTGATCGGCGAACGGGTGAATCCGCCGCGAGGGGGATGAGTTCTCGCTGCCTTCCGGACTACCTTGATCACTTCGGTCTTGGTGTCCAGGGGAGGGACAGCGAGTGGCGAAGCAGAAGTATGCGAGGCGCCCGGACGGATCGGTTTACCCGATCACGCCCAAGAAGGGCGGGGTCAAGATCCTCGTGGCCGGAGTGGCGGTCGTTGCCGCCGTCGGAGGCGGTACCGCTGCCGGGATCGGCGGCGCGAGCGTGGAATCGGGCGCACTGCCGGGAAATCTCTCCGGTGAGGTCGCGGACTCGCTGCCCGGCCGGGACCTCGTAACCAGGAAGGCCGAGGGCCGGAAATCCGCCCAGCGGGGCCGCAAGCAGGAGACCTTCGGCCGGTTCAAGCTCAAGGAGCTGAAGCGGACCGCGAAACACGAGCTCACCTGCCTGGCGAACTCGACCGGCCAGGTCCGGGAGTACCTGGCCCACCACCGGTGCACTTCACTGGACCGGAGTCTGTACGCGGTCGGCGACGGTCGCGGCAATGCCGCCGTGCTTTCGCTCGTGCGCGTCGGTTTTCCGAAGAAGAGCGACGCCGCCGGATGCGAGAAAGTCGAGAAAGTGCACGGCAGCGGCGACATCAAGCCGCTGGGTGCCGCCGCGCTGGGGCTCGCGAGAGTCGAGTTCTCCGGCCGCCATTTTCATTCCCGGATCGACCGCCGCACCATGGTCGTCGCCGAGACGGAAACCCTCACCGGGCACATCGGTAACGCCGAACTCGACGCGCTGGCCGACGTCTCGGTGTGGTTTCCCCGAGTCTGATCAGCTTTTCGCGTTCTCCACGGCAGGCGCTTCCGAAGCCGCCGCCGCGTCCCACTCCGCCGCGTCCGCTGCCGCCTGCGAAGCCGGGCCATGCAGCAGGCGGGCCACTTCCCCGCGCAGGGAAACGAACCGGGCCGATTCCCGGGTCGTGATCTGGTCTCGCTGGGCGGGCAGGTCCACCGGCAGGTCGGCCACGATGCGCGCCGGGGACTTCGACAGCACCAGCACCCGGTCGCCCAGGTACACGCTCTCGTCGATGTCGTGGGTCACCAGCAGGACCGTCGTACCCTGCTCCGATTGCACGCGGCGCAGCAGATCCTCCAGGTCGAACCGGGTCTGCGCGTCCACCGAGGCGAACGGTTCGTCCATCAGCAGCAATACCGGACGGCTCGCCAGCGCGCGGGCGATCGACACCCGCTGCTGCATCCCGCCCGACAGCTGCCACGGGAATTTGCCCTCCACTCCGGACAGTCCGACCGCCGTCAGTGCCTCGGTCGCTCGCCGACGGCGGGCCGGCTTGTCGAGTTTGGTCCAGCGCAAGGGGAATTCCACGTTCTTCGCGACCGTCAGCCACGGGAACAGCGAGCGGCTGTAGTCCTGGAACACGACCGCGAGATCGTCCGGCACCGTCGTGACCCGGTCGCCGTGCAGGCTCACCGTGCCCGACGTCGGCGGGAGCAGGCCCGCGATCGCCCGCAGCAGCGTGGATTTCCCGCACCCCGACGGGCCCACGATGCACGCCAGCTGCCCGGACTCCACGGTGAACGACAGGTCATCGACCGCGGCATCGCCGCTGCCGTAGCGGTGCGTGAGGCCGGAGACCTCGAGCATGGTCGACATAAGCGGGTTACCTTCCCTCGTTCCGGCCGGGCTGCCAGCCGAGCACGCGACGTTCGATGCCGAGCAGGGCCGCGTTGAACCCGTACCCGAGGATGCCCAGCAGCACGATCCACGCCCACATCTGGTCGAAGTCGTACGCCCGCTGCGCGGCGAGCAGCGCGTACCCGATGCCGTTGAGCGAACCGACGAGTTCCGAGATCGCCATCAGGATCAGCGAGATCGAGAGCGACAACCGCAGCCCGGCGAAGATCTTCGGCAGTGCCGCGGGCAGCACGACCAGCCCGATCCAGTACCGCCGTGGCGTGCGGAAGGCGCGCGCGGTCTCGGCTTTCACCTTGTCGACCGAACGCACTCCGTCCACTGTGTTCATCAGCACCGGCCACAGTGAACCGAAGATGATCGTGGCGATCTGCATGCCCGGTCCGATGTGGAACAACACGATGAACACCGGGACCAGCGCGGGCGGCGGAATGGCGCGGAAGAACGCGAAAAGCGGTCCCACGTAGTCCATTCCGGTGCGCGAGCGGCCCAGCGCGGTGCCGAGCGCAACGCCGAGCACCACCGACAGCAGCCACCCGCCGAGCACGCGGGCGATGCTCGGCAGCGCGTGCTCGAACACCGCGTCGCCGAGGAACAGCTGCGACGCCGGTCCGGAGAACCACAGTTTCGCTGCTGCCGCGGCAATTTTCGACGGCGGCGGGAAGAACACGCTCTGGCTCAGCCGGGTCGCGAGCTCCCACAGCAGCACGAGGATCACGAACAACAGCCATTTGCGGGCAAACCCGCCGAGCCCGCGGCCGACCCGCCGGGTCACCGTGGACGGCTTTTCGACCACACTCACGCGGCGGCTCCCTGCGCGACGCTGCTCCAGCCGAAGAGCCGGTGCCCGAGCCGTTCCAGGCCCTCGTTGACCAGGTAGCCCAGCACCCCGGCGACGACGGTGCCCGCGAGCACCAGGTCCATCCGCCCCGACCCGGAGCTCGCCTCCAGCACGAACTGCCCGATCCCGAGCTTCGCACCGGCCAGGAACTCCGTGCTGATCACGAGGATCAGCGAGATCGCCGCGGACAGCCGGATCCCGGTGAACACGAACGGCGCGGCATGCGGCAGCGCAACGGAAGTGAGGACCCGCGATCGCGGAGTGCCGTACGACCGCGCGGTTTCCAGCAGCAGCGGGTCGATCTCGGCGAGCGCGTAGATCGTGTTGAAGAGAATGGGCCACACGGCCGCGTACACGGCCAGCGTGATCTTCGCTTCCGGACCGCCGCCGATCACGATCAGCACCAGCGGAATCAGCGCGACCGACGGGATCGGCCGCAGGAACTCGACGATCGCCTTGGTCGCGTCCCGCAGCCAGCGCACGCTGCCGAGCACCAGCCCGGCAGGCACCGCAATGGCGATCGAGATCGCGAGCGCGATCATCCAGGCGAGCAGCGACGCCACCACGTCACGGACGAATGCGACGTCCCCGAGCAGCTCACCGATCCGCGCGAACACGACGGTCGGCGGCGGCAGGTCGTTCTGGTCGAGCAGACCGGCCCGCACGAGTACCTCCCACAGCAGGAGGAAACCGAGCAGGCCGGTCAGATTCCGGACGAGCCGCACGTCAGGTCGCGCTCGCCTGCGGGACGATCATCGAGGCGACGTCGATCCGGCTCTGGATCGACCCGAACTGCTGCAGCAGGTCGGGGACCCGCTGGATGCGCCGGGCGTCCAAAGTAGACTGGAAGGTGAGCAGGTTCGTCAGCTTCGCGGTCGCCTCGTCGACCTTCGAGAACTGGATCATCAACGGCTCGATCTTCGAACGGTCGGCCGATTCCTTGGTGGCCCGCGACATCGCGCGCTGGAAAGCGGCGACGGTCTTCGGGTTCCCGGAGGTGAACTTGCCGAGCGAGCCGTACCCCGCGGTCGGGAAGTCCTTGGTGCCGCCGGACGCGGTGTCGATGACCTCCACCGTGCCATTGGTCTTCGCCGACGCGGTGATGAACGGCTCGGTGAGGAAGCCCGCGTCGACGTCGCCCCGCTTCACCGCCGCGCCGATCTGCGGGAAGCTGACCGACACCCACTTCACGCCGGAGTAGTCCACGCCGTTGTCGCGCATCACGGACTTGGTGAGGGTGTCGCAAATCGTGTTGGTGGCGGTGATGGCGATTTTCTTGCCTGCCAGGTCGTGCACGTTCTTCACGTTGCTGTTCGGCATGGCGACGATCTCGGTGCTCTTCGGACCCGCCGACGACGCGTCCGCGACCAGCTTGATGTCCGCGCTGCCCTTGCTCTTCGCGATGAAGAACGGCGTGTAGCTCGCGTAGGCGATGTCGACCTCGCCTGCGATCAGCTTGGTGAGGGATGCGTCACCGCTGGCCGCGTCGACGGCTTCGACCTCGAGGCCCTCGTTCTTGAAGTAGCCGTTCTGTACCGCCAAGTGGAACGGAGCGACGTCGATCGTCGGCATGATCGAGACCTTGATCTTGGCCTTCTCGACCCCGGACCCGCCGTTCGACTTGCCCGAATCGTCGGATCCGCCGAGCAGCCCGCAACCGCTCGCGGTCACCGCGACGCCGCTGGCCATGGCGAGAGACAGGAACCCGCGCCTGCCGTACGTACGTCGGCTGCTCGCCGCTTCGTCAAACAAGGTCGCTCCTAGCGAATGAGGTCCCGCCGATTGCGCTGGCGTGGAGGAAGGTGGCTCATTGTCCGGAGTCACGCGGCTACTGTAGAGAACCAACGCGGCTACTCACAATGGGTGGTCATGCACGATTCAGAAGTGGTACTCGTCACTCGATCAGGTGATCGATCTGCCTGGTGTCCGGGGTTACCGGAACGGCCCGTGGGTGCCCGATCGACCTTAATCCGCTGCCTGGGTGCTCCCGGACGGCCTCTGGAGGGTTACAAATGGGCCAAGCTTTCGCTACCCTCTGCTCCTGCAGTGTGAGGTGTGGACCACCGATGTAGTGAGAGTAAGTCTCCCCAAGACGCTCCGCACAACCGGCTAACGGCCGGTCAGGGTGGCCTCGGCCGAACGGACCAGCGATCGACCACGTGCGGGGACCGAACGTCATGTCAGACCTGAACCGATTCCGCGCCCGAGGCGGCGGGCAACCGCACCGGAAAGTCGATCTTTTCACTCGGAAGGGTGTAATGGCTCGGTCAGCGGACCCGTCCCCGTCATCCATCCGGGTGCGGGGCCACCTGCCGGGAGCGTGCGCGTAGTGGCCACGAGTGCGGCGGGTTCGGAATCACGGGGCCGTACCGGCCCGGGCGGCAATGGCAATGCGGGTGATGCGGCGGTGCCGAACGAAGATCTTGCGGGGGCGGACGGGTCCTCTGCCGGCGGCTCCGGCGGCTCCGGCGGCTCCGGCGGCTCCGGCGGCACTGACAGCTCTGCGGGAGGCGGGGGTTCCTTCCAGCGCTCGCCGCTCGCGCTCGGGAACTGGCGGCTGCGGTCCAAGCTCGCGCTGATCCTGATCATCCCCACGCTCACCGCGCTCGTGCTCGGTGTCCTGCGCGTGGTCGACGACGTCCGCTCGGCCGTCCAGCTCGGCCACACCGCCGACCAGGTCGCGTTCGCCGAGAAGGTCACCGCGGTGGTGCACGACCTGCAGCGCGAGCGCGCGCTGGCCGTGGCCCGGCTCTCGTCCAACGATGCGCTGCGCCAGACCGGCCTCGACGCGCAGATGGCCAAGGTCGACAAGGACGTCGACGACCTGCGCAACGCCGCGGTCCACCTCGAAAGCGACGACCAGGCGACCAGCGACCGGTACTCGCGCGGCCTCCAGCGCCTCGACGCGCTGCGGCCGCTGCGGGCCGCGATCAACGCCTCGTCCTACTCCGACGCGGCGGTGCTCGACACCTACTCCTCGATCCTCGACTCGCTGATCCAGCTCGGCCGCGAGGTCGCCACCGCGACCACCGACCGCGACCTGCTCCGGCTCGGCACGAGCACGCAGGCGATCAGCGAGGCCAAGGAGTTCATCCTGCGCGGGGACGCGGCACTGCAGATCGCCGCTTTCCGCAACGGCTTCCCCGGCAACCTGCTCGACGAGACCCGCGCCGCCGAGGCGAGCGGGGACGCGTCGATCTCGGCCTTCCTCGCGAACGCCACCGACGACCAGGTCCGGCTCTACAACGACACCTACTCCGGACCCGAGGTCGACGACCGGCGCCGGATCGAGGCGTCGTCGTTCTCCTTCGCCCAGCAGGGCCAGCCGCTCAACGTCGACGCGACCCGGCTCGGCCAGGTCTCCACCGTCGCCGCGGACAAGCTCCGTGCGGTGGAAGGCAACCTGCTGACCCGGCTGCGGGCGCAGGCCGACGATCTGGCCGGCTCGGCCGTGCGGTCGGCGTGGGTCGGCGGGGTCATCGTGCTCGCGGCGCTCGTCGCGGCGCTGATCCTGATGCTCGTGATCGCGCGGCTCATGCTGCGCCCGCTGCGCGTGCTGCGGAAGACCGCGCTCGACGTCGCCTACACCCGGCTGCCGGAGACCGTGCAGTCCATTTTGGACGATCCGGATCCGGTCAACGCGTCGAAGAAGGCGGTCGAGCCGGTCCCGGTTTCCTCCCGTGACGAGATCGGCGAGGTCGCCCGCTCGTTCGACGTGGTGCACGAGCAGGCCGTCAAGATGGCCGCCGAACAGGCGCTGCTGCGCGAAAACGTCAACGGCATCTTCGTGAACCTCTCCCGGCGCTCGCAACGGCTGGTGGAACGCCAGCTCGGCGTGATCGACCGGCTCGAGGCCGACGAGCAGGACCCGGACCACCTCGCGAGCCTGTTCGAGCTCGACCACCTGGCCACCCGGTTGCGCCGCAACGGCGAGTCGCTGCTGGTGCTTTCCGGTGCGGGGCTGGCGAAATCGGTGCCGAAGCCGGTGCCTGCGGCCGACGTGATCGGCGCGGCGGTGTCGGAGATCGAGCAGTACGCCCGCATCGAGGTCGGCATCGTGCCGGACATCGCGGTGCAGGGCCTCGCGATCCACGACCTCGTGCACGTGCTCGCCGAACTGCTCGACAACGCGACGTACTTCTCCGAGCCGGAGACCAAGGTGACCGTCCGCGCGGTGGTCACGCGCAAGAAGGCGCTCGCCATCCAGGTCACCGACCACGGCGTGGGAATGAGCGACGAACGCCTCGCCGAGGTCAACGAACGCCTCGCCGACCCGCCGGACCTTGACGTGTCGGTGACCCGGCGGATGGGCCTGTACGTGGTCGCGCGGCTGGCCCAGCGCCACGGCATCGAGGTGCGGCTGCGCGAGAACGAGGACATCGAAGGCGGCGTGATCGCCCGCGTCGTGGTGCCCGCCGAGCTGCTCACCGCGGTCCGGCAGGCCGCACCGGCGCCGCGGCTCACCCCGCCGCCGGGCCGCAACGAGGTGTCGCACCCGAGCCTCCCGCCGCTCAACCGCGAGCCGGAGCCGTTCTCGATGCCGCCGGTCACCCCGCCGCCCGCGGTCCCGGCGGCGCCTGCGGCCGCGGACAACGGCGGCCTCGTCCCGCTCGACCAGCCGATCAGCCTCGACGACCTGGTCGCGGGCAACCGCGCGGCGGGTCCGTTCCTGAGCCCCGAGGCGCCGTCGGTGGAAGCCCCCGCGTGGCCGACCGCCGACGACCTCGCCCCGCTGACCCGCGACTCCAACGGCGACGGCGCCAGCCTTGCGCAGACCGAGTTCCCGCCGCTGGTGCTGCCGAAGCGCGAGCCGAAGTACGTTGCCCCGGAGGAGCCGAAGAAGCCCGAGCCCGCGGAGACCGACGGCGCGTCGGCGCTCGAGGACGACGTGCCCACCCGGCGGCTGCCGATCTACCAGTCGGTGCTGTCGCGCTGGTTCAGCGAGGGCAGCGACGGCGAGGACTCGGAACCCGATCTCGGCCTCCCGGAGCCCGGCGAGAGCGTCGTGCCGGAGCCGGACCACGCCGAGGTCCCGGCGACGCCTGCGGTTTCTGTTACCTCGGCGGCCCCGGTGCCCCCGGCGGCCCCCCAGGTCAAGGAGGAGCCGATCGAAGCCACGCCGCTCTACCCCGGGTCCGACGGGCCGGACGACGACAGCTGGCACAGTGTCTCCGACGAGGGCTGGCAGGCAGCGCAGTCGTTGCTCGAGTCCAAGAACGAGGAAATCACGTCCGCCGGGCTGCCGAAGCGCATTCCCAACGCGTATCTGGTCCCCGGCTCGATCGGCGGTGCGGGTGAGCAGGCACAGCAGCAGAACTCGTTCACCGATGCGACCGCCGGGCTGCCCGGAACGGGTGCGATCACCCGCTCGGCGTCCGCGGCCCGCAGCCGGATGGCAAGCTTCCAGCGTGGGTACACCTCCGGTCGGCACGCGTTGAAGGAGCGGCCACCGGATGCCCGGCTCGACGAGGACGGCGTTCGCGTCACCGGGGCCGGGTATGTGAGCGACAGCAGTGAGGAGCGAGAGTGACACGGGCGGGAGTGCAGCCGGGAGGCGGCTCGGTGCAGCCGAACGGCCGGGCGGCCGGCGGCAGCGCGGCGGGCAGCTTCGCGTGGCTGATCACGGACTTCGTCCACCGGGTGCCCGGTGCGGCGCACGCGGTGGTCGTCTCGGCCGACGGTCTGCTGCTCGCGTCTTCGCGCGGGCTGCCGAAGGACCGGGCGGACCAGCTGGCGGCCGTCGCCTCGGGGCTGACCAGCCTTGCCCGCGGCGCGGCGAAGGTGTTCGAAGGCGGCCCGGTCGCGCAGACCGTGGTCGAGATGGCGAACGGATTCCTCTTCCTGATGTCGGTGTCCGACGGCTCGTGCCTCGCGGTGCTCGGCTCGCCGGAGAGCGACATCGGCTTGGTGGTGTACGAGATGACACTGCTCGTCGAACGGGTCGGGCAGCAGCTCACGCCGGAGATGCGGGCACAACTTCAGGGCGCTGCGGTCCGCCGCTAGGCGGGCAAGGGACTTCAGGAGTAGACCGTGGACGACGGGCGCTTGCGGGGCGATGGCCGGCTGGGTGACGACTTCACCGGAGGCTGGGCTGATCGGGAGGACTGGAAGTCCTTCCGGGAACGGGTCGACCGTGAATGGCGTTCGAGAGACGTCCAGACCGCGGACTCCGAACCGGTGCGGGAGCCACCGAACTGGCTCACCGACTCCAACGCGGGACAGCAGCCGGGCATCACCGCCGTGCCCGGGTACCGCGAGCGGCTGCTCGGCGGCCCCGGTTCCGAGCTCTTCGGCGGAGCCAGCGGACCGCTGTACGACTCGGCCGAGTTCGCCGCCTTCAGCGCGGACCGCGACCGGTCGCCGGGACCGTCGTCCGACGAGCTGGCGGCGGCGCTGCCGGCACAGGCAGCCGGTGAGTACGTGGACGAGCCGCCGGTGGCCGAGGTCGAGACCTCCGGGCTCGTCCGGCCTTACTTCCGCACCCGCGGACGCACGAGGCCGACCTACGACCTCGCGATCGAGGCGCTGGTGTCCACCAGCGAGCAGGGCCGCGTGCTCGACCGCGTCCGCGTGCCGGAGCACCGGTCGATCTGCGACCTGTGCCTCGACACCCGGTCGGTCGCCGAGGTCGCCGCGCTGCTGCGGCTGCCGCTCGGCGTGGTGCGGGTGCTGATTGGTGATGTGGCGGGCCTCGGCCTGGTGCTCGTGCACACGAGCAGCAGTACGAACGCGGGTGACCGCCCCAGTATCGAGTTCATGGAAAGGGTGCTCAGTGGGCTTCGGAGAATTTGACTCCGACGCGAACACGCCGCCTGCGGGTCCGACCTCGTCGGCCAAGATCGTGGTCGCGGGTGGGTTCGGTTCGGGTAAGACGACTCTGGTCGGGGCGATCTCCGAGATCGATCCACTGACCACCGAGGCCATGATGACCGAGGCGAGTGTCGGGCACGACGACGTCACGGCCACGCCGAACAAGACGACCACCACGGTCGCCATGGACTTCGGCCGGATCTCGCTCGACTCCGACCTGGTGCTGTACGTGTTCGGCACGCCGGGCCAGCACCGGTTCTGGTTCATGTGGGACGACCTGGCGGTCGGCGCGATCGGCGCGGTCGTGCTGGTGGACACGCGGCGGCTGGCCGACGCGTTCCCGTCGATCGACTTCTTCGAGAACCGGAAGCTGCCGTACGTCGTGGCGATCAACTGCTTCGACCGGCTGCTGCACCACCAGATCGAGGACGTGCGGCACGCGCTCACCATCTCGCCGTCGGTGCCGATCATGGCCTGCGACGCACGCGAGCGGGAGTCGGCGAAGCAGGTGCTGATCTCCGTCGTGCAGCACGCGATCGCGCACGATTCGGCGTTGCGGGCGGGTTAGCGCCGTCCGAGATCTCTGCCGTCGTACTCGCCGCCGCCGGAGAAGGAGGGACCCCGCCGACCCAGATTTCCCGCACACCCCCGGTCCGGGTGCGGCCGTTGGAGTGAACTCCACGGGCTTCACCCGCTTCGGGGAGTGGTGCCTCCGACCGGGGCAGGATGAGTGGTCCCTGACTGCTGCGGCCGGGGCCGGTCGGGCTCGATCGAGCCGCCGGAACGGTGGTGACCTGCGCGGATACCCCGCTGCGCAGCGTGGCCATCGCCACCACCGGGTGACCCGCGAATGCGTGGTTGTGCATGCGTTCGCGCGACGCAGTGCCGGGCGCGCACGTACGGTGCCCGGGCGCACGCTCGACACAACCGGGCGCGTGAATACGCTGGAACGGCGACTTCACCACGGCCGGACGATCATGAACCGCCGGCACCGTGTTGGATGTCCGGCAGTGTTCGAGAGCTAGTTCGACAGCTAGCCCGACAGCTAGGAGGGGCAGTGACCGACACCGGCAGCACGTTCAACTGGCTGATCTCGGACTTCGTGCGCCGGGTGCCGGGTGCTGCGCACGCGGTGCTGGTGTCGGCCGACGGCCTGCTGCTCGCGCCGTCGGAGGGCTTGCCGCAGGACCGCGCCGAGCAGCTGTCGGCGGTCGCGTCCGGGCTGATCAGCCTCACCCAGGGGGCGGCCCGCTGCTTCGAGGCGGGCGGCGTCAACCAGACCGTGGTCGAGATGGAGCTCGGGTACCTGTTCCTGATGTCGGTCGCCGACGGGTCGTCGCTGGCCGTGCTGGCCGCGCCCACGTGCGACATCGGGACGGTGGCATACGAGATGACCCTGCTGGTCGAACGGGTCGGCGAGCAGATCACCCCGGAACTGCGCGCACAGCTGCAGGGCGGCGGGGTGCGTGGGTAGCCGATGAAGATCTCGGGTTTCGGTGACCAGGACACGGGTGCCTGGGACGCGTTGCACAAGGGGAATGAGCGCGAGCCGTTCGATTCGCCCAGTCATTACGAGCTGAGCACGTTGAGCATGCGGTTGCCGCATCGGCAGCCTCGTCCTTCCCCGCCGCCGCCTCCCCCTCCGGCGCCGCCGCAGCCTCCGCACCCTTCGCAGCCTGAGCTGGTGGACGAGGTTTGGGAGGACGACGGGTACGAGTGGGTCGAGGACGGGGAGTCCGGGTATTGGGAGGAACCCCAGCCTGCTGCAGCGGATCCGTTTTCGTTCGACGAGTACGCCGGGTCGCCCGGGATGGGTGACCGGGTGGTGCCGGAGGGGTCGGCGTATCAGCGGCAGCCGGTGGAGGAAGGGGCTCGGAGCAGGCATGCGCTGGTGGAGCCGCCTCGGTCCCGGTATCCGGCGGAGGATTATCCGACGGATCGGTATCCGGCTCCGGCTGCGGATTCCGGTGTTTCCGAGCTGGATCAGTTCTGGTCCGGCGGAGAGCCGTCCCAGCCGGTTTCGCCTGCGCCTCCGGTGAAATCCCGGGTGCGTCCGTATGCGCGGACTCGGGGGCGGACTCGGTCGGACCACAACCTGGCGCTGGAAGCGCTGGTGTCGACCAGCGATGAGGGGCGCCGGTACCGCGGGGTCCGGTCGATCGAGCATCGGCGGATTTGCGATCTTTGCTTGGACACCCGGTCTGTTGCCGAGATCGCCGCGCATCTCCATCTGCCGTTGGGGGTGGTGAAGGTGCTGGTCGGGGATATGGCTGACATCGGGTTGGTTTTGTTGCACCAGACCGAGCTGGTGCTGGGGGATCGGTCTTCGCGGGAGTTCATGGAGCGGGTGTTGCGGGGGTTGCGGAACCTCTGAACTGCGCGGTGTTGGCCGGGACTGTTGCGGTGGGGTTCTGTGTTGGCCGGAACTGTTGCGTGGGGGCACCCCGAAGTTTGAGTGTCACTACGGTCGGAGGGGCTTGTCAAGGCGGGAAAGATGCCTTGACAAGCCCCTCCGACCGTGTGGGGGCTTCGGATCGGGGTGCAGGGCCGGGTCTGGGCTGCTGGGTCTCGTGGGGTGCGTCGGCTGCGGTTGGGGTGGGTGGCTGCTGGGGTTTCGTCGGGTGCGCGGGTGCGCGGGTGCGCGGGTGCGCGGGATGCGGCTGGGGTGGTGGTCTCAAGGCTGTGAAGGGAACCTTCACGGAATGTGCAGGGCTGTGAAGGGAACCATGAGGGAATCTGATTCCGTGAAGGTTCCCTTCACGGCCGTTGGTCAGTCTTCCACCAAGGCGGCGGAGGTGATGCGGTGTAGTGGGTAGCGCTCGTGGTTGTCGCCTTCCAGGACGCCGCCTCCTACGCGTCGGGGGCGTACTACTCGCTGGCTTGCGGTGCCGCGGGAGTCTACGAAGCCGATCCATACCTCGCGTTGTTCCAGTGTGGCGCGGGAAAGCAGGTCCAGGGTGGCCGTGGTGTCTGCGCCTCCGCCGCCTGGGGCGCGGACTGTCGAGCCTCGCCGTCTTGCGGAGGCTTGGTCGCCTGCGCGTAGGTTCGACACGATTTTGGCGGCCTGGTCGTCGGTCAGTATTGCTTGTTCGCCCGGGCGTGCGCGGGCTGCTCTCGTGCGGGCGGGCAGTCGTCGGCCGGTGGGGCGTAGGTCTACTACGCGGCCGTCCGGGCCTTCGGCGGCGGGGGCGAAACCTGCGCTGCGTAAGGCTTCCAGTACTTCTGCCAAGGGTGCCGTGCTGATTACCACGGTCGGGGCGATCAGGCGTAAGTCGTACTCGGCGGCCACCGGATGCGCGAGTACCTCGGCGAGCAGCGCCTCGTCGTCGCAGCGCAGGAACGACCCGGCTACTCCGCCGCGGAGGCGGCCGTGGCGGCGGGCCACGTCGTCGATCAGGTACGTCAAACCCTGTGGTACCGGGGTCGCCGACTTGTTGCGGAACAAGGCGTGCAGCTCGTCGGCAGTACGGCCGGTGTCCAGTGCGCGCCGGACGGACGCCTCGGTGATCCGGTAAACCGTTGCATGTCCGGCAGATTCGACGTTGGCGACCGCGGCCATATCCGCCGCCAGCTCCGGCTCCAGCGGGCCCGGCGCGACCACCGTCAGGTCGGCTTGCAGGAGTACCTGTCCTACCGGCGCGGGCAGGGCGTCGTGCATTGCCTCCACTGCGCCTGGGCGGTCGTCTTCCAGCAGGAGCCTGGTGGCCGAAGTGAGACCGCCTAGTCCGACCAGGCCCAGTGCGGTCGCCTCGGCCATGGTCCAGCGTACGGTTTCGTCGCGCAGCCGACCGCCTCGTCGTGGGGCGCGCCAAGCCAGCACCGCTACCAGTTCGTCGGGGCTTTTCACGCCCGCGCCCGGATTCAGGGCGGCGAGTGCGGTGAGTACCCGCCGCCGGGTGACTGGGGCGAGTGGTCGCCGCAGTTCTTCCGACAGCGGTGCGATCGGTTTGTCCTTGGCGTCGCGGCCGCCTGCCAGCCCGGGTAACCGCGGCAGTTCGAGCCAGGCCTGCGCGAGCGTCATCCAGCGTTGCACCGACGGCGACGCCAGCCAGCTGTCGGTGAGCGTGGTGGGTACCCATTCCGGCGCACTGTTTTCGCTGTCGCCCACCAAACCTGCGCCCACGGCCAGCTCCGCCAGCAGGGTCGCGCGGATCTCGTCCGCTTCGAGGTCTTTGGCCAGCTTCTTGACCTCCCGCACCCCGAGGCCGCCCGACTTGAGTACCGGCGGTGGCGCGTCCGACCAGGCCCGCAGCATGGATTCCATCTGCCGCAACAACTCCATTGCCTCGCCCGCTGCCGTCTCGTCCACAGTGTCCGTCCGATGTGGATTGACGGGCAGCTCCGGCTCGACGAGCGTCGCCGGGTCGAAGGCGACGCCGCCGCGCAGCAGCAGGCCGAGTTCGCGGGGGAGTTCCACAGTCTGGTCGTCCCGGCGGAGCAGCAGGCCGCGCGCGAGGAGCTTCTGTACCGGAGTGGCCGCGTCGGACAGCGCGACGTCGAAGCTCGCATCTCGGGTCCGCCCGATCGGCGGCCCGGCAGCGAGGGCAGTAAGCACGGCCCGCTCGTCTTCGCTGACCTCCGCGAGCCGGGCGGCGACGTCGGTGGCGGCCAGTGCGGGCGACGGCGAGCCGAGCCCGGCCGGGAACGGTCCGAGCGCGTCGCGGGCTGCGGGCGGCACCCGCAGCTCGTCGTCCGTACCCCACACGAGCGCGCGCGCCCGCAGCCGAGCGAGCGGTTCGGCGACCTCGCGGCCGACCAGCGCGGCTACCGCGGACACCGGCATCGGCGTGCCGTCGGCACCGGCGACCAGCAGCGCGTCGAGCACCGCGAGGGTGAACGTGTCGAGGTCTTCGCAGGCGCGCGCGACCGACCCCGGCGTGCCGGCGCGGGTGGCGAGCACGGTGGTGTCGGACGGTGGTGGCGTGGACAGGTCGCGACGCGTGCGCAGCAGTGCGGCGAGTGCGTCGTCGGACTCCGCACGCAGCCAGTCCGCCAGAGAGGTCGCGGGCATAGACGACCAGGATACCGGGCGGGTGCGCGCGCCTGACCGGTGTTCGGGCAGACTGTGAGCGAGTTTGCCGGACGAGGGCCTCGGAGGAAGCAGTGGCGAAGGGCGACAAGCAGAACAAGGGCATCGACCCGACGTGGCCGGGCGAGCCGGGTGAGCACCCGGTCACCGAGCTGTCCGCCGACCGGCAGGGAGCCCTGTCGCCGTTCGGTGACGTGACGTTCCCGCTCGACACGGTGCCGTACGTGCACCCGGAGACCGAGATCAACCGCTGATCCGGACGGACCGGTCGAAGTTACCGGTCAGTCACCCGGTTGAGGCAGGGTGGCCGCGATCACGGGACTAGATTCGGTCCGTCCCGAACCCTTTCCACCAGCGGGGAGTACGTGTCATGCCGGTTCCCGGTCCCGGGTATTCGATCACCGTCCGGGTCGAGGCCCCGGCTTCGTCAACGGCCGCGGGTGACCTCACCACCGCGGTCGGCCGCGTCGGCGGCGTGCTGACGGCGTTCGACGTCGTCGAGTCGCACGCCGACACGATCGTGGTCGACATCAGCGCCAACGCGCTGTCGGAGAACCACGCGCAGGACATCACGCAGACGCTCGACTCGCTGCCCGGCGTCAGCGTGCGCAAGGTGTCCGACCGGACGTTCCTCATCCACCTCGGCGGCAAGATCGAGGTCACCCCCAAGGTCGCGCTCCGCAACCGTGACGACCTCTCCCGCGCGTACACGCCCGGCGTCGCCCGCGTGTGCCAGGCGATCGCGGCGAATCCCGAGGATGCCCGCCGGCTCACCATCAAGCGCAACACGGTGGCCGTGCTCACCGATGGGTCCGCAGTGCTCGGCCTCGGCAACATCGGCCCGGCCGCCGCGCTGCCGGTGATGGAGGGCAAGGCCGCGCTGTTCAAGAAGTTCGCCGGCGTCGATGCATGGCCGGTGTGCTTGGACACCCAGGACACCGAAGAGATCATCATGATCGCGAAGGCGCTGGCGCCGGTGTACGCGGGCATCAACCTCGAGGACATCGCCGCGCCGCGCTGCTTCGAGATCGAGAAGCGGCTGCGGGAGCAGCTGGACATCCCGGTGTTCCACGACGACCAGCACGGCACCGCGATCGTGGTGGTCGCCGCGCTGCGCAACGCATTGCGCGTGGTCGGCAAGAGCCTGGCGGACTGCAAGATCGTGGTGAGCGGGGTCGGCGCGGCCGGTTCGGCCATCATCCGGCTGCTGCTCCGCCGCGGCCCGGGCGACATCGTGGCCGCCGACATCGATGGCATCGTGCACCCCGACCGCGGCAACCTGGACGACAACCTGGCCTGGATTGCCGGGCACACCAACAAGAACCGCCAGTCCGGCACCCTGCACGACGCGCTCGTCGGCGCGGACGTCTTCATCGGCGTCTCGGCCCCGAACCTGTTCGGGGCCGAGCAGGTGGCCACGATGAACCCGGACGCGGTCGTGTTCGCGCTGGCCAACCCGGACCCGGAGATCGACCCGCTGGAGGCGCAGAAGCACGCCGCCGTGGTCGCCACCGGCCGCAGCGATTTCCCCAACCAGATCAACAACGTCCTCGCGTTCCCCGGCGTCTTCCGTGGCCTGCTGGACGCCGCGGCGAACAACATCGACGACAACATGCTGCTGGCCGCCGCCGACGCCATCGCGAACGTGGTGGACAACGGCAAGCTCAACGCGTCGTTCATCGTGCCGAGCGTGTTCGACAGCGCGGTGGCGCCCGCGGTCGCGGAAGCAGTGCGCAACGCCGTCCGTGCCGAGCGCGCAGGCTGACCAAGTCCGTGAAGGGAACCATCAGGGAATCTGATTCCGTGATGGTTCCCTTCACGGACGACGGCGGAGCGGGGGCAGTAGCCTCGCGGGGTGAGTGAACTCAGCCACGTCGACGAATCCGGCGCTGCCCGGATGGTCGACGTCTCCGGCAAGACGGCGTCCCGGCGCACTGCGCTGGCCGGCGGGACCGTGCACACCACCGCCGAGGTGGTCGGGCTGCTGTCCGCCAACGGGCTGCCGAAGGGCGACGCGCTGGCGACCGCGCGGATCGCCGGGATCATGGGTGCCAAGCGGGTACCCGAGCTGATCCCGTTGTGCCATCAGATCGCGCTGTCCGGGGTCAAGGTGGAGTTCGAGCTGGACGGCTCCGCGGTGCACATCTCCGCGACCGCCAAGACCACCGACGTCACCGGCGTCGAGATGGAGGCCCTCACCGCCGTCGCGGTCGCCGGGCTCACGTTGCACGACATGATCAAGGCCGTCGACCCCGCCGCGACGCTCGACAACGTCCGGCTCATCCGCAAGGACGGCGGCAAGACCGGGACCTGGGAGCGGCCATGACGACCCCCTCGAAAGCGGCTCGCGTCATCGTGGCCTCCAACCGGGCCGCCAGGGGCGTGTACGAGGACAAGACCGGCCCGGTGCTCGTCGGCTGGCTCGCCGGGCGCGGGTACACCGTTCCGCCGCCGGTGGTGGTCGAGGACGGCGACCCGGTGGGCGGCGCGCTGCGGGCCGCGGTGGCCGACGGCGTGGCGGTGGTGCTCACCACGGGCGGTACCGGCATCTCGCCGACCGACCGGACCCCGGACGTCACCCGCGCGGTCCTCGACTACGAGCTGCCCGGCGTCGCGGACGCGATCCGCGCGGCCGGGCTGCCGAAGGTACCCACGGCGGTGCTCTCGCGCGGCGTGGCCGGGGTGGCCGGGCGGACGCTGGTGGTGAATCTGCCGGGGTCGAGCGGCGGCGTGAAGGACGGCTTGCGCGTGCTGACGGACATCCTCGACCACGCGGTCGACCAGCTCGCCGGTGGCGACCATCTACGCGAGGCCGCGCCGTCCGGGCCGCCGGTGCGCATTCTGCGGGCCGACGTGAGCGACCAGCCGCTGTCCGTGGAGGAACACGCCCGGCTGGTGGAGGACGAGGCGGCAGGCGCCGTCGTCACGTTCTCCGGCGTCGTCCGCGACCACGACGGCGGCAAGGGCGTGCGCGATCTGACCTACGAGGGCCATCCGACGGCCCGTGACGTGCTGACCGAGGTGGTCACCGACCTGTCGGCGCGCTGGAAGGGCGTGCGGGCGGTGGCGGTGAGCCATCGCGTGGGTGCGCTCGCGATCGGTGACGTGGCGCTCGCTTGTGCGGTCGCGGCCGAGCACCGTGGTCAGGCGTTTGCCGCATGTGCGGAGTTGGTGGACGAGGTGAAGGCGCGGCTTCCGGTGTGGAAGCACCAGCATTTCACCGACGGCACCGATGAGTGGGTCAATTCCCCCTGATCACGGCAAAGGGCCCCACCGCCAGGGGATTGCGGTGGGGCCCTTGCTTTCAGCTCACAGCAGCAGCTGCGCCGGGATCAGCCTCGCGAGGAGGCTTCGATCACTTGGTGGCGAGCTTCTGGCCGACGACGATGAAGTCGGCGTTCGGCACGTACTGCTTGTTCAGGTCCTGCAGCTTCTGGTAGCCGCCCTGGACGTTGTGGTCCTTGGCGATCTTCGACAGCGTGTCGCCCGCCACGACGGTGTAGTCACCGTTCGGGTTCGAGCTCGCGACCGCGGCGGCCGGCTTGGTGACCTGCGGGGTGACCTGCTTCTTCGGCGTGGTCACCTGCTTCTTGGCGGCCGGCTTGGTGCTCTTCTGGGGGGTCGCCTTGTGCGCGGAAGCGGAGCTGCCGCCCTTCTTGCCGCACACCGGCCAGGCGCCGATGCCCTGGCCCTGCAGAACGCGCTCGGCGACGGCGATCTGCTGCTCACGCGACGCGCCCGAAGCGCTGCCGCTGCCGCCGTAGGCCTTCCAGGTGCTCTGCGAGAACTGGAGGCCACCGTAGTAGCCGTTTCCGGTGCTGGTGCTCCAGTTGCCGCCGCTCTCGCACTGCGCGATCGCGTCCCAGTTGGTCGCCGACGCGGGGGTCGCGGCGATCGCAAAGGGGGCGCCGACCGCGATACCCGCGACTGCGACACGGGCGATGGTGCGGGTGGCAGCGGACATCTTGCGGTGCTTGCCTCGGTAAGACATCTGAAACTTCTCTTTTCCCGCGCCTGCGAGCTTGCTGCTGTGGGTCGGGTTGGGAGCCCGTCCGCCTGTTGCCAGGCGGCAGACGCGGACGCCGCACGACGCGCCGTCTTCGTCCCCTCGTCCCTGTCCGGAAATGCTTTCGCTCGGGGTATGGGTCCGGGTATCCGTCGGACAGGGCTGGGCGCTACGGATTCCCGGTGTTGCATGGTCGGTCGGGGCCAACCGAAAAGCGACGGTACGTAATCCGCGGCGTGATCGGAAATTATTCAGTGTGTGACCTACGTCACAGTAACAGCACGCAACCCCTTGCGATTCCATTGTTTGCCCTGGTCAGAGCGTCGTTATCTGCTCGTTTTCTGTCCGAGATATTTCACAGATCGTGAGGCTTGGGTCACGTCGATAAGGCGTCAAGGGGCCATTCGTAGCGGATAAGGCGGCGCACTCTAAACCACTGGCAGAGCAGCTCGCCAGTGCAAGTCGAGTGTTCTTTCGGGAACCCGAATACGCCGTGAGCGAAACACTTCGGAGAGTAGGGATAAAGAGTATTGACCGCTCACCGCGCCGGCGGCGCCATTCATCGTGGTTCGGACCAAATGCCCGGCAAGGGCGCTCCGGCGGTCTGGGTGGCACTCAGCGGGGCGGACGGAGGGTTTCCGGGAGGTCATCCGCCGGCGAACGGCGGAAGAACGTCGAGGTGTGCGCCGTCACTGAGCGCACGGCTGCGATCACGTACGGCCACCTCGTTCACCAGGAAGCTCGCCGCGTCGAGAACCCGGGACAGCTGACCCGGGTGCAGCTCGCGCAGCGCCTGCACCGCGTCGGCCACCGTCGCGCCCGGCGTCAGCTCCACCTTCTCCTCGTCGGTACCCGCCGCGGCGCGGGCCGAGGCGAAGTACCGGACGACGACGGTCAGCTGTGGCAGGCCGGGAGAGGTCATGGTCAACCGCCGATCGCGCTCATCGGCCGGATCGGCTGCGCGAAGCCGGCCTCGTTGATCTCGTGGCCCGCGAGCTTGCCCCACATCGTGGTGCGCCACGCGTCCGCCACCTCCTCATCGCGCGCGCCCGCGCGCACGAGGGAACGCAGGTCCGTCTCGTCGTTCGAGAAGAGGCACGAGCGGACGGCGCCGTCGGCGGTGAGCCGGGTGCGCTCGCACGCCGAGCAGAACGGCCGGGTGACCGACGCGATGACGCCGACGTCGCCCGGTCCGCCGTCGACCAGCCAGCGCTCCGCGGGCGCGCCGCCGCGCGGGGCCGGGAACGGCGTGAGCGTGAACGCCTCGCCGAGCATCGCCAGGATGCCCTCGGCGGTGATCATGTCGCGGCGGTTCCAGCCGTGCTGCGCGTCCAGCGGCATCTGCTCGATGAACCGCAGGTGGTAGCCCTCGTCGAGGCAGAACCGCAGCAGCGGCACGGCCTCGTGCTCGTTGTGCCCGCGCATCAGCACGGAGTTGACCTTCACCGGCGCCAGCCCGGCGTCGCGCGCGGCGGCCAGCCCGGCCAGCACGTGCGGCAGGCGGTCGCGGCGGGTCAGCTCGGCGAACCGCTCGCGGTCGATGGTGTCGAGGGACACGTTGATCCGGTCGAGGCCCGCCGCGACCAGGCCGGGTGCGCGTTTCGCGAGCCCGATCCCGTTGGTGGTCATGGACACCCGCGGCCGCGGCTCGAGCGCGGTGACCCGCTCGATGATGTGCTCCAGGCCGGGGCGTAGCAGCGGTTCCCCGCCGGTGAGGCGGATGTCGGTGACCCCGAGCATCTCCACCGCGATGCGCATGAGCCGGATCAGCTCGTCGTCGGTGAGCACCTGCTCGCTCGGCATCCAGTCGAGGCCTTCGGCAGGCATGCAGTACGTACAGCGCAGATTGCACCGGTCGGTGAGCGACACCCGCAGGTCGGTGGCAACGCGGCCGAACGTGTCGAGCAGGCCGGGATGATCAGGTCTGGGCGTGCTTGAGGAACCTCGATTGCCGGGGACACGAGGAAACCCGAGAGGTACTGCCGTCATTAGGGTCAGGATAGCCGGAGCGGGCCGGAAAAGCAGACTTGCGCGCGAGCGGGAAAACAACTCTCGGTCCACGACTGGAGGCACTCGGTGAGTACCGGCGAGACGACCTATCCCTTGTCCCAAGGTGAGCTGGCTCACTTTTCCCGGCTGGCTGCCGAGGTCGGCACGCACACCGTGGTGCGGCATGCCCGCGACGCCGCTCGCGAAGGGCTCTCGGCGACCGAGCGGCAAGCCCTCGAACTCGTCGGACAAACTGCGGATTCCCTTACGCCAGGCCGGATCGGGGCGCTCACCGGACTGTCCACCGGAGCTGTGACCGGGGTGCTGGACCGGCTCGAGAAGGCCGGTCTGGTGCGCCGCGAACGCGACCGGATCGACCGGCGGAAGGTGCTCGTGGCGGTCACCGAGGCGGGTCGCGAGCGGCTTGCCGGGATTGCGCGCAGCGCCGCCGGGGACCTCGCCCGCGTGCTCGCGGAGTTCTCTCCGGCCGAGCGGAATGTGCTCGAGCGTTATCAGAACGCAATGCTCGAAGCGTTACGCGAAAATGCGCACCCCGCATAGCTTTTCCGCATCTGCGGAGATAATGTTTCGGCCATGCCGCAATTTCGGTTGTCCGAGGCCGCCCGGCTCCTCGGCGTCAGTGACGACACAGTTCGCCGGTGGGTCCGCGCGGGGCAGCTGACCGCAACGGACGACGCCGCCGGCCGGAAAGTCGTCGACGGTGCCCAGCTCGCCGGGTTCGCACGTGCGCAGGCCGCGGTGCAGGACGATCCGTCGGCGGTCGGCCGCTCCGCCCGCAACCGCTTCGTCGGGCTGGTCACCGAGGTCATCGCCGACAAGGTGATGGCGCAGGTCGAGCTGCAGTGCGGGGCGCACCGAGTGGTGTCACTGATGAGCACCGAAGCCGTCCGTGAGCTCGGGCTGCGCCCCGGCGTGCTCGCGGTGGCCGTGGTGAAGGCGACCACCGTCGTCGTGGAAACCCCGGAAGGATCCAGATGAAGAAGCTCGCCCTCGTCGCCGGAACCGCGGCGATCGCGATGTTCGCCGGTGCCTGCAGCTCCAGCGACCAGCCAAGCACCGCCGCCAGTTCGAGCCCGGCTGCGGCAGGCGGCACTCTCACGGTGTTCGCCGCGGCGTCGCTCACCGAGTCCTTCAACGCGCTTGGCAAGCAGTTCGAGGCCGCGCACCCGGGCGTCAAGGTCACCTTCGACTACGAGGGGTCCTCCGCGCTCGTGCAGAAGCTGGACAACGGCGCGAAGGCCGACGTGTTCGCCTCGGCGGACCAGAAGAACATGGACAAGGCAGTGCAGGACGGGGTGATCGACGGCCAGCCTGCCGTGTTCGCCACCAACAAGCTGGCGATCGCGGTGGCCAAGGGCAATCCGAAGGGCATCAAGACCTTCGCGGACCTGGTCAAGCCCGGGTTGAACGTCGTCGTGTGCGCGCAGCAGGTGCCGTGCGGGTCGGCCACCGAGAAGGTGGAGAAGAGCACGGGTACCACGCTCAAGCCGGTGAGCGAGGAGACGAACGTCAAGCAGGTGCTGGCGAAGGTGCAGTCGGGCGACGCCGACGCGGGGCTGGTGTACGTCACCGACGCGACGTCGGCGGCGGGCAAGGTGGACAAGGTCGACTTCCCGGAGTCTTCGGGGGCGGTCAACCAGTACCCGATCGCGGTGGTGAAGAACGCCCCGCAGGCTGCGCTGGCCAAGCAGTTCACCGAGTTCATCCTCGGTGCCGATGGCAAGGCCGAGCTGGCCAAGATCGGGTTTGGCCCGGGCAAGTAGGGCGCGCTCGGGGGCGGCGGCCGCGGTCCGGCCGCCGCACGCCCGGGTGCCCCTCGTCCTCTGGTTCCCCGCCGTCGCCGCGCTGGCGCTCGTGGTGCTGCCGGTCGTCGGCCTTCTCGTCCGGTCCGACCTCACGCGGCTGCCGTCGCTGCTGGTCACGTCGTCGTCGTTGAACGCGCTCCGGCTGTCGCTGGTCACCGCGGCACTGTCCACTGTGGCCTGTGTACTGCTCGGGGTACCACTGGCGGTCGTGCTCGCCCGTTCGCGGGTACGCGGGGCGCGGCTGTTGCGCTCGATCGTCCTGCTGCCGCTGGTATTGCCGCCTGTCGTCGGTGGACTGGCGTTGCTGTACCTGCTGGGACGCAAGGGTTTTCTCGGCATGTTCGTGACCTGGCTGTCCGGCGAGCAGGTGCCGTTCACCACCACCGCGGTGGTGATTGCACAGACGTTCGTCGCGATGCCGTTCCTCGTCGTCAGCCTGGAAGGGGCGCTGCGCGGAGCCGGTGACCGGTACGAGCAGGTGGCCTCGACGCTCGGCGCGCGCCCGTGGACGGTGTTCCGCCGCGTCACGGTGCCCCTGCTGCTGCCGGCGCTCGGTTCCGGTGTCGTGCTCAGTTTTGCCCGTGCGCTGGGGGAATTCGGTGCGACGATCACGTTCGCGGGCAGCCTGGAGGGCGTCACGCGGACGTTGCCGCTCGAGGTCTACACCCAGGCCGAGGTGGACATCGACAGTGCGGTCGCGCTGGCGTTATTGCTCATCGTGGTCGCGATCCTGGTCATCGCGGTCGCGCGGCCGCGGTCGTGGGAAGGCGACCTGCGATGACACTTTCCGCGCGGCTGGCGCTCACCCGTGGCGAGTTCTCGCTCGACGTCGATTTCACCGTGCCCGGCGGCAGCGTGCTGGCGTTGCTGGGGCCGAACGGGTCCGGAAAGTCCACTGTGCTCGGTGGGCTCGCCGGTCTGCTGCCGGTGTCGTCTGCCGACATCGTGCTCGCCGAACGCCGATTGGCCGGGGACGGCGTCGACCTTCCGCCACACGAACGGCGGATCGGCTTGCTGTCCCAGGACGCCTTGCTGTTCCCCCATCTGTCCGCAGTGGACAATGTCGCGTTCGCCCCGCGGTCGAAGGGCGCCGGACGCTTGCCCGCGCGGGAAATCGCCGAGCGCTGGCTGTCCGAAGTGGACGCTGCGGAGTTCGCGGACCGGCGGCCGACCCAGCTGTCGGGTGGGCAGCAGCAACGGGTCGCGATTGCCAGGGCATTGGCGTCGGAGCCGTCGCTTTTGCTGCTGGACGAACCGTTTGCCGCGCTGGACGTCGATTCGGCACCGGCGATCCGCGGCCTGCTGCGCCGAGTGTTGCGAGACGGGCCGACCACCGTCCTGGTCACGCACGATCCGCTCGACGCGCTCGCATTGGCCGACCACGTGGCCGTGATGGCCGAGGGCCGGATCGTGGAACGCGGGCCGACGCGGGACGTCCTTGCCGCGCCGCGCACCGCGTTCACCGCTCGGATTGCCGGGCTGAACCTGGTGTCGGGAGTGGCGGTCGCCGACGGGTTGCGCACGCATTCGGGCGAGGTCGTCGCGGGATTGCTGACGCCGGACACGGTGGTGGGCGAGGCGGCGGTCGCGGTGTTCGAGCCCAACGCGGTCGCGGTGTACCCGCACGACGGCGAGCATCACGGCAGTCCGCGCAACACGGTCGAGACCACAGTGGCCGCACTCGAACCGCACGGTCCGGTGATCCGGCTGCGCGCGGCCGGTGGTCCGCCGTGGGCGCGTGGGCTGGCCGCGGACCTCACGCCGGCGGCTGTTGCGGACCTCGGGCTGGAGCCGGGGTCGGCGGTCACGCTCTCGATCAAGGCCGCGACGGTGGCTGTGCACCCGGCCGCCGACTGATACGGTTCAGACTCGCTTGACCGATCGAGAAGCGAGGGGCCTGCGACGGTGACCGAAGCCCGGTGGACCTATCTGAGCGACATGGACGGCGTCCTGGTGCGCGAGGAGCACCTCGTGCCCGGCGCGGACGAGTTCCTTGCCGAGCTGCGCGACAACGCCATCGACTTCCTGGTGCTCACCAACAACTCCATCTACACCCCGCGCGACCTGCGGGCGCGGCTGCTGCGCACTGGTCTGGACATCCCGGAGGAGTCGATCTGGACCTCGGCGCTGGCCACCGCGAAGTTCCTCGATTCGCAGCGGCCGAACGGCACCGCGTTCGTGATCGGCGAGGCAGGGCTCACCACGGCACTGCACGAGGTCGGGTACGTGCTCACCGAGCGCGATCCGGACTACGTCGTACTCGGCGAGACCCGGACGTACAGCTTCACCTCGATCACCAACGCGATCCGGCTGATCGAACGGGGCGCGAAGTTCATCGCGACGAACCCGGATGCCACCGGGCCGAGCGTCGAGGGGTCGATGCCGGCGACCGGGTCGGTCGCGGCGCTGATCGAGAAGGCGACCGGGCGCTCGCCGTACTACGTGGGCAAGCCGAACCCGCTCATGATGCGGTCGGCGCTGCGGCAGCTCGGCGCGCACTCGGAGTCGACGCTCATGATCGGCGACCGGATGGACACCGACGTGCACTCCGGAATCGAGGCCGGTCTGCAGACGATTCTGGTGCTCACTGGCATTTCCACGGCGGAATCGGTGGACAATTTCCCCTACCGTCCCACGAAGGTCCTCGACTCGGTCGCCGACCTGATCGGGCGAACGCGTGACCCGTTCGGCGAAGGCTGACCGGCCACCGCCCGGGAGCAGGGCATATCGTCGAGCGATGAGCGTGTATGTGGTGGGCGACGTCCACGGGCATCGTGATGCCCTGGCCGACGCCTTGCGCGCCGAGGGTCTGGTCGACGGCGACGGCGCTTGGACCGGCGCCGAAGACCGGTTGTGGTTCCTCGGCGATTTCACCGACCGCGGCCCGGACGGCGTCGGCGTCATCGACCTCGTGCGCGGCCTGCAGGAGCAGGCGGCCGACGCCGGCGGGCAGGTGGAGATGCTGCTGGGCAACCACGAGATCCTGCTGCTCGGGATGTACCACTTCGGCGACCGTCCGGTGCCGTCCGGCTTCGGCCCGCGCAGTTTCGCCCGCAGCTGGGAGATCAACGGCGGCCTGCTGTCGGACCAGGACCGGCTCACTCCGGAGCACATCGAATGGCTCACCGAGCGCCCGCTGGTCGCGCTGGACGAGGACCATCTGCTGCTGCACTCGGACACGCTCGAATACCTCGACTGGGGCGAGGATCTCGACACGATCAACGCCACCGCGCACGACATCCTGACCGGCAGCAACCTCGAATCCTGGTGGGACGTGTGGCGCCGGATGACCACCCGGTACGCCTTCCGTGGCCCGGCAGGCGAGGAGAACGCCGACCGGCTGCTGGCGGCGCTTGGCGGTTCGCGGATCGTCCACGGGCACAGCGTGATCGCCGACCAGCTGGGGATTCACCCGTCGCAGATCGAAGGCCCGTACCTGTACGCGGGCGGCAAGGCGCTGGGTATCGACGGCGGGTTGTTCGTGGGCGGGCCGTGCCTCGTGGTGAAGCTGCCGTTCGAACCGGAGGACTAGGCGTCCACGATTTCCTTGCCGAGCGGCATCAGGGAGACCGGGATCATCTTGAAATTCGCCAGTCCGAGCGGGATTCCGATGATCGTGATGCACAGCAGCGTGCCGGTGATCAGGTGCCCGATGCTGAGCCACAGCCCGGCGAACACGAACCAGATCACGTTGCCGAGGAACGAGCCGACGCCCGCGTCCCGCCGGTCGACCACCGTGCGCCCGAACGGCCACAACGCGTAGTTCGCGATCCGGAACGAAGCGATGCCGAAGGGGATCGTGACGATCAGGATGCAGCAGATCACGCCGGCGACCAGGTAGCCCAGGGCCATCCAGAAGCCGCACAGCACGAGCCAGAGTGCATTGAGAATCAGGCGCATCAGACGTGCAACTCCCCGCTCACCACGGTGACCGCCTGCCCGCGCAGCAGGACCCGGTCGCCTCGGACTTCCACGCGAACGGTCCCGCCGCGCTCGGACAGCTGTGCTCCGGTCAGGGCGGTTTTGCCCAGTTTTTCCGCCCAGTACGGGGCGAGGCAGCAGTGCGCGGACCCGGTGACGGGATCCTCGTCGACCCCAACGCCGGGTCCGAAGAAGCGGCTGACGAAGTCGTCTCCCGGCGCGGTGATCACGAGCCGCCCGGTCCAGGTTTCGCGGAGGGCGTCGAGGTCCGGCTGCGCTTTGCGGACCGCGTCGGCGCTTTCGAGGACGACGAACAGGTTTTCCCGCGCCCGTCCGGTGAATCTCGCTCCGGGGATGATGTGGTTCAGGTCTTCGCCGGTTTCGAGGGGCGGGTCGGCCGGGAAGTCCATCTCGATCCAGTCGCCGGTTTTGGTGCAGGTGAGGTGGCCGCTGAGGGTGTCGTAGACCTGCCGCCCGCCGAGAACGTGCGTGACGGCGACGGTGGCGTGCCCGCAGAGCGCGACTTCCTTGGTGGGCGTGAACCAGCGAAGGGACTTCACGTCGCCTCGGTTGACCACGAAGGCCGTCTCGGAGTGCTTCATCTCGGCCGCGACCTGCTGCATCCACCCGGCGTCCGCAGGCTCGTCGAGCACGACGACCCCGGCCGGATTCCCGGTGAAAGCCCGGTCGGTGAACGCGTCGACGAGGTGGAATCGCATGGTGTCGACGGTACCTGGGCTCATGGGGTCCATCGTTCCCGACATCGGCCGCGCCGGCATCGGGGATTTTCCCTTACCTCGCAGCGATGTTCCCGTTGATGATCACCGTGGCCGGCCGCCCGAGCGCCGCCGGGAGGTCCCCATCCACGACGACCAGATCGGCGTCGAAACCGGGCCGGATCCGCCCTTTCGTGGCGAACCCACACCCGTCGGCAGCGACCGACGTCGCCGACGCAAGCGCTTCCACCAGCGGAACCCCGGCGGTGACCAGCCCGGCCACCGACCACGGCAACACCCCGTGCGGCTTACCCTGGTTGATCCCGGAATCACCACCGGACACCGTCCGGACCCCTTTCGCGAACATCGTCGCCGCATCCTTCGCGCGAGCCTCCACCGACAGCCCATACCGCGCCAGCAGCCGCCGAATCTTCTCCGGCGGCACCATGCCGGGCATGACCCCGATGGTCGGACAGACAGCGATGTTTCTGCTGCTCAGCTTGTGGATCAGGCGGTCACTGAGCCGAACCCCGTCGGGCGTGAGGCAGGTACAGTGCTCAATCCCGTCCGCACCAGCGTCGACGGCCTGCTCGACGGCAGCGAGCGCATGAGCGTGCACCGTGACCGGCAGGTTTGCGGCGTGGGCAAGGTCGACGATCAGGCGAAGGTCGGGGTCACTGAACTGGCAGCTGTAGACGTCGGTGCCCTGCGTGTTGATCCCGCCGCTGCCCATGATCTTGACGACGTCGACCCCACGGTCCACCCGCTCGGCGATTGCGTCCCGGATCTGCTTGACCCCACTGACCGCGCCACCCATGTTCCAGCAGTGCCCACCGGGGATGGTGATGGGCGGCCCGGCTGTCGCGACTTTTGGCAGGCCTTCGCGGTTACGCCAGTCCTGGGTGGCGAAGTTGCGGTCACCGAGGTCCCGTACCGCGGTGACGCCCGCCGCGAGCTGACGTCGGAGGCCGGCCTCGATCACCTGGGCCTGCTGGGTCGGGTCGTGGTCGGCCAGCCGGTCGAGGGCGCCTTCCTTGCTGTCGCAACAGAGGTGAACGTGCGCGTCGATCAGCCCGGGGAGGAGGGTTCCGCCGGGGAAATCGAGGACTTGGTCTGCTTGCGGGGTCTCTTGTGGAGTCTTTTGCGGGGTCTTTTGTGTCGTCGGTCCTGACGCCGTTGGCCCTGACGCCGTTGGCCCTGATGCCGGTCCTGTTGCTGGGCCGACCGAAGTGATCCGACCGTCGTCAACCAGCACGACGGTCCCTTCCGGCAGGAACCGCTCCCCGTCGAAAACCCGCTCCGCGCGCACCGCCAGCCTGCTGCCCATGGGCTCACCTCACCCAGAGGTCGCTCGGCGCCGCAGTTTTGTTGCCAACCTGCGCGGGTTGTCTTTGCCGCGACCCGCCCAGGTTGCCCTTGCTACCACCCGCACGGGTAGCCGCTGCCGCTGCCGCCGCCCAGCGCGCGTCGTCTTTGCCACCGCCCGCGCAGAATGTCTTCGCCGCGACCCGCGCAGTTGCCGTTGCTGCCACCCGCACGGGTTGCCGCTGCAGCCACTGGTGCGCGTCGTCTTTGCCGCCGCCCGCGCAGAATGTCTTCGCCGCCGCTCGCGCAGGCGCCCGTCAGCCCCCCAGCACCGGCGGCGTGATCTTCTCCCCGTTGGGCCCCCGCTCGGGCCGCACCTCGAAGACCTCATCAGGGTCGATCTGCGTCGGAATCTTGTTCTTGTGCTCTTTGTCCTCTTCCTTCTTCTTGCCCGCTCCGGTTCCCGCCACCCCGGGCGCCCCAGGCTTACCGGCTTTCCCGGCATTGGCGGCCGCGGTAGCACCACGTTCAAGCCGCTCGCCCGCACCCTTGCCACTGCTGTTGCCCTCGCCCGGCTTCGGCGTCCCCCCGGTTACCCGGCTGCCCGCGTTGCCGCCGACACCACGCCCGCCGTTGCCCCCGGACCCGGACCGCCCACGGACGGTGTCCTCTCCGGCCCCGCCGACCCCGGCACCCGCCCCCAATGCCATCGCCTCGGGGGAAATCCGGCCGAACCCACTGGGCGTCGGCGCACGATAGCCACCCCCCGCGGCGGGATTGTTGAACGACCCAGCACCGGTGCTGACCCCCGGCGTGTAACTGCTCCCTCCACCAGCAGGCGGATACCCCCCACCCGTGGCTGCACTCCCGCTGCCGAGCTGCCCAGGAGCCCCGGAAAAGTTCCCGGCACTCCCACCAGGCCCCCCGACCGCCCCGCTCTGCCCACCGGGCGCACTGATCGGCTGAGCACTGCTGACGTGAGTACCGCTGTCCGACCCCCCAAGCTGCGGCGGCGGTGAATAGGCCGGTTGGGTGGTAGCGGTGCCGTGGTAAGTGTTGTCGAGCCCCTGTAAAACCTGAACCGCCTGCTGATGCGCAGCGTCGGCCTGCTCCTGCTTCGCCGCAATGCCATTCATGGTAAGCGCACCCTGAAAGGGATTGCCCGCGCTGATCTGCGAAGTAGCCCGATCCATCTCGGCCTTCTGATCAAACCCGGTAGGCTCGGGCATGTTCTTCTGCGCATAATCCGCAGCAGCCGCCTGCTGGGAATAGCGGTTGGAACTGAGCTGCGCCGCACTGGCAGTTTGCGCCGTGTACGCCGCAGTCTGCTGGAAAAACCCATGCGCCTGCTCCGCAGCGTCCCCTTGCCACGAAATCCCGGAGGATTTGGTAGCGGAATCGATGGCATTCGACAGGTCGGCCAGCCAGTTGCCGAGCTTGTTCGCAACCCGCCCTTTGGCATCGATATCGCGAGGATCCATGTCGGTATGGACCATGTTGTAGAGATCCTGATGCTGATGGGACGCATAGTTGGCGTCCGGGCTGGGCGCGTCCCCCCGAAGGGACTGCCCCTGGACCAACTGCTCGCCTTGGGTGACCGAATAGTCAGCCGCGGCGTGCTGAGACCGCTGGTCGACACCATCGCGGACATTCCGCTGATCCTCGACCCCAAACCGCCCAGGGGTGGCCTTCTTGGTGAGATCGGTATGCGTCTGACCGTAGTAGTCGCCCTCGTACTGACGATTCTCCGCGCGCTTCCCGCTCACTCCCCACTCCCAAATCCTTTGGCGAACGTCTGAGTGTGCGTGTCTTCAGTTTCGCGGTAATTCTTCCGCGCGATTTCGAGTGCTTCCTTGACCTGCTCGAAACTCGTCTTGAGTAGATTGAGGTTCGGAGTCAACGAATCAGGTCCACCGGCTGCCACGCTGACGTTGAAGTCAGCGACGCGTTTCGCGTAGTCGCTCGAGCCCATCTTTGCACGCGTGCCAAGGTAGAATAGATCTGAGTTCGAATCGCTATGGTTCTTGATGAACTCGTCACACACGGCGAGGTATGCACGAAAGCCTTCCTCGTTGATCGCGAATCCACCGTTTTGGGCGAGCTTCTTGAGCCGTTGTGCGCCTTGATTGAGCTTCTGCGCACCCGCGTCGTCGAACGGGTTCACGATTCCCGACAGGAAGTCTTGCCCGGCGCTGCCGGCTGTGGCCTGTTGCTTGCCGAACCCGACGTCGCTCATCGTCATCCCCTCCCTGCGGGTACGCTCCGTGTTCGCCATCTAGTTTACGGGTAACCGAACGCGGTGTCAGCGGTTAGCCGAAACTTGCCCGGAGTGCCTAGCGTGCAGGCGGCAAGAGCGGTTCGACGACTCCTGCCAGGTTTTTCGCGGCTTCACAGGCTTGATCGGTGCTGCCGGTCGTGAGGAAGGCCGTGACGATCGCGCGTGATCGCGGCAGGATCTCCATCCGAACACCACATGTAGCCTGCGTGCCATTCAAGTTTCGCTCGAGAATCGCGCGTCGTTTGTTCACGTGACCCATCGCCGTTTGGCTGACGTCCTGGATATTTTCCTCGATCGTCTGGCCGTCTTGCAGGAGCAAGCCGTAGGTGCCTGTTCCGCCCTTCACGCTCGTGCATACGTGTTCAGGGTCCGCCGGGCTTGGCGCTGCCGCAGGAAAGCCCTGCCCGGTCAGCGCCTTGTCGAGAGTCGCGCAGGAGCTCATCCCGGCCAAAGGAGTGTCGGCTTGCGCAGACGAGCTGGCCGGAGCGCTGGCTGAAGGCGCGGGCTTCGGAGCCCCGTCGACGGCGCTGTCGCAGGCGGTGAGCGCGCAGGCGAGCGTGGCGAGACAGGCGAGGGTCACTGAGCGGCGTGTCACAGCCTGCACACTACGGGTGAGCCGACCAGCTTGGGGACGGCATCGCATAAATGCCACACCCTCACAAGCGGCGCTCAGGTTCCCCGCGGCAGAAGCGTCTCCACCGCCTCCGCCACCCGCCTCGTGAAGTTGCACGCAGCATCAGTGGTGCCGGTGGACAGACTTCCGGACACGATCGCGCGGGACTTCGGCTTTACTTCCATCCGGACGGCGCATCCGCCGGTGGATCCCAGGAGCCCGCGTTCCAGGATCGCGGCTCGGCCGTGCACGTCGCCGGTCCTTGTGACACTTGGGTCGGTGATGTCTTGTCCCATCGATTGCCCGTCCTGGAGTACCAGGGTCGCGCCGCCGAAGCGGGGTTTGTCGGTGGAACAGCCGTGCTCAGGGTCTGCGGTTGAGGGCGTTGCCGGTGGGAAGTCCTGTCCGGCCAGTGCCTTGTCCAAGGTCGCGCACGGGCTGATTTCCGCCAGCGGGGCTGTGGAGCCGGGGCGGTCCGGCACCGGGGTGGCGTGACCGCGGGTGGAGCCATCGCAGGCAGAGAGGACACCTACAAGCGTGACCACAGTCAACGCAGTACGGAAGATGGGTGCTCGACCGGTCCTGTCAAGTTCTTCGCTGCTTTGTGTGCCGCGGACGTCGACTGTGCGCTGTCCAGCTGGAGGTCGGTACATAGCCGTGGTCAGCCAGTTTTCGGCAGGAGTAGTTCGACCGACTCGGCGAGGCGTCGCACGGCGTCGCATGCTTGTTCGGTGGTGCCGGTCGCAAGGGCGACAACGGCGATCGCGCGGGACCGCGGCGGTACTTCCATCCGGACTGCGCAGCCCAGCTCTGTTCCGTTCAGGTTGCGTTCGAGGATCGCCCGCCGCTCGCGCACGTGGCCGGTTTCAGTCCGGTCCGGGTGGTCGATGTTTTCCTCGATCGTTTGGCCGTCTTGGAGTGTCAAGCCATAGGTTCCGACGTTGTGTTTCAGAGTCGAGCAGGCATGTTCCGGATCAGCCGTGCTCAGCGATGCGGCCGGAAAACCTTGCCCTGTCAGGGCTTTGTCGAGAGTCAAGCACGCACTCATTCCGACCAGCGGGGCGGCTTCTGGCGTCGTCGCCGAGGGTGCCGCGGTCCCCTCGATCGGGCTGGTGCAGGCGGAGACAAGGGCAACGAAGGTGGTCATCGTGCACACGGCAAGGCGGCCGGACATTCAGCCTCCTTCCGGTAGGAGACGTTCGATCCGGCCAGCCAGGTCCTTCGCGGACTCACACGCCTGGTCCGTACTGCCGGTTGAGAGCCAGCTGGTGGCGATCGCTCGCGACCGTGGCGGAACCTCCATCCGGACTGCGCACGCCGACTTGGCACCCACCAGGTTGCGTTCGAGAATCGCCCTCCGGTTGTGGACGTGACCAGTCGCGGTCCGGTTCGGGTCGTCGATGTTTTCCTCGATCGTCTCGCCGTCCTGGAGGACCAGGCCGTTCGTGCCGATCCCCGCTTTCAAGCTCAGGCAGGCGTGTTCCGGGTCCGCAGTGGCGGGCGCCGCCGGAGAAAACCCCTGCCCGGCCAACGCCTTGTCCAACGTCACGCAAGAGCTCATCCGCGCCAACGGTGCCGTGACAGGCGGACCAAGAACAGCCACCGCGACCCCATCGACCCGGCTGCTGCATCCGGTCAAAGCCACCAAAGCCACCAAAGCACCGAAAGCACCTCTCAACGGACCCCTTCCTCGATCGTCTCCAGCAGCCACTTCCGCAAATGCGAACCCCCGGACGGAGTGAAGTGCAGCCGAAACCCGCCATCCGCCAAACGCTCCGAAAACGTGAGATACCGCCCCCCGTCCGTGTCCACGAAAGTCGCCGTCGAGATGGCTCGCAGGGTGCCGTGGCGGGCGCGTAGTGAGAGTTCCACCGTGCCGTGCCGGTGCAACGGCCAGCGGGAGTACGCGGCCAGCGCGTCGCGGTCGCGGCGGGACGGGAGGGGGGCCTCCGACGAGAAGTCGCGGTCGGTGAAATCGGAACCCGAACCCGAATCCGAACTAAAACGAGGGGCCGCCTGCGTGATCGCCACCGCGGGCACCGGCAGCGCCTGGTACTCCGGGAACATGCTCAGCAGCAGTTCCACCAGCCGTTCCGGGCGGACGCGGCGGAAGCGGAGCCCGTCGTCCACCTGCTCGGAGAACACGCCGAGCCCCTCGCCGATACACGCTCGGTACAGCACCGTTCCGGACGGCAATTCCGCCGCGCGCACGATGATCAGCACGTCCGGCCGGGTCCAGGTGCGCAGCGTGGCCACGACGTCCGGGTCGAGTTTCTCGCCGTCGGCCAGGCCTCGGGCGCGCAGGGCGGACCATGCTTCGTCGGACAGGCGCTCGTGTTCCGTCATCGTGCGGCCGGCGCTGCGGATCTCGAACGGATGCCACGACGCGGGCAGCCCGCTGCGCCGCACGGCCACGTCGGTCTCGATCAAGCCAAGGGAGAATTCCTCCGGCAACGTCCTCGTCCCCTCGTGCACGAAAACAACCCGGTACCGAGCGTAGCGGAACGCCTACCATGATCAGCCGGTCGTGCAAGCCCGCGCACCCCACATCGTGGGTGGTGGAGGTGCGCGAGCGCGCGCCTAGACTCGGCCATGTCGACGAAGACCGCCACGGGAGGCACCCATGCCTGACGCGCCCGCACTGCCCAGTTACGCCTCCGGGATCTCCGAAGTTCCCCTGCTCGGCGACACCATCGGGGACAATTTCGACCGTACGGTGGCCACGTTCGGTGACCGTGATGCGCTCGTCGACCACGCTGCCGGGACCCGGTGGACCTACCGCGAGCTCGCCGCCGAGGTCGACACCGTCGCGCACGGGCTCATCGCTTCCGGCATCGGCAAGGGCGACCGCGTCGGCATCTGGTCGCCCAACCGGGCCGAGTGGACGTTCCTGCAGTACGCGACGGCCAAAATCGGCGCGATCCTGGTCAACATCAACCCGGCTTATCGCTCACACGAGCTGCAGTACGTGCTCAACCAGGCCGGCATCCGCATGCTCGTGGCCGCGGACAAGTTCAAGACGTCCGACTACGCCGCCATGATCGATGAGGTCCGGCCGAACACTCCCGGCGTCGAGTTCGTCGTGCTGCTCGGCACCGATTCCTGGACGGACCTGATGGAGTCCGGCCGCGGCGGCGACCCGGCGTTGCTCGCCAAGCTGCAGGCCGGTTTGTCCGCCGACGACCCGATCAACATCCAGTACACGTCCGGTACCACCGGATTCCCCAAGGGCGCCACGCTCAGTCACCACAACATCCTCAACAACGGCTACTTCGTCGGCGAGCTGTGCAACTACTCGGAGGCGGACCGGGTCTGCATTCCGGTGCCCTTCTACCACTGTTTCGGCATGGTGATGGGCAACCTCGCGTGCACCAGTCACGGATCGTGCATGGTGATCCCGGCCCCGGCGTTCGACCCGAAAGCGACGCTCGACGCGGTCTCGGCGGAACGCTGCACGTCGCTCTACGGCGTCCCGACCATGTTCATCGCCGAGCTCAACGACCCGGACTTCGAGACGTACGACCTGACCAGCCTGCGCACCGGGATCATGGCCGGTTCGCCGTGCCCGGTCGAGGTGATGAAGCAGGTCATCGACCGGATGGGGATGACGGAGGTGTCCATCTGCTACGGCATGACCGAGACGTCGCCGGTGTCCACGCAGACCCGCGCCGACGATTCGGTGGAACGTCGAGTGTCCACTGTGGGCAGGGTCGGGCCGCATCTGGAGTCCAAAGTGGTCGATCCGGAAACCGGGTTGACCGTCCCGCGCGGCACTCCTGGCGAACTGTGCACCCGCGGGTATTCGGTGATGCTCGGTTATTGGGAGGAACCGGAAAAGACCACCGAGGCCATCGATTCCGCGCGCTGGATGCACACCGGCGACCTCGCGGTGATGGACGACGACGGTTATCTCAACATCACCGGCCGGATCAAGGACATGGTGATCCGCGGCGGCGAGAACGTTTACCCGCGCGAGATCGAGGAATTCCTCTACACGCACCCGGATGTCCTTGACGCACAGGTGATCGGCGTGCCGGACGTCAAGTACGGCGAAGAACTGATGGCCTGGATCCGGATGCGCGAGGGCGCCGAGCCGCTCACGGCGGAAACGGTTCGCGAGTTCTGCCAAGGGAAACTGGCGCATTACAAGATTCCGCGGTACATCCACGTCGTCGAGGAATTCCCGATGACGGTCACCGGAAAGGTGCGGAAGGTCGAAATGCGTCAGCAATCCGTGACCTTGCTGGGGCTGGAAAAGGCGGCCTCCGAGAAACACGCCTGACCACCGCGGCGGCCGTCCACTTCGGACGGCCGCTGCCGGGTCAGGACGTCGCTGCCGCAGCAGCTTCGGCGATTGCCTTCTCGTCTTCCTCGCCGAACGTGTCTTCCAGTTGCTCCGGCGAGTAGTCCACGTCGATCTGCTCGACCGGGGTGCCGCGCGCCGATTCGATGGCACCCAGCCGGCGCTGGGCGCGGTCTGCCGCGTACTGCAGCAATTCCTGCGGGTCGTTGTCGAAGGGGACTTCCTCGAATTGGTCCTGTACCCACTGGATCATGCCAAGGGCGTGCGGCAGCAGTTCGCCCATCCGTTGTTGTACCGCGTCCCAAAGGGAATCATCCGCGGCGACGTGGCGGCGGCAGGTGAAAGTACCCCACGCCATGTGACGGCGTTCGTCGTCGCCGATGTGGCGTACCAGATCCTGCATTCCCGGCAGGATTTGATTTTTGGTGCAGATCAGCTGCCAGGAATAGTAGCCGGTGAGGGCAAGGCTGCCCTCGATCACGTGGTTGTACGTCACGCTCGCGCGGATTTGGTTGAGTGGGCTGGGGTCGTCTTCCAGTGCACGCAGCGACTGGGGCAGCTCCTCGTAGAAAAGCTTGCGGTAGTGCGGGTTTTCCGCGACGTAGGAGTGCAGATCGGCGTGCAGCCCGACGGCGTCCATCCAGCGCCGGAAGACCTCGACGTGTTTGGCTTCCTCGAAACAGAATTGCGTCAGGTACATTTCGTCGCCGAAGCGGCCGGTGGCCGACATCGCGCGCATGAACGGCTGGATGTCCTCGGTGACCGCTTCTTCACCGGCGATGAACTGCGCTACGAGATAAGTGGTGGAGCGCTGTTGTTCCGACGTCAGGCTTTCCCAGCCTTCGCGTTCCCGGCTGAAATCCAGGTCGGCCGGATTCCAGAACTTGTTGTTGCCCTTGACGAACAGGCGCAACGGGAACGAATCCCAGTTGAGCCCGCCTTTGCGCAGAGACGAGAATCCGCTGCGCAGCTCGGGAAGCGTCTCGGTCATGGCCGGCCCTTTCGGTTCACTGTGTGGTTGGCAGCGTGTCGACTGTGTCCACTGTGTCCACTGTGGATGAATTGTGCGACGGCGGGCGTGAGGACGGCGAGGATCGCGTCGGCGGCTTCGGGTGCGGAATGCGTGGGCAGCACCAGGTGGCTGAGCGAGAGCCGGACCACCGTTTCCGCAAGCAGGGCAGCGGATTCCGGGGTGAGCCGCGGCTCGAGCGCGAGGTACTGCTGCGCGGCGAGGTCGGCGGCCGCGGTGAGGATCGGCTCGCCCCGCGACGTCAGCAGGGGAAGCAGGTCCTCGCCGGCTTCGGTGCCGAGCGCCGCCGCGATCAGCCGGTTCTCGCGGGCGTGCTCGATCGTGTAGACGACCGCGCCGTGGATGCCCGTGAGCAGGCTTTCGGCGTCTTCGAAGCGGCAGCGGATGCCGTCGAGGAACACCGCCGCCGTACGCAGTGCGACGGCCTGCGTGAGCGCCGCCTTGCTGCCGAACTCGTTGTAAACGGTTTGCCTGCTGACCCCGGCGCGCGCGGCGACGTCAGCCATTCGCAGGCCCTGGCGGCCGCGGTCAGGGAGCAGGTCCGCGGCCGCGTCGAGCAGCGTCTCGCGGAGCGTTGCCTTGGTTCGCTCGGTGAAGCTGGTCACAGTGCCAGCTTGACACAGGATCAATCTGTGTCAAGAACCTTTACCTGACGGGTTCTGCTGTACAGCGGTGCCGGGAATTGTCGGTGGGGACGGTTACCGTGTGGGACGTGGGCATCACTGTGGGATTCGACCTCGACATGACACTGATCGACCCGCGGCCGGGCATGGTCGCGGCAATGAACGCACTGGGAAAGGAGTCCGGACTGGCGTTCGACGGAGAGGCGTTCGCGGCGAACCTGGGGCCGCCGCTCGACCAGGCGTTACGTGGGTTCGAGGCGCCGGAGGAGCGGATCCCGGGTCTGATCGGACGGTTCCGGGAGCTGTACCCGGAACTGGTCGTGCCGAGCACGGTCGCGCTGCCGGGCGCGGCGGAGGCATTGCGCGCGGTCCGCGCGGCAGGCGGGCGAACGCTGGTGGTCACGGGAAAGTACGCACCGAACGCGCAACTGCACGTCGACGCACTGGGCCTGGAGGTCGACGACCTGGTTGGCGAACTGTGGTCCACACAAAAGGCGGAAGCCCTGCTGGCCCACGACGCGCGCGCGTATGTGGGCGACCACCTTGGCGACGTCGAGGGCGCCCGCGCGGCAGGCGCGCTGTCGGTGGGCGTGGCCACGGGACCTTGTTCACGGGAGGAGCTGAGCACCGCAGGGGCGGACGTGGTGTTCGACTCCCTGGCGGAGTTCCCGGAGTGGTTCGCGACGACCTTCGTGGGGACGGCGGTGTGACTGGGGCGGGTGGTTGAGAGCTGACCATTTCGGGACGGCTGGGGCGGGCCTGGCCGGGTCAGCATCGGCTGGTGTCGGGCGGCCTTCGCCGGAGTCAGCTTGGCTGGTGTCGGGCGGGTCTGGCTGGGGTGGGTTCTGCGGGTGTCGGGCGGGCCTGGCCTGGGCCAGTTCGCCTGGTGCGGGCCTGGCCGGAGTCAGCTCGGCCGATGCTGGGCGGGCCTGGCTGGGGTCAGTCCGGCCGATGCTGGGCGGGCCTGGCTGGGGCCGGTTCGCCTGGTGCGGGCCTGGCTGGGGTCGGTTCGGCGGGTGTCGGGCCTGGCCGGGGTTGGGCTGGCCAGTTCGGCGCGGCCGGAGGCTGGGTCGAGTGCGTTGGGCCAAACCAACCCGGCAGGGCGGGCCAGCACTGGGCTGAAGTTGGGCTCGGCTGGTGTCGACCGGGCCGGTCTGGGTGAGCTGGGGCCAGGTCGACCGGAGCAGGGTGTGCCGGGCCTGAGCTGGCGGGCTGGGCCAGCCCGGGCCGAGCCGGAACTACTTCCGCAGGCCGATCCGGTGCAGTCCCGTCCGGGGTGGCGTCCACCTACCCGAGGTGGCCCACCCTTTCCGGGTGGCGTCCACCTATTCGCGGTGGCGCCCACCTTTCCGGGTGGCGTTCACCCATCCGGAAAGGCGTCCACCCATCCAGAAAGGCGTCCACCCATCCAGAACGGCTTCCACCCGGCACAAAGCGCAGGTCAGCCGTGTTTCCCGGCTCGGGCTTCCTGGATCAGGGCGATCAGGCCGAGCAGCAGGCCCAGCGGCGTGATCACTCCGGCGGCCGCGCTGAGCCACACCGGCAGGTTCTCCAGGCCGGCGGCGAACATCACGAACACCGCCGCCACCGCGAGCATGCCGATGGCGAACAGGCCGATGCCGATCCGCATGAGGATCGGTTTGCCGGTCTGCTTCGCTGCGTTTTCCATGGCGCCGAGCGTAACGGCAGTATCCGCTTCTCCCCAGCGGCTGTGGCGAGATACGCTTGACGGACGCGCGCCTCGGGTTCGCCCGGGGCGCGTTCGTCGTGACCTGCACAGCAGAAGGACTGGTGAGGGAAGTGCCGACCGGCAAGGTCAAGTGGTACGACGCGGAGAAGGGGTTCGGCTTCGTCACTCAGGACGGCGGCGCCGACGTCTACATCCGCAAGGCCGCGCTGCCGCAGGGCGTCGAGGGGCTCAAAGCCGGGCAGCGCCTCGAATTCGGCGTCGCCGACGGGCGGCGCGGGCCGCAGGCGCTCTCCGTCCGGCTGCTGGACCCGCCGCCGTCGGTTGCCGAAGCGCGCCGTCGGCCGGCGGAGGAGCTGCACGGCCTCATCGAGGACATGATCAAGCTGCTGGAGCTCAAGGTCCAGCCGGACCTGCGCCGCAATCGCTACCCGGATCGCAAGCACACCAAGCAGATCGCGGAGATCATGCGGGCGGTCGCCCGTGACCTCGACCCGTGATCCGGGGGGCAAAACGGGGAGAACGCCGACGAGCCGCGTAACCGAGTGACCCCAGACAGACCTGTCAAGCAGGCTGTACCTGCAACGACCACAGTGCGGTCGTGACGGGTTCTGCGTCGTTCGGGTCGCCGGTGCGGCTGATCACCGACGCCTGGGCGATTTCGACGACCACGATCTGGTCGTCCTTCGCGGGCGGGGTCGCCGTGAACGCGTAGCGGTCGCCGGAGGTGATGATCTCCTCCTTGAGCGGCTGGGGTTCTCCCTTGCCGTTCACGTACTGCACGGTGACCTTCCACGGTGTTTCCGCGATCGCCTTCGGCACCGAGATCTGCACCGACCGTCCCGGGCGCATCTTGAGCTTGCCTGCCGCGCGCGGGTCGGCCGAGCAGATGCCCGTCTTGATGTCGCAGTTCGTGATGGGGGAGACGCTGATCGTGTGCCCGTCGCCGTAGAACGTCACCTCCGCCGGGCCCGGCGCGGAGCAGCCGGCCACGGCGAAACCACCGGCCGCGAGCACGGCCACCACCCGGGAACGTCGCATGGCCCGAGGTTACCGGCGGCCCCGGTCCGCACCCTGGGCGGGGAAGCTGCCGGTCGGCTCCGGGCGGAGCGGGCGGTCGCCGCCGAGGCCAGGGACGAGCGAACCGCCGCGGCGGACCAGGTACGTCTGCGCCAGCCCGATCGCCAGCAGCACCGTGACCACCAGGAACCCGATCCAGTACGTCGGCGGCAGCAGCAGTCCGACCGCACCGCCGAAGCACCACGACATCTGCAGCACCGTCTCCGAACGCCCGAACGCCGACGCCCGCGACCGTTCCGGCAGATCCTCCTGGATCACCGCGTCGAGGCTGATCTTCGCCAACGCACTCGCTGTCGCACCGACCAGGCCGACGATCGCGGCGGTCGCGAGGCCCGGCAGCAACGTCGCGACCAGCGTCGTGACGACACAGGCCGCCACGCACGCCACGACCACCTGGTCCGGCGACCCGAAATGCAGCCGTGAACCGAGTGCGTTCCCGACGAACCCGCCTGCCCCGGCCGCCGCGCCGATCACGCCGAGCAGCAGCAACTGAGTGAACGGACTGTGGCCGGATCCTTCGGTCTGCGCCTTCACCGCGAAGGCCGCGAACATCATCAGGAAACCGGTGAGCACCCGTACGGAACCGTTGCCCCACAAGGCAACCACGATGTGCCGTCCCATCGGCTGCCGACGCCGCTTCTGTTTCGCCTCCGGGTGGGCGGACAGGGACGTCGGAACTTCGCCCTCGGTCACCTCGACCCACGACGGAATCCGCATCGACTGCACTGCCGCCGCAACGCAGATCGCAGCGGTGAACCACAACGCACCCGCCGACCCGGTCAGGCTGTTCACGCCGCTCGCGAGCGCACCGAACACCCCGGCCGAGACGAGGCCGAACACGGTGATCCGCGCGTTCGTCTTCGACAGCGTGATCTCCGGCGGCACCACCCGCGGGGTGACGGCTGCCTTCAGCACCGTGAACGACTTCGACAGCACCATCATGCCGAGCGCCGCCGGGTACAGCAGCCAGTCGTCGAAGTGCAACGCCATCACCACGGCCATCAGGCCCTGGCCGACCGACGCCACGCACATCGCGAGCCGCCGGCCACGCTGGATCCGGTCCAGCGCCGGGCCGATCACCGGCGCGACGAGCGCGAACGGCGCGATCGTGATCAGCAGGTACAGCGCGACTTTGCCCTTGCTCTCCCCGCTCGTGGCGGCGAAGAACAGGGTGTTGGCCAGTGCGATCGCCATCGCGGCGTCGCTGGCGTAGTTGAGCATCACCGCGTACATCAGCGAGGTGAGACCGGACTTGTCCGCGCCGTCGGCCTTCGTGGCGCGCTGGAATGCGCCGATCGCCTGCCCGCTCAGCTGACGGCTGCGCAACGCGGCGACCCGCGTGACCGTGAGTTTCTTCGGCAGCTTCGGGATCGACCCGGCGCCGGGCACGGCGGTGGTGTGCAGCGCCTCGTCCTGCTCGCCGTCGACCCGCGGCTCACCCGCGTAGCCGCCGGTGTCGTAGTGCTCGTAACCCGCGCTGCCGGAACGGTCGTCGTATGGCCGCGGATGCACCGGCTCGGTGCGGTGCTCGCGCGGCGGGTACGGACGGGCGCCCCGCGGAGGCGGCGGACGGTGCCCCATCGGGACGGCTCCGGTCGGCGCTTCGTCGGCGTTCGCCTGGTACGGGGGCGCGTTGTCGTAGAAGGGGCTTCGCGGCTGGGGGTGTCCGCGGGGCGGCTCCGGCGGGATGTTCTCCGGCCGCGCCCGGGGTGGTTCTGGAGCGCGCCGTGGCTCGGCGGAGTGTTCGGGCCGGGCCCGAGGCGGCTCGGGTGGGATGCGTTCGGGACGCGCGCGGGGCGGCTCCGGCGGGACGTTCTCAGGACGCGCACGGGGAGGTTCGGCCGCGTACTCCGGCGGCACCTGGCGGGTGTGCTGGTCGACGGCGTGGTCCATCCGGGTCGCGTCGCGCCATGGCCGGGCCTGCGCGGCACTCGGCTCGGGAGTCCAGCGGCGCTTCTTCCGCCCACGGCCTTTGCCCGACTGCCCGCCGAGGGGGTTGTCGGAGTCGGACCGCGAACCGAAGAGTGCCACGGTTCAATCCTGCCTCATGCGGGTCACGTCCCGCCCGCTCACGTGCCGGTTCTCTGATTTTCGGGGACGAACTTCACGCGGAACGACGACGGCCACAGCTTTCCGGTCAGCAGGAACTCGTCCGTACCGGGGATCGCGGCGATGCCGTTGAGCACGTCTTCGCCGGGGCGGACCGGGGTGCGGAGGCGGCTCGCGTCGATGCGGGCGGTGACGTTTCCGGTGTTCGCGTCGATGCGCAGGATGGTGCCGGTCTGCCACACGTTCGCGTACACCGTGTCACCGACGCACTCCAGCTCATTCAGCTGATCCACGCCGACGTCGACGGAACCTGTCTCCGCAAACGTTTGCGAGTTACGGAAAGTGAGCTTGGATGACCCATTGCTCATCACGAGCCGTCCGCTGGGTTGGTGGCACAAACCCCAGCCCTCGCCGTCGTAGCGGACTCGGCGCAGCTCGTGCAGCGTGGTGGAGTCGCGTTCGATGGCGACGCCGTCGCGCCAGGTCAGCTGCCACAACTTGGGCCCGAGCACGGTGATGCCTTCGGCGAAGAGCGGCGCCGGGACCGCCACTCGCCGCTCCGGCGGACCTGCGGTGATCGCCGACTGTCCTTCGAGGCCGCGGCTCTCGTACAGCGTCGTGCCGGAGTATTCGAGCCCTTCGGTGAAGGCGGATGCATCGTGCGGTAGCTCCTCGATCACCTGGACGGTGAGCTGTTCGGACCCGGGTGGTGTCGCTGCCGGGGTACCTGCTGGTGTTGCTGCGCAGCCGCCGAGCAGGGCGGCGGTCAGCAGCGGCCAGATGATCAGGGTTCGCACGAGGAACAGCCTGGCACGGGCGGCGCGGATGCGTGCGGCACAATTGGGGACATGACGCTGCTGTTGACCCTGGACGACGGCTCTCTCCACCGGAAGCTCGCGGACGCCGTGGACGCCGCGCGGGAGGCCGTGCTGGCGGATGCGCCGGCCGAACAGGTCGGCGAGCACGTCGGCGTGGAGCGCGAGGACGCCGTGTCGGCGAGTCACCTGTTCGAGGCCGCGGTACCCGGATATCGCGGGTGGCGCTGGTCGGTCACGGTCGCGGTGGCGGGTCCGGACGAACCGGTCACGGTGAGTGAGCTGGCGCTGCAGCCAGGCCCGGAAGCGCTGGTGGCGCCGGTGTGGGTGCCGTGGGAGAAGCGGGTCCGGGCAGGTGATCTCGGTGTCGGAGACCTCTTCCCGGCGGACAAGGACGACCCGCGGCTCACGCCCGCGTACCTCCAATCGGATGACCCGGCAGTCGAGGAAGTCGCGCACGAGGCAGGTCTGGGCCGGGCGCAGGTGCTGTCGCGCTACGGCCGCACCGACGCAGCGACCCGCTGGCACGGCGGCGAGTTCGGCCCACGCTCGGACATGGCCCGAAGCGCCCCGGCAACCTGCGGGACCTGCGGTTTCTTCATCCCGCTCGCCGGCTCACTGCGCGGCGCGTTCGGCGCGTGCACGAACGACATCGCCCCGGCAGACGGCCACGTCGTCAACGTCGAGTACGGCTGCGGGGCGCATTCGGAGGTCCGCGTCGAGGTGACGTCGTCGGTCCCGGTGGCGGAACTGGTGTACGACGATTCGCTGATCGACTTCGTGCCGTTGGCCGGTGGGGTTTCTCGGGCTCCGGTGGCTGGAGTGGCTCCGGTGGCTCCTGTGGCGGGGGTGGCGGATCTGGGTTTGGTGGAAGACGCGGCCGAGGCGGCGGCGGAGGAAACGGCGACCGCGACGGCGGTGGAGGCGGAAGCCGCCGCGGAAGTCGCGGTGGGGGAAACGACGGCTGAGCTTGGCGAGGCTGGCGGGCTCGGTGGGGTTGCCGGGGTTGCCGGGCACGGTGGGGTTGCCGGGGTTGGCGAGCGCGGTGGGGTTACCGGGGTTGCCGGGGTTGCCGGGGTTGCCGAGCACGGTGGGGTTACCGGGGTTGCTGCTTCCGCGGCGGGCGGGGTGACCGATCCTGCTGATGCTCCGGAGCCGCCCGGGGATGTCGAGGCTGCTGCGGCGCCGGTTGCTGAGGATGCACTGGTGGGTGACCGCCCGCTGGGTGGCGAGATCGGCAGCGTGACGCCGGTTGCTGCTGTGGCAATGGGTGCTGACGTGGCAACGGGTGCTGACGTGGCAATGGGTGCTGACGTGGCGGGGGCTGCTGATGCGGCACCGGTGGGTGATGGTCCGCGCAATGGTGACGGTGAGCCAGTCGGCAGTGATGCGACGCAGGTGGCCGATGCGACGGCGGGTGCTGACGTGGCATCGGTGGGTGACCTCGCGGAGCCGACTGATGTGTTTGAAGCGCCGGAGGTGACTGATGCGGCGGTGGGCGCTGACGTGGCGGAAGCGCCGGAGGTGGCTGGTGCGGCGCGAGTGGATGACGTGACGCCCGTTGCTGTCGAGGCGGACGTGGCTGAGGCGGCGGACGCTGCTGACGTGGCTGATGTCGTGGATGCTGCGGAAGCGGCGCCCGCGGGTGACGTGGCGGAGCAGGTCGACGCGGAGAGTGGTGCTGGAGTTGCGGCTTCCGGAGCGGGGCCGGTCGACCAGGCTGCCGCTGGTGGAGAGGGCGCTTCGCAGTCGCTGGATGAGTCGGCTGAGGTGCGGACCGGGGTCGAATCGGGTGGGGTGCAGGCTGGCGTGCAGCTGGATGAGGGGCAAACAGCCGCGCAAGCCCAGCCGCAAGCTCAGCCCCAACCCGACCTTGACCCACAGACTGCCCCGCAATCCGACCTGCAAGCGGCTGCGCAACCCGAGCCGCAAGCCCAACCGCAGGCAGCTCCGCGAACCCAACCGCAATCCGATCCGCAAACCCACGCGCAGGCAGCTCCGCGAAACGACTCGCCAACCCAGGCGCAGGAGGATTCTCCTGTCGAAAGCACCGACCCGGCTGGGGATGCTCAGCCTGGGTGGGGCGGCGGGAGTGGCGTCGTTCGGTGAGTGACGTTTCTGCGGTTCCCGATCCGTTCGGGACGGCGCGGTTGCGGGCGTCCGTGCTTGCTTCCTGGCTTGATTCTCCTACCCGGTTCATCGAGGACACCAACTCCGAGGGCGATTTGCGCGTCGGCGCGTATCGGGATCGGGTGTTTGTCGAGTTGGCGCAGAATGCGGCTGATGCGGCGCAGCTGGCACAGCAGCCGGGGCGGGTCCGGGTGTCTATTGTGGACGGTGAGTTGCGGTTTGCGAACACCGGCGCACCCCTGGACGCGCGCGGGGTCGAATCGCTTGCTTCGTTGCGGGCGTCCGGGAAAGAGGGGACCGTCGGGCGGTTTGGGGTCGGGTTTGCGGCTGTGCTGACCATCACCGACGAGCCGCGGATCGTCTCCACGACCGGGAGTGTCGCGTTTTCGGCGCAGCGTACGAGGGAGGAATCCGGGCGAAGCGGGGACGTTCCCGTGTTGCGGCTTCCGTTTCCGGTCACAGAACAGCCGCCTGCTGGGTTCGATACTGAGGTTCGGTTGCCGCTCAAGGAATCCGGGGTGGGGGTGCTCGAGCGGCTGGCTGACGAGGTCGGGGACCTCTTGCTGGCGTTGCCATGGCTGGCCGAGGTCGAGGTGGACGGTCGCAAGTGGACTCGCAGTGGTGAACAGATCGTCAAGATCAGTGGCCCGCAAAAAGAACAGCGATGGATTACGTACGGGTCCTGGGCGGTGCCGGTCGACGCGGACGGGGTGCCTGAGCCGTTGGAGAGTGACGTTCTCCATGCGCCGACACCCACTGACGAAGCGCTTTCCCTTCCGGCGCGGCTGATTGCGGCGGTGCCGTTGGAGCCGTCGCGGCGGAGGGTGCTGCCCGGGGCCGATCTGACCAAAGCGCTGGAGAAGGCGGCGGGTGAGTACGTCGGACTGGTGCGGGCGCTGGCGCCGGAGTATCGGTTCGAACTCGTTCCGCTGGCGGGGTTTCCCAAGTCTACTGTGGACTCCGAGCTTAAGGAAATGATTTACCAAGCTCTCGCCGAGGAAACTTGGCTGTCCACAGTGGATGGCGGGGAGACCAGCGGGAGGCAAGCGCGGGTACTCGAGATCGACGGGCTGGCGGAACTGCTCGTCGACGTCTTCCCCGGGCTGGTTCAGGCGACACCCGCAGCGGCACGACAGCTGAAGCCGGTTTCGGTGCAGGTGCTCACCATGGCGGACATCCTCGAAACCCTCACCGGTGTCGAGCGGGAACCCCAGTGGTGGCAACGGTTGTATGCGACCCTGGCGGTCGCGGTCGAGAGTCATGCGGTGACGACGGCGCAGCTGGAGGGGTTGCCGGTTCCGCTGTCCGACGGGCGGACGTTGCCGGGTGCGAGGGGTGCGTTGCTCGTCGACGGAAGCAGTGAGCTGAGAGAGCTGCTGTCCGATGTGGACGTTCCAGGGCTACGACTGGTGCACCCGGCGGCGGCGCACGAATTGCTGGAACGGTTGGGCGCCAAGCACGCTGACGCGCGGCAGTTGCTTGAAGCCGAACAGCTGCAGTACGCGGTGGAGCACAGCGTGACCGACGTCCAGTCCGGTTTGGACGGTATGACGCTCGCCGGGGCGGTGCTCCGCCTGGTCGCCGACTGTGGTGACCAAGCGCCGGAATGGATTGGCGCGCTAGCGCTGCCTGCGGAGGAAGGCTGGCGACGCGCGGACGAGCTCGTGCTCCCGACATCCCCTCTGCTCGACATCATCGACCCCGAAGTCTTCGAAACCGATGGCGCGCTTTCCGTGCTGGACGAGGAATTCGCCGAGGACTGGCCCACTGAGACCCTCGTCGCCGCGGGGGTGCTCGACACGTTCGCCGTGGTCCGCGACGAGGAACCGCACGAGCCTGACCACTGTCTTCCCGACGAAGACCTGTGGTGGGACTCGTTCGAGAAGCCGCCCACGACGGTCGTCGCCATTCGTGACCTGGACCTGGTAGCTGATGAATCCTGGCCTGCCGCGTTGAAACTCCTTGCGGCGCAACCGGAAACCTGGCACGCACTGTCCATTCCGGATGGTCACGCCGGATGGTGGCTCAAGCGGTACGCGCTGCTGGCGGGCGAACCGTCGGGCAGCTGGCGGCTGCCGAAGGCGAAGGACCTGGCTGGGCTGTACGACCCGGTCCCTGAAGATCTTCCCGAAGACCTGCTCCGCGCGGCCGGTGTCCGCGCTGGGCTGGACCTCGACACCGCCGACGACGTGGCCGATCTGCTCGACCGCCTCGGCGATCCGGCCCGGACCCCGACGCCCGGACTGGTCGCCCGCGCGCACGTCGCGCTGGTGGCCGCGCCGGTGGACGTCGACGACCTCGACGCGCCCGCGCGGGTCCGGGCAGCCGATGGAACCGTCGCCGCCGACGCTGTCGTCCTCGATGTCCCGTGGTTCGCCGCGGCCCTCGAACCGGCGAAAATCGTTGTGGCGCCGGAAGAACCGGAGCGGCTGGCGGAGCTGCTCGACGTTCCCTTGGCGAGCAGCCTGTCCGTGCACGTCGACAGCACCGGGGAGTATGTGGTCTGGACCGACCTGCCCGCGCTTGCCCTCGCCGCCGACCAGCTCGGCATCGCGCTGCCCGACGGTGGCGTGCTGCTGCACGATCCGCTCACCGTGACGGTGGACGGAAAGGCGTGCGAAGTGCCGTGGTGGTCCGACGATCGCCTCCACGCTGCGGACACATCGGAGGGCCTCGCGCGCGCCTTCGCCTGGGCGAGCGACCATTGGGCCGAGCGCTACCGCATCACCGCGCTGCTGGAAGACCCCGCACCGCGCACCCTGCTGAACTGACCGCTGGAAGACCCGCGCCTGCTGGAACTGACGCTGAACCGACCGGCTGGAAGACCCGCGTCGAGCGCGTGAACTGACCGTCAGAGCCGTTGCGCGGACTTCGAGCCGCGCCGGGCCGCCGTGCGTTGCCAGAAGATGATCCCGAACCCGATGAACCCCAGCGCAATACCGGCGAGCGCGGTCTGCACCCACACGCCTTCGGCGACGAAGAAGAGCACCACCAGTGCGACCGTCCACAGCGAGGTACCTACGATCACCACCGGCGTCAGGTCGGTGAGCCGTTTCGGCAGATCCGGCGTGCGCTGCAGGGAGGCCGTAACGTCCGGTTCGTCCACGGGACCGAGCCTACCCCGGCAGGCAACGAGACACGCGGGCAACAAGACACGCGGGCAATAAGACACGGGTAGCAATGAGACAGGTGGGGCAATGACGCAGCGGCGCGGGTCAACGCTGGACCGCTTCTTCCGGATCAGCGAACGCGGGTCGAACACCGGGCGGGAGATCCGCGGCGGCGTCGTGACGTTCGTGACCATGGCTTACATCGTCGTGCTCAACCCGCTCATCATCGGCAGTTTCGCCGCCGATACCCCCGCCGCGCACAAGGACGCGCTCGGCCACATCCTCCCGGTACCGCAGGTCGCGGCCGTCACCGCGCTGGTCGCGGGCGTGCTGACGATCCTCATGGGCCTCGTCGCGAACTACCCGTTCGGCATCGCCACCGGGCTCGGCATCAACAGCCTGCTGGCGGTCACCATTGCGCCCCAGATGACCTGGCCGGAAGCCATGGGACTGGTCGTGATCGAGGGCGTGATCATCGTCCTGCTCGTGCTCACCGGCTTCCGCACGGCGGTGTTCCGCGCCGTGCCTGCCGCGCTGAAGTCGGCGATCGCGGTCGGCATCGGGCTCTTCATCTGCCTGATCGGACTGGTCGACGCCGGGTTCGTGCGACGCCTGCCGGACGCCGCGCACACGACAGTGCCGGTCGGCCTCGGCATCAACGGGTCCATTGCGTCCTGGCCGACCGCGGTATTCGTCGTCGGCCTGCTGCTCACGGCGATTCTCGTGGCCAAACGCGTGAAGGGCGCCATCCTGATCGGTGTGCTGGGCTCGACCGTGCTCGCGATCGTGGTCGAGGCGATCGTGAAGGCGGGACCGTCCGGCGGCACCGATCCGAAGGGCTGGAACCTCGGTTACCCGGCGCTGCCGGACCAGGTCGTCGGCCTGCCGGACCTGTCACTGGTCGGCGACGTGTCCTTCGGCGCCTGGACGCGGCTGCCGATCATCACCGTGGTGTTGCTCGTGTTCACCCTGGTACTGGCCGATTTCTTCGACGCCATGGGCACGATGACGGGTCTGGGCAAGGAAGCCGGGCTGGTGAGCAAGGACGGGCAGCTGCCGAACGTCGGCAAGGCGCTGTTCGTCGAGGGCCTGGCGGGGGCGGCCGGCGGGTTCGGGTCGGCCAGTTCGAACACGGTGTTCGTGGAGTCCGCGTCCGGGATCGCCGAGGGCGCGCGGACCGGGCTGGCGAACGTGGTGACCGGTTTGCTGTTCCTCGCCGCGATGTTCCTGACGCCGCTGTACCAAGTGGTGCCGGTCGAGGCCGCCGCGCCTGCGCTGGTGGTGGTCGGCGCGCTGATGATGGTGCAGGTCCGCGACATCGACTTCACCGATTTCTCGATCGCGCTACCCGCCTTCCTCACGATCGTGGTCATGCCGTTCACCTACTCGATCGCGAACGGCATCGGCGCCGGTTTCGTGAGTTATGTGGTGATCCGCGCGGTCACCGGCAAAGCCCGGCAGGTAAACCCGCTCATGTGGGTGATCGCGGCGGCGTTCGTCGCGTACTTCGCCGTGGGACCCATCCAGTCGGCGCTCGGCTGACGTCACAAGCAGGGACAACCGGTCGTGAGGTATGCTAACTATATGTCCGGGGACTCGGCCGAGCGCTCTCTCGCGAGCCGGTTGCGGCTCGCGGTGGTGCGGCTCAACCGCAGGCTCCGGGCGCAGCGGGTGGGTGACGACGTGTCGCTCACGCAGATCGCGGCGATGTCCACCCTGCACAAATGCGGTCCGCTGACCCCGGGTCAGCTGGCCGCGAAGGAAGGCGTCCAGCCGCCCTCGATGACGAGGGTGATCGCCGCGCTCGAGGAGATGGGTTTCGTCGATCGCAGGCCGCATCCGACCGATGGTCGGCAGGCCATCGTCGAGCTGTCGGACGACGGGCTTGCCTACGTGCGCAAGGCCATCTCGGTGCGGGAGGCGTGGCTGGACCGGCAACTGGCCGAACTCGGCGAGGAAGAGCTCGAAGTACTCTCCCGCGCCGCCGAGATCATCGACAGGATGGCGGGGAACTAGCACAGGTGACCACCACGGGTAGCGAAACAGGATGTCCGGCCCAATCCGCTGCTACCCGGGACACGGCACCGCCGCCCGGTTCCGCCCCTGCTGCCGACACACCAAAACCACGCCGCACGATGTTCGCGTCGCTGCGGGTCCGCAACTACCGGCTGTTCTTCAGCGGCCAGGTCATCTCGAACATCGGTACCTGGATGCAGCGCATCGCCCAGGACTGGCTGGTGTTCACGCTTTCCGGCAACAACCCGGTGGCGCTCGGCATCGCCGTCGCGCTCCAGTTCACGCCAACGTTGCTGCTGTCGCTGTGGGCCGGCGTTCTTGCGGACCGCGTGGACAAGCGGCGGCTGCTGATGATCATCCAGTCGGTGAACTGCGTGCAGGCAGTAGTGCTCGGCGTGCTCGACCTGACCGGGGTCGCCCAGCTGTGGCACGTGTACTTGCTCTGCGTGATGCTCGGGATCACGTCGTCGATCGAGGTGCCGACGCGCCAGTCGTTCGTGGCCGAGATGGTGGGCCGCGACCAGATCACGAATGCGGTCGCGCTGAACTCGTCGATCTTCAACATGGCGCGCATCGTCGGCCCGGCCATCGCGGGGTTCGCGATCACCTGGGTCGGTACCGGGTGGCTGTTCATCGCGAACGCGGTGAGCACGATCGCGGTGATCAGCGGGCTCGCGCTGATGAACCCGGCGAAGCTGTTCCGCGGCCCGGCGATCCCGCGCGCGAAGGGGCAGCTCGTGGAGGGGCTGCGGTACGTCCGCGGGCGGCCGGACCTCGTGACCGTGATGGTGTTGATGTTCTTTGTCAGCACGTTCGGTATCACTTACTTCACTTCGCTCCCGATCGTGGCCGCGAACGTGTTCCACACCCAGGCGGACGGTTACGGTCTGCTGTCGACGCTCGTCGCGGTCGGCACCTTCACCGGCGCGCTGGCTTCCGCGCGGCGTGGGGCGAAGAGCCGTCCGCGGGTGCGGCTGATGCTGGTGTCCGCCGCGCTGCTCGGGGTATTCGAGTTCGCGACGGCGTTCATGCCGACGTACCTGGCGTTCGGCATCGGCCTGATCCCGCTCGGCTTCGCGACGATCACCTTCCTGAACACAGCGAACGCGCTGGTGCAGACGTCGGTGTCGCCGGAGATGCGCGGCCGCGTGATGGGGATTTACGTGCTCGTGCTGATCGGCGGGAACCCCATCGGCGGGCCGATGACCGGCTGGATGGCCGACGCGTTCGGCGGCCGATCGCCGTTCTACATCGGGGGCGCGGTCTCAGCGGTGGCGGCGGTGGTGTGCGCGGTGGTGCTGATCCGCCGGGGCGGGGTGCGGCTGCCTCGACGGTTGGGGAATGGGCTGCGGATTTTGCCTCGGGAACGGGTTTGAACTGCGGTTTTCGTGGTTGGGCGGCTGAGGTGCCGGGTTTGGGCTGACGGGGTTGGGTTGCCGGGTGGTTCACGCGTTTCTGGTGAGGGGCGCTGGCTGGCTGCCGGGCGGTTCACGCGCTTCTGGTGAGGTGCTGGCTGCCGGGGTTGCGAGGGGTGTGCTGGCCGTCGGGTGGTTCACGCGTTTCTGGTGAGGGGCGCTGGCTGCTGGATGGTTACGCGTTCTGGTGAGGGTGGGCTGCCTGGTGGGTTCACGGGTGCTGGTGAGGGTGCTGGCCGTCGGGTAGTTCACGGGTGCTGGTGAGGGGTGCTGGCTGCCTGGTGGTTCACGGGGTGCTGGTGAGGGTGGGCTGCCGGGCGAATCACGGGCGCTCGTGAGGGGGCGTGCTGGCTGCCGGGTAGATCACGCATGCCGCTGAGAGGCCAGCTGCGGAAGGGGCGCGCTGGCTGCCGGGGTGAATCCCGCGTGCTACTGAGAGGCCTCCTGCGGAGAGGCGTGCTGGGCTTGCCCGCCGGGTGTCGGGGCCCGGCGGAAGTTGTCACTCGGGTGAGTGAGACGGGAGTCTCCGCGGGATCGGGGTTGCGGGGGTTCATGAGGTTAGGCTAACCTCATACATGTCCGCTTCGTGGTGGGAGCGGCAGTCAGTTCGGGAACGGACGAAGCCCCGCAACCTGGGAACCCCGGGATGCGGGGCTTCGTTCATGGTCGGGGGTTGTCGCGGGTTGGGCAAGACAGCCCGGGAGGTGGGCCGTGAACGGTGATGGGTTGGATCAGGCCGTGACCGCCGCACCGGGCCGGGAACAAGTCCAGCTCACCAGGCAGCAGGAGTGGCCAGACGGAAAGCCCGGCGTCAGGAAGGGTTCAGTGTCGGATTCCGGGTCAGTGGGTGTGTACCCGGTACGACCGGCAGGCGAGTGAGCCGGATGCCGAAATACACCCGGTACGCCAGCCGCACAGCCGCGTCCGTCGGGAGGTCCACCTCGTGGCGTACTCCGTCCACCGTTTCGATCAGGCGGTGTCCCGACAGGGTCACCCGGCCCTGTGCGGTGGGGCGGGAGCACGTCAGGCTCTGCGTGAAGTGCGACTGCGGGGACGTCGACTGCCACCACGCCATCGGGGCGAAATCCGTCAGCAGCCGTGGTCGGCGTTCCAGGCGGTACTCCGGTTTGCCGTCGCGGAGGACGTCCACGTCGCCGTATGGGGCGTCCAGCAGGAGGTACTCGCCGTCGGGGTCGCGTTGGGGTTCTACGGCCGACAGGGCCAGTGGGTGGCGGGCGAATCTGCCGAAGCCGACGTCCACCAGCCATTCGTCGTCGTCGAGGCGGACGAGGATCGCGGCGTGGTCCAGGGGTGGGCCGGGGGTGCAGTCGGGGCCGAAGACTTGTGCGGCGTGCAGGGTCGCGTCGAAGCCCAATTCGACCAGCAGGCTTGCGAACAGTCCGTTCAGCTCGTAGCAGAATCCGCCGCGGCGGCGGCGCACGATTTTGTCGAAGAGGGCGTCCTCGGTGAGGTCGATGGGTTCACCCAGATGCACGCTGAGGTTCTCGAACGGGACGTGCCGCAGGTGCCGCTCCTGCAGCAACCGCAGCGCGGCGAGGTCGGCCGCGGCGGGGACCGGCAGGTCCAGGCGGGCGAGGTAGGCGTCGACGTCCATGTGCTCCACTCTCACACCTCCAGTGCGCTCCAGGTCAAGCGAAAAAAGCAGGGGGCCCGGCCGCTCGAGCCGGGCCCCACATGTGCACAGCTCAGCCGAGCAGCAGGCCATTGCCGCCCGCGACGGCGTTGTCGAACCGCTTGCTGATCTCCGCCCAGTTGAAAATGTTCCACAGCGCCTTGACGTAATCCGGCTTCACGTTCTTGTAA
>NZ_JNYZ01000043.1 GCF_000717335.1 Amycolatopsis jejuensis
GGTGCCGGAGGGGTCGGCGGGGTCGGGGGCGGCGAGGGGGACGAGTAACTGTTCGAGGAGGGTGCCGGTGTCGGGGTCGAGGTTGCCGGTGAAGTGGAACCGGCCGCCCCGGGTCCAGTGGTAGCGGAATTCTCGCCATGGTCTGGCGGAGGTGTCGGCGTGGTCGGTGGGTGGGGTGCTTTCGTGGTCCCAGTAGGTGCGTAGGCGGGTGGCAGCGCGGCGGACGACGGTGGCGTCGGCTTGGGTGGCCAGGGTGACGAGGGTGTCTTCGGCGACGGTGTAGTCCTCGGGCGTGAGCCAATCCGGGGCCGAGGCGAGACACTCCGCGATCACGGCTGCGTGTTGCGCGGTCAGGTCGCCCGCGGTCAAAGCCTTGCGGGTCAACGAAAAATTGCCGACAGCTTGGGCGACGCGGGTGCGTGCCTCGCGCGGGGTCAGGTGCACGGCCGTCGCCAGGAATACCGCGGTGGACGGGTGTCCCTCGGGGGTCACTCCGCGATCTTCCATTTCGCGGATGACTTCCAGCTGCCAGGCGTAGCCGGTGTTCTGTTGTCGTTGACTGGCAAGGAGTTGTTCGGTCAATTCGCGGTCTGACAGTTGCCAGGCCGGGAGGGGCGTCGGTGTGGTCACATCGCCACTTTATCGAACGGGTGTTCGAGTATGCATCACTCGAACTGGTTGAGTCCGCGTCACTCACGTGAGGGTTCGGGGTTAACTGTGCGGAGTCGAAAAGTCATTACTGGCAAAGGGATTCGGTCAGCTCCACGGTACGAGTGGATTCATGCTGGCCAGGGGGCGAGTGGTGGTTACGGCGGGAGCGTAACCATGGTGGGGTCGGGTGACCCCGATCCGCGCGAGCGGGGTGGACGAACGCGATGGGGTCAGAAATCCTTGCGACGCCAGACACTTACTGCAACAGCGAGGGTCACTGGGCCTCCCGGAGTGGTTGCCAATCGTTCACGGCGGTGGTCTCGGTCGAGGTGGAAACCGGTGGGGCCCATGGCGACTACGTCATGCACTTGCGTGGCTGTGAACGGCACCGTCGAGACGATTTCCCTCGTTGACTCGCGTACGAAATGTGAGCCCAGAGTCGTCGACAGGCGTTCGTCTTTTCGTGCGTCTACGGCCAGTACCAGGTCTCCCAGCTCGGCCAGATGTCCTGGCAACGGGGAAGCCACCACCAAACGGCCGCCCGGGGCGAGGACTCGGTGGTACTCCGCTGCGTTTCGGGGGGAGAAGACGTCCAGCACCACCGAAGCGACACCGTCCGCTACCGGCCATGGTTCCCACAGGTTCCACACTGCTGCGCCCAGGCGGGGGTGTGCGCGGGCGGCTCGGCGTAGTGCCACCGCCGATACGTCGAGGGCCAGGCCAATGGCAGACGGGGCCTTGGACAGGACGTGCGCCAGGTAGTAGCCCGGGCCGGCGCCTGCGTCGATGATCAGGCCTGAGCACGGTCCTGCGGCGGAGGCGATGGCGTCGGCGAGGGGGGCGTACGCGCCTGAGGCCAGGAATGCCGCTCTCGCCTCGACCATCGGTGCCGTGTCGGCTGTTCCGGCGGGGATCCGGGCGTGGAGGAGGTTGACGTAACCCTGGCGGGCCAGGTCGAACGTGTGCCGCTGGGGGCAGTGGAGGGTGCGGTCGGTCAGCTGGACCGGGCTGGCGCACACCGAGCAGCGCAATGCGGCGACCACCTGGGATGGCAGCGCGGGTGCGGGCATGGCGACATTCGACCATGGCGGTGCATGTTCGGACATCGGACCCCGGACATCCGGCCTGGGCGACCGGCACGGACTGGGGGAGGGATCGGGAACCGGGTATGGGCGGAGGTCGGGTAGTTGGCGTTCGGTGACGGGACGTCGGATCCCATGGGGCCGGACGCCGAGCATCCCCGGGTTGAGGGACCTGAGCACGGGATTGTGGGTGTGGGCATCGGGCTGGGGGCAGCCGGTCGTGGCCATCCGGTAGCTGGACCATGGGCGACCGGGGGGGACTGGGCCAACGGACGCTGGGAGAGCGAGGCTCCGGGTGGCGAGGTGCTGGACGGTCGAGACACCTGGACAGCGAACGTGCTGGGCGGCGGGGACTCCGGGTGGTGTGGTGCTGGGCGACCGAGGCTCTGGGCGGCGAGGTGCCGGGCGACCGAGACCCGGGTTGGGGAGATGGCGGGCGACCGAGACCCTGGTTGGCGAGATGCAGGGCGACCGAGACCTTGGGCAGCGAGGCCCGGGGCGACCGAGGCCGAGGGTAGCGAGACGCAGGGCAACTGAAGCCCGGTAATCGAAGCCCCGGACGCCCGGCCCGTCCCGAGCAACCAGCAACAACCCAGCAACAACCCCAACCCCAGCAACAACCCCAACCCCAACCCCACCTATCCGGAAACCTTCCCGTAACAAGCACCGCACCGGAGTTCACGTGGGGGAAACCTGAACCGCGGCCCGGTGAAACACCAGCCGCCAACACTGCCTCCGCAGTAGCCCACGGCACGGGAGGAACGATTGTGCTGAACGCCGGAGACACCGCATGGGTGCTGATCAGCGCCGCGCTGGTCATGCTCATGACTCCAGGACTCGCGTTCTTCTACGGCGGCATGGTCCGCGCGAAGAGCGTCTTGAACATGCTCATGATGAACTTCATCGCGCTGGCTGTCGTCGGGGTGTTGTGGGTGCTCTTCGGGTTCTCACTGTCATTCGGCGACGACGCGTTCGGCGGGCTCGTCGGCAACCTCGACTTCGCGGGGTTGTCCGATGCCTTCGGGAAGCTCGTCGGGCTTGCCAGCCAGGGGCCGCCGCCGGTGGCGTGGCCTGGGCCGGATGCGTTGCCGCTCTTGGCATTCTGCATGTTCCAGCTGATGTTCGCCATCATCACGCCCGCCTTGATCTCCGGGGCGATCGCCGACCGGGCGAAGTTCTGGGGCTGGACCCTGTTCGTCACTATCTGGGTGATCGTCGTGTACTTCCCGGTGGCGCACTGGGTGTTCTCGTTCAACGGTTTCGTCGGCGAGAACGCGACCGGCGGCTGGATTGCCAACCAGCTCAAGGCGCTCGACTTCGCGGGTGGTACCGCGGTGCACATCAACGCCGGTGCCGCGGGGCTCGCGCTCGCCATCGTGCTCGGCAAGCGCAAGGGCTGGCCCAAGGACACCGGACGGCCGCACAACGTCCCGTTCGTGCTGCTCGGCGCCTCGCTCCTGTGGTTCGGCTGGTACGGCTTCAACGCCGGGTCCGCCCTCGGTGCGAACGATCTCGCCGGGGTCGCGTTCACCAACACCACCGTCGCCACCGCGGCCGCCGTCCTCGGGTGGCTGATCGTGGAGCAGCTCAAGTTCGGCAAGCCGACCACTCTCGGCGCGGCTTCCGGTGCGGTCGCCGGGCTCGTCGCGATCACCCCGGCCTGCGGGTTCGTGAGCCCGCTCGGTTCGATTGCCATCGGGGCGATCGCCGGGGTGCTGTGTGCGCTCGCGGTGTCGCTGAAGTACCGGCTCGGCTTCGACGACTCCCTCGACGTCGTCGGCGTGCACCTCGTCGGCGGGCTCGTCGGGACCGTGCTGATCGGCTTCTTCGGCACCAAGAGCGTGAACGCCGCGGGCGCCGACGGCCTGTTCTACGGTGGCGGCTTCAAGCAGCTCGGCATCCAGGTGGTCGCTGTGCTCGCGGTGCTGGGCTACTCCTTCATCCTGACGCTGATCATCGGCTTCGCGATCAAGAAGGCAGGCGGGTTCCGCGTCAGCACCGAGCACGAGGTCGGCGGGATCGACGAGGGCCAGCACGCGGAGAGCGCGTACGACTTCACCGGCATGGGCGGGCTCGGCCACTCCGCGACGTTCCCGGTCAAGCCCGCCGTCACGAAACTCGAGGAGACCAAGGCATGAAGCTGATCACCGCGATCGTCAAGCCGTTCACGCTCGATGACGTCCGCTCCGCGCTGGAACAGCTGGGGGTGCTCGGGATGACGGTGAGCGAGGTCCAAGGGTACGGCAGGCAGAAGGGGCACACCGAGGTCTACCGCGGCGCCGAGTACTCGGTGGATTTCGTGGCCAAGCTGAAGATCGAGGTCGTCGTGGACGACACCGTCGTCGACAAGGTCCTCGACGCGGTCACCACGGCCGCGCACACCGGCAAGATCGGCGACGGGAAGGTCTGGGTCACGCCGGTGGAGACCGTGATCCGCGTGCGGACCGGTGAACGCGGCACGGACGCGCTGTAGCCGATGACCGGCGGGGGAGAGCTTGCCCGGGCCACGGCGCGCCTGCTCGAGGGGCGGCACGGGGCACCTGCATTGCGGGCAGCACTGGTCGATCTCTACGAGTTCTGGCTCGGGAAGGGGGCCGCGGCGGCCGGCGTCGACACTGCGGAACCCGGTGTCGCGCTGGTCGCCGTGGGTGGCCTCGGCCGCCGCGAACTGGTGCCGTTCTCCGACCTCGACCTGGTCCTCGTGCACAACGGGAACAACCGGATCGGCGAAATCGCCGACGCGCTGTGGTACCCGTTGTGGGACGCGAAAGTCGGCCTCGACCACTCCGTTCGTACCCCCGGCGAGGCACTGAAGGTCGCGTCCGAGGACCTGCGTACCGCGCTCGGCCTCCTCGACGCCCGGCACCTCGCCGGCGACCCCGGCCTCACCGAACGGCTCGCCTCCGCCGCCCGTGACCAGTGGCGGCGCACCGCGCGGAAACGGCTCGGCGAGCTGTCCGAATCCGTCCATACCCGCTGGCGGCGCAGCGGTGAGATCGCGCAGTCCGCCGAGCCGGACCTCAAACACGGCCGTGGCGGTCTCCGCGACTTCGCCGTGCTGGAAGCGCTGGCCGCCGCACAGCTCACCGCGCGGCCGGGCGAAGAACTGATGGCTGCCAAGCATCTTCTCCTGGACGTGCGCACCGAGCTGCGTCGAGAACTGCGCCGGGAACGAGACATCCTCAGCGCCCCCGAAGCAGACGCCGTCGCGGCCGAGCTCGGCATGACCGACCGGTTCTCCTTGGCCCGCAAGCTGTCTGGCGCCGGACGCACCATCGCCCATGCCGTAGACGTCACGCTCAGGTCCACAGTGGACCCACCCCGCTTCGGACGGCGTCCAGTCCGTCGCCCCCTCGCGGAAGGCGTTGTCCTGCACGGCGAGGAAGTCGCCCTCGCCCGCGACGCGATCCCCGCGAAGGACCCGGCGTTACTGCTGCGCGTGGCAGCAGCGTCCGCACGCACCCGAAAGCCCATCTCGCACGGCACTTTGCGCGCGCTCGCGGAGTCCGCACCCGAGCTGCGCGAGCCATGGCCGGACGACGCCCGCAACGCCCTCGTCGAACTGCTCGGCGCAGGGGAGGGTCTCGTGGACGCGGTCGAAGCCCTGGACCGCACCGATCTGTGGGCCCGGCTCTTCCCGGAGTGGGGCGCCGTGCGCGACCTGCCGCCGCGCTCGCCGGTGCACCAATGGACCGTCGACCGGCATCTTGTACAAGCGTGTGTCGAAGCCGCGAAGCTGACCACCACCGTGTCCCGGCCGGACCTGCTGTTGATCGGCGCGCTCCTGCACGACATCGGCAAAGGCCGCGACGTCGACCATTCCGAGCTGGGCGCCAAGATCTCCGCCCAAGTGGCGCAACGGCTGGGCCTGCCGCCGAGCGACGTCGCCACGGTGTCCGCGATGGTCCGCCACCACCTCCTCCTGCCGCACACCGCGACCCGCCGCGACATCGGTGACCGCGCCACCGTGTCGCGCGTGGTCAAGACGCTGGACAACGACGTCATCCTGCTCGAACTCCTGCACGCGCTCACCCGCGCCGATTCGCTGGCCACCGGACCCGGCGTGTGGACCGACTGGAAGGACCGCCTCCTCGCCGAACTCGTCAGCGGCTGCGAGGAAACCGTGCACGGCAAGGCTTTCACCCCGCCGGAGCCGTTCGACGACGAGCTGGTCGCCGAGGCCGCGCGCACCGGAACCGGCCAGGTGCGGATCACAGCGCAGGGCAAGGTCGTCACCGCGCATCTCGCGGTCCCCGCGCAGCGCGAACTGCTCGCGCCTGCCGCCGGAGTGCTCGCGCTCAACTCGCTGGAGGTCCACGCCGCCTTGCTGAACGAGCACGGCGCAGGCGTCTTCACGGCGTCGCCCAAGTTCGGTTCGCTGCCGGACCCTGCGCTGCTGCGAGAACAGTTCGCCCGCGCCGTCGCCGGGACGCTGCCGCTCACCCAGCGGCTGGCGGAGAAGGAACGTGACTACTCCACTGCGTCGGCCCCCGTGGTCGCGCCGAAGGTGCTCTGGTTCGACGACGAGACCAGCGGCCCGGACGCCGTCGTGCTCGAATTGCGTGCCGCGGACCGCATCGGCCTGCTGTTCCGCGTGGCCAGCGCGCTGCGTCGCGCCGAGGCCGACGTGCACTGGGCCAAAGCCGCGACCCTCGGCGGCGCGGTGGTGGACTCGTTCGCGCTTTCGCCGAGAAATGGACCGGTTTCCCCGCAGTGGCGGCAGAAAATCACCGACGCGGTCCTCGCCGCGGTTTCCTGACTACGCCATCCGGACTCACCCATCCGGGGTGTCGGGCTAGCGCGCGCGGATTCCGGTGGCAGGATGGCGGGTCCGGGCATAGGGGGCGCGGAGGGCTGGTGAACGCGGTGCGGGGTCAGGAGAACCTTCCGGGGCTTACGCTGCCTCCGACAGTCGTGGCCGGCCACCTCCGGACGTGCGCCGAGGAACTTGCCGCGTCGCTGCGCGGGGACGGCCAAGCCGCCACGCTGGGGGAGCTGTCCGAGGTCATCACCCAGCTTGTCGCAGGTCAGCACGCGCTCGCACACGCCATCGCCGGTCTCGCTGGACGCGTGGACGTCCGCAATGCCGCGCTCGCTGCTGCGTCGGCAGAGGACGTCGAGGTGGTCACCGAGGTACTCCAGTCGGCCGCGTGCGCCGTGGGCTGCTCGGCTGAGGAACTGGCGGACGCTGAGCCGTTCTTCGAGTCCGTGAGCGATTCCGCGGGGCCGGACACCCGTATTTGAGTAGTTCTACCCGGTCCCGATTGGGGGACATCACGCTGCCGCCACCCCTGCTCGGGAAGGCAGACTTCACCTCAACGCAGAGCGGTTGAGGGGGAGCCGCTCCGCGTGCCCGCGGCGGAAGGTTCCCGGGGAGGTGCATCCTTCCGCCAAGGTTCCGGGGCAGGCCGTTGGGGAGCGGCCGCCCCGGAACCACCTGGGTTTCCGGTATCTGCGACCCGGACGACGAGCCGGAGCAGCTCCGCCCGACGGCTGACATGAGCCACGTCTCCTGCGCGAGTACTCCGGCCGGTGTGATGTCGATCAGTGACTGCCGCCCGTCGTGCGCGTGAGGCGCCCGCGCTCAGCCAGTGACGCCCAGGTCTCACGAATCCGCGATCCGCACCAGCAGCCCGGCAGCCAACCGGAGCAGTTCCTGCTCGGTAGGGCTCAGCGTCCGCTCGACAGCCGACGCAAGCCATGTCTCCCGCGCGATCGAGTACTCCCGCAGCATCCGCAGCCCGGCGGGTGTGATGTCGATCAGTGATCGTCGCCCGTCCGACGGGTCCGTCGTGCGCGTGACGAGTTCGCGTTCCGTCAGCGACGCCAGTACCCGCGTGAGTGACTGCGGGTGCATCCGTTCGGCCTCGGCCAGTTCGCCCGGCGTGTGCGTGCCTGCGCGGTAGAGCCGGGAAAGCACGGCCAGCACGGTCGGGCCTGGTGACGGTGAGTCGGCCTCTGCGCGCATTCGCCAGTTCAGCCGTCCGACACCCTCCCGCACCGCGCGCGCGAGCGTGGCCAGCTCGTCGGCTCGGTTGGCGTCGGGTTCGGTCTGCATGCCGCCACCCTAGCCGCGGTGCGTTGCGGACCGGACCGATCACAGGGTATCGTCCTGTGAAACGTTGAGATTATGTAGTGAAACGTGCGAGACGGAGGAAGTGCTCTGGACACCGCGTATGTGCTCCGCCGGGCGGCCGGTACCTTCCCGCATTCGGTCGCCGTGGACGACGGCAGGCGGTCGTGGACGGCCGCCGGGCTTCTTGCCAGGGGGGAACGGCTGGCCAACGCACTCGACGAGCTCGGCGTACCCACGGAAGCCGCGGTGGGGGTGTTGTCGCACAACCGCAGCGCGTACGTCGAAGCCGACGTCGCGATCGCGCTCGGGCGGCGGGTCCGGGTCGCGCTCAACGCCCGCTTGCACCTCGAAGACTTCCGCTACATGGCCGAGGACGCCGACCTTCGGGTGCTCTTCCACTCCGCCGAGTTCGACGAGGCCGCCGCCGCGCTCCGCGAGGAGTTCGGCCTGATCACCATCTCCTTCGACGACCCGATTCCGGGCGGGCTGGGGATGGAGAAGCTGATCGCCGACGCGTCCGGGGAACGGCGGGTGCGTCCCGCGGACCCGGAAGGTCTGGCGTGGATCTCTTACACCTCAGGCACTACCGGGCGGCCGAAGGGCGTCGAGCTGTCGCACCGGGCGGTCCTCGCGGTCGCGCTCAACCTGCTGCTCGAACTCGGCCAGGTCGAGCCGGGGGAGCAGATCGTGCTCACGCAGCCGATCTCGCACGGGGCCGGGTATTTCGTGCTGCCGTACCTGATGTCGGGCGCGGGCGTGTACCTGATGCCCGCCTTCGATCCGGCGCGGGTGTGGGAGCTGGGCCGGAAACCGTCCGTGCGCACGCTGAAGCTCGTCCCGTCGATGCTGGACCCCATCCTGGACGCCGAAACACAAAGCGCCTGGGGGTACGACAGCATCGTCTACGGCGCGTCGGGCATTCCGCAGGCCACGCTCGCCAGGGCGATGGAGCGGTTCGGCCCCACGCTGATCCAGGACTACGGCCAGTCGGAAGCGCCGGTCACGATCACCTGCCTGCAGAAGGCCGACCACGTCGATCCGGACACCCGCCTGTCGGCCGGGCTGCCGTGGCGAAGCGTCGCGGTCGAGGTGCGCGGGGAGGACGGACGCGTGGTTGCGCCTGGCGAGCTCGGCGAGGTCTTCGTGCGCGGCCGGCACCTGATGACCGGCTACCACAACAAACCCCGCGCAACCGCCGAAGTGATCACCGACGGCTGGATTCACACCAAGGACATGGCCACGGTCGACGACCGCGGGTTCGTCTACCTGCGCGGACGGCGTGACGAAATGATCGTCACCGGCGGGTTCAACGTCGCCCCGCGCGAGGTCGAGGACGTGATCGGCACGCATCGCGGGGTCGACGAGGTGGTGGTGCTCGGGATGCCCGACGAACGGTGGGGGATGGCGGTCACGGCGGTCGTGCGCTCGGCCGACGGGCTGCAGGTGGACGATCTGATCGACTTCGTCCGCCCGCGGCTCGGCATCCGGACTCCGAAACGGGTCGTCGTCTGGGGCGACATCCCGCGCAATTCCTACGGGAAGGTCGACCGGTTCGCGATCCGCTCGAGGCTTGATCAGGAGGTGGGATGACGATGTTGGACGACGTGGTGGTCGCGGGCGTCGGGATGCATCCGTTCGGCCGGTTTCCCGGGCTGACGCTGAAGGATCTGGCGCGGGTCGCCATCATCCGGGCGCTGACCGACGCCGGCATCGGCGTGAAGGACGTCGACGCGGTGTATTCCTCCAACGCGATGGGCGGGCTGCTGCAGGGCCAGGAAATGGTCCGCGGGCAGACAGTGCTGCGGGAGGTCGGGATCGAGGGGGTCCCGGTCGTCAACGTCGAAAACGCTTGCGCCGGTGGGTCGACCGCGCTGGCCCAGGCGGTGATGGCGGTCCGGTCGGGTTCGTCGGACGTCGTGCTGGCGGTCGGTTTCGAGAAGATGTTCGTCGACGACCTCGCCCGCACTCTCGACGCGCTGGAATCCGCGGCCGACCTCGAAGTGGTACGCGGGCTGGGGATCCAGTTCACCGCGATCTACGCCATGCGGCTGCGCGCCCGGATCGCCGACGGCGTGCTCAGCCTGCGCGACCTCGCGGACGTCTCGGTGAAGAGCCACGCCAACGGGGCGCTCAATCCCTATGCCCAGCACCGGAAAAAGGTCACGGCTGAACAGGTTCTCGAATCCCGCGAGATCGCCGACCCGCTGACCTTGCTCATGTGCAGCTCGTTGTCCGACGGCGCCGCAGCCGTGGTCGTCGCCCGTGCGGGAGTCCTGGACAGCGGCGGTCGGCCGACGGTACGCGTGCGGGCTTCGCAGAGCGGTTCCGGTGTCACCACCGATCCCGGCGGTGGGATTTCCATTGCCACGCAATGTGCGGAGCGGGCGTACGCGGAGGCGGCGGTGTCACCGGGGGACATCGGTGTCGCGGAGGTCCACGACGCGATGGCGCCCGCCGAGCTGCTGTACGCCGAGCAGCTCGGGTTCTGCGCACCTGGTGCCGGTGCGGAGTTCTTCCGCAGTGGCGCAACGGAAATCGGTGGTTCGTTACCGATGAATCCCAGCGGGGGACTGGCGTCGCGTGGTCATCCGGTCGGCGCCACCGGGCTCGCGCAGATCTCCGAACTCACCTGGCAGCTGCGCGGCGAAGCCGGTGAACGCCAGACGAAGCGACCTCGCCTTGCGCTGGCCCACAACAGCGGCGGCTGGCTCGAAGGCGAAGCGGCCGCAGTGAACGTGCACATTCTGGAGCGGATGCAACCATGGGACTAGATCAAGCACTGCGCCACCCCACCATCGGTGAGCGGCCTCGCGTCGACCTGGAGGCAGGACGGCTCGTCGGCAGCCGCTGCGACGAATGTCAGGCGGTGGCCTGGCCCGGCCGCGCCGTGTGTCACCGCTGCGGCAGCGCGGAGGTCCGGGAGAGCCGGTTCGCCACCACCGCCACGATGCGGACGTGTACCGAGGTGATGGTTGGCCGTCCCGGCCTGGACGTTCCGTACTGGCTGGCCCAGGTCGTGGTCGACGACAGTGGCCCGGTGCTGTTCGGGCGGCTCACCGGGATGAACGGGGCACCGGACCTGCCGTGCCCCGTCGACGTCAAGACGGGCGTGGACTCCTTCGGCGCCCCGACGTACTGGTTCGAACCGCGCTGACTCAGCTGGTGCGGATACGCTGCGAGATCTGCTCCGCGGTGTGCCGCACCAGCCCTTCGAACTCCGTGAGCCGCGCTTTGTCCAACCGCGACTCCGGACCGAGGACGCTCAGCGCAGCAACCACGAAACCACGGTCGTCGAGCACCGGCGCACTCACGCCGACCGCGCCGCTCACTCGCTCGCCCACGCTGTACGCGACCCCGGTCTGCTGGGTTTCCGCCAGCGCGGCCCGCAGCTCTGCCATGTCGACGATCGTGTTGGGCGTTTCCGGCCGCAGTTCAAGCGAGGACAGCAGCGCTTCCAGTTCCGCGGGCGGCATGAACGCCAGCAGGACCTTGCCCGCCGACCCGACGTGAATCCCTGCCGTCGCCCCGATTCCCGCCGTGTAGCGGATGGCGTGCGGGCTCGGCAGCTCGTGGATGCACAGCCTCGTGAACCCGGCGCGCACGTGCACCATCACCGTTTCCTGCGTGCCGGACCGCAGGTGCTCCAGCTCGGCCTCGGCGTCGAACGGGAAGCCCGCCCGGCCGTCCACCAGCGCCGCCATCAGGCGGAAACAGCCGGGCCCGAGCCGGTACTCGCCGGTAGTTTCGTCCTGCAGCACCATGCCCTTGTTCTTCAAGGTGAGCAGGATGCGGTACGTGGTGGCCTTCGAAAGCTTGACCTCGACGCTGATGTCGCCGAGCGGCCGGGCCCCGCCCCCGAGCACCGACATGATGTCGACGGCCCGCGCCACCGACCGGACCGGGGCGACGCCGGAGGAAGCACTCGTCAACGCAGCCCCCGAATCCTCTTCTTCGAGCGGTGACCAGCTCAAAGCTGCGCCGACCTTACCATCGGTCACGACCGGCTACCGCCCGCCCCCAGCGCGAGCTTGCTCGCTTCGGCGAAGCCGTCCACCAGGTCCTCCCGGCTGGTGCTCGGCCCGAAGTACCGCCAGACGCCTTCGGCCAGCATGCGTTCGATCTCTGCTGGTTCCTCGATGCCCCCGGCGATCACCGGGATCTCCGCATCCTCGGCTTCGAGCGCCTTCGCGACCTTGGTTGCGAAGTGCGCGAGCCCGCCGCTGAGGCAGCTGAGCCCGACGACGGCGGCGTCCTCGGCGATCGCGGTCTGCACGATCTGCTCGGTGGACACCCGTTTGCCGAGATACACCACCTCGAAGCCGGCCGTGAGCAGATAGTTCGCGACGAGGTTGACGCCGACGTCGTGCCCGTCGAGGCCGACCTTCGCGAGCACCACGCGGCTCCTGGTGGTCATCGGTCGAATCCTTCCCGGGTGGCCGAAACGATGTCCTGGGTGGTCGCCCCGGCACGCAGGGCGGCGATGGTGGGTGGCAGCAGGTTGGCGGTACCGGCGGCAGCGTCCTCGACCGCGGTGAGTGCTTTGCGGAGTGCTTCCTCGTCACGGCGTTCCCGATGGGCCTGCATCCGCTTCCGCATGGATTCCTCGACCTCGGCGAAGTCGATCTCGCCCCGGCTGCTGCCGGTGAACAGCGACTGCCGGTCCGGGCTGCGCAGGATGTTCGTCCCCACCATCTCCCGCTCGCCCTGTTCGAGCTGCCGCTGCCGGGTACCGCGCCGGTCGTCGATGAGCTGCTTGACGTACCCGCTCTTCACTGCGGCGAGCGCGCCACCGGCCTCGTTGAGCCGGTCAAGCTCCGCTTTGACCTGGGTCTGCAGGTATTCGTCGATTGCGGCGAGTTTGTGGCTGCCGTCCAGCGGGTCGAGCGACGTCAGCGCGCCGTGCTCGTGCGCGACGACTTCCATGGTGCGCAAGGCAAGCGCGGCCGCGTCGAGCGACGGGATGCGCAAGGCTTCGTCGTACGCGCTGGCACACAGGTAATCGACGCCGCCCAGCATCGAGCTGAGCACCGCCAGCGTGATCCGGGGGACGTTCACCAGCGGCTCGTCGGCCGTTTCGAGCCCGTGGGCGTACCCCATCAGGCTCATCACCGGCTGGTCCTCGACCGCGAGCCCGTACCGCTCGCGCACCATGTCCGCCCAGATCATCCGGGCCGTGCGGAACAACGAGGCGCCGACGAACAAATCGCTGCGCTCGTTGAGGAAGAACATCATCTTGGTGAGGACATCGGCGACGGCGTATCCCCGCCGGACCAGTTCGTCGACGTACTCGATGGCGTTGCCGAAGGCCACCGCGAGCGCTACGACCGGCCCGGCCCCGGCGACGTCGAGGTGGTTGGAGCACACCGTGATCGCCGCGCCGCCGAGGTTTTCGTCGATGGCGTAGGCAATGCAGTCGCACGCGATCCGCAGCGCCTGCTCCGGGGTGTGGATTTCGGTTCCCCGCGCGGTGAATTCCTTCAGCGGGTCGTTCTGCATGACCAGCCGGACGTCGGTGGCCCCCTGGTCGCGCAGGACGCAGGCAACCATCCCCATCCCGATGTGGCCGAGCGAATTGGCCAGCATGCCAAGGCTTTCCACCCGCTCGAAGTCCAGCTGCGCGCAGATCGCGGCGAAATCGTCCAGCGTGGAGCAGGACACTCCGGCGCGGCCGACCTGTGCGAAGGACAGCTCGTGGTCGGGATCGCAGCCGAGCTGCGACGGCAGGTCCGCGGCGAGCAGGAACGACTCCGCGCCGAGTTCCTGAAGCGCGCCAAGGCGTTCCGCGGTCATCTCCGGGGAGCCGAGGCCGGAGTACACCATGAACCGCGGCCGGTACGGACCCGGCGACTCGGTGCGCTCGGCAGCCCACTTACGCAGCGCAGGCGCACTGTGCTCGCCGTAGCTGCGCCGGATCGGAACCTTGCCGTCGTTCGCGAAGGTCACCTTTTCGCCCGAAACCGACATGCTCGCAACCCCTGTCCGTGGTGCCAAGATCCGAAGTTTCGCACCTCGACACGGTGATTTCAATGTTACCGCGGCGGCGGGCGCCACGACCCTTGCCCACCCCTCAACCGTATCGTACTATGAACTGACCGTTTCATCTGTAGGAACGCGGGTGGTGTCATGGACGACACGTCGACCGTCAGGAACCGAACCACCGGGCTCGGGGATCCGGTCGCCATTTCGCGGGGGAAGATCGCTTACGCCACGGTCGTGTGTTTTTTCGCCTGGACGTTTTCGGTCTACGACTACACGCTTTTCGGCACGCTGCTGCCGTTGATGGCCGCGGATCTCGGCTGGTCCACGGCATTCAGCACGGCGATGAACACCTACGCCAGCATCGGCATGGTGCTCGGCACGCTGGCCATCGGCCCGATGCTCGACCGGCTGGGCCGCCGCAACTCCCTGCTCGCCACCACGGCCGGGGCGGGCATCAGCTCCGCGCTCACCGTGGTCGCGCCGAATGCCGGGATAATGGCGGTGATCCGCACGTTCTCCGGCCTCGGGTACGCGGAAGAGGTCGCGAATTCGGTGTACCTCAAGGAACTCTACGGCAACCGCAAGAGCCAAGGTCTGCTGTACAGCTTCGTGCAGAGTGGTTTCCCGGTGGGCCTGCTGGTCGGTGCCGCGATTTCCAAGGCGCTGGTACCGGAATGGGGCTGGCGCAGTGCCTTCCTGGTGGGCCTTGCGCCCGCGGTGATCGTGGTGCTCCTCCGGGTCTGGCTGCCCGAAACGCCCGTGTTCGCCGCCATGAAACGAGCGCGGAAACTGCGCGCCGAAGGCAAGGAAGCCGAGGCGGGAGCGCTGGCCCGGCAGCACGGGCTGGAGATCAAGCGGATCGGCCGGTCGGCGTACCGGCAGCTGCTCGAACCCGGGATCCGGCGACACGCGTTGTTCCTCATCGCCGGATTCCTGTGCAATATGATCGGGCTGGCGATCTTTTCCATTCTCGGTACCACCGTGCTCACGCAAGCCAAACACGTCAATTTCGACAACGCCTTGGTGCTGCTGCTGATTTCCAACGGCGGCGCGATCGTCGGCTACATTCTGCACGGTTTCCTCGGCGACCTCATTCCCCGCCGGATCGTGATCGCGGGCGGCTGGCTGGTGTCCGGGATTGCTTTCACGGTGATGCTGATCGGCCCGGACAATCCGGGTTTCGTGCTCACCTGCTATTCGATCGGCCTGTTCTTCATGCTCGGCCCGTACGCCCCCTTGCTGTACTACATCAGCGAATCGTTCCCGGCGCACCTGCGCGGGGCAGGCGCTTCGGTGGTGAACGGAATGGGTCCGGTCGGGCTGATCGTGGGCTCCGGGCTGCTGACCATCCTGCTCCAATCCGGCCTGACCATGACCGCCGCCGCACTGATCGCCGGATCGGTGACCACCATTGCGTCCGCGGGTTTCCTGCTCGGCGCGCGGGACAAGCTGGAAGGGGCACCGTCATGACCGACGGCGTCATGCCGGTCGCGGATCTGCTGCGCGACAGCCCCAGTAACTGGGGCCGGTGGGGAGCCGACGACGAGGTGGGCGCGCTGAACTACCTCACCCCTGAGATCGTGATCGAGGCAGCGCGGCTGGTTCGCAAGGGCGCCGTCTTCACGCTCCAGGCACCGATGGCCCACCCCGACGGCGACCCGGTGGTGGCCGGGCGGACCGGCGCGCAGCGGGAAATGGTGTGCGACAAGGTCAGCTACACCAGCGGCGACCTCGCCCCGTTCCCCGGCGGCATCGAATACGCCGACGACACCATGACGTGCTTCCTCCAGGGTTCCACACAATACGACGCGCTCGGCCATGCCTGGTACGACGATCGGCTCTGGAACGGTTACGACGCCGCCAGCACCGTCGGTGGCTTGAGCAAGGCCAGCGTCCTGCCCATTGCCGAACGCGGCGTCGTCGGGCGTGGGGTCCTGCTCGACCTGGCCCGGCATCGCGACAAGAAAGTGCTGGCCTCCGGCGAGACCTTCGGACTGGACGACCTGCTGTCCTGCGCCGAACAGCAAGGCGTGCAGCTGCGTCCGCGAGACATCGTGGTGCTCCGCACGGGCTGGATCGGCTGGTACTACACCGGCGGCCGGGACGACGTCACCGGAACTCCCGAGCCCGGTCTCCAGTACAGCCGGGAGCTCGTGGAATGGTTCCACCGCACCGAAATCCCCAACCTGGTCACGGACACGATGGCGAACGAGGTCGCCGTCGACCCGGCGACCGGGATCGGGATCCCGTTGCACGGCGCGCTGATGCGCAACCTGGGTATCTCCATGACCGAGACAGCGCTGCTGGACGAGCTGGCCGCCGATTGCGCGGACGACGGTTGCTACGAATTCCTTTACGCCGCCGCGCCGCTGAAGGTCGTCGATGCGGCCGGTTCGCCGGTGAACCCGATCGCGATCAAGTAGTCACTTCAGGACGACAGGGTTGACCGGCGCGCCAGTCGCGCCCACCACCTTGAGCGGCGCGGCCACGAACAGAAACCGGTACCGGCCGTCCTGAGCGCAGTCGGCGGCCAGCTCGTCCAGCGCGGCGATCTCGTGGAAGGTCACCCCAAGGTTGCGCATGAGGCTTTGGTGCAGCGGGAACACGACGTCGCTGTCCGGCTGCCGGGTCGCCTCGTTGGCCATCGTGTCGGTGACCAGCGCGGGGATTTCGGTGGCGTGGAACCACTCCACGAGATCGCGGCCGAACACCAGGCCCGGCTCGCGGTACGGCGTGGTCTCACCGGCGAACTTCCCATCGCGGAACGTGCCCAGCCAGCCGGTGCGGATCAGCAGGATGTCACCGGGTTCGATGGTGACGTCCTGGCGCGCGGCGGTGTCGAGCAGTTCGGCGAGGCCGAAGTGATCGTCCGGGCCGAGCGCGTCGACCCCGGCGCGGCGGGCCAGGTCCAGCAGCACGCCCCTCCCGGCGATACCCCGTTCGGCGAGTGGCAGCACGCTGGCGTACCCGAGCGCGTCCACCGTCGTGCCCGCGGACTGTCCATTGTAGATCGTGTCGTCGTGCCACACGTGCCCGAGCGCGTCGGTGTGCGTGGCGCCTTGAAGGTTCATCACGATCATGTCGTCGGCGTACTCGCCACCACCGGCGAACGATTCCTGTTTGCCCGCCACGTAACTCGACCGGTCACGGGTGTTGTACCGCTGCGGTTGCGCTCGTCCGGGCCACACCGCATCGCCTTCGGGGCTGCCGATCCGCGTACCCAGCGTGAACACCCGGCCGTCCCGGACCTCGGCCACCCCGCGGAGCACGCGTTGCGCGGTGAGATGGTTCAGCGCGCCGACCTCGTCGCCGGGTCCCCATCGGCCCCAGTTCGTCGGCGTACCCGCAAGCAGCTCGCTCAACTCCACGACGGACCGGCTTTCCCCAGCACAGTCCGCTGCCGGATGGTGACCTGCGGGGTGAACTCGTCGAAGCCCCGGACCCGGGCGAGCGCGTCGCTGTCCAGCACGTCGCGGTCGGCCATGTCGTAGGTGGCCAGGAAACGCCATACGTGGTCGAGGTCGTGCCACCGCCGTCCGCGCAGCAGCCCGGCGGGCGCGACGATGGGTACGTGCTTGGTGTTGTACCAATGGTGAAACGCCGCCAGATCGATGTCCGGGTCCAGCTCGATCTCGATGGTGAACACGTACTGTGCGGACTCGGCCAGCGGCCGGGCGTCGTCCGCGGAGAAGATCTCCTCGTAGCGCGACCCGGATTCGGCTCGCTCCTCGCTTTCCCGCAACGTCATCCACGATCCGGCGCCCATCAGCACCTCGTACAGCGCGCGACTGTCCGTCGCCGTGTCGTGGGTGGTGACCTGCAGGTAGCTCATCGCGGCCCGACCCGCCCGGCCTGCGACAGCGATTCGGTGATCTTGCCGTACAACTCGGGACGGCGATCCCGGTACAGCGTCAGGTAACGGCGCTGGGCCCGCAGGTCGGCGGCACGCATCGTGGCGCGGACGGCTTCCTCCTGATCGGTACCGGAAGCCGCCAAAGTGTCGCCGCTGGGACCGGCAATTGCGCTACGGCCGTAGAAAACCTGGTCGCCGTCGGTGCCGGTGCGGTTGCAGCCGAGGAAGAACACGGCGTTCTCCATGCCGCGCGTCGCACATCGCTGGATGATGCTGTCCGGCGGCACCTTGCCCGGCTGCACCGCCGACGCCCACAGCGACACGATGATTTCGGCGCCACCCAGCGCTTGTACCCGCGCGAGTTCGGGGAAACGCACGTCGTAGCACAGGTTCAGCGCGATCGCGCCTAGCTCCGTTTCGTACACATCGACCGTGTCCCCGGCGATGTAGTACTCCTTCTCGTCGCGGCACGCGTGGACCTTGTGGTGGATCCCGGCCACTTCGCCCGACGGGTCCAGCAGTACGGCGCTGTTGTACAGCACCTCGGGGATCACCGGATGCCGTTGCGAAATCCCTGCCACCACATAGGTTCCGGTTTCCCGGGCGGCTTCGCCGAGCGCGTCGGTGGTCGGCCCGGGTACCGGCTCGGACGCGGTATACAGCTGTTCGGCGTACTCGTCGTCGCGCGGCGACTGGACGTAGCCGGTGTTGGCCAGCTCGGGGAACACGACGAGGTCGGCCCCGTATTCGTCCCGTTCCCGCCGGACGAAGTCCGCCATCCGTTTCGCGTTCTTCGCCGGTTCCAGCGGGACCGAACTGAATTGCACCAGGGACGCCCGGACTTCGTCACGCATGTGTCGCCTCCAAAAATGAAACAACCAGATCATAGGACGAAACGCGTGGCCGGGCAAGGCGGGTCAGGCGGTTTCCCCGCGCACCAGCCGGGCATACCGGCCGTTCCGGGCAAGCAGCTCCGCATGTGTGCCGCGTTCGGCGATCCGTCCGCGGTCGAGCACCATGATCTGGTCTGCATGCTCCACAGTGGACAGTCGATGCGCGATGGTCAGCGTCGTCCGTCCCTTCGCGAGCCGGTCCAGCTCCGCCTGTACTGCCCGTTCCGTCCGGTTGTCCAGCGCGCTGGTCGCCTCGTCGAGGATCAGCACCGGTGGGTTGCGCAACAGGATCCGCGCGATGGCCATGCGCTGTTTCTCGCCGCCGGAGAACCGGTAACCGCGCTGGCCGACCACCGTGTCGTACCCGTCGGGCAGCGCGGCCAGCGTGTCGTGGATGTGCGCGGCTTTGGCGGCGTTCTCCAGTTCCTCGTCGGTGGCGTCCGGTTTGGCGAACCGCAGGTTTTCCCGTACTGACGCGTGAAACAGGTACGTCTCCTGCGACACCAGCCCGACCCCGGCGGCGAGCGACGCGAGGGTGACGTCCCGGACGTCGTCGCCGTCCACGCACACCTTCCCTTCGGTCGTCTCGTAAAGCCGGGCGACGAGGTAAGCGAGCGTGGTCTTCCCGGAACCCGTCGAGCCGACCAACGCCGTGGTAGTCCCGGCGGGTACGTCCAGGTCGATGTCGCGCAGCGTCCACGGGCCGTCGTCGCCATAGCGAAACGACACCCCGCGCATCGACACCGCACCGCCGCGCGGAACCAGTTCGCGCGCCCCCGGCCGGTCGCCGATCTCCACCGGCAGGTCGAGGACCTCGAAGATCCGCCCGAACAACGCCTTCGCCGACGCGACGTTCTGGCTCACCGTCTGCATTGCGGTCGCCGGCGCGAGCAGCCGGTTCAGCATGCTGGTGAACGCGACCACGGTGCCGAGCGACACCGCCGCGGCGCCACCGGCGAACTCCAGCCCGGCCACCCAGTAGACCAGCGCCGGGACGATCGTGAGGCTCATCGTCCGCGACGCGCGCTGCCAGCGTCCGGCCAGCGCGGCACTGCGTTCGAGCGCGGCGACCTCGCGCGACTCGGTCGCGAACCGGTCGCGCATCAGTTGCCCGTTGCCCATCGTCTTGGCCAGCAGCACGCCGGTGACCGACAGCGATTCCTCGACGATCGTGGTCAGCCGGGCCATCCGCCGGGTCCGGCCGCGCGCGAGCTTCCGCTGCTTCCCGCCCAGCCGCAGCGTGAAGAGCAGGAACAACGGCACGACCACCAGCGACAGCAGGGCGAGCTGCCAGTCCATGATCAGGATCGCGGCCGCGATCGCCAGCGCGGTGGTGCCGTTCTGCACGATCGACGCGGCGGTGCCGGTGACGACGTTGTCCACCCCGCCGATGTCGTTGAACACCCGCGACAGCACTTCGCCGGTCTTCGTTCGGGTGTAGAAGCCGAGCGACATCCGCTGGAGGTGGCTGTACACCGATACCCGCAGGTCGTTCATCACGCGCTGGCCGATGGTGTTGGACAGGCCGGTGGTGCGCACGCTCAGCGCGCCGGACCCGAGCGCGGCGGCGATCATCCCGACCGCCAGCAGGCTCACCAGCAGTGCGTCGCGGTGGGGGAGGGCGTCGTCGAGCATCTCCCGCAGCAGGAAGGGCGAGGTCACGCCCAGCCCGGCCTGTACCACCAGCAGTCCGCACAGCGCGGCCAGCGCGCGCCGGTGCGGCCGGAACAGCCCGGCGATGCGGCGGAACGGCACGTGCTCGTCCTCGTCCCCGGCCGGTTCGGTCAGCTGGACTGATTTCATACTCGTATGTTTACTTTTTCTCGACCTGGTGTCGAGTGATTTTCTTGTTGTTCAATGGATACTGCTCGGGCATTTTGTACTCTGATGCCTAGTAACAGGCCTGCGCCTGTGAAGCCGGGTGGCCGGGGCGGCTACCCTCGGGGGATGCCGGGGGTGCCGAGTGCCGCCCGGCACGCGAACTCTCGACCCAGCTGGAGCGTGCACCCCCGTGTTCGACACCCTCTCCGATCGGCTCACCTCGGCCCTTCAGTCGCTCTCGCGCAAGGGCCGGCTGTCCGACGCCGACATCGACGCCACCGCGCGCGAGATCCGCATCGCGCTGCTGGAGGCGGACGTCGCGCTGCCGGTGGTCAAGGCGTTCATCGCGAAGATCAAAGAGCGGGCGAAGGGCGCCGAGGTCTCCCAGGCGCTGAACCCGGCACAGCAGGTCATCAAGATCGTCAACGAGGAGCTCGTGGCGATCCTCGGCGGCGAAACGCGCAGGCTGAACCTGGCGAAGAACCCGCCGTCGGTGATCATGCTCGCGGGTCTGCAGGGCGCCGGTAAGACGACGCTCGCCGGGAAGCTCGCGATGTGGCTGAAGAAGCAGGGCCACGCGCCGATGCTGGTCGCCTGTGACCTCCAGCGGCCCAACGCGGTCACGCAGCTGCAGGTGGTCGGCGAGCGGGCCGGGGTCACCACGTTCGCGCCCGAGCCGGGCAACGGCGTCGGCGATCCGGTGGACGTCGCGCGCCGTGCGATCGAGGAAGCCCGGCACGCGCAGCACGACATCGTGGTGGTCGACACCGCTGGTCGGCTGGGTGTCGATGAAGAGCTGATGAAGCAGGCCGCGGACATCCGCGACGCGGTCGAGCCCGACGAAGTCCTGTTCGTGGTCGACGCCATGATCGGCCAGGACGCCGTCACCACCGCCGAGGCCTTCCGCGACGGCGTCGGGTTCACCGGTGTCGTGCTCACGAAGCTCGACGGCGACGCCCGCGGTGGTGCCGCGCTGTCCGTCCGCGACGTCACCGGGCAGCCGATCCTCTTCGCGTCCAACGGCGAGAAGCTCGAGGACTTCGACACCTTCCACCCGGACCGGATGGCGTCGCGCATCCTCGGCATGGGCGACATGCTCACCCTGATCGAGCAGGCCGAACAGCACTTCGACCAGGAGCAGGCCGAACAGGCCGCGCAGAAGCTCACCAGCGGGCAGCTCACGCTGGAGGACTTCCTCGAGCAGATGCTCGCCGTGCGCAAGATGGGCCCGATCGGCAACCTGCTCGGCATGCTGCCCGGCGCGGGCCAGATGAAAGACCAGCTCGCGCAGGTCGACGACAAGCACCTGGACCGGCTGCAGGCGATCATCCGCGGCATGACCCCGGCCGAGCGGGACAACCCGAAGATGATCAACGGGTCGCGCCGGCTGCGCATCGCGAACGGCTCCGGGGTCACCGTGCGCGAGGTCAACGACCTGGTCAACCGCTTCTTCGAGGCGCGGAAGATGATGGCCCAGATGGCCGGCCGGTTCGGCTTCGGCGGGGGCGGCAGCAAGACGCGCAAGGGCAAGAAGGGGAAGAAGGGCAAGGGGCGCGGCCCCACGCAGCCCAAGATGCGCGGCGGGATGCCCGGCGGCATGCCGATGCTGCCTCCCGGCGGCATGGGTGGCGGTGGCATGCCGGACCTGTCGCAGCTCGGCGGCATGAACGACGTACCCGGCTTCGACCCGTCGAAGTTCAAGCTCCCGAAGGACCCGAACAACAATTGAGCCCGCTGCACCTTTCCGGCACCGTCCTTCCCGACGGCGAGCCGCGTGACCTCTGGATCGACGGCGGACGGCTGTCGTTCGAGCCCGTCCCCGGCGCGGAAACCCTGTCCACCGGCGGGTTCCTGGTGCCGGGGCTCGTCGACGCGCACTGCCACCCCGGCCTCGGCCCGCAGGGCGGCCTTGGCGTCGACGTGGCGGCGGAGCAAGCGGCGACCGACCGCGACGCGGGCACGCTGCTGATCCGCGACTGCGGCCTGCCGCTCGACGTACGGCCCCTGCAGTCCCGCGCCGACCTGCCCACGATCATCCGCTGCGGACGGCATCTCGCACTGCCGAAGAGGTACATCCCGGGCTTCGCGATCGAGCTGGACGACCCGGAGCTGCTGCCCGACGCAGTCGCCGAACAGGCCCGCGACGGCGACGGCTGGGTCAAGCTGGTCGGCGACTGGATCGACCGCGGGCAAGGCGACCTCGCGCCGTTGTGGCCGGACGACGTGCTGGCCGAAGCAATCCGCGTCGCCCACGATCTCGGCGCGCGCGTAACGGCGCATGTGTTCGGCGAAGCCGCGTTGCCGGGCCTCATCGACGCAGGCATCGACTGTCTCGAACACGGCACCGCCTTGTCCTCAGACCAGCTGGCGGAACTCGCGCGCCGCGACGTCGCTCTCGTGCCCACGCTGATCAACATCGAGAACTTCCCGGGTATCGCGGACAAGGCGGGCAAGTACCCGACGTACGCGGCACACATGCGCGCCCTGCACGCAGGCGTGGCCGAGATGGTGTCTTCAGCAGTCGAAGCAGGCGTACGCGTCTTCGCGGGCACTGATGCGGGAGGCATGGTTGACCACGGCCGTATCGCTGACGAGGTCGAAGCGCTCCATCGCGCAGGCATGTCCCGTACGCAGGCGCTCGCCAGCGCGTCCTGGGCAGCCCGCGAGTGGCTCGGCCACCCGGGCATCGAACACGGCGCCCCGGCCGACCTGATCGTCTATCCGGACGACCCACGCACCGATCTGGCCGCCCTGCACCACCCGAGCCACATCGTCTTGCGCGGCACCGTCTTCCACTGACTTTCACTGGGCGGAAGCATCGACGGGGTTCGCGGCTCGCACCCTTCTACCGTCATTCCATGAGCCGACACCTGATGCTGGTCCACGGAGCCTGGCACGGCGCCTGGGCCTGGGAAGCCGTCGCGCCGCTGCTGACGGAACAGGGGTTCACGGTGCACACCGTCGATCTGCCCAGCAGCGGCGACCTTGGTGACTTGCGCGCCGACGCCGCCGTCGTCCGCGCCGCGGCCAGCGCGATCGACGAGCCCGTGACCCTGGTCGGCCACTCCTACGGCGGCATGGCGATCACGGAGGCTTCGGCGAGCCTCGACAACGTCGACCACCTGGTCTACGTCGCCGCGTTCCTGCTTCCCGAAGGACTGTCGGTGCTCCAGGCAGTGGGCGGCACCCCGCCGCCGTGGTGGGTGATCGACGCGGACCGGCGCACGGTCGAGGTCGCCGACCCGGTCGCGGTCTTCTACCACGACTGCCCTCCCGAGGTCGCGGGTCGCGTCGGCAAGCAATCGCTCGACTCGTTCGAGCAGCCGCTGTCCGGTGCGGGGTGGACGAAGATCCCCAGCACGTACGTCCTCTGCGAGCACGACGCCGCGATTCCGCCGTTCGCTCAAGAAGAAATGGCCAAAGCCGCCGGAGCCACGGTACGCATGCCGACCGGACACTCGCCGTTCTTCGCCGATCCCGCCGGACTGACCCGGCATCTCGCCGCCATCGCCGCTACTGCCTGATCCCGCCCCAATGCCACATTCGCTGCATCTCACGCACCCAATGCCACATTGGCTGCATCTGACGCACCCAATGCCACATTGGGTGCATCCCCCACCACCCCACCCCGGCGGGATGCGCCACCGAGCGGGCACCTAGCGTGAGCCGGTGGCCGAAAACGGTGGGGACAAACGGGTGTTCGGCGCCCACTGGGCGTTCGTTGCGTTCTTCGCCGGGGTCGCCGGGTACCACCTCGTCACGCTCGGCACCGCCGCCGCCGTCAACCACCAGTTCGGCGACGACGATCCGGTCGACCTCTTCGCCGGTCCGTTGCTGCTGCTGGCCTTCCTGCCGAACCTGGTGCTCGGGCTCGGCCCGCTGCTCGGCTCCGCCCGCTTCGGCACGGGTCCGGAAGCCGACTTCGGGCTGCGCACCCGCGGGCGCGACGTCCGTATCGGCCTTGCCTGCGGCGCGCTCGCCCTCGTGGTCGGGTTCCTGCTCAACCTCGGCGAGATTGCCATCTTCGGCGGCGACGAGGTGTCCGACAGCCCGCTCACCGATCTGCCCGACGTCTCCGGCGGGAATCCGGTCTGGCTCGTCGCCGCGGCGCTGGTGCTCGTGATCGCCGTCCCGGTCACCGAGGAACTGCTCGTGCGCGGGGCGCTGTGGAACGCCCTCGTGCACCACCGGGTCCCGCCGTGGGTGGTGCTGGTGCTCACGTCACTGGTGTTCGCCCAGCTGCACGGCGAGGCCACGCGCACGATCGCGCTGTTCGGCCAGGGCCTGGTGCTCGGGCTGGCGCGGTACTACTCCGGCCGCACGTCGGCGAGTGTCATCGCGCACGCGGCCAACAACCTCCCGCCCGCCGTGCTGCTCTTCACCGGTCACTGAGCGATGCCGGTGCGAGTACTGTGCGAAACCGTTTCGGCGGCTAGGCTCGACCGGTGAGCCGAGCGAGCACGGGAGGGCGGGCGTGACCACTTCACAGTCCCGCGAGCCCCTTCCCGGCGCGCTCTCGCCGGAGGACTTCGTGGCCGAACCCGCCACGTTCCCGGCGCACCGCTGGGGGTTCGGGGCCTTTCTGCTGGTCGAGGCGATCCTGCTCGCGTCGGCCGCGTTCGTCGGCGTGCTCGCCGGCCAGCCGGCGCCAGGGCGGCCGCTCCCGATCAGCACGGTGCTGCTGGGGACGATGCTGCCCACCATGATCGCCGCCGGCGCCGCGGTGCTCGTCACCCTCGTGCGCGGCAACGGGCCGAGGCTGGACCTGCGGCTCGAATGGCGCTGGGCCGACGTGCGGGTCGGCGTCAAGTTCGGCCTGCTCGGCCTCGTGCTCACCACGCTGAGCGCGTACGTGTGGACGCAGCTGGTCGGCTCGTCGAACGCGACCTCGGCGATCAGCGCGCTGGTCGACGACCGCAAGATGTCCGTGCCCGCCGCCGCGGTGATGTTCGGCTACCTGTGGCTGGCCGGGCCGATCTGCGAGGAGATCATCTACCGCGGCCTGCTCTGGGGCGCGGTCGAGCGGCTGCAGTGGCGCAGCGAGAAATGGGGCCGGTTCGCCGCGTTCCTGCTGTCCACCGCGGTGTTCGCGGCGAGTCACCTCGAACCGCTGCGCACCACGCTGCTCCTCGTGATCTCGATCCCGATCGGGCTCGCCAGGCTGTCCACCGGACGGCTGGCGGGCAGCATCGTCGCGCACGCCATGAACAACTTCCTCCCGGCCGTCGCGATCCTGCTCGGCGCGCTCGGGACGGCCTCGTTCTGAAGCCGGTCCGGCAGGCCCCTGCGCAGGCACAACAAGGGCGTCTGGCAGAATGTTCGCTTGCCCGCTTCTGCCGGACCCTCTCACCGTGCGGAAGCTCCTGACCTTCGGGTGCCCGCGGCCCTGTCCCCACGGGGTTCGGCGTGCGCCCGCACCAGAGAGCAACGAGGAGTACCCACACCCGTGGCCGTCAAGATCAAGCTGCAGCGCCTCGGCAAGATCCGTGCGCCGTACTACCGCATCATCATCGCCGACGCGCGCACCCGCCGGGACGGCAAGGCCATCGAGACGATCGGCAAGTACCACCCGAAGGAAGAGCCGAGCCTGATCGAGGTCGACACCGAGCGCGCGCAGTACTGGCTGGGCGTCGGCGCGCAGCCGACCGAGCCGGTGCAGCGCATCCTCGAGATCACCGGCGACTGGCAGAAGTTCAAGGGCCTGCCGGGCGCCGAGGGCACCCTGAAGGTGGCCGAGCCGAAGCCGTCGAAGCAGGACCTGTTCAACGCGGCGCTGGCCGCGGCGGGCGAGGAGCCCTCCGCCGAGGCCACCACGCCGAAGAAGAAGCCGGCCCCGAAGAAGGCCGACGCCGACAAGGCCGAAGGTACCGAGGGCGAGAAGTCCGAGTGAGCTTCCTCGCCGACTCCCTCGAGCACCTGGTGCGCGGGATCGTCGACAACCCGGACGAGGTCCGGGTCGAGCTGCTGACCACGCGCCGTGGCCGCACGCTCGAGGTGCACGTGCACCCCGACGATCTCGGCAAGGTGATCGGCCGGGGCGGGCGCACCGCGACCGCCCTGCGCACCGTCATGGGCGGGATCGGTGGCCGCGGCGTCCGGGTGGACGTCGTCGACACCGACCGCTGACCCGGTCGTCACGGACAGGTCAGGGATGGACGTCGTAGTCGGCCGTATCGCGAAGGCGCACGGCATCCGCGGCGAGCTCGCGGTGGACGTGCGCACGGACTCGCCGCAGGAACGCTTCGCGGTCGGTGCGGCCGTCACGACGAAGCTGCGTGACGGCAGCAAGAGAGACCTCACCATCGCAGCCGCCCGCGAACACAGCGGGCGGCTGCTGGTGCGTTTCGAGCAGGTGCTCACGCGCGATGTCGCGGAGACCCTGCGCGGCGCGCTGCTGCTCGCGGACACGGACACGCTGCCGCCCACCGGCGACCCGGACGAGTTCTACGACCACGAGCTGGCCGGCCTGCGCGCCGAGCTGGCCGACGGGTCGCTCGTGGGCACCGTCGTCGAGGTTGTGCATTCACCGGCGGGAGAGCTGCTCTCGCTGGACGTGGACGGCCGCGAGGTGCTGGTCCCGTTCGTGCTGGCGATCGTGCCGACGGTGGACCTCGCGGGCGGCCGGGTCGTGCTCGACCCGCCGGAAGGGCTCCTGGACGCCTAGATGCGCATCGACGTCGTCACCATTTTCCCGGAGTACCTGGAACCACTGCGCGCCGCGTTACTGGGGCGCGCGATCGACCGCGGCCTCATCGAAATCGGGGTCCACGACCTGCGCGACTGGACCCACGACGTCCACCGCGCAGTCGACGACGCGCCCTACGGCGGCGGCCCCGGCATGGTGATGAAACCGCAGATCTGGGGTCCGGCACTCGACGACGTGTGCGGTCCGCAGACCCGGCTCGTGGTCCCCACCCCGGCCGGGCGGCCGTTCACCCAGGAGCTCGCGCACGCATATGCGGAAGAGCAGCACCTGGTGTTCGCCTGCGGCCGGTACGAGGGCATCGACCAGCGCGTGGTCGACGACGCCGCCCGCCGGATGCCCGTCGACGAGGTCTCGATCGGCGACTACGTGCTGGTCGGCGGCGAGGCCGCGGTGCTGGTGATCGTGGAGTCCGTGGTCCGGCTGCTGCCGGGAGTGCTGGGCAACGTCCGCTCGGCAGCCGAGGACTCGTTCTCCGACGGACTGCTCGAAGGCCCCAGCTACACGCGTCCGGAAGTGTGGCGTGACCTGGCGGTTCCGGATGTATTGCGGTCCGGGAACCACGCGCTGGTCGACCGCTGGCGGCGCGACCAGGCACTCGAACGCACGGCCCGGCGCCGCCCCGATCTGCTGGCCCGGCTGCCCGATGGAAGCCTCGACCGGAGGGACCACGAGGTGCTCGACCGGCTCGGCGAGCAGCCCGGCCAGACCCCCTGCGAGGGGTAGCTAGCCACCTCTGCCATACTTGACCGGTTGGCGTGAGTGGATCGCCTCGTGCACGAGCCCGCCAGCACCCCCGGAGTGGCCGCAGCCAGGTCGCTGCGCGCCCCGGGACGAAGTACCCGAGAACACGAACCTGACGAGGACGGATCACCGATGAACACCCTGGACGCGCTGGACGCGCAGTCACTGCGTTCCGACATCCCGGACTTCCGCCCCGGCGACACGCTCAAGGTGCACGTCCGCGTCATCGAGGGCAACCGCGAGCGCAACCAGGTCTTCCAGGGCGTCGTGATCCGCCGTCAGGGCGGCGGCGTGCGGGAGACCTTCACCGTCCGCAAGATCTCCTTCGGCGTCGGCGTCGAGCGCACCTTCCCGGTGCACTCGCCGAACCTCGCCCAGGTCGAGGTCTTCAAGCGCGGCGACGTGCGCCGGGCGAAGCTCTACTACCTGCGTGAGCTGCGCGGCAAGAAGGCGAAGATCAAGGAGCGCCGCGAGAACCGCGAGACCACCTCTGCCTCCTGAGTGTCGGGACGGTTACCGGTAGCCTGGCGACGTGGTCGAACCCGTGTCCCGGAACGCCGATGAGGAGGGCCCCGAGCGCCCTGAGGAGGACCGGGAACGGTCCGGTGGGCGCCGGGGGTCGCACCGGCGAGGCAAGCCTGCGAAGAAGCGGTCGTTCTGGAAGGAACTGCCGATCCTGATCGTGATCGCCCTCGTGCTCACGATCTTGATCCAGGCGTTCCTGGCGAAGGTCTACATGATCCCGTCGGGGTCGATGGAGTCCACGCTGCACGGCTGCCCCGGCTGCACCGGCGACCGGATCCTCGTCGACCGCGTCACGTACGACTTCAAGGACCCCGCCCCCGGCGACGTGGTCGTGTTCAAGGGCCCGCCCGCGTGGACCGAGAACGAGATCGCGCCGCAGGAGTCGAGCAATGTCGTGACGCGTGCGCTGCGCGGTCTCGGCTCATTGGTCGGGTTCGCGCCGCCGGACGAGCGGGACTTCGTGAAACGGGTCATCGCCACCGGTGGGCAGACGGTCCAATGCTGTGACGACCGAAATCGCGTGATCGTCGACGGCAAGGCCCTCGACGAGCCGTACATCCACTGGGAAGATCCCGGTCACCCGGTGCAGGAGTCGTTCGCCCCGGTCAAGGTCCCGCAGAGCGCACTCTGGGTGATGGGCGACAACCGCAACAACTCCGCCGACTCGCGCTACCAGGGCGGCGGCGGACCCAATGGTGCCGTCCCGGTCGACGACGTCATCGGCAAGGCCCGCATCATCGTGCTGCCGCCGAGCCGCTGGGGCGGTATTTCGGACCACAATCCGCAGGAGAAAGCCCAGCCGGTCGCGCTCGGTGCTCCCGCGTGGCAGCAGGGGCTGCCGCTCGGCATCGGGTTCGCGACCGCGGTGCCGGTGCTCTTCGCCGGACGGCGCCTGAAGGCCGGCCTCCGCAAGGCGGCCGGCCGGAGACGGTAGCCGTGCCCTCCGCGACTTCCGGGTGGTGCTCGAGGTGACCGTCCCCGCTCCCCGTACGCCGGCCGAACCACTGCGGCCGCCCCGTGCCGTGGTGCGTGGCGACCTGTTCTGGGGCCTGCAAGGCGCACTCGAACGGCGAGGTCTCGGCCCGGTCGCGGGTGTCGACGAGGCAGGCGCCGGAGCATGTGCCGGTCCGCTGGTCGTGGCTTCCTGCGTACTCCGCCCCGGCGACGGCGCGCGGCTGCCCGAACTGACTGATTCGAAGATGCTCACCGCCAAGGCCCGAGACCGCGTGTACGACCGCGTTCTGCAGCGCGCCCTCGACTACTCGGTGATCGTCATCCCCACCGACCAGGTGGACTTGCTCGGCATCCGGGTGATGAACCTGGAAGGCATGCGCCGCGCCGTCGCCGGTTTGCGCACCCACCCCGGGTACGTGCTGACTGATGGGTTCCCGGTGCCCGGCATCCCGGCGCCGAGCGTCGCGGTGATCAAGGGAGACCGCAGCGTAGCGAGCATCGCGGCGGCGTCGGTGCTGGCGAAAGTCACGCGAGACCGCATCATGGCAGGCCTGCACGAGGAGCTTCCGGCGTACGGTTTCGACGTGCACAAGGGGTACAGCACGTCGGACCATCTGGCTGCGCTGAGTGAGCACGGCCCGAGCCGCGTACACCGCTGGTCGTACACGAATGTCGCCACGGTGGCCCTTGCACACGGGCTCACCGCCCCACATCCGGTCGTGCTCACCTACGCTGCACTTGAGAACGCCCTGGAGAAAGCGGGCGGGCCGGTCCGTGCCCCGGCGCGCTCGGTGGGTAAGAATGAACGCTCCGCCGCCGGAGCAGGACGAACGCGAGGAGGGGCGCGGATTTCATGAGCGCAGAGGATCTCGAGAAGTACGAGACCGAGATGGAGCTCTCGCTGTACCGCGAGTACCGCGACATAGTCGGCCAATTCTCGTACGTGGTGGAGACCGAGCGGCGGTTCTACCTGGCAAACGCAGTAGACGTCCAAGTCCGCGACGGCGGCGGCGAGGTGTACTTCGAGGTACGCATGTCGGACGCCTGGGTGTGGGACATGTACCGCCCCGCCCGTTTCGTGAAGCACGTCCGAGTCATCACGTTCAAGGACGTCAACGTAGAGGAACTGGACAAACCCGACCTACGCCTCCCCGAGGACGGCCCCTTCTCGGGCTGACCCGCCTACGCTGCTTGACCCGGCTCGACACAGCTTGACCCTGCTCGACCCCGCTTGACCAGCTCGACCCTGCATGACTTGCTTGACCCGCGCGACCAGCTTGACGACGAGGCCACCCGGCACCCCCGGGTGGCCTCCGTCGTCGAAGCCCTTCCTGCCCGGGTCCGCCGCACGCCTGTCTGCCGCTTCCCGCTGCCGACTGCCGCTGTCTGTCGCCCTTCGCCCCGTATAGCCGCGCTTACCGTCGCTGCACCTTCCCTGCCACCGCTGCCCTCCCTCGCCGCACGCCACCGCTACTCGCCGCCACCCCGCGCCCGTTCCGCACCATCGGCCGTTCCCTCTCATTTCCCCCCTGCACACCACCCCGACAATTCCCGGCCCTCCCCACCCCTCACCCCCCTCCTGATCCACAACCCCCCAGTTATCCACAGCGCGGCGACAAACCCCTGGCGCGCCGAGGATCACGCTGCGAATGTTGAGGCACACGCACCGTGACCGACGGTGCTCACGTTGTCCGAGGGGGACACCATGAACGACGGCCCGCACTCCGGCGCGCTCTGGCGCCAGTCGTTCGGCCGATGGGGTGAGGACCTCGCCGCCCGGCATCTGCAGGACGCCGGCATGGTCCTGCTCAGCCGCAACTGGCGATGCCGCGAAGGCGAACTCGATCTCGTCCTTTCCCAGGGCGACCGGGTCATCTTCTGTGAGGTCAAAACCCGCTCCAGCAACGAATACGGCTCACCCGCCGAATCCATCACCCCGGAGAAAGTCGACCGCGTCCACCGCGCCGCCATGCGCTGGCTGAAGGAACACCGCGTCGGCTGGTGCCGCACGCGTTACGACGTCGTCACCGTTTTCGCGCAGCCCGGTCAAGAACCCGTCGTCCGGCATCTCGTGGGAGCGTTCTGATGCCGCACGCCAAAACCTGGTCCGTCGCGTTGCTCGGGATCGACGGCCGGGTGGTCGAGATCGAAGCCGACCTGGGCGGTGGCCTGAGCCGCGTGACGCTCGTCGGCCTCCCTGATGCCGGTCTGCGCGAGGCGAAGGATCGCGTCCGCTCGGCCGTGCGCAATTCGGGTCAGCCGTGGCCCGACGGCAAGATCACGCTCGCGCTGTCCCCGGCCAACCTGCCGAAAATGGGCTCTGGTTACGACCTCGGCATCGCCGCCGCAATTCTGGTCGCCACCGGAGCTGTGCCCGCCCGGAAACTCTTGCGCACCATCCTGCTCGGCGAGCTCTCGCTCGACGGGCGCATCCGTCCGGTCCGCGGTGTCCTCCCTGGTCTGCTCGCCGCGAAAGCCGCCGGTCACGAACGCGCGGTCGTGCCCACGGAGTCACTTTTCGAAGCCGCGCTCGTCGACGGCCTGGAGATCGCCGGCGTCTCCCGTCTGGCGGAACTGGTTGCATGGCTGAAAGACGAGGGAGACCTGGAGTCGCCGTCCGCCCCTGCCGCCGCCGAGCCTGCCGAAGTCCCCGATCTCGCCGACGTCGTCGGGCAGCCGGAAGCCCGCTGGGCCCTCGAAGTCGCTGCCGCGGGCGGACATCATCTGCTCCTCACCGGCCCGCCGGGCGTAGGCAAAAGCATGCTCGCCCGTCGGCTTCCCGGCCTGCTACCGGACCTGTCTCCGGACGAATCGTTGCAGGTCACCGCCATCCACTCGGTCGACGGCTCGCTGTCGAAGTCCTCGCCGCTCGTCACCGTGCCGCCACTCGTCGCGCCCCACCACTCGATCAGCCCGCCCGCACTCATCGGCGGCGGCACCGGCCTGGCCGCCCCCGGCGCGATCAGCCGTGCCCATCGAGGAATTTTGTTTTTGGATGAGGCTTGCGAATTTGGCAGCCAGCGCCTCGATTCCCTCCGCACCGTGCTGGAAGACGGCGAAGTCCGCATCGCCAGGGCAAAAGGCGTCGTCCGCTACCCGGCGAGGTTTCAGCTGGTCCTCGCCACGAACCCGTGCCCGTGCGCCCCGCCGCGCGAAGCCGACTGCACCTGCTCGGCCAGCGCACGCCGCCGTTATCTGGCGAGGCTTTCCGGGCCGCTGCTCGACAGAGTCGACCTCCGCGTCCGGCTACGTCCGCTCACCGCGATCTCCGCACACCAATCCAGCACGCCGGAAACGTCGGCGACAGTCCGCGAGCGAGTTCTCGCCGCTCGCGCCCGAGCCCGACACCGCTGGCGCGACCGCGGCTGGCATGCCAACACCGAAGTCCCCGGTCCCGTCCTGCGCCGAGAGTTCGCCCTACCGCCACCGGCAACCGCAGTTCTGGACCGAGCCCTGGACCGAGGACTCCTGACCGCCCGCGGAGCCGACCGCTGCCTCCGCATCGCTTGGACGTTGGCCGACCTCGCCGACCTGCCCCAACCGACCACGGACCAAGTAACCGCAGCCCTCGATTTCCGAGAACGAAAAGCAGCTTGACCCACGGCCGAGCGCCCGCTCGTCCGACCTCCAAGGAAAGGAAACCAATGATGACCCGCCGAGCCGTACCGTCCTCCCGCACTCGCACCCGGCACCGCCGCCCGCGTGCGGCCAAGCAAGACATCGTGCGGCACCTGCATCCGGTCCGGTACCAGGAAGTCCGGCCGGAGCACGACCCGGTCCGCGTGCGGGAACGCCTTGCGCTGCACCGGCATCTCGCCCTCGTCCCCGCCGAGCACTCCGGTGTCCGAAGAGGTGCGGCATGACTGCCGTCGTCGAGGACCAGACCGCGGCGACGGACTCCGAACGCCTCGCTCGGGCCTATCTGCTCGGCGTCGCGGAGCCGCCTGCGCCCCACTTGCTGGCGTTCGTCGGCGAGCGCGGACCGATCGAGGCGGCCGCGCGGGTGCGTGCCAAGGACTGCCCGGACGGCGTTCTCCGCGAAACCGCCGCGCGGTACAAAACCCTGAACGCCGAACTCCATCTCGAGTCCGCGGCCAAGTCCGGTGACCGGCTGGTGGTCCCCGAAGATCACGAATGGCCGGCTTGGCCGTTGCTGTCGATGGCAGTGGCCACCGGCCGGGGGGTGAAGGACGTGGCGGCGCCGCTCGGGCTGTGGGTCCGCGGCAGGGTGAACCTGGCTGAAGTGTCCACTCGTGCGGTGGCCGTCGTCGGCGCCCGGAATGCCACGCCGTACGGCGAGAGCAACGCGCTCGAGTTCGCATACTTCTTGGCAGGCCGACAAATACCGGTGTTCTCCGGCGCCGCGATCGGCATCGATGCTGCTGCGCACCGAGGCGCACTCGGTGCCGGCGGGGTCACCGTCGCGCTGTTGGCCTGCGCGGTCGACTATGCGTACCCGGCCAGCAACGCCAATCTGCTGCAGCGCATCGTCGACGAAGGAGGTGCGATCGTCAGCGAGTACCCGCCCACGACGAAACCGGCGCGCCATCGGTTTCTGGTGCGTAACCGCCTGATCGCGGGTCTTACCGACGGCACACTCGTTGTCGAAGCCGGAATCCGCAGCGGCGCGCGCAACACTGCCACCACCGCGGGCGTACTCGGCAAAGTCGTGATGGCGCTTCCGGGGCCGGTCGATTCGGGCGGCTCGGCCGGGTGCCACGCATTGATCCGGGAAGACAAGGCCACGCTCGTCACCAGCGTCGACGAGGTCGTGGAGTCGGTCGGCCTGATCGGTATCGGGAGCGCCGCGCCCGAATCGCAACGACGGCCCACGGACGTCCTCGGTCCGGATGCACTGCGGGTCTACGACGCTCTGCTTCCGCGATCCGGTCGCAGCCCGGAACAGGTCGCGCAGAGCGCCGGTGTGCCCGTTTCGCGAGTTCGCGGCTTGTTGCCGGAACTGGAGATCGACGGCTTCGCGGTCCGCGGCGACACCGGCTGGCGCCAGATCGTCCGAAGGGCCGCGCGATGATCGGCGTGGCGATGCTTGACCAACGGCGATGGTTCGCGCAGCGTAACCGTCATGCCGTCAGCGAGTGCACGGAAGGACGCGGTCCCGCGTCCCGGTGGCCACCGGAAACGCCCGCCACGACCGGATCTTCGCGCACTTCGCGGCGCATTGCCGGAGTCGGCGCAGGCCGCGGTGGCCGATTACGAACGGCATCTGTCGCTGGAGCGTGGCCTGTCGCCGCATACCGTGCGCGCGTACATCGGCGACGTCGTCTCGCTGTTGGCGTTCCTGACCGCGGGGGAGGGGGATAGCCCCGCACGGCGCTTCGACGACGTGGACGTCACGCGGCTGCGCGCGTGGCTCGCCGGTCTGCGCTCTGACGGCGCCAGCCGCACCACGCTCGCGCGTCGCGCGGCAGCCGTGCGCACCTTCACGGCCTGGGCACACCGCACCGGTTTGCTGAAGTCCGACCCGGGCGGACGGCTCGCCGCGCCGCGCGCGCACCGGACGTTGCCGGGCGTGTTGCGGGCCGATCAAGCCGATGCGCTCATGGAGGCCTCCGCGAAAGGAGCAGCCGAACGGGATCCGGTCGCGCTGCGTGACCGCGCGGTGGTCGAGCTGCTGTACGCAACCGGCATCCGGGTGTCGGAGTTGTGCGGTCTCGACGTCGGCTCCGTGGACTTTTCCCGCCGCGTGGTTTCGGTGGTGGGCAAGGGCGACAAAGAGCGGACAGTTCCGTTCGGTGTCCCGGCTGCTGGCGCACTCACCGCGTGGCTGGACGACGGACGGCCTGCGCTGGCTGGGGAAACGCCGGTACCGGCGCTTTTCCTGGGGGTTCGCGGCAAACGTCTCGACCCGCGCGCGGCACGGCGCGTGGTGCACGAGTCGGTCGCTGCGGTACCCGGCGCACTGGACATGGGGCCGCACGGGCTACGGCATTCCGCCGCGACCCATCTGCTCGAGGGAGGTGCCGATCTCAGGAGCGTTCAGGAACTGCTCGGTCACGCTACGCTGGCCACGACCCAGCTCTACACTCACGTGACCGTCGATCGGCTGAAGGCGATCCATGACCGAGCACATCCGCGGGCCTGAAGAGGCCGGCGATGGCTCGGCCGGGGACGGCAGGGCCGAACCGCCGGCGCACGCGCATCCGCACGAGCACGGAGACCACACTGAGCCGCATGCCGAGAACGACCGTGCAATGACCTCCACGTCGCAGGTCACGGACGCCGGGGTGAGCCGCCCCGGTGCACAGGACGCCGTCAACGGTGACGGCCGTCCTGCTCATGACGTCGACGCGGGGATACAGGCGCTGTGGCAGCAGTTCTCCGACAAGCCGGACCAGTCGTCGCGCGACCGGCTCGTGCTGCACTACGCGCCGCTGGTCAAGTACGTCGCGGGCCGCGTCGGCACCGGCCTGCCGACGCACGTGGATGTCGGAGATCTCGTGCAGTCCGGCATTTTCGGGCTCGTCGACGCGATCGAGAAGTTCGACCAGGAGCGCGGCCTGCGCTTCGAGACGTATGCGATGCAACGCATCCGTGGCGCCATCCTGGACGACCTGCGTTCCCAGGATTGGGTGCCGCGCGCCGTGCGCAGCAAGGCCAAGGAAACCGCGCGGGCACTGGAACGCCTTGGCGCGCGCCTGCACCGCACCCCGACGGACGCCGAACTGGCCGGCGAAATGGGCATCAGCCTCGACGACCTGCGCGACTTCTACGGCCAGCTCCGCCTCACGAGCGTCGTAGCTCTGGAAGACCTGGTCGCCGCAGGCAAGGACGCGGGCTCGCTGGTCGACACCCTCCCCGACGACGGCGCCGTGGACCCGGTCGCCGTCCTGGTCGATCAGGACAACCGCCGTCAGCTCGCCGAAGCGATCGCGCAGCTCACCGACCGCGACAAGATCGTGGTCAGCCTCTACTACTTCGAAAGCCTCACGCTCGCCGAGATCGGCAAGGTCCTGGGGGTTACCGAGTCGCGCGTGAGCCAGCTGCACACCCGCGCGGTGATGCGCCTGCGCGCCAAGCTGATGGAACAACCCAGCGGCTGACCCTCCTTTCCTGGACAGTTCGGCGGCAGCGGTGGTGCGCCGCGAGGATTCCGGCCGCCGACAGCTCGGCCGAGCAGCGGGCTACTTGGCCGACGGTGCAGTCACCGCGGGCCATCGGCGGCGAGGACGATCCGGGCTGCTCGCGGTGGTTTGGTCCAGGCTGCCCCCGGTGGTCGCGGGCGGGCGGTCGGCATCAGGGACCGTCCGCCCAGGGTTTGAGCCTCACGCGGCTCGGAGTGCCGACCAGGGCGAGCGGGTCGATGTACTCGGTACCGCGGCGCGCTCCCCAGTGCAGGCACACCGTGGCCGGGCAGCCTGGGTGACCGGCGACGGTCGTGCCCAGGACTTGGCCCCGGTAGACCTGGTCGCCGGGGGCGACTGACGGCGTGATCGGCAAGTAGGTCGTGTGAAGGCCGCCGTCGTGATCCAGTGCGACCACCCCTTGGCCCGCCACTTGCCCCGCGAATACGACCACGCCCATGTCCGCGGCCAGGACTTGTTGCCCTGCCGCGGCATCCAGGTCGACTCCGCGGTGACCTGGGCCGTACGGCGTCGCCGGTGGTTCGAAGGTGCGAGTGACGGGCGGGCGGGGCGTGAGCGGCCAGGCGAGGCGGCCCGCTTGGCTTGGTGATGCTGCGGTCGGCCCCGGGGTGGGCGGGCTCGGTGATGCTGCGGTCGGCGGTGGGGCGGGAGGTTCGGCGGCGTTGGCTCGGGTGCTGAGCACTGTGAGCGGCCAGCCGAAGAGGAGCAGGATCGTCGCGAAGATGAGCCAGGTACGGATCGCGCCGCGACGGCTGTCCGGGCCGAACAGCGGGTGTACGACTTCGCCGCCTGCTCCGGCCAGACGCAATGGTGGGTGTCCCCAGCTGAAGTCGCAGGGGAAGGAGATTCGGATCTTCGGGCGGCTCTCGGAGGTGGCGGGATTGGGCCGGAGGAGCCGTCGGATGGCGAAGGCGGCGAATCGGATGGCGAGAGTCAGGAACCGGGCGACGGTACCTGCGGTCCGTGAGCCGGTTCGGCGGAGTTGCGTGGTGATGGCGTGGATAGGGCGCGGCCGAGCGGGCATCCGCCGATGGCGGCCGCCACGTGGGGGGATGGGCTTGGCGGAGAACAGCGTCGTCGGTAATGGGGCGGCGTTCGGTGGTCGGCGTTCGAGGAGTGCGGCCGTGGCCAGGACGACCGGATGTACGGCTGGGCCGGTCGGTGGTTCGGGCGCGGAGCGGGATTGTGCGGGTGGTCCGGCGTTGGTCGTGACAGGTTTGACTGCTGGGAGGAGTTCGTCGGACAGGGGTGCGGTGGTCGAACCGGCACCTGAGCCGCTGGTCGCGATGCCCAAGATGGGCTGCGGTGCACCGGAGTGGGTGCTGGACGGGCTGGTTGCCGTGCCCGAGGTGGGTTGTGGTGGCGTGCTGGCGTGGGTGGTCGAGCCTGTGCTGGTCACGGTGCCCGAGGTGGGTTGTGGTGGCGTGCTGGTGTGGGTGGCCGAACCGGTGCTGGTTGCGGCGCCCGAGGGAGACTCTGGCGTGCCCAAGCTGGGTCCCGGAGCTACGCCGGCGCACGCGGTTGGCGCGCCGTCCGCAGAGCTCGCGCTGAGGTCAGCCGGGGGGCCAGCGAGCACCTCATCCGCAGTGCTCGAAGCAGGCTCACCTGGCGCAACATGCGCCGCAACAAGCGCCGCACCCAGGCCCGCAACGGCGTCCGGGCCGAACGCGCCCGGCTCGGAAATCGGCGAAACCTCGTCACCGGGCCCAGCGGCCGAGCCGGGTGCGTCCGGCGGGGAACCCGGCTTGCGGGCCGGGAGGAAAGATCGGGTAGTGGTCACGTCGTCCATCGTCGGGGATCGGCGATGGTCGGCCGGGCCGTCGGGCCGGGTTGTCCACAGGCGGGCGGAGTTGTGGACAACCCCGGGGTCACCGAAGGCTGCCCGCAGGGGCGGGCCTGGTGGCAGGGGGTAGAATCATTCCCGCAGTCCACTCGCTGGGCTGACTTCGCGTGCACGTGCGCGCGTTCCCCGGACGGTCCGCCGCAAGGCCGGGTCCGGACGGTGGGGCGCACGGTGTCCGGCGGTCCCTGGGGTTTCGGCAGTGAAACCCATGGGTCCGGGCGCTGGTCACGGCACCAGGGCGAGCGGTCACCCGGCCGCGAGCGACGAACCGGAACAGCGCCTCCGGGGCCGGAACGGGCCGCGGGAGCGCGTGACTACAGAGAAGGTGTGATTCCGGCAATGGCCGTCGTCACCATGAAGCAGCTGCTCGACAGCGGCGTGCACTTCGGGCACCAGACCCGCCGGTGGAACCCGAAGATGAAGCGCTACATCTTCACCGAGCGCAATGGCATCTACATCATCGACCTGCAGCAGACGCTGACGTACATCGACCGTGCGTTCGAGTTCATCAAGGAAACTGTCGCGCACGGCGGCACCATCATGTTCGTCGGCACGAAGAAGCAGGCGCAGGAAGCGATCGCCAACGAGGCCGCGCGCGTGGGCATGCCCTACGTGAACCAGCGCTGGCTCGGCGGCATGCTCACCAACTTCCAGACCGTGCACAAGCGCCTTCTCCGCCTGAAGGAGCTCGAGGCGCAGGAGCAGACCGGTGGCTTCACCGGCCTCACCAAGCGCGAGATCCTCACGCTCACCCGTGAGAAGGACAAGCTGGAGAAGACCCTCGGCGGTATCCGCGACATGGCGAAGGTGCCGAGCGCGGTGTGGATCGTCGACACGAAGAAGGAGCACATCGCCGTCGGCGAGGCTCGCAAGCTCAACATCCCGGTCGTCGCGATCCTCGACACCAACTGCGACCCGGACGAGGTCGACTACCCGATTCCGGGCAACGACGACGCGATCCGCTCCGCCGCCCTGCTCACCAAGGTCGTCGCCGAGGCTGCCGCGGCCGGGCTGATGGCCCGTTCCGGCCGCAATGGTGCGTCGGCCGACGCCAAGCCGGAGACCGGCGCGTCGGACGAGCCGCTGGCCGAGTGGGAGAAGGAGCTCCTCGCGGGCTCGGAGAACGCCACCGCCGACGCGACCGAGGCGGCTGCGGCCACCGCGGACGCGGCAGGCGAGCAGGCTCAGGCTCCGGCCAACTCCTGATCCACCGTGCCCGGGCGGTCCGCGCAGGGCCGCCCGGAGCACCGCTCACCGCACCACCACGTACCTGAAACGGACGGATTCAACACGATGGCGAACTACACCGCCGCTGACGTGAAGCGCCTGCGCGAGATGACCGGCGCCGGCATGATGGACTGCAAGAAGGCTCTCGAGGAGAACGACGGCGACTTCGAGAAGGCCGTCGAGTTCCTGCGCATCAAGGGTGCCAAGGACGTCGGCAAGCGCGCCGAGCGCGCCACCGCCGAGGGCCTCGTGGCCGGCGACGGCGGCGTCATGATCGAGCTCGACTCGGAGACCGACTTCGTCGCCAAGAACGACGAGTTCCAGCAGCTCGCGGCCAAGATCGTCGAGGCCGCGAAGACGCTCAAGAGCAGCGACGTCGAGGCGCTCAAGGCCGCCGACCTCGGTGGCAAGCAGGTCAACGAGGCCGTGCAGGAGCTGTCGGCCCGCATCGGCGAGAAGCTCGAGCTGCGCCGCGTCGTGTCCTTCGAGGGCCAGACCGCCACCTACCTGCACCGCCGCGGCTCGGACCTGCCGCCCGCGGTGGGCGTGCTCGTCGAGTACACCGGCGGCGACGTCGCTGCCGCTCGCGGTGCCGCCATGCAGGTCGCCGCGCTGCGCGCGAAGTACCTGACCCGCGACGAGGTGCCCGCCGACCTCGTCGAGAACGAGCGCCGCATCGCCGAGCAGACCGCCCGCGAGGAAGGCAAGCCGGAGCAGGCGCTGCCGAAGATCATCGAGGGCAAGGTCAACGCGTACTACAAGGACAACGTGCTGCTCGAGCAGCCGTCGGTGAAGGACAACAAGAAAACCGTCAAGGCCCTGCTCGACGAGGCGGGCGTGACCCTGACCCGGTTCGCCCGGTTCGAGGTCGGCCAGGCCTGAGCGAGGCACTGGGACTAGGTTCTGGCACTGTGCCCCGTCTCCGTGGATCCGGGGACGGGGCACAGTCGGGTCTACCGAGGGGCAGGAGGCGACACTGATGGGTGACGACCGGGTCGAGGGTGGCTATCGCCGCGTACTGCTGAAGCTGGGCGGCGAAATGTTCGGTGGCGGCTCGATCGGGGTCGATCCCGACGTCGTGCACTCGGTGGCCCAGCAGATCGCCGCGGTCGCGCGCACCGGAGTCCAGGTGGCGGTGGTGATCGGCGGCGGCAACTATTTCCGCGGCGCGGAGCTGTCGCAGCGGGGCATGGACCGCGACCGCGCCGACTACATGGCGATGCTCGGCACCGTCATGAACTGCCTTGCCCTGCAGGACTTCCTGGAGAAGGAAGGCCTGCCCACGCGTGTGCAGACCGCGATCACCATGGGCCAGGTCGCCGAGCCCTACATCCCGCGCCGCGCCGAACGGCACCTCGAGAAGGGCCGCGTGGTGATCTTCGGCGCCGGGGTCGGCATGCCGTACTTCTCCACCGACACCGCCGCCGCGCAGCGCGCGCTTGAGCTGGGCTGTGAAGCCGTGCTGATGGCGAAGGCCGTGGACGGCGTCTACACCGCGGACCCGAAGACCGACCCGGACGCGAAGATGTTCACCGAGATCAGCCACCGCGAGGTGCTCGAGCGCGGCCTCAAGGTCGCCGACGCGACCGCGTTCAGCCTCTGCATGGACAACAACATGCCCATCATCGTGTTCAACCTGCTCACCGAGGGGAACATCGCCCGTGCGGTGGGTGGTGAGAGGATCGGCACGCTGGTCTCCACCCCCGCCGCCGGGGTGACCGCCTAGACCTGCTGGGATCAGCACAGGTTCGACAATCACAAACACCGGGAGTAGCCGTGATCGACGAGACCCTCCTCGATGCCGAGGAGAAGATGGAAAAAGCGGTGTCCGTCGCGAAGGAAGACCTCACGTCGGTGCGGACCGGACGGGCCAACCCGTCGATGTTCTCCCGCATCGTCGTCGAGTACTACGGTGCGCCGACCCCGCTGAACCAGCTGGCGAGCGTCAACGTGCCCGAGGCGCGGATGGCGCTCATCAAGCCGTACGACCAGACCCAGCTCGTCGCCATCGAGAAGGCGATCCGCGAGTCGGACCTCGGCGTGAACCCGAGCAACGACGGCAACGTGATCCGCATCGTCATCCCGCAGCTCACCGAGGAGCGGCGCAAGGAGATGGTGAAGGTCGCGAAGAGCAAGGGCGAGGACGCCCGCGTGTCGATCCGCAGCGTCCGCCGCAAGGCGAAGGAAGAGCTGGACCGGATCGCGAAGGACGGCGAGGCGGGGGAGGATGAGGTCGTGCGCGCCGAGAAGGAGCTGCAGAACCTCACCGACACCTACGTGCACCAGGTCGACGAGCTGGTGAAACACAAGGAAGCCGAGCTGCTCGAGGTCTGATGAGCCAGGTGAGCGAGGAACGCGAGGAGCGGGTGGGACCCACCCCGCCACCGGAACCGGCCGGGGCGCCGGACCGGGGATCGCGGCCGGACCCAGCGGCGGATGAGCCGCGGGCTGCGGATGCCGAGCTGCCTTTGCCGGGGGGACCGGCTGGGCGTTCTTCGCTCCGGGATTCGGAGGGACTGGGGAGTTCGGCGGCGGAATCTGCTGCCGAGTTGGGGAAGACGGCGGAATCCGCGGCTCGCGAGTTCGAGGAGACGCCGGGGTCGACGGCCGGGGCCGGATCAGGTCCGAGTGCGGAATCCGCTGTGCAGGCTGGACAGAAGCCGAAATTCGCGGCTGGTACGGGTAGGAATGCGAAATCCGCTGCCGGGGTGGGCAAAGATGCCAAGGCTGACCCTGGGGTAGACGCGGCGGGTCGCTCGGCGAAGGATGCTGCGGGTCGTTCGGCGAAGGACGGTGCGGGTCGCTCGGCGAAAGACGCTGCGGGTCGCTCGGCGAAGGATGCTGCGGCTCACCCCGCCAAAGACGCTGCGGCGCAGACTCAACCCGAAAAGAAAACCTCCCGCGCAGGGCGGGATCTTCCTGCTGCCATCGGGGTCGGGTTAGTGCTCGGGGCGGCGATCATCGTCTCCCTGCTCACCGTGCGTTTCCTCTTCATCGGGGTGATCGCCGCCGCGATTGCCGTCGGGACTTTCGAATTCGCGGGCGTACTCAAGCGCGTCGCGGATACCCGGATTGCGCTCGTGCCGGTGCTCGTCGGCGGGCAGGCGATGATCTGGCTGGCCTGGCCGTTCGGGCGGGAAGGCGCGCTCACCGCGTTCGGGCTCACCGTGCTTGCCTGTCTGCTCTGGCGGTTGCCCGGCGGGGCCAAAGGCTACCTGCGGGACACCGCCACTTCGGTGTTCGCCGCCGCGTATTTGCCGTTGTTCGGGGCGTTCGCGGCCATGCTCGTGCCACCCGAGGACGGCGTCGGGCGGGTGCTCACGTTCCTCATTGCCGTCGTCGCGTCCGATACCGGTGGGTACATCGCCGGGGTGCTCGGCGGCAAGCACCCGATGGCGCCCACGATCAGCCCGAAGAAGTCCTGGGAGGGCTTTGCCGGGTCGATGGTCGCCGGGATCGTCGCGGGGGCGCTCACGGTCAGCCTCATGCTGCACGGCCAAGCGTGGCAAGGCGTCCTGTTCGGCGCGGCCATCGTGCTCACTGCCACGCTCGGCGACCTCGTCGAGTCGCTCATCAAGCGGGACCTCGGCATCAAGGACATGGGCACCATGCTGCCCGGCCACGGCGGCATGATGGACCGCCTCGACTCGCTGCTGCCGTCGGCCGTCGTGTCCTGGCTGCTGCTGTCGGCGTTCGTTCCGGCCTGACGCTTCGGTCCGCGCCGAAGGTTCCCCACGGTTGACTCGGGGACATGATCCGCAACCCCGCGCTCGTCGCCGTCTGCATCGGGTTCGGCATGATCCTCGTCGACGCGACCATCGTGAACCTCGCGTTGCCCGCGATCGGCGCCGGCTTCGGCGAAACGTCCACGGCGGCGAGCCAATGGGTCATCGACGCGTACACCGTTACGCTCGCTGCGTTCCTGCTCACCTGGGGTGCGGCGGGGGATCGGTGGGGTTCGCGACGGGTGTTCGTGGTCGGGGTTTCCGTGTTCGTCCTTGCCTCGCTCGCGTGTGCGCTCGCCGGATCGCTCGCCTGGCTGATCGCCGCGCGGGCGGTGCAGGGGGCCGGGGCGGCGGCGTTGCTGCCGTCGTCGCTCGCCTTGATCGCGCACCAGTTTCCCGAGCCCGGTGAACGTGCGCGCGCACTCGGGGTGTGGGGTGGTACGAGCGGGATCGGGCTCGCGGCCGGACCACTTCTCGGCGGGCTCGCGGTCGGGCTCGCCGACTGGCGGCTGGTGTTCGCGGTGAACGTGCCGGTCGGGATCCTCGCTCTCGTGCTGACCCGGCGGTACGTCGCCGAAACGCCGCCGCGTCCGCGTACCCGGTTCGACGCTGCCGGTCAGATCCTCGGGACCGCGGCGCTCGCCGGGATCGTCGCCGGATGCATCGAAGCCGGGCACCGGGCCGGCGTCTTCCTGCTCGGCGGCGGCATCGTGGCGGCCGTCGCCTTCGGTGTCGTCCAGCGGGTGGTCCGCGACCCGGTGCTGCCGCCCGGCGTGCTGCGGATCCGCAAGTTCGCCGTGGCGACCGGGATCGGCGCGTTGTTCAACTTCTGCATCTACGGCACCCTCTTCTGCCTTTCCCTTTACCTGCAACGGGTTTGGGGATTCGGCGCACTCGCGGCCGGGCTCGCGCTGGTACCGCTCACCGCGGCGATCGGGATCGCCGCGTTCTTCAGCGGACGGCTCACCGGGCGGTTCGGGCCGCGCCTGCCGATCGTCGCCGGTGCGGTGGCCGGGCTGGCGGGTGCGGCGGGGTTCGCGCTGCTGGACCGGTCACTGGCGCTGCTGATCACGTGTTCGCTCGTGTTCGGGTGCTGTGCCCTCGCCATGCCCGCGATGACGTCGCTGGCCATGAATGCCTTGCCCGGCAAGGCAGGTCTCGCCGCCGGGGTACTGAACGCAGCGCGGCAGACCGGCGGCGCGGTGGGGGTGGCGCTCGTCGGCGGGCTGCTGCCGGGTGCTGCGATGTGGCTCGTCGCCGCCGGGTACGCCGGGATCGCGGCACTGACCGCCGCGACCGGACCTCAGTCGTCGTAAGGGTCGTCGACCTCGGCGCGGCCGACACCCTCGAGTACCCGCGAGTGGTCGATCACCGCGAACACCGCGCCGTCGGGATCGGCGAGGATGGCGGTGCGGCCGTACGGGGTGTCGTACGGCTCGATCACCACCGAGCCGCCGAGCATCAGCGCCTGTCCCGCGGTGGCGTCCGCGCCGCGCGCAGGGTCGACCTCGAAGTACACGAGCCAGTGCGGGGGAGTGTCGCGGCGGTATTCCGGACCCATCACGTACCGGTACAGGACCGGCGTGTGGTCGATGGAATATTCGGTGTAATCGACGCTCTCGCCGTCGCCGACCTGGCGGCTCGAGTAGTTGAACAGCTTGGTATAGAAGTGATCCGCGGCCACGCCGTCGTGCGTGTTGAGGTCGGCGCCGCTGAACGTGCCGGGTACGCCGCCCGCGAACTGCCAGTCCGGCGGGGCCTCCCAGAACACCACCGGCGCGCCGCACGCGTCGAGCGCGTGCAGGATGCTGCCGCGTTCGGGGATCGCGACCGGTCCCAGGGTCACCTGGCCACCGAGGTGTTCCACCCATTCGGCGGCACTCGCCGTGTGCGGTACCGCAATGTGCAAGGTCCACCCGGGCACACTTCTTGCCCCCGCTTGGTACAGACCACCCGCGGGAACGCCGTCGTGCGCCGCGATCCAGTACCGGCCGTTCGGGGTCGCCGGGTCGCGCCGGACCTCGTACTGCCAGCCGAAAAGGCCTGCGTAGAAGTCCTGCGCCCGGGTTTCGTCGTGGCAGGCGACCTCGATCCAGCACGGCAGACCTGCCGGGATCACGCGGGTACCCGCGCCGCTGATCGACATACTGCCCTCCTCCCGATGAGGGAGAAGTCTATGCGCAGAAGCGAGGTTCTACCCTCTGAGCGGGAGAATCCGGCGCGAGGTGTTGCCGGCCCGGAGCAAGTGAGGTACCCGTGCGCTGGTTCTCCCGCGGCCCGGACCGGTCCGACGAGGTCGTTCCGAGCCCGAACATCTGGTACCACCAGCAGGTTTACGACGTCGAGAACCGCGCGCAGGACACCGACGGCGAGATCTGGCGGGTGCTGCGCGAGGAGTGTGGCTGGACCGGTCGCGACGTCCTCGACATCGGCTGCGGTGACGGATACCACTTGCCGGTTTTCGCTCGTGACGCACGTTCGGTGCTCGGGATCGAACCGCACCCGCCGCTCGCGCGCGATGCCGAGCGGCGGGTGCGGGATCTGGGGAACGTGCGGATTCGCCTCGGCCGCGCGCAGCTGCTGCCGGTGGACGACGCCAGCGTCGACGTCGTGCACGCGCGCACTGCGTACTTCTTCGGCCCCGGTTGCGAACCCGGGTTGCGGGAGGCGGAGCGGGTGCTGCGGCCCGGCGGGTCGATCGTGATCGTGGACCTCGACGTGACCAGCGAGCCGTACGGCGGGTGGATGCGCGCAGACCTGCCGCATTACGACCCGCCCGCGGTGGAACGGTTTTTCGCCGCGCAAGGATTCGGCTGCCGCCGGGTGCGCACGCGCTGGCGCTTCGCGGACTTCGCCGCGGCGGAATCAGTGCTGAAGATCGAGTTCAGCGCGAAGGTGGCCCGGCAGGCGATTGCCGACACGCGCCGGCTGAACCCGGAATCGGGCGAGGTGACGCTGCCGGTGGGCTACCGCGTGCATTGCCGCGTCAAGCCCACCGGCCTCGTCCTGCCCGGTCACTCGGCCGCCTCACCCGACTCTTCGGACTCTTCGGGTTCGTCGACCTCGCCGAGGATCGAGTAGAGCGACCGCCGTGCCTCGTTGAGCACGTCCACCGTGCGGGCCTGCTGGCTCGCACTGCCGGCGCGCATCACCTGCACGACCGCTGCGGCGAGCGTGGCGCCTGCCTTGCGCAGGTCGTGCTCGACCGGGTCGACGTCGTCGGCGAAGTGCTCCCACGGCGGCGTGCCGGTCTGCTGCTCGGCTGCCGCGCGGCCCTCGTCGGTGAGCTCGAACAGCTTCTTGCCGTTCTCGTCGCGGCTCACGACCAGGCCTTCGTCGGCCAGCATCTGCAGGGTCGGGTAGATCGAGCCGGGGCTGGGCTTCCAGAACCCGCCGCTGCGCTCGCCGATCTCGCGGATGATCTCGTAGCCGTGCCGCGGCTGCTCCACCAGCAAGGCGAGGATCGCCGCCCGCACGTCGCCGCGCCTGCCGCGACGGGGACCGGGTCCGCGGTGTCCGCCCGGACCGTGGCCACGCCGTCCCCGGCCGGGACCGCCCGGGCCGAAGAACTCGCCGAACTCACGGCCCCACGGACCGAACGCGGATCGTCCGCGCTGTCCGGCTTCGCCGTGCTCGTGGTGACCGGGGAAGGGGTGGCCACCGGGGAAGGGATGTTGTCGTCGGTTCATGATCTCTGTTCCTTTCTCGAACTGTTGCGACACGTTCACGATATATCGGAAACGGTCGGTTCGCAACCTGCCGGGTCAGCGCGGGGACCTGGCCGACCGGCGAAGACGGCAGTCGGCGATACTCGTCCCACACGCCGAAACCCCCGACGACCTGGGAGACCTGACCCCCGATGCTGGACCGTGCGGTCATCGACGCCCTGTTCCCCACGGATCTGCCCGAACCGGAGCACTGGGAACAGCGCTACCCGGAGCGGCAGCTGCCCGACGGCGCGAAGGTGACGCGGTTCGGCCCGTCGCCGACCGGCTTCGTGCACATCGGCGGCATCTACGTGGCGACGATCGACCAGGACGTCGCGCGCCGCTCTGGTGGCCGGTACCTGGTACGCGTCGAGGACACTGACCAGTCGCGCGAGGTCGAAGGTGCACTGGAGCAGTTCGAACGCGGCTTCGCCTACTTCGGGCTGAAGGCGGACGAGGATTCGCTGCGCGGTGGCGACTACGGCCCGTATAGGCAGTCCGAGCGCGAGCAGATCTACCTGACGTACGTACGGCACCTGTTGCGCGAAGGCCGCGCGTACATCGACTTCGCGACGAAGGACGAGCTGGCGTCGATCACTGCGCGACAGCAGGCGACGAAGCTGCCCACTGGGTACTACGGCTCCTGGGCGCTGTGGCGTGACGCTGACCCGGCCGACGTACAGGCGAAGCTCGACGCCGGTGAGCCGTGGGTGGTCCGGTTCCGTGCGCCCGACGACACCGGCGCGCGTGTGCGCTTCACCGACGCGATCCGCGGCACGATCGAGGCCGAGGCCAACCGCAACGACGTCGTCATCCTCAAGAGCTCCGAGCAGAGCCCGCGGCTGCCCACGTACCACTTCGCGCACGCGGTCGACGACCACCTGATGCGGGTGAACCTCGTCATCCGCGGCGACGAGTGGATCTCGTCGGTTCCGGTGCACCAGCAGCTCTTCGGTGCGCTCGGGTTCGAGCCGATCGAGTACGCGCACATCGCGCCGCTGATGAAGCAGGAGGGCGGCAGCAAGCGGAAGCTGTCGAAGCGCAAGGACCCGGAGGCGTCGGTCGACTTCTACCTCGAGTCCGGCTATCCGGTGCCCGCGGTGCTGTACTACCTGCGCGGCCTCGCGAACGGGCGGCTCGCCGAAATGCCGCTCCCCGAAGCCCTCGACGCGCCGATCAACCTCGACGAATGCGGGGTCGCGGGTCCGCTCGTGGACCTGGTGAAGCTGGACGACCTCTCCGCGGACCACGTCGCGACGCTGTCCGGCACGGAAATCCTCGACCTGGTGCTGGAGTGGGCACAGCGGTTCGACCCGGCGCTGCAGGAGGTCCTGGAATCTTCGCGGGAGCTTGCGCTGCGTGCGCTGGCGGTGGAACGCGACGGCGCGGAGAACCCGCGTAAGGACCTCAAGAAGTGGAGCGATTTCCGTGCGGTCTACGGGTTCTTCTTCCCGCAGCTGCACCAGCCGGTGACCGGCCCGGAGGACGAGCGGATCGCAGCGCTCGGCGTGCCGTCGGAAGTCGTGCGCGCGGTGGCGTCGGATTTCGTGTCGGCGTACCGGCAGCTCGACGACGGCCAGGAATGGTTCCAGCAGATCCGCGACGTCGCCGCGAAGCACGGATTTGCCCGTAATGCCAAGGAATACAAGAAGGACCCGGAGGCGTACCCGGGTTCGATCCGCGAGGCGTCACAGATCATCCGCATCGCGATCACCGGCTCCACCCGCAGCCCGGACCTGCACGCGATCACGGAGGCACTGGGTGCGGAGGAAACGGTGCGGCGCTTGGACAATCTGGTGGGCTGAGGCAGACGGGGCCGCGCGCCGTACCGGGACCTGCTGGTCAGTGGCCGGTGCCGACACCGGTACTGCAGGGCGGTTTCGCCGCCACCTCCGGGTGGCTGGGTCGGGTCGACGCCGTCAGCGAGGACTGTGTGGCTCGATGCTGCACCGGGCGTGGCAATGGCAGTGGCCACGCCGGCCGGAACGGCCAGAGCCAGTCCCGGACCAGCGACGGCCAGTGCCGATGCGGCGAACTTGCGAATCCGCATGAACTCCTGAACGACCCGGAAATCGGTGAATGACGCGAAACGTAGCGTAGGAGTGGTTCCGTTCATTCGCATCGCGATCACCGGTTCCACCCGCAGCCCGGACCTGCACGCGATCACGCAGGCACTGGGCGCGGAGGAAACGGTGCGGCGCTTGGACAATCTGGTGCACTGACCGGAGTGCGGGGCCCGCGTCATCGCGCACGCAGGCCCCGGACGATCACCGGTACTCCCAGAGCTCCCACGATCCGTTGTGGTTCCGGCACTGGTGCGGTTGCGCCGCGCCTCCGCCGCCGTGGATGTCGATCCATCCCTGGTGGCAGGCGCCTTCGGAGCCGTAGTAGTGCCCGGTGTAGTACCAGTTCGCCGCTGAAGCGTTCGTCGCGGTGGCTGCGAGGATCCCCAACGCCAGAAATGCCGTTGTCACGAGCTTTTTCATGGTGCCCCTCTTGTTCGATCGCCAGTTGCGCATCTCACACTGACGCATCGGCGGGGGCGGGCACGGCGCGGCGGGCCGGTGTCCGTGCCTCGGGGGGTTATCCCTCACCAAGATCACGCGCGGGCGACGTCGCCGATTGCTTCGTCCAAAATGGACAATCCGAGGGCGATTTCGTGTTCCGTGGCGGTGAGCGGCGGCGCGATCCGGAACACGCCGCCCATGCCGGGCAGCTGCACGATGTTCATGTGCAACCCCAGTTCCAGGCAGCGTTGCGTCACCCGCGCGCCGAGTTTGTCGGTGTCCGGGCCGCCGGCCAGTTCCAGTCCGGCGAGCAGGCCGCGGCCGCGGATTTCGCCGACGACGTCGTGCCGGTGTGCGATTTGCGTAAGCCCGGTGTGCAGCAGGCTGCCGAGCTGACGGGCGCGTTCGTCGAGGCGGTCGCGGGTCAGGATGTCCAGTACGGTGTTGCCGACGGCGGCCGGGAGCGGGTCCGACACGTGCGTGGTGAAGAACAGGAACCCGCGTTCGTGGGCCTCCTGCTCGATCTCCGCGCTGGTCAGCACGGCCGCCAGGGGCAGACCGGCGCCGAGGGTCTTGGACAGGGTCAGGATGTCGGGGACCACGCCCTCGTGTTCGAAGGCGTACCAGGTTCCGGTGCGGCACAAGCCGGTCTGCGCCTCGTCGAGGATCAGCAGCATGCCGCGTTCCCGGCATTTCCGTTGCAGGGCCACGAAATATCCCGGCGGCGGCACGAGAATGCCGCCGGAGCTGAGGATCGGTTCCACGATGCACGCGGCGAGGCTGCCGACGGATTGCGCGTCGATGAGGTCGAAGGCGAGGTCCAGCTGGTGCTGCCACTCCGGCCCGCTCGGCACCGGAATGGCGAAGTTGCCGGGCGCGGCCGGGCCGTACCCCTTGCGGCCCGCGCTGTACGTGGCATTCGCCGCGGCCTGCGTCATGCCGTGCCACGAACGCGCGAATGACACGATCTCGTGCTTGCCGGTGACCAGCTTGGCCATCCGGATCGCGGCCTCGTTGGACTCGGCGCCGGTGGTGAGCAGCAGTGCCTTCTCCAGGGGGTCCGGCAGCGTTTCGGCGAGGCGCCGGGCGAGGTCGACGACCGGACGGCTGAGCATGCCGCTGAAGAGGTGGTCGAGCTTCGCGGTCTGCTGCCGGACGGTCGCGACGATTTCCGGATGCCCGTGCCCGAGGATCGCGCTCATCTGGCCGGACGTGAAATCGAGGATGCGGCGGCCGTCCTCGGTGTACACGAAGCTGCCTTCGGCGCGGTCGATGATTTCGCCGGTGAACGAGCCCGGACCGGCGTAGCGCACGAGGTGGCGGTCGACGTCGGACCAGAAGGTGTCGGTGGCCATGCCTGCGACGGTAGATCCGGTCCGAGCGCCGTGTCCATCTCACAGTTTGCGCTTGCTTGTTCGATGCTGTCGCACAACGATGGGGGCATGCTGAACCCGTGGCGGTTGCGGCTGCTGAGCCGGCTCGACGTGCTGGGCACGGTCCGCGCGGTCGCCAAGGACGTGAACCTCAGCGCGTCCACCGTGTCGCATCAGCTCGCGGTGCTCGAGACGGAAACGCGCACCCGGCTGCTCGAACGCACGGGACGGCGGGTCCGGCTCACGCCCGCCGGGCAGAAACTGGCGCGCCAGGCCCGCGCGATCCTCGATCACCTCGACGCGATCGAGGCCGAACTGCGCGGCGACGAACCGGCCGGGCTCGTGCGGATCGGCGCATTCCAGAGCGCGATCCACACGTTCGTCGTCCCGGCGGTCACCCGGCTCGCGGCCACCTTCCCGCGGCTGGAAACCGAACTGGTGGAACGGGAACCGCACGACAGCGTGCCTGCCCTGCGGGCCGGTGACAGCGACGTCGTCATCACCACCACCGATTTCTCGGACCTGCCGCTCGGTCCGGACCTCGACATCGTCCGGCTGGCGACCGACCCGATCGTGCTGGTGACCGCACCCGGCGGCCCGCGCGGCCCGGCAGTGCTCGCGGACTACGCCGCCGAGCCGTGGGCGCTGGACGTCCCGCCGTCGTACATGGCGCATCTGACGTTGCGGCTGTGCCGGGAGTCCGGTTTCGAGCCGCGTGTGGTGTGCCGGTTCAGCAACTACTTGATGACGTTGCAGCACGTCGAGGCCGGGTTGTCGATCGCGTTGCTGCCGGGGCTGGCGGTGGATCAGCGGTACCGGGTCGCGACGCGTCCACTGGCGACGCCGGTCACCCGCACGATCGTGGCGGTCACCCGGCGGGCTTCGCCGCGGCGAGCTGCGGTGAACGCGGTCCTCGACGCGCTGCGGCAGCCGCCCGCGGTCCCGGCCGGGGTGGAGCTGCACCTCGGCTGACGCGTGTGGGACACTTGATCGGTCATGACTGTCCTCCCTCTTGTTTTCGACGCGCCCAAGCGCGGCCTGCCGCCGCGCCATCTCGCCGACCTCACCGTGGCCGAGCGGGCCGAGGCGGTCGTCGCGCTGGGGGAGAAAGCCTTCCGCGCCAAGCAGTTGTCGAACCACTACTTCTCGCGGCTCACCGTCGACCCGGCGGAGATGACCGACATCCCGGCCGCCTCGCGCGAGCGTCTGGTGGCCGACCTGATGCCGCCGCTGCTCACCGAGGTACGCGCGCTGGCCGCGGACGCCGGTGCCACGCGCAAGACGCTGTGGCGCGCGCACGACGGGACGCTGCTGGAAAGCGTCCTGATGCGGTACCCGGATCGCGCCACGCTGTGCATCTCGAGCCAGGCTGGTTGCGGCATGGCGTGCCCGTTCTGCGCAACGGGCCAGGGCGGCCTCGACCGCAACCTGTCGACAGCGGAGATCGTGGACCAGGTCCGCTCGGCAGCCGCGGTGATGCGCGACGGCGCCATGCCAGGCGGCCCGGGTCGGCTGTCGAACATCGTGTTCATGGGCATGGGCGAACCGCTGGCGAACTACAAGCGGGTGGTGGCGGCGGTGCGGCGGATCACTGATCCGGTCCCTGGTGGTCTCGGTATTGGGCAGCGTTCGGTGACGGTGTCGACGGTGGGTTTGGCTCCGGCGATTCGTCGGTTGGCGGATGAGCGGATGCAGGTGCGGCTTGCGGTTTCGTTGCATACGCCGGATGACGAGCTGCGGGATACGTTGGTGCCGGTCAATGAGCGGTGGTCGGTGGATGAGGTGTTGTCCGCTGCGCGGTATTACGCGGATACGTCGGGTCGGCGGGTTTCGATCGAGTATGCGTTGATCCGGGACATCAACGATCAGCCGTGGCGGGCGGAGTTGCTGGCTCGCCGGTTGCGGCAGCATCTGGGCCAGTTGGTGCATGTGAATGTGATTCCGTTGAATCCGACGCCGGGTTCGAAGTGGGATGCGTCGCCGAAGCCGGTGGAGCGGGAGTTCGTGCGGTTGGTGAATGCCGGTGGGGTGGCGTGCACGGTGCGTGATACGCGTGGTCAGGAAATCGCCGCGGCGTGTGGCCAGCTGGCGGCTGAAGGCTGAGTTGTTCGTTTCGATGGTGGAGTGTTTGTCGTGATGTATGCCCCCAGCCTGTTGGAGCCGGCTGGGGAGGAGCTGCGGCTCGCGGATGTGTGCGGCCGTGGTGCGACCGAGGTGGCTCGCGAGGCGCGTGCACTGCTGGGTGAGCGGTTCAGCACGGTGACGTTCATGTATGTGCTGATGCGGGCGTTCGAGGTGGAGTACACGGCAGCACGGGATGCATCGCGGTGGCATGAGTTCCATGGCGGCCCGCGGGCGCTGTCGGATGCTGACCTGGAGAAGCTGCTCGCTCCCTGGCTTGCCCGCTGACCACTTCGATCAGCTGCCTGCCTCCGAACAAGCTAAGAGTTTCTCGACACGAGCGCGTAGCGGGATCGTCTTGCCCGGTATCGAGCTTCGGAAGAGCCAGTCGTTGGACGTGTTGCCGTAGGGGCGTTCGAGTACCGGGTCACGCCACCGGCATGCCTGCTCACGCAGCCATCCGCCGGGAACGAAGACGAACTTGTGTACCTCTTCTGCCGTCGCACGAACGTCGATTCCGTGCTGGCCGCCACAGCTTGGGCGGATGCCGGACTCACGATCCGCCGCGAGCGGGTGACCGGTGTCCACCCGCTGGCCGGGCCCGGAGCCGAGATCACCACCGACAACGCCTCCTACACCGCGGACTTGGTCGTCGATGCACGCGGCGGTGCGAGTTCGAGAGGTTCCTCCAAGCACATGGACGAATCGTGCGACCTGATCTACACCTCCCGGTTCTACACGTTGACCGGACCTTCTCCCACCAGCTTGGAATACGGCTACGGAACCAGTCGCTCGTTCCGCGGGTGGTCGGGACAGGTCTTGCGGCAGGGAACGAGCGATTTCGTGCTGGTCATCGCTCGCATGATCAGCGAAAAAGCCCCGTTTCGGATCGCTGGCACAGCTGACTTCGACCGGATTCTCTCGAAGATTCCCGGCATAGCCGAGTGGTGTCGGCCGGGCACATCGATCCCCCTTTCCGACCTGTCCACCCATAGCGGCGCCAGGAATGTGCTGGTAGACACCTCGACGGATCCTGACTATCTCGTTCGCGTCGGCGACTCACTCGCGGTGACCGATCCCCAGCTTGGGCAAGGGGCTTCCCTTGCGGCGTGGGAATCCGGCGTGCTGATCGAAGAAATATCCCGCAACAGTCCCGCCGCCGCAGCCGCGTCATATCGGCGGCAAGTGGAACGGGTCCTGGAAGATCGGGTTCTCCGATCACGGTCGTATTCGAGGTACCGATCCGCCCTCTGGCCTGGCGACTCGAGCCGGAAACCGGATGATTCGGCCGCGGACGCGCGTGTCGCGGAGCGACTGGACCTGGAGCGAGATGCCAACGAGAACCGCGACTCCTGGTTACGCTGGAACAGATCCGTCGCACTGCTGGATCTTGGCGACGACCGGTGAACTCGGCGATTGGTGACAACGAAAGCGGCGGGAGTCCACTTTGCCCGATCTTGTAGCACTGGCGATCAAGGACGGCTGGACGTCCGCTCGGCGCGATGACTACCCGGTGACGCTCGAGTACTTCCAGGCTCTCCGTTCCGAACACCCGGAGGACCCGCGGACCCAGTACGCGCTCGCTTGCGCGCTGGACTACTCCGGCTTGGAGGCCGGTGCGGCGGAGGAGTACGAGCGGTGTGACTGGTCAGCGCTGCCGGATGACGATCGTCGCGGCGGGAGGGTGCAGTATGCCAGCACGCTGCGGAACCTGGGCCGGTACAACGAGGCGCTCGCCGTGCTTCGGGCCGTGCGGCAGGAACACCGCCTGGATGGCGCCGCTGTCGTGTTCACGGCGCTGACTCTGGTCGACCTGGGGAACGCGGCCGCCGGTGTCGCGGAGTTGGCGAACCATCTCCTGGATGTGTCCGACGACCAGAGGCTGCTGCGCTATGAGTGGGCACTTCGCCGGTACATCGGGGCGATCGGGACATCGCCTTCCTGAGGCCGGACCGCGATTCCGATCTGCGTCAAACTTTCCTAAGAAGACTGACCGGCGCACAGGGGTCTCGCGCGGTGATGCCGAAGCAAGGGCAGGTCCTGGCCGCGTTCCCGGTGATCGGAAGGCAATCGATCTCTGGCGCTGATCATCGCCACTCCGACTGATCGGTTTGGGCAATGAACTGTCAGCGTGCTGGACAGTGTGTCCCCGACGGGCCAGTTGCGATACATCAACCTGACAACTGGTCGACGAGTAACCTCGGCCAACACGGCTGCAGACCTGACCGCCTAGGTTGCTCACGGTGGCGATACGAGCCCCTTGAAAGGTTGGGCTTGGTCCAGCGCGGTCTAGGCCTGGCTGTCGTGATCTTGCAATGTCGGTCGACGCCAAGCTAGTGGATGCGTGTGGTGCCAGCATCGTCTGCCGGGTTCGCAAGCGCAGGAAACGTGGGGCTCATGTCGAAGGATGAGGAAGCGGAACACGCTGTTGAACCGGCGCGATGCGTATCGCTCGAAGGTTGTAAAACGGTGGGCATGGGTAAACCGCTGGCGAATTTCCGTCGCGTTATATCGGCGATACATTGTATTGTTGATGCGGCTCCTGCTGAGCTTGGCATTTCGCACCGTTCGGTGACGGTGTCGACGGTGGGGTTGGCTCCGGCGATCCGGAAGTTGGCGGGCGAGCGGATGCAGGTTCGTTTGGCGGTGTCGTTGCACACGCCGGACGACGAGCTGCGCGATACTTTGGTGCCGGTGAACGAGCGGCGGTCGGTGGATGAGGTGCTCTCGGCAGCCCGGTACTACGCGGACACGTCCGGTCGCCGTGTCTCGATCGAGTATGCGTTGATCCGGGATATCAATGATCAGCCGTGGCGGGCGGAGTTGCTGGCTCGCCGGTTGCGGCAGCATCTGGGGCAGTTGGTGCATGTGAACGTGATTCCGTTGAATCCGACTCCGGGCAGCAAGTGGGATGCCTCGCCGAAGCCGGTGGAGCGGGAGTTCGTGCGGTTGGTGAATGCCGGTGGGGTGGCGTGCACGGTGCGTGATACGCGTGGTCAGGTGTCGTCTGCCACCAGCATGGGACCACCTGAGCGCTGGTTTGCCATGAGGATGGGACCACCTTGATCAGGGTTTTGCCACTGATGGGACCACCACCCGGACGTGTCCGTGTGGCGTCCCGACCTCCGGTCGTCTGCCGTTTGTGCTGGTCAGATGGCATATCGGGAGGTTTCGGTGATCGAGATCAAAGAGGTGCTGCGGCTGTGGCTGGCGGGCCATTCGCTGCGTGAGGTGACCCGGCTTGCCGGGTTGGACCGGAAAACGGTCCGCAGGTACGTCCAGGCCGCGCAGGCGGCAGGCGTGGCCCGCGAGGGCGGCGACGGGCAGCTGACCGACGAGGTTCTCGGGGCGGTGGTGGCGGTGGTTCGCCCGGACCGGCCCCGCGGCAACGGCGCCTCGTGGGAGGCGATCGCCGTGCAACGTGAGCAGATCCAGACCTGGCTGAAGCATGATTTGACCCTGGCGAAGATCCACATGCTGCTCGGGCGCCGCGGTGTCGTGGTGCCCTACCGAACGCTGCACCGATTCGCGGTGGCGGAGCTGGGGTTCGGCCGCCGTCAGCCGACGGTGCCGGTGACCGATGGCAAGCCAGGCCAGGAAGTGCAGGTCGATTTCGGTCGGCTCGGCCTGGTCCCGGACCCGCCCACGGCGCGGCAACGGGTCGCTCAGGGGTTGATCTTCACCGCGGTCTACTCGCGGCACATGTTCGTCTATCCGACGCTGCGGCAGACGCTCGAGGATGTGGTGGCGGGGTTCGAGGCGGCGTGGGTGTTCTTCGGCGGCGTGTTCGCGGTTGTGGTGCCGGACAACATGAAAGCGATCGTGGATCAGGCCGACGCGGTCGATCCGCGGTTGAACGACGCGTTCCGCGAGTACGCCCAGTCTCGCGGGTTCGCGGTCGATCCGGCGCGGGTCCGGCATCCGCGTGACAAGCCGCGCGTTGAACGGTGCGTGCAATATGCACGGTCGAATTTCTTTGTGGGAGAGGACTTCCGCGACATCGACGACTGCCGTCAGCGTGCGGTCGTCTGGTGCGCCGAGGTCGCCGGGACCCGCATCCACGGCACCACGCAGCGACGGCCGGGTGAGGTTTTCGAGGCCGAGGAGTGCCCGGTGTTGCTTCCGCTGCCGACCGACGGGTTCGTGATTCCGTCCTACACGCGGCCGAAAGTCGCCCCGGATCGGCATGTCGAGGTGGCCAGGTCTCTCTATAGCGTTCCGGGTGACCTTGTCGGGCAACGGATCCTGGCCCGCGCCGACGGCACGACGGTCAAGCTCTACTGGCGCGGCCAGCTGATCAAAGTCCACTCGCATCAGCAACCGGGCCGGCGGCGCACCGATCCGGCGGACCTGCCCAGCGAGGTGACCGCCTACGCGATGCGCGATCTCGACGCGTTGAACCGCCGGGCTGCGGCGCACGGCGATCACATCGCCGCCTACGCCGCCGCGCTGCTGGAGCATCCGTTGCCCTGGACCAAAATGCGGCAGGTCTATCGGCTGCTCGGTTTGGTCCGCCGACACGGCGCCGACGCGGTCGACGACGCCTGCGCCCGGGCGCTGGAGGCCGAGGCGGTCAACGTCGGCCTGATCGACCGCATGCTCACCCGCGGCCTCGACGGCCGACCCGTCACCGCGCCGGTTCCGCTCAGCACCGCCAGCCGTTTTGTCCGTGACAGCAAGGACTTCACCGTCAGGAGGCCTTCATGAGCCCCGCCAGCCGCGCCACCACGGCCCGGAACACGACCACCAAGCCCATCGAGGTCACCGCGGAACTCAAGGCGCTGCTGCGGCGCCTGAAGCTCGGCAGGCTGCTCGACACCCTGCCCGAACGCCTCGCCCTCGCCCGCGGCGAACACCTTCCGCATCATGACTTCCTGGAGATGCTGCTCGCCGACGAGGTCACCCGCCGCGACCGTCAATCAGCGCAGGTGCGCGCGAAGATCGCGCACCTGGAACCCGGGATGCACCTGGATGCCTGGGACGAGTCGACCAAGGTCGCCTACGACCGGCAGCTCTGGGCCGAGCTGACCTCGCTGCGGTTCCTCGCCGACTCCTACAACGTCCTCATCATGGGACCGGTCGGAGTCGGAAAAACCTTCCTGGCCAACGCTTTGGGCCACGCCGCGGTCCGGCGCAAGTACTCCGTCCACACCGAACGCGCGGACAAGGTGTTCAAGCGGCTCAAGGCCGCACGACTGGACCACACCTACGACGAGGAAATCCGGAAACTGCACCGCGTCGAACTGCTCATCCTCGACGACCTCGCCCTCCACCCGCTCGACGCGGTGCAGACCAACGACTTCTACCAGCTGATCGTCGAACGTCACCGGGAAGCCTCCACCATCGTCACCTCCAACCGGGAACCGCCGGAGATCCTGGCCATGATGGCCGACCCGCTTCTCGCCCAATCCGCGATCGACCGGTTCCAGTCCGCCGCCTTCGAACTCGTCATCGAGGGCGAGAGCTACCGACAGCGCCAGAAGCCCACCATCGCCGCTCTCGCCGACCGCGACCGCGACACCCGCAGTTGACCATTTCCACCGACTGGACCACCATCAACACACGGCCCGCGACCGCCGGCCCGAGATGGTCCCTAGCTCGTGGCAAACGGTGGTCCCATGCTCATGGCAGGCGACAGTCAGGACATTGCGGCGGCGTGCGGGCAGCTTGCTGCTGAGGGTTGAGTTTTCCTTTTCAGAGTTGGAGTAGTCGTCTTGTTGTGTGCGCCGAGCCTGCTCGATCCGGCGGCGGAGGAACTGAAACTGGCCGACGTGAACAGCGCAGCAGAGGCAGCCCGAACGGCACGAACGTTGCTGGGCGAACGCTTCGACGCGATGAGCTTCATGTACGTCCTGATGCGGGCATTCGAGGTGGACTACCACGCTGCTCGGGCGGCCTCTCGGTGGCACGGGTGTGGGCAGGGTGCGTTGTCGGACACGGATCTCGAGGTCGTGCTTTCTCCGTGGCTCGGTCGCTGATTCGGAACCGCGTCTACCGCCTCTGGACCAGATCGACGGTTGTCGCTCGACGCAGGTCTGGGGCGTCACGAACGGTGCTTGGGCGGCACTGCCAGCTGCAGTGAACGGCTTCTGCCCTCGCCTACTGCCAACTGCGCTGCGCCGGGTGCCACTGACCTGCTGGCGGGGCTGTCTGCAGCAGGGGCGTGACGAACGCGTCCGCCAAGTCCATGACGCCGGTGAGCGAGCGGAACTCGGTCGAAAGCTCGCGGACGCCCGCAGCGGCTGCCCGGTAACCGGCGTCCCACGTTTTGTTCGGCACGGTAAAGGCGGCAGGCAACGTCAATGTCGTACCTCGTGCGATCCGGCGCTCGGCTTCCTTGTGCAGGACTGTGTGTACGGCGCGGCCCTCCAGCGTCTCTTTGAGCATGATCAGTACGAGGTCGACGAGGTCTTTGTACCGGCTGGAGTTGATAGTTGCAGCCGGTCCGTGCATTTCGTACATCGCGCAGATTTTCTCGGCGACGTGGTCCTCGAGTGGGTACATGCGTATTTCGGGCCACGTCTTACAGTCTGTGGCAAAGGTCGGCACCAAGGGCGCGGTGACGATCTTGCCGTGAGGAAGGTGGCTGGACGCGACCACGTCAACACTTACCCTGGTCAACTCGGCGTGGGCGGCCATCACTCGGAATTTGATCTTCTGAGTACGGCGCTCCATGTTGGCGACAGCGGACGACTCGTAGTGCTCGAAAGAGAGATGGTCGTCGAGCTGAACCTCCGCCGCTCGCTTCAGGGCTTTCACCGCGGCGTCGACCGTGTCTTCGGCGGAAAGCAGGTCGACATCGGTCGAGTACCGCGCAGCCGGCCAGCGCACGAGCAGAGCCTGACCGCCCTTGAGGACCCAGCCTTGCGGGTCATGATGGAAAACCCGGGCCATCAGGCGGCGATGGAAGTACAGGTCAAGTAGTTCTCTCGGCGAGCTGCCGGTGCTTCGGGCAGCGTTTTTCGCCCTATCGCTTAGCGAAGCGCGTAAGGCCCTGGATGTCATCGGTCGCGGCGGATCAAGAGGGGGCATGATGGTTAGTGGTCGCTCGGCTCATTTTCGTGACGCGGTTAGTCAAGTTCTTTGCGGTCAGCCTTGTCCTGAGTCTGCGTGGTGGAAGACTGCTGGTCGCTAAGAGTGGTCAGCCTAGCCTGGACCCGGGCCAAGGCCGCGGCGGCGTCGCGTCCCAACGCTCCGTCCAGGACGTCCTCGCGCGAGCGAGGCGACAACCCGGTGAGCGCCTGCGCGCTCAGGGTGTTGCCCGTGGTCAATGCGGCGATCCGCGCGACGACGTCGCTGTGGCCGATGAGGTCGCTGAGGGGCGCTGTCGGAGACAGAGCCAACGTCGAGGCAGCTGCGTCCGTCGCCAGCTTGGCGACGGCGCTGGCGAGACCAGCCGCTGGCTCGGACATCAGTGCCGACGTGAGATCGGTCCTATGCAGTGCTCCGATGCCGGATGCTGCGGGGAGCAGGTCACGGAGGAGACGGCTGGCGGCTTCCGGGGGAAGGTCCAAGATCGGCGCGCCGCTCGCCGCAAGTTCCATCCGTGTGGTGAGTGGTTGGTGGCCGAGGCGCGCGGGGCGAATTGCGAGCTCGGCGGTGGTCAGACCGATCTGCTCGAGAAGGTGTTCCAGCAGCGCATCCCCGGACGTGGGCCGGACTCGGTAGCGGCGGGCGTAGGGGGTGATGCGGTCGGCGAGCTCGTCGAGGCGCAGCTTCCCGGCCACCACGGCCTCGCGGATAACGGTGGCAACGTGACTGCCATCGAGGTGTTGTTCGAGCAGGTCGCACACGGTCCTCAGCATCGTCGTGACGGGCAGTCCGTCGATCAGAGTCACATCCTCGTCTGCCAGATCTCCGGGGCGTAGCCACACGTCGGGGTCGCGGCTGCTCCGCCGGCGCGGCGTTGTCAGTGTGATTCGGTCGTTGACCAGCTCCCCGACCTGGTGCAGCCTCGTTGCCGTCGCATGCGAGACCACGCCTCCGTCGGTTTCCAGGGGCTGTCGTTCCCAGCTGGGAGTTTCCGGTCGAAGCGTGAGCCAAACGGCTTGCTCTTCCTGGGCGTCGGTGATGCCAGCTGCCGTCGAGGCGTACACGCCACGGCGGACCAGATCCAGGAAACCAGCTCCCTTTAGCCGGTGCAGGGTCACAGCGTCCACGCCCACGCTCTTGGCCTGTTTCGCTGTGACCATGCCCCACTGATCGGCTGTCCAGGTGCCGAGCTGCGCAAGGGCGCGCTGAGTCTCCATACCTCGAATCCTACACGCTTATACAGCGTTTGTTTCAACCTGTGACGCAAAGGTTTCGTCTAGAGTGTAATTAACGCTGCTCTTGATGTAATATATGAAGTCAACGAACGTAGGAAACGCTGTCTGTATGACATGAGCTGGCTCGCGGTACTCCACGTCGACGATTCGCAGGCTCGTCGAGATGCTGATCATTGCTGGGCGGCCCGGCAACGGCTGCTCGAACCTCCCGAGCGCTCGGCTGCAGCGTGGTTTGTGATCAGGTGATCATCGACCAGGTGGATCACTCTGGCATCAATGCTGGAAGGCGAACCGGGCCGACTTGCGTGCCTACCGGGCGGCCGCTGAAGGAGAGGGCGAAGTGTCATGACCGAGCCGATGAGTCGCGAACAGGTGCTGGCGGGAATCCAGTCAGAGATCGCCGAGAAGGAGGCTGCGGCGCAGCGGGAAACTGATGCTGAGAAGCGTCAGCGCATGCTGAGGCACGGGCGTTCTCGTGAAGTCTACGCAGACGAGGAAGCTGTCGCGATTGTTGCTGACATCGCCGAGAATGAAGCAAACCGTGTTGTCGCTTCAGGTATCGTCGCCAGGGCTCACCGGGGAAGCATACGCTAGAACCGGAAACGTACGATCCGGGTCGACCTCTTCATGCCCGGCAAAAGGTTCAGCAACCGATACGCCCGCCGGACATTCGCCGGTGCCTTGGCCATCAGTTCCGGGGAGTCGTTCATCGGTGCTTCGTCGACGTATTCCAGGCGTGGGTGCCAGTCGGCCAGTGCGGATGGGTCGTCGAAGCCGCAGTGGAACTGCGTGCCGTACTTGCGCAACGTCGGGTCCCATTTCGACGTTCGCCAGGCCCATACCGACACCGTGTCGAGCTGGATCTGGCCGCCTGGGAAAGTGTCGACCACGGTGGTCAGCAGGCGTCGTGCGGCGGGCTCCGGTAGGTATGGCACCAGGCCCTCCGCGATCAGCAGCGTCGGTCGGTTGCGCGGGATTTGGTCCAGCCACGTCAGGTTCGTGACGTTCGATGCGATCAGCGTGTAGTGCTCACGTGGGGGCAGGAACTGGCGCCGCAGTTCGATCACGCTCGGGTAGTCCACGTCGAACCAGTCGACCGTTGCCGGTGGGTCGAGGCGGTACATCCTTGCGTCCAGGCCGCAGCCCAGGTGGAGCACCACAGCGTCCGGGTGTGCGGACAGGAAGCGGCGAGCCCACTCGTCGTGTGCTTTTGCCCGCACCACGGCCGCCAGGCCCAGCTGGCTGGTGCCGAATCTGCGGTGGTCGTAGCCGGGGTCGAGACGGCGCATCGTCTCTTCCGCGTAGCGGTCGCCGAGAATCGGTTCTGGCAGGCGGTTGTCCAGCGCTTTTGCCTTGAGCACCGGGCTGAGCGTCTTCTGCACACCGACGAGTTCCTTCACCCTCGAACACTACTGCACTCCCTCTACGTACTTGACGTACTTCACGTACGTGAGGGATACTGGGTGTCGATCGTTGGTGCGGCACCCGCCGCCGTCCGGTCATGAGTCTTGGAGGGACTGAACGTGAATGCCTCGGTCCATTTCGACACCTACAGCGATGCCCGCAACAACCTGAAGCAGCTGTTCGACGCGGCCGGGCAGGGGCGCGTCGCGACCATGCGGCGCGACGATTCCACCGCCGTCGTGGTGGACGCCGGGAGGATGCGGCATTTCCTCGCGTCAGTGGTTCCGTCGCGGGCGGAGGTCGTCGCGGAGGACGGCGGATGGTCGGTGTTCATTCCCGGGATTCCGGTTGCCGCGGATGCGGTGTCGTTCGATGACGCGATCGAGGACATGGTCGATGCGCTGCGTGAGTACTCCGCCGACTGGCAGGACCGGCTGCGGGACGCGCCGAACCACCGGGACAACTGGGGGTTGGTCCAGTTGATCGAACTGAGCGACGACGACGAGCTGCGAGCATGGCTGGTGAGTTCCACGCAATGAACCGGCCTGCGCCCACGCGCGAGGATCTCGACACCTTCTGCCGCCGGGAAGGCTGGCAGGAGGTCCGGAATGCGCGAGGGGAGCACCTCACGTACGAGTTGCACTTGCCCGATGGACGGATCCTGCGTACCCGGGTTTCGCGCCCTCCGGACAAGGCGACGTACGGCCCGAAAATGTGGGCACACGTTCTGCGGGACCAATTGTGCATCAGCGAGGCCGAATTCTGGGCGTGCGTGAAGGACGGGGTCGTTCCGGGCAGAACCGCCCCGCGGGTGGTGGCTGAGGCGGTGCCCGCGCAGGTGGTGCACCTGCTGATCCACCAGGTTCGCCTGCGGGAGGACGAGGTCGCCGCCATGACCCGGGACGAGGCGATCGCGCGCGTCAACCGGTTCTGGACCGAGGGCGGGTGACCGGCCCGGCGATGCGGTGACATCGCCGGGACCGGAGGGATCAGGTGCGGGCGCCCGCGAGGAGGTACCGCAGGCCGTCCGGGAAGGTACGGCGCCAGCCTGCGTGCTCGTGTCCTCCGGGGTACTCGTCATACCCGACGTCGCAGCCTTTGGCGAGCAGCACGTCTCGCAGGTGGCGGTTGGTGGTCAGCAGGTTGGGACCGGTGCCGAGCGGCTGGGTTTCGAGGGTGCCGGCGGCGATCCAGAACCTGGTCGCCGCGCGGGGTGCGGTGGCGAACTGCCGGGTGAGCCATTCCGGTTCGTCGTCACGGCCTAGCGGGTACGGGCCCTCGCCGCTGCCGTAGATTCCGCGCTCGCCCCACCAGAAAGAGCCGGACAGGGACAGCACACCACCGAACAGGTCCGGCCGGGTGTAGGCGAGCCAGGCCGCGCCGAGGCCGCCGTAGCTGGCTCCGGAGACGATCGTGGTCCGCGGATCAGTACCGGCGTTGCAGTGGGACTGCGCCCACGGCAGCAGTTCGTCGGCGTAATGCTTCACCAGTGCGGGGTTACAGCACATCTCGGCCATTCGGGACATGGCGTCCTTGTTGTGGACGAAAACCGCCACCGTGGGTGGAATCGCTTCTGCGGCAATGAGATTGTCGAGTACCGCGGGGAAATGCGGCAGGTGGTACTCGCCGTCCAGCAGCAGGAGCAACGGCGTCGGCTCGGTGCATGAGGGCGGCCGGTACACGGTCACGGTGCGCTCGTCGCCGAAGACGGGGGAGTGCAAGTGGTACTCCGCCATGGGTGGGGTGCCGGGGGCGAACCAGGTGTCCGTGGCTGCCTCAGGCAGGGTCAGCACCGATTCGTGCTGGGCGTCGGCAGGGAGGCCGGGCGCGATGACGGTGTGCAGAGAAGGAATGCGGTCGGCGTTGAACGGGTCCGGACGGCTTGCTTTCGCATGTTCGGTGATGAGGTTCAGGAATTCGTCCCGATTCTGTACCAGCGCCATGGTTTCGGCCAGCGAGAGGTCGCGGGCGTCGACGGAATAGGTGTAGCTGACGGAGGTACGCGCGTCCGCGACCGGGACCGTCAAGTACCACACCTCCGTGTCCGGGATGGCCTGCAGAGCGGCGGGACGGCCGCTGCTGTCCATGGTGAGCTGTGAAGAAACGGCTACGTGATGAGCCGGTCCCAAGTAGACAAAGGTGACTTCGCAGCCGCCGTCGGGATGTGCCTCGACGAGCGGACCGCCTGCCCGGCGCAATGCCGACGTCAGTTCTTCCACCGCACCGGACTGTCCCGAGCGGACGGCGTCCACGAGCGAATGAGTCATCGATCTCTCCAATGGGGTCATGCGACAGCAGGGACGGCGACGGCGCGGCCCTTCGGCAGCGCCCTCGCGACGAGGACGCCCGCTGCGGCAAGAGCGGCGGCGGTGAGGAATGCCGTTTCGAACGCGGGAGTTCCGGTGAGGATGGCTCCGGCGATTTCGAAACCGATGGCGACGCCGATCGCGCGCGCGACGATGTTCAGGCCGCTGGCCGCACCGGTCTTCTCCGGCGGGACGGCGTCGACGGTTCCGTTGATCAAGGCCGTGGACGCCGTCGTGACGCCGATGCCGAGCAGCACGAACAGCAGGATCAGTTGCTCCGCCGTGTGGTGCAGCCAGGCACCGCAGAGGCATCCGGCGACCGTGATGGCGAGCCCGCCGACCAGCGTCGCGCGGGAGCCGAAGCGCCGGTTCACCCCACCGGCCACCGGTCCGGCCACCGCCGCGAGCGCGGCGCCGGGCAACAGATAGAGGCCGACATCGCTCGGGGTGCCGCCGAGACCGTACCCGGTCACCACCGGAGAGACGACGATCTGCGGGATGATCAGGTACGCCATCGCGTAGCCGGCGCCGAGGGCCATCGCGACCAGGATTCCTCCGGCGATCCCGGGTTTGCCGAGCATGCCGAGGTCGACCAGCGGACTGGCGGAGCGGCGTTCCACCAGCACCCACAGCACGGCCAGCACCGCGAACCCGCCGAGGGACGCGAGGACGACGGGGGACGTCCAGCCGAGTGCGGGGAGTTCGGTGAGACCGGTCATGAGCGCGAACAGGAATACCGCGAGCAACGCACCGCCGGCCCAGTCGATCTTCGGGCCGCCCGCCGGTGCGGAGGCGGGCATCGCCCAGTGGCAGGCGATCGCCCCGGCCGCGATGACGATGGCCGGGAGTGCGTACATCCAGCGCCAGGAAAGGCTTTCGGCGATCGGCCCGGCGAGGACGACACCGAGGGTACCGCCGATGACGAACACCCCGGTGACGACGCCGACCGCGACCGTCCGTTTCGCGTTCGCGAGGTTCTCTTGCAGCAGAACGAATCCGAGCGGAAGCACACCCGCGCCGATGCCCTGGAGGGCTTGTCCGGCCAGCAGCAGCGGGAAGGACGGGGCGGCCGCGGAAACGGCTGCGCCGATGGCGACGACGACGGACACGGTGACCAGTACCCGCCTGCCGCCGAGCCGGTCGGCGAGACAGCCGGTGAGCGGGGTCGCGATGGCGCCGGTGATGACCAGCGTGGCCGGGATCAGCGCGGTCTGGGCCGGGGTCAGCGCGAGGTCGGTGCCGATGAGGGACAGCACCGGAATGGTCATGCTTTCCAGCGCGCCGATGACGATGACGAGGAGTGCGACGACCGGGAGGACCAGCGCGCCGCGAGGGGAGCGGGACATGACGTCTCCAAAAGATAGGGGCGGATCAGGACCAGCCGGTGACCACGGAGCCGAGCACGTCGAGCGGCAGCGCTCCGTGGCCGATCACCTGGTGGTGGAACTCCGCGAGGTCGAAACGGAGGCCGAGCCGGGTGCGGGCGGCCTCGCGGAGCCGGAGGATTTCGCGTTTGCCGATCAGATAAGCCAGCGCCTGGCCGGGCCACGCCAGGTAGCGGTCGATCTCGTTGCGGACGTTCGTTTCGGTGGTGGCCGTGTTGTCCCGCAGGAAGGCGATGGCCCGGGCACGCGACCAGCCGCGGTGGTGCATCCCGGTGTCGACCACGAGCCGGCAGGCCCGCCAGGCGTCGGCGGACAGCCTGCCGAGCCGGGTGATGTCGCTGGTGTACAGGTCCATCTCGTCGGCGAGCTGTTCGGCGTACAGGCCCCATCCCTCGACGTGCGCCGTGACCGAACCGGAGATCTGGCGGCGGAACCGGGGCAGGTCTTCCAGGGTCTGCGCGACCGAGATCTGCAGGTGATGTCCCGGCACTGCCTCGTGGAAGGCAAGAGCTTCGTACTCGTAGCGGAATCGGGTGTGCGGTTCGGTGGTGGTCACCCAGTGCGTCCCGGGACCGCCGTCGGCAGCCGGTGGCTGGTAGTAGGCGAGCGGTGCGGTTTCCGCCTCGACCACGTCGACCTCGCGGGTGACGCATTCGGGGATCCGGTACGGGCGGAAGTACTTCGGCAGTACCGCGGTGGCTCGGCCGAGCGCAGCCTCGACCATGGCGACGATCTCGCCGGAGCCGCCGAACCGCAGTGCCGGGTCGTTTCTCAGCGCTGCCAGCGTTTCTCCGGCCGACGCCGTGCCGAGAGCACGCTGTCCGACGGTCGCGAGTGCGTCGTGGATTCCGGCCAGTTCGGTCAGCCCGATTTCGTGGATCTCGTCGGCGGTGAGCCCGGGCCGGGTGTGCCGGGCGACCGCATCGGCGTACGCCTCGGCGCCGCCGGGGGTGTGGCACACACCGGCCTGATCATCGGAACGTCCTTGTGGCAGCAGGGAATTCGCGAGGTCGTCCCGGAATGCGGCGATCGCGGGACGGATGCGGTCGGCGATGAGCGCGCGTGCCTGATCGACGTCGGCGAGCGGGCGTAGCATGGGATCGTCGTCGAGTGGCCGGGCGAGGTGGACGTCGAGCTGGGTGATCGCGGCTTGCACGCCGCTTGCCTGCGGGAACCGGCCGTCGTGTGCCGCCTCCTGGTAGCGGGCGGACCAGCTCGCGAAGTACTCCGGCAAGGCCGCCAGCCGATCGAGGGAGGCGGCACCGGGCATGCCGCAGACCTGGAAAACCGTTGTCTGGGGCGCAGACACCGAAGCCGAGATCGCGAAATCGTTCAGGCCGAAGGCGATCTCGCCGATGTCGCCCTCCAGGACCCGCGCCAGTACGCGCCGGGTCACCTGCTCGTCCGGGCCGGATGGCGGAAGCGCGGCCAGCCGGTCCTGCAGGGAGCGCAGCCGGGCGAGGTGCTCTTCGGCAGCGGTCCGCGACGGGTCCGGGACCTGGTCTGCGTAACCGGGTTCGCCGAGCATCGACGCGGTGAAGGGGTCGTGGGAAAGCTTGCGGACGAAGTACTCCTCGGCCAGGTCGGCCAGGCGAGTACCGGTGGGGGGTTCCTGCACGTGCGCTCCCGGGGTCTCCGTTGACGTGGGAGCTGAGTATTGGCAGGTGAACGTCGTTCAGTCAAGAGTAAATCTCGTTTAGCAATGATTGAACGACGTCTACTGTTACCCTGTGATCATGGAGGACCGGTCCCTGTCGCCGGAGCTGGCGGAGTTCGGTGACGAGCTCAAGATCCGCTTCGCGCCGCACCTGCCGCGGATGGCCGCGCGGATGCTCGCCCTGCTGCTCACCGCCGACGAGCCGCGCCTCTCCAGCAAGGAACTGCTGGCGCAGCTGGATGCCAGCGCGGCCACGGTGTCCAACATGGGCCGCCTCCTGGTCCAGCTCGGGATCGCCGAACGCACGGTGGACCCGGAGACCAGGCGGGATCTGTTCGGGTTGCGCCCGGACGCGTGGGCGGGGATGTACCGCGACAGTGCACGGTCGATGGACGGCATCGTGGCCGCGCTGGACCGGCAGCTCGCCACCGATCTCGGGGACGCCGCCCGCGCGCGGATCCGCGACATGCGCAACTTCTATGCCTTCGTCGGGAACGAGCTGCCCCATCTGGCGACCCGATACGAGAAGTGGCGGGCCGGGCATCCGGGCGAGGTGTTCGCGCCGCCGGCCGGGTGACCGGCGCTACTTCCCCTTCGCCCAAGTGCCCAGTACCACCAGCGTTTTCGTCCCCGCCACCTTGTCGCTCGTGCGCAGCACGTTCACCACCCGTTGCAGTTCGTGGATGGTTCTCGCGCGGACGCGGATCAGGGCGTCCGGGTCGCCGGCCAGGGTGAGGACTTCCGTGACTTCCGGGACGTGCGACGAGAACGACAGGATGGTTTCCAGGTCCATGTTCCCGGCGACCCGCAGTTCGACCACCGCCTCCAGGTCCGGGCCGATGCGGGCCGGGTTGATGCGCACCGTGTAGCCGTCGATGACGCCCGTTGCTTCCAGGCGGTCGATGCGGCGTTTGACCGGGGCGACGGTGAGGCCCACGTGGTCGGCGATGTCGCGGACGGTGCGGCGGGCGTCCTCGCGCAGGAGGTCCAGGATGCGCCGGTCGATGGCGTCCACGGGGACGGGCTCGGTTTCCGCTGCCTCGGGCAAGTAAGTATCTGTCTCAGGAGTAGAAGTCTTCCTGTTTTTTGCTTCTTGGGCGCACATGGTGCGTCATTGTTGCAGCGAAGGGAGGGAGGCAGCAAGATCTCGGGATTGCCCCTGCCCTGGAGGTGTCGCTCATGCCTGCCCACGTGCTGTCCCTGATCGCCACCGACGCGCACGCGGTTCCCGCGCGGGTGTGCAGCCTCCTCGCGCAGCGGCGGGTCGCGGTGGACAGCATGCAGATCAGCCGGTTGCCCGGTGCGCCGGCCTGGTGGATCCAGCTCGGTCTGCGGCCCGGCGAGGACCGTGACTTCGAGCTGCTGATCAAGCGCATGAACCGGCTCGTGGACGTCGTCAAGGTCGTCGGCATCACCGGCGACGGCAACCACTGGCGGCAGGCCGTTTTCGTGGCGCTGCGGCCCGAGTCCGACGATCTGGTCCACATCGGACGGATCGTCGGCCGGTTCGGGGCCGAGATCCTCGACTCCGACGCACGGGACGTCCGCGTCCACCTTTCCGCGCATCCCGAGCAGTGTGCGGAGTTCGTCGAGGAGCTCCGGCCCTACGGCGTGCAGGAAACGCTGTTCGGTGCCGTGTCGGCGATGCGCGGCAGCTTCCGCCGTCGGCACCCGCGCGCGACCTCCTGACCCCAGGCCCGGCCGTCGGCGTTTTGTCAGGTCGATCAAACTGTACGATCGCTTGCTTTCCTTCGAGCGGAGAGCTAGCGTTCACGAACCCCGGCAGGACGCCGTCCTCCGGAGGTTCCGCGTCATCGTCCCTACCGATCCGGAGGTTCTGCGATGTCAGAGTTGACGTCATCCGAGGCTTCGTCGACGGCCCGGGGTGCTTCGCCGCCGGGTGCCCACCGCGGTGGGCGGATGAAGAACCGCCATGTCACGCTGCTGGCCATCGGCGGCTGTATCGGCGCTTCGCTCTTCGTGGGGATCGGCGAGGTGGTCCGCGCGGCGGGCGCCGGGGCGATCCTGTCGTACGTCCTCGGCGGGGCCATCGTCTTCTTCGTCATGCGGATGCTCGGCGAGATGGCCCTCGCCCGGCCCGGTCTCGGGTCGTTCGTCGACTACGCCAAGGAAGGCCTGGGAGCCTGGGCGGGATTCTCCGTCGGCTGGATGTACTGGTATTTCTTCATCGGCGTCATCGCGTTCGAAGCGGTGGTCGCCGGGCAGATCGTCGGTGCATGGGTCGGGGCGCCGAGCTGGTTGTGCTCCTTGGTGATCATGATCGTGTTCGTCGGGCTCAACCTGTATTCCGCGCGGACGTTCGGGGAATCCGAGTTCCTTCTCGCCAGCGTGAAGATCGGCACGATTGTCGTACTGGTCGGTGGCGCGCTGCTGTTCATCTTCGGTTTGCTGCCCGGCGCGCATTTCGTCGGGGTCACCAACCTGACACACGCGCCGTTCCTCGTCGGCGGTTTCGGGCCGGTCGTGCAGGGGCTGGTGACCGCGGTGCTGTCGTACTTCGGCACGGAAATCGCGGTGATCGCTGCCGCGGAGTCGGAAAACCCCGGCCGCTCCGTCATCCGGACCACGCGCATGGCCGCCTGGCGGATCATCCTGTTCTTCGTCGGTTCGGTGGTCGCGCTCCTGCTCGTGCTGCCGTTCCCGGAAATCCCGCCGGATTCGAGCCCGTTCGCGGCTGCGTTCGCGAAGATCGGCATTCCCTATTCCGCGGAGATCGTGGACGTCGTGGTGCTCGTCGCGGTTCTCTCGATCGTCAACTCCTCCATTTACGCGTGTTCGCGGACGCTGTTCCGTCTTTCGGCGAACGGCTGGGCTCCGGCGGCAGTTACCCGCCGGAATCGGCGTGGGGTGCCGTGGCGGGCGGTACTGCTGAGCGGTATCGGGGGAGTACTCGGTGCCGCGATCAACTTTTTCGCCTCCGAGAAGGCTTTTGCGTTCATTCTCGATTCCGCGGGCGCGGTGGCGTTGATCGTGTACACCTTCATCTGCCTGTCGCAGGTGGGGATGCGCAAGCGGCTGACGGCGGACGAGGTCGCGCGGCTGCCGGTGAGGATGTGGGCGCATCCGTGGCTCGGGCTGCTCTGCGCGTTGGCCCTCATCGGGACCGACATCATCATGCTCGTCTATCCCGACACCCGGTTGCAGGCCGGATTGAGCCTGCTCGCGCTCGGGGTGGTGCTGGGTGCGTACGGGATTGTCGCCTCCGTGCGGCGGCGGGCGCACGCCTGACCCAGTGCGTTGACATGCGGAATCACCCATGTCATTCTAACAAAGCGATCGTTCACTTTTAATCAAGGGACTGTCCCGGAGGGGAAAGAAATGCCGGAGTTCTCCATCGCGGGGGTGGCCGAGAGCCCGCTCGGGCACGTGACCGGCGAGTCGGAGCTGTCCATGATCGCGCTCGCGGCACGGGAAGCGCTCGGCGAAGCGAACATCGGGCTGCGCGAGGTCGACGGGCTTTTCGTCAACTACCTCGGCGAGGAAGGCTCGGTCCAGCTCGGCGAGTATCTCGGCATCGAGCCGTCGCACGCGGACTCGTCGGATCTCGGCGGCGGTTCGTGGGTCGGGTTCGTCGGGCACGCCATGGCGGCGATTGCGGCCGGGCAGTGCGAGGTCGCTCTGCTCGCGTACGCCTCGCGGCAGCGCACGCTCCGCAAGCGTTCCCGGAAGCACGTTCTCGCCCCGTGGCCGCCCGAATCGCTCACCGCGCAGTTCGACCAGCCGGCCGGATTACCCGTTCCCATCGGGCATTTCGCGCTCGTCACGGCTCGGCACATGTACGAGTACGGGACGACCGAGGAGCAGCTCGCGTCGGTCGCGGTCTCCGGCCGCGAGTGGGCGCAGCTGAACCCGAAGGCGTGGCGGCGGGACCCGCTGACGATCGAGGACGTCCTCGCGTCCGACCGGATCTGCGGTCCGCTCAAGAAGCTCGACTGCTGCCCGATCACCGACGGTGGCGGAGTCATCATCGTCACGACCGCCGAGCGGGCCCGGGCGGCGAAGCGGCCGCCGGTCGCCATCCGCGGCTGGGGGGAGAGTCATACGCACTGGCATCCGCACCAGCGGCGCGACCTCACCAGCACGGCCGCGGTGGAATCCGGACGGCGCGCGTACGAAATGGCCGGGATGGGGCCGTCGGACATCGACGTTTTCCAGCCCTACGACGCCTTCACCATCACGCCCATCCTGCAGCTCGAGGATCTGGGTTTCTGCGCGAAAGGCGCCGGTGGGGAAATGTTCCACCAAGGTCATCTCCGGCCGGGCGGGAAATTGCCGGCCATGACGTCAGGAGGCGGTTTGTCCTACACTCATCCCGGTGCATTCGGGATCTTCCTGCTCATCGAGGCAGTCCGCCAGCTGCGCGGGGAGGCCGGGGCTCGGCAGGTGGGCCCGCGGCCGAAAACCGCGCTGGTGAACGGCATCGGCGGGCTGTGCTCCTACAGTGCGACGGTGGTGCTCACGAATGACTGACCTGCTCGATCCCACCACCGATCCCTATTGGTCCGCGGCCGCGGAAGGGAAACTGGCCGTCCAGCGCTGCGGTTCCTGTGGACGGCACCAGCTTTATCCTCGGCCATTCTGCATCGGGTGCACCTCGGCCGACCTGGCGTGGGTCGAGGCATCCGGATCGGGCACGGTGTATTCGTGCGTCACCGTTCATTTGCCGGTGCACGACGAATTGCCGCCGCCGTACACGGTCGCGCTCGTCGAGCTCGACGAAGGCCCGCGGCTGCTCGGGCCGGTGCCGGACGGCGTGTCGATCGGTGACCGGGTGGTGGCGCAGTGGCGGCAGACGGACGAGCGTCCGGTGCTGTCGTTCGGACGGGCGTCGTGAAGCCGCTGGCCGGTCGCGCCGCCATCGTCACCGGCGGGGCTGGCGGGCTGGGCCGCGCCCATGCCCGGTACCTCGCGAGTCTCGGGGCTTCCGTGCTGGTGTGCGACCTCGCGCGGGCCGACGAGGTCGTCGAAGAGCTTGCCGCACAAGGGTTTTCCGCGGCTGCCCACCAATGCGACATCTCGGGCTGGACCGAGGCGCGGGACCTGGTGGACGCATGCGTCGACGCCTTCGGCGGGCTGGACATCCTGGTGAACAATGCCGGAATCGTCCGCGATCGTACGATGGCCAACATGACGGAGTCCGAATGGGACGACGTCCTCCGGGTGAACCTCAAGGGGCACGCGGCGCCGTCGATCCACGCGATGGCGTACTGGAAGAAGCAGGTCAAGGCGGGAAATCCGGTCCGTGGGTCCATTGTGCACACGAGTTCCATCGGCGGGCTGATGGCCAATTTCGGGCAGGGCAACTACACCTCGGCGAAACTGGGGATCGTCGGGCTTTCCTCGGTGCTGGCGCTGGAGGGCGAGGCGATCGGCGTGCGGTCGAACGTGATCGCCCCGTCGGCGCGCACCGGGCTGGCCGTGCAGGCGATGCCGACCACCGAGCAGTTCGACCGGCCCGCCGAGGCCGGCGGATTCGATTTCTGGGACCCGGCGAACGTGTCGCCGATGGTCGGCTGGCTGGCCTCGCCGGGATGCACCGCCACCGGACAGGTGTTTTCCGTGGCGGGCAACGAGGTCCGGCTCTTCGCGCCGCCCACCCCGTTGCGGCACTTCACGACGGACGGCCGCTGGACGCTGGAAGACCTCGACCGCCGGATCGGCCGGGACCTGCCGAAGTGGCCGACGGCGCTGGAGTTCCTGGAAACATTCGACGAGAAGGCACCCGCCGATGGATGACTCGACCACCCGGCCCTTCGAGGCTCGCGACGAACCGTTCGTGAAACGGTTGCGGCACCAGTGTTTCTCCGCGCCATTGGACGTGGCGACCTGGCTGCAGCACGGCCGGGTCCTCGAACGCGGCGGCACGCCGGTCGCTGCGTTGCTGGCGCGGCGGGCCGGGCAGTGGTTCGGGGGCAGGCCGGTCCCGTGCCTCACGATCTCGTCGGTGATGGTCGACCTGCCGAGCCGCGGCGGTGGCGTGATGGCGGATCTGCTCGGGCCGGTACTGGCCGAGGAAAACGGTGCTGCCATTGCGACGTTGACCCCGTCGGCAGTCGCGCCGTACCGGCGGGCCGGGTTCGAGATCGCCGGATTCCGGTACCGGCACCACGTGTCGCCGCAAGCGCTTCGGAGTGGTCAGGAACGCGACGACGTCCGCTGGTTCACGGACGGCGATGACCTCGACCGGGTCTACCAAGCATGCGCCCGGATCCACAATGGACTGATCCACCGCGACCGGGCCTGGTGGGACGGCCTTGTCCGGCCGGGGGAGCCGTACGCGGTTGTTGCGAGCCGTGGCGACGAGGTGACCGGATATGCGCTCTGGGACCAAATCCCGGCGCCGCTCGGCGAATTCACCTTCCGGCACCGCATCCGGGCGCGGGAAATCGTGGCGTCGACGGTTCCCGCCGCTCGGGCTTTGCTCCACGCGCTCGGGCAGGCCGGTTCACCCGGCGAGGAGATCTCCTGGTTCGGCGGCCCGTCGGACGGCCTGGCGCAGCTTTTCGACGCGCCGGTGCTGATGGACTGGGTACACCCGTGGATGACCAAAATCCTCGACTACCCGGCTGCGCTCACCGCTCGCGGGTACAACACCGCCCTCGACCTGACGCTGGTGCTGCGGATCGCGGACGTCACCACGCTGCGGCTTTCCGTGCGGGACGGCCGTTGTCGAGCGGCGGAAACCGACGCCGAACCGGACGTGACGGTGGATGCTGCCACGTTCGCCGCGCTGTTCACCGGCCACGCAAGCGCGTCCGACGCCCGCCTCGCCGTGCTGTTCGCTGGTACCGCGCCGTGGTTCTTCGAGCACTTCTGAGGTGTGGTCAGTGCGCCAGGAACCCTTGCAGGATCTCGTCGACGGCCTTGCCGAACACCTCGTCGAGCGTCTGGCGGCCCTGCGGGTTGAACCACATGATCGCCCAGTTCGCGACCGAGATGGTGACGAGCCCGGCCATGTGCGAATCGACGTCCTTGCGGAACACCCCGGCGTCGATGGCCTCGACGATGATGTCGTCCCAGATCTTCTCGAACGACCGGCGGCGCTCGATCACGTCCTGCAGTTCCTTCCCGACCAGGTACCGCCATTCGGTGAGGAAGATGCGCGACGCCGAGTCCGCGCCGATCGCGAAGTTGGACTTGACGTGCGCCAGGAACGCGGCGCGGTATTTCTCCGCCGGTTCGAGGTCGCTGCGGCGGATCTCGTCCAGTACCGCGTACTGGCTCTGGAAAGTCTCGATGACGATGTGGTACAGCAGCGCTTCCTTGGAGGCGAAGTGCGAGTACAGCCCGCCCGACTGCATACCGGCGGCCTCGGCGATCGCGCGCACGGAGGTTCCCTGGAACCCGCGTTCGGCGAACAGCTGCGTGGCCGCGGCGACGATCTCGTGGACGCGAGTGGGGCGGGGCATATGACCATGGTATCAGCTTGCATAGCAAGCGTTCGCTCATGAGGAGTGCAATGACCCCGAAGCGGCTCGCATTCGACCGGTACGTCCCGTACGGCGAACGCATCAAGCACCTCGGCGAGGTGCGGCCGGATGACCCGGCGCTGACGTTCGTCGCGCAGTCCGCGACGACCCGGCTGACTTGGGCGGAGCTGGACGCGCGCAGCGACACGTTCGCCGCCGGGCTGGCCGCGCGCGGCATCGGGCCGGACAGCATGGTGGTGGTGAAACTGCGCAACTCCGTCGAGCACGTCCTCACCACGATTGCGGTGTGGAAGCTCGGCGCGTGCGTCGTGCCGCTGCGGTACGACATGCCCGCCCGCGAACGCGACCAGATCCTCGCGCTGGCCCGGCCGGACCTGGTGGTCTCGCTGGAACCCGGTGCAGTGTCGCCCGAGGAGATTCCGGCGAAACAGGACCCGGACTGGCGCCTTGCCGATGCCCGGCCCGGGAAAGCGGTGTGCTCCGGCGGGTCGACCGGGGTGCCGAAGCTGATCGTCGACCCGCTGCCGTGGGGCAACCCCGGCGCGGTGGCCGGGACCGCCGAGGGGCACGCGCTCGAAGCGGTGGCGCTGGGCATCGGGTTCCGGCCGGACCAGACGCAGCTCGTCGCCGGTCCGCTGTACCACAATGCGCCGTTCGGCTGGGGGTATTGGGGACTGTTCTTCGGGCACCACCTCGTGGTGCTGGAGAAGTTCACGCCCGAGGCGGTGGTCGACTGCGTGGAGAGGTATCGGGTCAACTTCTTGTTCGCCGTGCCCACGATGATGATGCGGATCATGCGTCTGGACGGGGTCGCCGAGCGGGATTGGTCCAGCGTCGAATCCTTGTTCCACGGCGCGGCTTCGTGCCCGCGGTGGCTCAAGAAGCAGTGGATCGACCTGCTGGGCCCGGACCGGGTGAACGAGCTGTACGGCGCCACCGAGGTGCCCGGGGCGTCGACGATCAGCGGCGGCGAATGGCTTACGCACGAGGGCAGCGTGGGCAAACCGGTCGGCTGTGACACGCGAATTCTCGACGACGACGAGCGCGAGGTGCCGGTGGGTGAGGTGGGCATGATCTATATGCGGCCACATTACCCTGGTCCGACTTATGAATACCGGGGCAGCGATCCGGCCCCCTCGACGGCCGACGGGTTCATCACGGTCGGGGACTTCGGCCGCCTCGACGAGGAGGGTTACCTGTATCTGGCCGATCGCCGGGTCGACCTCATTCTTTCCGGTGGCGCGAACATCTATCCGGCCGAGGTGGAGGAAGCGTTGCTGGAACACCCGGAGGTTTTCGACGCGGCCGTGATCGGCTTGCCGCATCCGGAATGGGGACAGGCGGTGCATGCGATTGTGCAGCTGACTGCCGGTTCGAGTCTTGGTGAAGAGCGCTTGGCCGAGTTCATGCGGGGGCAGCTGACGGCGTACAAGCTGCCCAAGTCGTATGAGATGGTGGCCCGGATTCCGCGGGACGAGGCGGGGAAATTGCGCCGGTCGGCTTTGCAGGCGGAGCGTACCTAACGGTGCGAGGCGCGGAGGTGGATGCGCTCGCCGGACTTGCCGAAGAGGCTGAGCACCTCGACGCTGCCGCGCCCGGCCGCGCCGAACCAGTGCGGAATCCGGCAGTCGAACTCGGCTGCTTCCCCGGCGCCCATTACGAAGTCGTGATCGCCCAGCTGCACGCGAAGCCGCCCGCGCAGGACGTAGAGCCATTCGTGGCCGGTATGGGTCCGCAGGTGCGGATCCCCGTCGTGGGCCGGGATTACCATCTTGTACGCGCGTGGTTCTCCCTGCTGCCGGGAAAGGGGGATGAGGATGCGGCCGTCCCTCGTGGTGGCTTGCTGGGGCACGCGGGGGTCGACGATGCGCGGGGCAGCGACGATCTGGTCGAACGGGACCCCCAGCGCGGCCGTGACCGGGAGAAGCAGCTCGAGGCTGGGTTTGCGCTGCCCCGACTCGAGCCGGGACAGGGTGCTGGTGGAGATTCCGGTCGCGCGGGCGAGGGCGGCCAGGCTGACGTTCTTCTTCTCGCGGGCATCGCGCAGGCGCGGAGCGATCTGGTCGAGCACGGCACCGACGCTGGGTTGGTCGTCCACCTGCGCCAGTCTGCCGGTTCGTCCCGGAAACGGCAACGATGGTTGTCGATTTCCGGACGACCTCCGGATGCTTGGTTCCCATGGACGCACTGGTACCGGGAGCGGTGTCCCGCAGGTTGCCGACCGGCGTGTACGTGCTCGGGTTCTGCCTGTTCGCGATGGGCAGCGCGGAGTTCCTGCTGGCCGGAGTACTTCCCGCGGTGGCCGCGGACCTCGGCGTTTCGCTGTCCTCGGCCGGATATCTGATCAGCGCGTTCGCGCTCGGTGTCGTGATCGGCGGTCCGCCGTTCGCGGTGCTCAGCCTGCGCTGGAAACGGCGTACCGCGCTGATGGTCACCCAGGGGATCTTCGCGGTCAGCGTCGCTGCGGGACTGCTGGGCGGCTACCCGATCCTGCTCGTCGCCAGGGCGGTTGCGGGGATCGCTTACGCCGGGTTCTTCGCCGTCGCGACGGTGACTGCGATCAACCTCGTCACCCCGGACCGGAATGCCCGCGCTTCGGGGGTCGTGGTGAGCGGTCTCAGCGTCGCGATGGTCGCCGGTGGTCCGGCCGGCACGCTGCTGAGCCATTTCACCCAATGGCGGGGCGGTTTCTGGGCGGTCGTCGCGCTCACCCTCGTCGGACTGATCGGCTGTCGGGCCATCCCGGACGGACGCTCCGCTGCCGAGCCCGACGTTTCGCGAGAACTGGCTGTCATCCGCAATCCCCGGCTCTGGGGTATCTGGGCGATCACCGTTCTCACGACCGCGGCCTACATGCTCACGTACAACTACCTCGCCGCCATGCTCGCCGGTATCACCCGGCTTCCCGAAGCGTGGATCCCGGCGGTTCTCGTGCTCTTCGGGGTCGGCGCGTTCCTCGGTCTGTCTGCCGGGGGCCGGATCGCCGACCGGAGGCCGCACGCTGCGCTGTCATGCGGAGCCGTCGGGATTGCGGTCCTGTCTCTGGTCATGGTCGTCGCGATCCGCCACGGCTGGGCGGTGGCTCTTCTTGCGTTCTTACTGGGTATCGCGGCCTTTGTGCTGAACCCCGCCCTCTACGGCCGGGTGTTCGCACTTGCTGCGCACGCACCGACCCTGGCCGGGGCGACGACGGTCTCCGCGTTCCAGCTGGGTATCAGCATCACTCCGGTCCTCGCGGGAGCCGTGCTCACCCAAGGAGCTGTGCTGCCCGCTGTCTGTGTGGTGGGAGCGGTTCTCGCCCTCAGCGCGGTTCTGCTGATCTTTCTCGACCGTGCGCGATGACGTACTCCTTACGTCCGGGCTAATCGCCGGATGGCGATTTCCGCGTATACGGCGGCGGCTCGGGATAGGACCGCGGGGTCGAAATTGGCGTACTGGCTGTGGTTGTTCGGGGCGGATTCCGGGTCCAGGCCGGGTTTGGTGGCTCCCAGCGCGAGGAAAGCACCGGGTACGCGGCGCAGGATCCGGGAGAAATCCTCAGATGCAGCAAGGGGATCGGCGAGTGGCCGGTATCCTTCGTCGCCGAGTACGGATTGGGCTGTCTCGGCGGCGAAGCGGACCTCGCGTTCGGTATTGACGGTCAGTTCCGTTTCCTCGTCGAGCCGGATCTCGGCTTCGACGCCGTGCGCTGCGGCAATTCCGTGGAGAGTGGTGTCCAAGCGGGACTGGATCACGCCGGTCGTCCGGTCGGAGAAAGTCCTTACGGTGGCTTCGAATTCGGCGCTTTCCGGAATGACGTTGTGCCGGGTCCCGGCGGCGAGGCGGCCCACGGTGACGACGACCGGGTCGAAGATGTCGAACCGCCGGGTCACCATGGCCTGGAGCGCGGTGACCATTTCCGCAGCGGCGAGCACGGGATCCTTGGCGCGGTGCGGCATCGAGCCGTGCCCGCCGGCGCCGTTCACCCGGACCCGGAGCCGGTGCGACGCCGACATCACCGGGCCTGGCCTGCTGCTGACGACCCCGCTGGGCAGGCCGGCGGAAAAGACGTGGAAAGCGAAAGCGGCGTCGGCGCGGTAACCGGCGGCGTCGAGAATTCCTTCGCGTACCATGAGTCCCGCGCCGTCGTAGCCTTCTTCGCCGGGCTGGAACATAAAGACCACGTCGCCGGAAATGCGGTCGCGGTGCTGGTGCAGCAATCGCGCGGCGCCGATGAGGGAAGCGGTGTGCAGGTCGTGCCCGCAGGCGTGCATGGCGCCGTTGGTGGCGGCGAAATCGAGGCCGGTGCGTTCCGGAATGGGGAGCGCGTCCATGTCGGCGCGGAGGATTACCGCGTGCGGCTCGGATTCGTTTCGCGCACCACCGCGCAGCACGCCGATGACCGAGGTCGCGTCTTTTCCAGTGAAGATTTCGAGCCCGAGCGGATCCAGCTCCTGCAGCACGCGTTCTTGCGTGCGCGGCAGGTCGAGGCCGACTTCGGGGTCCGCGTGCAGGCGGCGGCGGAACTGCGCGAGGTCGTCCTGCATACCGCGGGCGTCGTCGAGAATGCTTGTGCTGCTCATCGGATTGCGACAGCGTTTGCGGGCGATCCGGTGCCGCCGGTGAGGTTCAGCGGGCTCGCGACGACGAGACAATCCCAGTTACCGTCGCGGGCACAGCGCTCGGCGAGGCCGTCCAGATCCCACAGTTCACCGAGCGGGAATCCCAGCAAAGCAATGAGGGAATTGTGCATGACGCCCGCGTACGAGCGCGGAACGTCGCCGCGTTCTTCCGCTTCCGTGCGGAAGGGGGAATCGTCGGGTGCCGGATAGGATTCGACGCCGAAATTGTCGACCGCGATCATCGCGAACTGGTGGTCCCAGAGCCAGGAAACGGTTTCCCTGCTTGCCTTCAGCCCGGACACGTTGAGCGGGCTCTTTTCCTCGTGCCGTTCCTGCGGGGTCAGCTCGTGCAGGTGGCGGTGCACCCAGCCGGTGCGGATGAGGAGGATGTCGCCGGGCCGGAACTCGACGCCCCGATCCGTTGCCGCGTCGGCAATGTCGGTGATCGGAATGGCCTCGGCAGCGGCGTGGTCGATGGGCCGCCCCTGCGCCCGCCGGAACCGGTCGACGTCGACCAGCACCCCGCGCCCGACGATGCCGTGTTCGGCGAACCGGTTGATCCCGAGGAACGGATCACCCGCACGGAATCGCTCGGGATCGGCGCCGTTGTAAAAGCCGTGCACGGGATGGCCGATGTGCCGGAAACCGTCGATCTGGGTGCTCGCTTGCGGGTAGAAACTGTCGAGGTATTCGTCGCGGTGGTAGTCGTAATTGGCGTACATGTTGTGCTGGAGGCTTTTGCGGTACGGGCTCATCGGCGGGTCGAATGCCTCGAGCGGAAGGTTCAGGTTGACGACCTCGCCGGTGCGCACCGCCGCACGCGCCGCGAGCACCCGCTCGGGGGTGAGGTGGTTGAGGGTGCCGAGCTCGTCGTCCGCGCCGAAGACGCCCCAGGCCGAACCGGCCGGTGCATCGGTGCGGGTGCACAGTTCCGCGTACGTGGGGATTTCGCTGGGCATGGGTCTCCCTGATCGTCGGGTCCGATGTGGACAGGCGCGACCGGCCCTCGCCGCGGACGGGAATGCGGGCAGGACGGAGGGGGCGAGGGTGGTCGCCACGGGCTGCTGCGGGCCGCCGCTGTCGTGCGCTCAAGCTACCCGGAGGTACCGGGGAAAGCAAACGATCGCTTCGTTTGGGGGATTGCGGGCGGGGTTTGTGGCGGGGCGGGGGCGGTGGGGTTTGTGGCGG
>NZ_JNYZ01000044.1 GCF_000717335.1 Amycolatopsis jejuensis
GCTGCCCACGGGTGGGTTTGCGCGGCACTCGTCGGGGTTGTCGGTGCAGAGTTTCCTGAAGGGGATCCACGTCGTGGACTACAGCGAGGACGCCCTGCGCGAGGTCGCATCCCGGGTGGTCGCGCTCGCCGACGCGGAAGACCTGCCCGCCCACGGGGAAGCCGTCACCGCCCGCTTCGAGTGAGCGCGCAGCCGCGCACCGTGTCGACGTGGTGGGTGCCTGAGGACCGGTACTGGTCGGCCCGGGCGGTCGCGTCGGCGGGGGAGACCACCTCGTTGCCTGCGTAGTACGTCCACGCGATCTGTTCTTTGTAGACACTCGGACCACCGCTGTGCCCGGCGGTGTCGATGAACCACATGTTGTAGTTGATCGACATCGCCGTCCGCGGATACACGGAGTTGCCGTCGGCGTCCACGGTGTGGTCGGCGGTGAGCTGACCGTCGACGTAGTACTTCACGTGCCCGCCGGCCACCTGTGTCACGAGGTCGTGCCAGCCGTCGAAACTGCGTTGCTGTGCGGTCGAAATCCGCTGGCCGCCCCAGGTCGGGCTGTTCCAGTAGGTGTGCCAGGAGGTCTGGTAGTTCGCCTGGCTGCCGCCCCAGCCGCCGTTCGGCAGGTACTCGGAGAAGTCCAGCTCGCTGTAGTCCGGATCGCGGTCGTAGCGCAGCGGGGAGATCGTGAAGTAGGTTTCGTTGATGTGGTCCCCGTCGGCGCCGCTGTCCGGCGCGTCGGAAAACCGGACCCGGCTGGCGTAGGTACCTTCACGGAACCGTTGCTGCGCTTGGTACATCTCGGCGTGCGCGGTGCCGCCCGCCGTCCCGTCGGTGGATGCGACGAGCTGCGCGACCTGCTGCCCGTCCACCGTCGGGAACGTGATATTGCCCGGCTGCCAGGTCGCGCCGGGCACGCCGGGGCTGCCGGTGCCGCTGCGGGCAGCCCAGCCGTTGCCGGTGAACGCGGAGTCACTGGACGAGGTGTAATGGAAGTCGTCGTACAGCACACCGCACTGCTCGGCCGCGCGAGCGCCGGGTACGAAGGTGAATGTCGAAATGGCGGTCAGTACGGCGGCGGTCGCGAGATACCTGGACATGGGGACTCCTCGGGGGTCATCGAGCAGTACGGCCGAAACAGCGGCTCAGTTCGTCCAGCCGGTAGTAATGGCTTCCCGGGGTGAACGGGGTGCAATCCGGTTTGAAGGGGATTTCCTTTTCCTGGTAAAGCATCCGGACGAGGTACGTGGTCCCGTTGCGGTAGATGTCCCACTGGAGGTTCGCGGCCATCGGGGAAACTGACGCGCCCCGCCAGGGATTGTTCGCGTAGGTGTAGTCCTCGTCGGGATCCGCTTGCTTTTCACTGCCGGGCAACTGCATCAACGCGGCGAGCGGGATGATTTCCTCGGCGTGCGTGAAGCGCAGGTCGGCGCCGAGCTTGCCGGCGCGGGCGGCTTCGGCCTGTTTGAAGAAATCGTCGAGCAGGATGCTAGCCATTGCGAAGGTGATGTCGCTGCCTTCGAAACCCGGTCCCTTTTTGTAGAACGATTTCGCATCGTCGATCGAGGCAAACCAGGCGGCAGCGTGCCGGGGGACGAACCGGTCAAGATGCCAGTTTCCTTCCACACTCAAATCGGGGGCGATGGCATCCAGGTCGTACAATGCTTGCGCGGCTTTGGTCACTGCGCTCGGTTCCATGCGCTCGACGAAAGCGGGAGTGAAGATCGTTTTGAGGATGTCCGTGGCCGCCTCGCGGGTTCCGTCCCGGTTCTTGATCCGCTTCACGGTTTCCTGGTACCGCTGGTCGTTCTCGAGATAGTCGCGATAGGCCTTACCCCGTTCGGTTTTGTGGAAATACAGCAGGTCTTGGTCCACGACGGGCTGCTGGATGAGCGGCGCGAGCGCGGGATCGGTGGCGCCGAGTCGAGCGGTGAAAAACTTTGCGGTGTCGGCGATCCGGCCGGTCTGCTGCGAGAGGACGACCGCAATCGGGGTGGCGTCCTTCTTGATTTTCTCGAACAGTTCCGGCAGCCGCCGCTGCATCCGGTCGGCCATCCCTTGCAGTTCCTGGCGGCCCCGGCCGGTTTCCTGTCCGAGGCCGACCTTCTGGATCGCGGCGCGGTAGGATTCCATTGTCGGCCCGAAATCCTGTCCGGCCGAGGTCAGTTCGCTTTCGTCCCGGGCTTTCGCCCACAGCTGGAGGAGCAGATCGGCGCCGTCGATTTTCGTGGGCGTCCGGGAACCGTGCCGGGAAACGAGTTCGGTGAACACTGCCGTGAATCCCGGTGGCGGTGGTTGATAAGTGCGGATGTCCTGTTGCGGTGAGTACGGCGTTTTCGAGGTGGAGTACTGCGCCGTTTCGGCCTGTGCCGGATTCGGCACGAGCAGCAGGCTGCACACAGCCACGGCGAGCACTCTCGGAAGGTGGCGCATGGAATTGCCTTCCTCAGCGGAAAACGCGGACGTAATCGACGGTCAGGTTCTGCGGGAATGCCGTGTCGCTGCCGGGATCACCGGGCCAGCTGCCGCCGACCGCGAGGTTGAGCAGCAGGAAGAACGGATGATCGAACGCCCAGCGCGCGCCGGAAGGAATGTTGTCGCGGGTGAGCGTCAGATAAGCATGGTCGTCGAAGAACCAGGTGATGCGTTCGCCGGACCACTCGACGGCGTAAACGTGGAAATCGTCGGACAGCGGCGCTGATGCGGTGGTCTTCCCGCCCGGTCCGTTGTCGTCGGAATACCCGGGACCGTGCAGGGTCCCGTTCACCGTCGTGGGTTCACTGCCGATGTTCTCCATGATGTCGATTTCGCCGCAGCCGGGCCACTCGGTATCCGGGAAATCGGCGCCGAGCATCCAGAACGCGGGCCACATCCCTTTTCCGTGGGGAAGACGCATTCGTGCCTCGAAGCGACCGTTCTGCTGCTCGAACTTCCCTTTCGTGGTCAGCCTCGCCGAGCTGTATCGGCAAGCGCCGTACCAGCACGACGCACCTTCGGGATTCTCGGACCGCGCGGTGATGTTGAGGTGCCCTTCGCCGTCGAGCGCGGCGTTGCGCGTGCTGTCGGTGTAGTACTCCAGCTCCTTGTTGCCCCACCCGTCGCCGCCGACGTCGTGGTTCCACTTGCCCGGATCCGGCGCCGAACCGGCGGCACCGTCGAATTCATCGGACCAGACGAGCGTGCGCCCGGCGGCGGCCGCCGGACCGGGTATTGCCAGTGCAACTGCCGCGGCCAGTACGGCCGCCCCCCAGCGGACGACGTTCCTCATCGACGAACCTCCGCTTCAATATGAAACAAACCTTCATATTGGCGACGACGGTAGCGATCACCCATGCCCCACGTCAACCGCCAATTCGCGGGGAGTGTGCGGGTCGCTTACGGTATGAAGGAAAGCTGCGAATGGGGGTAGGGTGAGCGCGTCACCTGGCAGGCCGGGCCTGCTGCGGACGATCAACGACAAGGCCGCGTTCGAGTTCCTGCTGGAACAGGGCCCGCTGTCGCGCAGCCGGCTGTCCGCACTCACCGGGCTCACGCATCCGACGGTCGCCCAGCTGCTGAACCGGCTGGAGGGCGACGGTCTCGTCGTGCCGGCCGGGATCGACGAGCGCGGCCGCGGACCGAACGCGAAGCTTTACGCGGCCAACGCGCGGGCGGCGTACGTCGCCGGGGCGGATGTCACTTCCGAGGGGCTGTCCGTGGCGATCGCCGACATCACCGGCACGGTGGTCGCCGAGTACGAACGCGCGACGCCGCGCCACTCCTTCGACGGCCCGTCGCGGCTCCGCGCCGCCCTGGAGACTGCCGCCGCCGAGGTCGGATTGCGGGTCGGCGAGCTGGCACAGGTGGTCGTCGGGATGCCGGGCGCGCTGGACCCACGGACCGGACGCCTCGGCTACGCACCGCACCTGGCCGGATGGAACCGGCCCGACCTGCGCGGCGACCTCGGGGCCGCACTGGGGGTGGAGGTTGCGGTGGAAAACGACGTCAACCTCGCCGCGGTAGCGGAAATGCGGGCCGCCGACACCGCAAGTTTCGTCCTCCTGTGGGCCGACGAGGGCCTGGGCATGGCATTGGTCGTCGACGGGAAGATCCACCGCGGCGCGACCGGGGGAGCCGGGGAGATCAGCTACCTGCCGGTAGCCGGGGTACCACTGAGCCGCAAGGTCGGCCACGGCGGCCACGGCGGTTTCCAGCTGGCCGCCGGCGCCGGTGCGGTGCTGGCCCTGGCACGCGAACACGGAATCCCGGGCGCGACCGTCGGGGAGGTCGTTTCCCGCGGCAGCGAACGATTTCTGGACGAACTCGCGACCCGGCTGGCCACCGGCCTGGCCGCGGTGATCTGCGTGGTCGACCCAGCCCTGATCGTCCTGAGCGGCGCAATCCCGCACGCCGGCGGCCCCAGGCTGCTCGCCCGCATCGACGCGGAACTGGCCGACCTGGCCATCGCCCGCCCCCGCCTGACGCTCAGCTCGGTACCGGGCAACGTGGTCCGGACGGGCGCAGTGGCATCAGCAGTGGCCGGGGCACGCGCGAAGCTGTTCTCCCCGGTTGGGTAGGTCGCCGACCATTGCCCGCTGTGGTTGCTGATCACCGCCCGCTGCGGTTGCCGATCACCGCCCGGTCGCCGTGCGGGGCAGTTGCCGATCACCGCCCGGTCATCGTCAGCGGCGGTTGCCGGTCATCGTCCGCGGCGGTTGCCGATCACCAGGCGGTATCCGGCGAGGAGCACCAGTGCGCCGAGGATCGCGAGGCCCCACGTGCGGAGGTCGAAGAATGTCCCGAGCTGGGTGTGGAACAGGGTCTTCCCGATCCAGCCGCCCACGAACGCCCCCGCGATCCCGAGCAGGACGGTGATGATGCAGCCCCCGGGATCCTTGCCCGGCATGAGGGCTTTCGCGATCAGTCCGGCGATCAGGCCCAGCACAATCCAGCCGACAACACCCACGACGGTCCTCTCGTCCCTGCGGCGGCAGCCCGCGGGCCGCCCTGGAGGGACCAGGATGGCATGCTCCATCCGGGTGGCGCCGCCTACCCCGATCGCCGACCACCGATACGGAGCGTGTCCTGCTCCGACCTGCCCCGATCGCTGCCCGCCGGGGCTACCTCCGGCTCCTGCCTGGGCGGAGCGGGTTCTGCGTCGGGCTACCCTGGTCGCCGCTCACCGGAGCTACCTCCGGTTCCAGCCTGCCCGGAGCGGGTTCTGCTCCGTTCACTGCCCACCGGAGCTACCCCGATTGCTGCCTGCACGGAAGCGTGTCCCGCCCACCGGAGCTACCCCGATTGCTGCCTGCACGGAAGCGTGTCCCGCCCTGACCTGCTCCGATCGCCGACCGCCGGTACGGAGTGTGTCCCGCCCCGTCATGCCCTGATCTCCGCCCGGAGCTACCCCGACTGCTGCCTCCCGACACATACCGTCCGTCCCGGGGCCGGGACTGGGTATGCCAGCGGCAGTTCAGTGCCCGGGCGGCACGCGTGCTCGTCCGCGCGATCTGGGATCACCGTGGTCACCACGTCGTCGGCCTTTGCGCAGTCTGTGCGTTCCGGGCCCGTCGCTCCGGCGAGCAGGCCGACGAAGCAGTCACCCGGTTTGGCGTTCAGCATGAGACAGAGGGTGAACTCGTCGCGGCCGGTTTGCTGGTAGGTGTCGTACCGGTCGGACGGGCATTTCGCGCCCGGGCTCGGCAGTTTCACCGCGACCTCGTACACGGCCGCGGGCTGGGTGCACGCGATCGTGCCGACCTCGACGTCGGCCGGTCCGCGGTCGAGGAACTCCAGGCAGTCGCCCACCTGCACGTCCGCCAGAGTGTCCACTTTGGACCCGTGGGTGGCGCGAGGGGCAGCCGGCGGAGCCGAGGCAGGGCTCGCCCGCCCGTTCATCGGGACCGAGCAGGACACCACCCCGGCCAGCACCACCAAACCGGCGAGAGCGGCCTTCCGGAACTGGAACACGGACCGGACGCTAACCCCGGTACCAGGGGACCCCTCCCGGACTCAGCGCCGCAGCGCGGTTTCCGTCTCCATGTGCGACAGTTTCGCCGGATTCCGCACCGCGTACAGCCCGGTGATCCGGCCGTCGTCGATGCGCAGGGCGACCACCGTGTCGACCTCCCCGTCGAGCCTTAGCACCAGCGCCGGATGCCCGTTGACCTGCACCGACCGCAGCGACTGCGGCGGGATTTTCCCGTACCCGTTCGCCAGCAGCCGGGCCACCCGGTCGGCGCCGACGACGGGTCGCGGCACCGCCTGCTTCACGCCGCCGCCGTCGCCGAGGAAGACGACGTCCGGCGCGAGAAGGTCGAGAAGTCCTTGCAGATCCCCGGTTTCGACCGCGCCCCGGAAGGCTTCGAGCGCGTCGCGCGTCTCGGCCGGGGAGACAGCTCCACGCGGCCGCCGCGCCGAAACGTGCGACCGCGCGCGGTGCCCGATCTGGCGTACCGCGGCCGGGGTTTTGCCGACGGCTTCGGCAATCTCGTCATACGGCAGGTCGAACACCTCGCGCAGCACGAAAACCGCCCGCTCGGTCGGCCGCAGGGTTTCCAGCACCAGCAGCATCGCCATCGACACGCTGTCGGCGAGTTCGACGTCGTCGGCAACATCGGGTGCGGTGAGCAGCGGCTCGGGCAGCCAGGTCCCGACGTACGACTCCTTCCGCCGGCCGAGCGTGCGCAACCGGCCGAGCGCCTGCCGGGTGGTGATCTGCACCAGGTACGCCCGCTGGTCGCGGACCTCGCCGAGGTCGACGCGGGCCCAGCGCAGCCAGGTCTCCTGCAGCACGTCCTCCGCGTCCGCGGCCGAGCCGAGCATTTCGTACGCCACGGTGAACAGCAGGTTCCGGTGGGCGAGAAACGTCTCGGTGGCAGTATCCGGTCCGGGCGCGGTCATGGGTGGCTCCTCTCGCCGATCACCCATGGGACACCGCCCGGCGCGGTTTTGTGACATCACGCCCGGCGCGCGGTGACGAGCCACGCCCGGGAGCCGAACCATACGCCGTCACTCTGCCGGCGCTCGGCCATCGCAGCCCGGAGCCGCCCGAGCGCTTGCGCAGGATCGTCCAGGCGCGCGACGAGGTCTTTGACCTCGTGCAGCACCAGCACCGCGTCCAGCGCGGCGGCGGGATCGGCGCCGTACCAGACCGGTTCCTGCAGGTCAGCGAGCTCGACGCCGGTGAACCCGCTCTCGGTGAGGACGGTCCGCACAAGGTCAGGATCGGCCAGCGAGAACGCGCCGTCCCGGGTCTCCGGCGGGTCGGCTTCGGCGAGCGCCTGGTGGATCGCGGTCGCCCATTCCTGGCGGCGGCGGTCCTGCCACACCAGCTGCACCAGCCGCGCTCCGGGCCGCAGCGCGCGGCCGATCCCGGTGAACGCGCGGACCGGGTCCGCGAAGAACATGGTGCCGAACCGGCTGAGCGCGAGGGTGAATTCCGCCGGTGGAAAGGGGTACGTCTGCGCGTCCGCCTGCTCGAAACGCACGTTGGGCAGGTCGGTGACTTCCCGGGCCTGCGTGATCATCGCGGCGGAGATGTCGACTCCCAGCGCGCGCACGGCGACCTCGGCGGCGGCGCGGGTGGTCTGGCCGGTGCCGCAGCCGATGTCGAGGACGTGGTCGCCGGGCTGCACGTCGGCGGCTTCGCGCAGGCACAGGTCGTACCGGCGCAGCTCGGCGTCGTAGTCGAAAACCCCCATGGATGTCAGAGTAACCGGGACGGAAGGGGTACCGATGGACGAGGACTGGCTGCGCCGCAAGTGGGACGAGGCCGCGCCGCGCTACGACCGGATGATCGCCTGGTTCGAGCGCTTGCTCCTGGCCGACGGCCGCGAGTGGCTGTGCAAGCAGGCGCGGGGCGACGTGCTGGAGGTCGCCGTCGGAACGGGCCGCAACCTGCCGTGGTACCCGTCGGACGCGCGGCTCACCGGCATCGACCTCAGCCCGGAAATGCTCGCCCTCGCCCGCCGCCGGGCCGCCGAGCTGCCTCGCGAAATCACCCTCACCGAGGCCGACGCGCAGGCACTTCCGTTTCCGGACGCGGAATTCGACACCGTGGTGTGCACGCTCGGCTTGTGCGGGGTCCCGGACGAGCGCGTGGCCATTGCGGAAATGCACCGCGTCCTGCGCCCGGGCGGGCGGCTTCTGCTGCTGGACCACGTCGTCAGCCATCGGCGGCCGATCCACTTCGGACAGCGGCTGCTGGAGAAGCTGACCGTTGCGCAGCTGGGCGACTACCTGACCCGCCGTCCGCTGCCGTTGCTCGCCGCCGCGGGGCTCGAAGTGGAGCGATCGGAACGGAGCAAGGCCGGGGTCGTGGAACGGGTGGTGGCCCGTAAGCCGTGATCATCCACCGTGGGCCGCGGTGCGGTGGGCGTTCAACGGGTCCGGCCCGAAGTCACCATTCGGGTTGCGCCACACGGAATGCGCGTGGTTGGCGTCGCGCTGGGTGTTGTCGTATTCGGCGAACAGGTCGGGGCCGGTCAGCCGGTAATAATGCGGCTCGCCCTTGGCGGTACTGCCTGCCCAGGCGAAGTGGACCGCGTCGAGATGGCGGTCGTCGAGGTAATGGCGACGATGGTGGTCGGCGATCGGCTGCGGGGCGCGGTCGGTGTATCCGGCGAGGAGGATCCGCAGGAACGCGCGTTGTTCGGCAGTCAGGTCGCGGGCGGAAATCCCTGGTGGCTCAGCGGTGATCGCCATGACCGCGTGGTCCCGTTCGGTGAACTTCGCGCGCCCGGCGGCGTCCATCCGGTCGATGCGCGCCCGCAGTTCCGCGGTCGGCAGCGGACCGCGGAAGAGGTCGGCCAGGGGTATCACCCGATCTCCGGGGTGGATCTGCGACCGGTTCCCGGAAACGATGTCCGGCGCCGCGCGGTCGTGCAGCAGCGCCTGGGCCTGCGCGGACGGCGGCAGCGAGCGCATCAGGTCCCGTGCGACGTCCTCGATCCCGCCGAGCGGCCGCAACGTTCCGGCGAGCAGAGGTGACGCCGCCGGGTCCGCCCCCAGGAACGACGGCGTGGTCGCGGCGATCCGCCCGCCCCGCACCAGGACGTTGATCGACAGGTGATGCCCGCCGACCCGCCATCCCCAGTCGGGCGCGCCCGGGTCGCCGAACACCCGGATCCAGTACAGACCCGGGTCGCGGCCCCGTTCGCGGCCCCAGGTGACCTGCCATCCCTCCAGTTCGTCGAGGACGTTTTCCAGGCCGAGCACGATGCTCGCGGTGACGTAGGCGGGCCGCGTCAGCCCGGTGGCCAGCAGTTGCATCGCGAGACTTTGCTGCCGGGGCGAAAGCTCGCGCAGTGGCACGCCGCCGTGGTCGGTGGGGGTGTAGAACCATCGGCGGCGCTCGGCATCGACCGCCGGATCGCCGAGCGGCGCGAGCCGGGCCCGGACGTGCAGCTCGGGCGGCAGGGAATCGAGGAACTCGGCCGCCACCCGGGCCATGGCGTCCATCCTGCTACTGGCCGGACAGAAACAGTGCTTCGCCCTGGGTGACGCTTTGCTGGGCGAAATCGACGGATGGCCGCTGCCGCGATTCGTACCGGGCGAAGGCGATGCGGTGGTCTCCCTTGGCTCGTTCGAGTTCTTCGGCGAGGTAATAGGTTCCGGTGAGCGCGAGGGAAGTACCGCGGCCGGACAACAGGGCCGAGCAATGCGCAGCGTCCCCGACCAGCGCGACGCGTCCGCGATGCCAGCCGGACAGGTGGATCTGGCTCACCGAATCGAAATAGAACGTGCCGTTGTCCTCGCGGACCGCTTGCAGCAATTCCGGTACGCGCCATGCAGTGACCCCGGCGAACGCGTCGGCGACGATCTTTTTCTGCGCCTCGACGTCGTGGTGGTCGTAGTCGATCGGCGCACCGCCGAAGATGAATCCGCCGCGGACTTTGCCGTCATAGGCCATGATTCCGGCGGAATGGCCGGGGAAACTGTACATCAGATTGTACTCACCCGGATGACAGCTCGGCGGCAGCTCGACTCCGCCGATGTAAGCGCCGAGATGCCGCAGGTAATCGCGTTCGGGCCCGAAGACGACTGCGCGGACTTTCGAATGGAGCCCGTCGGCGCCGAGGACGAGGTCGAAGCGTTCCGTGCGGCCGGAAGTGAATTGCACGTCGACCCCGTCGCCGTCGTCGGTGAGTGCTTCGACGGATTCGCCGAAGCGGATTTCCGTACCGGTTTCGGCCAGCGCCGAGGTGAGGATCTCCGAGAGGTCCTCCCGGGTGATTTCGAGGTCGTCGGGGGAGTCGTTGGCGTCGGTGAAGGGAACGTCGGCGAGGAAGCCGCCGTTTTCGTCGACGTATTTGATCCGGTCGGTGACGTGCGCTCGCTTCTCCTCCATCCGCCCGCGGAGCCCCATTTCCCCGGCGATCACGAGTGCTTCCCCGCGGATGTCGATCGGCGTGCCGCTGGTCCGGATTTCCGGGGCGAGTTCGATCAAGGTGACCTGGTTCCCCCGGCGGCCGAGGTTGATGGCGGCGGACAATCCGGCCACTCCGGCGCCCGAGACGAGAATGTGCATGGCTCAGTCTTCCTTTTCGATCGGGTGGGCGAGGACGAATTCCCGCAGCAGGGTGGCGACGGAATTCTTGCCTTCCAGGGTGATGCCGTGCCGCAGTTCCGGGAGTACGACGAGTTGTGCTCCCGGAATACCGGATGCGATCTCGCGGCCCATGGACGGTGCGGCAAGCTGGTCGTCTTCGCCGTAAATGAGCATGGTCGGGGCAGTGATGGCGGACAGCTGATCGGCAACATCATAGGTGCGGATGGCAGCGGTCCGGCGCGCATCCGCTTCGGCCGCACGATGGAACAAGACTGCCCGGGCTTCGGCCACCAATTCTGCAGATTCCTGTCCCTTTTCCGACAAGAGAAGCCCGAGCATCTGCCGCGTCCGTTCTTCAGGAGGCAGCGCCAGTACCCGGCGAGCGTCATTACCCGGCGTGGATGCGGCGTGTGGAAAAGTCGCCCCGACGGTCAGCGTCCGGACGACCTCGGGCACGGTGACGGCGAGCTGGAGCGCAATCGCGCCGCCGTAAGACGCGCCGAAAACATGGGCCTTTTCGTAGCCCAGCCCGGTGATGAGGGCGGCGCAGTCGCGCGCGAGGTCAGCCAGGTCGTACGCCGCCGCGGCGTTACGGGACTCGCCGGTGTCGCGCTGGTCGTAAGCGATCGCGCGGATTCCGGCGCCGAGCAGGGGGCGGACGGTGTCGTACTGCGCGTGACTGCTTTCGCCGCCGTGGATGAGGACGACCGGCTCGCCCGAACCCGAAGCCACGTACGCGATCTCGACGCCGTTCGCGGGCATCCGCTCCATCCGGACCTCCAATAGCAACTTTTAGTTGCTTTAGACTAGCTCCGCGACGGCCGGTCAGGCAACCGCCTCTACGATGTGGAGCCCATCGAGTGACCCGAGGACGACTCATGACCGACTCCGCGACCACCCGCCGCCCCGGCGGGCGCAACGCGCTCGTCCGCGCCCGGATCCTGGCCGCGACGGTGGACCTCGTCGCGCGCGACGGCCTGAGCGGCCTGCGGTACGAGGACATCGCCGAGCAGGCCGGCGTGAACAAGACGAGCGTGTACCGGAACTGGCCGGATCGCGAGGAGCTGGTGCACGAGGCACTGCGGAGCCACGTCGAGCAGACGCTGCCACTGGCCGACACCGGCGACCTGCGCCGCGACCTCGCCGACTTCATGGTCGCGCATTCGGAGAGCCTCACCAGCCCCGCCGGGTACGCGAGCCTGCAGGCCGCCCGTCAGGCCGGACGGGACTCCGAGCTCGGCCGTTTCCTCGACCTGTACCTCGACCTGCGCCGGGACCACTTCCGCGAGCGCGTCGACCGGGCCGTCGCCAAGGGCGAGATCCCGCCCGTCGACATCGACCTGCTGTTCCGGCTCATCGGCGGCCCGACCCACTTCCAGGTCAACTGGAACCGCGGCCCGCTGACCCGGGCGCAAGCCGAAGAGCTGGTGGACGTCGTGCTGGCCGGGCTGCGAGCGGTGTAACACGTGCTACATTCACCCCTGTGACCGAACGATGGCTGGTGCTCGTGGTGCGGGTACCGGCAGAGCCGTCGCGGCACCGGGTCGCGGTGTGGCGGGAGCTGCGCCGCGCCGGGGCATTGTCGCTGGGCCAGGGCGCGTGGGCAGTGCCCGACGTACCTGGGTTTGCCGCGGGCGTCGCAAAGGCCGTTTCACTGGCCGAGCGAGGAGGTGGCGAGGTGGTCGTGCTCGACGCAGCCGAACGCGACGGCACCCGGCTGGTGGAGTGGTTCACCGCCGACCGCGAGGAAGAATGGACGGAATTCCTTGCCGACTGCGGGAAATTCGACGCGGAGATCGACAAGGAAGTCCGCCACCGCAAGTTCACCATGGCCGAGCTGGAGGAGGAAGAGCAAAGCCTCGAACGCCTCCGGCGCTGGCACCGGGATCTGAAGGCGCGGGACGTTTTTGGCGCCCCCTCGGCACCCGAGGCAGACCGGCAGCTGCAGCACTGCACCGACCGGCTCGCGGGGTTCACCGAGCAGGTTTTCGATGCACTGCACCAGATGTGATGAGTGAGCTGCGGCCGCTGTACGCCGCCGGTTTCGTCACCGCATTCGGTGCGCACAGCATCGCCGCCAGCCTCGGCGGGTACAGCCACGCTTCGCTGCTCACTCTCGGCTTGCTGCTGGCCTTGTACGACGGCGCCGAGGTAGTCCTCGAACCGGTCTTCGGCTCACTGGCCGACCGGATCGGCCCGCGACCGGTCCTGCTGGGCGGGCTGGTGGCGTTCGCCGTGGCATCGGGCGCTTTCGTCGTCGCCGGTGACCCCACGGCAGTCGGCTTGGCGCGATTCGGACAGGGTGCAGCTGCGGCAGCGTTCTCCCCGGCGGCAGGTGCCCTCGTCGCGCGGCTCTCGCCGACCAAGCGGCAGGGGCGCGCTTTCGGCGGGTACGGCGCGTGGAAGAGCGTCGGCTACACGTTGGGCCCGCTGCTCGGCGGTGTCCTGATCGCGCTGGGTGGGTTCCCGCTGCTGTTCGGGACCCTTGCGGTGCTGGCCATTCTGGTCGCCGGGTGGGCTGCGCTGGCCGTACCCGCGCCGGCGCCGCTGCCGCGGTCCCGCCAGACCGTCCTCGGCCTGGTCCGCCGCCTGTCCGAGCCCGGTTTCCTGCGCCCGACCGCGGTACTGGCCGCGACGACCGCGGCACTGGCCGTCGGCGTCGGCTTCCTGCCGGTGACCGGCGCGGCAAACGGACTGGGTCCCATCGCAACCGGCGCGGCGGTGTCGGTGCTCGCCTTGAGCTCGGCGCTGGTCCAGCCGTACGCCGGAAGGCTCCGGGACGCCGGTCGCCTCTCCGACGGCCCCGGCATGGCCGCCGGTCTGACGCTGGCTGCGGCAGGCCTGGCACTGGGCGCGTTCATCCCCGGCCTCGCCGGAATCCTTGCCGCAGCAGTGACCATCGGAGCCGGAGTCGGTCTCGCGACGCCGCTGGGGTTCGCGCATCTGGCCGGCTGGACGCCACCGGAACGGCTCGGACAGACCATGGGAGCCGCCGAGGTAGGCCGCGAACTGGGCGATGCGGGGGGTCCGCTGCTGGTGGGTGCGCTGGCCACAGCGGCCACGTTGGGTGCCGGGCTTGCCGGGCTTGCGGTGGTGCTGGTGGTCGTCGGTTTGGCGGTTTTCCGCTCGCGGGCTGCGTGAGCCAGGGGCAGGTCCGGGGCGAAGATGGATGTTCGTTTCCATTTCTTGCTAAGCTGGCCTAGTGGATCATCAAGTCAAGAGCACCGCCGGGGCCGGGCAGGCGGGGGTGCGGGGCGGGCAGATGCTCAGTCTTCAGCGCGCGTTCCAGCTGCTGGAGGCGCTCACCGAAGCGCCGGCCGGGCGGAATCCGGCCGAGCTGGCCGTGGCGTGCGGGATTTCGTCCACCGCAGTGCACCGGCTCGTGCGGACGCTCGCCGGGGAGGGCTACCTGCGCGTCGAGCCCGATGCGCGCGTCGTGCTCGGGCCCCGGCTCATCCACCTCGGCGCCACGGCGAGCCTGCTGCTCGGCGCGTGGGCGAAGCCGCATCTCGAGCGGCTCGTGCGGCGGACCGGCGAAACCGCGAGCGTCGCCGTGCTCGACGCGGACGAGGTCGTCTACCTCGGGCAGGTCCGGTCGGGGCACCGGCTCGGCACGTTCGGCGAGGTCGGCAGGCGGGTCGAGCCGCATTGCGTCGCCACCGGCAAGGCGCTGCTCGCCCAGCTGCCGGACCAGCGGGTGCGGGAATCGTTGCGGCGCACCGGAATGGCCGCGCTCACCGAACGCACGATCACCGGCGAGGACGCGTTCGTCGAGCACCTCGCGATGGTCCGCCGCCAGGGGTACGCCCTCGACGACGGCGAGCACGCGGTCGGGATCCGCTGCCTCGCGGTGCCTGTCCCGGACGCGCCACGCAACATGGCGATCGGCGTGTCGGCACCGGAAAGCCGGATGAGCCTCGTCGACGCGGTGGGGTTCGTGCCCGCGCTCACCGAGGTCGCGGCGGAACTGTCGGCGTCGCTGGCGCAGGAACGGCTCGACAACGGCCTCCGCCGGGTTTCCGCCATCACCGGCTAGGTCCGCCGCCGTACGGGAGCCAGGCCTGACGCCGCCAACAGCGTCACCCAGCCCGCCCCGGCCCGGCAGCCAGCTCCGCCGCCACCGAGCGCATCAACGGGATGTGCCGCGTGACGTCCACCAGTGACATCCGGCTCTCCGGGCCCGACACGGTCACCGCCATCGGACGGTCCAGGTCCACGGCCACCGCGAACGCCCGGACCCCGATCTCCTGTTCGCCGTCCTCCACCGCAAAACCCTGTGCGCGCACCGAAGCCAGGTGGGCCAGCACCGCCGCCGGATCGGCGAGCGTGCGGGCGGTCATCGGCTCCGGGGGGTGGCGGTCGAACAGCGAAGCCACCTCCATATCGGACAGCAGGGACAGCAGCGCCTTGCCCGCCGCGGTGCAGTGGGCCGGTACCCGGCGGCCCAGTTCGGTCAGCATGCGCAGCGTGTGCGGCGACGGGACCTGCGCCAGGTAGACGATTTCCGCCCCGTCGAGGACTGCCAGGCTCGCCGTCTCGCCGGTCTCGCGGACCAGCCGGTCCAGCGCCGGACGCGCCCACGAGCCGAGCAGCCGTCCGGCGGAGCCGCCCAGGTGGATCAGCTCCGGGCCCAGCGTGTACTGCCGGGTCGCCGGCTCCTGCCGGACGTACCCGAACTGCGCCAGCGTCTGCAGCATCCGGTGGATCGTCGCCGTCGGTACGCCGGACTCCGTGGCCAGCTGCGACAACCCCAGCTCCCCACCGGCCGCCGTCATGTGCTCGAGCAGCTGGAACGCCGTGAGGACCGACTGGACCCGGTCGCCATCGTGCTCGGCTTCCGCTCGTACCCGTGCCATCGCCCGCCTCCACTACCGTTCCGGTCGCGCCGGAGTGTACCCGGTTCCGGGAACAGATTTCCAAAACAGCCGAAAACCCAGCGCCGAGGCCGGTTCGCGGCCGAAAACCACGCAGAACCACGCCGCATCCGGTTGACGTAGCTCACATTCGATGCCTAGTCTCCCCGCTATGTGGATTCGGATTTCCAAAATCCGATCGAAGGAGACATCGTGGTCCCACCTTTGAAGCGCATCGCCGTCCTGGCGATCACCGCAGTACTGGCCGCCGCGGCCGTCGCGTGCGGCGGCGGCCCGGCCGCGTCGGGGCGGTCGAAGGACTCCCTCGTCGTGGTCCAGCAGGCCGCGGTGCAGAGCCTCAACAACAACATCGCGTCGCAGCGGTCCTCCTCGCGGATCACCGGCGAGATCATGGAAGCCGCCGTGCGCATCACCTACCGCGGCGCCACCCCGGTGCTCGAACCCGGCCTCGCCGAATCGTGGCAGCAGGTCGACGCGAAGACCTGGCGGTTCAAGGTCCGGCCCGGCGTGAAGTTCTCGAACGGCGAGCCGCTCACCGCCGAGGCGTTCGCGAAATCGCTCGACTACTACCGGCAGGACCCGGCGGGCAAGGTCACGATCGTGCTCGCGAACCTGTCGATCAAGGCCGTCGACCAGATGACGTTCGAAGTGCACACCTCGACGCCCGACCTCGGCTCGCTGCCCGCCCAGCTCACCTGGATGCTCGTGTTCCCGCCTGCCTACCGCGGCGGCATGACCGACGCGCAGTTCGGCAACGCCCCCATCGGCACCGGCCCGTACAAGCTGGCCACGTGGCAGAAGGGCGTCGCCATCGACCTGGAGGCGAACCCCGACTACTGGGGCCAGAAGCCGGTGGTCAAGCGCATCACGATCAAGTCCGTGCCGGACGCGGCGACGCGCGTCGGGATGATCGAAACCGGTGCGGCCGACGTCGTCGCCGACGTCACCCCGGAGCTCGCGCCGCGGGTCCAGGGCATCAAGGACGTCAAGCTGGAGTTCGCGAAGAGCGATTCGCGGGCCTTCCTGGTGCTGAAGACGAACCAGCCGCCCACCGACGACCTCCGCGTCCGGCAGGCGATCAACTACGCCATCGACCGCAAGGCCATCATCACCACCCTCTTCAAGGGGTACGCCGACCCGCTCACCGGGCTGTTCGTGGAAGGCGAAAGCGGATTCGACCCGAATTTCGCCGGTTACAGCTATGACCCGGCGAAAGCCAAGGCGCTGCTGGCCGAGGCAGGCAAGACCGGGATCGCGATCGACCTGAACTACACGATCGGCACGTCGGTACTGGACAAGGAAGTCGCCGAAGCACTGCAGGGCCAGCTGCAGGCCGTCGGGTTCAAGGTGAACATGAAGGGCGGCCCGTTCGCCACGCTGCAGCCGAAGTGGCGGGACCCGGCCAAATCGTCCGGCATCTATGCCATGACGTTCAGCCCGGTGTACGGCGATTCGAGCTTCCTGCTCAACCGCGCGTACTTCCACCCGGAGTCGGTCTACGGCGTGTGGGGCACGGACAAGGAGCTGACCGGCCTGGCCGACCAAGCCGTCGCGAAGACCGATCCGGCCGTGCGCCAGCAGCTGTACGCCCAAGCCCAGGACCGCGCGATTGCCCAGGAAGCGATGTGGGCGCCGATCCTCGTGCTGAAGCAGGGCTACGCACTGCGTGCCGACCTCGACTGGAACCCGCCCGCGGACAGCCGGTTCTACTTCGAGACAGCCAAGTTCCGCTGACCCCGACCGACCACAAAGGACTGTGCACAATGGAACTCGGATACCGGGTGGAACCCGCCGCCGAACGGCTTTCCGCCGACCTCGTCGACCAGCTGCGCGAGTACGACGTCGCCGACCTGGCGGACACGATGCGGCACGCCGGCACGATGTTCGGCATCCGCGGCGTGTACCAGCCGATCGACCGGATCGCCGGGCCTGCCGTCACGCTCAGCGTCACGGTGGCCAACATCGACATGCTGCGGGTCGCGCTCGACACCTGCCAGCGGGGTGACGTGCTGGTGATCAACGCCCGCGGTGCCGTCACCACCGCGATGCTGGGTGGGTACATGAGCCTGGCGCTGGTGAACCGCGGCGTTGCCGGGGTCGTCGTCGACGGCGCGGTGCGCGATGCCCATGAAATGCGCAAACACGGGCTGGCTGTGTTCGCCCGCGGCGTCACCACCAACGGCGCCGCCCGTACCGCGCCCGGCGAGGTGAACGTGCCGGTCGCGTGCGGGGGAGTGGTGGTGAACCCGGGTGACGTGATCGTCGCCGACGAGGGCGGCATCGTCGCGATCCCGCCCGCTGCCGTCCCCGGAGTGCTGGCCAAGGCGGCGGACCTCGTCGCCGTGCACCGCGGCTGGGACGAGGAGGTCGCCCGCGGCGAGATCTTCGGGCTCGCCGACAGCCGCGCCCGCGCGCTCGCCGACGGCCTCAAGTTCCCGACCACCGACGCGAAGTGAGGAGCTTTCCCATGCGCACCAACCGGTTACGTGCATTGCTCGCCGAGGACCGCCCGCTGTTCGGCGCGTTCATGAACTTCGCAACCCCGCGGCAGGTGGAGTTCGTCGGGCACCTCGGGTTCGACTGGGTGCTGCTCGACGCCGAGCACGACGGGCTCACCGTGGACCAGGCGTACCAGCTGGTGTCCGCCGCGGACGCGGTCGGGCTCGGCACGGTCGTGCGGGCCTCGGCGAACCGGCCCGAGGTGCTGCTCGGCTTCGCCGAAACCGGCGCGAACTGCATCATCGCCCCGCACGTCACCGACCGGCAGGCGGCCGAGGACCTGGTCGCCGCGCTGGCCTATCCGCCGGTGGGCCGCCGCGGCCTCGGTGCCGGGTCGCGTGCGGCGAACTACGGTCTGACCCAGACACCCGCCGAGTATTTCGCCGCGACCGACACGCACACGATGCCCGCGGCGCTCCTGGAGGACGTCTCCGCATACGACGACCTCGACGAGATCCTGGCCGTTCCCGGCCTGGAGGTCTGCTGCCTCGGTGCCGGGGACCTGTCCGGTTCGCTCGGCGTGCCCGGCCAGTTCGACCACCCCGAGGTGGTCCGGCGGGTGACCGACGCGGCGGCCCGGATTTCCGCGGCAGGCAAGGTGATCAGCACGTCGGTGGGCGACGGTGCGGCCGCGCGGGCCTCGGCCGCGATGGGCGCGCGGCTCATCGCGGTGAGCAACACCGGCCTGCTCGGCAAGGCGGGGCGGGAGTTCCTGGCACAGGCCCGCGAACCGGTCCCGGCATGACCTCGGCCGCGACGGTGGACCCGCTGCTGCGCGTACGCGGCCTTGAGGTCGTGTTCCCGGGGTCGCGGCGCGTGCTGCATGCGGTCAACGGCGTGTCGTTCGACCTCGCGCGCGGCGAAACCCTCGGCCTGGTCGGCGAATCCGGCTGCGGGAAGTCGACGATCGGGCGCGCACTGCTCGGGCTCGTGCCGGAGCCCGGCCAGGTCGTGGCGGGCTCGATCGAGGTCGACGGCGAGGACGTCACGGCCGCTCCACCGTCGCGGCGCCGGGAACTGCGCGGCGCGAAGCTGGCCATGGTGTTCCAGGACCCGATGTCCGCGCTCAACCCGGTGATGACGGTCGGCGCGCAATTGCGGGAAGCCCTTGGCGTGCATACGGATTTGCGGGGCCGGAAGGCCGACGACCGGGCCGCCGAGCTGCTCGCGCTGGTCGGCATCCCGGCCCCGCGGGACCGGCTGCGCGCGTACCCGCACCAGCTGTCCGGCGGGATGCGGCAGCGGGTCGGGATCGCGATGGCGATCAGCTGCGAACCGGCCGTGCTCGTCGCCGACGAGCCGACCACCGCGCTCGACGTGACGGTGCAGGCGCAGGTACTCGACCTGCTGCGCCGGCTGTCGGACGGGCTCGGGATGGCGGTCGTGCTGGTGAGCCACGATCTCGGGGTGGTCGCCGGGCTGGCCGACCGGGTCGTGGTGCTTTACGGCGGGTATGTCGTGGAGGAGGGCACTGCCGAGGACGTGCTGACCGCGCCGGTGCATCCGTACACCGCGGCGCTGATCGGGTCGCGCGCGGAGATCGACGGACCTCGGCCGGACCGGTTGCGGGCAATTCCGGGTAGCGCCCCGGCATTGGCCGGACCGGCGCTGGAGTGTCCGTTCCGGCCGCGGTGCGCGTATGCGGAACCTGCTTGCCGTCAAGGGAATCCGGTGCTGGAGACTGTCCGGCCCGGACACCGCGCGGCATGTCCGGTGCGGGCGCGGGCGCTCGCCGGAGCTGCCGGAGGTGCGGCATGACCACGCCGCTGCTGGAAGTGTCGGACCTGAGGGTCCACTTTGGACTCCGCTCGCGGCTGCGGCGACGGGCCGTGCTCAAGGCTGTCGACGGCGTATCGTTTCACCTCGACGCGGGCGAAACCCTCGGCCTGGTCGGGGAATCCGGGTGCGGGAAGAGTACGACCAGCCGGGCGTTGCTGCGGCTGGTGCCGGTCACGTCGGGTGCCGTGAAGTTCGAGGGACGGGACCTGACCACGTTGGGGCCCCGGGAGCTGCGCCGGGTACGGCGGCATGCGCAGATGGTGTTCCAGGACCCGTACGCGAGCCTGGACCCACGGATGAAAGTCGCCGCCGCCATTGCCGAGCCACTGCGGATCCACCGGCTCGCGACCGGCCGGGAGGCGGCGGACCAGGTCGGCGAATTGCTTGATGCGGTGGGCCTTCCGGCGGATTCCGGTGAACGGTATCCGCACGAGTTCTCCGGTGGGCAACGCCAGCGGATCGCCATTGCCCGCGCGCTCGCCGCCCGGCCGAAGCTGCTGCTGTGCGACGAGCCGGTGTCCGCATTGGACGTTTCGGTGCAGGCACAGGTGCTGAACCTGCTGGAAGATCTGCAGGAACGATTCGGCCTGACCTATTTGTTCGTCGCGCACGACCTGGCCGCGGTCCGGCATCTGTCCCGGCGGATCGCGGTGATGTACCTCGGCCGGATCGTCGAGATCGGTGACCGCGAAGACGTTGCCGCGCGGCCACTGCATCCGTACGCGCAGGCTTTGCTGTCTGCGGTACCGCGCTCGGACCCGCGCGTGGAGCGGACGCGGGAACGGATCATCCTCTCCGGCGACCTGCCCGACCCGGGCGCGACGCCGGACGGCTGTCCATTCCAGACTCGATGCCCGGCAGTGCAGGATCGCTGCCGGGTCGAGGCGCCGCAACTGGACGAGGTCGCGTCCGGGCACCGCGTCGCCTGTCACTTCTGGGAGCGGAGGGCGGCATGACCCGATTTCTCTTGCGCCGCGCCGGATTGGCGGTGCTGGTCCTTTTCGCGGTGGTGACGTTGACGTTCTTCGTGCTCCATGCCTCGGGTGACCCGATCGGTGTGGCCCTGCAGGGTTCCGGTGCGTCCGATGCGGATGTGGCCCGGATCAAGCACGAACTGGGTTACGACCGGCCCCTGCCGGTGCAATACGTCGACTACCTCGGCGGAATTGTCCGAGGCAATTTCGGGGCATCGCTGCAATACGGGCAGGACAGTATGGGCTTGGTGCTGCAACGATTGCCGTACACCCTGCTGCTTGCCGGTGCCGCATTGCTGGTCACCGCGTTGGTTGCGTTGCCGCTCGGGATTCTCGCCGGACGGCGGCGCGGTGGCGTCGCGGACCGGATCGCCGGTTTCCTTGCTGCATTGGGACAGTCGGTGCCGCCGTTCGTGACCGGGCCGATTCTGATCCTCGTGTTCGCGGTGGCATTGCCGTGGTTCCCGGTGTCGGGTGCGGGTTCGGCGGGTTCTTTGGTCCTTCCGGCGATCACGCTCGCGCTCTTTCCGTTGTCCCGCGTGGTCCGGCTGTTGCGGTCCGGGATGCTCGAAGCCGGAACGGCCGAACACGTGAGTACCGCGCGGGCGAAAGGGTTGCGGGAACGCGCAGTCGTGCTCCGGCATGTGTTCCGTAATGCTTTGTTGCCGGTGCTCACTGTCATTGCGGTGCAAATCACGCAAATGCTCGGCGGTGCGGTGGTGGTCGAGGCGGTGTTCGGCTGGCCCGGCATCGGCAGTTTCGCCAGGGACGCGCTGATCAACAGCGATTTCCCGCTGGCGCAGACGATCGTCGTGGTGACCGCGGCCGGGGTCGTGCTGATCAACCTGGTGACCGACCTCGGGTATTCGCTGATCGACCCGCGCATCCGGCTCCGCTGAGAGGAGAAGACGATGGATTCGACGATTCCTCCGGCGGCCACTCCGGTTCTGGTCGGCACACCCCGGTTCACCATCCGGCACAAGCGGTTCCGCGATATCTCCGCTTACGTGTCGATGGCGGTGCTCGCGTTGCTGGTGGTGGCCGGGCTGATCGGGCCGATGTTGTTACCGGCGCCGGACATTCAATCGCTGCCGGACGCACTCCGGCCGCCGGCATGGGTCTCCGGCGGAACCGCACAGCATGTGCTCGGCACCGACCAATTCGGGTCCGACGAGCTTTCCCGCGTGGTGAACGGCATTCGGACCTCGCTGTTCGTTTCGGTGCTCGCCACGGCCATTGCCGGGGTGGCGGGAATCGCGCTCGGCACGCTCGCCGGGTATTGGCGTGGCTGGTTCGACGAGGTCGTGATGCGCATTGCCGACATCCAGCTGTCGGTACCCGGTATTCTGCTGGTGCTGACCGTGGTGACCGTACTGCGGCCGAGTTTCGTGACGATTGTGCTGGTGCTGGCGCTTTCCGCCTGGGTGCTGTTCGCCCGGGTCGCGCGGGCGCAGGTGCTTTCGCTGCGCGAACAGGAAGTGGTGCTCGCCATCCGCGGGCTCGGCGCGTCCGACCTGCGGATCCTGGTACGGCACGTGCTGCCCAACATCACCGCGCCGCTCGTGGTCATCGCGACCTTCGAGGTGGCCAGCCTGATCATCGCCGAGGCGTCGCTCGGCTACCTGGGCTCGGCGTCCCGCCGCCCACCCCGACCCTCGGTGCGATGATCGCGGCCGGTCAAGGTGGACTGACCACCGGGGTGTGGTGGCCGGTCGTCGTGCCCGGCGTCGCGATCGCCGCGTTCATCCTGTGCGTCAACCTGCTCGGCGACTGGCTGCGCGATCGGCTCGACCCGCACAGCCGCTGATTTCTGGACAAAGGAGTGCACCTGCAGTGACGACTCTCGACCTGCTGTCCGCCACCATGCTCGAATTGTGGCAGGAACGCGACCCGTTCCGCGCCGCTCCGTTCGGCCACCCCGCCGCGGCACGCCTGCTGCCCACAATGAACGATGCGTCCCGGGAACGGCGGCGCCGCGCGTACGACGATGTGGCGCGCCAGGCCGCGGATCTCGCGCCCGAAGGACTGTCCGAACAGGACCGGCTGACCCGCGCAGTCCTGATCGAACAGGCTGCGGCAGCGCGGGATGTGCTGGCGTTGGAAACCGAATGCTTCACCGTGAGTCTCGCTCGGGAGTTCAGTACCGCGTCGGTGCTGCGGGGGATGACCAAGGTAAAGGTCGTCGACCTCGATGCGGCGACGGCGTATCTGGCGCGGCTCAGGGCGTTGCCGGAGTACGCGGACAACGATCTGGCGTTGCTCCGCCGCGGGGTGGGTTCCGGGCGGGCGCCGCTGTCCCGGCCGCTGCTCGTAGCGCTGTCCGAATTGGACGCTTATCTCGCCACCAGCCTCGACGCTGACCCATTGCTGGCTGCGCTGAGTGGTCCATGGCGGGAGGCGGGTGAGCGGATCGTCACCGGGGTGGTCCGGCCTGCGATCGAGCGATTCGTGTCAGGTGTGCGTTTCGATGTGCTCGACGCGGCTCGTCCGGACGGCCGGGCCGGGGTGTGCTGGCTGCCCGACGGAGCCTCGGCGTACCAGGCACTCCTGCGCGAAGAGACCACTGTGGACCTTGACCCCGCTGTGCTGCACGACGAAGGTCTCGATCTGCACTCACTTGCGGTGGAAGAGATTCGTGCGCTGGGTAAGTCGGTGTTCGGTACTGCCGACCTCGCCGAGGTTCTCGATCGGCTCCGAAATGGACCGGAACTGTCCTATCGCGACGGTGCCGAAGCGCTGTCCGGAACACGTGCGGCGATGCAGGCCATGGAAGACGGGCTGCCCCGCTGGTTCGGACTGCCCGATCTGCCCGCGTGTCCCGTGGAACCGATGCCCGCCGCAACCGCCGGGCACTACGGCGCCGGGCAATATATGCCGGGCTCGGTCGACGGAACCCGTTCCGGCGTATTCTATGTCAATACCACCGGGACCCGGCGGCGATACGAGACGACCGGAATGATTGCCGGGGGAGCAGTTCCGGGTAGCCACATTTTCTGGTCGTACGCATTCCGCGCCGATGTTCCGCGGTTCCGGCGGGTGGCGTTTGTTCCGGCCTTCGTCAAGGGCTGGGCCGCGTACGCGTTGGGACTGGCGCACGAGATGGGCCGGTTCGAGGACGATCTCTCGCGGCTCGGGTACGCCGTGCGGCAGGCGGTGAACGCGGCCCGGCTGGTGGTCGACACCGGGGTGCATGCGCTTGGCTGGCACCGGGATCAGGCGTTGCGGTTCCTGCTGGAGGGCACCGCACTGTCCGAACGGGACGCTTCGGTGGAGCTCGAACGGATCATCGCGATGCCCGGTGAAGGACCGATTTTCTCGGTGGGCGGAAGGCGGATCGCCGACGCGCGCGCCGCTGCCGAAGACCGGATGGGCGACCGTTTCGACATCCGCGAATTCCACGACCGGCTGCTCGAAAACGGCGCCCTGCCCTTGGAAACCATGCGCTCGGTGATCGACGACTGGGCGTCCCGCTGAACCGACAGGAGTGTCATGAAAACGTTCTACCCGCTGCTGACCTGGGTCGAAGCGGCCGAAGCGGCAGCCGCCGGACGGGTCGCGCTGCTGCCGATCGGGACCGTCGACGCGAACGGGCCGCAGATCCCGATGGGCTTCGACTACCTGGTGTCCGCGGCGCTGGCCGAGCAGGCCGCCGACCGCACCGGTGATGTCTGGCTGCCGCCGCTGGCGTATGGAGTTTCCGAGGCACTGTCCGGATTTCCGGGCACGATCGCGATGCCGCCGGACAAGCTGGGGGAGCAGGTCGAGGCGGTGGTGCGCTCGCTCGTCAAGGGCGGTTTCGGCCACGTCCTGCTGATCACCAACCACGGGCCCAACCAGTTCCCGGTCGAGTACGCGTGCCGCCGCATCCGGCGTGATACCGGGGTGCTCGTCGCATCGGTCAATCCGGCCCGGCTCGCGACCGACCTGGCGGGTGACCTCTTCGCCGGTCCGGCTCCGTCGATCGGGCACGGTGCCGAGCCGGGGACGTCGCTGCTGATGCATTTGCATCCGTCCGCGGTGCGTACCGATCTCGCGTCCCGGCGGGAGAAGAGTGCCTTCCAGGGTTTGGAGGTGTTGACTCCCACCGACGTCCGCTTCGGCGACAGCCAGGTCAATGTTTTCCTTGAGCTGGAGGAGGTTTCGCCGACGGCGGGCTGGTCTGATCCATCGCGTGCTTCGGCGGAGAAGGGCGCAGTCCTCTTCGGACGGATGACTGACTACCTGGTCGATTTCCTCGGTACCTATCGGAAACTCGATACGCGGGCGGTGCCGCCGGAGGTGCAGCGGTGACACTGGCGGACATCGCGGACGATCTGCTCGGGTTGACCGTGGAATGGGATCCGTTCCTGTGCAGTGCGGTCGGAATCCCGGATGCGGCCGGGCTGGTGCCGGATCTCTCGGACGACGGCCAGGCGCGGCTGCGGGACGGATTCGCCTCGGCTTCCCGGGAACTGCAGCGGATCGACCCGGCTTCACTGAGCTCCGAGGACCGGCTCACTTGGCAGATGGCGACGTGGCAATCTCGATTGTGGACGTCTATTGTGGACTCCCGCCGGGAGGAGTTCACGGTATCGCCGTACAAAGCGTGGTCCTTGCCGACCGCGATCACGAGTGTGATGCCGAAAGCTTTGTCTGATCCGGACGCGTTCCACTCGCGGTGCGCAAGTCTTGCTGGTGCGCTCGGACAGGCGCAGGATGCGTTGCGGCGGGGTGCGGCACGCGGGCGTACTCCGGTCCGGCGGCTGGTCGAGGGCGTCACGGCGTTGCTGGACGACCTGTTCGCCGCGGGTGGCCCGGAAAAGACGTTGGAGGGTAACGGGACTGCCGAAACCAGGGAGGTGCTGGCTTCGTCGGTCCGGCCCGCGCTCGGCGAGTTCCGGGAGTTCCTGGCCACCGAACTGGCTCCGCTGGCGCGCCCCGACGACCGGCCCGGCCTGTGCTGGATTCCCGGCGGGGAGGAGGCGTATCAGGCGTCGGTCGCGGAGCATACGACGACCTCGCTGACCCCGGCTGAAGTGCACGAACTGGGACGGGAAACGGTCGCTGCGCTCGCCTCGGAAGCCCGGCCTCTTGCGCAGGCGGTATTCGGCACGGAGGATCTCGCGGAGGTCGTCACCCGCCTTCGCGACGACCCGGCACTGCGCTTCGATTCCCCGGCCGAACTGCTCGCCGCGGCGGTCGAGTCATTCCACCGTGGACAGTCGGTTGTGGACAGTTTCATCGGGACACTTCCGGTGACGCGGTGCGAGGTGAAACCGATGCCGGACCTCGAAGCCGCCCGGATGATGCAGGCGTACTACCGGCCCGGCGACTCCACTGTGGACCGTCCGGGCATTTTCTGGGTCAACACGAACATCTCCCGCGGCGCGACTCGGTACGAACTGGAAACGTTGGTGGCGCACGAATCCGTGCCCGGACACCACGTACAGTGGTCGATGGCGCGTGAGGTGCCGCACTGCCGGTATCGCAGCCTCGTGCCGACCACCGCGTTCATCGAAGGCTGGGCGCTCTACTGTGAACAGGAAGCTGACGAGCTGGGCCTGTTCACGAGCGACCTGTCGCGGCTGGGCAAGTGGTCGTCGCAGTCATGGCGAGCGGCGCGGCTGGTAGTGGACACGGGTTTGCACGCCATGGGCTGGACGCGGGCGCAGGCCGTGGAATATCTGCTGACTCACACGGCGACGTCACCCGCGAATGCGGAGGGCGAGGTCGACCGATACATCGGAAACCCCGGTCAGGCCTTGGCTTATACGACCGGAGTGCTGGAGCTGCGCCGGTTGCGGCAGGAAGCGGAGTCGCGAATGGGCGCCCGGTTCGACCGGCGGGAGTTCCATGATCGGTTGCTGGCCCACGGTTCGCCGCCGTTGCCGCTGGTGCGCACGGCAATCGAGGAATGGATGGGAACAGCATGACCTTCGACCTGACCGCAGCGTTGAAACGGTTGGCAACACAGGAAACCGACGACCGACGACGGCTGGCGGAACTGGTCGCGATCGAGTCGGTGTCATCCGATCCGGGGGCTGCGGAGGCGATCGAGTGTGCGGTAGAGTGGACGGCAGACGAGTTGCGGCGGCTGCATTTCACTGAAGTACGTATTCATCAGACGCCGACCAAACCTGCCCTCACGGCGAAACTCGTGTCCCCGATTCCCGATGCACCCACGGTGCTGGTGTACGGCCATGTCGACGTGCAGCCCGCTGAACCACTCGCCCCTTGGACGTCGCCACCGTTCGAAGTGACCGAACGAGACGGCGCGCTGTACGGCCGCGGAGTGACGGATGACAAAGGCCAGCTGCTGATGTACCTGCGGGCGATCGAGGCAGTACAGGCAAGCGGTGGGCAACTGCCGGTGACGGTACTGGTGGTAGTGGACGCGGAAGAGGAGGTGGGGTCGCCAAGCCTGGCGACGGTGTTGGCGGAGGTGTTGTCACCCGAGGCTGACCTGGGTGACGCTGGTCTGGCCGGGCAGGGGCTGGGCGAGCCGGGACAGGCTGAACCGGAGACGGGCGTATCGCGGCTGGCCAAGTCGGGACTGGCCGAGCCGGGGCGGGGCGAGCCGGGGCGGGGCGAGCCGGGACTGGCCGAGCCGGGTCCGGGCAAGGTGGCGGTCGCGCTGGTGAGCGATTCCCCAATGCTCGGTGTCAACCAACCGGCGATCGGGCGTTCGCTGCGTGGGCTCACGTACGTCGAGGTCACCGTCACCGCGCTGGCCGGAGACGTCCACTCCGGACAGTTCGGCGGCGCGGTCCCGAACTCCGCGGCCGTGCTGGCGCACTTGGTCGCGGGCCTGCACGACGACGAGGGCCGTGTCACCGTGCCCGGGTTCTACGACGGGGTCGACGACCTGACCGCCGCGGACCGGGCGGAACTGGCCGCGCTCCCGATCGACCAGACCACCTGGCTGGCTCCCACCGGTGCCCGTTGTGGTTGTGGTGAGGTCGGCGCGTCGGCTCCGACTGGTGCCCGTTGTGGTTGTGGTGAGGTCGGCGCGTCGGCTCCCACCGGCGCCTGCTGCGGCTGTGGCGAGGTCCCCACCGGTGCCCGCTGGACCTGCGGCGAGGCCGGGTACCCGATGCTGGAACGCACCTGGACGCGGCCGACCTTGGAGGTCAACGGCCTGGTCGCGGGGCATACCGGCCCGGGCCCGAAGACGATCGTGCCCGCCGGGGCCACGGCGAAGTTGTCGATGCGCCTGGTCGGCAGCCAGGATCCGGACGCCGCCGGTGCCGCGGTGGTCGCTGCGTTGCACAGCGCGGCCCCGCCGTCCGTGGAACTCCGCGCGGAGTACGGAGTGTCGTCGCGCCCGGTCGAGACTCCCGTGGATACCGCAGCGACGGAAGCCGCCCTCGAAGCGCTGGCGGAAACGTGGCAGACCAAGCCCTCGGTAATCCGCGACGGTGGCACGATCCCGGCCGTGGCCGTCCTCCAGCTGGACTTCGGCCTCCCGACGCTCCTCCTGGGCTTCGGCGTCCCGGACGAGAACAAGCACGCCCCGAACGAATGGCTCCCGATCGACCACTTCCGCCGTGGGCCGGAGGCGTTGATCCGGCTGTGGCCCAAACTCGCGGCGGCCCTCCGGCCCTAGCTCAGGCAGTCGCGATGGCGGGATCGCTCGTCGAAGCCTTGCCCGTCTCCACGTGGCCCGCGAAACGGCGTACATACGACTTGTCGTGATCGGCGGTCACGTTGATGTCGTACCAGCCGTTCGCGACTCCCCACTTCGGGACCTCTCGGGAAGCGCCGGGGTCCAACGTGTACGTCCAGTGGTCCGAAGGCGCGTACGCGTCCGTTGCGGTGAAGGTGACCTTTCGGTTGCTCGGGTTCTTGAACGTCACCGTGACGTACCCGGTTGCCGGGTCGTGGCGGGCGGTCACCTCCGGGCCCAGGCCGCCGATGGTGCCTGCTTGTTCACGGAGCCAGCCGTTCGGGCCGAAAACCGAGTACTGGTACCAGTCGCTCGCGCCGCTGGGTAGGTGCCAGCTGTCGGTGACCGATTTGTGGCCCTCGACGGTGTACGGCCACGGGCCGTCGGAGCGCATGCGCGACGTCACGTGGAAGGCGGCGCCTGCGTCGCCCAGGTTGGTGAACGTGAAGTACATCCGGCCGCTCTTCGCTTCGGTGTCGGCGGCGAGGTTGTACGGGAGCGGGCGGGCCTTGCGCGAACCCGGCTCCTGCTTCGGCACCTGGCCTGCCGACGGCGGGACAGGGTGATAGTCCGGCGGCCTGCTGTGGTCGGCGGGCGGCTGGTAGTCGCCGGTGCCGGGCAGGGACGGGACGCCGCTGTTGGCGCCGGTGAAGTCGAATGCCGTGGTGAGGTCGCCGCACACCGCGCGACGCCACGGGGAGACGTTCGGGTTGTACACGCCGAATCGTTTCTCCACGAACTGGATCAGCGACGTGTGGTCGAACGTCTGCGAGCACACCCAGCCACCGGTGCTCCACGGCGAGATCGCCAGCAGCGGCACCCGCGGGCCGAGCCCGTACGGCACCCCTTTCTGGTACCCCGACGACGCGCCGCTTTCGTAGAACTCCCCGGCGACGCTCACCGTCGACAGACCCCAGCCCGCGTCGCGCGGTGGGTACGGCGGCACGATGTGGTCGAAGAAACCATCATTCTCGTCGTAGGTGATCAGGAGGACGGTTTTGCTCCATACGTCCGGATTCGCGGTGAGCGCGTCGAGCACTTCCGAGACGTACCAGGCACCGTAGTTGGCCGGCCAGGCCGGATGTTCGGAGTACGCCTCCGGCGCGGCAATCCACGACACCTGCGGGAGGCGTCCGGCGCGGACGTCGGCCGCCAGCTGGTCGAAGAAACCTTCACCCGCCTTGGCGTTGGTGCCGGTGCGCGCCTTGTCGTACAACGGATTGCCCGGCTGCGCATTGCGGTACTGGTTGAAGTAGAGCAGTGAGTTGTCGCCGTAATTGCCGATGTACGGGTCGTCGGTCCAGCCCCATTTGTGCGCGCCGTCGAGACCTTCGCCGACATCCTGGTACAGCTTCCACGAGATCCCGGCATTCTCCAGGATTTCCGGGAATGTTTTCCAGCCGTACCCGGATTCTTCGTTGCCCAGCACGGGTCCGTTTCCGGCGCCGTCATTCCCGCTGTACCCGGTGTACATGTAATAGCGGTTCGGGTCGGTGGAGGAATGCATCGAACAGTGGTAGCCGTCGCAAATGGTGAAGGCGTCGGCGAGTGCGTAGTGGAACGGGATGTCCTTGCGGGTCAGATACGCCATCGTGGTGCGGCTTTTCGCCGGGATCCACTGGTCCCACCGGCCGTGGTTCCACGCCTGGTGCGTGCCGTTCCAGTCGTGGTTGAGGTCCTCGATGAAGGTGAGGCCGAGATTGTCCTCGTCCGGGCGGAACGGCAGGGTTTCGGTGCCGCTGCCGGACTGGTACCACACCGATTTGCCGCTGGGCAGGGAAACCGGCCGCGGGTCACCGAAGCCGCGGACTCCGCCGAGAGTGCCGAAGTAGTGGTCGAAGGAACGATTTTCCTGCATCAGCACCACGATGTGCTCGACGTCGGCGAGGGTACCGGTGCGGACCGCGGCAGGCACCGACGCCGCCCTCGCGATGCTCGCGGGAAGCGCGGTGCCGGCCGCGGTGGCCGCGGCGAGTTGCATGAATCTCCGGCGGCTGACCGACGACATTGAGGTCTCCTCACGCGGGTCGGGACGGTTCCGGCACGGCGAAATCGCGGCTGCGTGCGGGATTTTCCCACGGCGCGAAGCCGAGGGAATCATCGGCGTCCGGTCCGCGCGCTGTCAACCGCTGGGCGTGGACAAAGGTGGTACAGACCAGACAGTTTCGGCGGCTCGTCCTACCTGCCCCGGCCACCCTCGGCGATCTGAACGGGGATCGTCGCACGGCGCCGCTCTGGATCGGCCGCGTGCGTCGTCGCGAGCGTGCCGCTGCGGACGGCCAATGTGCGTCGTCGGGTGGGTGCCGCTGCGGACGGGCAGTGTGTCTCGTCGGGTGGGTGCCGCTGCGAACGGGCGCTTGGGTCGTGGCAATGGCGGCGCTGTGGATCGGTCGCGTGCGTCGTCGAATTGCCGCCGCGGCGGACCGGCGGTATGCGTCGTCGGAGCGGCGCCGTTCCGAGCAGGCAGTGGGCATCGCGAAATGCGCCGGGTGTGACGGGCCGGTCGTGCGCCGAAATCGGTGCCTGCCATGCCGGGGGCGGATTCCTTCCGGGTGGCCCGGAGGACCCGGCGCAGGGGGTCGATCGGGCAATGACGGACCGGGGCTGCTCCGTTCCGGCGGAAACCGATTCCAGTGCGCGGTAGCCTGCGATCATCGCCGCTTTCTGCCGAAAGGAAACCACGCCCGTGCCCTCGTCCGTTGCCGGCGCACTTCCCGTCGTCGCCGAAGTCACCGACGCGACCTGGGAAGCCGCCTTCGCGTTTCACCTGGCCAACATCGGCGAGTTCGTGCTGCCCCTCACGTCGGCGGCGGTTCGGCAGATGGTCGAGGCTCGGCAGCTGTTCGCCGTGCTCGATGGGGGGAAGATCGTCGGGCTTTGTTACGCCAAGCCGGACGGCAAGGAGCTCGACGACGTCGCCCGCTGGGAGCTGGGTGGGCTGCATCTCGCGCCAGAACTGCGTGGGCGGGGGATCGGGGTGGCACTGTGCGCCATCGTGATTGCTGCTGTGGTGTACGTCGAGCCCAAACCGGTGATGGGGTACGTCCATCAGGCCAACACCGAGGTACGGGGGCTGCTGGAACGTCTCGGCTTCGGCAAGACCGGCCAGGTGATCCGCCTCGGCCCGGACGAGGCACCCGGCTACCTCCGCCGGGACGAGGCCGGTTTCGCCACCGCGGACGTCTTCCGCCTTGCCGACGGGGCACTCGCCCGGATCGGCGCTGACCTGGCGAGCGCTGGTCCGGCGTTCCGGCTCGAGGACGGTTTGTTCGCGGGCGGGCTGGGGGAGGCGGCGGATCGGCTCCGCGGTCTTGGCAGCCGGGGCACTGGCTGAACCGCTGCCGAGCTGGGCTGAGCGGTCGGTTGAGGTGGGCTGGACCGGCGGTCGAGCCGACGGCGGAACCAGCGGTGGAACCGCCAGCTGAACTGTCGGTCGAACCGCCAGCTGAATCGGCGGCCGTGCCAAGGGTAGAACCGCCAGTTCAACCAGCCCAGCCGAACGCCAGCCCAGCCGGCCGCCGGGTCACCGGCTGACGGTACCCAGCTTGATCAGCGCGTCGGCCGCAGGACCGGACGACGCTGGGTTCTGGCCGGTGATCAGCAGCCCGTCCTGCACTACATACGGTTCCCAATCGCCGGATTTCGTATACACCGCGCCGAGTTTCGTGAGTTCGTCCTCGACCAGGAACGGGACTACCTCGGTGAGCTCGACAGCGGCTTCCTCCGAGTTCGTGAATCCGGTGACCTTCCGGCCGCGGACCAGGGGAGTGCCATCCTCGGTGGTGGCGTGCCGCAGGACGCCGGGGGCGTGGCATACCAGCGCGAGTGGCTTGCCTGCGCGCGTGGTGGCTTCGATCAGGCGCACCGAGTCTGCGTCCTCGGCCAGGTCCCACAGGGGGCCGTGGCCGCCGGCGTAGAAGACGGCGTCGAAGTCGTCCGCCGACACCGTGTTCAGGGGCACCGTGGCCGCGAGCGTTGCGACGGCGTCCGGGTCGGCTTCGAAGCGGCGGGTTTCGTCGGTCTGGAAGCTCGGTTCGGCGCTCTTCGGGTCGAGCGGCGGCTGTCCGCCCTTCGGGGAACCCAGGACGATTTCCGCGCCTGCGTCCTTCAGGCGGTAATATGGTGCGGCGAGTTCCTCGAGCCAGAAGCCGGTCTTGCGGCCGGTGTTGCCGAGTTCGTCGTGCGAGGTGAGGACGATCAGGACCTTCACAACATCTCCTAGTAGTAGACCAGTCGTCTATTAGACGGCGCAAGAAATTCAAGCGACAAACAAATTCAGTAGTGCAGGATCTGCCGCGTCATTGCGGCGGCGCCATCCAGCGGCGCGGGGGTGCGGTGGATCTTCGCCAGTACGCTGGCGCCCAGCCACAGTTCGTACAGCACCTGGGCGGTCTCGCGGGCTTCACCGTTCAAGGAGAGCGACCCGTCCTCGACGCCGGCGGTGATGGTGCCGGTGAGGCGGTCCACGATGGCCGTGGTGCCTTCCTTGAGGGCCAGCCGCATCGGCTCCGACAGGTCGGCCACCTCCGCGCCCAGCTTCACGGCAAGGCATTTGCCCTGGCAGTGCTCGACGCTCTGGGTTTCGCGCCACTGCTGCCAGTACGTCGCCAGCCGCTGCGCTGCGGTCTGGCCCGGCGTGGCGAAGGTGCGGTCCATGTCGGCGAGGTATCCGGTGAAGTACGCCTGCAGCATTGCCTCGCCGAAGGCGTCCTTCGAGCCGAAATAGTGGTAGAACGAGCCCTTCGGCACCCCGGCCTCGGCGAGCACCTCGTTGATCCCCACGGCGGCGAAGCCCTTTCGGGCCATGATCCGCTGTGCGGTGTCGAGGATGCTGCGCCGGGTGTCGGCCTGCTTGGTGGGCACGGCACGACAGTAACAGACGATTAGACCGGTCGTCTAGGAAGTGGTGGGGGTCACGCCGTGTCCCATCGTTCCCCGCGCAGTGCTCGCCGGACGAGGTCGAGCTCGCGTTCCTGCTGGTGCCGCATCGCCGACGTGCTGGTGGTTCCGTGGCCGCCCTCGAACCAGTCGAGCAGTGCGTCGCCGCCGCGGGCGCGCAGCCGGTCGACGTACGCCTGTGCCTGGCGGGCCGGGGTTCGCGAATCCGCCCGGCCCTGGCTCAGCAGCACCGGTGCGCGGACATTGTCCACATAGGTCAGTGGTGAGCTGCGGGTGAACTTCTCCGGCACGGATTCCGGGGTGCCGCCGATGAATCCCCGCCAGGCCGCCTGCAGGGCCGGGGACATGTCGTCGTACGCGATCCGCCAGTCCGCCATCGCCACCGTCGCGAGTCCACCGGCGAAGAGGTCCGGTGCGCGGCCGAGGCTGAGCAGCGTCATGAACCCGCCGTACGAGGCTCCGGAGATGAAGACGTCGCTGGCGATTCCCTGGTCCACCAGCCAGTTCCGGGCGGCGGTGACGTCTTCGAGCTCCCGGTCGCCGATCGAGCCCCAGAACCCTTCGCGGAACTCGCGGCCGAAGGTGACCGATCCGCGGTAGTTGAGCGACGCGTACCCGATCCCTTCGTCCAGCCAGGCCTGCGCCGCCGGGTGGTAGCCGTCAACGGTGACCAGGTTCGGTCCGCCGTGGATGGACAGCACGAGCGGCGCCGGACCGGTCGCCGACGGCGGCGCGGCCACCCACAGCTGCAGTTTCGTGCCGTCGCGGGAGGTGATCCGTTCCGACCGCAGCGGGGTGCCCGCCGCGACCGGCTCCGCCGGGAGGATCGTGCGCGGGCCGCGCCGGGACGAGTCCACGGCCAGGACTTCCAGTGGCCGGTGGAACTGCTGGCGGACCAGCCGGATCTCGTTGCCGGGGCCGTAGTGCGACGCCCAGCTGAAGGTGATCGCGGACGCGACATCGGGGCTGAAGTAGCCGCCGTCCGGATGGTCCACCCTGGACAGTTCGCCGGTGTCGACGTGATATTCGTACAGCCGGTGGAGCCCTTCGTCCACATGCGACAGAAGAACCAGCGAAGCGTCGTCGGACCAGTCGAGCGACACCAGATCTCCGTGCAGCGCAACGGCTTCGACGTCGACACGGTCTCCGGTCACCGGATTCCAGATCGCCGGTCGCGCGTAACCGGACCGTTCGGTGCTCACCAGGAGCCGCGGGTCACCGGGGATGGGGGAGAACCGCACGGCGCGCACCGGCGCGCACGGCCCGTCCGAAAGCACCGCGACGACGTGCCCCGAACTGGTGGTGACGGTGACCGCGAACCGGCGGATACCCGGATTGTGGTCGGTGGTGTCGATGCTCGCGTACGCGCCATCGGCCGACACCCGGCTGCACCAGGCTTCGTTCACCGACTGGTACAACGGGCGCGGCGTGCCGTCCGCGGGCAGCAGCCACAGTTCGAATCCCTCGTCGGTGACGGCCGCGATCGCGATGGCCGAGCCGTCCTGCGCGACGTCGATGCCGCGCAGCGTGTACGACGGCAGATCGGGCGTGAGGTCGCGCGCGGGACTGCCATCGGCCGGGAAGGACCAGAGGTGCCCGAGCTCGGCGCCGGTGTCGTCGCTCAGCATCAGCACCGACCGTCCGTCCGGGCCGGGTACCGGGTCCTCCACCAGCGGCGGCAGTCCGGGCACCGGGGTGATCGTGCCGGTCGACGGGTCCCACATCGAGATCTCGCGGCCGTCTTTCGCCACCGCCAGCAGGAGTTCCACCCCCGTCCCGCCGGGGGCCCGCATGCTCGCGGTCCGGATGGGGACGTCGAATCGGGAGTGCCAGCCGGATCGACGGTCAGAGGACATTGCGCAGCTCCTTGTGGTGACAGGCGGCCTGGTGGCCGCTTTCGTCGGGGACGAGCTCGGGGAGCTGGTCGGCGCACACCTGGGTGGCCTTCCAGCAGCGGGTGCGGAACCGGCAGCCGGACGGCGGCGCGGCCGGGCTCGGCAGGTCACCGGACAGCACGATCCGCGTCCGGGCGCGTTCGGCGCGCGGGTCCGGCACCGGGACGGCCGACAGCAACGCCTGCGTGTACGGGTGCTGCGGACGTTCGTACAGCTCGTCCGCGGCCGCCTGCTCGACGATCCGGCCCAGGTACATCACGGCGACCTCGTCGCTGACGTGCCGTACCACCGCGAGGTCGTGCGCGATGAGCAGGTACGTGAGGCCCAGCTGGTCCTGCAGGCGTTCGAGCAGGTTGAGGATTCCGGCCTGGATGCTCACGTCGAGCGCGCTCACCGGTTCGTCGAGCACCAGCACGTCCGGTTCCGCGGCGAGTGCCCGCGCGATGCCGACCCGCTGGCGCTGGCCGCCGGAGAACTCGGTGGGGAACCGGTTCGCGTCGGCCGGGTCGAGACCCACCAGCTCCAGCAGCTCGGACACGCGCCGCTCGCGGTTTCCCCGGTGCAGCCGGTGGATTTCGAGGGCTTCGCTGATGATCGCGCGGATCGTCATGCGCGGGTTGAGCGAGGCGTACGGGTCCTGGAACACCATCTGGATGCGGCGGCGCGCGGTGCGCAGGGCTTCCGGGGCGAGCGCGGTGAAATCCTCGCCGTCCAGCAGCACCGTGCCCGCGGTCGGTTCGATCAGCCGGACCAGGCAGCTCGCCAAAGTGCTTTTGCCGCAACCGGTTTCGCCGACCAGGCCGAGCGTGCGGCCGCGGTCGACGGTGAACCCGACCCCGGACACCGCGTGCACCGAACCGGTGCGGCGGCGCAGCAATCCGGTGCGGACCGGGTAGTCCTTCTCCAGGTCCCGGACGTCGAGTGCGGTCATGCGGGCGCCCCTTCCAGCTCGCCGAGCCGCAGGCAGGCCGCGGTGTGCGCGGTGCCGACCGGCGCGGGCTGCGGCACCGAGACGTCGCACCGCCCGGCCTGCGCATGACTGCACCGCGGGTGGAACGCGCAGCCGGACGGCCGGTGCAGCGGGCTCGGCGGCTGACCCGGAATCCGGTACAGCTCACCGCTTTGCCGCCGGTCGAGCCGGGGGAGCGAAGCGAGCAGACCGTGCGTGTACGGATGCGCGGTCTCGTAGAACAGCGGCTCGACCGGGGCCTCCTCGACCTTCGATCCCGCGTACATCACCAGCACCCGGTCGGCCACGCCCGCGACCACCCCGAGGTCGTGCGTGATCAGCAGGATCGCCGCCCGGGTGCGGTCCTGGATCCGCTCGATGACGTCCATGATCTGCGCCTGCACGGTGACGTCGAGCGCGGTCGTCGGCTCGTCCGCGATCAGCAGCTCCGGTTCGTTCGCGATGCTCATCGCGATCATCACGCGCTGGCGCATCCCGCCGGACAGCTCGTGCGGGTACTGGCCCGCGCGGACCGCGGGCGACGGGATGCCGACGATGTCGAGCAGCTCCACCGCCCGTTCGCGCAGCCGGGCGCGGCCGGGACTGCGTTCGTGCACCCGGATGGCCTCGGCGATCTGGTCGCCGACGGTGTGCACCGGGTTGAGCGACGTGAGCGCGTCCTGGAAGATCATCGCGATCCGGTTGCCGCGCAACGGCCGCAGCTGTGCTTCGGGCAGGCCGAGCAGCTCGTCGCCGTGGAACCGGATCGACCCGGTCACCCGGGCCTTGCGGGGCAGGATGCCGAGCACCGCCATCGACGTGATGCTCTTGCCGGAGCCGGATTCGCCGACGATACCCAGGGTTTCGCCGGGTTCGACGCCGAAGGAAAGGCCGGACACCGACGTGACGAGGCCGTCGTCGGTGGGGAACTGCACGGTGAGGTCGTCGACTTCGAGCAGGGTCACGGCCGGGCTCCTCGGGGGTCGAGCGCGTCTCGCAGGCCGTCGCCCACGAAGTTGATGGCGATCGCGGTGAGCAGGATGAACAAACCGGGGAAGTACAGCAGGTACGACTTGTCGGTGCCGATCAGGCCGGACGCCTGGCTCAGCATGTTGCCCCAGCTCGTCTCGGGCGGCTGCACGCCGTAGCCGAGGAAGCTGAGCGTCGACTCGACGATCACCGCATTCGCCGCGCTGAGCGAAGCGTTCACGGCGATCACGCCGGTGAGGTTGGGCAGGATGTGCCGCACCACGATCCGCCGCCGGCGCGCGCCGAGCACCTTGGCCGCGGCGACGTATTCCTTCTCCCGCAAGGAAAGCACCTGCCCGCGTACCACCCGGGCGACGAACGTCCAGAAGAGCCCGGCCAGCACGAGCACGATGGTGACCGGCGACTTCCCGAAGCCCTGCAACGCCAGCGCCAGCACGACGATCGCCGGGACCACCAGGAACAGGTCCGTGACCCGCATGACGATCTCGTCGGCCGCGCCGCCGAAGTAGCCCGCGATCGCGCCGAGCGTCGCTCCGAGCACGGTGGCCAGCACCGCGACGGAAAGCCCGATCGCCAGTGAAATCCTTCCGGCGTAAAGGACTTCGCTGAGGTAATCGCGGCCGAGCTCGTCCGTGCCGAGCAAATGCGCACCCGACGGCGGGGTCGGGCCGAGCGCGAGGTCCTGCGCGTTGCGGGCGTACGGCGCGATCCAGTCCGCGCCGAAGCAGCACACCAGCAGTACCGCGAGGACAGCGAGCCCGGCTACGGCGAGCTGGTGCCGGAAGAAGCGCCGCCGCGCGAGCTGGAACTGGGTGCGCGGGGCCGGGGCGGTGGTGGTCATCGGAGCCTCACCCGGGGATCGAGCAGTGCGTAGGACACGTCGGCAAGGAGGTTGAACACGATCACTGCCGCGGCGACGACGAGCATCCACGGAATGAGCACGAAGACGTCACCCGACACCAGCGAGTCGAGGAACAGCCTGCCCATGCCCCGGATCGCGAAGATCTGCTCGGTGACCACGAGCCCGCCGAAGAGGATGCCCGCGTCGACCGCGGCGATCGAGACGAACGGCCCGAGTGCGGTCCGCAGTGCGTGCCGGGTGATCACCTGCCACCGCGGCACGCCCTTCGCCCGTGCGGTGCGGACGTAGTCGCTGGCCAGGGTTTCCAGCATGGTCGCCCGGGTGTACCGGCTCCAGCTCGCGACCAGCCCGACGGTGAGCGTGAGCACCGGCAGCACGAGGTGGCGCACGTAGTCGCCGAACCCGCCACCGGACGCCGAATGCAGGCCCACGAAGTACAGCGGCGGGTCCGCCGTGCCGAACTGCTGCTGCGGCCATGCCGCCAGCACCTGGATCAGGATCAGGCCCAGCCAGAACGGCGGCATCGCGATCCCGACGTACGACAGCCCGGTGAGCGCGAAATCGCCCACCGAGTACTGCCGCACCGCGGAGTAGACGCCCACCGCCAGCGCCACCAGCGACGCGAACAGCGCACCCCAGAAGAGCAGCTGCAGCGTGGTGCCCAGCGCCGGGAAGATCAGGTCCCGCACCGGGCCGCCGGTCCGGGAGCTGGTTCCCCAGTCACCGGTGACGAACTCCTTGAGCCACAACCAGTACTGCACCGGGACCGGCCGGTCGAGCCCGAGCCGCGCGGTCTCCCGCGCGAGCACCGTCGGGTCCGGGACGAACCGCAGCTTCGCGAGCGGGTCGAACGCGGTCCGCACGCCCCAGAAGAGCAGGAACGACGCGACCAGCACGACCGGCACCGAATACCCGAAGCGCCGCAGCACATACGTGAGCATCTGATCTCCCCGGTCCGGGTCAGGCGGCCGCGAGGCCCCACTGCGCGAGGTTCCACCACGGCCCGCTGCTCGGGTTGATGGCCAGCGGCCCGCCGATCTTGCGGTTCCACAGCAGGATGTTCGGGACCGCGTCGAGCGGCAGCGAGGAGGCCTCCCGCGCGAGCAGGCTGTCGACCTTCTTAGCCAGCTCGATGCGCGCCTTCTCGTCCAGGTTGGTGCCGAAGTCGGCCAGCGCCGAGTCGAGGTCGGGGAACCCGATCCGGGCGAAGTTCAGTCCCGAGTTCCCGTTGGCCGCCGACGGGATGGCCGGGGTGCCGAACGACGTGTCGAGCCGCGGCTGCGGGAACGTGTCCACCAGTGCCCACAGGCCCAGCTGGAACGTGCCCTGCGAGGTGACCTTGCCGAACAGCTCGGCCGCGGTGGTGTTCGCGATGGTCAGCTCGAACCCGGCGGTTTTGAGCTGCTGCTGCAGGATCTGCTCGGTGAGCTCCCGGCGCTTGTTGCCCGCGACCGACGCGACGCTGAACGAGGCGCGCTTGCCGTCCTTGACCCAGATGCCGTCCGGGCCCTTGGCCCAGCCCGCGCCCTGCATCAGGCTGGTGACCTTGCCGAGGTCGAGCGTGTAGCGGCTGAAGTCGTTTCCGCTGTACTGGCGCATCATCGGGGTGATGAAGCTCTGTGCCGGCTCGGTGACGCCGAGCGACCCGTAGAGCCGCGTGACGATCGCCTTGCGGTCGACGGCGTACGACACCGCCTGCCGGAACGGCGCGGAGTCGAACGGGAACTTGCCGTTGTTCATCCAGAGCGCTTCGAGGTTGCCCGACGTCGGGTCGATCTGCGACCCGGCGTTCTGCAGGCCGTTGCGGATCTGGTCGGCCGAATCGAGCTGCGGGGTCGGGTACAGGGCGTCGAGCTGGCCGCTCTTGAACGCCTGGTACGCGGCGGCGGTGTCGGCGGTGAACTGGAAGGTGACCTTGTCCAGCTTGGGTTTCTCGCCCCAGTAGTTCGGGTTCGGCACGAGCGTGACCGACGCGCCGCGCTTCCAGGACTCGATCTTCCACGGGCCGCCGCTGAAGCTGTAGCCGTCCTTCATCTCCGCGTTGCGGTCCTTGCCCTCCAGCAGGTGGCTGGGCAGGAACCCGGACGTGTCGCTGAACAGCGCCTTCCAGTTCGCGTACGGCTTCGAGAAGGTGATCACCGCGGTCTTGGGGCCGGGGGTGTCGACCGATTCGATGCGGTCGTAACCGGCCTTGACGAGCACGTCCTTGCCGTCGCGGATCTGCAGCGCGGTGTACTTCAGGTCGGCCGAGGAGATCGGCACCTTGTCCGACCACACCGCGGCCGGGCTGATCTGGTACGTGACCTTCTGCTTGCCGCCGTCCATGCTGACCGTGGGTTCGCCCGCCATCACCTCCGACGGGACCGGAGCCCAGGCATCGCCCGACTTCCGCGGGACGAACACTCTCGGCAGGGTCGGCACATCCATCAGGTAGGTGCCCCAGACGGCCCCGGAACACGTGGCGATCCAGTCCGCGCAATCGGGTTCCTGCTCGGCCCCGACGACGATCGCACCGCCTTGCCGGACCGGCACCGCGGCGGAGCTCGTCGCCGCGCTGTTCCGGGTGCCGCCGCTCGTGCAGGCGGACAGCAGGGCGGCGGCGGTGGCCACTGCGGTGGCGAGGGCGAACCCGGTGCGGCGCCGGGCGATCCGGGTGATCCGAATGGTCATCGGTGACCTTCCTTGGTCGGCCCCCTGCGGAGATGGGACGAACTGTAAGACCGGGTCAGAGCCCGCGCAAGGGGTATGGGCAGGTTTATAGTCAGTTACGCTGACTGGCGTCGTGGTGACCGGTCCGGTGGCAGGTGCGACAATGCGTGGCGACCGGTCCGGACACTTCGGGCAGTGGTTTCGGGCACGGTTTCAAACACGGTTTCGGGCAGGTTCACGCAGGGAAGGAGCCGGATGGCTGGCGCAGGGCAGCACAAGCCGCGGCCGAAGGCCGGGGCACCGCGGGCACGCCGTCCCCGGGACAGCCTCAGCCGGGAGGCGATCGTCGGGGCCGCGGAGAAGATCGTGCTCCGCGACGGGCTCGCCGGGCTCACGTTCCAGGCGATCGGCGACGAGCTCGGTGCCCATCCCACGTCGATGTACCGGCATTTCCGGGACAAGGACGACCTCCTGCTCGAACTGGTCGACAGCCTGCGGGCGAGGTCCTACGGCGGCACGCTGACCGCCACCGACGACTGGCGCGAGGACGTCCGCAAGTTCGCGCAGCTGGTGCGCGAGCACTACGTGCGGTACGCGCCCTTGGCGCAGGACATGGTCATGCGCACCACCCGCCGCCCGGTCGAGTTCTCGAACGTCGAGTTCAACCTGGATGCCTTGCGCCGCGCGGGTCTCGAGGACGCGGAAGCCGTCGTCGTCCTGCGGGCGCTGGGCAACTTCATCCGATCGGTGGCGAGTCTCGAGGCCGCGTTCCTGACGCTCGAGCCGGAGGTCCGCAAACGCGACGAGCTCGCCTGGCAGGTCGAGTACCGGCAGCTGGACCCCGAGCAGTACCCGGCGATCGCCCGGTGCTCGGACCTGTTGCTGAGCCTGGGTTCCCCGGTCGCGTTCGACACCGGGCTGGAGATGATGCTCGACGCGATCGAGCTGCGCGCGGCGAAGTCACGAGCGCGCCGTGGTGAGGGCGTCGAGCATGCCGGCGACGAGGATCCCGCGGGCGGCGAGTGAATCGAGGTCGGTCCATTCGTGCCGGGCGTGCGGTCCGCCGCCGTCCGGCCCGAGCCCGTCGAGCGTCGGAACCCCCAGTGCGGCAGTGAAGTTCGCGTCGGACCCGCCGCCGACGGCGGCCTCCTCGACGGCGCTGAGGCCTTCCGCCTCGGCGACGCGGCGAGCAAGAGCCAGCAGGTCACGCGAGGACGCCGGTTCCAGCGGCAGCCGGTTGATTTCGCCGGACACGCGGACCGACGCGCCGTCGAGGTGCGCGGTCAGCTCGCCGAGCTGCCGGTGAACCCGTTCCAGCTCCGCCTTTTCCCACGCCCGCACGTCGACGCGCAGGGATGCCGCGGCCGGGACGGTGTTGGTGGTGGTACCCGCGGTGGCTTTCGTGGGGGTGACCGTGGTGCCCTTCGCGGAATCGCCGAGCCGGTCGAGAACCAGGGCCTGGTGGGCGAGTTCGATCATCGCGTTGATCCCCTCTGCCGGGGCCATCCCGGCGTGCGCGGCGCGGCCGGCGACGTCCACCGTGTAGAAAGCGCCTCCCTTGCGGGCGGTTTTGACGGCGCCGTCGAAGCTGGCCTCGAACACGAGGACGGCGGCCGCGCCGGCGGCGGTCTTCTCGATCAGCGCCCGCGACGTCGGCGAGCCGATCTCTTCGTCGCCGGTGATCAGCAGTCCGACCCGGCTCGGATCGCGCGCGAGCTCGACCGCGTCGAACGCTTCGACCAGACCGGCTTTCATGTCGAACACCCCCGGCCCGGTCGCGCGGTTCCCGTTCACCTCGAACGGCCAGCCGGCCAGGGTGCCGAGCGGCCACACGGTGTCCACGTGCCCGAGCAGCAGCACCGCGGGTTCGCGCTCGGGCCGCCACAGCAGGTGCGAAGTGCCGTCGACGGTCACGATTTCGCCCGGCCTGCCGAACACCGGGGCACCCCACGAGCGCAGCAGCTCGTGCGCGCGCCGGAGCCCTTCCGCATGGCCGGACGGCGTTTCGATCGACACCAGCTCGCCGAGGCGGGCCCGGGTCCGGTCCTGGTCGATGCGGCGCATACGAGTCCTCCTCGGTCGGCACGAACGGGTACCCGGTACGCTAAGCAATGCCATTGACTATGGCAAGGGCCATCTCGTTGACTAGAGTTCGGCCGGTGCGGCGAAGCGATCATCGTCCGCACCCGGCCGGGGTGGCCCCGCCGAGGGTCTTCAAGCCGGTGCCGGTGATCACGACCAGCGCCGATCCCGTTGCGGTACCTCGGGTACGGGCCTTCTGCAGGCCCGCCAGCGCGGCGCCGGAGGTCGGCTCCGCAAAGATTCCCTGAAGGGCAAGGCGGCGGGTGGCCGCGGTGATCCCGGCGTCGCCGACCGTCACGCACGCGCCGTTGCTCTCGCGGATCGCCGCGAGCACTTCGGCGCCGCGGACCGGTGCGGGCACGGCGATTCCCTCCGCGACGGAGACCGGCCGGCTCACCGGTACTGCCGGCACGTCCGGTGCACCCGTCCGCCACGCGTCGGCGATCGGGGCGCAGCTTTCCGCTTGCACGGCCAGCAATCGGGGCAGTTCGGCCAGATGCCCGGCCTCCGCCAGCATCTTCATCCCGCGATGCACGCCGAGCAGCAGCGTGCCGGCGCCGACCGGCAGGACGATCCACTGGGGAGCCCGTCCGCCGGACCGCGCGACGATCTCCGGCGCCGTGGTCGTGAGCCCGGCCAGAAAGTACGGACTCCAGTTGTGGCCGAGGTAGGTGGCATCGAGTTCCGCGGCGACGGTCGCCGCCGTGCCCCGGTCGCGGCTCAGGACGATTTCGGCGCCGAAAGCCGAGATCTGCGCGCGTTTGCCCGCCGAGGTGGCGGCAGGTACGACGATGGTGGCCTTGATTCCCGCCGCCGCGCAGTACGCCGCGACCGACGCACCCGCGTTTCCCGAGCTGTCCTCGACCAGGCTGCGGACGCCCCATTCCTTGGCCTTCGACACCAGCACCGAGACGCCACGATCCTTGTACGAACCGGTCGGGGACAGCTGCTGCAGGTGATAGGAGACCCCCTCCAGCACCGGGTCGGGCACGATCGGCGCGGACTGTTCGCCCAAGGACACGATGGTGCGCGCGTCGTGCAGACCGGTCATCGAAGGGTATTGCCAGACGCCGCTGCGCCGGTCGTCGGCGGGACCGGGCAGGAGCCCGGAGACCTCCAGCGGGCCGCCGCAGCGGAGGCAGTGCCAGATCGGTTCGCGGTCGGAATGCTCGCTGCCGCAACGGGTGCAGCGCAGGAAGGGGCCGGCTGCCATCGCCGGTCAGTCCCCGAAACACCGGTCGACGAACGGCTCGAGTTCGGCCAGCACCTCCGCGGGGCGCTCTTCGGGGAGATAGTGGCCGCTGCCGGTGATCTCGGCGCCGACCAGCTGCTCGCAGCGAGCCGCCCAGATGTCCATCGCGGGCTGGCCGTGCAGGTTTCCGAGCTCCCCCCAGAGGATTTGCGTCGGAACTTCGATCTTCGTCCCGGCCCGCAGCTCTTCGAGGTAGCGGGGGACGTCGACGTCGAACGCCGCGCGGTAGTCGTTGAGAAAACCGGAAACCGCTCCCGGGCTCTTGATCGTTTCGACGTAGTGGTCGTAGGTGCCGTCGCTGCGCAGGACGTCGCTGAAACCGGGGGTGCGCTCGTAGAAGTAGCGCACGTATTCCTCCTCGTGCCCGCGCAGCAACGTCTCGGCGAGCCCGCGCTTGGCGAGGTGGAACAGCTGGTCCCAGTGGTGCGACGCGGCGGTCCGGGCGGTGAGCCCGGTGTAGATGTACTCGGTCGGCAGGATGTCCATCAGCACGAGCCCCCGCAGCCGCTCGGCATGATCGAGCGCGAACCGGCGGCACACGCGGGCCCCGCGGTCGTGGCCGATGAGCACGAACTCGTCCAGGCCGAGCCGGTCGGCCAGCTCGCGGAGGTCCTGTGCTTGCGTGCGCTTGTCCATGTGCTCGACGCCGGGCTTGCCGGTCTCGCCGTACCCGCGCACGTCGGGCGCGACGACGTAGTACGACTCGAGCAGGCGGGGCAGCACCTTCCGCCACATCCGCCACGTCTCGAACAGCCCGTGGACGAGGACCAGCGGACGGCCGTTCCCGGACCCGCCGTGCACGTAGTGCATCCGGATGCCGTTGACCTCGGCGTACTCGTGCTTGACCGGGATTTCCGCGATGGGGTCGACGCTCATGCCGCTCCTTGTCTCGGGTACCGGACAAGCCTGCGCCAGCAGCAATCGATAAGAAAAATACCGGTTTCCGATCTGCCTCATAAGGTGACACGATCAGCGGATGGAGCTCCGCCAGCTGCGCTACTTCGCCGAGGCCGCCCGCCTGTCGCACTTCACCCGGGCCGCCGAGCGGCTCAACGTCGCGCAACCGGCGCTCTCCCAGCAGATCCGCGCTCTCGAACGGGAACTCGAAGTCACGCTGTTCGAGCGGCGGGGACGGCGGGTACTGCTCACCGCGGCCGGGGAACGCCTGCTGGCGCAGACCGAGGTCATCCTCACCGAGGTGGAGCGGGCCCGTGCGCAGGTCCGCGAGGTGCCGGAGGACCCGGGCGGGACCACTGTCGTAGGTGCGCTGAGTTCGCTGGTGACCACGTTTCTTCCCGCGGAGCTACCGGTTTTTCACCGCAGGTTTCCGCAGGTGGATGTCGCGATCCGCGAGCAGACGACCGGGCAGATGCTGCGCCGGCTGCGCGAGGGTGACCTCGAGCTGGCGATCGGCGACGACCGGCTCGGCGACGGCTCGGTGGCGCTGGCCCGGCGTCCGCTGTTCACCGAGGAGCTGGTCGTCGCCGCACCTCCCGGGCACCGGTTCGCCGGGAACGGTGACGTGGCTCCCGGCGATCTGCCCGGTGCGCACTTCGTCAGCTACCAGCCCGGGTCCGGGGTGCGGGAAACGCTCGTCGCGCTGCTGCGGTCGGAGGGGCACGAACCGCACATCGCCTACGAAAGCAGCAGCCCGGAACAACTCGTCGCGCACGGCCTCGGCGTCGCGCTCATGCCGCGGATGGCCGCGGAGGCCGCGGGCGGCCGGGTAGCGGTCAAGAGCCTGCGGCCGCCGCGGTTCCGCAAGATCGCCCTCTTCACGGTGCGTGACCGCTACCTGTCCAGCGCCGGGGAAGCGTTCTGGCGGCACCAATGGGGCACGCCGCCGGCCGCGCAGGGCTGAGCCGGCCGGTCAGCGTACCTCCGCGAGTTCGGCCAGTACGTGCTCGCCCATCGTGTCCGGGTCCTTCTCGGCCCGGTGCACCGCATCGGTCACAGCGCGGACGTGCGGGACCTCGACGCCGTGCTTCGCGGCCAGGTCCAGCACCGGCCCGAGGATGTGGTCCACCTCGGTCGGACGACGGTGGATCGCGAGGTCCCGCCACACGCCGGTGCGGGTCTGCTGGTGCGCGACCCAGTACGCGATCTGTGCCTGCCACGCGGATTCGACCTGCGCCGGGTCCGCCTCGGCGTCCACGGTGAACAGTGTCGGGTCGAAGCCGTCGACGGTTTCGCAGCGCACGCCTGCCGCCTGCGCGACCCGCTCGACCTCGCCGACGAGCCGCCCGAACAGCGACCGGTGCTGGTTTTTCGCGAGCAGCACGGGTACGTCCTCGTTCGCCACCGCGGTCGCGAAGTACACCGCCGCGATGGCCGCTTTCGACCACAGGTAGCCGAAAATATTGCTCGTGACCTCGGTGGGGTGGAACTCGCTGAGCAGTGCGGCCAGCTCGTGCACGCGGTTGCTCTCGGTACCGTCGACCTCGCCGATCCGGAAGGTCCCGGCGCCGCCGTAGATCAGGTGGCCGGGCTTGTCGTAGAAGCCGCCGAACGTGACCAGCGCACCGACTGTCCGTTGTGGACCGACGGCGTCCGCGATCGGGTACTCCTCCAGTCCGTTCTGCAGCGACACCACGAATCCGTCGTCGCTGAGCAGCGGCGCGATCGTCTTGAGCGCGTCCTGGGTGTGCCGGGACTTCACCGCCAGCAGGACGGTGTCCAGTGGTCCGGTGAGGTGCTCCGGGCGGACTGCGCGTGGGTACGCGGTGAAGTCGGCCTCGCCGGAGATCTGCAGGCCGCGGGCGTTGATCGCGGCGACGTGCTCGGCGTTGGCGTCGACGAGCACGACCTCGTGCCCGGCCTCGTGCAGGTAGGCGCCGACCAGGCCGCCGATGGCGCCCGCGCCCACGATGTGGATGGTCATTTCAGCTCCCTCGTGAACGGCAGGTGCGGACGGCCGGTGTGCGAGCCGCCGCTGACGTCGATGATCGCCCCGGTGGTCCAGGACGACCGGTCGGACAACAGGAAGGCGCACGCCTCGGCGATGTCCGCGGGGTCGCCGGTGCGGCGCAGCGGGGTGGCGGCCAGGGTTTGCGCGAAGTAGTCCGGCACGCCCTCGGTGTCCGGGCGGATGACGTTGTCGAGTACCAGGCCCGGCGCGACCGCGTTGACCCGGATGCGGTGCGGCCCGCCCTCGATGGCGCTGACGTGGGTGAACATCTCCACCGCGGCCTTGGACGAGCAGTAATGCCCGCCCCCGGCGCGGGCGGACCGCGCCGCACCCGAGGACACGACCACGATCGAACCCGGCGTACCACGGGAAATCCACCGCCGGAACAGCTCTCCGGTGACGAGCATGACCGACCGGACGTTCACCGCGAACACGGTGTCCCACTCCATCGCGGTCATCTCGCTGATCGGCAGGTTCGGGTACACGCCGTGCGCGAACACGACGCCGTCGAGCGGTCCTTCCGCCTCCGCTTCGTCCACAATGGACGACAGATCGGGGCCGGCCAGGTCGGCCTGGATGTCCACAGTGGACGACCGGTCCTGGGTGACCACGTCCGCGCCCTGTTCGGCCAGCAGGAACGCGGTCGACCGGCCGATCCGCCCGCCCGCGCCGGTGACCAGGTACCGGCGTCCGCTCAGCTCGCTCATTCCAGTGCCCCCTCCAGGAAGGCCACGGCTTCCCGCAGGCTCACCGCGACCCGGTTGCGCTCGCGGACCAGGCGGGAGTGCAGGAACCGGAAGCCGTCGCTGTCCGGCTCCAGCCCGGACAGCCGCGGTGTGTCGGCGAGCCCGGGGACGCCGCCGACGAACAGCGCCGGGTCGTGCGTGAACCGGTCGCCCTGGGTGTAGTCGAGCGGCACGAACAGGCGAGACAACCGGTGCACGGTCGCGTTGAACCAGTCCGGATCCACCGACTCCCGCTTGGCCCACAGCGCCGCGGCCAGCTCCCGGGCGCGCAGCCCGCGCTCGATCGGGACGGACAGGTCCAGCCGCCCGGCCGAGCTGATCTGCAGTTCCCGCAACCGTTCGACGAGTGCCTCGCAAGCCGGGGTGAAGTCCATCGGCAGCGTCGGGTCGGTGAGCAGCCGCCACACCGCGTGCAGGTAGATCCGGGTGTCGCGGACGAGCAGCTCGGGGTCGATCTTGTCGAGCGTGTCCTCGGGCGTGTGCCACCACCAGCCGGTGCCGTTGCCCTTGCGCGGCCCGCCGCCGAACACCGCGGCCTGCGCGTTGAGCAGCGCCGGGTCGATCGGCTGCTCGCTCATGTTCGCGAAGATCGCCGGGACGCCGATACCCCAGAACGACTGGTCGCCCGCGCGGTGCATGCGCCGTCCGGCCCAGTCCTGACCGGCTTGCGTGCTCAGCGCTTCCTGCGCCAGCTCGCCCAGCTCGGCCGCCGATGTCGCGTCCGCCACCACGGTGTTGCCGTTGCCGCCGGTCGAATCGATGTTGACGTGTACCGCGGCGCGGGCTTCGAGCTCCTCCCAGTGGTGGTCGGCGTACCAGGCGGAACTGGAGTAGCGGCCCTGCGAATGCCCCGACCAGAACGCCAGCCGCAGGCCACGCTGCCACTGGTCGCGCCGTTCGGCGGCAATCCGGGCGACCTCGATCATGGTCGCGTTCGCGGTGCCGTTGTCCATCAGGCCGTAGTGCCACGTGTCGTGGTGGCCGGTGAAGAACACGAACGGCTCGTCCTCGCCGCCGCGGGTGCTCGGCAGGTCGGCGAGGAGGATCGGGGTCGGCCGCCAGCCGGTGTCGATCTCGGTGTGCACGGTGATTTCCTGACCCGCCAGCTCCCGGAGCCGGGTGCCGTCCGTCGCGCTCACCGAGCAGACGGCGGTGGCGGGCAGGTCGTCGACGGCGTCGTCACCCGGGCTGCCCCACACCGGCGACACGCACATCTCGTGCAGTTTGTCGTGCGGGCTGACGTGCACCTGGGCGATGGCGCCCCGGTTACCGGCCTCGATCGTCTGACCGGGCCCGGGTACGCCGTCGATCAGCACGATGCAGCCGGTGACGTCCAGGCCGGCGTACTCCTCGGCGGTACCGCGGCCGACCGGAACCAGCCGTCCGGTGAGTCCGTCCGGGGGAGTGGAGCGGGAGAACGACACGGCGAGCGCGTTGTGGGTGACGCCGTCGGCCTCCACTCGCGCGGACACCGGCAGGCTGATGTAGGCGTCGTGGCTCAGCAGCTGGGTGGTGTAGCCGAGATCGTCGAGGAGACCGCGCAGGTACCCGAGACTCTCCAGCTCGCCGGGGGTGCCCGCGTGCTTGGTCCATTGCGCCATCGGCGAAAGCACGGCCATCAGGCGCTCGGCCGAGACCTCGCCGGTGACGCCGGCAACGTTGTTCACTGTGGACAGTCCTTTCCGGATCACAGGGCGGCGGCGCTGCCGGCGCGGCGGGGTCCCGCGCTGCCGTGCAGCTTGCCGTCGTCGCCGCGCCAGCTCATCTGGTACGAGCCGAGGTGCCAGTCGTAGGCGGGCAGCGGCGACATCAGCAGCCCGCGCGCCATCAGCCCGCGCGTGACCTCTTCGGGCACCCGCGCTTCCATGGAGAACTGGTAGTCCTCGCGCAGTGGGTAGAGCCGCGGCGCGTCTTCGGCGGCGTAGGGATCCATGCCGTAGTCGAGGATGTTGGACAGCACCTGCGGCACCGTGCAGTACACGCTCCCCGGCGAACCGAGGCCCAGCACCGGTTTGCCGTCCTTGAACACCAGCGTGTTGCCGATCGCGCAGCGCATCCGGCCGCCGCCGGTGAACCAGCCGCCGATCCACATGTCCATCCGGTTGATGCCGTTGCTGCCGATCATCGGCACGCCGCCGATCACCTCGCCCGGGATGCCCGAGCCCTGCAGCGTGTTCATCGACTGCACCCAGTTGCCGTACTTGTCCACAATGGACAGCTCGCAGCTGCCCGCGGACTGCGCGGGTGTCGGCGAGGGCAGGTGCCCGATCGCGGCGAGCTGCGCCGCACCGCCGGTGATCTCGACGTGCTTGGTGAGGTCGATCGTGGGCTTGCTTCGCCGGATCAGGTCGGCCACCATCCGGTGGAAGTCCCGTGACATCAGCAGTTCGGCCGGGTCCTCGAAGATCCGCGGGTCGTTGATCAGGTTGGCTTCCTTGTCGGCGCGGCGCAAGGCATGCGTGAGGTAGTACAGCGCGTCGGCCGATTCGGTGTAGTGCCCGTACGAGGTGATGTCCAGCTCGTCGAGGATGCCCAGCACCATCGAGCAGAACACGGCCTGGCGCTCCGGCGGGGACAGCTGCACGATCTCGTGTCCACGGTGTTCGTACCGCAGCCCGGAACCCCATTCGGCCTGCGACGCGGCCATGTGTTCCTTGGTGATCGGCCAGCCCAGTTCGTTCGCGCGGCGGAGGAACTCCTGCGCCCAGTCCCCGGTGAGGAAATAGTCCGGGCCTTCCTCGGCGAGCCGGACCATGGTGCGGTGCAGCGCCGGTTTCGGCCAGCGGTCGCCGACCTGGGGGAGATGCCCGCCGGGCGCGAAGTGCTCGCGGCCGGACGGGGTGTAGAGGAAGAAGTCGTACGACTGCGCCATCACCAGGTGCTCGAACGAGTCCACGACGTGCCCGACCTCGGCCCAGTGCACCGCGGGCGCGCACAGTTCGGCCCACGGCCGTGTGGCGAAGCGTTCGTACAGAGCCTTCATCCCCGGCATGAAGCCCGGGATCACCGCGTACGGCCCGGCGCCGGTGGCCGAGTACTGGCTGCGCGGCGGCGGGACCCGGTGGAACGGCGGCAGGTCCGGTGCGATCGTGCCGTGGCTGTTCAGCTCGTGCACGGTGCCGGTTTCGGCTTCCCAGAACAGCATCGTGAACATGCCCGCGTGGTTGGTGAGGTCCTGCTGCACCACGGCCTGCACGAGCGAACCCGCGATCACCGCGTCCACCGCGTTGCCGCCGCCGGCCAGCACGTCGCGCATGGTGTCGGTGACGATCGGGTGCTGGCTGGAGCACACTGCGTTGTCGCCGGTCACCGGGGTCTTCGGTCCGACCCGCCCCTCGTTGGTCACTGGGTGACTCCTTCCTGGTCGAGCCCGAGCACGGAGCCCACGAGACGGGCGGTGTAGCTGTGCGCGGGATGGTCGAGCACGTCGGCCGTGCGGCCTTCTTCGACGATCTCGCCGTGGTAGAGCACGAGAACGCGATCGGTCATCTGCCGGACGACGGACAGCTCGTGGGTGATGAAAAGCATGCTCATGCGGTACTGCCGGTGCAGCTTCCGCAGCAGGGTGAGGATTTCCGCGCGCACCGAAACGTCCAGTGCGGCAACGGGTTCGTCGCAGATCAGCAGCCGGGGCCGCAGCGCGACAGCCCGAGCGATGGCGATCCGCTGCCGTTCGCCGCCGGACAGCTGAGCGGGACGGCGCTGCGCGTGTTCCTCGGTGAGGCCGACCTGGGTGAGCAGTTCGGCGGTTTCGGCCCGGTGGTCGGCATTCCGGTCGCGGGTGGTGATGGCCTCCCGCAGGGTGGCGCCGATGGTACGGGCCGGGTTGAGCGACGAGTACGGGTCCTGGAAGACCACCTGCACCAGCTGGGCGACGCTGCGGTTTTCGGCCCGGCTGAGCCGCGAGTAGTCGGCCAGGTCGAGGCCGCCGAGGCCGATGCTGCCGGAATCCGGCCGCACGAGCCCGAGCAGCGAGCGGGCGATGGTGGTCTTGCCGGAACCGGATTCGCCGACGAGACCGACGGATTCGAACTCGTCGACGGCGAACGACACCCCTTTTACCGCCTGTGTACGGGTTTTGCCGCCCGCGAGGTCCCGGAAGGACTTCTGCAGGTCCCGCACGGTCAGCAAGGCGCCGGACGATTCAGGTTCGGCCGACGTGGCACTCGCGGTGGTTTCCGGTGCGGTGTCGAGCAGTTCCGCGGCGATCTCGTCGATCCGGAGGCAGGCGGTGGTGTGGTCCGGGCTCGTGGCCTGCAAGGTCGGCCGTTCGGCGCGGCAGGCGTCGGTGGCCCAATTGCAGCGGGACGCGAATCCGCATTGCCCGCCCACGGAATCCGCCGGAGGCACCCGGCCGGGGATGGACTGCATCTTCTCGACCCGGCGGTCCAGCGGCAGATGCGAACCCAGCAACCCCGCGGTGTACGGATGCTGCGGATTCCGGCGCAGCTCGGCCGACGGGGCCTGCTCGACGAGCCCGCCCGCGTACATGACCATGATCCGGTCGCACACGGAAAACGCGACGCCGAGGTCGTGCGTGACCAGGATCAGCGCCATTCCGCGGCTGCGCCGGAGCTGGTCGAGCATTTCCAGCACCTGTGCCTGCGTGGTCGCGTCGAGCGCGGTAGTGGGCTCGTCGGCGATCAGCAGATCCGGGTCACCGGCCAGCGCCGCCGCCATCGCGACCCGCTGCCGCATTCCGCCGGACAGCTGGAACGGGTACCGGTGCGCGGCGCGGGCCGGGTCGAGGCCGACCTCCTCCAGCCGCCGGTACACCTCCGCGCGTAGCTTTGCCTTGTTACGCCGGATCGGCGCGGGCAGCACCTCGGCGATGTGCGCGAAGGACGTCTGCACCGGGTTGAGCATCGAGAACGGGTCCTGCATCAGCAGGCTGATCCGGGTGCCGCGGACCTCCCGGAGGTCCTTTTCGGACTGTCCGAGCAGCTCGCGGCCGTCGAAGGTGACCGACCCGGTCGCGGTGACCCCGCGGGGGAGCAGCCCGACCAGCGAGCGCACGGTGAGCGACTTCCCGCTGCCGGATTCGCCGACGATCCCCACCGACGTCCCGGCCTCGACCGCGAACCGCACGTCCCGCACGAGCGGACGGCCCTGGTGGGCGATGTCCACCCCGTCCACAGTGAGCAGACTCATCGCGCCTCCCGCTGTGCCGTGAGCCGGTCGTAGAAGCTGTCTCCGAGCACCGTCGCGCACACCGCGGTGAGGATGATCATCACCGCCGGGGCGAGCGAAAGCCACGGTTCGGACAGGATCTGTTCACGCCCTTCGGCGATCATGACGCCCCATTCCGCGCTGCCCGGCTGTCCGCCGATGCCCAGGAAGGCCAGTGCGGAAAACGCGATCAGCGCGACGACGAAGTCGAGCAGGAACGTGGCCACCACGGTGGGCACGATGTTGGGCAGGAGGTGCCGGAACATCACCGTGCGCGCGGGCAGCCGCAGGCTTTGCGCGGCCTCCACATAGGGCAGTCCACTTTGGACTGTCGCGGCACTGCGGATCATCCGGATCGCCGTCGGCATCGACAGCAGCGCCAGCACCAGCACGGTGACCACGTAGCCGCCGGAGGAAATCCCGACCACCACGATCGCGACCAGCAGCGCCGGAAGCGCGTAGAGGACGTCGACCAGGCGGCTGATCACACTGTCCACCCGGCCGCGGTAGTACGCCGCAGCCAGGCCGAGCGAAATGCCGACCACCACCGCGACCAAGGCCACGAGCAGCGGTCCGATCACCGCGACCCGGGCACCGGAGATCACCCGGGACAGCACGTCACGGCCGAGGTCGTCGGTGCCGAGCCAGTGCTGCCCGGTGGGGCCGCTGGAGCTGAGTTCGAGCTGCTGCGCGTTGGGCGGGTACGGCGTGAGCGCGTCCCCGGCGATCACGAAGACCAGGATCACCGCGAGCGGCACCGCCGCCACGATCGCGGGCCAGCCGAGGCGCTTCATGCCGCCACCTGCCGGGCCCGGATGCGCGGGTCGAGGAGGCCGGTGAGCACGTCGACCGCCAGGTTCACCAGGATCACGAACGCCGCCGCGACCATTGCAATGCCTTGTACCACCGGAATGTCCTTGGTGTTGACCGAAACCACGAGCAGCGAGCCGACGCCGGGCAGCGAGAACACCGTCTCCACCAGCACCGCACCGGACAGCGCGGCAATGAGCACCACGCCGGACGACGTGACGATCGGTACCGCCGCATTGCGCATTGCGTAGGTCACCAGCACCCGGGGCGACGCGACCCCGCGGGCCCGGGCGAAGGTGACGTAATCCTGGTCCATCACGTCGAGCATCGCGGCCCGTGTCTGCCGCAGCACGATCGCCATCAGCGCGACCGCCAGTGACACTGCGGGCAGGACGAGGTGCCAGAGGCTGTCCGCGAACCCTTCGCCGGCCCCGAAAACCGGGAACCAGTCGAGTACCACGCCGAACACGTAGACCAGCAGCAGGCCGACCGCGAACGGCGGGGCACTCATCCCGAAAGCAGCCACTGTGGACACCACGCGGTCGGTGGTGGCACCCCGCCGCAGCCCGGCGACGGCGCCGAGCGGGATGCCGACCACGACCACCAGCAGCAGCGCGAAGAGCGCCAGCTGGAACGACATCGGCAGGGCGTGGCCCAGCGCGGACAGCACGTCCTCGCCGGACCGCACCGAGGTGCCGAAGTCGAGCCGGACCGCGCCGGCCAGCCACCGGCCGTACTGCACCAGGAACGGATCGTCCAGGTGGTACTTGGCGGTGGTTGCCGCAATGAGCTCCGGAGTGGACGGTGCGGTGCCCATGAGCGTGGCCAGCAGCGATCCGGGCGCCAGCGCGAGCAGGCTGAACACCAGGAACGACACCAGCAGGAGCATCGCGACCATCGCGGCGAGGCGGCGGGCCAGGAACTTGATCATCGGGTCACGCCGTCGCCCGCACCCGGAGGATCCAGGTACCGTCGAGGATGTCGCCCTGGGACACCGGTTCCGAGAAGGTGAAGCCCTTGCCGAGCGCGACCACGAAGTTCGGCGCGTACAGCGGAACGTAGGGCAGCTCCTGGGAAATCTGCGTCAGCACCGACTGGGTTGCCGTCCACCGGGCGCTCTTGTCGACCGAACCGGTGAGCGTCTTCACGTCGTTCTCGATCTGCGGCGTGGTCCAGTTGGCCAGGTTCAGCCCCGGTGCGGCGATGCCCGCCTGCCCGACCACGCGCGGCAGCACCGCGTTGGGGTCCGGGATGGTGGCGATCAGCTGCATCGACTGGATGCCAGGGGTGTCGTGCGCGAAGATCCGCTTGGCCCACACCTCGGGCGACTCCGGCTTCGGTGTGATCGTGACACCGAGTTCCTTCATGTTCTCCTGCAGGTTCAGGATCGTCGGCTCCGCCCACGGCGAGCTGGTGGTGTACGGGATGGTGACGCTGAACCCGCCCGGCGTCGCGGACTGCGCGAGCTCCGCCTTCGCCTTGGCCTTGTCGAGGTCGTACTGCGGCAGCGTGCCGAGGAAGCTCTTCGCCGCCTCGGCCGAACCGGCGACGCCTTCGAGCAGCGTCTGCGGGACGAGACCCTGCAGCACCACGCCGTTCGCGCCGTACACCGCCTTGGAAACACCCTTGCGGTCAATGGAATACGCGACCGCGCGGCGGGCGTGGATGTCGTTGAACGGCGCCTTCGACGTGTCGAGCGTGAGGTAGCTCGTGACGTTCGCGGGCAGCTGCACGGTCTGCGCGCCGGAGACGTTGTTCCACTGCGCGATCTGCTTGACGTTGGTGACCTGCGCGCCGCCGATCGACCCGGACCGCATGGCCAGCTGGCCGGTGTTGTCGTCCTTGATCGGGACGAACGACACCTGCTTGGCCTTCGGCTTCGTGCCGGTGTACTTCGTGTTGCCTTCGAGCTGGATCTTGTCCGGCCCGCTGGACTTGAACACGTACGGCCCGCTGCCGACCGGCAGCCCGGCCGGGGTGCCGAGCTTGGCGCCCGCGGCTTCGGCGGCCTTCTTCGACTGCACGTACGAGATCACCGCGAGGTTGTCCCGCGCGGTCGGGTCCGGGAACTTGAGCTTGACGGTGACCGTGGTCGGGTTGGTCGCGGTGACGCTCTCGATGCTCTTCACCCGGCCCGCGGTCTGCGCGCCGCCCTTGGCGTCGGTGACATGCTGCAGGCTCCACGCCGCGTCGTCGGCGGTGAGCGGAGTGCCGTCGGAGAACTGGGTACCCGGCTTCAGTTCGTACACAATGGACTGCGGATCGGGCTGGCTGACCTTCGCGGCCAGGCCCGGGTGGAAGGCGCCGTTGTTCGACACCCGCTCCAGCGGTTCGGTGACCAGGCTGATCACCTGCTGGGTGTTCACGGTCGCGTCCTTGGCCAGGTCGAGCGACGCCGGGAGCTGCTGCAGCGCCCAGACGAAGCTGTCGAAGTCCTTGTCCACGCCGGCGACGGTCTTGGTGCCGGCGTCGTTGCCACCGCCACCACCACCGCCCCCGCATGCCGTCGTGGTGAGCAACCCGGCGGCCGCGGCCGCCACGGCCCATTTCCGTCCGCGGCTGGTGAGAATCGTCATTGTTTCTCCTTGATGCAGCATTACTCGCCGGCTTGGCCGGGGTCTTCGAGGGGGAGGAAGGCGCGCTTGAGCGTCCGGAGGTTGATGGACAGCCGGGTGCCGCGCACGCCGGGGAGGGTGCCGAGCACCTCGGTGCGGAAGCGGAACAGGTCCCCCTGGGTGGGCACGATCAGTTCCACGAGCAGGTCGCTGTCGCCCGCTGTCGCCGCCACGTACCGGACCTCCTGCCGGGCGGCCAGCGTGCGGACCGCGTCGTCGAGGGTCGCCGGATCGAGGTCGACCCACACGAACGACTGGATGTGGAAGCCGAGCAGCCGCGCGTCCACCAGTGTCACCGGATGCACGCGCCCGGCCGCGATGAGCGCGTCGGTGCGGCGTCGGACGGCGGATTCGCTGAGGTCGGTGGCCTGCGCGAGGTCGGCGAAGCTCATCCGGCCGTCCACCCGCAGCAGTTCGGCGATGGCCTCCTCGACCGGGTCGAGCGGGGCCGGTTCCTCCTCGGGGACGAGGTCGACCAGCGGGAGCCGGACGTCCGGGATGTCCGCGACGAGCGAGTGACTCCAGTCCACAGTGGACTTGAACTCGCGGAGAACCGGTTCGGACATCGACTCGAATGTGGCGTCCACGCCGGCGAGCGCGTCGAGCAGGATCGTAGCGAGGTCCTCGGTGGACGCGGTGATGAACTCCGCGAGCAGCGTGTAGCGGCCGGTGAGGACGGCGACCATGCGCACGTCGTCACGGGCGACGAGGTGCTCGGCGAGCGTGCGCAGGGACTTGTTCGTGACCGCGAAGTACACCGTGACCGGGAAGCCGCGGCCGGTGCGGATCGAGTCGACGACCACCGTGGTCCGTAGCGCGCCGGACGTAGTCAATGCTCGCACCCGGCGCGCCACGGTGCTCTCGGAGCTCCCCACGGCTTTGGCCAGATCCCGCCAGCTCACGCGCGGGTTGGCCTGGAGGGCTGCGGCCAGCCGGGCGTCGAGGGAGGCGTGCTCCCACCACCCGGCCGGAATCAGCCCGTCTGCTGAACTCATGCGAGCACTGTAAGCCTTGTGACGGTATCCGTCCATAGATGGCATTGAGTTGATGGTATCCGCACTACTTAGGTATCTGGGCGGTGACTCCCTGCATCGCCGCCTGCTTCACCGTCTTGATCACCGGGGCCGTCTCGACGTGGGTGATCGCGGGCAGCGCGGCGACGCGGGTGGTGAGGTAGCGGTACAGCTCCGCCTGGCCGCTGCAGACGACGGTCGCGTACAGGTTGGTCGGGCCGGTGGTGGCTGCCGCGTAGGCGATTTCGGGGTGTCCGGCCAGCGCGGCGCCTGCTTCCGCCAGGTGCGCCGGGGCGACCGAGAGCCACAGCAGGGTCCGGATTCCGCGGCCGAACAGGCGCCAGTCGATGTCGAGATCCAGGTAGAGGATGCCGCGTTCGCGCAGTTCGGCCATCCGGCGGCGGACGGTGGTGGGGGACCAGCCGGTGGTGGCGGCGAGCTGTTCGAAGCCGGTCCGGCCGTCGGCGGCGAGGGCTTCGAGCAGGGCGCGGTCGCCGTCGTCGAGGGTGACGGGGCCGGGCCGGGCCGGGATCGGCGGCGGGCGGAGGCGGGTCACGGCGGCATCGTCGAGGGCGCCGAGTTTGGCGATCAGGCTGTCGGAGCCCCCGTAGAAAGCGTGCAGGACGGAATGCGCGGTGACGCCTTCGACGCGGGGGGTGCGGGGGAGTTTGGCCAGCAGGAGGGCTTCACTGTCGGCGTCGTTCTCAGTGCGGACGGTGCAGGCGATCTCGGTACCGCCGGAGGTGAGGCTGACCCACGCGGTGTCGGGGCGCCGGGCCAGCGCTTCGGCGACCTGGCTCGCGGCGGCGGGGGCGCAGCGGATCCGGAGGAACCACTGGGTGGCGCCGAGGGCGGTCGGGTTGATGCTGCCGATGACGCGGACGGCGCCGGTCGACCGTAGTCGCGTGTAGCGGCGGGCGATGGTGCGATCCGACACGTCGAGTACTTCGGCAATAGTGCTGAATGGTGAGCGGGGATCGATCTGGAGTGCGTGTACGAGCCGGCGGTCGAGGTCGTCGTAGTCGGAATCCACCTTCATGAGGGTATCCGTTGTCGGATATCGCCGTTCTTCGGCCGGTTTTGTGGTTGTGGCGGTTGCGGGTGCGGAGAGTCGGGGGCATGGACGTACTGATTGTCGGCGCAGGGCCGACCGGGATGATGCTCGCTCATGAACTGGCGCTGGCCGGGGTGTCGTTCGAGCTGGTGGATCGGCTGGCTCGGCGGAGTGAGCTGTCGAAGGCGGGTGGGGTGCAGTCGCGCACCCAGGAAGCGCTCGACCAGCGCGGGTTGCTGGAACCCTTGCTGGCCACCGGAAATCACCCGGTCACGACCGCGCATTTCGCGGGCAACCTGCTTCCGCTGGCCGGGGAGCGGCACCGGCTGCCGTGGCGGTCCGTGCCGCAGGTGGTGGTGGAGGAATTCCTGGAGAAGCACCTTGCTGGGCAAGGGGTTCAGGTCCGGCGGAACCACGAGCTGGTCGCGCTCGACGGGACCACGGCGACTTTCGCGGACGGGTCGGTGCTGCGGAGCCGGTACGTCGTCGCTGCCGACGGCGGCCGGAGCACCGTGCGGAAGCTGCTGGGAGCGGATTTCCCCGGCCGCGCGGGGACGGCCACCTCCATTGCCGCCGACGTGCGGTTGAGCGCCGAAGTCCCGATGCACACGACCAACGACGGCTATCAGGCGCACGTGTTCCCGCTCGGGGTCGATCCGGCAGGCCGTCCGTTGAAGCGGCTCGCACTTCGCGCTCCTGGCTCGGTGGCGCGCGAGGTACCGGTGACCGAGGAGGAAATCCGCACCGGCCTGCGGCGGGTGTTCAGCGACCGGGTGGAACTGCTGGAACTGCTTTATGGACGGCGGATCACCAACGCTTCCCGGCAGGCCGCGCGGTATCGGCACGGCGACGTGTTCCTCGCGGGCGACGCTGCGCATGTCCACCTTCCGCTTGGCGCACAAGGGATGAACACCGGTATCCAGGACGCGGTGAACCTGGGCTGGAAGCTCGCCGCCGCGGTACACGGCTGGGCGCCGGACGGTCTGCTGGACACCTATCACGCGGAACGACATCCGGTCGGTGCGGCTGTATTGCGTAACACTCGGGCCCAATCGCTGCTGATGGATTGGGAAGGCACGGGTTCGCCGGACGTCGCGGCTGCGCGGTCTCTTTTCGAGGAACTGGTGCAGCTGCGTGCCGTCCAGTACCACCTGGACGACACGCTGTCCGGGATGGGAATCCGTTACGCCATGCCAGGTTCGCACCCGTTGGTCGGGCTTCCGGCTCCGGCCGTCGCGCCTTCGTTGCTGCACTCCGGCCGAGGTGTGCTGCTGGATCCCGCTCGCCGGTTCGATGCGCTCCACCTCTCGCGGGTGGACCGGGTACCGTCGGGACGTGAGCCGATGCTGATCCGCCCGGACGGTTATGTCGCCTGGGCCGGGGACGAGGCCGAGCTGGCGCCCGCACTGGCCCGGTGGTTCGGGGAGCCGCTAGCGTGACGTGATGCCTTCGCTGACACCCAGTCCTCGTACGATACCGTGGCGGCCGGATACGCCGACCAGCTGCGCGGGGCAATTGCCGGAAGCCCTTTGCTGCGGATGAGTTTGACGGTGTTCGCGGGTATGGTGGGCGATGGTCCGGTCGCCGATGTCGGTTGCGGGCCTGGGCACGTCACCGAGTATCTGCGCGAGTCGGGCGTCGACGCATTCGGCATCGACCTGTCACCCGGCATGATCGCCGTGGCCCGCCGTGCTTATCCGGGTGTGCGCTTCGCGGTGGGGTCGATGACGGCGCTGCCGGTCCGCAGCGGGTCGGTCGCCGGGGTGCTGGCGTGGTGGTCGCTGATCCACGTGCCCGACGCGGAGATCCCATTGGTACTAGGACATTTCCACCGAGCCCTGCGCCAGGGCGGGTTGCTCGCGGCAGGCTTCCACGTGGGCGCTGGGACCCGCCGCAAGACAGCGGGGTACGGCGGTCTGGCGATGTACGTGGACGTCCACCGCCGCACCCCGGCCCGTATGACGGGTTGGCTTGAAGCGGGAGGTTTCGAGGTGGTGGCGGAGTGGGTGGAGCGGCTGGATGAGGCTGTGCCGCAAGCGGTTTTGTCCGCGCGCCGCACTTGATCGACCCGGTTTGGGCGGGCTCGCATGGGGCACTGGGGCTGGCCTGTGGTGGCTCGGTCCGGGCATGCTCGGAGGGGTTCAGCCGGGCCAGTCCCGTGGTGGCTCAGCCCGGGCCTGCTTGCGGCAGGGCCGTCCGGCCCCGCTTGCGGGGGCTCAGCCTGGCATCGCCCGCGGTCGCGCCGCCCGGTCCCGCTTGCGGGTCCAGCCCGGCTTCGCCGGTGGCACCTCGGATCGGCCTCGCCTGTGGCGGGCTGCCCGGCCTCGATCTGCGGCGGGGCTCAGCACGGTCCCAGCCGTGCTGGCTCGGCTCGGGCTTCGCTTGCGGTAGTCCACGGTTCCAGCCTGCGATGGGTCCAGCCCGGCCTCGTCTGCGGCGGCTCAGCCTGGCCCATGTGCGGTGGCCCCGATTCGGCGCCCGTCGTCCAACCCGTTCCCGCTTGGGGCCGTCCATCCCGTTCCCGCCTTGGGCGGTCCAACCCGTTCCCGCTTGCGGTCGTCCAACCCGTTCCCTCCTGCGGCGGCTCGACCCATCCCCGGTGGCCCAGTCCGGCTCACCCCACCCGCGGTGGTTCAGCCTGGTCCTGTGCGCAGCGGCCCAATCCGGCTCACCCCACCTCCGCGACCAGTTTCGCCAACCGGGGCAGTACTCCGTCCCGCCAGCCCGGGCCCATGCGGGTGCATGCGTCGGATTGGCGGTGGTCGTCCAGGTCGAAGCCGGAGTGGTTCAGCAGCAGGCGGGTGCCGTGGCCTTCGGCGGTCAGGGTCCACGTGAGTGTCCACTCGCCGTTGAACGTGTACACGAAGCGGGACGGTGGCTCGGATTCCATTACCCGGCACGGGATCGAGCCGTACCCGGGCATCTCCAGGCGGAACTCGTGCCCGACTTCCGGGCCGATGTCGCCCGGGGCCCACCATTTCGCGTGCAGCTCCGGGTCCGTGAGGGCGCGCCAGACTTTTTCCGGTGCGGCGCCGATGAACTGGTCGACGGTGATGCTGCCGGTGCGGGCGTACGGCACTATTTCTCCTCGTCATTTTCCAGCAGCTCGGCCATCCCTCGCAACCGTCCGCGCCAGAACCGCTCGAACGGGTGCAGCCATGCGCCGACCTGCTCGAGCGGGTCGCTTTCCAAATGGTAGAACCGTTGCCGCCCAACGGGTTCGTCGCGGACCAGGGCGGCCTCGCGCAGCACTTTCAGGTGCTCGGCCACCGCCGGGCGGCTCAGCTCGAACCGGGACGCCAGGTCGCCTGCCGTCTGCGGGCCGTCCGCCAGGATTTCCAGCAGGCGCCGCCGGGTCGGGCTCGCCAGGGCGAGGAACACGTCGTCGGGCATGACGGAAGGTTACGTCGGAAAGTTCCGACATGTCAACTGGAGCCGACACATCCCGGGAAGAGGCCAACTGGAGCCGACACATCCCACAAGAGGGCTCAGTGTGGCCGAGGTGGAAGTTCCTCCTGCAGCTCGGGATGCGCACTGAACGCCGCCACCTGAAGCTGGGCAACCAACCGCTGCGTAGGGTCCTCCAAGTCGACCCCGAAGATGTCGCGCATCCGGGTCAGCCGGTACTTCAAGGTGTTCCGATGCACGTACACCGCGCGCCCCGCCGCAGTGAGATCCCCGCCCGCGTCGAAGAACGCCCGCAGGCTTGCCAGGTGTTCGGTGCCGCAATCCCGGTCGCTCACCGCCATCCCCGCCACTCCGCCCTGCAGCAGGCGTGGCCGTTCGAGCAGGATTTCGGTGATCTCGGACAGGATTGCGTCGGCGATCGAATCGTCGAAGGCGATTACGCGGCGTGATTCGTCGAGGAGTGGCAGGTCGAGCAGCCGGTCGACCGCGCGGCGGGCTTCGGCGAGCTGCGCGGCCGACCCGATTTCCCCGCTGATTGCCGCGCGCAGGTCGAGATGCAGCTGCCGGTGCGCCTGTCCGGTGATTTCCCGGGCGAGCCGCGCGGGTTCGTCGGGCGTGCGGTCGTCGACCGGGAACGTGGCGTAGATCCGGCCGTCGCACGACGTGACCGCGCCCCGCCGTCGCGACGCTTCGACCCGCAGCGCGACCAGGTCTTCCAGCGGCCGCAGCGCCGGGGGCGGCGAGCCGGGCTGGTCCGGGACGAAGGCGACCAGCCGGAACGACACGCCGTCGAGACCGAGGCGGCTTTGCACAGTGGTGGCGTTGGCACGGCCGGCGAGCGCGTTGCGCAGGAGGTCGCTGCGCAGCCGCCGGTCGAGGTCTTCGCTGATCCGCGACCGCAGCAGCTGCAGCGCCGCGACCCGCGCCGTTTCGGCGAGCAGGTCGGCCGAATGCTGGTCGAGCTTGTGCTTGGACTCGGCGACCCACAGGTAGCCGAGGATGTCGCTGCCGCCGCGGATCGCGGTGACGAGCCGGGTCGCGCCGTCCGGCGGCACCACGCGCACCGGGGTGAGACTTTGCCGTACCCGCGGCAGGATTCCGGTGGATTCACACCAGTCCATGAACTCGCGCGGCGGACGGCGGTGCAGGATCGAGTGTTCGCGGATGCCGTCGATCGGGTCGCCGAGGCTCGAGAACGCGATCACCTCCATCCGCTCGTCGTCGATGATCACCGGGCCTTCGAGCATCGCGGCGGCGGAGTTGGCCAGCGCGAACAGATCCCCGAACGGGACCCCGCGTTCGTCCGGGGCGGTGGCCGACGCGGACGCGATCGACGTCCGGGCCAGCGAATGCAGCTGATCCCACGACATTTCCGGGGAAATCGCGAGCACCGTCGTGCCGTGCGCTTCGCTCAGCGTGCGAATGCGGGCACGCTCGGCATCGTCGTGCACCTTGAACGCGAGCACCGTGTCCGCGCCGACGGAGGCGACCAGGCGCTCGGTGTCCGGGTCGGCCGCGCGCAGCCCGATGCCGAGCACCAGGTCGCCGGAGTTGATCTGGACGGCGGTGCTCGTGTCGTGGATGAGCACGGCGACCACCGGGAGGTCGAGGCCTTCCGGCGAGTGCACCACGTCGACGAAATCCCCGCCGACCAGGCCGAGGAAGGTGTCCAGGGTGAGTCCGGCAGCTGCGCCCATGCGGGTGTCTCCCCTCCGGGCTGCTCAGCGCGCGCTGGGCACCCCTTCGACGGCGGTGTCGGCGGAAGAGCCTCCGGCGGCATTGTCGGTCATCGGCCGCGTTCCGGCAAAGCCCGCGAAGAGACCGGCATACACGCCGACCGCCGTGACCAGCGCGTCGACCTCGACGTATTCGTCCACTGTATGCGCCACCGCGAGGTCACCCGGGCCGAAGACGACCGACGGGATGCCGAGCTGGTTGCGCATGAACCGCGCGTCGGTGGTGAACGGCAACCCGGTGGTACCCGGTGCGCGGCCGGTCATCGCGGTGAACGTGTCCGCGACGAAGCCGACGAACGGGTGGCCGGGCGAGATCTCGGACGGTTCGCAGAACGTGTCGACCTGCAGGTCGTAGTCGGTGCCGCGGGCCAGCCCGAGCGACGCGATCCGGTCGACGATGCCCTGTACCGCGATCGCCCGGCTCTCGCCCGGCAGGATGCGGCGGTCGATCTCCAGCCGGCATTCCTCGGGGACCACGTTCGGCCCGCTGCCGCCGCGGATGGTGCCGACGTTGCAGGTCGTGGTACCCAGCAGCGGATGCGGCGTCTGCGGGAACTCGTTGTCGTGCAGTACCTGCGCGATCGCGGCGGCGGAGATGATCGCGCTCCGGCCGTTCGCCGGTTCGCTGCCGTGCGCGGGGACACCGCTCGTGGTGACCGTGGCGAACATCAGGCCTCGTTCGGCGAGGCACAGCTTCAGCCCGGTGGGTTCCGGGTCGAGGCAGGCGTCGGCGTGCACGAGATCGCGCGCGACCAGCGCCGCGGTACCTTGTGCGCCACCCAGCTCCTCGTCGGCGACCAGGTGGAACACCAGCTCACACGGCAGTTCCAGGCCGAGCGAACGGCACACCTGCCACCCGGTCAGCGCGGCCGCGACGCCACCTTTCATGTCCGCCGACCCGCGGCCATAGAGCCGTCCGTCGGTCACTTCCCCGCCGAACGGATCGTGCCGCCAAGCGGCCGGACGCACCGGCACGGTGTCGAGGTGCCCGTTCACCAGCAGCACCGGCTTGCCGGGCCGGGATCCCGTGGTGAGCAGCAGATTCTGCCGTCCGGGCGCGGTTTCCACCACGGTCGCGGCGAGACCGAGGTCAGGCGCGCGCTCCCGCAGGTGGGCAACGACTTCGGTCTCGCGGCCGGGCGGGTTTTCGGAACGGATCCGCACCAGATCGCGGGTGAGTCCGACGACGGTTTCGACGTCGACTGCCGCCCGGATCTGCCGGACGAGGTCGGGGCGGGTCATTGCAGGTCCTTCACGTCGTCGTGGCCGAGGAAACCGGCGTCGGCGAGGCGGTCGAGGAACCGGGCGAGCCGCGGGTTCGCCGCCAGCGGCGCGGCGAGCTGCCCGCGCGCGGCCGCGAGGTCGCCGGACCGGGCCAGCAGGATGCCGCGCCAGAACTCGGCTTCGGGGTTGCCGCGCAACACTTCCGCCGCGTCGGCGAGGGCCGCGAGCGCGCGGTCGCGGTCACCCGCCTCGGGTTCGCGGTACGGGCCGACCATCAGCCCGGGCGCGAACATCGTGCCGGACACCGCGTCGAACGCCCGCCGGTGCGCGAGCAGCCGCCGCAGCTCGGCGACCGGATCGGGATGGTCCTCGACCCGCAGGTCGACCGGTTTGTGCTGCCACGGCTCGTCGTTCCGGACCCCGTCCACGACCAGCAGAGCCGCTCCCTGACTGCCGCGGATGTCCCCACCGGCTTGCTCGGCCGCTTCCAGCGCCCGGATGAGCCGTTCGGCCAGATCGCCGTCACCGCGGTAGGCCGCCAGCATGGCGGGCAGCACGCCGCTGTGGTCGAGCATGTTGCCCTGCACGCTCACCGGTCCGTCGACGAGATTGCCCGCCGCGGCAATGCAGGCCTTGCCGGTCCATGCGGCCGCGTCGCCGGTGGCCCCGACCAGCGCGACCTGGCGGACCTCGGGATGCTCGTCGGTGCTCAGCAGCTGCTCGAGGGCGGTCCTGGCGGGGACGCCGCCGGCCAGCAGGTCCAGCCCGCGGGCGCCGTAACGGCCGTCCACGAACGCTTGGGTCGCGATGGCGCCGACGCCGGGGACAGCCCAGGTCACCGACGCACCGGGCGCGAAAAAGTGCGACTGGCACGCCACCCCCAGCTGCCCGGTGGTTTCGTCCCGGGCGACGATGGAGTACGTCATCGATTCTCCGAAGATGCGTGGAATTCCCTTACCGCAGCGGCAGTTCCGGCCGGATCCTCCAGCATCGGCAGGTGCCCGATGCCGTCCAGCACGCGGACCTCGGCGTTGAGCCCGGCGGCGAGTTCCCGGGCCCGCTCGGGTGGGCAGGTCGGATCGTGGCTGCCGACGAACACCCGCGCGGGCGGGGGAGCGGCGGCGACCACGGCGGCGGCCGGACGGGAATCCGCGTCGCCGAAGGTACTGCGCAGCACTTGCACCACCGTGTCGGTGTCGCGGTCGCCGTTCCGTCCGCCGGAAGCGAGCTCGACCAGCCGGTCGGCGGCGTCCGGCCGCGAGCGCGGGCCGAGGATTTCGCCGCCGTGCCGGGCAAACCACGCCCGGACGCCGAGTTCCCGCAGTCCGGCCTCGGCCTCGTCGAGCAGCTCCGGGCCCCAGCTCACCCGCAGTGCCGCGCCGAAGGCGGCGATGCTGGCGACCCGGTCCGGAGCAGCCGCGGCCAGCTCCACCGACACTGCGCCGCCGATCGACCCGCACACCAGGTGCGCCCGCTCGACACCGGCAGTGTCGAGCACGGCCAGCGCGTCGGCGGCGTAGTCGGCCGGGAGGTACGGCCCGCCGGGCTCGGACCGGCCGTGCGCGCGGTAGTCCACCGCGAGCGCCGGGCCGCCCAGCTCGGCCACCACGTCCGTCCACACCTCCGCGGCGGTGTTCACCGGGTGCAGGTAGAGCACCGGGGTACCGGACCCCGGCCAGTCCAGATAGGACAGTTCTCCGGACCGGCCGCGGGCGGACCGGCGTGCGTGCTGCGTCATCACCGTTCCCGCTCAGGCGTCCTGCGGATAGCGCGGCAGGTCCGGCGACGCGATCGGCGACGCGTGGAAGTGCCAGATCTTCCAGACCGGGTTGCCCTTGCCGTCGTCGCGGCGGTACACCTCGGTCACGCGGAAGACCAGCGGCTCCGGGTCGGGCTCCAGCACGCCGGTGCCCTTGTCGCCGCTGACCTGCGCGCTCCAGTACGTGGTGAGGTACGCGAGGTCGCCCTCGGCGTGCACCTTGGGTTCCTCGACGATCTTCATGTCGGACAGGTTGAACCCGATCTGGTGCAATCCTTCCCACAGCTTCGCCTTCTCGGCCGGTCCGTGGTACTCGTGGCCGTTGAGGTTGAACTGCAGGTAACCCGGGTCGGCGAAGTTCGGGTACATCTTGTCGATCACCAGGTCGTTGTTCGATTCGAGCCAGGCGTGGTGCACCGCGAGGATTTCTTTGATGTCGTTTTCGTTGCCTGCCATGGGGTTCCTCCTTCGGTCAGACCTCGCGCGCGGCCGCGCGGAGGGCGGGGACGACGTCCTCGGTGAGCTGGTTCAGGAACCGGCGCTGGTCGGCGCCCGGCCCGTGGAACACCAGGTGCGTGAACCCGGCGTCGAGGTACGGCTTGAGCTGGGCGACGGCCTCCGCGGGATCGGCGGCGACGATCCACCGCCGGGCCACCTGGTCGAGCGGCAGCTCGTCGGCCAGCCGCTCCATTTCCTCGGCGGAATCGACGGTGTGCTTTTGCTCCGCGGTCAGCGCGAGTGGCGCCCAGAAGCGGGTGTTTTCCAGTGCTGCAGCGGGATCGCGGTCGTAGGACAGCTTGATCTCGATCATGCGGTCCACGGCGCCAGGACGGTTCGCGGCACCTTCGGCGACGGCCGGGACGAGCTTTTCGGTGTACAGGTCCATGCCCTTGCCGGAGGTGCAGATGAACCCGTCGGCGACGCGACCGGCGTAGCGCGCGACCACCGGACCGCCCGCGGCGACGTACACCGGGACCGGCTGCTCCGGCCGGTCGTAAATGCGGGCGCCGGTCAAAGTGTAGTAGTCACCGGAGAAATCGACCGAGTCCTCTGTCCACAGTGCACGCATCAGCGTGATCGACTCACGCAGCCTGCCGAATCGTTCCTTGAACTCCGGCCAGTCCATTCCGGACACTGCGACCTCGTTCAGCGCCTCGCCGGTCCCGACGCCAAGTACGACACGGTCCCCGGTAAGCAGGGCCATGGTGGCGAACGTCTGCGCCATCACCGCGGGGTTGTACCGGAACGTCGGCGTGGTGACGCTGGTGCCGATCCGCACCCGTTTCGTCCGCTCGCCGACGGCGGCCATCCACGTCAGCGCGGACGGCGCGTGCCCGCCGTGGTGCCGCCACGGCAGGAAATGGTCCGACACCCAGACGCTGCCGAGCCCGAGCTCCTCGGCCAGCACGGCGTATTCCACCAGGTCGCGCGGGCCGAACTGCTCGGCGGACGCCTTGTACCCGATCGTGAGGTCCACATTCCTCCTAGGTGAGCCGCGGCAGGACCGCGGACGCGGTGAGTTCGAGTTCTTCCCGGGCGGACGCGGTATTCACCGGCGACAGCACGACGCTGGTCGCGCCTGCCGCGCGCAGGGCGGTGACGCGTTCGGTGATCTCGTCCGGGTCACCGGCGACGGTCAGGGTGTCGATCCATTCCTCCGGCAGGGCTTCGGCGAGCCGGTCACCCTCGTTCGTGAGCAGCTCGGCGAGGTGGTCGTTGTAGCCGAACGCGGCGGTGAGCGGGTTGTGCGGGCCGACCGCGGCGAGGTACCCGGCGAGCGCCGGACGCACGGCTGTACGCGCCTGTTTGCTGTCGCGGTTGACGCTGAACAGGGCGAACGTCGGTACCAGGTGCTCGGTGGCGCCGGACTCGCGCATGCCGTCGTGGATGTGGCCGAGCGCGGCCGTCAGGTACTCGGTTCCGGCCAGCACGCTCATCACCGTGCCCTGGGCGATCCGCCCGGACAGCCGCAGCGATTTCGGGCCGAGGACACCGGTGAGGATCGGGACGTCGGCGTCCGGCCGGTGGGTCGCGGTGACGGAGCGGAACGTGAATTGCTTGCCGTCGAGGTCGACGGTTTCCCCGCGGAGCAGGGCGCGGATGGAATCGATGCACTCGCGCAGGGCGGTGAGCGGCGAGGCGGCGGTGACACCCATCTGGTCGGTCCACGCGGGTACGCCGTGCCCGATGCCGGGCAGGAACCGGCCCGGGTACGCGCGGGCGAGCGTGGCGATTTCCATCGCGGCCACCGCCGGATGCCGGGCGACCGAAGCGACCACGCCCAGGCCGACCTTGACTTTCGTCGTCGCGCCGAGGGCGAGCGCGGCGCCGGTGAATCCGCCGTAGCAGAAGTAGTCCTCGGCGACCCAGACCTCGCCGTACCCGAGCCGTTCGGCCGCCGCGGCGAGCCCGGCGATGTCTTCCGGGGGTGTGGACGTCGCGACGAACACTCCGACAGGGGCGGTTTCGACGCGGCTCATGGGAAAACCTCCGGGGAACAGGGGGCAGCTGCTTTCGCAGATCAGTCTCGGGTGTGGCCGGGGCCGCGGCAATTGGCGGTGTGACGAACCCGACCCCGGCCATTTGAGCGATCCGCCGATGGACTCGGTGCCCGCACCGGCCGACGATCAACGTAACGGGGGCTGCCCGTCGTTTCCGCGACCGGAGGAATGACCGTGACCCAGCAGCAGGTACCGCCAGGACTGATCGGCGCACGGGTGCGCCGCAAGGAAGATCCCCGGTTGCTGACCGGGCGCGCACAGTATGTCGACGACGTGGTCCTGCCCGGCATGCTGGAGGCGGCCGTGCTGCGCAGCCCGCACGCGCACGCGCGGATCCGGTCGGTGGACACGAGCCGGGCGCGCGCCCTGCCCGGCGTCTACGACGTGCTGACCGGGCCCGACGTGCGCGACGCGTGCGCGGCCCCGCAGCCGGTCGTCTGGCTGATGATCCCGGACCAGCGGATGACGGGTCAGTACGCGCTGGCCGTGGACAAGGTCCGGTACGTCGGTCAGGCGGTCGTCGTTGTGGCGGCGAAGAATCGTTACATCGCCGAGGACGCGCTGGCTCTCATCGAGGTGGAGTACGACGTCCTGCCTGCGGTCAGCACGCTCGACGAGGCGCTGGCCGCGGACGCGCCGCTGCTGTACGAGGAGTGGCCGGACAACGTCAGCTGCCGCCAGACGATTCCCAAGGGAGACGTTTCCGCAGCGTTCGCCGAGGCGGACGTCGTGGTGACGGAGACGCTGGAATTCGGCAGGCAGATGGGTACGCCGCTGGAGACGCGCGGGGTCGTCGTTTCGTGGGACCCGCTGTCGGACCGGCTGGAGGCATGGCTGTCGACGCAGTCGCCGAACCTTGCCCGCGACCTGCTCGGCGACGTGCTGGGCCTGCCGGTGGAACGGATTCGCGTACGGACGCCGGACGTCGGCGGGGGATTCGGGAACAAATTCGACTTCTACGCCGAGGAAGTTCTCGCCGCATTACTGTCCAAACGCACCGGCCGCCCGGTGAAACTGATCGAGGACCGGCACGAAAGCTTTGTCGCCAATGCGCATTCGCGGGAACAGCGGATCGAAGTGTCGGTGGCGGCGAAGGCGGACGGCACCATCACCGGATTGCGCGGCACGGTGTGGGCGGTGCTCGGCGGGCAGCTGGCGACTGTCGGGATCGGACCGTGCTGGCTGTCGATGGCGCTGCTGAGCGGGCCGTACGACATTCCGAATGTCGAAGGTACCGTGGTCGGCGTGGTGACGAACAAGTCGCCGTATGGCTCGTATCGCGGCTGGGGCCAGCCCAAGTGCAATTTCGCGCACGAGCGGATCATCGAGAAACTCGCGCGGGAACTGGGTAAACCGGCCAATGAGATCCGGCGGCGCAATTTGATCGCGCCGGACAAGTTCCCGTATCCGAGCCCGGTGTTCTTCTACGACAGCGGGAATTACGCCGAATGTCTCGCCCTTGCCGAACGCGGGGTAGCCGAGCGAGGGTGGCCGTCGCAGGTGGCCGAGGCAGCGCGGGAGGGCCGGTCGCTCGGCATCGGGTACGCGTTCCACATCGAGATCACCGCGCTCGGGCCGACGAAGATCATGAACGGCGCCGGTCTGCAGCACGGGTCGTTCGACGAGGAAGTCGTGCGGATCGATTCGAGCGGTGGGGTGCTCGTGCGGACCGGGCTTTCTGCGCTCGGGCAAGGGATTCAGACGTCTTTGGCGCAGGTCGCGGCCGGGACTTTGGGCGTACCACTGGATTCGGTGACCGTGCTGTCCGGCGACACCGAGACCAATCCCTTCACCGGGTACGGCACCGGCGCGAGCCGCGGCGCCTCGCTCGGCGGCGGCGCGGTGCTGCGGGCGAGCACCCGGCTGCGCGAGAAGGTGCTGCGGATTGCCGGGCATCTGCTGGAAGCCGACCCGGGTGACCTGGAGATCACGGACGGCCGGATTTCGATTGCCGGTAACCCTTCCGGGCCGTCCGTGACCATGCGCGACATCGGCGACGCCACCTACCGGCGCCTCGCCGGGAACCTGCCCGACGACGAGGTCCCGACCCTCGAAGAACGCGATGTGCTCGACCCGGACAACGTCGCGTTCTCCTATGGCACCACCGCCGCGCTGGTCGAGGTGGATCGGCAGACCGGGGTGGTCGACGTGCTCGGCTACCTGGTCGCGCACGACTGCGGCACGGTGATCAACCCGACCATTGTGGACGGTCAGCTGCACGGCGGGGCAGCGCAAGGGATCGCGGGTACGCTGTACGAGGAAATCGTGTACGACTCCGACGGGCAGCTGCTGACCCAGTCCTTTATGGACTATCTGCTGCCGACCGCGTCGGAGATCCCCGGCTTCACCACGCTGCACATGACGACCACGGCCGACCACATTCCCGGCGGCTTCAAGGGAATGGGCGAGGCAGGCACGATCGGTGCGGCGTCGGCGATCACCGCGGCGATCGAGAGCGCGCTGCCGGACCTCGGGGTACGCCTGACCCGGGTCCCGGTGACCCCGCCCCGGCTGCTCGACGCCATCTCTGCTGAGGAGCGCGCATGAAACCCGCCCCGTTCGACCACGTCCGGGCCACGAGCGTCGAGCACGCCGTCGCCGTACTGGCGGAAAACGCCGATTCGGCGCGGGTACTCGCCGGTGGCCAGAGCCTGATCCCGCTGCTGGCCACCCGCCGTGCTCAGCCGTCGTTGCTGGTCGACATCAACGGTCTCGCCGAGTTGTCGTACCTTCGCGTCGATGACGGGCATCTCGAAATCGGCGCGTTGACCCGCAACCGTCTCATTGAGACCTCGCCGGTCACGGCCGACGCGGCACCCCTGATCGTCGAGGCGCTGCACCATTCCGGACACGTGACCATCCGCAACCGGAGCACGATCGGCGGCAGCGCGTCGTATGCGCATCCCGCCGGGGAAAACCCGGTGGCCCTGCTGACGCTCGGCGCTTCCGTCGTGCTGACCGGACCCACCGGTCGGCGCGTCGTCCCGGTCGGCGATTTCTTCCGCGGCCCGCACCTCACGTCCGCCGCCCCCGACGAACTTCTCACCGCGGTCCGGATTCCTGTCTCCCCGCCAGGAACCCGGGTCGCCGTCGCTGAACTGGCGCGACGACACGGTGATTTCGCCGTGGTAGCAGTACTTTCCGCACTCCGGCTGGATGATTCCGGCCGCATCACGGCCGCGTCGATCGGCATCGGGGGAGCAGGCCCGACGCCGCTGCGCGCCTTCGCCGCCGAACAACTCCTGGTCGGCGAACACCCGTCGGACGAACTCGTGCGCGCCGCCGGTGCCGCCGCAGCCGCCGTGGTCGACCCACCCTCCGACGTGCACGCCCCGGCCGCCTACCGCCGCCGGGTCACCGACGTGATGACGCAGCGCAGCCTGATGCGCGCGCTGTCCCCGGCCGAAAGGACCTCCGCGGCATGACCAGCACCCAGACGGCCCGCGCCGTCACCCTGACCGTAGACGGCGAGCAGGTCACCGCAGTCGTCGAACCCCGCCGCACCCTCTCCGACTTCCTCCGCAAGGACTGCGGCAAAACCGGCGTACACGTCGGCTGCGAGCACGGAGTGTGCGGCGCCTGCACAGTGGTCCTGGACGGCCGGACCGCGCGGTCTTGCTGCACCCTGGCCGTACAGGCGGAGGGTGCTGCGGTGTCCACAGTGGAGAGTCTCGCCGACGGCGGCAAGCTCCACCCCCTGCAGGAGGCGTTTTGGGAGCACCATGGGTTGCAGTGTGGTTTCTGCACGCCGGGGTTGCTGCTGACGGTACAGGAGCTCTTGGCCGACAACCCGGACCCGACGGACGAGGAAATCCGGGCGGGGATTTCGGGAAACTTGTGCCGGTGCACGGGATACCAGTTCATCGTGGACGCCGTGCGCGCTGCGGCCGCACAGTTGCGGGAAGGGTGATCTTCCACCGAAGTTGCGCGGCGAACGATCGCACGGCCGGAACACCTGCCGCGGTGACCACTGACTGACCGGCTGACGAGCCGGCCCAGGAAAGGCACGGACCGCAACCTCCAATGGGGAGGTGCGGTCCGCGCCTTTTTGCGTGCCCACGCGGGATTGGCTGCACGCCCCACCGTCGCCCCACCGCCCCACCGTCGCCC
>NZ_JNYZ01000045.1 GCF_000717335.1 Amycolatopsis jejuensis
GCAAAACACTCGACTGGGACACCCCCGCCGAACGCCTCACTACACTCCTCACCCACACCAACTAACCACCCGCGTTGCAACCACCCCTCGAATCCGCCCAGATTCCGTGAAGGTTCCCTTCACGGACTTGAAGAGACCGTCAGTTCTGCAGAGCGAAGGTGACGCCGGGGGCGGCGGGGGTCTCCGGGCGCGGCAGCCAGCGGTCGTCGTTCACCGGGAGGTCGCCTTCGAGCGCTGCCAGCACCAGTTCGCGCGCCACCGGCAGCACCTCGGACACCGGGACGTCGCGCTGCAGTTCGTACGACAGCGACGTGACGCCCGCGTCGCGGATGCCGCACGGCACGATGTTGTCGAACGCGGCCAGGTCGGCGTTGCAGTTCAGCTCGAACCCGTGCATGGTGACGCCCCGCTGCACGCGGATGCCGATTGCGGCGATCTTGCGTTCGATACCGCGTTCGTCGGCCGGGATCCACACGCCGCTGCGGCCCTCGACGCGGCCGGTTTTCACGCCGAACCGCTCGCACACCACGATCAGCGCCTCTTCCAGCCGGCGCACGTAGTGCATCACGTCGATCGGGTCGGCGAGCTGCAGGATCGGGTAGCCGACCAGCTGGCCGGGGCCGTGCCAGGTGATCTTGCCGCCACGGTCGACGTCGATCACCGGGGTGCCGTCGACCGGCCGGTCCTCGGGTTCGGTGCGCTTGCCCGCGGTGTACACCGACGGGTGCTCCAGCAGCAGCAGGGTGTCCGGACCGGTGCCGTCGGCGCGGGCGGTGAGGGTGTCCCGTTGCAGGTCCCAGGCCTCGGTGTACTCGATCGTGCCGAGTTCGCGGACAGCGACGGGTTCGGCAGTGGCACGGCAGGTTGCACTCGAAGAACTCACTCGTCGAGGCTACGCCTTTCCGGCACCGGACCGGGCAGTAACCGGAGTGCGGAAGCTGACACCAGGCCGACGCCGAGCACCGCGAGCACGGCGCCGACGGTATCGGTGACCCAATGCACGCCGAGCACGATCCGGCAGGCCGCGGCGAGCACCGTCGCCACCGCTGCGCACCACAGCGCCCACCGCACGAACCGCGGCAGCACCCAGGCGCACAGCAGCACCGCGACCAGCCCCGTCGCGGCCACTGACACCACGTGCCCGCTCGGGTAGCTCAGCTCCGGGTACACGCGTGGGCGCTGCCGCATGAACACCGGCTTGAACGCGACGCTGGTCAGCCGGCACAGCGCCAGCACCACGGCAAGCCGTACGCACAGCGAGAACTGCGCCCGGTCCCGCAGCACCACCGCGACGAGCACCACCCCCAGCACGTACGGCAGCACCGGGCCGAGGACACTCGTGAGCACCCCCGCGATCTGTCCGGCCGGGCGGATTTCCTGCCCGCGCAAGGCATTCGCGACCTCGAGGTCCAGCTGCAGGGGCTGCCGGTCCACCAGCAAACCCAGCACGAAAAACGCGGCGAACACCACCAGGCCGGTGACGATCCACCGGACGCGCGGCATCGTCACGTCGCCGCGGACAGTGCGCTGTCCACCGTGCGGTGCCGGAATTCGTACCCGCTGTTCTCCAGCTTCCGCGGCAGAGCGCGCTGCCCGTACAACACCATTTCCTCGGCGGCCTGTCCGAGCGCGATTTTCATTGCGACACCAGGGACCCACCATGGCGCAGGACGATGCACGGCGCGGCCGAGGGCGCGGGTGAACTCGGCGTTCGTGACCGGCGACGGTCCGGTGAGGTTGACCGGTCCGGACAGCGTGTCGTGCTCCAGGATGTGCACCAGGGCACCGATTTCGTCCTCCAGCGCGATCCACGGCTGGTACTGGCGTCCGTTGCCCAGCCGCCCGCCGAGCGCGACACGGAAGAGCGGACGTAACACGTCGAGCAGACCGCCATGCCGCGCGAGCACGAGACCGGTGCGCACGGAGACGACCCGGGCACCCGCCGCGGCTGCGGTCGCGCCTTCCCATGCCGTGCAGAGCTCGGCGAGAAAACCCTTGCCCACCTTGGTGTTCTCATCGACCACAGTGGACCCGGTGTTGCCGTAATAGCCCACCGCGGACGCGTTCACGAGGACCCCGATGCCGTGTTCGGCCACCGCTTCGGCGAGCACCTCGGTGGGCTCGACCCGGCTGTCGAGCAGCTGCTGTTTGCGCATCCCGCTCCAGCGGCCGGGCAGCAGGGGCGCGCCACACAGGTTCACGACCGCGTCGACGCCGTCGAAGGCACCGTCGTCGATCCGCCCGGACGGCGGGTCCCAGCCCCGTTCGTCCGCGGCCTGCGCCGTGCGCCGGACGAGCCGCCGCACGTCGTGGCCGGATTCGCGCAGCCGTCCGGTCAGCGCGGTGCCGATGAGCCCGCCGGAGCCCGCGATGAGTACCCGCATGTCTTCGATCGTGTCCTATCCGGCCGCGCCGTGCACGCCCGGCCGCAGCTGGCCGGCGATATCGGCGGAAGCGGTGAGCAGGACCAGCGCGGGAATCGCGGCCGTCGGCCGGAGCCGGTAGCTGCCGCGGCGGTCCTGCTCCACGAGCCCGGCCGAGGTGAGTGCCTTGAGGTGGTGGTAGAGCCGCCCTGGCGACCCGAGTTCCGCGGCCTCCTGCAGCGCCGCGCCGGTCTGCGGGCCGTCGCGGGCGAGCAGCCGGACCAGCGCGATGCGGTCGGTGCTGGCCAGCGCGGCGAGCACGGCGGCGCGGGGAGCGTCGGGCAGGTCGAGCACGGCGGGCGTGCTCAGCCGGATCGCCCAGCGCAGCTCGGGATCCACCAGCTCGCCCTGGTATCCGACGATCCCGTCCGGACCGGACTCGGCAGGCCGGGCCTCCAGCACGGCTACCCGGCGTTCCAGCTCCGCGACGCGCTCGGCGAGATCTTCGGTCATGCGGTCAGTGTCCCAGCGCGTGCTCCAGCGCCGTGAACGTGGCCGGGCTGCGCAGCGCGTCGGCGCCGAGCCGCAGGAGCACGTCCGCATGCTCCAGGTCCGCGGGCGTCGAGTGCTGCAGCACCACCACGCCGGTACCCGGGCGGCGATCCGGCCAGACCAGGTCGACGCCGAGGACCAGCGCGCCGGGCAGACTGCCGCCTTTGAAGAGCACCGGCGGCTGGTGTCCGGCGAACTGGAGGCCGAGGATTTCCCGGGCCAGTTCCGCGGGTTCGTCCCGGCCCAGCGCGATTTCGTGGTGCAGCCCGGCGAGCTGCGCCGCGGTGCCCCGGCCGGTTTCGCCGGTCCACGCCAGCAGGTCCGGCTCGGTCGGCGGCTGCTCGGTGGCACGGGGCACCACCCGGGCGCGGAAGGACGGATCGCACGCGAACCGGGCGGACAACGCGTCCCCGGCGGCGCGGCGCACGGTGACCGGACTGCCTGGCGGTGGACCGTATTCGGGGAAGAACAGCAACAGCGTCTCGCCGCTGAACATCCGGACGTCCGGCGACGGCCAGCCGCCGCGGGCCGCAGCCGCGCGCAGCGCCCGGTCACCGAGCCGGGCGCGGAGGTAGTCGGCCGCGGAATTGTCGCTGACGAGAATCATCAGCTCCGCGAGCTTGCCCAGTGGCACCCGGCGTTCGGGATCCTTCGCGACGCCGAATTCGTCGCACGGAATTCCCAAGTGGGTCAACGCAGTGTGGTGATTTCCGGCGCCGACCGGACCGTCCCCGAGGTACGGGTGCCGGGCGTCCCAGTCGCCGACGCGCACGGGTTCAGCCGGATCGAGCCGTCCCGCCGCGACCGCGGTCGCGTACGCGAGAAGGTGCACGACCTTGATCGCCGACGCCAGCGGTCGCGCCACGGACGGGAGGTGGTGCAGCCGATGCCGGACGCCGTCGTCGAACACGGCCGACACGTCATTGCGGTGGGCGGCGAAACGCGCCAGCCATCGTTCGGGTGTCGACAGGTCCGGCTCGGCCGCGCGGGCGATGCCGGGCAGCAGCAGGGCGGCCGGACCGGCCACGGCGGCAGCGGTCAGCAGGCGGCGGCGAGTCAGCATGCCACCACGGTACTCCGAAAATCCGTAATTCCGGAATAGTGGATTTCCCGGAGACGACGGCGGCCTCCGCACCCTCGGGTGCGGAGGCCGCCGGTGCCCGGGTCAGAGACCCAGTTCGTCCTCGAAGTTGCCCTCTTCCAGGCGCTGCCTGATCGTGGTGAGGAAGCGGCCCGCGTCCGCACCGTCGACAAGGCGGTGGTCGTAGGTGAGCGGCAGATACACCATCGAGCGGACCGAGATCGTGTCGTTGCCCTCGGCGTCGGCCACCACGACCGGGCGCTTCACCACCGCGCCGGTACCGAGCATGCCCGACTGCGGCTGCACGATGATCGGCGTGTCGAACAGGGCGCCGTTGGAGCCGAGGTTCGTGATGGTGAAGGTGCCACCGGTGAGCTCGTCCGGCTTGATCTGGTTGGCCCTTGCCCGCGCCGCCAGGTCGGCGATGCGGTGCGCGAGACCGGCGAGGCTCAGCTCGCCCGCGTCGTGGATCACGACCGAGAGCAGGCCGCGCTCGGTGTCCACCGCGATGCCAAGGTGCACGGCGCCGTGGTAGGTGATCTCCTTCGTGTCCTCGTTGTAGGACGCGTTGACGTTCGGGTGCTGCTTCAGCGCCTCGACCGTCGCCTTCGCGAAGAACGGCAGGAACGTGAGGTTGACGCCTTCGCGCTCCTTGAACGCCGCCTTCGCGCGCTGGCGAAGCTTGGCGACCTTGGTGACGTCCACCTCGTGCACCTGCGTGAGCTGCGCCGAAACCTGCAGCGACTCGCGGGTCTTGGTGGCGGTGATCTGCCGGATCCGGCTCGCCTTCTGCACGGTGCCGCGCAGCGCGGCGACCTCGGGCGACACGGCGGCCCGCGGTGCCGGAGCGGCCGGGGCGGCGGCTGCCGCCGGGGCCGGGGCAGCTGCGGCGGGCGCGGGCTGCTGCTTCTGCTTCGCCTCGGCCGCCGCGAGCACGTCCTGCTTGCGGATGCGGCCGCCGACCCCGCTGCCGGTGAGCGCGGCGAGGTCGATGCCGTGCTCGGTGGCGAGCTTGCGGACCAGCGGCGTGACGTACGGGCCGTCCGCCGAACCGTTGGCACCGTTGTCCGACGACGCTGCCGCCGCCGGAGCCTCGGCTGCCGGAGCCGCCGGGGCCGGGGCAGGCTTGGTTTCCTGGACCGGTTCGGGCGCCGGAGCGGGCGTGGGAGCCGGAGCCGGAGCAGGCGTGGGAGCCGGGGCCGGAGCTGCAGCCGGGGCGGCACCTGCGGCGCCGATCACCGCGAGCACTCCGCCGACCTCGACGGTCTCGTCCTCGCCCGCGCGGATCTCCAGCACGGTGCCGGCGACCGGCGACGGGACCTCGGTGTCGACCTTGTCCGTGGAGATCTCGAGCAGCGGCTCGTCGACCTCGACGCTGTCACCGACCTGCTTGAGCCAGCGCGTGACCGTGCCCTCGGTGACGCTTTCGCCCAGCTCGGGCAGCTTCACCTCGGTGCCGGAGCCACCGGACGCCGGAGCGGCCGGGGCAGCCGCGGCCGGAGCCTCGGCAACGGGTGCCTCCTGCGCCGGAGCCGGAGCCGGAGCTGCCTGTGCCGCCGGAGCCGCCGGAGTCTCCTGAGCGGCCGGAGCCGGAGCGGAGGATTCCGGTACGCCACCGGTGCCGTCGTCGATCACCGCGAGCTCACCGCCGACCTCGACGGTGTCGTCTTCCTTCGCGCTGATCTTCACCACCGTGCCGGCGACCGGCGACGGGACTTCGGTGTCGACCTTGTCGGTCGAGATCTCGAGCAACGGCTCGTCGACCTCGACGGTGTCGCCCTCCTGCTTCAACCACCGGGTGACGGTGCCCTCGGTGACGCTCTCGCCGAGCTCCGGCAGCGTGACGGAGTAGGCCATTGTTCGCTGGCTCCCTTGATCGGTAAGACGTGGTCTGGATTGTGCTCGTGCGGGGTCAGCTGTGCACGTGCAGCGGCTTGCCGGCGAGCGCGAGGAACGCTTCGCCGAGAGCCTCGGTCTGGGTCGGGTGCGCGTGGATCAGCGGGGCGACGTCCTCGGGGAACGCCTCCCAGCTGTAGATCAGCTGCGCTTCGCCGATCAGCTCGCCGACCCGGTCGCCCACCATGTGCACGCCGACGACGGGCCCGTCCGGGGCCTTGACCAGCTTCACGCCACCGGAGGTCTTGAGGATCTGGCTCTTGCCGTTGCCGCCGAGGTCGTAGGTGAACGTGGTGACGTCCGAGCCGTACTTCTCCTTGGCCTGTGCCTCGGTGAGCCCGACGGAGGCGACCTCGGGGTGGGAGTAGGTGACGCGCGGGATGCCGCGCTCGTCGATCACGCGCGGGTTCAGCCCGGCGATCTCCTCGGCCACGAAGATGCCCTGCTGGAAACCGCGGTGCGCGAGCTGCAGGCCCGGCACGATGTCGCCGACCGCGTACACGTTCGGCAGGTTGGTGCGCAGGCGGTCGTCGGTGAGCACGAAGCCGCGGTCGATCTTGACGCCCGCCTCCTCGTAACCGTGCCCGGCCGAGTTCGGGCCGCGGCCGACGGCGACCAGCAGCAGGTCGGCCTCCAGCGTCTCGCCGGACTCCAGCGACACGCTCACGCCGTTGTCGTCCTGCTTCGCGCCGGTGAACTTCACGCCGGTCTTGAAGGTGATCTTGCGGCGCCGGAACGCGCGCTCGAGCTGCTTGGAGGCGAACTCGTCCTCGTTCGGGACCAGCCGCGGGAGCGCCTCGACCACGGTGACGTCCACCCCGAAGGAGGCCCACACGCTCGCGAACTCCACGCCGATCACGCCGCCGCCGAGCACCACGACCTTCTTCGGCACGTAGTCGAGCGTGAGCGCCTGCTCGCTCGCGATGATGCGGCCGCCGAGCTCGAGGCCGGGCAGCGAGCGCGAGTACGACCCGGTGGCGAGGATGACGTTCTTGCCCGTGTAGCGGGTGCCGTCGACCTCGACCGTCGTACCGCCGACGAAACGGCCGGTGCCCTCGACCAGGTTCACCTTGTGCGCCTTGGCGAGGCCCTGGAGGCCCTTGTACAGGCGGGCGACGATGCCGTCCTTGTACTTGTTCACCCCCGCGATGTCGATGCCCTCGAACGCGGCCTTGACACCGACCGACTCGGCGTCGCGGGTCTCGTCGGCGACCTCGGCGGCGTGCAGCAGGGCCTTGGTCGGGATGCAGCCCCGGTGGAGGCAGGTCCCGCCCAGCTTGTCCTTCTCGATCAGCGTGACGGAAAGGCCCAGCTCGGCCGCGCGGAAAGCCGCGGCGTAGCCGCCCGATCCGCCTCCCAGGATCACGAGGTCGGCGGAGGTGTCGCTCACTTCAATAACTCCTCGGCAGCGTCAGGGGTGGAGCTTCGGTCGCCGCCGCACGCGGTATAACCGCGCGCGCGACACCGCCATCTTGTCACTACGCCGATCCGCGTTGCGACCTAGCCGGGGCAACCAGCCGGTGCGACACGGGCCACACGCGGGTGCGGGAATAATGGAGGCGGGACTCCCGCAGGAAGAGAGGTGGTCGGAGTGGGGATCTTCGACTCGTTGCGCCGTCGCGGCAAACGTGGCCCCGGCCCGTCCGGCGGACGCGGTGGTGGCTCGGCCGATACCCGCTACCTGGAAGAATGGGCCGCCGCGCGGCGCGGGGTGGAGGCGTTCGTCGAGCCGCGGACCACGGTGACCGACACCACTGTGGTGCTCATCGCGCACGACGGCGAATGGACCCGCCGCCGGATCGGCAGCCTCGAAGCCGCGCAGCGGTTCGGGCAGAAGCACACGATCCCGGTGTACGAGGTTTCGCGCGTCGGTTACCCGCAGCGCATGCGCGACTACACCGAACGGCAGAAACGCCGCCCGGGGCATTGATTCACGCGCTGGCTTCGAGCAACCGGTGGTGGTGTTCGAGCAGTGCGCGGAACGACGGGTGCGCGGTGCTGCCGTAGGTGAGGTCCACCTCGATCGCGTGCCAGTCTCCGTCGCTCTGGGTGAGCAGGATCGTGGCGGGGTCGGACGCGATGATCACGTCGCCGTCTCTGCGGAGCTGCGTGGTGGGCAGCAGGCGGGGGAAGACGACGTCGGCGGGGAGGCCGTCGGTCGTCGTGAGGAAGTCTCGGTAGTCCTCGGGGAGACGTGTGCCCAAGCGGTGTTCGGCCGCGGCGATCTCGGCCGGGGTGGCCGGGGCGTTCGGGTGCTGGCCGCGCAGGTGCGTGATGGCGGCTATCAGCTCTGACCAGGTCGACGGACCGGTGGGGTGTCGTTCGTGCAGGGCGGCGATCAACGCGGCGGCGCATTGTTCCGGCCATTCGCTGCCGAGGCCGAGTGGGTCGGCGCCGTCGGCGAGCTGGCGCGCGAGCGGGCGGGTGGCGGCGAGGGTGGCTACGTCCGGGGCCGGATGGGACTCCACGAGGGCTGCCCAGGCGGCAAGGTCTGGTGCGGCCAGGGCGTTGCGGATCGGGTCTTGGCGTTTGGGGGCGATGGCGGAAACCACGTCGGCCACGAGGGATCCGTCGAAGAGACCGTCTACATCGGACACCTGGCGATGCAGAAGTGCGGTGTGGGCCCGTTCTTCCGCGTCCAGGTCCAATGGCGGGAGGGCGGCTGCCCATTGTGGACGGTGGTGGCGGGCTTCGAAAAGCATTGCCCAGGCACGGGTTTGGAGGAGGGCGGTGGCCGGGCGGTCGGTCGCCGACTGCCAGTGGGTGATGAGGCGGTCGGCTTGATCGTGGGCGCCCGCCGTCGCGAGCAGCAGCGCGGCGTGTTCGACCCGGCGGTCGATGGTGTGGTCGTCGCCGGTCAGGACGTCCCGGACGGCGGTCTCGAGATACTCGTCGCGCTGCATGCCCGCGAGGGTGCCATAGCGCCGCTCAAAGCACCCCAATGTGGCATTGGGTGCATCTGACGCAGCGAATGCCACATTGGGTGCATCTGACGCACCCAATGTGGCATTGGGGCAGCGCTCAGCCTTGGTCGGCGATGTCGGCCAGTACCGCGGCGATGGTGCGGACCGGGACGCCGGTGCCGCCCTTGCCGGTGTACCCCCAGGGGGCGCTGGTGTTGAACGACGGGCCCGCGATGTCGATGTGGGCCCACGGCAGGCCCTCGGCCACGAACTCGCGCAGGAAGATTCCGGCGACCAGCATGCCGCCCCAGCGGTGGCCGCTCACGTTGGCGAGGTCGGCCAGGCGGGAGTCCAGGTCGGCGCGCAGTTCGTCCGGCAGCGGCATGGCCCAGCCGCCTTCGCCGGTGGACTGCATGATCGTTGCTACCCGGTCGCGGAACTCGTCCGAGCCCATCACGCCTGCGGTGCGGTTGCCCAGCGCGACCACCTGCGCGCCGGTCAGCGTGGACGTTTCGATCAGGTAGTCCGGGTTCTCCTCGGCTGCGCGCACGATCGCGTCAGCCAGCACCAGGCGGCCTTCGGCGTCGGTGTTGAGGACCTCGACGGTCTTGCCGCCGTACATCGTCAGCACGTCACCCGGGCGGTACGCGCTGCCCGACGGCAGGTTCTCCGCCAGCGGGATGTGCGCGGTGACCTCGACCGGGTACTTCAGCTTCGCCGCCAGCACCACCGACGCGAGGACCGCAGCCGCGCCGGACATGTCCGACGTCATGTGGTCCATGCCCGCCGCAGGCTTGATCGAGATGCCGCCGGAGTCGAACGTGATGCCCTTGCCGACCAGCGCGACCTTCTTGCCCGCCTTCGCCGGCTTCCAGCCGACCCGCAGCAGCCGCGGCAGCCGCGCCGACCCGCCGCCGACGCCCAGGATGCCGCCGAAACCCTTGCGCTTCAACGCTTTCTCGTCGAGTACCTCGAAGTCGAGACCGTTCGCTTCGGCGAGCTTCTTCGCGCGGTCCGCGAACGACGCCGGGTACAGGTCGTTCGGCGGGGTGTTGATCAGGTCGCGGGCGATGATCACCGACTCGGCGATCGCGGTGGCCGCCTTGAGCGTGGCCTTGTGGTCGCGCGGGGCGCCCTCGGCCGGGCTCACGAGGTCGGCCTTCGCGAGCGGGCCGTCGCCCTTGGCAGAGCGGTATTCGGTGAACGCGTACGCGCCCAGCGCAACGCCTTCCGCGGTGGCCTGCAGGTCGAGCGCAGACAGCGTGACGAACGCCCGGTCGGTGCCGCTCAGCGCGCGGGCGGCCGCCCCGGCAGCGCGGCGGACCTGCTCCGCGGTGACGGTGCCGTCCTTCTGCTTGCCGAGCCCGACGGCCAGCACGACGCCCGCGGGCAGCTTGCCCAGCGCCGGCAGCTTCACGATCTCCTCGGCCTTGCCGGTCGCCCCGAGGGTGCCCAGCACGTCGGCGAGCTTGCCGTCGAACGCCGCGTCGGCGACGTCCGCTCCGGCGGCCAGTTCGGGCCCGTCCTCGCCCTGCAGGGTGCCGATCACGAGGACGTCGGCGCGGGTCTTGCCCACTGCCGCGTCCGTGTTCTCGGTGAGGGCAAGCTTCGGCACGGTCACTTCTGGCTCCTCGCGACGTCGCGGTGGTACCGGGCGGTCTGTCCGGTCGATCGTGAGCCATGCTAATGACAGAGCCGACCTACTTGGGAAGGGGATCGTGGTGCGCCTCGCCGGAGCGCTGCTGGTGGTGCTGGCGGCCGGGGCCGCCGGGGCCGGGTACTGGCTGCTCGCCGGGGTCGTGATCGCCGCGCTGGTGGCTGCCGGAGCCGTCCGGCTGCCCATGCTCGGCGACGGTCAGGCGGACCGATGGGTCGGCGGCATTTCCCGGCTTGCGCAGGTCGTGGTGCTTGCGCTGGCCTTCGGCGCGTACGTGTTCCCGCAGCAGCCCGCGTACGCCGCTGCCGGTCTCGTGGTGTTCGTCGCCGCGGCGGACTTCGCCGGGCTGCGGTTGCCCGAGTTGCTCGTCAAATGGTTGCTGGGGCTGTTGCTGGTCGCCGCGGCGGTGCTGGTGGCGTTGTGCCTGGCCGTCGCGCCGGTGGCGAAGGCGGGTGGGATAGGCGCGCCGAACGTTGCCGCGATCGTCGTGGCGGCGGTGATCGTGCTGCCGTTCCTCGTTTCGGACGGCCGCAGCACCGGACGGGCGCTCGCGCTCGGGCTGGTCGCGGTGGTGGTGACCGTGGTGGTGCTGCTGCAGCTGGGGCCGGTGCGGCTCGGCTTGTCCGGGACGGCGTTCCGCGACCTGCTCTACGCGGCGGACGCGGGCCAGCTCCAGTCGCTGCTCACCGTGGTCGTGGTGCTCGCGACGGTTCCGGCCGCGCTGACGACGTTCACCGACGCCCGCGAGCGGTACGCGCCGTCCGGCGAGCTACCCGGCTTCGCGGGCGGTCTCGGGGCAGCGGTCGCCGCGGTGTTCGTGCCGGTGTGGGTCGCGGTGCTCGTGGCCGGGCTTGGCACGGTCGCGGAACTCGTGCTGCGGGTGCGGATCCGCCGCTACCGTGGCGGGCATGACTGAGCACCGCTGGGCGCCGGGGGAGACGGTCGTCGAACGCTTTCTCCGCCCCGACGGGAGCATCGGCCAGCACCATCCGCTGCGGGTGATCGCCGACGACGGTGACGCGCTGCTCGGCTGGATCCCGGCCGGTACCCCGATCGTCGGCAGCCGGCTGTCCGACGGCCGCCGGATGCGCGACGCCCCGCTGGACCAGCGGTTCCGTACCCCGCGCGTGATGGTGCCCGACGTCTGGCACGGCAGCTCCACGCTGCGGCTGATCCCGGACGGGACCTGGTCGTCGGTGTGGTGGTTCTTCGAGCCGGACGGGCGGTTCCGCGACTGGTACGTCAACCTCGAGCTGCCGCGCGGCCGGACGGCGACCGGCCCGGACCGGATCGACGGCGTCCTCGACCTGGTGGTGACGCCGGGCGCGGGCTGGCAGTGGAAGGACGAGGACGAAGCCGAGGCGGCCGTGGAAGCGGGCCGCCTCACCTCGGCGGACCTGGACCGGCTGCGCGCGGAAGGCGATCGGCTGGGCGCACTGGCGGACCGGGGCGCCTTTCCCTTCGACGGGACGCACACGGCGTTCCGGCCGGACCCGGGCTGGGCGGTACCGCGGCTGCCCCCGGGTCTTACAGGGCGATCAGCAGCAGGATCCCCATCAGCACCACGTCGAGGACGAGCAGGATGACCACCGATCGGGTGGGTACCGGCTGCGGGAACACGCGGCCGTGCAGGCTCTTCCACCAGTAGATGCCGAAGCCGGCGGCGACGAGGCCGAGGAAGAAGCCGAACCCGCTCGAGAGCAGGCCCCAGCCGACCATGCCGAGCATCCCGGCGCCGAAGGTCAGCAGGGCAGCGGAGCCGAAGGTCTTCACGTCCGGGCCGGCGCCGGGCGTGGCCTGGCGTGCGGGTTGAGTGCTCACCCTGCCATCGTAGGGCCATCGCGGGGCTGTGACGCTTCGAGCGTGGACCGGCGCGGCGAGTGAAACCGGAGGACTTCCGACTAACGCGCGTCCGACCAAGCGCTATCGTCTAGCCATGACCACAGCAACGCAGTTCACTCATGTCCCGCACCCGAGCCCCGCGAGCCCTGAGCGCGTTGCCGAGGTACTTGCCAAGCCGGGTTTCGGCACGTATTTCACCGACCACATGGTCACCGTGAAATACAGCACGGAGAAGGGCTGGCACGACGCGACGGTGGGCCCGTACGAGCCGTTCACGCTCGACCCCGCCACGTCGGTGCTGCATTACGGGCAGGCGATCTTCGAGGGGCTCAAGGCGTACCGGCAGCCGGACGGCACCGTCGCCGCGTTCCGGCCGGACGCCAACGCGGCGCGGTTCCGCGAGTCCGCCGCCCGGCTGGCCATGCCGCAACTGCCCGAGGAGACCTTCGTCGCCGCACTGCGCGAACTCGTCGCGGTCGACGAACGCTGGGTCCCGACCAACGCGGGCGACTCGCTGTACGTGCGCCCGTTCATGATCTCCACCACCACCGGTCTCGGCGTCAACCAGCCGGCCGCGGAGTACGTGTTCGCGGTGATCGCCTCGCCAGCCGGGTCGTACTTCACCGGCGGCGTGAAGCCGGTCAGCGTGTGGCTGTCCACAGAGTACGTGCGAGCGGCCCCGGGCGGCACCGGCGCGGCGAAGTGCGCAGGCAACTACGCGGCGTCCTTCGTGGCGCAGGCGCAGGCCGTGGAGAAGGGCTGCGACCAGGTGGTCTGGCTGGACGCGGTGGAGCGCCGCTGGGTCGAGGAAATGGGCGGGATGAACCTGTTCTTCGTCTTCGGCTCGGGTGACGACGTCCGCGTGGTGACACCGGAGCTGACGGGTTCACTGCTGCCGGGCGTCACCCGGAAGTCGTTGCTGCAGCTGGCAAAGGACGCCGGGCACGCGGTCGAGGAACGCCGGATCTCCACCGAGGAGTGGGAAAAGTCGGCAGCCTCCGGCGAACTCACCGAGGTCTTCGCCTGCGGCACCGCGGCAGTGATCACGCCAGTCGGCCACGTAAAGCACGGCGGCGGCGAGTTCTCCGTGTCCGGCGGCCGCCCCGGCCCGGTCACGATGTCCCTGCGCGAACACCTGGTCGGCATCCAGGAAGGCACCCACAAGGGCCCGGACGGCTGGCTGATCCCGCTGAACTGACCCACAAGTCCGTGAAGGGAACCATGAGGGAATCTGATTCCGTGATGGTTCCCTTCACGGCTTTGGACCCACTCAACCAAGCGGCCCGGAAACCCCCGACTGCTCGTGGGTGGTCATCTCCGCCAAAACCCGGGCAGCCATCATCAACAACGGCAACGCCGTCACCGCCCCGGTCCCTTCCCCGAGCCGCACATCCAGATCCAGCAATGCCCCGAGATCCAGATGCTCCAACGCAAGCGCATGCGCGGGCTCGCCGGTCAACTGCCCCGACATCCACCACCGCCGAGCCCCCGGCGCCAGCTCCTCGGCAACCAGCGCGGCAGCACAAACGACCAGCCCGTCCAGCACCACCGGCGTCCGCCGAACCGCCGCCTGCGCGAGAAACCCAGCCATGGCAGCAATATCCGCCCCGGCAGACGTCCGCAGCAACGCCAACGGATCCGCCACCACCACGCGCGCCCGCCGCAACGCATCGCGTACCGCAGCAGCCTTACGCATCCACGTGTTGTCGTCGATCCCCGAACCACGCCCCACCACAGCCACCGGCTCAGTCCCGGTGAGGGCAGCAACCAATACCGACGCAGGCGTGCTGTTCCCGATCCCCAGATCACCCGCGACAAGCAGATCCGCCCCACCGTCGACCTCGGCATCGGCGACTGTCCGCCCAGCCGTCACGGCCGCCCGGACCTCGGCGTCGGTAAGCGCGTCCTCGACGTCGATCGAGCCGGACCCGCGGCGCACCTTGAACTCGCCGATCGACCGCATCGCGGATTCCTCGGTGTCCACGGCCATGTCGACCACGCGCACCCCCGCGCCCGCCGCCGCGGCAAGCACGTTGATCGCCGCGCCGCCGGTGAGCATGGTCCCGACGAGCTGCGACGTGACCTCCACCGGATACGCCGAGACGCCCTTCTTCGCGATGCCGTGGTCGCCTGCGAACACCACCACGCGAGGACGCGTGAACGGCCGCGGCGGCGCCTGCCCCTGGCACGACGCGATCCAGACGCCCAGCTCCTCCAGCCTGCCGAGTGAGCCTGCGGGTTTCACGAGCTTGTCGTGCAATGCGATCGCGCCCGACCGGGCTTGGTCGCTCGGCGGTTCGATCTCGCCGAACTCGATGGCAGGCGTTTCCACAGCCAGGGGTTCCTTTCGCCGGTGGGCTCCCGGCGCCCAACCTACCGCCGCCGCGGGCGGGCCTTTAGGGTCGGTCGGCGTGGCGGAATCGACGGCGGCCGGGGTCGTGCTGGCGAGTGGCGCGGGCACCCGGGTGGGCGCCGCGCTGAACAAGGTCTACCTGCCGGTCGCGGGCAGGCGCGTGGTCGCGTGGTCGCTGGCGGCGTTCGCCGCGGTACCCGCGATCGGCGTGCTGGTGCTGGTGATCCGGCCCGAGGACGCGGACCTGGCCGGCGAGGTGCTGGCCGCCCTTCCGGGCCCGGTCGAGGTCGTCCCCGGGGGGCCGACGCGGCAAGCGTCCGAGCTGAACGCGCTACGCCACCTGGCCCCGCGGATCGCCGACGGCACGGTGGACGCCGTCCTGCTCCACGACGCCGCACGGCCGCTGGTCACGCCGGAGCTGATCGATTCGGTGCTGGCCCGGACCCGGGCCGACGGAGGAGCGGTGCCGGGCCTCAGCGCGGACGACGTGGTCGCGATGGCGGGGGACACCGTCGCGGGGCCGCTTCCCGGCGCAATCCGCGTGCAGACCCCGCAGGGCTTCCGGGCGCAACTACTGCTGGCGGCGTACGAACAGGCTGCGGCAGAAGGGTTTCTGGGTACGGACACGGCCTCGTGCATGGAGCGGTTCTCCGCGCTGCCGGTGCGCTGGGTGCCCGGCAGCGCGGAGAACCTCAAGATCACCTACCCGCACGACCTCGCGGTGGCGGAGCGGTTGCTGCAGCGGTGATCAGGGCGAGACGGTGAGCGCCGGGTCGGTGACCACGACGTCGGCCAGCGCGTCGTCGATCGCCTTCAGCAGCTCCGGTTCGAGCTTCACCCCGGCCGCCTTCACGTTCTCGTGCACCTGCTCCGGCCGCGAGGCACCGATGATCGCCGACGCGACGTTCGGGTTCTGCAGCACCCACGCCACGGCCAGCTGCGCCATCGACAGCCCGGCTTCCTTGGCCAGCGGCTCGAGCTTCGCGACCGCGGTGAGCGTGCTGTCGTCGAGGAAGCGCTTGACCATGTCGGCGCCGCCGTTGACGTCCGTCGCGCGCGATCCGGACGGGAGCGGCTGACCTGCCTGGTACTTGCCGGTGAGCACGCCTTGGGCCACCGGCGACCAGACGATCTGGCTCATCCCCTCGCGCTCGCACGCGGGCACGACCTGCGCCTCGATGACCCGCCACAGCATCGAGTACTGCGGCTGGTTCGACACGAGCGGAATCCGCAGCTCACGGGCGAGTACCGCGGCACGGGCGATCTGCTCGGCGTTCCACTCGGAGACGCCGACGTAGAGCACCTTGCCCTGGCGGACCAGGTCGGCGAACGCCTGCATGGTCTCTTCGAGCGGGACGGTGCGGTCGAAGCGGTGCGCCTGGTAGAGGTCGACGTAATCGGTGCCGAGCCGCTTGAGCGACGCGTTCGCCGACTCGATGACGTGCTTGCGCGAGAGGCCCTTGTCGTTGGGGTCCTTGGGTCCGGTTGGCCAGAAGACCTTCGTGAAGATCTCCAGGCTCTCCCGGCGCTGCCCCTTGAGCCCGCGGCCGAGCACGGACTCCGCCGCCGTGTTCGCGTACGCGTCGGCGGTGTCGAAGGTGGTGATCCCGGCGTCGAGCGCCGCTTTGATGCAGGCGTGCGCCTGCTCCTCCTCGACCTGGGACCCGTGGGTCAGCCAGTTGCCGTAGGAGATCTCACTGATGTTGAGGCCACTGCGGCCGAGACGTCGAAACTCCATGCGGACAGCGTAGATGGTTCGTTCGCTCAGCTAACGAGTTGGCCGGTCCCGGATCCGGTTCGTGAGGGTGATCCGCGTCTCAGTTCGGGATCGGGTCGCCCGCGCGCAGCCGCGGTTTCGGGACCCGCAGCTTGCGGATCTGGCTGGCCCGCACGAAGGCGTACCAGCCGACGCCGCGCATGGCCGTCGACGGTTCCTTCGGGAAGCGTTCCCGGACCAGGCGGGAGATCTTGCGGCCGTTCACGAAGCCCTCGATCGCCATCACCAGCAGCATCGCCATGCAGACCAGGGTGATGTACTGCTGCACCGCGGGCGCCGGGACCAGCAGCGCGACGAACACCAGGATCGCCAGCGGCATGAACAGGCCCAGGATGTTGCGCCGGGAGTCGACGAGGTCGCGGACGTACGCCTTCACCGGCCCGCGGTCGCGCGCCGGCAGGTACTTGTCCTCGCCCGACATCATGCGTTCGCGGCGCTCGCGGGCGGCCTGCTTGCGCTCTTCCTTGCTGGCCGGGTTGGCCTTGCGCAGTTCCTTGTTGCGCTTCATCGCCTCGCGCATGCTGGTGGGCGGGGGCGCGACCGGCCCGCGCTTGCGCCCTTCCGCCTCGCGCCGCTTGGGCGTGGCCTTGCCCTTGGCCGGCGTGTACGACTTGCTCGTGACGTCGGACTCGGCGCCGTCGGACTCGGCGGCGGCGTCGGTGACGGCGGGATCAGGGGCGCTTCGGCGCAGGAACCTCACCTCACCAGGGTATTGCAGGCGTCACGACGTTGTTCACCAGGTCGTGGCATGTGCGACGATGGAGGGGAACAGATCGGGTGGATCGCGTGTTGGAACGTAAGACACGAGATGTACCCGCAGCGAGTTCGACCAAGAGGGAGTGCCATGACGACCGCTGAGCAGACCGGTGCGGCGCAGGCCGAGACCGCCGAGGAGACCCACGGCGTCACGTTGACCGACGCCGCGGCCGCCAAGGCGAAGGCGCTGCTCGATCAGGAGGGCCGCGACGACATGCACCTGCGCATCGCCGTCCAGCCCGGCGGCTGTGCGGGCCTGCGCTACCAGCTGTTCTTCGACGAGCGCACGCTGGACGGCGACCTGTTCCGCGACTTCGACGGCCTCCGGGTCGCCGTCGACCGGATGAGCGCGCCCTACGTGTCCGAAGCCGTGATCGACTTCGTCGACAGCATCGAGAAGCAGGGCTTCACCATCGACAACCCGAACGCCACGGGTTCGTGCGCCTGCGGTGACAGCTTCCACTGAGCTGCCCCACCACGAGAAAGGGCCCCGGCAACGCGCCGGGGCCCTTTCTTCGTGCTCAGGTTCAGACGTAGGCGTCGAGGTCGGCGACCTGCGCGTGGCAGGCGTCGTCGACCGTCCACGGCTGGGCGGCGCGCGGGCGCGGCAGCTGCGTGCCGGCGGCCGAGGGCCACAGCGTGGACGGGAGGTGGGCGCAGTCGGCGATCAGCTCGCCCATCGTTTCGGGTTCGGTCGCGGGGTTCACTCCGGTCACGGTATTGAGCAGGACCCGCCCGGAAAAGCGGTACCAGCCGGTAGTGTCGGGACCCGGCGCGGGAACTACCCGGACGGGTCATGACCAGCGGGTAACTTGCGCCGCGGCGCGTACCCGACAGCTCACGAGGAGAACCGGTGGCAGACAAGCCCAGGATCGCCGTGTCCGGCAGCATCGCGACGGACCATCTGATGCACTTCCCGGGGAGGTTCGCCGAGCAGCTCGTCGCCGAGCAGCTGCACCGGGTCTCGCTGAGCTTCCTGGCCGACGACCTCGTGGTGCGCCGCGGCGGCATCGGCGCGAACATCGCGTTCGGCCTCGGCGTGCTCGGTGTGCAGCCGGTGCTCGTTGGCGCGGTGGGCCAGGACTGGGCCGACTACCAGTCGTGGCTGGAGCGGCACGGCGTGGACACCTCCGGCGTGCTGGTGTCCGAGGTCGCGCACACCGCGCGTTTCGTGTGCACCACGGACGAGGACCTGTGCCAGATCGCGACGTTCTACGCCGGTGCGATGGCCGAGTCCCGCAACATCGAGATCAAGCCCATCGCCGACCGCGCCGGTGAGCTCAGCCTCGTGCTGATCAGCCCGGACGACCCCGAGGGCATGGTCCGGCACGCGCAGGAGTGCCGTCAGCGCGGGTACGAGTTCGCGGTGGACCCGTCGCAGCAGCTCGCGCGCATGGACGGGGCGCAGGTCCGGGCGTTCATCGAGGGGGCGAAGTACCTCTTCAGCAACGACTACGAGTGGGAACTGCTGCTGCAGAAGTCCGGCTGGACCGAGGCGGACGTGCTCGACCGGGTCGGCCTGCGCATCACCACGCTGGGGGAGAAGGGCGTGGAGATCATCGGCCGGGACGGGACGGCGCTGCAGATCGGCGCGGTTCCGGAACGCGGCAAGGCGGACCCGACGGGCGTCGGCGACGGTTTCCGGGCGGGCTTCCTCGCCGCCATCGACGGTGGCCTCGGCCTGGAGCGGGCTGCGCAGCTGGGCTCGCTGATCGCGGTGCTGGTGCTGGAAACCGTGGGTACGCAGGAGTGGACCTTCGAGCGCGTCGACGCCCTGACCCGGCTCCGCGAGGCCTTCGGCCCCGAAGCCGCCGACGAAATCGCGCCGGTGCTGCCTGCCTGACCGAAGTCCGTGAAGGGAACCATGAGGGAATCAGATTCCGTGATGGTTCCCTTCACGGACTTCAGAGCTTGACCGGGTACACCGGCTCCGGGATTTCCGGCTTGATGCGGTGTTCCACGAAAATCCCGTGCCACAGCATGAACACCAGCAGCGCCCACAGCTGGCGGCTGCGGTCCAGCTGACCGGCCTTGTGCTCGTCCAGCAACGCCAGCACGGCGCGCTTGTCCAGCAGCTCCTCGGTCTTCGAATCGCTGATGATGCCGCGGGCCCAGTCGTACATCTCGTTGCGCAGCCAATGCCGGATCGGGACCGGGAAGCCCAGCTTGCGCCGGTTCAGCACGTGCCCGGGGATGATCTTCGCGAGACCCTGCCGCAGCGCGTACTTCGTGGTTCCGTGGGCCAGTTTCTGGTCCAGCGGGATCGACGCGGCGACCTTGAACACTTCGGCGTCCAGGAACGGCACGCGCAGCTCCAGCGAGTTGGCCATGGTGACCTTGTCCGCCTTCACCAGGATGTCGCCGCGCAGCCAGGTGTACAGGTCGACGTGCTGCATGCGCGCCACCGGGTCCCAGCCGCGGGACACGTCGTACCAGGGCGCGGTGACGTCCTTGAAGCCGACGCCTTCCTGGTACGTCCGCAGCACGGCCCGCAGCTGCTCGTCGCGGAAGTTGCGGGCGTTGCCGTAGTACCGGTCCTCCAGCGGCAGCGCGCCGCGCCGCAGCAAGTCCTTGCCGCGAGTGCCTTCGGGGATCTTCGTGGACACCTTGCCGAGCAGTTTCCGTACCCCGCCGGGGATTTTCTCGAACGGCGCCAGCGAAATCGGCTCGTTGTAGATCGTGTACCCGCCGAACAGCTCGTCCGCGCCCTCGCCGGACAGCACCGCCTTCACGTGCTTGCGTGCCTCGCGCGCGATGAACCACAGCGGGACCAGCGCCGGGTCGGCCACCGGGTCGTCGAGGTACCAGACGATGAGCGGCAGCGCCTCCATCATCTCGTCCGCGGACACCGTGCGGACCACGTGCTTCACGCCGATCGCCGCGGCCGATTCGGCGGCCACGTCCACCTCGGAGTAGCCCTCGCGCTCGAACCCGGTGGTGAACGCGATGAGGTTCGGGTTGTGCTCTTTCGCGAGCGTCGCGGTGGCGGTGGAGTCGATGCCGCCGGAGAGGAACGCGCCGACCGTGACATCGGGGTCCGAGATCATGTGCTTGCCGACCGAATCGCGCATCACGTCGGCGATCCGCTGATACAGCTCCTCGGCCTCGGCCTGCCCGTTCACCGGCTTCGCGGCGAACTGCGGGTGGAAGTACCGGGTGAACTCGGCCTGCCCGCCCGGCACCACCCGGAACGACGTCCCCGACTCGACCCGGCGCACGCTCGTGTGCAGCGTTTCCGGCTCCGGCACGTACTGCAGGACCAGGTAGTGCTGCAGCGCAGTACGGTCCAGTTCCTCGGCGACCCCGAGCGTGTCCGTGAGCTCCAGCAGGCTCTTCTTCTCGCTGGAGAAGGCGATTCCCTTCGGCCCGGATGTGTAGAACAGCGGTTTGATCCCGAACGGGTCGCGGGCGCCGTAGACGACCTTTTCGGCGGAATCCCAGATCATGAAGGCGAACATGCCGCGGAGCTCTTTCACCGCGTCGGCGCCGAGGTAGTGATACGCCGCCACGATGGCTTCGCCGTCGCCTTCGGTGGCGAACTTCGCCCCGAATTCCCCGGCGAGCCGGTCACGCAGCTCGCGGTAGTTGTAGATCTCGCCGTTGAAGTTCATCGTGTACCGGCCGGGCGCCTCCGGCGGGCCCCAGAACAGCGGCTGGTGCGCGTGGTCGACGTCGATGAAGGCGAGCCGGTTGAACCCGTACACGACCTCGGCATCGGCCCAGGTGTCCTGCTCGTCGGGGCCGCGGTGGCGCTGGCAGCGCATCGCCGCGCCGACGGCGGCGCGGGCTCCCGCGGCGTCGTTTTCGGTCGCGCAGATCAGTCCAAGCAGGCCGCACACGTGTACTCACACACCTCAGGGTCGGGCCGGTCCGGGAAGCGCCCAGTATGCCGGTGCGGGGCCCGGCGGCGCGGAAGCGGGTGACGCGTGGCGCATCTGGTCCCCCCTTGGACAGCAGGACCGGCCAACTCGGCTAGGCTCCGCCTGTCACGAAGATCGGTCGAAGAAGGCCCGGGTGTGAACGGGCCTGCTGGGTGAAAGGGCAGGGCGCAGTGGGAAAACCAGAGCGCACCCCGGTGGGTAAGCGGGTCGGGCGGGTCGCTGCGCTGGCCGTGCTGGTGGCTTTGACCGCAACGGGCTGCTCCGGGGACGAGATCCTCCGCTTCGGCTGGCCGGTCGGCGTCACGCCGCAGGCGAACGACATGCGCAACCTCTGGACCTGGACCGTGGTGGCCGCACTGGTCGTCGGCGCCATCGTGTGGGGCCTGATCTTCTGGACCGCGATCTTCCACCGCAAGAAGAAGGGCGCGGCCGCCGAGGGGCCCGAGGACCTGCCGCGCCAGTTCCAGTACAACATCCCGCTCGAGATCTTCACGGTCGTCCTGCCGACGATCATGGTCTGCGTGCTGTTCTTCTTCACCGCGACCACGGAGAACCGCGTCCTCGACAAGAAGCCGAACCCGGACGTCGTCGTCGACGTCGTGGCCTTCCAGTGGAACTGGGAGTTCAAGTACGAGGGCGACAACGCGAAGCGCCCGGACGGCACCCAGGTGAGCACCGTCGGCTCGTCCGGCGAGATCCCGCTGCTGGTGCTGCCCACGAACAAGACGATCGAGTACCGGCTGCGGTCCACCGACGTCATCCACTCGTTCTGGGTCCCGGAGTTCCACTTCAAGCGCGACGTGTTCCCGGACCCGGAGAAGAACAACCAGGACAGCTCGTTCCAGAACTCCATCGACCGCGAGGGCTCCTTCGTCGGCCGGTGCGCGGAGCTGTGCGGCACGTACCACTCGGTGATGAACTTCGAGGTGCGCGCCCTGTCCCCGGACAAGTACGACCAGTACCTCAAGCTGCGCACCGAGACGAACCCGAAGACGGGCAAGCCGAACACCGCGTCCGAGGCGCTGACGTCGATGAACTGCGGTGAGCTGTGCAGCCCGTACGCGGTCACCACGAAGCCGTTCAACACCGACCGCACCGCGCGCACCGCGTCCAACTGACCGGTTCCGGCGAAATCCCGAGGAGCAGAGGACACAAGCCCATGAAGGTCGAAGCCCGGATTTTCTACCTGGTGGCGGGGTTCGCCGTCGTCGTGGCGGTCATCTACTGGGTCATGACCGCTCTGTACGCGACCGACCAGAAGGCCGAGCCGGTCGGCATCGTCGCGCTGTTCCTGACCGCCGGCCTTGCTTTCCTCGCGGGCAGCTACATGCAGTTCGTGTCCCGCCGGATCGAGCCGCGCCCGGAGGACCGCGAGGACGCCGAGATCAGCGACGGCGCCGGTGAGCTCGGCTTCTTCAGCCCGGGCAGCTACTGGCCGGTCGCGCTGGCCGCGGCGGCCGCGCTGGCCGGTCTCGCGCTGGCGTTCTTCCACATCTGGCTGCTCGTGATGGCGCTCGTGGCGCTGCTCATCGCGGTGGGCGGGCTGGTGTTCGAGTACCACACGGGTCCGAACCACGACTGACGCTCGCCCGGCCGCCGCGCTGCGGAGCCAGCGCGGCGGCGAGCACCGCCAGCATGCCCACGCCCTCGGGCCAGGTGAGGCGGTGGCCGTACGCGAGCATGTCCACCACCACGGCGACCACTGGGTACAGGTAGGACAGCAGCGCGACCGTCGTGGTCGGCAGTTTGCCGATACTTGCGTACATCAGCACGTACATCACCGCTGTGTGCACGGTGCCCAGCAACACCAGCCACAGCAAGCCCGGAACCGACTTCGGCAACGGCGTGAAGGCCAGCGCGGGCGCGAGCACCACCGCGCCGACAGCCAGCTGCACTGCAGCGAGCAGGTGCGGCCTGATGTGCTTCAGCTGCTTCGCGATGAAGGACGCACCGGCGTACAGCAGCGCAGCGCCCAGCGCGAGCGCGATGCCTGCGAAGCGCACCGGCTGTCCGTCATCGCCGTGTGCGGAAAGGGAAATCACCACGACGCCGGCGAAGGCGATGCCTGCCCGCGTGAGGTGTGACCGGCCCACCTTCTCGCCCAGGAACACCGCTGCCAGACCGACCAGGATCAGCGGCTGCGTGTGGTAGACGACCGTGCTGACGGAGATCGACGACAGCGCGTACGACGCGAAAAGCAGCACCCAGTTGCCCACCAGCAGCAGTCCGCCCGCGACCGCGAGCAGCAGGTCACGACGGGTCGGACGCCAGGCACGGAACCAGCCCCGCGACAGCGACCACACGACCAGCAGGACCCCGCCGACCAGGCAGCGGGCGAAGGCGACCGCTGGGGCGGCAGCACCGCTTTCGAGCACGACGGCACCGATCGTGCCGGACAGCGCCATCGCAGCCGACCACTGCAGGGCCGGGCGGGATTCGGGGTTCGTCATGCGTCCCAGATTCGGCCTCGCCGCGGTGCCCGACCAGTGTCAGAGATGACAATGACCACAAAACTTGTGACACCCTGTCTGCTATGGACGTGCAACGGGTCGCGGTAGTGCTCGCGGATCGGGTTTCGCCGTTCGAGCTGGGGGTCGCGTGCGAGGTGTTCGGCACCGACCGCAGCGCCGACGGCATGCCCGGCTGGGATTTCGGCGTGTGCTCACCGGACGGGGCGGACGTGGCGAGCTGGTCCGGATTCGGCCTGAATGGCTTGCGGGACTTGACTTTCGCGGCCTCGGCGGACCTGCTGATCGTGCCGACGTGTGCCCCGCGCACCGCCCCGCCGCCGGAGCCACTGCTGTCCGCGTTGCGCGCCGCCCGCGACCGCGGCGCGTGGGTCGCGGGCTTCTGCGCGGGGGTGTTTTCGCTCGGTTACGCGGGTTTGCTGGACGGCCGTCGCTGCACCGTACACTGGATCTACGAATCGGAATTCCGGCGGCTTTTCCCCTCGGCCGAAGTGGATCCGCAAGCCCTGTACGCCGACGACGACGGGATCTTCACCAGCGCCGGTACGGTCGCCGCGGTAGACCTGTGCCTGCACCTCGTGCGACGCATGCGAGGCGTCGCCGCAGCCACCGCACTGGCCCGGCGCATGGTGGCGGCTCCGCATCGCGCCGGTGGTCAAGCGCAGTTCGTACAGGCCCCGGTCCCGGCCACCGCCGCCCCCGACGACGCGGTGGTCGCCGAGGCCCTGGAGTGGGTCGAACGCCGCCTGGACCAGCCGTTCACCGTCGCGGAACTGGCCCGGCGCAGCGGTTTGGGCGAACGGACCTTCCTACGCCGCTTCTCCGCCGCGACGGGCACTACGCCGCACCGCTGGCTCACCGAACGCCGCCTCGACCGCGCGCAGGCCCTGCTCGAAGTGGGCCTGCTGTCGGTAGAAGACATCGCAACCGCCTGCGGCTACTCCTCGGCGGCTGCCTTGAGACACCAATTCTCCCGGTTACGTTCGACGACGCCGAGCGCTTACCGGACCGCGTTCCGTTCCTGACGCCGTCCGGACGCCTTCCTCCTCCTTCGCCAGCCCCACCCGCGTGACCCCAATGTGGCATTGGGTGCATGTGACGCACCCAATGCCACATTGGGTGCGTGGGAAGCAGCGAATGCCACATTGGGTGCGTGGGATGCAGCGAATGCCACATTGGGTGCGTGGGATGCACCCAATGTGGCATTGGGGCGCGGTGGCGGAGGTGGAGCGGCGGGCCGGAGGGCGAAGCTGGGCCGGGAAGCCAGTGTCAGCTGGCGGAGAAGGCGATCCACCGCTCCAGCAACGTCGCTGCGGCACCGCTGTCGATGGCGTCCCGTGCCCGTTCCAGCCCGGCCGCCAGGTCGTCCTCCAGCGACCCCGAGAACCCGGCAAACGCGGCCAGCGCAGCAGCGGCATTGAGCACCACCGCGTCCCGCACCGGTCCGGTCTTGCCGTTCACCAGGTCCCGCACCACCTCGGCGTTCGCCCGCGCGTCACCGCCGCGCAGGTCTTCCGCCGTCGCGCGCGGGATGCCCAGTGGCTGTGGGTCGAACGTGTGCGAAGTCACGCTGCCGCCGGTCACCACCAGCACCGACGTCGTCGTCGTCGTGGTGATTTCGTCGAGGCCGTCGTCGCCGCGGGCCACCAGCACCGACATGCCCCGTCGCGCGAAAATCTCCGCCAGCGCACGGGTTTTGTCCTCGTACGCGCAGCCGATCAGCGCGCTCTGCGGTTGCGCCGGGTTGGTGAGCGGGCCGAGCAGGTTGAACGTCGTCGGCACGCCCAGTTCCCGCCGCGGTGGGCCGAGGTGGCGGAACGCCGGGTGGAACGTGGGTGCGAAGCAGAACCCGATGCCGATCTCGTCGAGCGACGTGAGGACCTCGTCCGGCGTCAGCTCGATCTTCACACCGAGCGTCTCCAGCACGTCGGCCGCGCCGGACTTCGACGACGCGCTCCGGTTGCCGTGCTTGGCCACCGGCGTGCCCGCCGCGGCCGTGACGATCGTGGCCATCGTGGAGATGTTCACCGAGTTCGACCGGTCCCCGCCGGTGCCGACGAGGTCGACCGCGGGACGGCGCAGCTCGATCCGGCGCGAGTGCGCGAGCATCGCGTCGGCGAGGCCGGAGATCTCCTCCGGCGTCTCGCCCTTGGCCCGCAGCCCGAGGGCGAACCCGCCGATCTGCGCCGGGGTGGCCGCGCCGGACATGATCTGGTCCATCGCCCACGCCGTGTCCTCGGCGGACAGGTCTTCCCGCGCGATGAGCCGGGTGAGCAGCGCAGGCCAGGTGTGCTGGCTCATCGAGGCTCAGCCGCCGTTGACGGCGGGGACCCGCCCGGCGCGCAGCACGCCGGCGACGGTCTCCGCCGCGGTCAGCGGGTCGAGCGGGTGCACCAGGACGGCGTCGGCCAGCGCCCAGGTGGCGAGCCACCGGTCGTCGCGGCGCCGGACGGCCACCACGATCGGCGGGCAGTCGGTGATCTCGTGCTTGAGCTGGCGGGTGAGGCCGATGCCGCCGGTCGGCTGGGCCTCGCCGTCGAGGATCGCCAGGTCGACGGTGCCTGCGTCCATCTCGGTGAGCACGTCGGCGATACCGGCCGCCTCGACGTACTCGACGCGGCCGAGGTCCGCCGCCGGGCGCCTGCCGACGGCGTTGATGATCGCCTCGCGGACCTCGGCCTTGTGGCTGAACACCAGGATCCGCTGGGACTGCTCGCTCATTGAGCACGCCTCCGTCTCGTCACGGGTGGAACGCCCGCGATCGTATCCGCCGAGATGCATGTCACGCGGACGCGGTAGGCGAGTCACCCGGTTGCCGGGCCTCCCAGCCCGGCGCGTCACCGCCGAGCCGCTGCGCCAGCCCCGCCATCCGGGACCGTTCCTGGGCGCAGTGCAAGGCGTCCAGGACCTGCACCCGCCGTGCATGCGCCAGCACCCGGTCGCCGTCGCGGCTCTGTTCGACCAGGTCATAGCCGTCCTGGGCGAGGACCCGCGCGGCTTCGGCGACCCGCCCGGCGGGCAGCACGAGGTGGTGCACGAGCACCGCGGGCGCGGCGGCGACCCAAGCGGGTGAACCGGCCAGCACCGCGGAGTCCGCGACCGCCGGGTCGAACGCCGACACGACCACCGCCAGCCCGGGCGCATCGGGCTCCAGAGCAGGGATTTCGCGCTTTCCGGCCAGGTCACGGAGCCGCTGCAGCCAACCCACGAGCAGCTCCTTCCCGGCCCGGGCCCGCAGACGGGCAGGGGTTGTGACGCGAAGCTCCCACGACCCGCCGCGGACCCGACGGGCGGGGTGGCTTTGCGGGAGGACATAATGCGATCCGTGACAACGGCAGCTCCCACCATCAGTCAGCGAGTCCACTCGCTGAACCGGCCGAACATGGTCAGTGTCGGCACCGTCGTGTGGCTGTCCAGCGAGCTGATGTTCTTCGCCGGACTGTTCGCCATGTTCTTCACCGTCAAGGCGCAGAACCCGGCCGGGGCGTCCTGGCCGCCGCCGTTGCACGGTGAGGAGTTCCACCTCAACGTCGCGTACGCGATCCCGTTCACGGTGATCCTCGTGCTGTCGTCGCTGACCTGCCAGTTCGGCGTGTTCGCGGCCGAGCGCGGCGACGTGTACGGCCTGCGCCGGTGGTACATCGTCACGCTGATCATGGGCGCGATCTTCGTCGGTGGTCAGGGCAACGAGTACCTGAACCTGATCGACGAGGGCCTCACCATCCCGTCCGGCCCGTTCGGCACGGTGTTCTACCTCGCGACCGGGTTCCACGGCCTGCACGTGATCGGCGGGCTCATCGCGTTCGTGTTCCTGCTGATCCGCACCAAGCTCAGCAAGTTCACTCCGGCACAGGCCACCTCGGCGATCGTCGTGTCGTACTACTGGCACTTCGTCGACATCGTGTGGGTCGGCCTCTTCGCGGTGATCTACATCCTCCCCTGATCCCCGCAACCGACCACCACCATCGGCCTGAACTGACAGCAAGGGTTGCCGCAAGATGACCACCAGCACCAAGTCCTCGGAGCGCCGCTTCCGCGCACGCTCGAAGATGCGCAGGCGCCTCGCGGGCGTGCTCGCGCTCGGCGTCGCACTGGTCGGTGCCGGCGCCTTGTACGCCGTGTTCGCCCCGGAACCGCAGACCGCGCAGGCGCAGGGGGACCCGGCCCTGCTGCGCCAGGGCGAGCAGGTCTACAACAACACCTGCATCGAATGCCACGGCGCGAACCTCGACGGCGTCAAGGACCGCGGTCCGAGCCTCATCGGCATCGGCGACGCGGCCGTGTACTTCCAGACTTCCTCCGGCCGGATGCCCTTGGCCCGCCAGGAGGCGCAGGCCGCCCGCAAGCCGCCGAAGCTGACCCCGAGCGAGATCGACGCGGTGGGTGCCTACGTGCAGGCGCACGGCGGCGGTGCGCAGCGGCCCGAGGAGCGCGGTGAGGCGCTGCGCGGCAGCGACCCGGCCCGCGGTGGCGAGCTTTTCCGGCTCAACTGCGCGTCGTGCCACAACTTCACCGGCCGCGGAGGTGCGCTGTCGGCAGGCAAGTACGCGCCGCCGCTCGAGCCGGCCACCGAGGAGCAGATCTACGACGCGATGCTCACCGGCCCCCAGAACATGCCCAAGTTCTCCGACCGGCAGCTCAACCCGGAGGAGAAGAAGGACATCATCGCCTACGTCAAGTCGGTGAACGACGGCAACAACGACCCGGGCGGCAACGGTCTCGGCGGGGTGGGTCCCGCGTCCGAGGGGGTCATCGCGTTCGTCGTCGGAATCGCCGCGCTCGTCGGCATCACTCTGTGGATTGGAACGAAGGCATGAGTGCCGAAGGGCCCCAGCCGCCCTCGGATGAGGAGCTGGCAAAGATGGACCGCGACCAGCTGCTCAAGCTGGGCGGGCAGATGGACGGCGTCGAGCTCGTCGACTATCCGGAGCCGTGGCCGGTCGAGAACACGCGCGCGGAGCGGCGTGCACAGCGTCTCGTCGCGTTCTGGTTCGCCCTGTCGGCGATCGCCGGTCTCGCGTTCGTGGTGGTGCTCGCGTGGCCGAAGTGGTGGGAGTACAAGGACCCGAGTGACCCGAGCGGGCACGCGACGTACAGCCTGTACACGCCCGCGCTGGGGGTCACGCTCGGTCTCTCGGTGCTGGCTCTCGGCATCGGCGTGATCCTGTACACGAAGAAGTTCATTCCGCAGGAAACCGCGGTGCAGCAGCGCACCGACGGTCCCTCGAAGGAGGTCGACCGGGCCACGATCCTGGCGCACCTCGCCGACGCCGGGAACCGCAGCACCATCGCGCGGCGCTCGCTGATCAAGCGCACCGCGGGCGCGGGCGCGGGTGCGCTCGGCCTCGCCGTGGCGGCGCTGCCGGTCGCGTCCTTCATCAAGGACCCGTGGAAGGACACCGAGAACGAGAACGGGCTCTGGCACACCGGCTGGCAGCCCAAGTTCCCCGGCGAGAAGATCTACCTGCGGCGCAACACCGGCAGCCTGGAAGAGGACGTCGAGAAGGGCCCCTCCCTGGTCAAGGCCGAGGACCTCGACGCGGGCGCGATGGAGACGGTGTTCCCGTACCGTGCGTCGGAGAAGGGCAACCACGAGGCCCTCGGCAAGGCGCTGACCAGGATCGACAACCCGGTCATGCTCATCCGGCTGCGTCCCACCGACGGTGCGCGCGTCGTGAAGCGCAAGGGCCAGGAAGACTACAACTTCGGCGATTACTACGCGTACACGAAGATCTGCAGTCACGTCGGCTGTCCCACCTCGCTGTACGAACAGCGCACGAACCGCATCCTGTGCCCGTGCCACCAGTCGCAGTTCGACGCCCTGCACTACGGCAAGCCGATCTTCGGCCCGGCGACCCGCCCGCTCGCCCAGCTTCCGATCACGGTGGACGAAGAGGGATACTTGATCGCGAAGGGCGATTTCAACGAGGCCATCGGACCGGCCTTCTGGGAGCGTAAGTCATGAGTTCACTCACCACGCCGACCAAGGGCACGAGCGCACTCCAGAAGCATCTGGGCGAAGCCGGGGACAACGCCGACCAGCGGTACAAGCTGGCCGGCGGCCTGCGGCACCAGCTGAACAAGGTGTTCCCCACGCACTGGTCGTTCCTGCTGGGCGAGATCGCGCTCTACAGCTTCATCATCATCCTGCTGACCGGCGTGTACCTGACGTTGTTCTTCGACCCCTCCATGCAGGAGGTCACGTACAACGGCAGCTTCAAGAACATGCAGGGCATGCAGATGTCCCAGGCGTTCAAGACGACCCTGGACATCTCGTTCGACGTGCGCGGCGGTCTCTTCGTGCGGCAGCTGCACCACTGGGCGGCGCTGATCTTCGTCGCCTCGATGATGGTGCACATGCTCCGGGTCTTCTTCACCGGCGCATTCCGCAAGCCGCGCGAGGCGAACTGGGTCATCGGCGGCCTGCTGCTGATCCTGGGCATGTTCGAGGGCTTCTTCGGCTACTCGCTGCCGGACGACCTGCTGTCCGGTACCGGTATCCGCGCGACGCTGTCCGGCATCGTGCTGTCGGTGCCGGTGATCGGCACCTGGATCCACTGGGCGCTGTTCGGCGGGGAGTTCCCGGGTGACCAGATCATCCCGCGGCTCTACACACTGCACATCCTGCTGGTACCGGGCATCATGCTGGCGCTGATCGGCGTCCACGTGGGGCTGGTGTGGTACCAGAAGCACACGCAGTTCCCCGGGGTGCGGCGCAAGGAGACGAACGTCGTCGGCGTGCGGATCATGCCGTACTTCGCGCTGAAGGCGAGTGCGTTCTTCATCCTGGTCTTCGGGGTGCTGGCGCTGATGTCGGGGTTGTTCCAGATCAACCCGGTGTGGAACTTCGGGCCGTACAACCCGTCGATGGTGTCCGCGGGGTCCCAGCCCGACTTCTACATGGCCTGGGCCGACGGCATGCTCCGAATATGGCCGGCGTGGGAGGTCTACCTCGGGAACTACACGATCCCGGCGGTGTTCTTCCCCGGCGCGGTCGGCATGCCGATCCTGTTCGCGCTGCTGCTCGGGTATCCGTTCCTGGAACGCAAGCTGTCCAAGGACAACGTGGCCCACAACCTTCTCCAGCGGCCGCGGGACGCACCGGTCCGCACCGCGCTGGGCATGATGGCGCTCGGGTTCTTCATGGTGATCGAGCTGTCCGGCTTCAACGACATCATCGCCGACCAGTTCGACATCTCGCTGAACGCGACCACCTGGGCCGGGCGCATCGGGGTGCTGATCGTGCCGCCGATCGCGTACTACGTCACCTACCGGATCTGCCTTGGCCTGCAGCGGGCCGACCGGGAGGTGCTCGACCACGGGGTCGAGACGGGCATCATCAAGCGGCTGCCGCACGGTGAGTTCATCGAGATCCACCAGCCGCTCGGCGGCACGGACAGCCACGGCCACGCCGTCCCGCTCGAGTACCAGGGCGCGCCGGTGCCGAAGAAGATGAACAAGCTCGGCACCGCCGGGCACGCCGTGCCGGGGACCTTCTGGTCGCCGGACCCGGCGGAGGAGACCGCGGCACTCGACCGCGCCCGTGGCAACGGCAACGGGCACAAGCAGGTCGAAGGGTCGGAATCCTCGGAGGTTGGCTCCGGCCACTGAGTTCCGGTGCAGAAGGCCCCTTCCGCGGTGCGGGAGGGGCCTTCTGGCGTCCGGGTGCGGCGGCGGCGCGGCCAGCGAGCGCGTGGGTCAGTCGACGCCGATTTCGAAGGCGGAGTCGGTGTCGGCGCGCGAGTAGGAGCGGAACGCGATGTGGGTGACGGTGTCGAGCACGCCGCGGACCTTGCCGATGCGGCCCGGGATGAGGTCGGCGAGGTCTTCGTGGGCCTGCACGCGCACGGTGGCGATGAGGTCGACGTCCCCGGCGCACGAGTACACCTCGGCCACCTGATCGAGGTCCGCGATCGCCTGTGCGGCCTGCGGGATCTCCTCGGCCTCTACGTTGATCAGCACGATCGCCGTGATCACAGCGTTCCTCCTGCTTCCTGGTGGTAACCGACGAGCGCGATCGTAGCCGGGATCGCCGCGGGCGCTGCCGCAGCGGGGCGGTCAGCCGGCGAGGTGTTCGAGCGCGCGGGCGTCGGCGGCGCGTTCGAGCCAGGCCCGCCACCCCGCGACGGCAGCCGGTTCGGCCCACGGCCGCGTGGTGCGCACGAGCCGCACGCCGGGCCGGGCAAGCCACCGCAGCAGGATGCCGACCTCCTCACCTGGTGCGCCGAACAGCGGACCATCGCCGGGCAGCACGGTTTCCCCAGCGGCGACCAGCGCTTCGACCACCGGCATCGGGGGTACGCCCCGCCGCGCGACGCCCGCGGACGCGAGCCTGCCGTAACGGATCACCGCGAACTCCCAGCCCCCGTTGCCGTCCGGCGCGGCGGCAATGAGCTCCGCGACCGACGCCAGTGCCGCCTGCCGATGCGCCCGGCCGACGGCACGGACCAGCCCGGCCAGCTCGTCCCGATGCCGGGCGGCTTGCTCGTAATGCCGCCGCTGCGACATCTGCTCCAGCCGCGCGGCAGCCAGATGCAGCGACCGCCCGTCGTGCCCCGCGATGAGCCCGCGCGCGGCTTCGACGCCGGGGGAGTAGTCGGTGACCGTCTGCCGTCCCGCGCATGGGGCTCCGCAACGGCCCAGCTCCGCCAGCACACATGGGGTCCCGGACGCGGTGGTGGCTGAGATGCGCTGGGTGCAGGTACGGAGGCCGGAGGCGTCGGCGAGGGTGTCCGCGGCGGTGCGCGCGTCGGCCTGGCTGCGGAACGGGCCGAGGGCGCCCGCGCGAGGCAGCCGTACCACCGAAAGCCGCGGGAACGCTTCGTCGGTGAGCCCGACCCACCAGGCGTGGTGCGGGTTCTTCGACCGCCGGTTGTACGCCGGCCGATGCGCCGCGATCAGCCGCAGCTCGCGGATTTCGGCCTCCAGGGAATGCGCGCACTCGATCGCGTCCACACGCTCCGCCAGCGCGACCATTTCGCGGATCCGGCCCCTGCTCTCGGAACCGGTGAAATAGGTCCGCACGCGGCGTCTGAGGTCGCGCGCGGTGCCTACGTACAGGACTTCGTCGCGGGGGCCCTTGAACAGGTACACCCCCGGCCGCGCCGGGAGGTCCGCCGCCAGATGCCTTTTGCGTCGCTGCGTCGGCGTTACGTCGGGGAGGTAGTCGACCAGCTCCTCGACCGTGTGCACCCCCAGATTGCCGACCCGCTCCAGCAGCGCCTGCAGGACGTCGACCGTGGCGCGGGCGTCGTCGAGCGCCCGGTGCGTCGGCCGGGTGCGAGAGCCGAGCAGCATGGACAGCGTCGAGAGGCGGTAGCTGCGGGCTTCTTCGCGCGGAATGACGCGGCGCGCGAGCTTGACGGTGCAGATGACCGTCGCGCGCGGCCAGACGTACCCGTGCCCGTCGCAGGCGGCTTTCATGAACGTGGTGTCGAAGCCGGAGTTGTGCGCGACCAGCACGGCTCCTGCGATGAACTCCAGAAACGCCGGCAGCACCCGCTCGATCCGCGGTGCGTCGTAGACCATCGCCTGGGTGATCCCGGTGAGCTCGACGATCTGCGGCGGAATCGGTGCCCCCGGGTTGACGAGCGTCGCGAACTCGCCGAGCACCTCCCCGCCACGGACCTTGACCGCCCCGATCTCGGTGATCCCGTCCGGCCCCGCCTTGGTCCCGGTGGTCTCGAGATCGAACACGACGAACGTGGTGTCCCGCAACGGGGTGCCGAGCTCGTCGAACGCCAGCTGCGCCTGCCGGGTCTCCATGATCGCGCACAGTAGAACGGGGGACCGACAATCTCGGGGCAACGGAGCGTTGTTGCAGGTGAGACGGGTGGGGGAGGAGTGGTGACGGATGCTTTGGGTGGGGTAGGCGGGGCTGGTGAGGCGCTGGCGGCAATCGTCGTGGGATCCGCACACGGACGATCCGCCGGTCGCTCCGGGGCATGCGGACGCTGAGGTGATCCCGGCGGGCCGTTTCCGTGAGGCGTCGTCTCCGGCGGTCTCGCCGGTAGGCGCCCCAAAGCGCCCGAATGCCATGGCGAACCTCTGTCGGCGGCCAATCCGTGGCTGGGTGGCATGGAACCCGGGTCACCGGATCTCGCCGACCATCCCGTCGCGGCAGTCTTGAGTGGCATCGGCGATCCAGGCGCATCCCGTCGGGTGCGAAACCTCGTCTACCGGCAGTCCTCGTTGTGGGGGTGTCCCGACAGATGATCAGCGCTGGGCCACCTCTGCGATTGGCGCGAAACGCCCGTCCACAGGCAATTCCTGGTGTGTGAGTCCCCGAGGCGCAGGAAGCGGCCGGTGATCCGGCGCAGGCGCACCCCAGCCGATGGACCCCACCCCGCCCACCGCCAAATCCCGTCACCCGGGTCCCAAGCTGCGGAAACCGTCGCCGGAGCGGGGGTGACCAGCGGAACCGGCCCGGTGCGGCGCGGGATCCCCCGCCGGGGCCTACCCTGGACCAATGCAGCCCCAGCCCGTCGAACCGGAAGAAGCCGAGGAGGCCGTCGGCCCCTCGGTGGTTCCGGCGCGGGCTCCGGAGGAAGCGGCGGCGCCCGAACCGGCGTCGTGGACGGGCCTGCCCGAGGCGGTCCGTGAGCGGATTGCCGAGCTCGCGGCGGCTGCGGTCGCGAAGCTGTCCCTCTCCGACGTGCCCCGCCAGCTGCGGCCGGTCGCGAAGTTCGCCCCGGCCAAACGCGCGAAGCTCGGCGGTACTGCGTTGCTCACCGCGCTGGGCGATTCGTCCCAATTCCGCACGGCTGTCCTGGAGTGGCTGCGCGAGCATCGCACCGACGCCTTGGACCCGAACGTCGCGGACTCCGTCGCGGCCGCTGCCGCCGCGGTCCTGCTCGGCGAGTCCGGCGCGGCTGGGCGCGTACGGCTCGTCGCGAAGAACGCCGAGGAGACAGCGTTACGCGCGGAACGCGACGCAGCGCTCGCGCGGAACCAGCGGCTTGAGGCTGAGGTCGTCGAGTTGCGCGCGGCGCTGGAAGAAGCGCGCGGTTCGGTGGAGAGCGTGCGGGGCGAACGTGAGGCGGAGGTCGAGAAGCTGCTTCGCAGGTTGCGTGACCAAGGCGTACAGCTGCGGCAGGCGAAGGACGCAGCAGAGGCCGCGCGCGCCGAGCTGGCCGAAGGCGGCACGGCGCGCGAACGTGAGATTGAGGCGTTGAACGCGCAGCTTGAACGGGAACGTCGACGCGTCGCGGCAGAACGGACCCGTGCCGAGCGCGCGGTCGCAGACGCGGAGATGGCGCGTCAGTCGGCGCGCGAAGCCAGAGAAGCCGACGAAGTCCGGCTGGCGCTGCTCGTCGACACTATCGACGGCGCCGTACACGGCCTGCGCCGCGAACTCGCTCTGGGCGACCGCGGCGCGCGTCCGGCCGACATGATCAGCGGCACCCGGTCCGGCCTCGGCCCCGGCGACCGGATCCGGGACGTCACCGCGCTCGACCGCTACCTGGCGCTGCCGAACGTCCACCTCATCGTCGACGGCTACAACGTCACCAAAACGGGATACCCGGAGCTGGCCCTGGCCGACCAGCGCGACCGGCTGGTGCACCAGCTGTCCGCACTGGCCGCGAGGACGTCGGCGGAGGTCACCGTGGTGTTCGACGGCGCCGGCGTGCTCTCCGTCCCGGCCGCGGTGCCCCGCGGGGTGCGCGTGCTGTTCTCGGACCGCGGAGTCCTGGCCGACGACGTGATCCGCTCCCTGGTCGCCGCCGAGCCCAAGGGCCGCCCGATGGTGGTCGCGACCTCGGACCGGGCAGTCGCGGACTCCGTCCGCGCGGCAGGCGCCCACCCCTCCCCGTCGGCGGTGCTCGTCACCCGATTGGGTCGAGTCTGACCCGTCCCGCGGGTGCGAACCGCCGAAATTGTCGGTGGTGCTTCCTACCGTTGCGATCAAGAGATGCCACCCGGACCCGATCCGGGCGGCGGTTGGAGCAACGGAAGGTGTGCCCGATGGAGGAGAACAGCGCAGGCGTGGCCGGGCTGGGAACGCCGGGTTCGGCTGGTGGAGGCTTGGCCGGAGCGGGGTTCGGCACGGGATCGCCGGAGCGACGGGATCGTGGTGCCGGTTCTCGGGAACGGCCTGGGCCGGGGTTCCGTGCTGGTGAGGATCGGGAGGAACGGGGACGGTCGCGTCCGCCGGATCGGGCAGGGCATTCGGATTCGGTGACGCCGGATCACGAGTGGCGCTTAGGCGCGGTGGTGCCGGACAGCGCAGCGCACTCGGGCGGGGTGCCGCCGGACGGGTTCCCGGATGCGGTGGCGCTGGACGGGGCTGACCGGTCCGGCGTAGTGGCTCCGGATAACGAATGGCGCCCAGGCGCACCGACCCCGGATCGGGCAGGGCACTCGGGCAGGTTGGCGCCGGACCGGCTTCCGGATGCGGCGCCGGACCGAGCTGACCGCCCCGGCGCAGTGGCGCCGGATAACGAATGGCGCCCAGGTGCTCTGACGTCAGAGAACGCGTGGCGCCCAGGTGCTCTGACGCCACAGAACGCAGAGCGCCCGTACGCGGCGCGACCGGAGAGCACCGGCCGCCCAGATGCACTGGCTTCGGAGACCACAGGCCGCCCAGACGCAGTAGCCCCGGATAGCGAATGGCGCCTAGGTTCTCTGACGTCAGAGAACGCAGAGCGCCCGTACGCGGCGCGACCGGAGACCACAGGCCGCCCAGACGCAGTGGCTCCGGATAGCGAATGGCGCCCAGGTGCACTGACGCCAGAGAACGCAGAGCGCCCAGACGCGGCGCCACCGGAGAGCGCCGTGCACCCCAATGGAGCAGCCTCAGCGGTGACTCTTCCCACGCCAGTGACACCAGCCACTTCCCGGCCCCGAGGACCAATCCACAGCCGAGCCCCCGAGAACCCCCGAAAACCCAGCACCCCCAACGATCACCGCCGACCCGGTGACACGACACGGCGAGACCCCAGCACGCTCGGCGGCTCCGCTCCCACCCCGCAACCCGGCGCGCACCCCGGATCCGGCACCCGCGAGCGGCGGCCCGCCGGAGCCCTCGACCTCGCACCCGAGGACATCGACACCCTCGTCGTCGACTGTGATCGGTGTGTCGTGCGCGGGGTGGCTTGCCATGACTGCGTCGTCAGCGTCCTGCTCGGGCCGCCCGTCGGCGTCGTCTGGGATGCCGACGAGCGGCGCGCCGTCGATGCGCTCGCCGAGGCGGGGATGGTGCCTCGGCTGCGGCTGGTTCCGGCGTCCGACAGTAAGTCGGCGTGACACAAGTGGGTGACACTGACTCGCCGAGCGGTCGGATACGTGCGATGAACGGTCTGTAGCGAAGGAGACGCGAAACGAAGGCGCAGCGTATGACCTACGTCACACTTAGCTCCCGTGCTGGTCCGATGGTGTTTCGCGGGACTACGGAGAGTTTTTACGGGGGTCCCGGTGGACTCGCCGACGGTCTTTTCGTAACCTGGCCGAGATCTCGCGCCAGGCAGCCGTCGGACGACGGCGACGCGGGATCGCCGCCGGTTCGGCTTTGTCGGGGAGTCAGGATCGGAACCACACCGCGTGCGGGAAAGCTGTTGCAGTGAAGGACGGCCGGAACGTGGGCGGGCGGAGTGCGCGAAGAGGGCCCCCGACCTCTTCCACCTCGCGGTTCCGGCCACGGCGGCCCGACAGCAAAGGAGACCCGCGCGACCGTGCAGTCGCATCCAGTGAAGCGCGTGGTGTCAGGTGCCCTCGCGGCGGCGTCGGTGATCGCAGTCGTCACCGTGGCGCAGCCCACCGCCACCGCCATCGCCTCCCCCATCCCCGCCCTCCAGACCCCGCCGGACTCCGGTTCGGACGCTCTGGCCAAGTACCGTGACCTCGCGGCACAGGCCGAGAAGGCGAACGAGGACCTCCTCAAGGCGCAGGACGACCAGTCCGCGCGGCAGAAGGACCTCGACAAAGCCGACGGCGACACGGCCAATGCCCACAATCTCGCCGGTGAGGCCGCCGCGAACGAGAAGAAGTACAAGGTCGACGTCGACCGGTTCGCCAACGCGTCGTTCCTGTCCGGCGTGCAGATGAACAAGCTGTCCGCGCTGCTGGCGGGCACGTCCACGCAGGAGTTCCTTGACCGTTCGTCGGCGCTGGACCAGATCGCGTCGGAGAAGGCGGCTGCGCTCGAGAAGCTCTCCGGCGCGGTCAAGCAGGCCCAGGATGCCGAGAAGCTGGCCGCCGACGCCGCACAGCGGGCCACCGCTGCCCGCGACGCCGCGGCGAAGCTCACCGAGGACATCAAGGCCAAGCAGAAGACGCTCAAGGACCAGATCGACGAGCTCAAGCGCACCGAGCCGGCGCTGAGCCAGGGTGACCGGAAGCTGCAGAAGGACACCGGCGGCGACATCCCCAACGTCAAGGCCCCCGGCCCGCAGGCGCAGCAGGCAATCGACGCCGCGCTCGGCAAGCTGGGCAAGCCGTACGTGTGGGGCGCCACCGGCCCGGATTCGTTCGACTGCTCCGGTCTCATGCAGTGGGCCTACCGGCAGGCCGGGATCTCGCTGCCGCGCTCGAGCCGTGAGCAGAGCACCTTCGGCACCGCGGTGTCCCGCAGCCAGCTGCAGCCCGGTGACCTGGTGTTCTACTACTCGCCGGTCTCGCACGTCGGCATGTACATCGGCGACGGCAAGATGGTGCACGCGCCGACGAGTGGTGACGTCGTGAAGATCTCGCCGCTGCAGAGCCAGTACGTGGGCGCCCGCCGGGTCTCCTGACCGAGCATCCCTCCGCCCGGGGCGGTACCGCATGACGCGGTGCCGCCCCGGTGTCGTCTGCGGGCCCGTCGGTAGCCTGCGGGGGTGCTCAGGACCCTGCTCGTGACGAACGACTTCCCGCCGCGCCCCGGGGGCATCCAGAACTACCTCAACTCGCTGGCCACCCGGCTGCCCGCGGACGACCTCGTCGTCTATGCGCCGTCCTGGGAAGGCGCCAGCGGTTCGCACGGCGAGTTCGACGCGGCGGCGCCGTTCGAAGTGGTCCGGCACCCGACGTCGCTGATGCTGCCCACCCCGGACGTGCTGCGCCGCGCGAAGCAGATCATGCGGTCCCGTGGCTGCGAGGCCGTGTGGTTCGGCGCGGCGGCCCCGCTCGCGTTGCTGGGACACCCGCTGCGGCAGACGGGCGCGTGCCGGGTCGTCGCGTCCACGCACGGCCACGAGGTGGGCTGGTCGATGCTGCCGGGTTCGAGGCAGGCGTTGCGGCGCATCGGCGAGACGGTGGACGTCGTCACGTACGTCAGCAAGTACACGCGCCGCCGGTTCGCCGCGGCCTTCGGACCGCACGCTGGGTTGGAAATGCTGCCGAGCGGAGTCGACACGACGATTTTCGCGCCGGACCCAGCCGGTCGCGAGGAAATCCGTACCCGGCATGGGCTGGGGGAGCGGCCGACCGTCGTATGCGTTTCCCGCCTGGTCCCGCGCAAGGGCCAGGACCTGCTCATCCACGCGTTGCCGACGATCCGCGAGCGTGTGCCCGGCGCGGCCTTGCTGCTGGTCGGCGGGGGTCCGTACCGCAAGCGCCTGACCCAGCTGGCCACCGCGCTCGGCGTGGCCGACGACGTCGTTTTCACCGGTTCAGTGCCGTGGGACGAACTCCCCGCGCACTACAACGCCGGTGACGTTTTCGCGATGCCGGCGCGCACCCGTGGCAAGGGGCTCGACGTGGAAGGCCTCGGCATCGTCTACCTCGAGGCGTCGGCGACCGGCCTGCCGGTGGTCGCGGGCACCTCGGGCGGGGCGCCGGAGGCGGTGCTGGACGAGGTGACCGGTCACGTCGTCGACGGCCGGGACGTCACGCAGCTGGCCGACACCCTGGTCGCCCTGCTGTCCGATCCGGTCCGCGCCCGGCGGATGGGCGAGGCCGGCCGGTCGTGGGTATCCGAAAACTGGCGTTGGGACACGATGGCGCAACGGCTTTCGAAGCTCCTGGACGGCGATCCGGTGGCGGCTGTGCGCTGACCGGTCAGGGCTCGTAAACGGCCGGATGCCGCGGATCGTCGACGCGGACCACGACGTCGGCGAGCGCGCTGGGATCGACCTCGGTTTCGTAACGCTCGTACGCCGGAAGGGCCCATTCCTCGGGGACCCGGCGGCGCAATGCGGCGGGCGAAAGCCACAGGTGCACCACGAAATCGAACGCCAGCCCGGCGCCGAGCAGGAATTCGCCGTCGACCAGGACCACGCCGCCGTCCGGGACCGGGACGCGCGGCAGCCTGGTCGCGCGGTCGCGTTGGGGGTCCCACAACGCGGGCAGCACCTGGCCGGAGCCGTCGTCGGCGAGCGGGTCCAGGACCTCCCGGCGCAGGCCGCCGAGGTCGAGCCACTCGGTGTAGCGCGCGTCCGGATTCTGTTTGCCGTGCTCGAAACGCAGTGACGCGGGACGCAGAAAGCCACCGGCGGGCACGCGGAGGGTCGCGCGGCCGAGCAGTCGCAGCGGGTCGACCAGCGCGTCTGCGAGTTCAGCGGTGCCCGTCGCGCCGTCTGCGCCGTCGATGCCCACGGCAATCCGGCGGCGGTGGGTGAGCGCGGCGATGCGCTCGGTCAGCTCGGCGGTGAGCGCGGCGGGAGTGATCGGGCGGTAGCGCACGTCCGCATGATCCCGCACCGGTTTTTGTCGGTGCCCGATGCCATGATGACGGTATGGCCAATGAGGTGGGCAAGACCGCGCAGAGTGGTTGGGAGATAGGCGTTTCCCGCACGCTGCCGTACCCGGGCGGCCGGGTGTGGGAGTTCGTGACGGGCGAGGGGCTGGAGATCTGGCTCGGCCCTGGCGTCGAGCTGCCCCGCGAACGCGGCGCGGGGTACGAGACGGAAAGCGGCACCACGGGCGAGGTCCGCAGCTTCCACGAGGGCACGCGGGTGCGGCTCACCTGGCGCCCGAAGGACTGGGACCACGACTCCACGCTGCAGATCACGGTGGTGGACCAGGGAAAACGCAGCACACTGAAGATCCACCAGGAGTGGCTCGCGGACGCGGCGGAACGTGCCGAACAGCGGGCATACTGGAAACAGGTGGTCGAACGCATCGAGGCGGCATTGGCCGAGCGCTGATCCGGAAACTGCACCAGGGGGGCTGGGTTGAGCAGGGAAGAAACGCCTGTCGCGGACGAAGAGCTGTGGCAGCAGACGCATCATTGGCTCGCCGAGCGGCGGGAAGCCGGTTCGGTGTGCCCGATCCGATCGACCCGTGGGGTGCCGTCGTACCTCGTCAGCGGGTATGACGAGGCGCGGGTGCTGCTCGGCGAACCGCGGCTGAGCAAAGACAGCGCCGGCGCCTACCGGCTGATGGCCGAGAAGGCGGGCGGCGCGATCCTGGAGGCAGGAAGGCTGTTCGGCGGGCACATGCTGAACAGCGACCCGCCGGTCCACACGCGGCTGCGCAAGCTGGTCAACAAGGCGTTCACCAGTCGTACGGTCGCGCGGCTGCGGCCGCGGATCGAGGAGATCACCGGCGAACTGCTGGACGAGATGGCGCGGCACGAGCAGGTCGACCTCATCGAGGCCTTCGCCGAACCGTTGCCGATCACGGTGATCTGCGAACTGCTCGGCGTGCGTCCGGACGACCGGGGCGAGTTCTCCGGCTGGTCGCACACCCTGCTGTCGGTGAGCGGGGAAGAGGCCACCCGTAACGCGGCGATGAGCATGCACGCGTATCTGCAGCAGCTGGTCGCGGGCAAACGCACCGAACCGGGTGAGGATCTGCTGTCCGATCTCGTGCACGCCACCGACGAAGGCGACTCGCTCAGCGAGGACGAGCTGGTGTCGATGGCGTTCCTGCTGCTGGTCGCCGGGCACGAGACCACGGTGAACCTCATCGGCAACGCCGCGTTCGCCTTGCTGCGCGCGCCGGAGCAGGCGGCAAAACTGCGCGCGGATCCGAGCCTGCTGCCCGGCGCGGTGGAGGAATTCCTCCGGTTCGACGGGCCGATCAACATCGCCACCGTGCGCTTCACGGTCGAGGACGTCGAGGCAGACGGAGTCACGATTCCGGCGGGCGAGTTCGTGCACATCTCCCTGCTGTCGGCAAACCGGGACGAAAGCCGCTTCCCCGACGCGGCAGAACTCGACGTCACCCGCCCGCCAGGCGGACACCTCGCGTTCGGCCACGGAATCCACTACTGCGTCGGCGCGCCACTGGCGCGGCTCGAGGCGGAGATCGCGCTGGGCTCGCTGCTGCGGCGGTTCCCGCAGCTGAGCCTGGCGGTGGCGGAGGAGGAGGTGTCTTACCGGCCGAGTTCGCTCGTTCACGGGCTTGTCGAGCTACCGGTACGACCACACGGCGGGTAGATGTCGGTGCCGGTACGACCCACACGGCGGATAGCGGCCGGTGCCGGTGCGAGCCCATGGCGGGTAGTGGTCGTTGCTGATGGGGTCGCGCGGCGGGTAGAGGTCGGTCGTTGCCGGTGTGGTCGTGGGTCGGCTGCTGCCGGGTGTGGTCGCGTGGTGGTCGCGGGTCGGCTGCTGCCGGGTGCGGTCGCGCGACGGTCGCGGTTTGGGCGTCGCCGGTTGTGGCTCACGGCGGGTCGGTTCGTTGCCGGTGCGGATCGCGGAGGAGTGACGGTTGTGTGGCTCGGCGGCGGTCACAGGTCGTGACGCCGGTGCGGTTCGACGATGGGTGGAAGCCGTGGGCCGGTGTGGTTGAGGAGTGTGTGCCTCGGCGGTGAGTGGCAGCCGCGGAGCGGTGCGGCCCGGGGGCGCGCGCCGTGGTGGTGGGTGGCGCCCCGGCGGGTCGGGTGTCGATTTGCGGCGGGTGGTAGCTGTCAGGCCGGTGTCGCTGGTGGGCGTGTGTGCAGCGGTCGGTGGCAGCCGTGAGGCGGGTGCGGTCAAGCGGTGGGGTCACAGCCGTCAGGCTGGTGCCGTTCACCAGTGGGTAGCAGCCGTCACAAGCGGAGCCCCGTGGTGCGCGGTTAGGGTCGGCGGGTGGATCCCAGTGCTGTCGATCTTCTTGCCCTCGATGCCGCTCACGTGTGGCATCCCTACGCGCCGATGCCGGGCCGGGTGTCGCCGTTGCTTGTCGCTGAGGCGAGTGGGGTGCGGTTGCGGCTGGCGGATGGCCGGGAACTCGTCGACGGCATGTCGTCGTGGTGGGCGGCGATCCATGGCTACCGGCATCCGGTGCTCGACGCGGCGCTTGCCGGCCAGGCCGGGCGGATGAGTCACGTCATGTTCGGCGGGCTTACGCACGAACCGGCGATCACGCTGGCGAAAACGCTCGTCGACATCACGCCGGACGGGCTCGAGCACGTCTTCCTGTGTGATTCGGGGTCGGTGTCGGTCGAGGTCGCGGTGAAGATGTGCTTGCAGTACCAGCGTTCCCGCGGGCTGCCGGGCAAACGGCGGCTGCTCACCTGGCGCGGCGGGTACCACGGCGACACCTTCACGCCGATGAGCGTCTGCGACCCCGACGGTGGCATGCATTCGTTGTGGCGCGGGGTGTTGCCGGAGCAGGTGTTCGTGCCGATGCCGCCTGCCGGGTTCGGGGCGCCGGTCGATCAGTCCTATGTGGACGAACTGGCCGTCGCGCTGGAACGGCATGCGGACGAGCTCGCGGCGGTGATCGTCGAACCGGTCGTGCAGGGGGCCGGGGGGATGCGGTTCCACCATCCCGGGTACCTGCGTGCGCTGCGCGAGCTGACCCGCGAGCACGACGTCCTGCTGGTTTTCGACGAGATCGCCACCGGATTCGGCCGCACCGGAAGGCTTTTCGCGGCTGAGCACGCCGGGGTCACGCCCGACGTCCTGTGCGTCGGCAAGGCGCTCACCGGCGGTTACCTCACGATGGCCGCGGCGCTGTGTACGCTCGAAATCGCCGACGGCATCACCCGCGGCGAGCTGCCGGTGCTCGCCCACGGACCGACGTTCATGGGCAACCCGCTGGCGTCGGCCGTCGCGAATGCGTCGCTCGGGCTGCTTGCGGAGGGCCGGTGGCAGGCCGACGTCGCCCGGATCGAGGCGGCCCTGCGCCGCGGCCTGGAGCCGGCGCGGGAGCTCCCGCACGTGGTCGACGTGCGAGTGCTGGGTGCGATCGGCGTGCTGCAGCTGGACCACGAGGTGGACCTGGGCGTCGCGACCGAGGTGGTGACTGCCGAGGGCGCGTGGCTGCGCCCCTTCCGCGACCTGATCTACGCGATGCCGCCGTACGTCAGCACCGACGCCGACGTGGCACTGATCACGGCAGCCATGCGAGCTGCGGCGGAGAAGGCCTGATCCGCCGGACTCGTCGCTTTTGGTGAATTTGGCCCGGTTTCTGGGGAAAATCGGGTACGGTCGGCAGCGCGACCAGGCGCTTCGCGATCCGAGAAAGATTCACGTAGCGGACTTTTTGGACGTTTTACGCTTTCCTGGTCCCATGATCGAACTCATCCACGGAGAACACGACACCGGACCTCCGTCGTCGCAACCGGCCGAGTCCGCCCGCGTGGGCGACCGGCGAACGTCCCCGCCGCGCCGCGCCGCGGCCCTTCCGCGGGGCAGGTGGACCGCAGCAGCCTTCCGAGGTGCGCGAACCGCCCCGTTGCCGTTCCGAGGTGCGCCAACCGCGGCGCCGTCGGCGCGAAGTGCCCGAACCACGTCAGCCCAAACCCCCGTGCGGCGACCTGCGCGAACCGAAGCGGCAGTGTCGCGACTTGCGCGAAGTGAAATCCCGGTGGCGCGACCCGCGCGAGCCGAAGCATCAGCGTTGCGATCTGCGCGAACCGTGGTCCCGGTGATGCGATCCGTGCGAACCGAAGCCGCGCAATCACGCACCGCGCGAACCGAGGTCTCGGCGACGCGACCCGTGCGAACCGAAGCCGCACTGTCGCAAAACGTGCGAACCTTGCGACCCAAGCCAACCGCTGCCCCGTCGCCCCAAACTCGGCGAACCGCGCCGCACTCCGACTCTGGTGTGCTCGGCCGCGGAGCCGCTCCCCATACCGCACCTGGCCCATCGGCGCACACCGATCGTGGCTTTGGCAATAAAGATCCACTCTATCGAGTGGGGCATAGCGGACATTTCACGTACTCTCGGGTTGCCTGGTGAACATGAGACGACTTGCCGTGCTTCGCCACGACGTGCCCGCCTCGCTCGTGGTTTTCCTTGTTGCCGTGCCGCTTTCGCTCGGGATTGCGCTTGCTTCCGGGGCGCCGATCGTCGCCGGGTTGATTGCGGCCGTTGTCGGTGGGGTCGTCGCCGGGGCGCTCGGGGGGTCTCCGCTGCAGGTCAGTGGGCCTGCGGCCGGGCTTACCGTGCTCATGGCCGAGACGATCACCACCTTCGGGTGGGCCGTCACCTGCCTCATCACCGTGCTCGCCGGGGCGCTGCAGATCCTGTTCGGGCTGAGCCGCGTTGCGCGTGCGGCGCTGGCCATTTCGCCCGCGATCGTGCACGGGATGCTTGCCGGGATCGGGGTGACGATCGTTCTCGGGCAGCTGCACGTCATGCTCGGGGGGAAGGCGCAGAGTTCCGCGCTGGAGAACATCACCCGCCTGCCCGGGCAGATCGTCGAGCACCACGGTGCGGCCGCGATGATCGGCCTGCTCACGCTCGCGATCCTGCTGGTGTGGCCGAAGCTGCCGAGTGTTGTCCGGAAGATCCCGGGTCCGCTGGCGGCCATCGCGGTCGCGACGGTCGTCTCGGTGGTGGCCGGGCTGACGCTGCCGCGCGTCGAACTGCCCGGTGACCTGCTGCAGATCCGGTTCACGCCGCAGCTGCCGGACGGTGGCTGGGCCCAGATCGCGGTCGCGGCGATCACCATTGCGCTGATCGCGAGCGTCGAGAGCCTGCTGTCCGCGGTCGCGGTCGACAAGCTGCAGAACGGCCCGCGGGCCAACCTCAACCGCGAGCTGATCGGTCAAGGCGCGGCGAACATGGTGTCCGGCGCATTCGGCGGCCTGCCGGTGACCGGTGTGATCGTGCGCAGTTCCACCAACGTCGCTGCCGGAGGGCGGACACGGGCGTCGGCGATCCTGCACGGTTTGTGGGTGCTGGTGTTCGTGGTCGCGCTGGCCGGCGTGCTGCGGTCGATCCCGCTGGCGGCGCTCGCCGGGCTGCTCGTGCACGTCGGCGCGAAGCTCGTCAACCCGGGTCACCTGCGGCAGGTGCTGCGGCACGGCGACCTGCCGCTGTACCTCGTCACGATCGGCGGGGTGGTCGCGTTCGACCTGCTCACCGGTGTGATTGCGGGCATCGTGCTGGCGTTGCTGCTGATGCTGAGCCGCACTGTGTGGACCGGCATCCACGTCGAGGAGCACGGCGGCGAGTGGCGCGTGATCGTCGAAGGGGTGCTCACGTTCCTGTCGGTACCCCGGCTCACGAAGGTGCTCGGCACGATCCCGGCGGGCTCGAAGGTCACCCTGGAACTGGTGGCCGACTACCTCGACCACGCCGCGTTCGAAAGCCTTTCCGCTTGGCAGCAGGCGCACGAACGAGGCGGCGGCACGGTGACCGTCGACGAGATCGGGCATCCGTGGTTCGCCAAGGGCAAGGAAGGCCGTCCGACCGTCCGGCGCACCGCTGCCGCCCGTGCGGTACCGCGGTGGCTTGCGCCGTGGTCCGCGTGGCAGGCGGGCGACATGCCGGTGCCACGGCAGCGGACGCACCGCGGCGCGACCGAGTTCCAGCGCCGGGCCGCGCCGCTGCTCAAGGACATGCTCAGCGATCTCGCGAACGCCCAGCAGCCGCACACGTTGTTCATCACCTGCGGCGATTCCCGGATCGTGCCGAACCTGATCACCACGTCCGGTCCGGGCGACCTCTTCACCATCCGCAACATCGGCAACCTCGTCGCGCCCGCGCAGGCGGACCCGTCGATGAACGCGGCGATCGAGTTCGCGGTCGGGGTGCTGCGGGTGCGGGAGATCGTGGTGTGCGGGCATTCCTCCTGCGGGGCGATGGGTGCGCTGGCCGGCGGTCCGCCGAAGGACAGCGCGCTGGCGAGCTGGCTGGTGCACGCCGAGCCGAGCAGGCATCGCGACGGCCCGGTGACCCTTGGCGATGGCCGTCCGGACCGGGAGGTGGACCGGCTGGCCCTGCACAACGTGCTGCAGCAGCTGGACCACCTGCGGGAGTACCCGCTGGTGGCCGAAGCCGAGGCACGCGGGGAGCTGGCGCTCACCGGGCTGTACTTCGACGTCGGCGCCGCACAGGTGTACCTGTCCGACCGGGCGACGGGCGCTTTCGTGGCGGCCGGTGCCCCGGCGGCAGCCCCGGCAGGCGGCTGAGCACGGCCGCGCGTGGTGCGGGCGTGGTGCGGGTGACTATGTTGATGGCCCGTGACCATGCTCGTGATGACGGGGACCGGGACCGGAGTCGGCAAGACGGTCGCCACGGCGGCGATCGCGGCGCTGGCCCTCGCACAGGGACAGCGCGTCGCGGTGCTGAAACCGGCGCAGACCGGGGTGCTTCCCGGGGAGGCCGGTGACCTCGACGAGGTCGTCCGGCTGGTCGGCAAGGACGTCACCACCCGCGAGCTGCGCCGGTACCCGGATCCGCTGTCGCCGGAAGCCGCGGCCCGGCGCAGCGGCCTGCCCACCGTCGGGCCCGGCGAGATCGCCGCGGCCGCCGGCGAGCTCGACGCCCTCCACGACCTCACGCTCGTGGAGGGCGCGGGCGGGCTGCTGGTCCGCTTCGACCCGCAGGGCAGCGGCCTGGCCGACGTCGCTTGGTCGCTCGGCGCTCCGGTCGTCGTGGTCGCCGAAGCCGGGCTCGGCACGCTCAACGCGACCGCGCTCACCGCCGAGGTCGCGACGCGGCGCGGGCTGAACGTGGTCGGCGTCGTGATCGGGTCGTGGCCCGCGGAACCGGACCTGGCGGCGCTGGAAAACCTGCGTGACCTGCCGGTCGCGGCCGGGGCTCCGCTGCTCGGCGTGCTTCCGGCAGGGCTGGGTGAAGCGGACCACGATACGTTTGCCGAACAGGCGCGGACCGGGTTGTCGCCCTGGTTCGGCGGGCAGTTCGACCCTGAGGTGTTCACCGCCGAAGCAACCGCATCGCAATGACGTGAGCAGCCTCGCACCCCTGGCCGGCCCGGGCTCAGGCACGATGGCACGGTTCACGCGAACTGAGGAGTCAAAAGTGACCGCAGCCCCGCAGACGACCGGCGACGTTCTGGCCGTCGCCCGTGAGCAGGTGCTCGAGCGTGGGGAGGGGCTGTCCGAGCAGCAGGTCCTCGCGGTGCTGCAGCTGCCCGACGACCGCCTCGCCGACGCGCTGCAGCTCGCGCACGAGGTGCGGATGCGGTGGTGCGGGCCGGAGGTGGAGGTCGAGGGCATCATCAGCCTCAAGACCGGCGGCTGCCCCGAGGACTGTCACTTCTGCTCGCAGTCCGGCCGTTTTCCGACGCCCGTGCGGTCGGCCTGGCTGGACATCCCCGGCCTGGTCAAGGCCGCCCGGCAGACGCGGGAGACCGGGGCGAGCGAGTTCTGCATCGTGGCTGCCGTGCGCGGGCCGGACCAGCGGTTGCTGTCGCAGGTCCGCGAAGGGGTGCGGGCGATTCGCGAGGACGGCAACGACATCCAGATCGCCTGCTCGCTCGGCATGCTCACGCAGGAGCAGGTGGACGAGCTGGTCGAGATGGGTGTGCACCGCTACAACCACAACCTCGAGACGGCGCGTTCGCACTTCCCGGAGGTCGTCACCACGCACACGTGGGAAGAGCGCTGGGACACGCTGCGGATGGTCGGCGAGGCGGGCATGGAGGTGTGCTGCGGCGGGATCATCGGCATGGGCGAGACGGTGGAGCAGCGTGCGGAGTTCGCCGTGCAGCTGGTCGAGCTCGACCCGCACGAGGTGCCGATGAACTTCCTCATCCCGCAGCCCGGTACGCCTTACGAGCACTACGAAATCGTCGAGGGCCGCGACGCCTTGCGCACCATTGCGGCGTTCCGGCTCGCGATGCCGCGGACGATGCTGCGGTTCGCCGGCGGACGCGAGCTCACACTCGGCGACCTCGGGGCCGAAAAGGGCATGCTGGGCGGGATCAATGCGATCATCGTCGGCAACTACCTGACGAATCTGGGTCGTCCGGCGAACGCGGACCTGGAGATGCTCGAGGAGCTCAAGATGCCGGTGAAGGCGCTCAGTGACAGCCTCTGACGCACCGGCGTTCTGCGTCCACTGTGGACAGCCGGCGCCCGGCGGCGAGGACCACGAGGCGTGCCACAACCCGCGTACCGTGCTGGAACCGCCGCGGTACTGCCGGTTCTGCGCGCGGCGGATGGTGGTGCAGGTGACGCCGGTCGGCTGGACCGCGCGGTGCAGCAGGCACGGGGAGACCGCGAGCCGCGGATGACCCGGGCGGACGCGACCGGTTACGCTCGGTCCGCACACGCGCAGGGAAGGAGTCCGGGGTGGTCGAATCCGCGGGCAAGGCGGCACACCGGTCGTCGGCGGTCGCCGACACGTGGTCGGTGCCGGTGCTGTTCCCGCCGCAGCGTCCGCGGGTGGTGGTGAAGGCCGATCTGCTGCCTGCCGTGAGCGTGCTGTCCACTGCTGCGCTGCTGGGTATCCCGCTGGGCTGGCTGTGGTCGTTGCTGGCGCCGCCGCAGCAGGTGCGCGTGATCAGCGCGGACGGCCGGTTGGTGCCGCTGGAGCTCGAGAGCTGGCACCGGTTCGACGACCTCGCGGTGTTCGGGTTCCTGGCGATGGCTACCGGGTTGCTGATCGGGCTGGTGGTGTGGTTCCTGCGGGAGCGGCGGGGGCCGGTGGTGTTCGTGGCTGCAGTGGGTGGGGCGCTGCTGGCGGCGTGGCTGGGGACGCAGATGGGGCCTGCGTTTGCCAATGCCCGGTACTCGGTGGAGGCGCCGCCTGCGCTGGGTGCGGTGATTGCGCAGGCGCCTCGGCTGGAGTCCGGGTGGGTCGTTTTGGCGGCGCCGGTGCTGACTTGTTTGGTCTATGCGTTGATGACTGCTTGGAATGGGCGGGAGGATTTGGGTCGCCGTCTGGGGTGAGTTCGGCTCGGGGGAATTGTTGCGGTGGGGCACCCCGAAGCTTGATTGTGACGACGGTCTGGGGTTGCTTGTCAAGGCGGGAAAGATGCCTTGACAAGCAACCCCAGACCGTGTTTTGGCTTCGGATCGGGGTGCAGGGCCGGGTCTGGGTGCCCGGCCTCGTTGGGTGCGCGGGTGCGGCTGGGGTGGTGGAGGAAGAAAGGCTGTGAAGGGAACCTTGAGGGAATCTGATTCCGTGAAGGTGGCCTTCACGGACCTTTCAGTTCAAATCGGCGGGCTTGGTGAAACCGGCCAGTTCTGTGGGGGGTAGGGGGACTGCGCCGAGGGTTTCCAGGAAACCTGCCTCGCGGGTCAGCAGGCGGCAGGCGATGCGCAGGCGGCGCAGGGGGTGGGTTTCCTCCAGTAGCAGCTGGCGGTCTTCCAACGGTAGGAGGCAGTCTGCGGCCAGTTCGTACGCCAGGTCGGCCAGGTCGGCGTCGTCGTGGGGGGCTCGCCAGTCGTCGGCGTGCCAGGCTGCTTCGCAGTAGCGCTGGTGGGCCGCGCGGGCTACGTCGGCCAGCTGGTGGCCGGTGGCTTCCGCGGATGGCGGGACCGGGTCGTCCGGCAGCCATTCCACCACGGCCATCAGGTACGGCGCCGCTGCCGGGTGGAGTTCGCGCAGGAGGAAGCGGCGGGCGGCGCGGGTGACCACGTCGTAGCGGCCGTCGGGGAGGCGTTTTGCTTCGCGTAACACCGTGCTGCAGCCCACGCCGTACACATGGTCCAGACCACTGACCTCGCGGACGAGCGGGGCGCGCAGGGCGACCACGCCGAACTCCTGGCCGGGTACCACGCCGCTCACCAGGTCGGCGGTGAGCTGCCGGTAGCGCGGTTCGAAGATGTGCAGCGGCAGGTGGGTACCCGGGAGCAGGACGGTCTGCAGCGGGAACAACGGCAGGGTCGCCGTGTCGCTGGGGTGCTGCTCCGGCTCGGTCACGCGTCCACGGTACGGGTACCGGCGCGGCGGCGCAGTTCGTGTCACCGCCCCGGTGGGGGTTTCAGCACGGCGAACGGGTCGGTGATTTGCATGCCCTTGCCCGCGAAGGAAAACAGCGCCGCGGGACGGCCGCCTGCCCGGCCTGGGGTGGTCGTGTGCCCGGTGGGGACGAGCAGGCCGCGCCGCTGCAGTACGCGTTGCAGGTTGGTGGCCGACACCTTGTACCCCAGCGCCGCGGAATACAGCCCGCGCAGCGCGGAAACCGTGAACTCTTCCGGGGCCAGTGCGAAGCCCAGGTTGGTGTAGCTCAGCTTGGACCGCAGCCGGTCGCGGGCGCGCAGCACGATCGCCTCGTGGTCGAACGCCGTGCGGGGCAATGCGTCCACGTCGTGCCATTCGGTGTCCTCCGGGACCGCCGGGTCGACGTCGGAGGGGACCAGGCCGAGGAAGGCGGTCGCCACGACCCGTGGGCCCGGCACCCGGTCCGGCGCGCTGAACACCGAAAGCTGCTCGACGTGCTTGAGCTGGCGGACGTCGACCTTCTCCGCGAGCTGGCGCCGGATCGAGGTCTCGACGTCCTCGTCCGGGCGCAACCGGCCGCCGGGCAGCGACCAGCGGCCCAGGTGCGGGTCGAGTGCTCTGCGCCACAGCAGCACGCGCAGTGTGTCCGAGCGCACTTGAAGGACTGCTGCCAGAACCTCGTGGGCGAGGGGGGCCCTGGTGTTAAGATGACTTCGCACGGTTTTCGATTATAAGGCGAAAACCAGGCGGAGCGGAACCGGGGGCAGACCCGGTCCCGAGGTCGGTGAAGTTCGAGAGGGCCACGACATGACCACCACGCTTGATGCGGACCTGACTCCTTACGGCGGGGTCGAGGCGGACGCGGACTGGGCGGCGCGGGTACGGGAGCTCGCCACGAAACGCGACGCGGTGCTGCTCGCGCACAACTACCAGGTCCCGGAGATCCAGGACATCGCCGACTTCACCGGCGACTCCCTCGCGCTCAGCCGGATCGCGGCGAACAGTGACGCGTCCACGATCGTCTTCTGCGGCGTGCACTTCATGGCCGAGACGGCGAAGATCCTCGCGCCGGAGAAGACGGTGCTGATCCCCGACGCGCGGGCCGGCTGCTCGCTCGCCGATTCCATCACCGGCGAGCAGCTGCGCGCCTGGAAGGCCGAGCACCCGGGCGCGGTCGTGGTCTCCTACGTCAACACCACGGCCGAGGTGAAGGCCGAGACCGACATCTGCTGCACGTCGTCGAACGCGGTCGACGTGGTCGCCTCGATCCCGGCTGACCAGGAGGTTTTGTTCCTGCCCGACCAGTTCCTCGGCGCGCACGTCAAGCGCGTCACCGGGCGGGACAACGTGCACGTGTGGGCCGGAGAGTGCCACGTGCACGCGGGCATCAACGGCGCCGAGCTGGCCGCGCGCGCCGAGGAGGACCCGGACGCGGACCTGTTCATCCACCCCGAATGCGGGTGCGCGACGTCGGCGCTGTACCTGGCGGGCGAGGGCGCGGTGGCCCCGGAGCGGGTGAAGATCCTGTCCACCGGCGACATGGTGCACGCGGCGCGCGACACGAAGGCGCGGTCGGTGCTGGTGGCCACCGAGATCGGCATGATCCACCAGCTGCGCAAGGCCGCGCCGGAGATCGACTTCCGCGCGGTGAACGACCGGGCGTCGTGCCGGTACATGAAGATGATCACCCCCGCCGCGCTGCTGCGGTGCCTCACCGAGGGAGCCGACGAGGTGCACGTGGACGCGGAAACGGCGGCCCGGGCCCGCGCGTCGGTGCAGCGGATGATCGAGATTGGGCAGCCCGGCGGTGGGGAATGACCGGCCCGGTTAATGACCAACAGGCGAAAACCCCGCTGTGCCCACGCTGGGAGGCGCGCGCCGACCTGGTCGTGATCGGCAGCGGCGTCGCCGGGTTAACCGCGGCGCTGCGGGCCCGTGAGCTCGGGTTGCACGTCCTGGTGGTCACCAAGGCGGCGGTCGCGGACGGCAACACCCGCTGGGCACAGGGCGGCGTCGCCGTGGTGCTCGACGGCGAACGCGACGCGGACGACACCGTCGAGAAACACACGGCGGACACTCTCACCGCCGGGGCCGGGCTCTGCGATGAGGACGCCGTGCGGTCGATCCTTCTCGGCGGTCCGGCGGCGGTGAACGCGTTGCGCGCCAACGGTGCGGTGTTCGACCACGAGTCCGGCGGCCTGTCGCGGACCCGTGAGGGCGGGCACAGCGCGTTCCGCGTGATCCACGCGGGCGGCGACGCGACCGGCGCGGAGGTCGAGCGCACTCTGGTCGCGCAGGCCGGGGAGCGGCGGATTCCAGTGCTGGAGCACCACATTGCCGTCGACGCGCTGCGGACGCCCGCTGGCGAGGTGTCCGGCGTGACGGTGCTCGACCGCAATGGCGTACCGGGAGTCGTCCGGGCGTCCGCGGTGGTGCTGGCCAGCGGCGGGATCGGGCAGCTGTACCAGGCGACGTCCAATCCCGAGATCGCGACCGGTGACGGGCTGGCGCTCGCGCTGCGGGCCGGGGCGACGGTCGCGGACATCGAGTTCCTGCAGTTCCACCCCACGGTCCTGTTCACGCCGGGCGCGCGAGGGCGGTGTCCGCTCGTCACCGAGGCGGTGCGCGGCGAGGGTGGAACACTGGTCGACGGCGCTGGCGCCTCGGTGATGGCGGGCGTACATCCGCTGGGTGACCTGGCTCCGCGTGACGTTGTCGCAGCGGCGATCACCCGGCGGCAGGCGCTGGCGCCGGGCGGGATCGACGACCACGTTTTCCTTGACGCCACAGGAATTCCCGGCTTCGCGAAGCGGTTCCCCACGGTGTACGCGGCATGTCAGGCGCTGGGGATCGACCCGGCGGTGGACGGCATCCCGGTCACGCCTGCCGCGCATTTCTCGTGCGGCGGTGTGGTGACCACTGCGGACGGACGGTCGACTGTGCGCGGGCTGTACGCGGCGGGTGAGGTGGCTCGTACCGGTCTGCACGGGGCGAACCGGTTGGCGTCCAACAGTTTGCTCGAAGGTCTGGTGGTGGGGCAGCGGGCGGCCGAGGCCGTGGCTGCGGACCTTGCCGCCGGGCTGCTGCCGGACCCGTCGCGGGGCCGGTTGCCGGAGCGGACGTCGGCGCCTGCGGCGGAACGTGATGCGCTGCAACGGGTGATGAGCCGGTACGCGGCCATCGGGCGGGACGCCGACGGCCTCGCCGCCGCCGGGTCGGTGCTCGATTTGTCCACTCAGGACAGTCCGTTGTGGACGCACAAGGCCGTCGAGGACGCGGCACTTACCTTGGTGGCGCAGGCAATGCTTTCGGCGGCTGCGCTGCGGACGGAATCGCGAGGCTGTCACGTGCGGTCGGACTTCCCGGAACGGGACGAGAACAGGTGGCGCCGGAGCCAGGTGATCCGGCTGAGCCCGTCGGGGCAGCCGGTGCTGGCCGAGGCGGCGTCGCTGGAAGGAGTGGCATGAGCGGGGAGTTCTCGGCGCCGGTCGGGCGCGCGTTGACGGCGGCCGGGCTGGACCTGGCCGACGTGCGGCGCGTGGTGACCACTGCGCTGGAAGAGGATTTGCGGTACGGGCCGGATGCCACCACGGCGTCGACGGTTCCGGCCGGTGCGCGGGCGGTGGCCGAGCTGACGCCGCGCGTCGCCGGGGTGGTCGCCGGAGTGCCGGTGGCGCTGGCGGTGTTCGACGAGGTGCTGGGCGACGACTACGAGGTGGTGTCGATCCGCGAGGACGGTGCGCGCGCGGTCGCGGGGGAGCCGGTGCTCGTGCTCCGCGGCCTGGTGCGGGGATTGCTGACCGCCGAGCGGACGGCGTTGAACCTGCTGTGCCAGCTGTCCGGGGTTGCGACGGCGACGGCGGCGTGGGTGTCCGCGATCGCGGGAACCGGTGCTGCGGTACGGGATTCGCGCAAGACGACGCCCGGGTTGCGGTTGCTGCAGAAGTACGCGGTGCGGTGCGGTGGCGGCGTGAACCACCGGATGGGGCTCGGCGACGCGGTGCTGATCAAGGACAACCACGTGGTCGCCGCGGGTTCGGTGACGGCGGCGCTGGCGGCCGCGCGGGAACACGCGCCGCAGCTGCCGTGCGAGGTCGAGGTCGACGACCTGGTGCAGCTGGAGGAGGCTCTCGCCGCGGGCGCGGACGAGGTGCTGCTGGACAACTTCACGCCGGAGGAATGCGTAACGGCGGTCGCGCGGCGGGACGAGGTGTCGCCGAAGACGCGGCTCGAATCGTCGGGCGGGCTGACGCTCGACCGCGCGCGGGCGTACGCCTCGACCGGTGTGGACTACCTCTCGGTGGGTGGGTTGACGCATTCGTCACCCGCGCTGGATCTGGGGATGGACCTGCGCTGACGGGCCGTTAGCCGGTGCTGCTCCGCAGTGCATTCCGTTCGAGGTCGCGAAGAACGAGCTGACGCGGTCACCGGCGTCATGCTGGGCACGCCATCTGGAACCGGCGCGGCACGATGGACGAGGAGTTCCTGTTCTGGGACAACCAGACCCTCTACCGCCAGATCGGCATCGGCTGACGCGCTGAGGGAATTCTGAGAATTTTCCGGTAGTCCTGACGGGTCGGCCGGACTCCGGCCGTCCCGGTGCCGCCTCCCGGCTCGCCGACGAGGGGGCGGCGGGCCGGGAGGCGGTCTTCCGGTCAGACGCCTGCGGTCTGCTTGATCCAGTCGCGGCTGTTCGCGACGCTGGCGTAGTTCTGGACGCCATGCGGGTCGCTGCCGGAGTTCTCCCCGGTGGAGCACACGCCGACCTGGACGCCGTCGGCCAGCTGCGGACCACCGGAGTCACCGTGCCACGACGCGCCGGTGACGCCCTTGCTCGCGATTGCCTTGCCGTTGAAGGCATCCGTGCTGGAACCGGTCACCTTGACGTCGGCGGTCTTGAGCGTGGCCGAGGGCGGGCTGTCGTTCTCGGTGCGGCCCCAGCCGTAGATCTGGTTGGTGGCCCCGGTTTTGGGGTCGGCGTCGGCGAGCTTCATGAACGTGGTGTCGACGGCGGACTTGAGGTGCAGCAACGCAATGTCCCCGTCCGGCGACGCTTTCTGCTGGTCGACGGCAGCCTCGGTACCCTTGCCGAGCGCGACGTCGCCGACCTTGACGTGCATGCCGCCCTTGTTGAGGCAATGCTGCGCAGTGAGCACCCACTGCGACGCGATGATCGTGCCGGAACACTCGAAACCGCCGTTGTCGGTCACGTCGTCCCAGAAAACCTGTGCCCCCCAAGGCGCCGACTGCACGGTGCCGCCGCCGATGATCTGGGTGTCGGCACTGGCCGTCCCGGAGACCCCGAACACCAGCGCAGCCCCCGCGACCATCGCCGCCGCTTTCGCGTACCGCATGGAAAATCCCTCCGCTTCGGTAGTGATTTCCTGACCGTAGGTGTCTGGTGGAAATTCGGTAACCTACGGAAGTCGGGTAACGTCGGGCTCCGTGCGCGGAGGGGGACGGGACGAGCTGCCGGTCGGTTTCGGTGCCGCCGACGGAGATCATGTGGTGATCACCGTGCGCGGCCGGATGCATCCCGGCGCCACGGATTACTGGGACGGCAACTGGCTGATCAGCCCGATCGAGATCGCCGCGGGCTCACTGCGTGCGAGGATTCCCGCCGGGCTTCGCACCGAGGAGCTGCGGGCGTTCCGGGAAGAGCTCGCCGGGGCCGGCGTTGCGCGGTTGACGTCGCTGGAGGAGTGGCTGGAGCTGACCGTCACGGTGGGCCGGAAGCTCGACGTGGCCGGGGTGTCTGCCGGGCACGGGTCGTTCCGCATCACGGGGCTCGACCGGGCGCAGCTGCCCGGGATCATCGACGCGCTGGAGGAGGTCGAGGCCGCCTACCCGGTGCTCGGCAGCCCTCAGCAGTGCTGAGCCACCAAGGGATCGTGGTCGTACCGCAAGCTGGTGCGCCCGGCTGCGTGGATGAGGTTTTCCCAGAACCGGCCAGGCGTCAGCGGGGCGCGGACGGACTCCAGCATTTCCCGGTCGTGCGGGCAGGCCAGGGTGCGGCGGATGGCGTCCAAAGTGGACTGCCGGACGTCGCCGCGGGTGGCGAGGTCCGTGGTGGTTCCGCGGGCGGAGTCGGCGATGTCCCAGACCGTGCCGGCGTATTTGTTGTGGCCGATGCGCCTTCCGGGGTACGGGGTGGTGTGTGCGGCGATCGGGTTGGCCAGGCCGATCGGGTCGTGTACCCGGAAATCCAGCGGCAGCAGCATGCCGATGCCGCCGATGTTGAAGAACTCGCCCACGTCGTGTCCGGAGGTGGACGGATACGCGCTCCAGGTGCCTGACTGCGAGACGAAGTACACCTCCGGGCCGGGCGTCTCGGCGAGGTGCGCCTGTACGGTGTCGGCGATCGTGGTGAACTCGGCGAAGTCCTCGGCCAGGATGGGGTGCTGGCTGCCGCTCTCGTGGACGTAGAACTCGCGCTCGTCGGAGATTTCCTCGGTGGCGTTGACCGGTTTCGGCAGATTTGCGTAGTCCGTGCGGAGCCAGCCGGCGGCGATGAACGCGTACGCACCCAGCAACGCGGCGGGCAGCACCGTCGCGCGGGTCACGCGCACTGCCAGCACCGGGAGCAGCAGACACCACAGCGCAGGCAGCAGCATGCGTCCGTGCATGAAGTCGCCGCCTACGCGGATCACGTAAAACGCTTGCGCCAGACCAGCTACGACCGGGACCACGCACACCACCACGATCCGCCGGTCGACCCCGCGGCCGTGCAGCTGCAGCCCGGCCAGCGCGAGGCACAGCACGAGCGGAATCCACAGCCAGTACGGGTCGAAGAAGTCCGCCAGGTAGGCGAATCCCTTGTCCCACATGGTGTTCGACGCTTCCTTGACCAGCGCGGTGTTGGGCGTGAGCAGGCCGTAGTAGCCCATCCGGAAGATTTGGTACGCCACCGGCAACGCAGCGGCCGCCGCGAGCCAGCCGACGGCCGGGCGCCAGCCGCGCCATTCCAGGACGAGCAGCCCGATCCCCGCGCACAGACTGAACAACGCCAGGTCCGGCCGGACGAGCACACCCAGCCCGATCAGCACCGCGGTCAGCCACGCCGGACCGGCCGCGAGCCGCCGGGCGCGGCGGACGAGCAGCCACCAGACCGCGCCGATCCACAGCGTGATCAGGCCCGTTTCGAGGCCGGAAGTCGCGAAATCGCGGAACGGCGGCAACGCGATCAGCACCAGCGCCCCGGCCGGCAGCACGAACGTGCCGCGCTCGGGAGCGACGAGCCGGCGCGTGCCGTCGAGGGCGAGCAGCATCCCGCCGGTCGAGCACAGCAGTCCCAGCACCACCGCGAGCCACTCCAGGCGCACGCCGGGAATCCAGCCGAAGGCGGTGAGCAGGTACGTCCAGAGGGTGCTCGTGTTGGCCTCGACCCGCTCGCCGATGTTGAACACCGGACCGTTGCCCGCGAGCAGCTGCCGGACGGTCCGCAGCACGATGAGCCCGTCGTCGGCCATCCAGCGGCGGTTCCACGCCAGCACCCCGAACACCACCACCGGCCCGAGCACCGCGAGCCGGTTCCACCATGCCGCCGGCACCCACCGCGGGGTGACGGCGCCGGGTCTCTCGGGCAGAACGGTGGTCATGACGGGCTCCTCCCCGGAAAGCTTGCCGGGCCGGAACCGCTCCACCAGCGAGGGTGCCCGTCCGGCGAGCTTAACCGAGGCGATCTTGCGTACCGGCGGGGTGGTCGGCGAATGGCTTGCGGTGGACGGAAAACCGGACATTCCGGAGCCGGCCGGTCAGCGGTTGAGCGGGCTGGCGCCCTTCAACGTCCGCAGTACCGGCGCAGTTTCGCAGGATCTGATGCCGCGCAATGCGCCGAGGCGGTGGGTCAGGTACCGGTGCAGCGCGGGAGCGTCCGGGCTGAGGGCGTGCGCGAGCAGGTTTGTCGGGCCGGTTGTCGCGGCTACCACGGCCAGTTCCCGGTGCGTGGCCAGCTCTCGCGCGACCGCGTCGAGGTCGGCCGGGGCGACGGCCATCCACAGCAGGGCTTGCGTGGTCGCACCGAAGAGGCGGACGTCGATTTCCACGTCCAGGTACAGGGTTCCGGCGGCGCGCAGGCCCGCGATGCGGCGGGCGACCGTCGCGGCCGACCAGCCGGTGATGGCGGCCAGGTCGGTCTGGCCCAATCGGCCGTCGCGCTGCAATGCGATGAGCAGAGGTTCGTCGGCGGGGGTGAGGTCGGCGTGCGGCGAATCGTGGCCGTCCGGCTCGAGCTGCCGTTGCTGGGCCTCGGTGAGGACGTCGGCGCGGCCCAGCCAGGCAGTCGGGCCGCCGTGGTACAGGTGCAGCAGCTGGTGCGCGGACACGCCGGTGATGCCCGTCGTGCGCGGGATGTCACGCAGCAGCAGGCCGTGATCGGGCACCGGATCGGTTCGCGCGATCACGCAGATTTCCGTGCCCCCGCCCGCGAGCTTGACCCACGTCGTGTCGGTGCGGCGGACGAGCGCGTCGGCCACCCGCTGCGCGACCGCGGGTACCACGGTGAGCCGCACGAACCACAGCTCCTGACCGGCCCGGTGCGGTTCGGCGAGCCCGACGACGCGCAGCCCAGCCTCCGCGCGCAACCGCCGGTACCGGCGCGTGACGGTCTGCGTCGACACGCCCAGCACGTCGCCGATCCGCGCGAACGGTGCCCGGCCGTCGATCTGGAGCGCGTGGACGAGGGCGCGGTCGAGTTCGTCGTGCATGGAATGATTCTGCACCCACGGGGTGAAGATGGAAGCTTCCCGAGAGATTGGCCCGATGGATGGAAGGTGGGCAGGCAACGGCGCATTCTCGTGCCCATGGACGGATCACGCCGCTGGGCCGCGCTCGCGGTCCTGCTCGTCGCGGAAGCGATGAACCTCCTGGACACCACCATCGTCCAGGTCGCCGCCCCCGCCGTGTACGCCGAACTGGGCGGCTCCGCGGGTACGATTTCCTTCTACACCGCCGGATACACGTTGCCCTTCGCGTTGTTCCTGATCACCGGTGGACGCCTGGGTGACGTCATCGGGCGACGGCGCACGTTCCGGCTCGGGGTGACCGGTTTCGTCGTCGCCTCCGCCCTCTGCGCGGCAGCCACGACCCCGGCTTTTCTGCTCGTTTTCCGCGTGCTGCAAGGGACTTTCGCGGCGCTGGTGATCCCGCAGACGATCGGGCTGATCCGCGTTCTGTTCGACGGCCCGGCTCGCGCCCGCGCTCTCGGCACCATCGGCCCGGTGATGGGCCTGGCCGCGGTGAGCGGGCCGGTGCTCGGCGGTCTCCTGACGCATGCCTGGTCCTGGCGTGCGGTGTTCCTGGTGAACGTCCCGCTGGGGCTCGCCGTGCTCGTCGCGTCCGGGCTGCTCGTGGAGGACCGCGCGGCCACCCGCCCGCGGCTCGACCTCACCGGAACCGCCCTCGTCGCGCTCGGCGCCGGACTGGTCGTCTACCCGCTTCTGACGCACTGGAACGGGTACCTCGTCGCCGCGGGAGTCGTGACCCTCGCGGTTTTCGTCGTGCACCAACGGGTTCGCGGCAACCTGATCGAGCGGAGCCTGTTCCGGGACGGCGGTTTCCCGGCCGCGCTGGTGACGTCGCTGTTGTTCTTCGCCGTGATGACCGGCCTGACGCAGGTCATGGTGTTGTGGTTGCAGCTGACCGAAAACGTCGACGTGCGCACGGCCGGTCTCACGCTGCTGCCGTGGTCGTGCGGGCTGGCAGTTTCGTCCCTGGTGGCCGGACAGTGGCTCGTTCCGCGTTACGGAACCAGGATCCTGTACACCGGGGTGGGACTGCTGACCGTCGGTGTCATCGGCTTGATCTTCCTCCGGCCGGTCCTGGTTCCGCTGGGGGTCGCCGGATTGGGTACGGGATTGTTCACGGTTCCGTTCTTCACGGCGGCGCTGGACCGCGTCCGACCGGCGGAAACCGGGTCGGCTTCGGGGTTGCTGAACGCGGTGCAGCAGCTGGGTGGGACGGTCGGCGTCTCGGTGCTGACCGCGGTTTTCCTTGCCTCGGGCCTGACGGCGGCGTGCTGGACGGCGGTCGCGCTCGTTGTGGCGGCCGGGGTGGCCGCGGCCGGGCGGTTGGCGTAGGTCAGAGACGGCGGTTGGCCAGCGCTCCGGTCGCCGTCCGGGCCTTGGCGGCCGTGCCGGGGTCTACGTCGACCAGCAGCGTCTCCACCCCGGCCCCCGCTTGCGCGCTGACCCGGCCGAAACCGTCGGCGACCAGGGAGTACCCGATCCCGGTCGGGGCTTTCGGGTTGACCTCCACCCCGGTCACCGCCGGGTCGGCCTGGCCGCAGGCCGCGATCCAGCAGCCCGAGTCGAGGGCGCGTGCCCGGACCAGCACCTCCCACTGCTCGCGTTTGCCCTCGCCCGCGCCCCACGACGCCGGGACGGCCACCACGTCCGCGCCGTCGTCGGCGAGACGGCGGAACAGCTCGGGAAACCGCAGGTCGTAGCAGGTCGCGACGCCGAAGACGGTGCCGTCGGCCTCGAACGTGACCGGGCTCGACCCCGGCGCGACGGTGTCCGATTCGGCGAACCCGAACGCGTCGTACAGGTGGATCTTGTCGTAGCCCAGATGCTGGCCGAGGCCGGTGACCAGCAGCGTGTTGTACACGCGCCCGTTGTCGGCCGGGGTGAACATGCCTGCGATCACCAGTACGTCGAGCTCCCGCGCGATCTCGGCCACCGCCGTCGCCCACGGTCCGTCCAGCGGCTGCGCGGCCGGCGCGAGCGGCCTGCCGAACCGCGCCATCGCCGCCTCGGGGAACACGACGATCCGCGCGCCGCCCGCCGCCGCGGCCTCGGCGCCGGAGCGAACGAGTTTCAGGTTCTCCTCCGCCTCGTCGCCCGAGTTGAGCTGGCACAACGCGATCCGGGGCACTGGTGGCCTCCTCGTCCGGGGACAGCGGGTCACCACCGAGTATCCCTGCCGGGCGCGCGCACGCCACCTCGTACCCTTGACTCATGTTGAACCGCACCGACCTGCGTGGACAGGTCCCGTCTGTTGCCGAGCTGCGTGCTGCGCTTCCGCGTGCCGAGTACGACGTGGAGGTGGCGGTGCATCAGGTGCGGCCGGTGGTGGAGGCGGTGCGCGACCGTGGGGTGGCGGCGGTGCTGGAGTTCACCGAGCGGTTC
>NZ_JNYZ01000046.1 GCF_000717335.1 Amycolatopsis jejuensis
ACCAGAGTGTCCTCGGCGGCGATGTAGTCCTCCGCCGCGAGCCAATCCGGGACCGCGGCCAAACCCTCGGTGATCACCGAGACATGCTGCGCAGACACCTCACCCGCAGCCGCAGCCTTACGGGTCAACGAGAGATCCGCGGTCGCCTGCGCGACCCGGGAACGGGCTTCACGCGGGGTCACGTGCAAAGCAGTCGCGAGGAACACTGCCGTCGACGGGTGACCCTCCGGCACGACACCGCGGTCGGTCATCTCCCGGATCAACTCCAGATGCCGGGCGTAGACAATGTTGCGGTCTCGATCAGTGGACACGCAGGAAAGGGTGACGGTCGCCCACGAGAGAGCAGACTTCGCCGTGGATGATCTTGTGCAGGAAGGGGATCGACACACGGGGTGCGCGTCGTGTAGGCGGCGAACTTCAGCTCGGCCATGGGTTCCGCCCCCGCGAACCGGACCCGGCTCAGCCGGATCTCCGATCATCGTTTTCCACACCGAAACCCGCCATCAGGTGAGCGCTAACCCGTCGATCATCGGCAGGACACCGTGGAGCCGAGAAAGCGGGCCAGGTTGCCCCCGTCGATCGCCCGCACCGCGTCCTCCGGATGCCCGGCCGCCAGCAGCGCATCGACGACCAGCGGCAGACCCGACGGGCCCGCCAAGCCCGGCACCAGAACCTCCGCATCGGTACCCTCGAACAACACCGGCCGGTCACAAACCGGGACCTTCTCCGCAAGCAGTTCCGCGATGAAATCCGAGCCGATTCCCACCGCGGCCGGTCCGGCGAGGTCGGCGAAGCGGTCGACATGGGCGACAACGTGCTGCAGTGTCGGGGATTCCGCCGTCAGATACCCGGCGTACAGGTTCACGCACACGATCCCGCCGGTGGTGGCGATGCCGCGGACGTGGGCGTCGGTGAGGTTGCGGTGGTGGTCGAACACGCTGCGGGCGGCGGAATGCGTCGCGATGACCGGGCGGGTCGCCAGTTCCAGGACATGCTCGACGCCGGCCGCGCCGAGGTGCGACACGTCCAGGTGCACGCCGAGTGACTCCAGCAGTCCCACCGCCGCCACCCCGGCTCGCGTCAGGCGGCTGCCTGCGGCGTCCTCCCCCGAGCCGTCGGCCAGTGCGGACCGGCCGAAGTGCGTGAACGACACGATCCGCACGCCGAGCCGGGCGAACGTCCCCAGCAGTTCGAGGTCGGTGTCGATCTGCGGACAACCCTCCAGCGCAAGCACCAAAGCGATCCGCCCGGACGCGACGGCCGCGTCGATTTCCGCGCCGGTGCGGCACAACGCGACCACGTCGGCGTTCCCTTCCGCGATCCGGTGCGCGGCCTCGACCATCCGCAGGCTCTCCCGCAGCGCCCCTTCCGGCCGGAACTCGTGGTCGACGAACACCGGCAGCACCTGCAAGTCGACGCCACCGGCGCGCAGTTGCGGGTACCAGTTCTCGCGGAAGTAGGCCGCCCATCGCTCCGGCGGACGGCGGGCGACGAGCATCAGCAGGTCGTTGTGCGCGTCAGCTCGCACGGTCCAGCACCCGCAACGCCAGGTGGACCCGGCTCGCCCGGCCGTCGGTGACGTCCAGGAAGTTCACCTCGGTCTCCAGCTCGCCGAAATCGGCCCAGAAATCGTCGCCCGCCTGATGGTGCAGGTCGGTTTCCCGGCCGGTGAGCGGATTCGTGACCCGCAACCGGCCGTCCCCGCCGATCCGCACGGCGATCCCGAAGGTGCGGGACGCGTACTCGCCGACGTACCGCGCGGGGTCCTCGGGCCGGACCCCGGACGCGTACGCGGGCTTCCGGAGCCCCAGCGCCCGGTACAGGACGTCCTTCCCGAACGCCCAGCCCTCCGGGAAGTTGGTCAGCACGGCCAGCGCGACGCCGCGGTCGGGCTCGACGTGCACGAACGCGCTGGTCCCGCCCGTGTGCTGGACGGCCCGCTGCCGCACCCCGGCGGGCAGCGCCCAGCCAAGGCCCCAGCCGCGGAAGTGCAGCGGCGACCCGGGCAGCCGGGTCTGCACGCGGAGCATTTCGTCGACGACCCGCTCCGGCAGCAGCTCGTACCCGTCGTGCGTGCGGCCGGTCGCGCAGGCGAGGACCAGCCGCGCGGCGTCCTCCGCGGTGGTGTGCAAAGTGGCCCCGGCCGGGCCGAAAAGCGGGCTCACCGACGGCCAGAACTCCCCCGGTTCGAGGCCGTCGCCGGTGGCGAGGTGGCCGCTCGCCGCACCCGCCGGGGTACCGGAGAAATCGGCCGACGTGATCCCCGCCGGGTCCAGGATTTCCCGCCGCAGAGCCGATTCCCAGCTCGTGCCGGTGATGTTCTCGATGAGCCGGCCCAGCACGACGTACCCGGTATTGCTGTAGGAGAACAACTTTCCCGGCTCGGCCACGCCGCCGGAGAGGAGTTCCGGGAGTGTGTCGGCGCCGCCCCAGGCATCGGCGAGACCGGACGTGTGGGACAGCAGCATGCGGGCGGTGATCGCGGCGCCGCGCGGGCCGAGGTCGTGCAGTTCCGGGACGAGGGCGGCGACGGGCGCGTCGAGGTCCGTGACCAGGCGGCAGACCAGCGTCGCCACCGCGGTCTTCGTGACCGAGCCGAGCGGGTACAGCGTGTCCGGGCCCGCCTTGACCGCGTCGCCGATCCGCTCTACCCCGATCGACGCCAGGCGCGGTGCACCGTAGAGCAAGCACACCGACGCACCGGCCACCGCGCGGCCTGCCGCTGCCTGTTCGAGGATCGCATCCAGGTCGATCATACCGTTTCTCCAATCGGGGCAAGGGAATTCTGCACGCGCGGCAGCCGCGCGGGCAGGGCCGCGCTGAGCAGGACTGCGGCAACGCTGACGATCGCGGCGAGCAGGAACGCCGAGCGGAATCCGGACCACGACGGCAGTTCCGCGCCGGGCGCCGCCGATCCGGCCAGCAGCACCGCACCCAGCTGCGCACCGAGCGCGCCGCCGACGCTCTTGGCCACGAACGCAAGCCCGCTGACGCTCGCCGTCCGGTCCTCCGGCACCGTCGCGACCACGATGTTCATCACGCCGGTCAGCGCGAGACCGACGGTGAGCCCGGTCAGCGCCGTGGAAACCACGATCAGCCACGGCCGTCCGGGAGCGGCGAGCAGCACGGCCGACGCGGCGACCATCACGGTGGTACCGGTCAGCATCACGCCGCGGGCGCCGATCAGCCGCTCGAGCCGACCGGTCAGCGGCGCGACGGCGGTCCCCACAATGCCCAGCGGGACCAGGTAAAGCCCGGTCGCGAGCGCCGAACCACCCAGCCCGTACCCGGTTTCCGGCGGCAGCTGCACCATCATCGGCACCAGCACGAACACCACGAAGGTGCCGAACCCGACCACGAACGAGACCACGCAGGCCAGCAGCACCGTGCGGGTGCCCAGCAACCGCAGGTCGACGAGCGGGTCGGTGGTGCGCAGTTCGACGACGGCGAAAACGGCCAGAATCACTGCCCCGGCAGCGAAAAGCGTCAGAACGAGGGGTGAGCCCCAGCCGTCGCGCGAGGAACGTGAGATCGCAATCAGCAATGCGGCGAGCCCCGCGGCCAGCAGAACCGCACCGGGCAGGTCGACGCGGCCGCGATGGGCGGGCGGGCAGGACGGGACGACCGCCACCGCGACCACGAGCGCCGCGACGATCACCGCAAGCGGAATCCAGTACAGCCATTGGTACGGCAGCACCTCCAGGATCGGGCCCGCGACGACGAGCCCGACCGCGGTGCTGGACGCCGCCGTCCCCACGATCAGGCCGTTGCCCGAGGCCACGCGCTTGGCCGGCTGGGTGTCGCGGATGATGCCGACCGCCAGCGCGACCAGGCTCAGCCCCACCCCCTGCAGCACCTGGCCGACAGTCAGCAGCGCGACGTTCGAGGCGACCGCAGCGAGCAGCGTCCCCACCGTGACCACGGCGAGCACGCCGAGCAGGACGGTCCGCTTGTCCCGGACGTCGGCGAGCCGCCCGACCAGCGGCGTCGACACCGCCCCGGCCAGCAGCAGGCCGGTGAACATCCAGGCGATCGCCGGGGTCGAGGCGCCGACGGCCGCCTGGATCTCGGGCAGGGCGGGCGAAAGCATCGTTTCGAGCGTGGAGTACGCGAACAGCGCCGCGGTGACGACGCACAACGTCAAGGCGGCAATCCGGGGTGGAATCGGGGCGGTGCGGGGCGACGGGGAAGACATCGGGACCTCCGTACGACGACTCTGGGTACGGTGTGTATTTCAAATACAGGTCGTATCTGTGGTACGAAGGGTATATGAACACGCGGAGCCGTCAAGCCCCGGAATCGAGCCGTGACCGCCGGCGCCGCGAAACGCGGGCTGCGTTGCTGGAGTCGGCGTACACCACGTTCTGCGAGGTGGGCTACGCGGCCGCGTCGCTGGAAACCATCGCCGCCGACGCAGGGTTCACCCGGGGCGCGCTGTACGCGAACTTCAGCAGCAAGGAGGACCTTTTCCTCACGCTCGCCGAAGACCGGGCGGAGTCATTGTTCGCCGAGCTGCACACGATCGGCTCGGCCGAGATCGCGGCGGAGAAGGCGGGCTGGGTGATCGGCACGTGGGTGGCCGAATCGTTCGAAGAGCGCCGCGGCTGGCTGCTGGCGAACAACGAGTTCTCCCTCATCGCCGCCCGCGACCCGGCGCTGGCCACCCGCCGCCTGGCGACGATCCGCCACGGCCACGCGGCTCTCGGCGAAACACTGGCCCGCCTGTGCGGCCCGGGCGTGCGGGAACGCGGCATGCTCGCGATGACCCTCGTCGACGGGGTGATCATGCACGCCTCGCTGGACCCGGAAATCGACATGCGCGCCCTGATCGCGACAGGATTGCAGCGCATCCTCGCCGACTGACCAGCGGATGCCCGTACCAACCGGCAAGGTGCTCACGCCATCAGGCGACGCAGCCGGTCGGCCATCTCTTCGGCCTCGAGCGCGTCCGTGAAGTGCTCGACGTAGTCACCGCACGGAAGTGATCGCCGTGTCCGCCGCGCAGAGGTCCGGGTCGTCCTGATTGCGGACGAAGACGGCCCTGGCGCCGTCGATCCGGGCGGTGCGGCCGGTGAACCGCGGGTAGTCCTCGGTCAGGAAGTCGCGCATGACCTCGGCGGTGTCGCCGAGCCGGTCGAGCGCGTCCGACAGCCGGAACTCCGCGCGGACAAGCGAATCAGGCATGCGCGTGCGCTCCCGTCGCGAGCCGGAACGTGCCCTTCGCGCCAGGGTTCGTTGTACAGCCGCCACAATCCGTCCGGCGGGTTGAGCCGGGCGCAGGTGAACTGGACGTTGCCGGTGAACGGGCCCAGCCGCCGGTCCCCCATTTCCGACGCCCACGCCGCCACCCAGCCCGGCTCAGCGACATCCGCTCAATTCTCCGGGGTACCGGCCGGACCGCGATCGTGCCGTCGGGAAGCTCGTCGAGGTGGTCGCGGACCAGCGCCGGGTACTCCGCCGATTCGGAGCCCACCTGGCTGCTCCCCGGAATGCACGGCGGAAGGCAGGGCAGGCTCGCGCGGGTCTCCCGGGAGACCGCGCGCATCGAGGCCACCTCGCTCGGCGCCTTTACCGAGGACGAGGTTCAGCTGCTCGTGACCATCATCGGAGACGGCGAAGACAAAGGGTCGTGCTTCTGACGCCCGTCAGTCCTGTTTCCCCACCCGGTCCCCGATCCACCGGCCGACCTCGATCAGCACGATGCCCACGGCGGCACAGGCCAGCGCGGTGAGCGTGTACTGGGTGTTGCTCGGGTCGAGCTGGAACAGGCGGCGGGTGAGCGGGACGAGGAACATCAGCGCGGACAGCACTGTCATCCCGCCGACCAGGATCGCCTTCCACCACGTGTACGGACGCGCCACGATGCCCAGCACCCACAACGCCAGGATCATCAGCGTGATCAGCGCGGTGGTACTCGCCTGCACCTGCAGGGCCTCGCTCGTCGCGCCGCCGGGGTGGACCAGGATGTAGGACACGAACGACGCCGCGCCGATCACGATCCCGGCCGGGATCGCCGTGCGCAGGACCCGGCCGACGAAGCCGCCGCGGGCGCGGTCGTTGTTGGGGGCCAGGGAAAGCACGAACGCGGGCAGGCCGATGGTGAACCAGCCGACGATCGTCACGTGCCGCGGCAGGAACGGGTACGGCATCGCGGCCAGCCCGATCAGCCCTGGCACGCCGACGATCAGCGCCAGCAGCACCGAGTACACCGTCTTGGTGAGGAAGAGGTTCGCGACCCGCTCGATGTTGCCGATCACCCGCCTGCCCTCGCCGACGACGTGCGGCAGGGTCGCGAAAGCGTTGTCCAGCAACACGATCTGCGCGACCGACCGGGTGGCCGGGCTGCCCGCGCCCATCGCCACGCCGACGTCGGCGTCCTTGAGCGCGAGGACGTCGTTGACGCCGTCGCCGGTCATCGCGACCGTGTGCCCGCGTGACTGCAGCGCAGCGACCATCGCGCGTTTCTGCGCCGGGGTCGCGCGGCCGAACACTGCCGAGCCTTCGAGCTCTTCGGCCAGCTTCGCGGGTTCCTCCGACAGCGTCCGCGCGTCGACCGGCGCTTCGCCGCCGGGCAGGGCCAGCGCCCGGGCCACGCCGCCGACGGACACGGCGTTGTCCCCCGAGATGAGCTTGACCGCAACGCCTTGTGCGGCAAAGTAATCGAGCGTCTCGCGGGCGTCGCCGCGGATCTTCTGCTCCAGCACGACCAACGCCACCGGCGTGATCTCACCGGGCCCACCAGGTGCGTCGACGGCGTTGGCCGCCTTTCCGAGCAGCAGCACCCGCAGCCCCTGCGCGCCGATCCGCTCCGCCTCGGCCCGGTCCTCGGACACGGCGGGCAGAAGCACGTCGGGGGCGCCGAGCACCCAGTCGCCGTGCTCGCCGAAGCCCGCGCCACTCCACTTCCGCGCCGACGAGAACGGCACGACCGACGTCGCCGTCCAGCCCGGCCCGGCCGGAACACCCTCGGCGATGGCGGCCAGGCTGGCGTTGGGCCGCGGGTCGGCCGCAGCGAGGGCGGCCAGCACGGTCTCGGGCTCGACCGCGTCGTGCAGGCGCCGGATTTCGGCCAGCCGCATGGTGTTTTCGGTGAGCGTGCCGGTCTTGTCCGCGCAGACGACGTCCACCCGCGCGAGCCCCTCGATCGCAGGCAGCTCGTTGACCAGGCACTGCCGCCGCCCGAGCCGGACCACGCCGACCGCGAACGCGACGGAGGTGAGCAGGATCAGGCCTTCCGGCACCATCGGGACCAGCGCCGCGACCATCCCGCGCAGGGCGGCGGGCAGCTCCTGCGACCCGGACAGCTGGTTGTAGATCGACAGCGCCCCGGCCGGGATGAGCAGGTACGTGATGACCTTGAGGATCTTGTTGATCCCGTTCCGCAGCTCGGAGTCGACGAGGGTGAAGCGGCCTGCTTCTTCGGCCAGCCGGGCGGCGTACGAATCGCTGCCGACCTTCGTCGCGCGGTACGCGCCGTTGCCGGCCACCACGAAACTGCCGGACATGATCTGCTCACCCGGATGCTTGACGACCGGGTCGGACTCGCCGGTGAGCAGCGATTCGTCGACCTCGAGCGCGTCCGCGGCGAGCACCTCGCCGTCGACCACCACCTGGTCCCCCGCGCCGACCTCGATGACGTCGTCGGCCACGACCTCCTCCGGCGCGAGCTCCCGGCCGACCCCGTCGCGGCGCACCCGGGGCCGCACCTGCCCGACGATCGCGAGCCGGTCCAGCGTCCGCTTTGCCCGCAGCTCCTGCACGATGCCGACGACGCTGTTCGCGACGATCACCCCGGCGAACAACCCGTCCAGCAGGTAGCCGGTGGAGAAGATGATGACGGCGAGCACGGCGAAGATCGCGTTGATCCGCGTGAACACATTGGACCGGACGATCTCCCACGCGCTGCGGCTCGTGCGCGCGGGTACGTCGTTGGTCCGGCCCGCGGCAACCCGCTCCGCCACCTCGGCCGCGGTGAGCCCGCGCGTGCTGTCCTGCGTGAGCAGGCCCTCTTCCCCTGGCATGAAGCCGACCTTACGCAGGTTTCGGGCACCGCTGTGGCCAGGACACCGCGCACCCCCGGCTCGGGCTTGCGTCCCACCCGATCGGGGGACGGGGAATTCTTCAGTCCGGACGGCGCCGGTGGTGGGCGGGCTGGTCCGGGCGCGGACTTCGGAAATGCGGAATCGGCAGTGCATTACTCGCGTGACGGTGGATTTCGGTGCCGCCTGGACCCCCAGCCAGCGTCAGCGGCCCTCCCACCGTGGCGGGCGCTTCTCCGCAAAAGCACGCGCCCCCTCCTGCGCGTCGGCCGAGTCCTCGATGTGCCCGATGACCCCGTCCTGCCGTTCGAAAGCCTCCGCGAGAGGCCAGTCCCCGCTTTCCACGATCACCTGCCTGCTCGCCTGCACGGCCAGCGGCGCGTTGGCGGCGATCGTCCCGGCCAGGTCGAGGGCGGCCGACAGCGCCTCGCCCGGTTCGGTCACCCGGTTGACCAGGCCGTGGTGCGCCGCGGTGGCTGCGTCGAGCAATGCGCCGGTCAGGGCCAGTTCCATCGCCAAGTGGTACGGCAGCCGCCGCGGCAACCGCAGCAAGCCGCCGCTTGCGGCTACCAGGCCGCGGCGGACTTCGGGGATGCCGAACGCCGCCGTGCGGGCCGCAACCACCAGGTCGCAGGCCAGTACCAGTTCGAAACCACCAGCCAGCGCGTAGCCCTCGACGGCGGCGATGACCGGTTTGCGCGGCGGTCGGCGCACCATGCCGCCCAGGCCACGGCCGGGCAGGGTGACGTCCTCGCCGCGGAGGAAGGCCTTCAGGTCCATACCTGCACAGAACGTTCCGCCTGCGCCGGTCAGTACGCCGAGGACGAGGCTGTCGTCGCCGTCCAGTTCATCGAGGGCAGCGGCGAGCGCACGCGTCACTGCAGCGTCGATCGCATTGCGGGCTTGCGGCCGGTTGAGCGTGACGACCTGGATCGCGCCCTGCCGTTCGACCAGCACCGGTTCCGTCATGACTCCGCCTCTCGCAGTTCCTCGAGCAGGATCGGCATCGCCACCTCGACGGTCTGCAGCCCGATCAGGCTCGCGACCTCCAGCACCGCCATCACTTCCGCGGGCGTCGCGCCGTACCCGAGCGCATTCTCGATGTGCACCTTCAATCCCGGTACGTACATATGCGTCGCCGACGCGTCGATCGCGACGTACACGAGTTCCCGCAGCTTCGGGCTCAGCGTGCCGCCCTGCCACGGGATCGCCGAGAACTCCAGGTACGCCGCGAAAAACCCGGGGTCGAGCGCGAGTACCTGCTCCCACACCGGATCCCAGTACCCGCGCCGCGCGATGAACTCCGCCTTGAGCTCCGGCCGGGTCGCCTCCGGCGGGCCGGGCAGCAGCGGTACGCCGGTCGACACCGCGTGGATGCCGACCACGGACACCAGCTGCAGCACCGCGGTGATCTCCGCGCGGCTCGCGCCCTCGGCCAGCGCGCCGCGGATGTGCCTTCGCAGACCGGGTTCGTGCAGATGCGTCGCGGACGCGTTCACCGCGATCGCGATCAGCTCGCGGACCTTCGGCTCCAGCGCGGGCGCCTCGGCGAGCGCAGCGCACGCGGCGAAGAATTCCGGATCGGACTCGGCCACCGCCTGCCACACGGCGTCGGCCGGGTTCATCCGCGCCGCCGGCGCCGGACGAAACCGAAGTACGGCAGGATTTTCGTGAGCAGGTAGTACTCGCCGTGCGGCCGCGGCCACTGGGTCACGTTGCGGCCGCTGGCCGAGTGGTAGTAGTTGGTACAACCCGCTTCCATCACGGGCGTGCTGCGCAGCAGTTCACGGTCGATCCAGCGCACCCACCGCCGCGCCGCGCCCGGTTTCGTGTCCACCACCGAACCGCGCCGCATCCGTGTGACGGCCTTCGCGGCCACTTCAGCCTGACGTTCCAGCTGCGCGACAATCGAAAACCCGCCGTTGGTGTTCGGGCCGTAGAGCATGAAGAAGTTCGGGAATCCGGGCACCGTGATGCCGAGGAACGCGGACGGCTCGCCGTTCCACACCTCGTGCAGGCTCGCGCCGCCGACGCCGCGTACCTCCATCGACGCCAGAAAGCTCGTCGTGCGGAAGCCGGTGGCCATCACGAGCACGTCGATCTCGTGTTCGGTGCCGTCCGCAGAAACGATTCCCTTCGGGGTCATCTCGGTGACCGCGTGCGGGACCAGCTCGACGTTCGGCCGGTTCAGCGCCGGATAGAACCCCGTGGCCTGCACCGGCCGCTTGCATCCCCACGGGTAATCGGGGGTCAGCTGGGCGCGCAGGACCGGATCGGCAATGGTGGTTGCGAGGTACTCCCGGCATTTCTGCAGGTTCGCCTTCTGCTGCTTGCTGGCGAGGTCGTAAGCCTTGAACATCTGCCGGAACTGGTAGAAGAGATGTGCGCGACGGGCTTTCTGCAGGAGCGGGAACCGCCGGAACCGCGCGCGTTCCCGCGGCGTGAAGTCACGCTCGCCCTTCGGCAGGATCCAGGCGGGCTGGCGCTGGAACACGTACAGCCGGTCGACCTGGTCCGCGATGGCGGGCACGACCTGGGTGGCTGTGGAGCCGGTGCCGACCACGGCCACGCGCTTCCCGGTGAGGTCGTGCTCGTGCTCCCACCGCGCGGTGTGGAACTTGACACCGGCGAACTCGTCCATCCCCGGCCATTCCGGATACCGCGGCTCGTTGAGCAGGCCGAGGCAGCTGATCACCGCGTCGAACCACTTCGTCTCGCCCCCGGCCAGCCGGACCTCGTAGCGCGCGACTTCCTCGTGCCAGGTCACCGCCTCCACCGCGACACCGAACCGGCAGTGCCGCCGCAGGTCGAAGCGGTCCAGCACGTGTTCGGTGTACGCCTGCAGTTCAGGCTGGGTGGCGTGCGTGCGCGCCCAGTCGTAGGTGAGGAAGGAGAAGGAGTACGCGTGCGAGGCGATGTCGACCTCGCAGCCGGGATACCGGTTGTCCCACCAGGTGCCGCCGGGTCCGGCAGAGCGCTCGAAGACGGTGAACGTCTCGATCCCGCGTTGCCGCAGCTTGACTGCCGCGGCGATCCCGCCGAGTCCACAGCCGATGATCGCCACCGTGGTCATCGCGACATCAGCCCCGCCAGCACGCGGGCGCCGAACTGCAGCGCGTCGACCGGACAGCGCTCGTCGACGCCGTGGAACATCGCGGGATAGTCGTAGCCGGGTGGCAGGAGCATCGGGGTGAAGCCGAAGGTCTGCATACCCAGCCGCTGGAACCATTTGTTGTCCGTGCCGCCGCTGAACACGTACGGCGCGGCGGTGCTGCCGGGTAGCTCGTGGGCCAATGCTTCGGTCATTCTGGTGAACCACTCACCGTCGTGGTCCGTCCAGGCGGCGGGGCTGCGGCGGAGCAGGGTGGCTTCACCGGCGGTCATGTGCTCGTGCAGGTCGTCCTCGAAACCCGGTACGTAACGGCAGTCGAACCGCGCCCACGCCTCGCCGGGGATCACGTTTTCCTTGTACCCGGCGCCGGTCATCGTCACGTTCACGGTGTTGCGGGCCCCCGCCGCCAGCATGCGCGCGAACGGGCCGGTACGGGTTTCGAGGACGTCCAGGACGTCTTCTGCTGCGGTGACCGGTCGTCCGGCGAGGCTCGTGGCGAGGGCCCGCATCGGTTCGGTGACGGCAAGCGGCTGCTCCCCCGCGATCAACCGGTCGACGGTGGCGGCGAGCTTCGGGATCGGGTTGTCCTCGGCGACCATACTTCCGTGGCCCGCGATTCCCTGCTCGCGGACCTCATACCAGCGTAACCCTTTGTCCGCAACGGAAATCGCGAACACCGACGGGGTCACGTTGAATCCGCCGACCTCCCCGATCGCCGCCTGGCAACCTTCGAACAGCTCCGGGTGATGGCGGACCAGGTATCCGGCGCCGTGCTCGCCGCCGGTTTCTTCGTCGGCGAGAAAGGCCAGGACGACGTCTCGCTCGGGTTGTTGTCCATTTGCGACAGTAGTGTCCACTGCAGACAGTGTCATCGCGACCGCGTTCTTCATGTCGACCGCGCCACGGCCCCACACGTAACCGTCAGCGATCTCGCCGCTGTGCGGGTCGACCGACCAGGCTGCTGCGTCGGCCGGAACAGTGTCCAGATGGCCCTGCACCAGCAAGGCAGGCAATTCCGGATCGCGGCCGGGCCAACGGGCCACTATGTTCGTGCGGCCCGGAATCTGTTCGTACACCGCGGGTTCGAGTCCGAGGTCGGCCAGGAACGCGGCGACGTATTCCGCTGCCGGACGCTCGTTCGAGCCGGGATTGGTGGTGTCGAAACGGATCAGGTCACTGCAGATCTCTTCGACCGGTTTGCGTCCCGTCACCGGCCGCCACCGAGGGTGAGCGCAGCGACCGCGTACGTTTTCACTGCGGTGAGGTAATCGGCGATGAGCACGGATTCGTCGTCCCAATAACAATCCATCGAGCCCGGGCCATAGGTGACGGCCTTGATTCCGGCCTCCCAGAAGATCGGGGTGTCCGGCCAGGCTTTGTGCACGTCGAAACTTGCCGCTTCGCCGGTGGTTTCCCGATGTGCGGCGGCGACGTCGAGCACAATGCGTTCGTCCGGCGACATTTCCAGGGAACTGCGCGGGTTCTTGACGCACGTTGCTTCCAGACTGACATCAACCGGGAACTCGGCGAGCCGGTCCAGCGAACGGCCGACCGCGGCGCGGACATCGCGTAACACATCGTCTTGGGTTTGGGCGGCGGGAAAACGGAAGTCGAAAGTGATGTCGCAACGCTCTGGTACGAGGTTGTGCGCGACTCCACCGGAGACCTGGGCGACGTTGCATACCTTGACGTCCGGCAGTTCCCGTCCATTGTGGTCGGTGATCGGCATTGCCAGTACTTCGCGAATGACCTCCGCGGCGCGTTCCACCGCATTGACCCCGATGTCCAGCGCGGTGGTGTGCGCGGCGCGGCCGCTGACCGTCACGGTCACGTACGCAATTCCGCGTTGCCCGGTCAGCACTCGCATATCGCTCGGTTCGCAGTTGATGGCGTACTCGGCTTCGAGACCGTCGCGAATTGCCTGCCGGGTTCCTTCCCCGCCCTCGAAATGATTCGGCACTGCCAGCACGACGACATCCCGCGGTGGCCGCAGTCCGGCTTTGGCGAGCATTACCGTCGCCATGGTCATGGCCGCGGTTCCGGCCTTCATGTCCGACACGCCGACGCCATAGATCCGGCCGTCCTCGATGTCTCCGCCGAATGGATCCCGTTTCCAAGACTGCGAAGGCGGGTAGACCTCCATGTGTCCATTGAGGACGACCGGACCGGCGTCGCCACCGCGGTACCGCGCGAGGACGTTGGGCATGCCGTCGGTGCCCGAGTACGGCAGGTCCACGTCTACGCCCGCTTCCCGCAGCGGTACCGCGAGGTGTTCCGCGGCGGCGGTGAGCGCCGGGCCGTCGCCCCAGACACTGGGGATACGCAGGAAGTCCCGGAGAAAGGTGACGAGCTGGTCGGTGTGCTGATCGATGACGGCGATCGCCTGTCCGGTTTCGGTCGCTGCGGTCCGCATTGCGCAAGTCCTTTGTGGATGGCGAGGGATGCTTCGAGCGTAGGAGGTCCGGTGGCGTGCCGTCTTGGGCCCGGCGCCCCAAAGAACCTCGGCGGGCGTTATGCCTGCGGCACAGGCAGGAGCCCCCCGGCGCCGAAGGTCGCGTCGTGGAAGCGTTCGGCGATGACGCGGTAGCCCTCCGCGGTGGGGTGGAGGCCGTCGTACAGGTACTCGGCGTCCAGCAGGGTCAGGCCGTCGAGGTAGTTCAGGTGCTCGTCTTTGCGGACGGTGACCATCTCGCGGACGATTTCCCGCATCCGCCGTAAGGTGAAGGCATCTTCCGACGGTTCGCCGGACGCTGCGTAACGACCGTCCGGACCTTGCGGCGTCGGCCCCGCCCGGTTTTCCGCCGAAGGGAAAACGATGGGTGACACCACGAGGATCGGGGTCTCCGGATGTCCTTCGCGGATGGTGTCGAGGAAACCGTGCAGCGCGGGGCCGAATGTGCGGAGGCTCATGGTCGCCATGTTCAGCACGTTCACCGCGACCTTCAGGCTGATGACTGCGGCCGGAGTATCCCGGATGGTGCGTGCGATGAACGGGTCGAGGTGACAGCTTCCGGCGAACGCCAGGCACAGCAGGTCGAGTCCGGTCTGCCGGGCGACGAGCGCGGGCCAGGTCGCGGTCGGGCTGCTTGCCTCGGCGCAGTGGCTGATCGAACTGCCGTAATGGATCCAGCGGGGTGCGGTGATCGGGTCCGGTTCGATTTCGCCGTCCGCATCCAGGGCCTGGAGTTCGACCACCGACGCCTGCGGAAGCCAGATCTCGACGCTTTTCCGGCCTTCGGGGAGCTCCTCGAAGAGAATCGTTTCGGCATTTCCGGCGGTGCGCTCGACGACTGCTCCGGCGTCCACAATGCACAGATCTCCGGCGGTGGCGGGCCGGGATTGGGCCAGGTCGCCGTCGAGGACCAGGTCGAACATCACCGGGGGCAGCGGGAAGTGGATGTTGCGGAACCGGGTCACGCGGACGTCCAGTTTGAGGCTGCGGGCGGTGGTGCGGAACACGAGCCGCACCCCGGCCGGGCGGGGTTCCACCAGGTTGAGGTACGGGTCGGTGGCCTGCACCCGGGTCCACGCGGGCAGCCGGCGCGGGAGGACGCCGCCGGGGCGGGGTTCGAGGTCCAGCGCACCCGCGATGGTGACGCGGTCGTCCGGGAACTCGATGCGCATCAGCTCTCCTGCCTGATCCATTCGCCGATGAGGTCGTTGTGCTCGCCCAGCTCCGGGGCCGGGCGGAAGCTGTCGACGGTGCCGGTCGTGCGGACGCCGGTGTCGAGGGTGCGGAATCCATCCGGTTCCGTGCGCACTAACCCGCGTGCCGCGACGCTCGGTTGCGCCAGCGCTTCGCGCACACTGAGCACCGGTCCACAGGGGACACCTGCCTCGGACAGCACTTCGATCGCTTCGTCACGGGTCATTCCCGCGAGTGCGGATTCCACTTCGGACTGGAGCGCATGCCGATGCCGCGCACGGTCTGCGTCACTGCGGTAGCGGCCGTCGACCAGCCACTGTGGACGGTCCAGCGCATCGGCGAGTTTGGCGAACAACGCGTCGCTGGCAACGGCAATGGCGACGGGCTCGTCCTTGGTCGCGAAGGTGCCGTAGGGTGCGCTGACCGCGTGGTGACTGCCGGTCGGCGCCATGTCCTCGGTGGTATGCAGGGCGCGCATTGCCGTCGATTCGAGTACTGAGATGAGGCTGTCGAACATCGCCACGTCGAGGTGCTGACCGCGACCGGTCCGGTTGCGCTCGTGCAGCGCGGAAAGCGTTGCCACGGCGGCGTAAAGGGCCGGGACGATGTCGCCGATGCTGATCCCGACCCGCACGCCGGGGCCACCGTCGGGCCCGGTCACCGACATGAGGCCGGAGAGCGCTTGCACGATGAGGTCGTACGCGGGTTTGCCCGCCGACGGCCCGGTCTGGCCGAAACCACTGATGCTCACCGCGATCAGCCGCGGGTTGAGCCGGTGCAGCTCGTCGGGCGGGAAGCCGAGCCGGCCGAGGACGCCGGGGCGGAAGTTCTCGACCAGGACATCAGCGCGCCGGATCAGGCCGGCCAGCCGCTCGCGGCCGTCGTCGGTGCGCAGGTCGAGGGTGATGCCGTATTTGTTGCGGTTCAGCAGGCGGTGGAAGGTGCTCACACCCGCTTCGGTGAACGGCCCGAAATGCCGCGCGTCGTCGCCGGTGGGAGCCTCGACTTTGATCACTTCGGCCCCGAGATCGGCGAAAATCCGCGTGCACATCGGGCCGGACAGAATCCGGCTGAGATCGACGACGCGGACGCCTTCGAGTGCGCCAGTCATGCGGACCGCCGCGGGTGGGCGGGGAGTGCGCTCAGCCGAACCATTGCAACCCGCTCTCCCGGACCGCGTCCGCCGCCGCCGGGTAGCCCGCATCCGCATAGCGCATGATGCCGATCCCCGTATCCGCCGTCAGCGCGGCCGAGATCCGGTCGTCCGCGGCGGAGGTCCCGTCCGCGACCAGCGTCACCCCCGCGCTCTGCATGTACCCCGCATAGCCGCCGCCACCGGCGTGAATCGCCACGAGGTCCGCGCCCGAACCTGACGTGAGCAGGGCGTTCAGCAGCGGCCAGTCCGACACCGCGTCCGAGCCGTCCGGCATGTTCTCCGTCTCGCGCAGTGGTTGCGAGACCCCGCCCGCGTCGAGGTGGTCCCGGGTGAACGCGACCGGGCCCTTCAGCTCACCCCGCCGGACCGCGTCGTTCACCAGCAGCGCCATCCGCGTCCGTTCGCCGTGGGCCAGCCAGGAAATGCGCGCGGGCAGCCCGGCTTGCGGGACATGTTCACGCGCGAGCGGGATCCAGCGGGCGACCAGCGGGTTGTCCGGGAAGTTCCGGACCACGAGGTCGTCGATCACGTCGAGGTCGGCCGGATCGCCGGACGCCGCCAGCCAGCGGAACGGGCCGAGGCCCCGGCAGAACAGCGGGCGAATGTAGCGTTCCACGAAAATCGGGATCCGGAAGGCGTCCACGCCGGATTTCGCTGCCTGTGCACGGATGTTGTTGCCGTATTCGAACACGACGGCACCCGCGTCCTGCCACGCCAGCATGCACTCGACATGCGTGGCGATCGACTCCTCGGCCAGCCGGATCAGCTCGTCCGGGTCCTGTTCGCGCAGCGCGGCGACCTCGGCGGCGGTGAGTTTCGCCGGGACGTACCCGTATTTCAGGTCGTGCGCGGACGTCTGGTCGGTCACCACATCCGGCACGACCCCCCGGTCACGCAAGAGAGGCAGGATCGTTGCGGCATTGCCGAGCAGACCGATGGAATCCGCCTTGCGCGCCGCAACGCTCTCCCGCGCCCAGGAGATCGCCTCGTCGACCGACGACGTCGACCGCATCAGGTACCCGCTGTCGAGCCGCCGCTTGATCCGGTCCGGATCGACCTCCACGCACAACGCCACGCCGCCCGCCAGCACGGTGGCCAGGGGCTGCGCACCGCCCATCCCGCCCAGCCCGGCCGTGACGACGAGCCGTCCGGCGAGGTCACCGCCGAAGTGCTCGTCGGCCACCGCGACCAGCGTCTGGTAGGTGCCCTGGAGAATGCCCTGCGACCCGATGTACTGCCAGTCGCCCGCGGTGTAGCCGCCCCACATGATGAGACCGCGCTGCTCCAGCTCGTAGAAGTGCGAGCTGGTGGCCCACCGGCCGATGAGGTTGCTGGTGGCCATCAGCACGAGTGGCGCGGCCGGTCCGGTCGGGAACACGCCGATCGGTTTGCCGGACTGGATCACGAGCGTCTCGTTCTCGTCCAGTTCGGACAGTGCCCGTACGGTGGCGGCCAGCGCGTCGTGGTCGCGGGCGGCTTTGGCCAGTCCCGCGTAGACGATCAGCTCGTCCGGCCGCTCGGCGTGTTCCAGGGTGTTCTCCAGCATGCGCAGCAACGTTTCCTGGCGCCAGCCCCGGCACCGCAACCCGTTCGCCATGCCCTGCCCTTCTCTCGAAATCGGCGGAATGTCAGCTCAGCAGCCGATACCGGCCGGTGGTGGTCTCCATCGGGGCCAGCGCGGTCAGGTCCACTTCGAGCACGAACGGCCCGCTGCTGTCGACCGACCGCGCAAAGGCCTTTTCGAACCCGGCGGCATCGGTGACCCGCTCGCCGGAAATCCCCATTGCCGCAGCCAGTGCGACAAAGTCCGGAGTGGACAGATCGACGTCGTTGCGTGCACCGTCGAAGGTCGCCCGCTGTACGTTCCGCAGCACGCCGTACCCGCGGTCGTTGAACACGCACACCGTCACCGGCAAGCCGAACTGGGCCAATGTGGACAGTTCCCCGATGGACAGCATGATGCCGCCGTCGCCGTGGAGCACGACACAACGCTCCCCCAGCCCCACCGCGGCCCCCAGCGCCAACGGCAAACCGGGACCAATGGCCGCCGACGCCGGGTTCAGCGACGTCCGCGGCTCCACAATGGACAGCAACCGGTCACCCCACGCATAAGCCGGTACCGTCGAATCCCGCACCACTGCACCGGCGCGCGGCAGCAGCCGGCGGATGATCTCGGCCAGCGCCCGGTGATCCGGCCCCAGCCGACCCAGCATGGTCGCGCGCGCTTCGTCCGCCGCTTTCCGGGCGGACGGCAGCCACGACGGATCCACCGAACCAGCCGAAACTGCTGCATCCAGTAGAGACAGCGTCTCCCCCGCATCCCCGGCCAACGTCACCGCAGGTGGATATGACCGGCCGAACACCGCCGGATTCGCGTCGGCGTGAATGAGCCGAGACGGCAGCCGCAACTGCCAGTGATCGGTGCTGTACTGCTGGAACCGGGTCCCGACAGCGAGTACGACATCAGCCTGCTCCACGATCTCCCGCAACGGCGGCACCGCGGGAAATGCCCCGAGGCACAGCGGATCGTCCTCGGCCAGCGCACCCCGCCCCTGCACGGTCGTGACCACCGGAATCCCCAGCCGCCGCACGAAATCCCGTAACTGCGGCCAAGCGCCCGCGCTCAGCACTCCGCCGCCCGACCACACCAGCGGACGCCGGGCCGACGCCAGCAGTTCAGCCGCCGAAACGATTCGCCCCGCGTCCGGCACCGCCCGCACGATCGGCGCGACCTCCGGCACCGGAGCGGTGACCGTCGCGTACTGCAGGTCGATCGGGATCTCCACCGCCGTCGGCCGCGGGTACCCGACGCCGGTCGCGCGGCCCGCGTCGATCACCGACGAGGCGATGTCCTCCGCCCGCCGGACCGACCACGTGTCGCGGGTGACCGTCCGCAGCATCGGCACCTGCTGTTCGGCCTCGTGCAGAAACGCCTTACCCTGCCCGTAAAACCGGGTCTCGACCTGGCCAGTCAGCAGCAACACCCGCGACCCGGCGAAGTTCGCTTCGAACAGACCGCCCATCGCATTGGCCGTGCCCGGGCCGGTGGACGCGAGCGCGACGCCGAGCCGTCCGGTGGTCCGGTAGTACCCGTCGGCGGCATGCACCGCGGACTGCTCGTGCCGCACGTTGACCACCTGGATCCCGCCCCGGCGCCGGATCGCGTCGAGAACGGGCAGGTTGTGCACACTCGCCACGGCGAACAGATGCGAGACGCCGAGCGCGCCCAAGGCCTCGTAGACGGCGTCCCCACCGGTCCGCGCGCTCACATCGGCCGCCGCTGGATCGACTTGACCTCGGTGAACTCCATGATCCCGTGTACCCCCAGCTCCCGGCCGTGGCCCGATTGCTTCATCCCGCCGAACGGTGCCAGCCCGTTGAACGGCGCCCCGTTGACCGCGATGCTGCCCGCGTCGATCCGGTCGGCTACGCGCATCGCGGGCTCGTCGCCGTCCGCCCACACCGCAGCGGTCAGGCCGTACTCCGTGCCGTTGGCGATGGAAACGGCGTGCTCCTCGTCGGTGTACGGAATCACCGACAACACCGGCCCGAACACCTCCTGCTGCGCCACCGCAATCCGCGGGTCGTTGACCGCAAAGGCCGTCGGCGGCACGAAGAAACCATTCTTCGGCAGGGTGTCCGGTGGATACGCCCAGATCACCCGTGCCCCGTCCACCGGCGCGCGTTCAAGGTGCTCGTTGACCCGGTGCCGCTGCGCCGAACTGGCCAGCGGGCCGACGTCGGCGTCCGGGTCACTGGCGGGGCCGACGACGTACGCCGCCATCGTCTCGGCCACCAGCCGTTCGGCCTCGGCCAGATCCTGGAACGGCACCAGCAGCCGGGCCAGCGCGGTACACGCCTGCCCGCTGTTGATCATCACCGTCCGCACCGACCCGGCGACCGCCGCTTCAAGGTCACCGCCGGGCAGCACCACCGACGCCGATTTCCCGCCCAGCTCCAGCGATACCCGCTTCACCGCGGCAGCCGCGACCTCCGACACCCGGCGGCCCGCACGCGTCGACCCGGTCAGCGAAATCATCGTCGTACCCGGATGCCGGACGACATGCTCGCCGACCGTCAACCCGTTGCCCTGCACCAGGTTGAACACTCCCGGCGGCGCACCGGCCTCGTCGACCACCTCGGCCAGCACGTAAGCGTCGAGCGGGGTGATCTCGCTCGGCTTGAGCACCACCGGACACCCGGCCGCCAGCGCCGGGGAAATTTTCGCCGCGGTCTGCAGGAGCGGGAAGTTCCACGGCGTGATCGCCGCGACCACTCCCACCGGCTCCCGGCGTACCACCGAATGTCCGAGAATGCCGCTGAACTCCACGTCCGCGAGCGCACGGGCGCTGTTGCGGAAGGTCCGCACCGCGGTCTGCACCTGGTAGCTCGCACAATGCTTACGGGGCATGCCCATTTCGCGCGAGATCGTGTCCGCGAGCAGCTCTTCGCGCTGCTCCAGCCCGTCGGCAATCCGCTCCAGCAGCGCCGCCCGCTCGGCGACCGGCATCGCGCGCAGCACCGGCCGCGCCCGCTGCGCTGCCGAAACCGCCGCGTCGACGTCGTCGGCGCCGCATTCCCGCACGGTCGCAATGCAGTGCCCGGTACTCGGGTCGAGCACGGCGATGACGTCCTCGCCCGTGCTCTCGACCCACTTCCCGTCGAGATAGGTATCCGCGCGGTGGTCCATGGCGCTCCGCTCAAGCCGTACCGGGGTGATCGGTGGCCAAGCGTAAAGTCGAATCGCCGCCGCCGGTCCCGGCCGGCGGCCCAAAGAATTCCGCCGCGCCTTATGGCCCGCACACAGCAGGGCTCAGGCGAACAGCCGCGCCCGCAGGTCGGTGACGCCGTCGTCCTGGTCCTTGCGCATCTGCACCGCGTCGAGCGCCATCAGTGCCACGCTGAGGTCGCCGATGTCGACGGTGCGGCGCATGTCCCGTCCGGTGAGCATGGCGATCTGCCGCAGCCGGTACGCGACCGTGTTCGGGTGCACCACGAGCTCCTCCGCGGTACGCTGCAACGCCATGTCGCACTGGATGTACACGCGCAGCGTCTCGAGCAGGTGGGGTTTTTCCACCAGCGGCCCGATCCGGGTGTCGATGATCCGCCGCGACACCCACCGGTTGTGCGCCAGCAGCACCTCGAGGATCACCTCGGTGCACTGGGTGACCCGGCCGCGCTGGCCGCGGTAGATGCCGATTTCCAGCGCGGACAGCGCCTGGCGGCAGCTGTGCCCGGCCGCGGCGAGCGAATCACCCGGCTCGCCTGCCGACATGAACAGCGACCGCCCCGGCTCCTCCCCGAGCATCTTGCCGAAGAGCTCGACCAGGCCCGGTCCCTCGCGGTTGATCGGCACGAGCGCGAGCAGCACGCCCGGCCGGTCGCGGATCAGCGCCTCGCGCTGCGGATCGTGCCGCCACAGCACCTCCAGCACCCGCCGCCGCGCCCGCGCCCACTGCTGCAGGCCGACCGGCGGTTCGTGGTACGCGGCGAACGCACGAAAGGGCTGGTGCGGGTTGATGTTGAGCACGCGCGCGTGGTTGTTCACCGTGCTCGCGTCCACCGGCGCACCCGCGACCAGGCAGCCGAGCAGATCGGTGCCCACGCGGGAATGCCAGCTCGACAGCTCCTCGTACGTGCTGCTGAACGACTCCAGCTCGTGCGCGCACAGCTCGTCGAACAGCTCGCCGAGCCGGGCCAGAACCGACCGCGCCTCGGCCATCCCGAGCCCGGCCTCGGCCAGCACGTGGTCGGTGATCACGCGTTCCAGCGAGCGCAGCCATTCGACGGCCTCGGCCACCGGTTTGCCCTGCAGCGCGATCCGGGCGCCGCGCACCGACGGGAAATCCGCCGCGGACTCCTCGCCGCCGAGCGCGTCGACGCACAGCTGCACGATCCGCTGCGCGACCTCGAAGATCTCGACCGGGGCCTGCCGATCGCCCGTGGTCGAGTCCGGTCCGGACACGTGCCGGCGCACGAACTCGTTGGCGATCGGCGTGGACGCGCTGCGCAGATTCGCGGCCACCGCGGGGAAGAGGTCCTGTTTCAGCACGAGATCCTCCAGCCCCCGGGATGTCCGTCGATCCTGCCCATTCCGGACGCGGCCGTCAAGGGTGTTGCGCTTGTCAACATGCCGGAATTCGCCGCGCGGGACGGGGATTTCCGGCCCCCGGCCTGCGGACTGTGCGGCGGACACAGCACCGGCAGAACACCTTTGTGGCAGTACCCCCATGACATCCGGGCGCGGTGATCGTTGACTGTGGCCACAACCGCGGAGCGATCCGCCAGCCCAACGGAGGGACGGTGAGTCCTGGTGACGTCTGCAGTGTCGCCGACGGTGCCGACGGCCCGCACGCGGTGGCGGCCGTCGTTCACGACTGTCGCGCTGGGACTGCCGGTGCTCTTCATGCTCCTGGTGTACACCTACCCGGTGGGCTCGATGCTGGTCCGCGCGTTCACCGAACCGGAGGCGGGGTTCGGCAACTTCTCCCGGGCCGCCGCCGATCCGGCGATCTGGCACGCACTGTGGGTGACCGTGCGGATGTCGGTCGAGGTCGCCGTGCTGACCGTGGTGCTGGGCTTCCCGGTGGCGTACTTCCTCTCCGGCGCGACCCCGCGGCTGACCCGGATCCTGTTGCTGCTCGTCGTGATCCCGTTCTGGACCAGCGTACTCGTCCGGTCGTTCGCGTGGATGGTGCTGCTGGGTGACAACGGCGTGGTGACCAGGTTGCTCGCGCCGTTCACCGGCAGCAGCCAAGGCCTGCTGTACAGCGAAAGCGCGGTGGTTATCGCGCTGACGCACATCCTCCTGCCGTTCCCGATCCTGATCATCAAGGCCACGCTCGACCAGATCGACGGCTCGCTCGTGCGGGCCGCGCGCAGTCTCGGCGCGGGGCCGGTGCGCGCGTTCACCAAGGTGTACCTGCCGCTCGCGGTTCCGGCCGCGGTCAGCAGCGGGATGCTCGTGTTCGTGATCGGCCTCGGCTTCTACGTCACGCCCGCGCTGGTCGGCGGCCCCAAAGAAAGCACGATCGCGGTGGTGATCGCGCAGAACGTGCAGGTCACCTTCGATTGGGGAATGGCGGCCGCGCTCGCCGCGCTGCTGCTGGTCGTCGCCGTGGTGCTCACGCTCGTGGTCCAGCGGCTGACGAAGGTGAAGGGACTGGTGACCCTGTGAGCACCACGATGACCACCGAGCCGGAAACCGCCACCACTCCGCCGAAAACCGCCGCGCCGCCGCGCCGGAACCGAATGCCCGCAACGCCGCTGGAACGGGTCCTGCGCTGGGGCTTGCGCATTGTCGTGGCGCTGGTGCTCGGATTTCTGATCGTGCCGATCCTCATCGTGGTGGTGGAATCCTTCAACAGCGTCGATTACCTGTCTTTCCCGCTGGAAGGCTGGTCGCTGCGGCATTACGAGCAATTCTTCTCGAACGTCGACTGGGTGTCCGCGACCACGCAAAGCGCGAAGATCGCCGGTCTCGCCGCACTCATCGCGACGGTCACCGGCACGCTCGCCGCATGGGGGCTGGGCCGGAGCCGGGCGCGCGGCAAGGCACTGGCGTTCGCGTTGCTGTACTCGCCGATCGTCGTGCCGATCATCGTGCTGGCGATGAGCTACTACTTCGTGTTCGCCAAGCTCCATGTGATCGGCGAATGGGTGCTCATTTCCGTGGCGTATTCGGTGATGGGTGTGCCATATGTGCTCGTGGCAGTGTCGAATGCATTGCAGCAGTTCGATCCGGAACTGGAAAACGCGGCCCGGACCCTCGGCGCGAGTATGACGCGGACATTGCGCTGGATCACCTTGCCGCAGCTGACGTCCGCGATTTCCGCGGGTGCGCTGTTCGCCTTCGTGGTGGCTTTCGACGAAGCGGTGATCATTCTTTTCGTCTCCGGCAGCGGGTCGATCACGCTCGCCCGGAAGCTGTGGGACAGCGTCCGCTACGACATCAGCCCGACCGTCGCGGTGGCCGGGACCGTGCTGATCGTCGTGTGCACCGGGCTTTTCCTGGTGGCAGAACTGATCAAGGCCCTGAAGGAGCGACGGGAGCGCCGGGCATGACCGATTTGGTGGTCTTCGACGACATCCACAAGTCCTACGGGGACTTCTCCGCGGTCCGCGACCTGGACCTCGGGATCGCCGAGGGCGAGTTCGTGACCCTGCTCGGCCCGAGCGGGTCGGGCAAGACGACGACGCTGCGGATGCTGGCCGGGCTGGAAGCGGCCACCGCCGGTGAGATCCGGCTGGCCGGGCGCGTCGTCACGCACGAGGTACCGGAGAAACGCAACATCGGCCTGGTGTTCCAGAATTACGCGCTGTTCCCGCACATGACAGTGGCACAGAACGTCGCCTTCCCGCTCAAGATGCGCAAGCGGCGCCGCGACGACATCGCGCAGCAGGTGGATCGCGTACTGACCATGACGCAGCTTTCGCAGTACCGCGACCGGTTTCCGCGGCAGCTGTCCGGCGGGCAGCAGCAGCGGGTCGCGCTGGCGAGAGCATTCGTGTTCGACCCCAGTGTGCTGCTGATGGACGAACCGCTCGGCGCGCTGGACCGCAACCTGCGTGACCACATGCGACTCGAGCTGAAGTCGTTGCAGCAGCGGATCGGCGCCACCGTCATGTACGTGACGCACGACCAGGACGAGGCACTTGCGCTGTCCGACCGGATTGCCGTGATGCACCAAGGCGTTCTGCAGCAGACTGCGTCCCCAGGCGAGATCTACGAACGACCGGCCAACTCGTTCGTCGCGAAGTTCCTCGGCCAGTCGGTGTGCCTGCCTGCCAAGCGGACCGGTACTGGGCGGCAGACCGTGCTGGAGGTCGAGGGCGTCACCGGTCCGGTGCTGGTGGCGAAGGAGAACGACAGCTGCACCGAGCCCGACGGCGAGTTCATGATCCGCCCGGAGCGGTTCCGGCTCGCCGACGCCCAGCCGGAGGCGGCCGACGTGAACGCGGTCGGCTGCACGGTGGAGACGACGGTGTACCTCGGCTCCCAAGTGGAGGTTCACCTGCGGGCCGAGGCCGGTGCCCAGTTCCAGGTTTCGGTACCCGCGGCGGCCGCGCACGGGCTCGGTCCGGGCAGCTCGCAATGGCTCACCTGGACGCCGGAAGACGGCCGGTTCCTGCTCAAGGTCCTCTGATCGGAGACAGTGTTCATGGAGATTTCCGGGCTGGACAGCCTGACCTGGCGGATGGACGGCGCGGTCGGCGTGCTCACGCTGAACAAGCCGGACCGGCTCAACGCCATCGCCAGCCGCGACATCGACGAGCTCGACCGCGTCGTGATGCTGGCCGGTCGCGACCCGGCGGTCCGCGCGATCGTGCTCACCGGCGCCGGACGCGGGTTCTGCGCGGGCGCCGACGTCAAGGAGTGGGCCAGCGGCTCGGACGCGGACCAGGAATCGTGGCCGGCCAAAATGCACCGCACCATCGCCCGGCTGTACTGGCTGCCGAAACCGGTGATCGCGGCGGTGAACGGCGTCGCGGTGGGCGCCGGGATGGACCTCACACTCACCGCCGACCTGCGGTTCGCCTCCACTGCCGCCCGGTTCGGCGAGGTGTACACCCAGCGCGGCATCTGCCCGGATGCCGGTGGGTCATACCTGCTCCCCCGGCTCGTCGGCGAGGCGCGGGCCGCGGAACTGATCTACACCGGACGGATCTTCGACGCGGCTGAAGCGCTGCGCATCGGTCTGGTCAGCGAGGTCACCGAGCCGGAAGCACTACTGGACCGGGCAATGGAACAGGCGCGGATTTTCGCGGCCGGGCCGACTGTCGCGATTGGACAGGCGAAGCAGAACATCCGCCGCGGGTACACGGTCGGGATCGAAGAGGCCTTGCGCAACGAGCAGCGAGGTGCGCTGTTCTGCGTGCCGACCGAGGACAAGGCCGAGGGCCTCAAGGCCGCGCTGGAGCACCGTGCGCCGGTTTTCGTGGGGCGATGATGACCGGACACCCTCTCGACCGGCTGTTCCGGCCGGCCAGCATCGCCGTGGTCGGCGCCTCCCCCAAGGGCGGCTACGGTCTGCGGACGCTGCGCAATACGCGAAGTCTCGGCTTCGCGGGGCGGTTGTACGCCGTCCATCCGCGACACTCCGAAGTGGACGGAGTGGCGGCGTACCCGGCATTGCGCGACCTGCCGGAAGTGCCGGACGCCGTTGCCCTGGCAGTCCCGGCACCGTCCATTCCGGACCTTGTCGACGAGGCCACGGAACTCGGTGTGGGCGCGATGGTGGCGTACGCCGCCGGGTTCGCCGAGCGCGACGCGGCGGGCCGGGCGTTGCAGGAACGGCTCAAGACCGGGATACCAGTGGTGGGGCCTAACTGCCTCGGGGTCGCAAGCTATCGGGGGCGGGCGGCGTTGTGGGGCATTGAAATGCCTTATGGCCACGCCGAAACCGAAGGCGTGGTAGCTCTCGCGGCGCAGAGCGGGAACATGGCGCTGACCACGATGCTGTCCGGGCGGCTGCCGTCGGTCGCTTATGGAGTGTCGGCGGGGAACCAGGCAGTGGTCGATGTCGCGGATTGCCTGGAGTACTACCTGACCGACCCGGCGGTCCGCGTGGTCGCGCTCGTCATCGAAGGGTTACGCGATCTGCCGCGGTTCCGGGAACTGGCGTTGCGGGCGGCTGAGCAGGACGTGGCGATCGTCGTGCTCAAGGTCGGCCGTTCGGCGCGCGGTGAAGCGGCGACGCTCGCGCACACCGGAACCCTCGCCGGTCGCGATAGTGCGTACACGGCACTGTTCAGGCAGACCGGGGTGTACCGAGTGGACGATCTCGACGAGATGATTGCGTTGTGCCGCTTGCTGGCTGCACCGCGTCGTCCGCGGGGCCGGTCGCTGGGGCTGTTCGCCAGCTCGGGTGGGGAATGCGGGCTGCTGTCCGACCTGGCCGAGGACATCGGGGTCCCGCTGGCGGAATTGGACGAGCCGACGGCGCAGGCGATGGCCGAAGTGGTCCCGGATCATGCTGCAGTCGCCAATCCGCTCGACCTCACCGCAGGTGCCTGGGGTCAGCTCGACGTGTACGCCAAGGCCACCCGTGCGTTCGGGGAATCACCCGACGTGGACGTGGTCGCGTTCGTCGGCGACGCTCCGACGTACTCGGAACCCTTGGCCGGTAACGGATGGCCGGAAATGGTCGGCGGCGCGGGCAAAGCCGCGGCCCAGCTCGACGTCCCGGTCGCGCTCATCACCACGACCACCGACATCGTCCGTGACCTCGATGAACTGGCCGAGGAGCACGGGGTGGTGCTGCTGGCCGGAGTACGTCCGGCGTTGCGGGCCATTGCGCTGGCCGGAACCCCTCGTCCGCGATCCAGCGCTCCCGCGGCGGAATCCGGGTTACGCGAACAAGCGCTGGGTCTGCTCAAAGAGCCGGTGCTGACCGAGACCAACGGCAAAGATCTCCTTGCCCTATACGGACTTCCGACCCCTTCCGGCCGATCGGTCGGCGACCTCGAAGCGGCGGTGACGGCAGCCGAGGAGATCGGCTACCCTGTCGTCGCGAAACTGGAAGCGCCTGGTCTTACGCACAAGTCCGACATCGGCGGCGTCATCACCGGCCTGGCCGATCAAGCCGCCGTCCGCACGGCCTTCGCCGCCCTGATCGACCGAGGTCAGGCGCTCGGTACCCCGCTGCGCGTGCGGATCGAGCAGATGGCGAGTCCGGGAGTCGAGCTGATCGTCGGCGGCCGGAACGACCCGGCGGGCTCGCTGGTCGTCATCGGCGCCGGTGGAGTGCTCACCGAATTGCTGGCCGATGCCACGGAACTGTTGTGGCCCTTTGGTTCCGACGAGGTCATCGCCGCGTTGGACACGCTCCGGATCAACCGGCTCCTGCGCGGGTACCGCGGCGCTCCCCCGGCCGACGTCGCCGCGATTGCCGACGCGGTCGTCCGGATCGGACAGCTGCTGCACGAACTGCCCGAGGTGACCGAACTCGACGTCAATCCGCTGCTTTGCACCGAAAACGGCTGCCTCGCGTTGGACGCACTGGTCGCCGTGGACCCGGCCGGGAAAGGACAGCACGACTGATGGATTTCACCATTCCCGAGGAACTGCGCGATTTCCGCGCGGCGGTCCGGCTGTTCGTCGACAAAGAGCTCATTCCGCACGAGGACTACGTGGAAGAGCACGACGGGCTGCCCGAGGACGTCGAACGCGAGATCCGCCGCAAAGCCGTGGCGCTCGGGCTGAACGGGCTCGGCATGCCCGAGGACGTCGGCGGCGCCGGGCTCGACGTGCTCGGCCAGGTGCTGGTCACCGAGGAGCTGTTCCGTGCGCTCGGCGGCGTCGCGGAGGCGGTCCCGGCCACCCCGCGGATCCTCCTCGAATGCGTCGGTGACCAGCGCGAAAGGTACCTGCTGCCGTCCGTGCGCGGCGATCGGCAGTGGTGTTTCGCCCTCACCGAACCGGACACCGGCTCCGATGCGGCGGGGATCAAGACCCGCGCGGTGCAGCGCGCCGGGCAGTGGGTGATCACCGGCCGCAAGCGGTTCATCAGCCACGGCGACTCCGCCGATTTCGCCATCGTGTTCGCGGTGACCCACCCGGACCGGGAACACGACCGGATCACCGCATTCCTCGTCGACAAGGGCACCCCCGGATTCGGCGTCGGGCAGATCCACAAAACCATGGGCCACCGCGGGTACCGGCAAGCGGAATTGCTTTTCGACGAATGTGCGGTCCCGGCCGAGAATGTGCTCGGCGAACCCGGGCGCGGCTTTTCCCTCGCGCACGGCGGGCTCAGCGCCGGCCGCGTGATGACCGCGGCGCGGTGCCTCGGCCCGATGGCCCGGCTCATCGACGAGGGCGTCGAATGGGCCAAGCAACGGGTGCAGTTCGGTCGCCCGATCGCGGACTACCAGGCAATCCAGTTCATGCTCGCGGACTGCGCGACCGACCTGCACGGCGCGCGGCTGATGACCTACCACGCGGCGTGGGCGGCCGACCAGGGCGAACCGGCGAAGATCGTGAGCGCGAAAGCGTCCGCGGCCAAGCTGTTCGCGAGCGAGGCACTCGGCCGGGTGGCCGACCGCGTACTGCAGATCTTCGGGGGAACCGGGTACATGAACGAAACCTATGTGGAACGTGCCTACCGCAACGCGCGGATCGAGCGGATCTGGGAGGGGACCTCGGAGATCCAGCGCGTGATCATCGCGAGCAACCTGCTCAAGCGTGGAATGTTCTCGTAGGGGACGGACCCCTGCGAGAGCCGGACAAGAAGGACGGTTCATCATGAGCACAGACGGATTCCCCTCCGGTCCGCTGTCCCGGCGCAGCGTGCTCAAGCGCGGCGCGCTGCTGGCCGGCGGGATCGCCGCGCTCGGCGGCAGCGGCCTGCTGGCCGCGTGCGGCAGCGGGAGCAGCGGCGGGTCCGGCGGCGGCAGCAAACGCGTCGTCGTCGCGGACTGGGGCGGTGCGCTGCAGGACGCCGAGAAGAAGTACATCTACGACCCGTTCAGCAAGGAGACCGGGATCGAGGTCGTCCTTTCCGGACCGCCGACCACCGCGAAGATCAAAGCCATGGTGGACACCGGAAACGTCGAATGGGACCTGATCGCCGGCGGACCGTCCACCGTGCTCCCGGTGGGCCGCGACTACTTCGAGGACCTGCCTGACAAACTCCGCACGATCCCCGGCATCGATCCGGCCTATGTGGACCCGAAGTGGCTCACCTACTACCTGTTCTCGGTGGTGCTCGGCTGGAACTCGAAGGCGATCGGCGGCGCGAAGCTGACCGGCTGGCAGGACATGTGGGACGTCGCGAAGTTCCCCGGCAAGCGCACGATGCGCGGTGCCGACCAGGGCGTGCCGCCGGACCTCGAGTTCGCGCTTCTCAGTGCCGGGGTGCCGAAGGACAAGCTGTACCCGATCGACCTCGACAAGGCGTTCTCGCAGCTGCAATTGCTCAAGCCGAACGTGCCGCAGTGGTGGACGACCGGGTCGCAGCCGGGTCAGATGCTGGTGAGCGGCCAGGCCGCGGCGGCGAGCATCTTCTCCGGCCGGGTCGACGCGCTGCGCAAGCAGGGTGCGCCGCTGGACTTCACCTGGAACGGCGGCATGCTGCAGCTGGCGTCGTGGTCGGTGCCACGGGGAGCGCCGAACAAGGAGAACGCGTTCAAGCTGGCGGAGTTCTCCGTGCGGCCGGACATCCAGGCCGCGGTGTGGAGCAACTACAACAACGGCCCGGCCAACACCAAGGCGCTCGACCTGATGGACAAGGAACTCGCGAAGTCCATGCCGTCGTACCCGGCGAATGCCGAGGTGCAGTTCCTGAACGGCGCCTCCTGGTGGGGCCAGAACCGCGAGGCCGTACTGAAGCGGTTCCAGCAGTTCGCCGCGACCTGAGCCGAGGAGACTTCATGGAATCACTGCAGGGCCGCGCTTATCTCGTGACCGGCGGCGGGACCGGGATCGGCGCGGCCACCGCGCTGCGGCTGGCGGAGCAAGGCGCGTCGGTCGCCGTGCTGGGCCGCCGCCCGGAACCGCTGGCGAAAGTCGTGGCGGCCATCGAGGAGCTCGGTGGCACGGCGCTGGCGTGCCCGGCCGACGTACGGGACCCGGTCGCGGTCGAGTCGTGCGTCGACGCCGTGGTCGAGCGCTTCGGCCGGATCGACGGGCTGGTCAGCAACGCGGCCGGGAACTTCGTCACCCCGGCGGAACGGTTGTCCCCCAACGGCTGGCGGGCGGTCGTCGACATCGTCCTCAATGGATCGTGGAACTGTACGTCGGCGGTCGCGCGGCGGCTGATCGAGGCGGAACGTCCGGGCGCGATCGTGAGTGTGGTGGCGACGTACGCGTGGACGGGTCATCCGGGCACTGTCCACAGTGCAGCGGCGAAGGCCGGGGTGGTCGCGATGTCGAAAACCCTGGCTGCGGAATGGGCTCGGTACGGTATCCGGCTGAACTGCATTGCCCCCGGGCCCACGTCCACCGACGGCGCGGGCGCGGCGTTGTGGGCGTCCGACTCGGACAAGGCGCGGGTGCTGGCTTCGGTGCCGTCCGGCCGGTTCGCCACGCCGGACGAGGTCGGCGACCTGGCTGCGTTCCTGCTCAGCGACCGCGCGGCCTACGTGACCGGCACTGTCCTCACTGCCGATGGCGGGCAGTCTCTCGGACAGCAGATCTACGGGCCGCCGATCACCGCGTGAACGCCCGGGTGCCGCGACGGAGTACAGAGTGGACAGTCGCGACACCCGGGCGGTACGCCAGGTACACCGGCGACGGGGCGTCGAGTACGACGGCATCGGCGTAGGCGCCGGGTGACAGGCGGCCGATGTCGTCGCGGCGCAGGGCCTGCGCGCCGCCTTGGGTAGCTGACCACAACGCTTCCTCGGGCGTCATTCCCATTTCCCGCACGGCCAGCGCAATGCAGAACGGCATGCTGGTCGTGTACGCCGAGCCCGGGTTGCAGTCGGTGGCCAGTGCGACGGTTACGCCTGCGCCGAGCATCCTCCGGGCGTCCGGATACGGCGAGCGGGTGCTGAACTCGGCCGCAGGGAGCAGGGTTGCCACGGTTCGGCTTCCGGCGAGCGCGTCGAGGTCGCGATCGGTCAGGTACGTGCAGTGGTCGGCGCTTGCGGCGTCGAACTCGACGGCCAGCGCTACGCCTTCGTCGTGATGGAATTGGTTGGCGTGGACTCGTAAGCCCAAACCGGCCGAGCGGGCGGCTTCGAGGACTGCCTGGGTTCGGTCGGCGTCGAATCCGCTTGCCTCGCACGATACGTCGGCCCACTTGGCGTGCGGTGCGCAGGCTTCCAGCATGGGACCGGTCACGAGCGCGACGTACTCGTCCGGCCGGTCCTGGTATTCGGGCGGGATCACGTGTGCGCCGAGGAAAGTGACCTCGTCGGTCACGCTCCCGGCGGCTTTCAGCGACCGGACCTCGTCCGCGACGGTCAGGCCGTAGCCGCTCTTGACTTCCAGCGTGGTGGTGCCGGACGCCAAGGCTTCTTGAGACAGCCTCGCCGCGGTGGTCAGGAGCGCGTCGTCGGCAGCGGCGCGGGTGGTGCGGATGGTCGTCGCGATTCCGCCGGTGGTGTAGCGAGCGCCGCTCATCCGGGCGGCGAATTCCTCCGCCCGGTCGCCCGCGAACACGACGTGGCTGTGACTGTCCACAAAGCCCGGAACCACACAGCGACCGTCCACATCGGACTGCAGATCGGCGTCCGGCGCGGCCGACTGCGGGCCCACCCACGCAACCCGATCGTCCTCGACGACCATGGCCGCGGCCGGGATTGCGCCGTACGCCGGATCCTGGGTGACCAGCAGTCCGATCCCGGTGATGAGCGTCGCGGTCACGGGAATCCGGGCTTGCCGGGGTCGATCTCCACGCCGATCGAGTTGAGCGTGACGCTGACCGTCCAATAACGACCGACCACCGCCAGCAGGTCGAGGATCTGGTCGTCCGCATAGGTTTCGGCCAGCTGCGCCCAGGTCGACGGGCTGATCCGGGCCGACTCGTGCAGTTCGTCCACGGCCCGCAGCAGGGTTGCTTCGAAGTCTGTCCATCCGGGAGCGTCCGGGCCTTCGGTGACCCGTGCGACGTCCTCTTCGGACAGTCCGGCGTCCTGGCCGTAGACGGTGTGCATGCCGAACTCGTAGGCCGACTGGCACCGCCAGCCGATCCGCAAGATCGCCAGCTCGCGATGCCGCGCAGGCAGCGTCGAACCGTGGAAGATGTAGTCCTGCAACGCTCGCTGGGCCTTCATCAAGCCCGGATTACGCGCCCAGGTACGGGAAATGTTCGCGGTCCCCCGCCGAGCCCGGTCGCCGAACAATTCGTCTTCGAGGCGGTGGTACTCGCCGACCGGCACCGGCTCGATCCGCGGCCCCATCAGGACGCCGACCGGTCGAGGACGACCGCGTGGAAGCCTCCGCCTGCGGCAAGCTGTACCTGGACCCGCGTGGGAATCGGGAAATGCGGCGCGAGCACCACGGCGTCCCGCTCGGCGGCCAGCTGGGCAATGTACTCGCGGCTGGCCACGGACTGCTCGGGCGCGTAATCGATCACCGGCAGCCAATGATGGTGGTCCAGATGCACCGGATGGTGGGCGAGATCCCCGGCCAGGAGCACGGTCTGCCCGCCCGCCGAAACCATCACGCACACGTGCCCGGGGGTGTGGCCGGGGGTCGGCAGAATCGTCACTGCATCGGACAGCTTGACCTCGCCGTCGAACGTACTCAGCCGGCCCCGCACCGCCTCGACGCGCGGCCGCACCGCGGCGAGCATCTTCCGGTTGGCCTCGATCTTCTCGACCTCGTCGCCGGTCCAGTAGGCCAGCTCGGCTTCGTGCAGGTACACCGTGGCGTTGGGAAAGGTCGGTGTGTACGCGTCGTCCTTCACCAGCCAGCCGCAATGGTCGGCGTGCAGGTGGGTCTGCACGATCCGGTCGACGTCTTCGGGCGCGATGCCGAGCCCGGCCAGCCGGTCGAGCATCTCCCCGGCGCCGTCGAGCCCCGCGACGTCGTGCGCGCGGTGCCCCCAGCCGGTGTCGACCAGGGTGACGTGCCCGTCGCCGGTGATCACGAACCCGCCGAAGTTCACCGGGAACGGCGTGTCCGGGTCGGCCACCCCCACCACGGGTACCCATTCGGCGGGGTCCGCGCCGGTGAACCAGCTCCGCCGCGGACCGGACAGGGCCCCGTCGCTGAGGTGCGACACGTGCACGTCACCGGCTCGGATGGTGTCGACTGGGATCACTGTCACTCCTCGGAAAGGGGCTGGTATTTCACGCGCCACCGCACGTCGCGCTTGTCCCATGCGGGTGGTCCGGGCGTGAGCGGCGCGGGCGGATCGGTCCGTGCGCCGGTTCCTTCGTACACCGCGCAAAACCGCGGGCAACCCGGGTCGGGATGGCGGAATTCGTGCCACAGCTCGAGCCGGGTGCCACGGTCGTAGCCGAACCCGGAGACGATCTCGGGCAGGTGCGTTTCGCTGTAGTAGGTGTCGAACGCCGTGAGCGCGGCCGCATCTGCGTCCGGCGGCGGGCTCATCCCGATCAGGGACAAGCGGGTCGGCGGCGCGGTGAGCTGCCCGGACACCGCTGTGGTACGCCAGAGCATCCGCCACACCGGTTCCGCGCGCTTCCACGCGGGCGGCCCGGGCGAGTACGTGGGCCGCTCCCGCGCCACGAAATCCCGTGCGGCCTGCTCGTTTTCGACGCCGTACGCCGCCAGCCATCGCGGTACCTGCAGGTCGGGCTCGGTCACCTCGAACCGCGCCGCGGGCCCGAAGCCGCTGTTGAACCGCAGGACCTCGGCGAGATGGACATCGGTGTAATACCGGTCGAAGGCGGCCATCTCTTGAGAGTTCTCGTCCGGGCGGGTGGTCACGCCGACCACGAACACGAACGGAGAACCGAAAACGTCGGTCACGAAGCGAATCAAACACACGCGCCGCGGCACCGTCAATGACGCCGGAAAACACTGTCCACGCGGCACAATGGGCGCCGGAAATCTTTGGGTGCCAGAGCTGTTCAGGTGAGTACGCAGTCCCCGCACTTGGGGCCGTCGCGGTCCGGTGCCGCCCGGTAGAACAGGCAGCAGCTGCGCCGCCGGAACCGGCCGTGCTCGCGCGTCGCCGTACCCGCCAGCTCGGGGAGATCTTCCAGCGCGGCAACGATCCCGGTGAGCCGGTCCGTCCACTCCGGACGCTCGGCGCGGAGCACGGTGACCGCCCCGTTCAGCGCGGACGCGACATTGCCCCACCGGATCGTTCCGGACAGCGAAAACCCGGCCAGCGCGGTGTCGAGCCGGGCCAGCGGGCCGCGGACGACGTGTTCGGCGAAGGTGGCGGCCAGATCGGGTCCGGCGACATGGTTTTCCGTCAGGGACAGCGGAAACGCGCCGCCGAGGGTCGGCTGCCACCAGGCGGTCGAATAGTCCGGCACCACCCCGGCGCCGACCGCCAGCCCCAGCGCGGGCGAGAGCAGCCGCGCGGCAAGGCCGAGGTGCGCAATGGACGCCGCGACCCGCAGTTCGACGAAGTCACCGCCCAGCACAGCCCGGTTCTGCGCAATCCGTTCGCGCAGCACCGGGCCGTCGTCGAGGACTTCCGGCAGCGGACGCCACGGCGCGGGTGGCTCCCCGGCCGCATGGGTGTCGACGGTGAAGAACGGGCCGAGCCCGGCGAGCACGTTCACCCCGCGGCGGCGACCTTCCGGCCACGCTCCAGCACCCGCTCGGCGAGCGGGGCGAACACGAGCGCGATCGTCGTCCACAGGACCGCCTGGGCCAGTACCGAATAGAGCCGGAACTCATACAGCGTATCCGCGGGGAACCCGGGGAACACGACGCGGCCGTCCGGGCCGGTCAGCGGCCCAGGGATCTCCGTGGCGAACGACGGCAGCAGCGCCATCAGGAGCGCGGCCAGCACCACGAACCCGGCCCCGGCGGCGAGCGTCGCGTTCCAGTTGCCCAGCCGCGGCGCGAGCCGCTTGCCTGCCACGACCGCCGCCACGAGGAGGAGCACCGACGCGATGATCATGACCAGGTACGTCCCGGTGCGTGCGCCGATGGTGTCCTCGGCCCCGACCGCGGGCGGGTTGGCCGGGTACTTCAGGAACGGCACGAGGTACACCGACAGGAATCCGCCACCGGCCACCAGCACGGCCAGCACCCGGGCGCGGAGGCGGCCGACACGGCCGAGCAGCACCGTGTAGACGACGGCGAAGAGCAGGCCCATGGCGACCCCGAAGAGCACCATGCCGATCCCGATGCCCAGGTTGCCCTGTACCGCGCGGCTGAAGAGCTCGTGCTCGTGGGATTCGACCGTGATGCCCGCGGCCCGGTCGAGTGCTTCCTGGGCTTCGTGGCGGCCGGACTCGTAGTCGATGGCCGACTGGATCAGGGGTTCGGCGAGGATCCGCGCGAAGGCGAACGCCAGCAGCCCGCCCAGCGCTCCGGCGAGGAGGCCGCGCAGGAGGAGCTTGTTCTGCATGGTCGCGGCTTCAGTGGCAGGGGAAGCCGAGGAAGTGCCGCGCGTCGTGGAGGAACTCGTGCACGTGCGAGTCACTGCCGAAGAGCGAGACCGCGCCCTGGTCGATGCCGACGAAGTAGTACAGCAGCAGCGCGGCGGCGACGGTGAGGCCGAGCAGCAGCGCGGCTTTCGACACGGGAAGAACGACCGGGGTGGACCGGTCGGCCGGGATGGTGGCCATGGCTGGCTCTCCTTCGGGATGACGCGTCCCTTGCGGGTGGACCTGGCGACGGCTCCTCGACCTGACTCGCCCCTCCGGCGGGAAGGACTCACAGTGGCGCGACCGTGCCGGATTCACACCGGCTTCGGGAAGCCGTCGCGCGTGCAGCACGCTACGGCGGCCCCTGCCGGGCGTCAATCACCCGAGGTGGACTTTTGTCCGGTTCATCCTGGTTCTACCCGCCGGTGCGCGCGGGGTCACACCGAACGGAGCAACGTTGCCATTCTCCTGGGCAGACGATACCGTTCTTGAACTAGAACAGGTTACAGTTTTGGCGCGAGCGGACCGAGGAGCGGACATGGCGCGCAGGGCCAGCGAAGCCGACTACGTGGTCGTCGGGTCGGGCAGCTCGGGAGCCGCGATCGCGGCACGGCTCGCGGAGTCCGGGGCCAGCGTGATCGTGCTCGAGGCGGGTAAGAGTGACGATCGGCTGCTGCTTCGCAAACCGGGGATGGTCGCGCCGTTGCACGCGGTGCCCCAGCTGAAGAAGACGGTCGACTGGGGCTACTCCTCCGTGCCGCAGAAACACGTTCTCGATCGGCGGATACCGGTGCCGCGCGGCAAGGTGCTCGGCGGGTCGAGCTCGGTGAACGGGATGGTGTACGTCCGCGGCAACCGCGCGAACTTCGACTCCTGGGCGGCCGAGGGCAATATCGGCTGGGATGCCGACGGCGTGAACGCTGCGTACAAGCGGATGGAAGACTTCGAGGACGGCGAGACCGCGTTCCGCGGCGCGGGCGGCCCGATCCGGGTCACCCGGGCCAAGGTTCCGCAGGCAGGGACGCTGCAGTTCCTCGACGCGACCGCGGACGCGATGGGGTGCAAGATCCTCGACGACTACAACGCGGAGTCGCAGGAAGGCGTCAGCCGGATGCAGCAGAACGCTGCCGACGGCCTGCGTTACAGCGCCTCCCGCGGGTACCTCCGTGACCTCGCTCCCCCGGCCCTCGAGGTGCAATCCCGGGTACGGGTGCGGAAAGTCGTGGTCTCGAACGGCCGCGCGACCGGGGTCGAGGTGACGGACGCGGACGGCACGCGGCGGATCGTCCGGGCGGGCAAGGAGGTCATTCTCTCCGCCGGGTTCGTCGGGTCGCCGCAGCTGCTGATGCTGTCCGGGATCGGACCGGCCGGACACCTCCGCGAGCACGGCATCGAGGTGCTCGCGGATCTGCCGGTCGGCGACAACCTGCACGACCACATGTTCCACGCGCTCACGTTCCACGTGTCGTCGTGCACGAACCGGGGCACCGCGCCGTACTTCGCGCGCGGACTGGCCCGCGAACTGCTCCGGCCCGGGTCGACGTTCCTGGCGAACTCGGTGTTCGAAGCGGTCGCGTTCCTCCGGACGTCGCAGGCCGGCGCGGTCCCGGACCTGCAGCTGCACCTGCTGCCGTGGGCGTACGTGTCGCCGAACCAGGACGCGCCGATCCGGCATGCGGTCGACAAACGGCCTGCGCTCACCGTGCTCACCACGTTGATCTACCCGCGGAGCCGAGGCACGCTCCGGCTCGCGTCGGCCGACCCGGGTACCGCGCCGCTCATCGACTTCCAGTACCTCGCCGACCCCGCTGACCTCGAAGTACTCGGCGAAGGGTCGGAAATGGTGCGCGAGATCTTCGCCGCCCGGGCGTTCCGGGGCGCGGTGAAGGAGGAAATCCATCCCGGCGCGGGGCTGCGTGGCCAGGAGCTGCGGGACGCGATTCTCAACCGGGCGACTTCGGTGTACCACGGGGTCGGGACCTGCCGGATGGGCGTGGACGAGCGGGCGGTGGTCGGGCCGGACCTTCGGGTGCGCGGGATCGACGGGCTGCGGGTGTGCGACGCCTCGATCATGCCGTCGATCACCGGCGGCAACACCAATGCGCCCTGCATGATGATCGGTGAGAAGGGCGCGCAGCTGGTCCTTTCGGGAGTTTCGTCATGACCCTCAGCCCGGCGCGGCCGGTCCGTCCGGCTTCGGTGACCGACACGTTTCTGCAGCAGCTCGTCGCGCGGGTACCGGGTTCGCGTGGGTCGTGGCCGCTCACCGAGGTCTACACCGGTGACGTGCTGGTCGGCCTGCCGCAGTCGAGTCCCGCCGACATCTCTGCAGCATTCGAGGCCGCGCGGGCAGCGCAGGTTTCGTGGGCGGCGTTGCCGGTGCGGCAGCGGCTCGCCGTGTTCAAGCGGGCGCACGCGCTCTTCGTCGGCCGGGCGCGGACCGTCGCCGACCTGATCCAGGTCGAGAGCGGCAAGAACCGGCGGATGGCGATCGAGGAGACCTGCGACCCGCCGATGGTGATGAGCCACTACCTGCGGCGGGCGCCCCGGCTGCTGGCCCCGCGGCGACGGGGTGGACCGGTGCCGGTGGTGTCGTCGTCGACGGAAATCCGGGTCCCGAAAGGCGTCGTCGGGATCATTGCGCCGTGGAATTTCCCGTTCGCCACCGGTATTTCCGACGCCATTCCGGCATTGATGGCGGGTAATGCGGTGGTGCTGAAGCCGGACAACAAAACCGCGCTTTCGCCGCTTTACGGCGTGCAGTTGCTCGAAGAAGCCGGGTTGCCGCGCGGTCTTTTCCAGGTGGTGTGCGGCGAGGGTCCGGACGTCGGACCTGCGCTGATCGACGCGTCCGATTACGTCATGTTCACCGGGTCCACCGCCACCGGCAAGGTGATCGGCGAACGGGCGGGCCGCAATCTCATCGGCTGCTGTCTCGAACTGGGCGGGAAGAACCCGATGATCGTGTTGCCGGATGCCGATCTCACCGCGGCCGTTTCCGGGGCGATTTTCGGCGCTTTCGGCAATACCGGGCAGATCTGCATGCACATCGAGCGGATTTACCTGCCGGAATCGCGGTACGACGCCTTCAAGGACGCTTTCGTGGCCAAGGCGGCGGCGTTGGACGTCCGGGCCAGCTACGATTTCGGCCCGGAAATGGGGTCGCTCGTTTCGGTGGACCACCTGCGCCGGGTCCAGTCCCATGTGGACGATGCGGTCGCGCGGGGCGCCACTGTCCTTTGTGGTGGCCAGGCTCGGCCGGACCTCGGTCCGGCATTCTTCGAGCCGACCATTCTGGAAGGTGTCACGAAGGACATGCTGTGCGGGGTCACCGAAACCTTCGGTCCGGTGGTGGCTTTGCACCGGTACCGGACGGTGGACGAGGCCGTCGCGTTGGCGAATGACACTGACTACGGGCTGAATGCCTCGGTGTGGGGCCGCGACCTCCGTGCTGCTTCGGCGGTGGCGGCGCGGCTTGAGACGGGCAATGTCAACGTGAACGACAGTCTCGCCACCACGTACGCCGCGAAAGGTACCCCGTCCGGCGGCGTGAAGGCGTCCGGTGTCGGGGCGCGCCACGGTGACCAAGGGTTGCTCAAGTACACCGACGTGCAGAACCTGGCCGTGCTGAAGAAGCAGGTGATGAGTCCGCGGCTGGGGCAGGAGTACGGGAAGTACGTGGAAGGCATGCTGACCGGGCTGCGGCTGATGCGGCGGTTCCGGATTCGCTGACCTGCCCCCAATGTGGCATTGGGTGCATCCCACGCAACCAATGCCACATTCGGTGCATCCCACGCAACCAATGCCACATTCGGTGCATCCCACGCAACCAATGCCGCATTGGGGCGCTTGGGGAGTCGTCAGATGAACCGCCAGAGATGGTCCGGGGTGCCGTTGTCGTCCCACTGCGTGACTTGCGCACCGTCCGCAGTGGACTGCTGATCCACCGCCATCACCTTTCCACTATGGACATTGACCAGCTTCCACCAGCCACCACCGGCGTCCACGATGCGCCAGAGATGGTCGGGCGTGCCGTTGTCCTGGAACTGCTGGACATGCGCACCGTTGTCGACGCTCTGGTTGTGCACCGCAAGGACTTTGCCGCTGTGCCGGTTCATGATCCGGACAGCGCCGTCGCCGTTGTCCACGACTGTCCACACGTGATCGTCGGTGCCGTTGTCCTGCCATTGCGTGACGTCCGCGGTGTCGGACAACGACATCCCGTTCACCGCGAGGACTTTCCCGGATCTCTGGTTCTGAATCCGCCGCCACGACGTGGTCGACTGTGCCGGACGGGTGAGCAAGGCCAGATACCCACCGGCGACCGGACGGGCCATGAACCGCTGTTCCAGAGTGGCGTTGGAAACGTAGTACAGATCGGAGAACGCCACTCGCGCGTCGGTGACGTTGGCGAAACTGTAGACGCCTTCCACGAGCGTGTTCCGGATGTCGGCGTGGTCGGTGAGCCAGGCAGCGGTCCACAATTCCCAGTCGGCTTTGGTGTAATCGTGGCGGAGGTCCAGCGGAACGCCGTGCGCGCCTTTCCGGGCTTGGTACCAGGCGGCTTCGCGTTCCGCCGTGCCGACCGGTACGAGATCGAGCCCCAGTAGCCGGTCGGCGTACCCGTTGTACTTCAGGCTCCAGGTGCCGGGCTGGTCGTAAGCCATCCGCAGGTGTGAACCGTCGTCGGCGAGGGTGGTCCACTGGCTGATGTAGGAACGGGAAATCGAACGGTACCGCTGGGCGTCGCCGGAATTGCCGGTCGCGTCGGCGAGCACTGCCATGGCGCCGACGCCGATGATGCCTTTCAGCGCGAGGTTGGCACTGTGCGCGATCCAGCCGGTGAAATCGTCGGTCTGGTTCTGGTTGCCCGGGTCGAGGGTATTGCCGACCAGGTATTCGGCCCATTGCCGCAGAATCCGGTAGTGGGTGTTCGCGAAAGCGCGCCCGGCCGCGGGATCGAGCCGCTGCACCACAGCGGCGGACATGATCAGCATGTTCGCCGATTCCTCCACCGGCATGCTTTCCTCGTTGCCGTCGTTGTGCCCGTTGGCATTCGGGTACGACGCGCCGATGTCGTGCTCGGAGAACGTCATCGGCCAGCCGCCGTGTTCGGCGTAATCGAGCGCCGGTTCCAGCAGCAACCGCACGAATTCCGGGGAGAAATGCAGGTATCCGGGCAAAGCCGGGTAAATGACGTCCACTGTGGACACGTTGCCGCTGGACGAGATCTCCTTGAGGAACGCCCACGGCGACCCATTGCGGTCGACGAGCTCGGTGCCGCCGAACGCCTGCCGGAGCGCAAGTGCGCAAATGGCGGCGTAATGGTCGCCGCCCGCGGCTTTCGCCTCACTGTCGATCCGCTGGTCCAGCGCGATTCCCGCGGCGAGCGCGGCCCGGTAATCGGCGTGGAACCAGGCGACCATGTCCTGCCACGACGGCCAATAGTGCTTCCACCACGGTGGCAATTGCGCGCCGAGGTAACTGACCGCGGGCGTCCGGACGTGCCCGATCGCCACTACCCACTGCACCGTGGACGACCCGGCCGCAACCGTGCCGAAGTTCTTGGCGAACGCCAGCACCGGCCAGCGGTCCCCGATGGCGCGCGGCTGGTCCGGATCGCTGGTGCCCGTCAGCGGTGAACCGTTCGCCGAAGCCGCGCGGACGACCGTGTCCTGGCCGATCTGCCACGTGACACCCGCACTCGGCGTCGCGACCACGAGCGACCCCCAGCGCGGCTGGTCCTGCCCGTCCTCGGCCAGCGCAGCGGGCGAGGCAGTCTGGACACTGAGCGACGTGATCCCCGCGGATTCCTGCCGCTGCCAGCGGACCGGGGTGTTGCTGTCCCACTGCAACCATTCCGCGGAGGTGTCGAAATGCACGGACACGGCGTGCGCGCGCCCGTCCGTGGCGGCAGCCTCGATGGCGACGTACCCGAACGGCACGGACTGGCGTTGCAGATTCCCCGGGTCGACGGGCGAGAAGAACGTGACAGTGAGCCGGACGCCGCCGCCGGAAAGCCGGTAGATCGACCGGGTTGCGGTGACCTCCAGCGAGTCCTGGTTCATCGAGGCCAGCCCCAGCGACGGCGATCCGGCGAACACGTAGGAGGTGCCGTCCACCCGTGCGATCCCGCAGAGTGCGGTGATGTGCCCGTTCCAGAAGGTGGACCAGGTGCCCGGCAACGCGTCCGCCGCCTGCCAGGTCGAGAGATAGGGCGACCGTACGACGAGCGGGGTCGCGGGCGGGCGCAGCGGGCTGAGCACGCCCGCGGCAGACGGCCCGGCACCCGCGCTGCCCTGGGCTGCCGCCGCAGTGGACTGGACCAGTTCGGGGACGACCAGGGCCGCCGCCACCGCGGCAGCCCCCGTCCCGGCCCAGCGCAGGGCATCCCGGCGGCTGAACGGGCTGACGCGGCGAGGTTCCGTGAATGACATCGGCAGCTTCTTTCGGCAGGCGACCGGACACGGGGAAAGACAAACGGGAGCGGACCCAGTGTGGCACCGCGATACAACGTTGTAAATCCACGGAAACGTGTCCGCTGAAGACAAAAATGTCCCGGGCCGATGACAGGGGTTGTCCGGTTTCGGACAGCCGCGCGACATCACGCGCCGCGCCCGCGGGATGGATCACCTGCCCTCGAGTGCACCCTTCCCGGCCGGTGGAATTCGCTCACCCCACCAGGCTCGCCGCCAACCAAAGCGCGCATGCGTGCGGCCTGCGGGATGAGCCAGCGCCGGTCCGCGCCGCCATCCCCTCACCCCCGCGCGCCGCTCCACCGCGGGTAAAAGTCCGTGAAGGGAACCATCACGGAATCAGATTCCCTCATGGTTCCCTTCACGGACTTACATTCCCTCAAGGTTCCCTTCACGGACTTGGAGTCCGTGAAGGTGGCCTTCACGGACTCCGGCCCAGCGGCAGCGGCACCGGCACCGGCAGCGGCACCGGCACCGGCACCGGCATCGGCAGCGGCAGCGGCAGCGGCACCGGCACCGGCACCGGTAAAGATCACCTTCCCGCGGCGTACCCCTGCATTCCGCGCGGATTGGCCGCGGCCGAAAGAATCCCGGTCTCCGGGTCCTTCGCCACCGCGCACAGCCGTCCTTCCGACCACGGGTCGGCCACCGTCACGACGTGGCCGCGGCTTTCCAGTGCCGCAATGACATCCGCACCGATCCGCGATTCCACCGTGACACTGCCGGGCATCATCGCGCGCGGGAAGAACGAGCCGGGGAAACTGTCCGTGTGCCAGTTCGGTGCGTCGATCGCGCCCTGCAGATCGAGTCCGCCACGGACCTTTTCCCGCAATGCCGTCGCCAGGAAGAAATGCACATTCCACTGATCCTGCTGATCGCCGCCAGGAGTGCCGAATGCCATGACCGGCACGCCATTCTGCAATGCGAGAGATGGCGTGAGCGTCGTTCGCGGGCGCTTCCCCGGAGCGAGCGAATTGGGCAGCCCCGGGTCGAGCCACATCATCTGCAACCGGGTGCCGAGCGGGAAACCCAGCTCCGGCACGATCGGGTTCGACTGCAGCCAGCCGCCGCTCGGGGTCGCCGCGATCATGTTGCCCCAGCGGTCGACCACGTCGAGGTGGCACGTGTCGCCGCGAGTCGCGCCGTCCTTGGCGACAGTCGGCTCCCCCGCGCCGGCCGCGGTGGCCGTGACCCCGCCGTCGGCGACGTACTGCGCGTGACGGCTCAGCTTCGGCTCCCGGCCTTCGGGGCTACCCGGCCGCAGCTCGGCCGACGCCCGATCGCCGATCAGCTTGCGGCGGATTTCGTTGTAGTCCGGGGAAAGCAGCGCTTCGACGGACATGTCGGTGCTGTCGCCGTACCACGCTTCGCGGTCGGCCATCGCGAGTTTCGTGCCCTCGATGAGGGTGTGGTAGTAGTCCGGCGTGGCGTAGTCGAGCCGGTCCGGCAGGAGCGCCAGCTGCTGCAGGAACACCGGACCTTGGCTCCACAGCCCGGGTTTCGCGACGGTCCAGCCGTTCCAGGTGAACGTGACCGGGTCCTCGTAGGTCGCGCGGAACGAAGCGAGGTCGTCGCCGGTCAAGGTGCCGGCATGCCGTTCGCCGGACGTGTCCATGGTCGGCTTCGCGGCGAACGCGGCGATTGCCTCGGCGACGAATCCCTCGCGCCACGCCCTCCGCGCGGCTTCGATCTGCGCCTCGCGGCTGCTTCCGGCCGCTTCAGCCTCGGCGATGAGGCGACGCCAGGTGTCGGCGAGCGCGGGGTTTTTCAGCAGCCCACCCGGAGTCGGCGCGGGCAGGTACACCTCGGCCGACGTGGTCCATTCGGTCTCGAACAGCTCCCGCACGGTCTCCACCGCAGCGCCGACGCGTTCCACCACCGGATGCCCGTCGGCGGCGTAGTGGATGGCGTACTTGAGGACGTCACGCAGGGATTTCGTGCCGTGGTCGTGCAGCAGGAGCAGCCACGCGTCGACCGCGCCGGGCACTGCGGCGGCGAGCGGGCCGGTACCGGGCACGAGGTCGAGGCCGAGTGAGGTGTAGTGCTCGATGGTGGCCCCGGCCGGCGCGGGCCCCTGCCCGCACAGCACCTTCGGCGCACCGCCCGCCGGGGCGATGATCATCGGCACTTCTCCGGCGGGACCGTTGAGGTGCGGCTCGACGACGTGCAGCACGAAAGCGGCGGCAACCGCGGCGTCGTAGGCGTTGCCGTCGTCCTCGAGAACCGCCATGGCGGCCGCCGAAGCGAGCCAGTGGGTGGACGACACCATGCCGAAGGTGCCCTGCAACGTCGGGCGCGTCTGAACCATACGTGCATCGTCGCTCCTGAAGCGGGTGTACGTCCAAGACATCTATAGCACCGGTCAGATAGCGTATGGCTATGGAACGTCGTCAGCTCGAGTACTTCGTCGCGATCGCGGAGCACGGCGGCTTCACCCACGCGGCGCGGGCGCTGCGGGTCGCGCAGCCGTCGTTGTCGAGGTCGATTGCGAAACTGGAGCACGAGCTGGGGGTCGAGCTCTTCCACCGGGTCGGGCGGAACGCGGTGCTGTCGAACGCGGGCGAATTGCTGGCCGAACGCGCCCGGCTGGTCCTGCGCGACCTCGACGCCCTGCGCGCGGCGGCCCGGATGGCAGGCGTCGGACCGGCCGGGCGGATCGACGTGGCGGCGACGTCGTCGTCCGCGCTGGAGCCGGTGATCAGCATCATCGCGGAAATGCGGACGCGCTATCCCGGGGTGCTGGTGAGTACGTCGTCGGCGCTGTCGGCGGCCGAGGTGGTCGCGATGGTGCTGCAGGGCCGCTGCGAGGCCGGGGTGTGCGGGAGCGCGGACCGGCCGGTCGGCCCGGGCCTGGTGGCGCACCACCTGCGGGACGAGGAGCTGCTGCTGGTAGCGCCCCCGGGCACCGCGGTCGGCCACGACGGGGTGGTTTCCCGCGCGGACCTGCGCGGGATGGAATTCGTGGTCACCACTCCGGCGACGGCAGTCCGCGGCCTGTTCGACCGCTTCGCGGCAACCGTGCCGGACCTGACGATCGCCGCCGAGGTCGGCGACCGCAGCGTGGTCCTGCCGATGGTCCTTCGCGGCATCGGAGCGAGCCTGATGCCGGACGGCTGGGCGGACCTGGCCCGCCGAGCCGGGGCGGAGGTACTGCGGTTTTCGCCGCCGGAGAGGTTGCCGCAGTGGCTGGTCCACCGGACGGGTGCGGTGACGGCGGCTACGCAGGCATTTGTGGACATCACCTTGGCGACCCGGTGATCCGTCAAGGCGTGGCGGGCCGGTCTGTTGCGGGGTGAGAGTGCGGCGGGGCCACCACGTCGTTGACCAGCGCGCCGATCCCCTCGATCGTCGTGGTGAGCCGCTGCCCGGCCCGCAGGTAGACCTGGGGTGACCGGCCCATCCCGACGCCGTCCGGGGTGCCGGTCGCGATCAGGTCGCCGGGCCGCAGGGTCACGAATGCCGACAGGTACGCCAGGATCGCCGGGATGTCGAAGATGAAGTCTCCGAGCACGTCGCGCTGCACCTCGACGCCGTCCACCTCGCAGCTGATCCGCAGCCCGCGGCAGGCCTCCGGCAGCTCGCCGGGCGTGACGAGCAGCGGGCCGACCGGCGTCGACGCCTCGAAAGTCTTGCCCTGCAACCATTGTGTGGTCCGCCGCTGCCAGTCGCGCATCGAGATGTCGTTGAGCACGGTGTACCCGGCGATGTGGTCCAGCGCGTCCGCAGGATCGATTCTCCGCGCGGTCCTCCCGACCACGATCGCGAGCTCGGCCTCCCAGTCGACCGCGTCGGACTCGGGAGGCAGCACGATCGGGTCGCGGGGACCGATCAGCGCGTCGGCGTACTTGCCGAAAACCGTGGGGTACTGCGGAAATTCGCGTCCCGTCTCGCGGACGTGCCGGGCGTAGTTGAGCCCGATGCAGAGGATCTTGCGCGGCGCAGGCACCACGGGCGCGAGGTCGGCGTCGGCGGCCGGAACCGTGTCACCGGTCGGTTCGCCGGAAGCCCCGCGCAGCAAGGCCCCCACGTCGGGCGCCTCCAGCAGAACCCATTCGGCACCGTGCAACCGCGCCGCGCGAGTGCCTTCCGCAACGCGGACGGTGGCGTATCTCATCGGTCATCCCTCCGGGGGCCGGGGGACGCCGAACGTCCCTTCGAGAGTGCGGGCGACGGCGAGTACGACGTCGTCCCGGTACGGCTGGGCCACCACGTGCACGCCCACCGACAGCCCGTCCGGGCCTGCGCCCGCCGGAACGCTCAGCGCGGGGCACCACGGGACCCAGTTGAACAGCGACGTGAGGTCCAGCCCGTGTTTGCGGCCGTCGGGCGTGCGGCCGTGGTACCGCGCGTCGTCCTCGGACACCGGTACCGCGGTGCGGCTCATCGTCGGCGACAGCAGGACGTCGGCCGACGTCCAGAATTCCGCCATGCGCTGCCATTGCCGGGTCCGCAGCCGCTCGTCCGCCTTGAGGTCGACAGCGGAGTACCGCCGGGCTTTCGCGACGATCGCCCGCAGCCGGGGATCGACGCCGTCGCCCGCCCGGTCCAGCTCCGGGCCGTACAACCCGGCCAGGTGGACGTGCCAATGCCGGACCCAGGCGCCGGCCATTTCCCGGGTCCACTGCGGTTCGCCCCGGGTCACCACCGCGCCTGCCGCCGCGAGCACCGCCGCGGCGGCCTCCAGCCGCTCGGCGACGTACGGTTCGACGGCGAAGAAACCCAGGTCGGGCGAGACGGCAATGCGCAGTCCCGCAACGGATTCCGGTTCCAGCGAGGCCTCCGGGACGCCGAGCGACAGCGGGTCCAGCGGGTCCGGCCCGCTCACCACCGCAAGACCACGGGCCAGGTCCGAAGTGGACCGCGCGAGCAGACCGTGGTGCGCGATGTCGTCCACGACCGACGGCTGGTCGTCGTTCGGGATCCGCCCGGACGACGGTTTCAGGCCGAGAATCCCGGTGAATGCGGCGGGAATCCGGACCGAACCGCCCATGTCGGTGCCCTCGGCCAGCGTCACGCAGCCGGTCGCCACGGCCACCGCGGACCCGCCGGACGACCCGCCGGGCGTGCGCGCGGGGTCCCACGGGTTGCGTGTGATGCCGGTGAGCGGGCTGTCGCAGAAGCTGGAGTACGCGATCTCCGACAGCGTGGTCTTGCCGACGATCACCGCGCCCGCCCGGCGAAGCCGCCGGACCACCACCGCATCGCGATCGGCCACCACATCGGCATACGCGCGGCTCCCGGACCGCATTCCCAGGCCCGCGACGGGGGTGGAGTCCTTGATCGCGACGGGAACCCCGGCCAGCGGACCCGGATCCGCACGCCGGTCGACCTCGGCCGCGGCTTCGAGCGCGTAAGCCTCGGCGATCTCGGCGAAGCAGTTCAGCCGCGCCTGGACATCCCGGGCGCGGGCGAGGGCTTGCGTCGCGATCGAGACCGCCGTCCGCCTTCCGGATCGGACGGCGGCGGCCAGATCCGCGGCTGACTCCCAGAGCGCTGTCATCTGCATAATCGTTTCTGCTATGGCGTCGACAGTCAAGACCCGGGTCCCGTAGGCTCGGGTCGTGACTCGAGTTACCCGTCCCGGCATCAAAGATGTCGCCGCTGCCGCCGGCGTATCGCCGACCACCGTGTCCGACGCGCTCAGCGGCAAAGGCCGGCTGCCGGAGGAAACGCGGATCCGCATCCGCGAGATCGCCGACCGGCTGGGCTACCGGCCGAACTCGCTCGCGCGAAGCCTGCGCAGCCGGCGGGTGGGCCTCCTCGGGTTCGTCCTGGTGCCCGCCGCGGCGGCGAGTGTGTCCACGGTGCCGTACTGGGTGCAGCTCATGACGAAGGCCGCGGAGTTCGCGCTGGACCGGGATTACGCGTTGGTGATGCTCCCGCCCGACCCGGAAGCCCTGTCCCCGCTGCGGTTCCCGGTCGACGGCGTGATCGTGGTCGACCCGCTGCGCGACGACCAGGTGCTCGCCACCCTGCGCAGGCAGCGGATCCCGCTGCTCACCGTGGGCCGCGACCTCGCGGGCGGCCCGGAGCCGTGGATCGACGACGACCAGGCGAACGGCACGCTCGAGCTGCTGCAGACAGTAGCCGCGCCGAAGGACAAGGTCGCGCTGGTGGTGATCCCGGCGCAAAAATCGTATCTGCAGGACATGATGTCGGGGGTCAGCTCGTGGGACGGCCATGCCCCGGGACACCCGATCATCCACACCGTCGCGTCGGTGGAGGGCGAGGAGATCGACCCGGTGGTGGAACGCCTCATGCGGCACGACCCGCCGGACCTGATCCTGGGCGCGAACGAGCGCATCACCCTGTCGCTGCACCGCGCGCTGAAGACGGCGGGGTACCGCCTGCCCGAGGACATCCGGCTGGCGAGCCTGGTCGAATCGCCCGAGCTGGAACGGGTGAACCCGCCGGTCACCGCGGTGGTGCAGCATCCGGCGGCTTCGGCGGAAATGGCGGTGGCCGCGCTGATCGACCTGATCGCCGGGCGTACCCCACAGTCCTCCACGCTGATCCCGATGAACCTGGCGATCCGCGCGTCGGCGCCGGAAGTGGCCGGCTGACCGGGCCCATCAGGACCACGGCCTCGACGGCGCCGGCGACGTCAGCACCTCGAGCCGGTCCTCGCGTACCACCACCACGTGTTCGAAGCCCGCCCCCTCGCCCGGTTCCCCGCCGAGGAAACATTCCACCGCCAGCACCATCCCCGGCGCGATCGGCATGTGTTCCAGCCGCGTCATGAACGGCGCTTCGCACTCCAGCCCGAGGCTGTGCCCCACGAACGGGACCATCGCGGCGAAGTTCGAACCCCCGCCACCGTCCCGGCGGGCGAGCCACGACGACGCCCGGTCCTGCAGAGCCGACATGCGCACCCCGGGCTCCACGATCTCCGTGACGTGCTCCACGAGGTCGACGGCATCCCCGAGGGTCCGAGCCTGCGACGCCGTCGGCGTGGCACCGACGACTGTCGAGCGCGTGAGGTCGCAGAAGTAGCCGTGCGCGATGGGTCCCCACACGTCGGCGTGGAACAGGTCGCCCGGCTCCAGCCTGCGTTGCGCGTCCCACGTCGGCAAGGCCTGGCGGTTGCGGTAGCGGTGCGAGTCCGGGCCGGACGACACCGCCACGTCGTACGCCCAGCCGCCGACACTCGACAGGTACCGCAGCCCCTCCCCCACAGCCTCGCCCTCGGTCGCGCCGGGGACCGCGGCGGCGAGCGTCCGCATCACCCATTCGCAGCCGATCCGGCTCGCCTCGCGCAACAGGGCGATTTCGTGCTCGGACTTCACCAGCCGCAGGCCGACCAGGATCTCGTCCGCCGGGACCAGCTCGGTCGCGCCGAGCCCGTCGGCAAGCCGCCGGTAATGGGTGTGCAGCAGGCCGCTCATGCCGATCAGCGCGATCCGCTTGCCGGTCAAGCCCGCATCCCGCGCCACCGTCGCGAGATCCCGGTCGACGGACGTCGAAAGCAGCACTTCGTCCGCCGCGAGGGCGGCCGGGTCGGCGTCGTAGGAATCGGTGACCAGCGTCGTCGGCCGGTCGAGCGGGACGACCAGACCGGCGTGCCCGCGCGCGGAATGCGCCTCGCTGTCCAGGATGTGGCTCACCGCGCTGAGGTGCCCGGTGAGATACAGCAGGTCGGCACACCCGTCGACGTTGGTCGAGCCGCGGCCCCACACCAGCGCCCCGTCGTACCCTTCGCGGGCGAGCACCGCACGCAGCCGCTCCTGCCGGTCGACGTACTCCTCCCGGGCAATAGGTGCTGCTTCGGTGTCCACTGTGGTCACTGCTCGCCCCGATCTCTGCCGGTGGAATAAGGAAGTTCCTGGATTTCCCGCCAGACATCGGCGGGCAGACGGACGTAGTCCCCAGCCGCGGCGCGGTTACGGGATTCGGGATCGCCGGGCGCGAGGACGGTGTCGAATCCGTCCGCCGGAGGGACGGCGTGTACCGCCTCGCGTAGCTCGGATGCCCTGGTACGAACCGTTTCTGCACTGCCGAACGCGGCCGCCGACACCACGAAGAGGAACAGCCCGGCGCCACGGAAGCTGGGTCCGCCGGGGCCGTCGTCGCGGTGGTCGCCGGCTCCGGTCAGGATGCCGCCGAGCAACTCGGCCATCGTGGCGAGCGCAAACCCTTTGTGGGCGCCGAAAGTCCGCAGTGCACCGCCTCGCTCGAGCGCCGCGGGGTCGTCGGTCGGACGTCCGTCGGGCTCGACCAGTCCGGGCACCGCAAGCCGGGTACCCGCATTCTTCGCGACCATCACCTTGCCCAGCGGCACTTCGGTGGTCGCGAAATCCATGACGACCGGCGGCCCGGTGGTCGGGAACGCGGCGGCAATCGGGCTTGGGCCGAGCAACGGCCTGCTGCCCCCGAACGGAACCGCCACCCCCGGCCCGCGCATCCCACCGATCGTCGCGATCGCGACACACCCGGATGCGGCCGCAAGTTCGACGTACGCCCCGAGCCGCCCGACGTGCGTACACCGGATCACCGACGCCGCACTCGTCCCGCGGTCCAATGCCCGCTCGACCGCCAATTCCGTGGCCAGATACGCCGCCGCGTGACTGAATCCCCAGTCCGCGGAGACGGTGACCACGTCGCCCTCGGAAACGCGCCGCGGGACTGCCGACGGACACACGACGCCGTCCCGCACATACCGCGAGTACCACGGCAACCGCGCCAGCCCGTGCGACGCGTGCCCGACCTGGTCCGCCTCGACCAGATGTGCGGCGACCTTCTCCGCCACCGCGTGCGGAGCGCCGAGCGCCACGAGAATTCCGGTCGCGCGCTGCTGTGCTTCCCCAGCGCCGACCTCGATCAGTTCTGTCATCAGCCTTCCTTGCCCAGCAAGAGGAGTGCCCGCCGCCGCTGCACGGCGAGGGCCACGACGACCCCGGCGACCACGAGGGTGATCTCGACGGCCGCAATGGCCGCGACGCTCGGGTCGACCCGGTCGGTCATGCTCCGGAAGATTTCCACCGGCAGCGTGCGCAGCTGCGCACTCGACAGGTACAGCCCGACCACGACCTCGTCGAACGCCGACAGGAACGCGATCGCCGCCCCGCCCAGCACCGCCGGGCGGATGAGCGGGAGCGTGACGTGCCGGAACGTCGTGAACGGGCCCGCACCCAGGCTCGCGGACGCCTTCTCCAGGTTCCGGTCGAACGTTTCGAGCGCGGCCGTCACCGGGATCACCACGAACGGCAGCGCGAGCCCGGTGTACGCCAGGATGAACCCCAGATACGTGCCCACGAGATGCCAGCGCAGGAACAACAGGTACACGCCGAGCGCCACGATCACCACCGGGATGATCTGCGGCGCGAGCACCAGCACCCGCAGCGAACGCAGGATCCGCGACCGCGAACGGACGAGCGCGAACGACGCCGCGGTGCCCAGCACTGCCGCCAGCACGGCCGTCGACGCGCCGATCACCAGCGAATTCCCTGCTGCGGCAAGCCATTTCGGGTCGGCCAGCGCGCGGTACCAGTCGAGCGACCACGACCGCGGCGGGAACACGAACGACTGCTGCCCGGTGAAGCTCAGCCCCACCACCACCGCGAGCGGGACCACGAGCCACGCCGCGATCACGATGACCAGCACGGTGCGCAAGACCTTCGAACGCGCCGTGGTGCCGTCTGCGAGAACTGTGCTCATGACGTCTCGTACCCCCTGCTCCGGCTCGTGGCCACGCGGACGATCCCGACCACGAGCAGCGTGATGACAAGCAGGATCACCGCGATCGCACCCGCCCGGCCGAACGCGGCGACGCGGTCGAACTGCAGGATCATCAGCTGCGACACCATGGCCTGCTGCGGCGAGCCCAGCAGCGCCGGGGTGATGAAGAAACCGAGGCCCAGCACGAAAACCAGCACCGATCCGGCGAAGACGCCCGGTACCGACAGCGGCACGTAGACCTGCCAGAACGCCTTGAACGGGGACGCGCCGAGGCTTTCCGCCGCCAGCACCAGCCGCCGGTCGATGCCGCGGAGCACCGTGTACAGCGGCAGCACCATGTACGGGAACAGCACGTGCGTCATGCCGATCACCACCGCCGTGGTACTGCCGAGGAACGACTGCCGCGGGAGCCCGAGGAACCCGAGCACCTCGTTGATCAGCCCGTTCTTCTGCAGCAGGACGATCCAGGCGAAGTTGCGCAGCAGGATTCCGGCGAACATCGAGATCAGCACGGCCGCGGTCAGCAGCGTGCGGACGGTCGGCGACACCAGCGTCATCGTGTACGCGAAGGGGAACGCCAGCAGCAGCGCCACCGCCGTGCAGAGGAGCGCGGTGGTCAGCGTGCGGACGAGGATCGTGACGTTCGCGTCGGTCTCGAAGAACCAGATGAAGTTGTCCAGGCCACCGAGCTGCGGCGGCCGGAACTGGGTGAACGACCGGAGCAGCATCGTCACCGTCGGGTAGACGAAGAAGACGAGCAGCAGCGCGAGCAGCGGGACCATCAGCGGCCAGAACCGCCGCCGTCCGCGCAGCCGTCCCGCTTTGCGTGGCCCGGGCGGCGCGTTCACCGGGTCCGCCGTGCCCGGTTCATCGTGGATCACAGTGGTCACGTCGCATCATCCCGAAACGAAGCCGGTCCACGCCGTGGTCACGGCGTCCTGGTTTTGTGCCCACCACTTCTGGTCCTGGTACCGCAGCGAGCCGGAATGCGCCGGATTGTCCGGGAAGAACGGCTCGACCTCGGCGGCCAGCTTCGGCGGGGTACCCGAGGTGAGCACGCCGTACGGGAGCACTTTGGACAGTGCCGCCTGCGTGTCCGGCTTGGCGAGGTAGCCGAGGAAAGTCTTGCCCAGCGCGGCGTTCGGCGCTCCCTTGACCAGGAGTGCGTTGTCGTACAACGTGATTGCGTCGGTCCAGGCGACCTTCACCGCCGGGTTGAGCTTGGCGGCGTCGTAAGCACGGCCGTTCGGCAGCAGGGCCAGGTCCAGGTTGCCGGACACGAGACCGTCCTGCAGTTCGGCGTACGAGCTCTTGAAGACCAGGTCTCCCTTGATGCTGCCGAGCTTCGCGATGGCCTTCCGGTAGTCGAGGGGGTACAGCGCATCCGGTGCGACCCCGTCGCCGAGCAGAGCTGCCTCGAGGACGCCGTCGACCGGCTTGTCGCTCACGCCGCGTTTGCCCGGGAAATCCTTGGCGTTGACCAGATCCCCGACCGACACCGGCGGTTTCGGGTACTTGTTCGAGTTGTACGCGAGCACGAACGAGAACTTGACGACCGGCACGCCGCATTCGTTGGTGACGAACTTCGGCTCGATCGCGCTGCGGTCGACGTCGGGGATCTTCTCGTACAGGGTCCCGCATCCGGAATCGGCCTGGAACTGCGCGTCCTCCACCACGTCCCACTGCACACTGCCGCTCTGGACCTGCGTCTGGAGCGCGGCGACCCCGCTGTTCGCGGTCTGGTTCACGGTGACGCCGTGCGCGGCGCCGAACGGGGTGAACCATGCTTTCGCCTGGCTGTCCTGCAGGGCGCCACCGAATCCGGCGAAGGTGAACGACTTACCACCGGAGTCCGCGGCACCGCCGGACCCGCCGCACGCGGAGGTCACCAGCATGACCGTCGTGGCAGCGGCCGCCACGCCCATCCACCGTGGGTTCATGTCTACTCCTCAGTCTGCAGAATCGTTTTTTCAAGCGGCGAAAGCACGGGCCACGCCGAGGTGGCTGTGCGGCGGTACGACGAGGGCGTCCTGTTCGTCGAAGGTGAGGTCCACGGTGGATCCGGCGGCGGGCACGTCCGCCGTCCCGGCGGCGAGGGCCACGCTCCAGGTGACACCGGCGTCCAGGTCGACCACCAGCTTGCTGCTCGCCCCCAGGTACACGACGTCCCGGACGCGGCCGCTCAGCACGTTCGCGCCACGCGGACGTCCGGCGGGGACGAGACGGGTGCGCTCCGGCCGCACGACGAGGGTCGCCGCGGAGCCGTCGGATACGTCCGACGTCCGTCCGCAGAGGACGGCCGCGCTAGTCGAGACCGTGGTACCGCCGCCCTGGTGCCGGGCGGTGCCGTCGGCGAGGTTGGACTGCCCGAGGAAGCTCGCGACGAACCTCGACGACGGGCGTTCGTACAGGTCCGTCGCGCTGCCGAGCTGCTCGATCCGGCCCCCGTGGAACACCGCGATGCGGTCGGACATGACCAGGGCTTCCTCCTGGTCATGGGTGACGTACAGCATCGTGATGCCCAGGTCGCGGTGCAGTTGCTTGAAACCGAGCTGGAGGGTTTCGCGGAGCTTCTTGTCGAGCGCGCCCAGCGGTTCGTCCATCAGCAGCAGCCGCGGCCGGAACACCGTGGCCCTGGCCACCGCAACGCGTTGCTGCTGACCACCGGACAGCTCGCGCGGCAGCCGGGTGGCGTACTGCGTGAGCTCTACCCGCTCCAGCGCCTCGCCGACCTCGCGGGCGACGTCGGCCTTCGGCATCTTCCGGCGGCGCAGCGGGTACGCGATGTTGTCGGCCACCGACAGGTGCGGAAACAGTGCGTAGTGCTGGAAAACCATGCCGATCCCGCGCCGGTGCGGCGGGAGCCGGGTGATCGGCGCGCCGTCCAGCCGGATCTCGCCGACGGTCGGCTCGGCGAACCCGGCGACCATGTTGAGGGTGGTGGTCTTGCCCGACCCGCTCGGGCCGAGCAGCGTGAGAAACTCGCCGGGCTGCACATGCAGGTCGAGTGCATCCACCGCGGGTGGCGCGGTGCCGAATCGTTTCGTCACACCGGCGAGCTCGACGCTCGCGCCTGAGGTTGTCATCGAGGGTCCCTTTCGGACAGTGGTCAGGACGCCTTCCGCACCACGGCAACCGCTTCGTTCAACGCAGCCACCGCGTGGTCGACGACCTCCTCGGTCATCGGGATGGAGAGCGCCGCGACGCCGTGCTTGGCGATGAGCACCCCGCGTTCGTAGGCGGCCCACCAGAGCCGCCGCTGGGATTCGACGACCGCGCCCGGGCCGGCGAGACCGAGCGGGAAGAGCCGGGTGAGCGATCCTTGTCCGCGCGGTTCCCAGCCGTGTTTCGCGAAAGTGCTGGTCAGGCCGCCGCGGAAGCGCTCGCCAAGCCTGCCGAGACGGGTGATTTCGCGTTCGTCGAGCAGATCCAGTACCGCGCTGCCGGCCGCCATGGTGACCGGGTTGGCGGAGAACGTGCCGCCGCCTTCGAGCCCTGACGGGCTGAAGACGTCGAGCGCCGACATCCAGCGCGCGGCCCCGACGACCGCGCCGACCGGCAGCCCGCCGCCGATCATCTTGCCCAGCGCGACCATTGCCGCAGGCACCCGGCGGGCAGCGGTCAGGCCACCGAGGCCGAGCCGGAAGCTGATCACCTCGTCGACGATCAGCGCCGCGTCGCCTTCCCAGGCGAGGCTGGCCGCCACCTGCACGAACTCGTCCGACGGCGGCGTCATCCCGACCCGGTTGGGCAGCAGGTCGAGCACGATCGCGGCGACCCCTTGCCGGGCGGCCTCGCGCAACGCTCCGACGTCGTCGAACGGGACGACCAGGGTGTCCGCCAGCGTGGCTTTCGGGACCCCGCGCTCGGCCCGCGGCCCGCCGGTGGGAAGCACCGCGTCGTTCCACCCGTGGTAGGACCCGCGGACGACCACGATCCGGTCCCGCCCGGTGACCGCCCGCGCGACGCGCACCGCGAGCATGGTGGCCTCGGTGCCCGAGTTGACGTACCGGACCTGGTCGAGACCGGGAAAGCGGGCGAGAAGCCGCTCGGCGTGGCCGATCTCGTACCGGTTGGACATCCCGAAGGAAAGCCCGCCGGCCGCGGCCTCGGTGACCGCGCTGAGCACGGCGGGATGCGCGTTGCCGGCGATGTTGGACGTGAAATTGCCATTGAGGTCGAGCACGCTGCGCCCGTCCTCGTCGACGATCCGGCACCCCTCGCCACGGGCGGCCATCGGCGCCCATGGCGCCACCGCCATCAGCCCGCGCCCGTACCCACCGGGCAGGAGGGAATACCCGGTGGGCCCGAGGAACTGCTCGGTGAGCGGCGGGTGCGCGGCCGGATCGATGCTCTCGCGGACAGTCATGGACCAACTCCAGATGCAGTGAAGAATCGTTACTGCAGATTAGGTGACGGCGGCCACTGGGGCAAGGGTGGAGCCGGAGAGGCCGGGGTCAGGCGGCGGAGCGGACACGAGGGCGGCGCGCGGGAGCGAGGCGGCGCGCAGGAGCGGGGCAGCGCGCGAGCGCGGGGCGAGGGCGGAGTGGGCGGGGGCGGTGCGAGGAGGGGCGATGCAGGGAGGGGAGGGGCACGGATGGCGACTGGATTGCGTGCGAGCGCGGAGCGGCTGCGGGGCTGTCTCTTATACACATCTGACGCTGCCGACGAGCGAACTAGT
>NZ_JNYZ01000047.1 GCF_000717335.1 Amycolatopsis jejuensis
TGCAACCTACACCGAGCGAACAATCCCGGTAGTCGTACTCGAACCCGCCCCGACCGCATAAGCAATCCGCAGGACAACCTTGCCACCAGGCATCCCCGAAAGGCTCAGCTCGGCAGCGTGCCGGCGAAAGCGCGATTTGTACCGCTGCGTACCCGACCGTGGTCCCGGCCCCGCGGCGGCGTCCCAGCGAACGATCCGTTGCCCGCCGGGCCCGGCACCAGGAGATCGCGTCCTTCGGAATCGGAGTGACACTCGTCGAACCCGGCGTGGTGCGCACCGGCTTCCGCGACCGAAGCGCCGAACTGGCCCATCCACTCACCGCCTACGACGGAACCCCGGCAGCAACCCTGCGCGAGGCGCCACCAGGCCCCGGCGACCCCGTCCTAATCGCAACGGCCATGGTCGAGAGCGCACGACACGACCCAGCACCCCGGAGGTTTGTCCTCGGCAGCGACGCCTACGCCTTTATGCACGACGCACTGACTGAGCGACTCGCCGAACACGAGGCAAAGCGGGAAAAGGCCGCAACCACGGACTGGGTAGCGAACCTGGATGATCCCCGTGATTCTGTCCGCGATCGCGAACTCCAGGCCGAGTAATCGGCACCCGCGCAGGCGACCAGCAGAGTTTGTTCGACCGCCGCCCGGTAGGGTTCGGCGCCTTGCGCAGCAAGGGAAACCCGAGGGGTCGCCGCGCAGTCACCAGCCGAACTCTCCGGCAACATCTGCGACCCTCGCGAGGTCGTCGACCATGCCCGCTCCGGCGTAAATGCTCGATGCGCCGACGAGTCCGTCGAACGCTGCGGCGTAGATCGTCAGGGTGTTCGGCAAGCGCGGGTGGTCCAGCGAGAGGCCGCCGGGCTCGATGACCTCGGTCGCGCGGTGGGCTCCACGCCGCCCGGCGTGAAGGAAACCTCGACATCGCCAACCTCCCGCCGAATTCGCGAGTTCTGGCACCGGAGAACGCGCCGGTCACCGATCGACCCTCGCAGCCGGCGCGATCCTCATCGGGCGCACGAACCTGCCGACATGGCACTGCGGGCCGGCACCGCAGCAGCCCTCCACAACCCGTGGAACCGGCTCGCGCAGCCAGTGGGTCGAGCGGCGGGAAAGCCAGCGCGATCGGCTGGGCAACGACATCGGTGGCGCACCTGCGAAGCCCGGACCTGCCTGCCGCATCGCGTCGATCCGGCCCTCGGCAGGCCCGGCGCGTCACCTACGTGTCCTCGCGCCCGAGATCCTGAGCGGAGCACATCCCCGTGCGCCCAGGTCGCCCGACGCAGTCCGGCGCTGTTTCGCGCGTCGTCGTCGCCGAGGTTCCCGCCTTACGGGAACTCGCAGCCGGGATTCGGCGCGTCTTCCGAAAGCGGCGCTCCGGCCGGATTGACATACAGCACATCGAGAATCAGCGGAACGGTCCCCTGATTCCGTCCGATGTGGACGTGCCCGGACCCGCTCGGCTCGGTGAGCGTTTGTCCCGCGGAGAAGATCCCATCCACTGAGCAGTCACTCAGGTTGTGGGTCAGCGTGCCCTGACGGACCGCCGCGTACAGCGTGCCGTCGTGCCAGTGCCAGCCGGTGGTGCCCCCGGGAGCCAGCTTGATCTCCCGGAGGATGTAGTCCTTACCCCCCAACGTGCTCTGCCAGACGATCGTTCCCGTGACGCCCTTGGGAGGCGTCGCGTCGGCGACAGCAGGAACAGCCACTGCGGCGGCGACGGTGGTGGCCGCCGCGACCGCGAGCCGGGAAAAAGATCTCATGCCTGAAGAACCCTTTCATTCCAAGTCGGTGCACGTACCGTAGCCCTGCCTTGATCGGGACCGCGCCAACATTGCCCGTTGGTTCCCGTCGCCATGTCCGGTGACGCAAGAGGATGCGCTCACGTCCCGACGTGGCAGCGCTCGCGGTGGTGCTTCGGATGCATGGCTGTCGCTCGCGGCGCGGGTGTGGCCGTGGCATCGTAGCCCGCCCCTAAGTCTTGATCGGCTCGGCTCCTGTCATTGGCAGGCAAGCAGGATTCGCCGGGTAAGTCCATTGAGGACTTTGGCATGGTCCTGCCACGGCCACCCAGCTCGCGACACGGCGCGAGATGGTCGTGGATCGACCTATCGCATGATCGCCTTGATGTCTTGCCTTGCGCCTTTACGGCCTGGACCGCGTCGTAACGCGCTTTCGCGCACCCGACGCGCGCGGACTGTCCAGCCTGGTCGGCATGCGCGGACCGCACTGCTTCAACCCATTCCCGCGCACGCTCAGCCAAGTTCTGAACCTGTCGAACGTCAATCCGTCAAGTTCGACGAACGGCCCTCCCCGCCAGCGCTGGAGAAGTGGGTGGCAAAACCATACCGACACCGCCGAGCAGAGCAGTGCCTCAGCTTTCCGGGGCCGCCTGCGCGCGTTCGTCCGCCGCAAAAGCCCCATAGCGGTCAAGCATCCACCGACTGTGCCAGCCTGCGATCCGCACTACCGCGGCCGTGCCAGGCTGAGCGCCTCGCCGGTCGCCGGGTTGCATGCCACCTCGCGCACGACGGCCCTTTCCCACAACCCGAATGACATCAACGTCGAAACTGCCGCGCTCATGGTTTGCGACACAACGGTGCCAACTCTCCGATGCGGACGCCGCAATCGGTCGACACCTGCGTGATCCGCCCGGTCCCGAAGTACGACATCTCCCGTGGTCGCCAACAGCGCTTTCAGCTCGGCCTCCCGAAGCACCGTCGGCGGGTTGTCCGGGATTTGGAAAACCTCCATCGCGGAGAACGGAGACGACTCGACGATGCCTTCCACACTATCGAGCCATTCGACAGAGCCGCGGCAAGTGCCGATAGTGCTTGGCAAGGTAATTGTGCGAGAGCGACGCACCGGAGCGAAGATTCGGCTGTTGCCGGAGATATTCGAAATACTACTTCGAGTTCGTGCGCCCGACGTCGGTGGCCATCATCGAGACATTCTCCTCCTCGATGACGGCCACGCTCGAGACGTAGGTGTCGATCGCGGCGTCTCGTGGCCTTCAGCTGCGTCCTCCGGGCCGAAACGAACCCCCTGAGGTCCGTGCGGGCTCCAGCGCGGTCACGGCATCAGTCGTACCCGGAAGATCCCTTGCATTCCAGCGCCGTGCTCCGCTCGAGCACCACCGGCGAGACCCGCCTCAAGATTGTCCAATGGCCGCAATTTCCCTGGTCAGATACCATAGGAAAGACCAGATGGTGGGCCGGGTCGGGCTCGAACCGACGGCCAAAGGATTATGAGTCCTCCTGGGCTGAGCGGTGTGCTGACCTGCGAAAATGCAGGTCAGCGACGAGCATTCGAGGCAAGATCCCTTGGGTTTCGCAGGATCACCCGATTGAGCCACCAGCCGAGCCCCTCAGCGACGGCCTGCGGCCATCGTAGCGCCGGCCGGGGACGGTGAACCCGGACACGCTGCGCAACATCACGCACTCGACGTGCCGCGCATAAAGAAGATCTGCTCAAAGAGAACGCGCTGAGGCAGCGGAAGCCTACGAGCCCCATTTCGGCGGTGTCTCCCGGGCACAGAACGCAACCGCTGTGCGGATTTCCCGGTTGGACATCCCCGATTCGGGGACGGCTCTCCGATTCTCACCGCAAAGCATGCGCTAAGCCGATTTTTCCGGTGACACATCACCTGCCGTCCAGCACGACAAAGGACGCGCTCCGCCCGGTGGCAGACACCTCTCGGCTCATTGATTGCGCATTGCGACAGTGCCACACTGCAAACTGGCGTCGCAGACGTGTTCGAGCCGGCCCGTTGCCGGATTGGTGATTGGGAGAGCCCGTAGCGACGGCCGCATTGTCGAAATCCCCGTTCTCAAAGGAGAAACCATTCAACTCCACCGTGCCGTCCGCATGGCCCCGCGCGGCCTTTCCTGTCTCACGCACGGCCCCGAAATTCAAGAATGCGCGCAACGTTGCTTGTCGATGTCCCACGTACCGCCACTGTCCAGGCAGTCGGTGAACTCCCGTTGCCCGTCGACCCACGCCTTATGCCCAGCGCACACGTCATACTTCACCTCATCGCCGTCCCTGCACTGGTACCCGTAACGAGGCGGCTTGCGCGTCGGAGTCTTCCTGACAGTGGCAGGCTTTTTCGATGTCGGCACTGCCGCACTCGTACTGCTGGGAACCGGCGACACCGTCGTCGGCGGCGCGGATGGCTCGCTGACCGGTACCGAACTCGTCGGAACGGGCGAATCAGGCGGCACCGGTGAACCGGGCACGACCCGCTGTCCCCCGCACCCCGCCACAGTCAGGGCGGCGGCGAGCATGAATCCGCAGAACCGCAACCTCACCATCTGACAACCTCGGCCAACTCGGCGACAAGACTGCCCGGCAAGTCGAAACCGGCGCGGCGAACGCAACAACGACGCGCATTACGTCACCAGATCGCAATCACCTTCCGGCGACGGCGCGACAACCAGACCCAGGCGAGCGCCCCGTCATCAGCGCAACACTCACAGTTCCAGGGCGCGGTAAGTCGCCTCCTCGATCGCTCGGGCGGCGTCCAGCTCCGCAGCCACATTCGCGCCACCGATCAGCGTCGCCTTAATGCCAAGGGCAAGCAACTCGTCATAGAGGCCGGACTGGCTTTCCTGCCCCGCACACAGCACGACAGAGTCGACCCCAGCGCACCGCGATTCACCGTCCACCGTGTAATGCAGGCCGGCATCGTCGATCCGGTCGTAGGAGGCACCCACGACCATCCGCACGCCGGCATCACGCAGCTTCGACTTCAGGATCCACCCGGTCGTCTTGCCGAGCCCGGCTCCCATCCGCTCGTTCTTGCGCTGAAACATCGTGATCTCACGCGGCCGCGACCGGCGGCGTGGCGCTGTGACGCCACCCGGCGACTGCTGCTCCGGGTCGATACCCCACGCTTCGTAGAAGGCCTGCGGATCCACCGACTCCCGAGGATCACCCGCGAGGAACTCGGCAACGTCGAAACCCACGCCGCCGGCGCCGACGATCGCCACCCGCCGACCGGCTGACGCCTCTCCGCTGAGCACTGCGTCGTAGGTGTGCACCATCGGGTGCCCGACGCCCTCGATGGCCGGTATCCGCGGCCGCACACCCGCTGCCACGACGACCGAATCGAAGCGATCCGCGGCGAGACGCTCGACCGTAGCGCGCGTGGCAAGCCGCACGTCCACGCCGAGCTTGGCCAGGCGAACACGGAAATACCGCAGCATCTCGTCGAACTCAGACTTGCCCGGCACCACCCGCGCGAGGTTCAGCTGGCCGCCGATCCGATCGTCCTGTTCGAACAGGACGACCTGATGACCCCGTTCGGCCGCGTTGATCGCATACGTCAGCCCGGCCGGGCCAGCGCCGACGACGGCCACCGTCTTGGGCCGGACTGCCGGCCGGGAGACCAGTTCCAGCTCCCGGCCCGCGAAAGGGTTCACCAAGCAGGTGACCGGCTGCTCGCTGAACATCCGATCGAGACACGACTGATTGCACGCGATGCACGTGTTGATATCCTCGGCCCGCCCCTCCTTGACCTTGAGGGGAAAATCGGGATCCGCGAGAAACGGCCGGGCCATCAGCACCAGGTCGGCGTGCCCGTCGGCGAGCAGCTGTTCGCCGACCTCCGGCTTGTTGACCCTGATCGCACCGATGACCGGAATGGTCACGGCCCGCTTGATCCGGCTGCCAGCGAACGCCCACGCCGCACGCGGAACACTGGCCGCGATGGTCGGGATCCGCGATTCGTGCCAGCCGACCCCGACATCGAGCGCGTCCGCTCCCGCTGCCTCCGCGATGCGGGCCATCTCGACGGTCTCCGCGGCAGTGAATCCGCCTTCCACCAGGTCGATCGCCGACATCCGCCAGATGATGGGGAACCCCGCACCGACAGCGGCTCGCATCGCGGCGATGATCTCCCGCGCGAGCCGCGTCCGGTTCTCGAAGCTGCCGCCGAACTCGTCGTCGCGGTCGTTGGTGAGTCCGGCGAGGAACTCGTTGATGAGATACCCCTCGCCGGCCATCACCTCCACGCCGTCGAAACCGGCCTCCCGAGCCAAGCGGGCAGCGACGCCGAAGTCCGCCACCGTCTGCCAGACCTCGCCGGCCGAAAGCCGTCGCGGACTGAACCTGTTGATCCGCGCCTGCGCACTGGACGGGCCCACGCAGTCCTCGTGCTTGCCGTAGCGGCCGGCGTGCAGCAACTGCACCGCGATTCGTCCACCGGCATCGTGTACCGCTGCCGCGATCCGCCGGTAGTCGTCGAGCGGTGCGTCCTCGTTCAGCACCGCCGAGTCATGGTCCATCCGGCCGGCCGCATTGGGCGCGATGCCATTGGTGATCAGCAGTGCCGCACCGCCACGGGCCCGGCGGGCGAAGAAGGCCATCTGGCGCTCCACCGGACGGTCGAGCGTGTCCAGCCGCGTGTGCATCCCGCCCATGACCATCCGGTTCGGCAACCGGAGGGAGCCGATGGTGATGGGTTCCAGAAGCCGGGCGAACTGCTCCATCAGACCTCCGCGTCGCGACATGTCCCAGGCAAGCATTGCTGCCGCAAGCTATCATTTCTCAACCGAACGTTCAAGTATCATCCTGGTGGTTGATCTTTTATCCGACACTGGAACGAACTGGAGTCTTGGCATGGTTATTCAGCTGTCCCGGGGCCGGCTGGCCGTGGTCACCGGAGGATCGAACGGCATCGGACGGGCACTGGCCGAGGCGCTGACCACGCGAGGACTGCGCGTGGTTTCCCTCGACCGGGAGACCCGGGCGGAATCCGGCGATCAGGTGCACGAGGTAAGCGTGGATGTGCGGGACGGCGCGGCGATGTCGGCGGCGGCGCGGCGGATCGGCGACGAGTTCGGGGCGGTCGATCTGTTGTGCTGCAACGCCGGTGTCGGACTACCGCGCATCCCCTTGTGGCAGGTGGACGCTGCCGACGCGGATCGCGTGTGGCGCGTCAATGTTTCCGGCATGCTCAACAGCGTCAGGGCATTCGTCCCATCAATGGTCCAGCAAGGCAGCGGGCACGTGCTCACCACCTGCTCATACCTGGGACTTTCGATCAAGCCCGGCGGCGGCAACGGGGTTTACGCGGCGAGCAAACATGCCGTCGCAGCCCTCTCCGAGAGCCTTGCGAACGAGTTCGCGGCGCTGGGCATCGACATCGGGGTGACGTGCCTGTGCCCCGGACCGGTCTCCACGAAGTTGCTCGAGGACGCTCACGCACCCGCACGCCCGTCGATCCGGGCGTCCTGGCCGGACCGGGTCGACATCGGCCTGTCCGAGCTGTCGCCGGCCTCCGTTGCCGAGACCGCACTCGACGCCGTGGAGCGCGGCGCGCACTACGCAGTGACCGGACGAGACGCGGCCGAGTTCGTGATCGGCCGACTCAATGCCCAGGCCACGGACGTGGCACGGTTCTGGGACACAGCCGCCCCGCGTGGACCATACTTCAACTTATGAGTTGAAAGCCGATCGCATGGTTGACATTGACAAGCGCCGGGAATAGGTTGTGCCCGTCGGTGGCAGCCGTCACACACCGCGGGGCGCACTGTTGCTCCCATCTCCCAGAGAGGGCGTGGTCATGGCACGTCAGGTCCCGAACGGCAGGCAGCGCATGTCCAAGCGGGTCGCGATCTCGAGCTTCGTGGGAAACTGCATCGAGCTGTACGACTTCGTCATTTACGGCACGGCTGCCGGGCTGGTATTCGGCCACGCGTACTTTCCCGCGCTGGGCGCTGCCGGCGGGACGATCGCGGCGCTGGCCACCCAGGCAGTGGCATTCCTTCTCCGCCCGGCAGGGGCGATCCTCTTCGGTCACTTCGGCGATCGGCTCGGCCGGAAGAAAACCCTCGTCATAACGCTGCTGATGATGGGCGGCGCCACGACACTGGTCGGCGTACTTCCCACCAGCAGCCAAATCGGCGTCGCGGCCCCCATTGCGCTCCTGCTGCTGCGCATGCTGCAGGGACTCGCAGCCGGCGGTGAATGGGCTGGGGCCACGCTGTTTTCGTCAGAGAACGCGCCTGCGCACAGCCGCGGGTTCTGGTCCTCGATTGCGACGGCGGGTGCCGGCGTCTCGGTGGTACTCGGCACCCTCGTCTTCAGTATCTGCAGCTCGACGATGAGTGACGACGCCTTCAACAGCATCGGCTGGCGCATCCCGTTCCTCGTCGCCGCTCCGCTCATCGTACTGGGCCTGTACATCCGGCTGAAGCTCGCGGAAACGCCGGTATTCAAGAACGAAGCCGTCGAGCGAGGCGTGGCGAAGGCGCCCTTCGTCGAAGCGCTGAAAAGCCAGCCGCGGCAAATCCTTTTCGGTTCCGGGATCCCGGTCATCCTCTTCGCCTTCTACTACATCGCCGCGACGTATCTGCCCAACTACGGCACCACCCATCTCGGCCTGCATCGCACGTCGGTCTTCGTGGTCATCGTCATCGGCGGGACCGCGTACACCATCGGCGTGCTGCTCGGCGGGGCGCTGTCGGACCGGTTCGGGCGGCGGCCGACGCTGGTGTTCGCCCTCGCCTTCGGCGTGGTGTGGTCGCTGCTGCTCTTCCCCTTGCTCAAGCAAGCGTCCATCGCGGCCTTCGGGATCGGCGTCACGGTCACGATGATCATTTCGGCGCTGGGCAACGGTCCGCTGGGCGGGCTGTACACCGAACAATTCCGGACGCGTTATCGCTACACGGCAACGGCCGTCTGCTACAACGGCGCCGGAATTCTCGGCGGAGGTGTCGCACCGTTGCTGGGTGCCGTTCTCGTGGCCTCCTACGGCACGTTTGCGTTCGGCCTCCTCCTGGCCATTTTCAGCGTGCTGAGCCTGGTGTGCGCCATCGGGATGGGAGAAACCCGGGGACGCCGCCTGGAAAACGTCGCGGCGCCGGCTCGGTCCACCACCCCGGAAAACCTTCACTGACCAGCAGAACGACCAGAACGGAGGCAGCGATGGCAAACCCGACGCAGGCGCCAGGGCGCGCGACGATCGCGGCGGTCGAGGACTACGGCCAGACCCCGGTCATGCTCGATGTTCCCCTTCCCGAGCCGGAAAACGGCGCTCTCGTCGTCGAGATGGAACTGGCCACCGTATGCGGGAGCGACATCCACCAGTGGATCGGTGACTACGCGAAGGTCTTCGATCTGCGGTTGCCGCTGTGCAGCGGACACGAGGGCGTCGGGGTGGTGACCGAACAGGCCCGGGGCACGGTCGATTCGGTCGGTCATGAGCTGCGTCCCGGTGACCGTGTCGTGTGGGAGAGCGAAGGCTGCGGACAGTGTCACGAGTGCACGGTGCTGCACGAGGATGTGCTGTGCCAGAACCGCAGGGTCGGGATGCAGTGGGCGGCCGAGGACTTTCCTTACACGGCCGCGACGTTCGGCACGCACAGCTACGTCTGGCCTCGTTCCGGCCGGCTCCGCGTCCCCGACGGGGTGAAGAGCGAATGGGCGTCCGCCGCGAGCTGTGCCTTGCGGACGGTCATCGCAAGCCTGGACAAGGTCCCCCTGATCCGTCCGACCGATACCGTTCTGGTACAGGGCGCCGGTCCGCTCGGCCTGTTCGCTGCCGCCATCCTGTCCACCTACCACCCGCGCCGGTTGATCACGGTGGGTGACCCGGCAGGCAGCCTCGATCTGGCCCGGGAATGGGGCGCCACGGACACGATCTCGATCGCCCGGACTCCGGAACGGGAAGCCCGGAAAGCCGCCGTCGAGAACCTCACGGCCGGACGCGGCGCGGACGTCGTCTTCGAGTTCGCCGGCGCAACCGGGGCGTTTTCGGAGGCGCTGGACCTCGCCGCGCGCGGGGCGACCGTGGTGGCCGTCGGCTCGGTCGGCGGGGCCTTGCAGCCGGTCTCCGCGGCCAACGTCGTCAACAAACAGCTGACCGTGCGCGGTTCGTACAGCGCCCGGATCGGTCACTACGCCTCGGCACTGAGCTTCATGGAGCGCTACGCCGACCGCTACGACTGGGACCGCCTGTTCGGCAACCGGTATCGGCTGGACCAGCTGGGCGAAGCCTTCGACGCGATGCGCTCCGGCCGCGAGATCAAACCCATCATCGCCACCCAAGAAGTCGGATGACAGCGAACCATCAGTTACCGAAGGAGGCACAGGTGCAACAGGGGCTTCTTTCGAGCCCGGCGGATGCCGTGTCGGCAGTCCAGGACGGCAGTGTCGTCGGCGTCGGCGGCCTCGGGCTCACCAACAAGCCGATGGCTTTGCTGCGCGCGCTCGCCGCGTCCAGGCGGGCCGGCCTCACGGTGCTGGCCGCAGCGCCGACGTCGATCGACGTCGACTTCCTGATCGGGCAGGGCTGTGCGGCGACCGTGCTCATCCAGGCAGTCAGCGCCGGCGCGGTAGCCCCGGTCGGCCCCAACCTGCGCAAGGCGGCCAAGGACGGCTCCGTGCGCATCGTCGACCTCGACCAGGGAATGATCAACGCAGGGTTACGCGCCGCGGCCTACGGCCTCCCCTCCCTGCCGACGATCGTCGGCATCGGGAGCGACCACGCCGCCGCAGCCCCGGACTGGTTGCATCCGAGCACCGACCCGTTCACCGGCGAGGCGCTGGTAGCGGTACGCGCCATGCGGCCGGACATCGCGTTGGTGCATGCGACCGCCGCCGACCGGTGGGGCCGCGCGGTTTTCGCCTACTCCGCTTTCAACGACGACCTGCTGTGCGCCGCAGCCAAGGCGGTCATCGTCTCCGCCGAGCGGATCGTCGACACCGAACAGCTCGCCGAACTCGGCACCGCGTTCACCTGGGCGCACAAGACGCTCGCAGTGGTCGAAGCGCCCGGCGGGTGCTGGCCGCTGGCGAGCGACGGTCACTACCCCGAGGATCCCGACGGGATCCGGCGGTACGTCGAGCAGAACGTCCTCGAGGAAACCGTGGTGAGCGCCTGATGAGCACCGTTGTCTCCGCGAGCGACGTCCGCGCGCCGTCTTCGCTGCAAGAGCTCCAGGTATGCCAATTCTCCCGGCTGATCGCCGACCGCACGGTCGGCATCCTTCCGGGAGTCCGGAACGAGGTTCCCTCCGCCGCCGTGGCGCTCGCTGCCCGCATGCATGCGCCCGGCCTGCACATCCACACCTTCTACGGTGAGCTCGACCCCCGGTCGATCCGGTTGCGCGCGGTCGGGGGCGGACTCAGCCCGGCCGCGGCCCGGCGCCCGCACGGACTGAGCGATCTCTTCGACCTCCTGCACCGCCGGGAAGTCGACTGGGCCTTCTACGGCGGGCTCCAGCTCGACGGGTACGGCAACCTGAACCTCGTGCAGGCCGGTGACCCGTCGTCCGGTGGCTTTCGCGGCCCCGGCACCGCCGGCGGCGCCAGCCAGACAGTGTGCAACCAGCACCTGTTCATCTGGCTGCACGAACACTCTCCGCGCGTCCTGGTACCCGAAGTGACCTTTGCCGGGGTACCCGGTCAGCGAAGGATCGTCGCTGCCGGAGGAACGGCTGGGGCACCGGCCGGACCGATCGTCACGCCGCTCGCCGTGCTGCGTTACGACCCGGTATGCGAGGCGATGCGCCTGGTCTCGGTACATCCCGGGCACGACGTCGGCGAAGTGGTCCGGAAGACCGGCTTTCCGCTGCTGACGGACGGGGCCGGCGTCACCGCGCTCCCGACCGCCGAAGAATTGCACATCCTGCGGACGGAGGTGGATCCCGATGGCCGGCTTCGCAGCACCTGAACCGGTGACCGACCTCGCGGCTGCCATCGGCGAGGCGGTGTCGGCTCTGACGTTCGCGGATCTGTCCCCCGCTGCCGTCGACAACGCACGCCGCGGCCTGGTCGACACCCTCGGGGTGTGCGCCGCTGCGACGGGAGCAGCTCGCGACGAACTGGCGCCGGTGCGCCGGATGGTCGAGCGCCAGACCGGAGGCGAACTGCCCGCATTCGTCCACGGCTGGCCGCTCAGCCTCATGGACGCATCGTTCTGGATGGGTTCGCTCGGGCACGCTCTCGACTACGACGACATCCACGACATCGCCGTCGTCCACCCATCGGCCCCGATTCTCGCGGCGATCGTTCCATTCACCTTGGAACGGCACGCCGCCGGCATCGACGTGTCGGGCCAAACCCTGCTCACCGCGCTGGCCGCGGGCCAGGACGTCGCGGTACGGCTCGGCACCGCCCTGCGCCGGTCGATCACCGAATACGGCTGGTTGCCGTCGGTGCCAGGCGCGGTCGCCGCCGCAGTTGGCGCAGCCAAGCTGCTCGGCCTCTCCCCCACCGGCATTCGCGACGCGATCGCACTCGCGGTCCACCAGACCGCCGGGACCATGCAAGCCGCCGCCGGCATGGGCTCCACGTACCGGGCGATCCGCGACGGCTTCAACGCTCGCGCCGGGCTCACCGCGGCGCTGCTCGCGCAAGCCGGCTGCCCCGGCGATGCGCAGATTCTCGAAGGCGAGTTCGGCTACTTCGCCCAGTACTTCGACGGCGACTACGACCGCAGCGCACTGCTCGACGGCCTCGGCGAACGCTGGCTCGGGGAAACCCTCGGGCTCAAGGCATGGCCGTGCTGCGGCTATTCGCAGTTCTACCTCACCGCCCTCGAGAAACTGTTGCGGGCCAACGACGTGGACATCGCCGAGATGGCGCGGATCGAGGTCGTCGGCGAAGGCGGACTGCTCCGCGCACAGTGTGAACCGCGCGCCGAACGCATCCGGCCGGCCCGCGGCATCGATGCGAAGTTCAGTTTGCCTTTCCAGCTCGGCAAATACCTGGCCCACGGCACCGTCACGCTTCGCGATTTCACCGCGGCCGGCCTCGCCGATGAACGGGCGCACGACCTTGCCGAACTGGTCGGCTGGCGCGTCGACGACACGATCGTCACCGAGCGGCCCGGTTTCGGTCCGGGGATCGTCGTAGTGCACCTGGCCGGTGGCCGCACCATCGAGGCTCGGGCCGACCACGCCTTCGGGTCGGTGGACAACCCGATGTCATGGGACTCCGTCGTCACGAAGTTCACCGACTGCCTCGACGCCGCGGACCTGGCCATCGGTCCCGGCGAGGGCAAGGAACTCGCGACCCGCCTCCGCGAGATCGACCGGCTCGGGTCCTGCCACGAGCTGCTCCGTCGATTCTGTTCGGGGGCAACGCAATGAGGCTGGAATTCGACGACGAAGAAGAACTGCTGCGCACCACCGCACGCGAGTTCACCGAGAAGGAACTCCAGCCTTACCTCGATGCGTTGCCCGACGCCCCGATGCCGCGGGAGACGGTCCAGCGGATCATGCGGATGGTCGCACCGCTGGGGATTCTCAGCGCGCGGCTGCCGAGCGAGGCGGGCGGCGCCGGCATGAGCTACGTCCAGCTCGGGATCCTGTACGAGGAACTGCCGGCCGAGGTGGCGATGGACGCGAGCGGCAACGACCTCGCGCTCTTCCGTCTGCACCACGGGTGCACCGCCGAGGTGCGGGATCGTTACGTGGAAGGGCTCGCCTCCGGGCGGCTGCTGGCCGGCTCCGCGATCAGCGAACCGGGAGCCGGTTCCGACCTGAGCAGTATCAGCACCAAGGCCCGCCGCGAGGACGACCACTACGTCGTCACCGGGACCAAGATCTGGAGCAGCCAGGCCGCCGTTGCCGACGTCCTGCTCGTCGCCGCCAGTTTCGGCACGGACGAACGCGGCCGGGCCAGGATCGGCAGGCTGCTGGTCGATCGCACGCAGTCGCCGTTCACGATCCGGCCCACCGAGATGATCGGCCTGCGCCGCCATCACATGGCCGAGGTGACCTTCGACGACTGCGTGGTTCCCGGCACCCATCTCGTCGGCGAACCCGGCGAGGGCACCGAGGTGTATGCCTTGTCCTGGCTGTCCCATCGCCCGTGCATCGGCTTGATCGCAGTGCACCTCGCCCGCGAAGCTCTTGCCCGCAGCCTCGCGCACGCCCGGCAGCGCACCCAGTTCGGCCGGCCGATCGGCTCCTTTCAGCTGGTCCAGCACCTGCTGGTGGAGATGTCGACGCTGGTCGACACCAGCCGTTACCTCTGCTACCGGGCACTTCATCTGCTGGACGCCGGGAAGCCCGCCCGGTACGAGTCGGCGGTCGCGAAGGCTTACGCGACCGAGGCGGCCGTCAAGGTCACCAGCATGGCCATGCAGGTGCACGGTGCGATGGGCCTGAGCGTGGAACTCGGCGTCGAAAAGCTGTTCCGCGATGCCCGGATGCTGACGATCCCGGACGGGACCACGCAGATCCAGCAGCTCATTGCCGGGCGGGAGCTGCTCGGGCTCAGTGCCGTCCGAGGCTGACACCGACCACGCTGCCGGCGGCGCCCGCCTCAGATGACGCCCGCCTCGCGAAGTTCGTCGAGGCGGGCTTCCGGCACGCCCAGCAATCCGCCGTAGATCTCGCGGTTGTGCGCGCCCAGCTGCGGCCCCGCGTGGCGAACCGGATGGTGTGCCTGGGAAAACCGCCCGACGGGTGCGGGCATGGCGACCGTGGCGCCATCACCGGTTTCGATCGTGACATGTGCGCCGCGGTGCTCCAGGTGCGGGTCACCGAGCAGGTCGGCGGCGGTGAAGAACCGGCCGCACGGCACGCCGTGCTCCGCAAGCACCTTCTCGATCTCGGCGGCGTCGCGTTCCCGCACCCAGGCCGCCACCCCGTCGACAAGCTCTTCTTCGCGCTGCCGCCGGCCCTCATTGTGTGCGAGACCGGGATCGTCGGCCCAGTCGCGGCGATTCACCGCGGCCGCGAGGTGCTGCCAATTCCGGTCGGTGCCCACGGAGATCATCAGCCAGACCCCGTCCGCGCTGCGAAAGGCCTCGCCGGGTACGGACGGGTTGCGGTTCCCGGTGCGTTCGCGGGGCGTGCCGGTGTCGAGGTATTCCTGGACCAGGCCCTGGGTCATCCGCAGCATTCCGTCGAGCAGCGAGATGTCCACCGTCTCGCCGGGCGCCGCGTTGACCCGGCGGGCGAACACCCCGGCGAGGGCCGACAAAGCGCCGTGCACGCCGGCGACGTAGTCGGCGACCGGGACCCCGGGCCGCACGGGTGGCGCATCGGGATGTCCGGTCAGGTAGGAAATCCCGGCCATCGCCAGCGCCTGCCGGTCGGTCGCCGGCCGGTCGCGATAAGGGCCGTTCTGCCCGAAGCCGGAAATCCGCACCAGGACAAGGCCTTCGTTCGCGGCCCGCAGTACGTCTTCGCCCAGCCCCCAGCGCTCCAGAGTCCCCGGCCGGTTGTTCTCGACGAGCACGTCGGCCCGTTCGACCAGCCCGAGGAACAGCTCGCGCCCCGCGTCGGTGGTGAGGTCGAGCGTCACGCACCGCTTGTTCCGGTTCTCGATCCACCACAGGTACGGGCGGCCGCCGGACAGCAGCAGGCGGCTGGTGTCCCCGCGCCGCGGAGGCTCGATCTTCACCACGTCCGCACCCATCTCGGCCAGCAGGCACGCCGCATACGGACCGGCGACCAGCTGCCCGACCTCCAGCACCCGGACGCCGTCGAGCAGGCCGGTACCCGTCCCGCTCACGCCTCCCACAGCGCACCGCCCGAACCGGAGAGAAGCGCGCGAGCCATCAGAATCCGCTGCACCTCGTCGGTACCTCCGCCGATCCGGGCATGCCGGAGGTTGCGGTACCAGTGCACGACCGGGAACTCCTCGCTTTCGCCCAGTCCACCGAAGATCTGCATGATCGCGTCGATCGCCCGATGACCCCAGTTGCCACCCATGAACTTGGCCATGGCGGCCAGCGTGCGCACGTCCTCGCCCTGATCGGCTTTCGCCGCGCATTCGTAGGAAACGGCGCGGATCGATTTCAGGATCATCAGCACGTCGGTGAGCGCCCACTGGATGGCCTGCCGGTCGGCCAGCGGCGCGCCGAACGACGACCGCTGCGTGACCCAGTCCGTGGCCAGCTCGAGGCACCGCGACAGGATGCCGCAGGCCAGGGCTCCGCGAGACAACCGGTCGTGGATGACCAGGAAGTGCTGTGCGAGCCGGAAACCCTCCCCGACGCCGCCGAGCATCTGCTCGTCGCCGACCTCCACGTCGACGTGCATCGTGAACTGATGCGGCGCCGCGGTGTGCCACATCCGCAGCGGCGTGATGTCGATGCCCGGCACCTCCCGGTCGATCAGGAACAACGTGGGTTTTCCGCGTTCGTCCCCGTTTTCCCGCACGGAGGCGACGAGCATGACGAAGTCCGCCTCGTCGGCACCGGAGATGAAGGTCTTCTCCCCGCGAATCCGCCAGGTGCCGGGGCCAGACCGGGTCGCCCGGGTCCTGATGCGGGTCGCGTCCGAACCGGACTCCGGCTCGGTGAGGGCGAACGCGAACCGCTTCTCCCCCGCCACCACCGGATACAGGTAGCGCTCCCGTTGCGTGCCTTCACAGCGGTAAAGCGCACCGGGTACCTTCGCCACCGGCAACTGCACCAGGCTGCGGTTCAGCTCCTCGGCGACGACGAACGAACCGAGCGCACCCAGCCCCAGCCCGCCGAGTTCCACGGGCAAGTCCACAGTGAACAGTCCGGTGTCGAGCGCGACCTGGCGGAGGCGCTCCCAGGTGGCTGCGGGCAACGCGCCGTTGCGGCCCCGGTGGTCGCCGAGAGTCAGCACACTCCCCTGGTCCACGGTGCGCGGGTCGGTGCCGAGGAATTCCGCCTCCAGCGGAATGCATTCCTTCTCGACGACCTCCCTGGCCAGCTTCTTGATGTCCGCCAGTTCCGGCGGGAGCATTCCCATGCTTTCCGGTGCGGTGTAGGCAACCGTGCTCGGCATTTCCGCCCCTTCCTTTTCGTGCTCCGGGTCAGGCGAATGCCTGTAGAACGTCCTCCCCCAGCCTGACGATCGACTTCTCGACGCGTTCCGGGTCGGGGCCACCGAAGTTCATCAGGCAGTTGACGTGGCCGATCCCCAGTTCCGCGAACTCGGCGAACCGCTCGATGCACTCGCCGGGCTCACCGATCACGAAGTGCAGCCCGGCGACCTCCGCGGGCGTGCGGCGGAACTCCTGCTCCCTGGCGAGGACGTCGTCGTGCCGCAGGCTGACGTAAGTACTCAGCAGAGCCTCGGAAAAGAAGCGTTCCGCTTCCTCCTTTTCGGCCCTGCTTCCCACGACGTGGACCACCCGGTTGAGCGCCAGCGGCAGCCGCGGCGCGGTCCCGGGCGCCACCGCGGTGAGCGCATCGTGATACGCCGCGATGCGCGCGGGCAGCTCATCGGCCGCAGTGCCCGAGCTGAGCACGTACCCGTCGCCCAGCAACGCGGCTCGGCGGATCGCCGCCCGCGCCAACCCGCCCACGTAGATCGGCGGCCCCGGCGTCTGCCGCGGCGGCGGGAACAAGGCGAACGCATCGCTGCCCACCGGCGCGTGGTGGACGGCGGTGCCGTCCCACGTGCCCCGGATGAGCCGGAGGCCCTCGTCCATCCGCCTGCCACGGTCGGTCAGCGATACCCCGAACGCCTCGAATTCGTGCGGCGTGTATCCGGCTGCGATGCCCAGGATGAAGCGGCCGCCACTGATGGCGTCGAGTTCGGCCGATTCCTCGGCGACGGTGAGGGGACAGTGCAGCGGCAGCAACAGCATGTTCGTGCCCAGCCGGATGCGCCGGGTGCGCCCCGCGAGCAACGCAAGCCCGAGCATGGGCGACGAGTGGCTGGGCGCGGCCTTCGAATGGTGCTCGTGCATCCAGACCACGTCGTAGCAGAGGCTCTCGGCAAGCAGCGCTTGGCGAATCGTGGTGTCGAACACCGGCTGGGTCTGGATCACGTTCAAGCCGAACTGCATGACGCTCCTCGTGACGGGGAATCAGGGGCCTGGCTCATGGCTTTCCCCGGCCCACGTCGCCATATGCGCCCTGCCTGCGCAGCAATGCCCGGCCGAGCAACGAGTAGCGGACGGCCACCGCTGACGGCAGCTCCGCGGCGGCAGCGACCGCTCCCTTCAGGACCGCCACCACCGCCGCGGGATGGCGGGCGGCCAGCTCGGCCAGCCGGACGCCCGCGGCCACGAGCTCACTCGCCGGGTGTACCTCGTTCACGAGACCGATGCGCATCGCGGTGTCCGCGTCGATCGGCTCACCCGACAGCATCAGCTGCAGAGTCCAGGCCGGCCCCACCGTGCGGGCAAGCCGCACCGACACCCCGGCCCCGCCGATGTTGCCCAGGTTCGCCAGATGCAGGTCACTGATCCGGCAGGTGTCCGCGGCGATCCTGAGGTCACAGGCCAAAGCCAGTTCCAAGCCGCCTGCGGTGCACACCCCGTCGATCACCGCGATCGAAACCAGATCGGCGTTCTCCAGCAGCGTGCACGCTTCGAGCAGCGGCGGTTCGGTCGGCAACGCCGATCGCGGGATGCCCGCGAACCCGCGAGCGAGCTCGTCCCGGGTGGGTGGGGTGTCGGAGGTACCGGCCAGCTCTTTGTGGTCGGCCCCGGAGGAGAAGTGGGACCGGCCGTCCGGCCCCGGCGCCCCGGAGAGAACTAGCGCCCGGACGTCCGGGTCGGCCTCGGCGGTTTCGATGGCAGCGACCAGTTCCAGCTGCAGCCCCCGGTTGAGCGCGTTGAGCGACCGGGGCCGGTCGAGCACGACCGACACCACGCCGGGCGCTACCTGTTCGTAGCGGAGGAATCGGTAGCTCATCGAGGGGGTGCTCTCGCTTTCTTGCCGTGCGCCGGAGGGTTAGACCAGTTCTTGCTGCGCGGTCTCCTTCAGGAACCGCGAGGACACCAGGCAGAGCAGCGCCGCCGCGATCATGACGAGCGAGATCGGCCAGGTGCTGCCGGTGGCGGCGAACAGCGCGGTGGCCAGCAGCGGCGTCGCGCCGCCCCCGACTGCCCCGCCGATCTGGTAGGCGATGGAACCACCGCTGTAACGCTGTCCGGTCGCGAAAACCTCGACCGTCATCGAACACATGGCCGAGTACAGAAGCCCGGACACCGCACAGCAGAGTCCCATCGCCAGCCACACCAGGCCGACGTGGCGGGTGTCGACGAGCGCGAACAGCGGGAAAGCCGTTGCCATGACACCGAACGACCCGGCGGCGATCAACGGCAGCCTGCCCCACCGGTCAGACAGCGCACCCCCCACGATGATGCTCGCGGCGAACACCAGTTCGGCAATCGCCACCCCGGTGACCCCGACGTACATCGCCTGGTGATGCAAGCCGAGGTAACCGACCAGGAACGTGATGGGGATATACTGCGCGGCGTTGAAGCCGAGGCAGAGCCCCGTCATCGCGAGCAGTGGCCGCGGATTCGCCCGCACCGCAACGAGAAACGGGCTGTGGCGCAGCCGCTCGCCCATCGAGGCGTGCCGCAACGCGGCGGAGTTCACCTTCGCCGGCTCTGTGCCCGAAGTGCTTTCCGCCTGCTCGACCAGTTTTCGGAACGCAGGTGTCTCCTCCACCCGGCGCCTGATCCACAGCCCGATCGCGACCAGCACGATGGAGAACAGGAACGGGATGCGCCAGCCCCACGACCGGAACTCGGCATTCGGAACGGCGAGGCAGATGAGAATCACGACGTTGGCGAGAATGAACCCGAACGCGGCCGACGCAGGCACCATGCTGGTGTAGAAACCACGCCGCTTCGTCGGCGCCGTTTCGCTCACCATCAGCCAGGCACCGACCATCTCGCCACCCACCGCGAGACCCTGCAGGAAGCGCAGGCTGATCAGCAGGATCGGCGCCCAGATCCCGATCGCCGCATAGACCGGCAGCACGCCGATCAGCGCGGTGACGATCCCGGCCGCGACCAGCGTCGTGATCAGGACGCCCTTGCGGCCGTAGATGTCGCCGAAGTGGCCCGCGATGACCCCGCCGAGCGGGCGCGCAAAGAACCCGATCGCGAACGTGCTCAGCCCGGCGAACAGCGCCGCCGTGCCACCGGCGTCCGAGAAGAACAACGCGCCGAGAACCAATGCGGACATCGAGCCGTAGAGCCCGAAATCGTACTGCTCGAGGAAGTTTCCCGAGACGGCGCCGAGAACGGTTCGCCGCAGATTCGGTGTACCTTCCGGTTTCACTGCGCCTCGCACGGGATGGGTACCGGTGGACGGAGACTGCCGCTCCGCCACCTTTTCGCTGTCCGCCATCGCTGCAACCTCTTTGTCCAGTCCGATGTGCTCGGTGATGTCAGGCGACAATGGTCTTCCGCCGCCGGGGTTCCATGTGCGCCATCACCGTAGGTCGGCGGTGCACATTAGTCAAATGTAGAGTTGAAAATAGACTTTCTAGTAGATCATCGCCCACACAGTGGGCTGCCACACTCAGCCGATCACGGACTTGTATTCGGTGAACTGCTCGACGCCCAACCGTCCCCACTCCCGGCCGATGCCGGACAGCTTGAACCCGCCATGCGGGGCCCGCCGGTTCATCGGCTCGCCGTTGATCCGCACCCGCCCCGTCCGGATCCGGCGCGCGACCCGGCGCGCACGGTCGGCATCGCCGCTCCACACCCCGCCGGCGAGACCGTAATCCGAGTCGTTGGCAATCGCGACGGCGTCGTCCTCGTCGCGATAGGGGATGATCGTGACCACGGGCCCGAAGACCTCTTCCCGTGCGGTCCGCATGCTGTTGTCACCGGTGAAGATCGTGGGACACACGAAGTAGCCCCGGTCGACGCCGTCCGGCTTGGCCAGCCCTCCGCTCACGACCCGCATGCCGTCCTCGACTCCCCAGCCGATGTAGTTCCGGACGCGGGCGAACTGGCCCGCGTTCGCCATCGGCCCGATCGTCGTGCGGTCGTCGCAAGGATCCCCCACGGCGTAGGTCGCCGCCTTGGCGGCGGCGATCTCCTCCGCCCGCCGCACCGCTTTCTCCGGTACCAGCATCCTGGTGAGACATCCGCAGGCCTGCCCGGAGTTGCGGAACGCGTCGGCGATGCCGTCATTCACCGCGAGTTCGAGATCGGCGTCGTCGAGCACGACATTGGCGGACTTGCCGCCGAGTTCGAGGATGAGCCGTTTCACGCGCGGCGCGGCCAGCTCCATGATCCGCCTGCCGGCCCGGAGCGAACCGGTCAGCGAGATCATGTCCACCTCGGGATGGGTGACGATCGCCTCGCCGACCTCGGGCCCGGTGCCGGTGACCATGTTGAGCACGCCGGGTGGCAACCCGGCCTCGGCGAACGCCTCCGCGAACACATACGCCGTCAGCGGCGTGAATTCACTGCCCTTCAGGACGACGGGGCAACCGGCGGCAATGGCCGCTCCTGCTTTGGTCGCGATGGACGCAAGCGGACCGTTCCACGGGGTGATCGCCCCGACGACCCCGGCAGGCTCACGCACCAGATCGATGACGCCGTCGATCTTCTCCGACCAGGTGATCGCCGGGATGGACTCGGAGACCACCTCCAGGTCGGCCACCGCGCCCTTCGCGTGAGCGAGCTCCGCCCATTTCCGGGGATGGCCCACCTCGCTCACGATCGTGTCGGTGATCTCGGGAATCCGGGCCTCGAGCAGCCGTGCCGCCGCCGAGATGATCCGTACCCGCTCGTCGAGCGACGACTCGGCCCACCCCGCGGCAGCAGCTGCGGCCGCCCGAGCGGCCTTGTCGACGTCTTCAGCCGTGCCCCTGGGGATGGTGGCGATCGGCTCCTCGGTCGCGGGGTTGACGACCGTGAGTGTTTCCGTGGCGGTGGAATCGATCCACGTGCCACCCACGAAGATCTGCGTCTTCTCGATCATCGGGTTTGCTCCACTCCTCGTTGCTCTTCAGACCAGGCTCGGCTCGGCGACCGGAACGCCGAGCAGCGGTGGTAGCACCTCGGCGAGCTCAGGCTGGGTCCAGCGCCCGGCCTTGCGCACCATCCGGCTTCCGGTCATCGAGAGCTGCTCGCCGAAGAAGACGACGTCACCGCCGGCCGCATACATGATCTTTCCGCTGATGTTGGCTGCCACCGGGCTGCACAAGAACGCCACCGCAGGCGCGACATCACCCGGGTCCAGCGAGGAAGTGGGCGGAGCACCGCCCACCATCCGCGGCGAAGTGCCGGGGAAGAGCTGCGTCGTCGCGCTGGGCAGCAACGTGTTCACGGTGATCCCGGTATCCCAGGTTTCGAAGGCCAAAGTGGTGGCCAGCCCGAGGATGCCGGCTTTTGCCGCGCTGTAGGCGGCGTTGGGGCCTGCGGCCGCAGCAGCCGCGTCCCGCGCGACCTGCTTGTGCGGAGGGACCTGGAAGAACGCGCCGCGGGACGCGACCATGACGATCCGCCCGGTGTTGCGTTCGAGCATGTGCGGCAGGACCGCCCGGGTGGGCACGAAATGCCCGCGCAGGTGCAGGTTCATCGTGGCGTCCCACTGCTGGTCGGTCATCTCGTGCAACGGGCCGGTCAGGTAGTTTCCCGCGCACAGCACCAGAATGTCGATCTTGCCGAACCGCGCGAGGCTCTGCTCGACCAGTGCCCGGCCCCCGTCGGCGACCGTGATGTCCTCGTGCAGTCCCAGCGCCTGCCCGCCCGTGGCCTCGATTTCGGCGGCAACGGCCTCGGCGGCAAAGCCGGAATCGCCCCGGAAGACATCGTCGATCACGACCGCGGCACCTTCCGCCGCCAGCTCGTGCGCGATCCCGCGCCCGATTCCCCTGCCGCCGCCGGTCACGACGGCAACCTGTCCGTCAAGCACGCCCATGGGCTTTGTTCCTTCCGCTTCGTTTTCGGTTTGCCTGCCGTGTTCAGTCACGGGCGAACAGCTCGGTGAGCCCGCTGAGGTCCGGCAGATTCTCCAGATCCATGACCATTTCGACGGAACGCCGCGCGACCTCGTCGCCGTAGTCGCGGCCGACCAGGTCCCGGTATTTCTCCAGCACCCCCTCGTCGGACAGGGGGTTGCGGGGACTGCCGAGCGCATATCCGAGTGCACTCAGCACGCGTCCGTCGCGCAGGGTCAGTGTCACGCGGCCGCACGGCGTTTCCTTGTCGCACTCGGGGTCGGCCTCGAGGCGTACCCGATCGGCCATCGCCCCGACCGAGGGGTCCGCGAAGTTCGCCCGCTCCGCGTCGAGATAGGCCCCGACGTCATTGCGGCCCGTCACGACGCGCATCGCCATGCTGTATTCGGCGCTGAACTGCGCCCCGACGATGTCGGTGGGATGGGGCCCGGCGGCGCCGTTGTGCACGAGGGTGAGCGGCTCGCAACCGAGCACAACGGACTCGATGTCGCCGGGTGAGAACCTCTCCCCCGCGACGAGCTTGTCGTACGCCGCGAAGTGGTGATGGACCAGCCCGCACGAGGCGTACGGCTTGATGGCTCCGTGCTCCGTGAAATACCAGCGCGAACCCAGCCGCTCATGCAGCGGCGCGACCTCGAAGTCGTCGCAGAACGCCTGCAGGAAACCCCGCTTCCCCTCGAAAATGGTGGGTGGCCCGGTGAGGCCGAGCCGGGCGAGCCGCGCGGACCGGATCCCGCCGGCCACACCGATCCCGGAGTGCGCGCGTTTGACCTCGCCGCCGGTCTGCGTGTACTCCGTGGTGCCGCCGGCATGGCTGCCCGCGATCGCCAGCGCGTTCACCGCCGTCGCGAGGTCAGCATTCTCCAGCATGCAGGTGGTCAATGCCGCGGCGAACACGCCGTGCGCGCCCGTTTGATGGAAACCCCGGCCCACGAGCAGTGAAGGCGTGGTGGCCACCGCCAGCCGGATCACCGTCTCGAAGCCGGCGGTCAACGCGAGCAGCGTGGCCGCTCCACTCGCCCCGGTTTCCTCGGCCACCGCCAGCGCAGCGGGAACGACGACGCATCCAGGGTGCGCGTAAGCACCGTAGCCGTAATCGTCGATCTCGAAGCTGCTGCCCGCGGTCCCATTGGCGAAGCCCGCGGACTCGGCATCCAGCCGCAACGGAGTGCCGAGTACCGCCGACGTTCCCGCACGTCCGTACTGAACCGCGTACTCACGGGCGATACGCGGCGTCTCCAGGTTCCGGCAGCTGACCTGAGCCGCCAGCTGATCCAGCAGATGGAGCTTGACGCGCCGGACGGTCACCGCATCGATGTCCGCGAGCCGCAGGCCCAGCGCGAATTCGCCGAGCATTTCCGCCGCCGAGGAGTTTCCGGGTGGCTGAGCCATTTCTGTTCGTCCTCCGCGATGAGTGGCGATGGGGTCAGGCGTCGGTCAGCAGCGCGACGAGTTCGCCGACATCGGCCAGTTCCTCCAGGTTCATGATCAGCTCGACCGACCGGCGGGCGGCCTCCGGCGTGAGCTGTCCCTCGACGAGGTCGAGATACTTCGCCTCGACGCCCTCGCGGCCGAGCGGGTTGCGCGGGGTGCCCAATGCGTACCCCGGGGCGCTGACCACGTCCCCGTTCTTCATCCGGATCGTGACCCGGCCGAGGAGGTTGTCCGGGAAATTCTCGACGCACTCCTCATCTCGCTCGAGCCGCACCCGCTCGGCAAGCTCGAGCGTCGCCGGGTCGTCGAGCCCGCCCTTCTCCAGCTCCCGGTAGGCCCGGAAACTGTTGCTTCCCTTGAGGATCCGCATCGCCATGCCGAACTCGGCACTGAACTGCGCGGCCACCATGTCGGCGGGCTTCGGCCCGATCGCGCCGGCGTGTACGAGGGTCAGCGGATCGCAGCCGAGGACGACGGACTCGATGTCGCCCGGCTTGAACCCGTGCTCCGCCAGCAATCGGTCGTACGCAGCGAAATGCGCGTGGATCAGGCCGACGGAGGCGAACGGCTTGAGTGCGGCGCGCTTCGGGAAGAACCACCTTTCGCCGAGCCCCTCGGTGAGCGCTTTCTCGTCGTAGTCATTGCAGAACGCCTGCAGGAATCCCCGGCGCCCTTCGAAGATCTTCGCCGGCCCGGTCAGGCCGAGCCGGGCCAGCCGGGCGGCACGGATGCCACCGGCCACCCCGATCCCGGCGTGGACCCGCTTGACCTCACCGCCGGTCTGCGCGTACTCGGTCGTGCCCGAGGCGTGGCTACCGGCCACCGCCAGCGCATGCACTGCGGTGTCGAGGTCGTGCCCTTCCAGCATCGACGTCGTCAGGGCGACCGCGAAAACGCCGTGGGCGCCGGTCTCGTGAAATCCCCGGTCCAGCAGCATCGACGGCATGCTGGCCAGCGACAGCCGCATCACGGTTTCGAATCCCGCCGCGACCGCCCGCAAGACCTGCCTGCCCGAAGCCCCTTGCTCCTGCCCGATCGCGAGCGCGCCGGGAACGACGACACAGCCAGGGTGCGCGAACGCACCGTATCCGTAGTCGTCGATCTCAAAACTGTGGCCGGCAGTGGCGTTGACGAAACCGGCTGCTTCGGCGTCGAGCCGCAAACCGGTACCGATGACCGAGGAAACGCCCTCGCGCCCGAAGCGGGTGGCATAGTCACGGGTCACCTGCGCCGTCGGCAGGTCGTGACAAGCGATCTGCGCCCCGATCTGATCGAGAAGATGCAGCTTGATCCGTTCCATGACGTCGGCGGCGACATCGCCCAGCTCGAGGCCGAGCGCCCATTCCGCGAGCTGTTCGGCAGCTGTTCCGGTCCGCATTCTGTCCGTCCCTTCAATCCTGCGGAACGAGCGCGCGGATGACCGCGGACACGTTCGTCCCGTCGCGAAGATGTTCGAGCTCGGCGAAGTGCCGCTTCGCCTCGCCGGCTCCCATCAGGTGCGCGGTACAGGCAGCAAACTTCGCGACGGCGACCTCACGGCGAAGACCGATCTGGTAGTTGCCCTCGGGGACGACGATGCGGCGCGTCGCGTGCCGGCCATCGGTTGCCCAGACCTGCACCTCGGCACCAGGATCCGGCAGGTCCGGATCGACCTCGACGGACGTGCGCTTGGCCAGGTCGGCGATCTGCTCCCGCCCGACCGCCTCGTGGGTGAAATCCTCGAGCCCCAGCTGCCCCTGATGGAACGCGGCACCCACGCAGTACGGCGCGCTGAAGCGGGCCTCGTCCGGGGTGCGGGGCAGATCGAACGGAAGCACTTCGCGGCCCAGCGGGCAGACCTTGACGGTGATCCGCTCGATGTCGGCTGCGTTGATCTCCTCGCGGATGATGATCGCGGCCTGCACGGCGGCAGTGGCTTCGCCACAGCACGGGTAAGGCTTGAACGACAGCCGGTTCACCGCGGTTCCCCGCCGTCCCTCGTCGGTCTCCCAGCGCGGCACGGTGTCGTTCAGTTCCGCGCTGAACGCCTGGTAGTAGCCGAACCGGCCGGTGAACGGCTCCGATGGGCCGGTGAAACCTTCCGCGGCGAGCACGGCTGCCTCCACGCCGATCCGTGCCGCATGGCCGGCATGCAGCGGCTTGACCATGCTGCCCGACGCGATTCGCAGGCCGGCCGCCGACGAACAGCCGATGCCGAGCGCATGCCGGGTGTGCCGCTCGTCCAGGCGCAACAACCGGCACGCCGAGGCCACTGCGCCGACGGTGCCGAGCGTGCCGGTGGAGTGCCAGCCGGCCCGGTAGTGCGCGCGTCCCATGGCGATCGCCAGACCGAGCTCGGCCTCCAGCCCCACCACGTAAGCCTCGAGGAAGTCCCGGCCCGTCACCTTCTGCTGCTCGGCGATCGCCAGGAGCACAGGCAGGAGATGGGTGGTCGGATGCGTCGTGTGGCCCTGCAGGACGTCGTCGAAGTCATGGGCATGCGCGGCGACGCCATTGCACAACGCAGCATCCAGCATGCCCGCCTTGTGCCGGGTGCCGAGGATCGTCGACTCGCCCTCGAGCTGACCGGTCCGCGCAAGGGCGCGGTGCACCGCGGCCGAGGTCTCTTCCGCCGCTCCGGCGACGATCACCGAGAGACCGTCGATGACGCCGGTCGTCGCCTTGCCGAGCACCTCGTCCGACAGCCGCGATCCGTCGAATGAGGCGATGAACGAGGCAAGAGACTCTGACATCTGAACCACCCTTCATTGAGCTGGCACGATCTGGTCGAGCGGACGCGCTCCGGTCACCCGCTCCGGTTCCATTCCGCCGCCACGTCGATCAGCTCGTACTCGTTCCTGGTGACCGCTTGCGGGTCCACGCCGAAGTTCGGCGGATAAAGCAGCGCGAGGTCGAGCACGTCCGCGTACCGCTCCAGTTGCGTGCGTACTTCCTCCGGCCGGCCGAATACCGCGCGGTCGTCGACCAGGCCGAGCCCTGCCTCGACGACCCCTTCGGCGTCGCCCTCGAGGAAAGCATTTCTGGCCTCGACCCGGTGCGCCTCGTCGACCTCGCTGGTGAACAGTGCGTCGTAGCCCTTGGGAGTCGAGTAGAACCCGACCTGTGCTGCTGCCTGCTTCCTGGCGGCATGAGGATCCGGATCGGCGGCAGCCACGATTTGCGAAGCGAAGGCGAACTCGCTGCGCGCGCATCCCCGCTTCTCGAGTTCGGTGTCCACGATCGGCCGCGCGAGCTGCGTCAGATTCGCGACAGACGCGACCGTGTGGCCGAAGAATCCGTCAGCACTCCGCGCTGCGGCCCGGGTCATCCGTGCGCCCACGCCGGCCACGAGAATCGGCACCGCCGGAGCCGCCGGGGCCGCCCGCTCGAAGTGCGCCATATGCACCGCGTCGAAGCGGCCTTCGTGGGTGAACGGACCGCCGTGATGCGCCATCAGCCTGCGGACCAGGTCCACCCGCTCCTCGACCCGCGGGGCCGGGTGGTCGAGGTCGACGTCGTACCAGTCGCGGTTCATCCGGCGGGTGCTGCTGCCCACGCCGAGGACGAAGCGGCCACCCGACAGCAACTGGATGTCCGTGGCGGCCGCCGCCAGCGCAATCGGCGACCGCGCGAACAGCGGCGTGACGCTGGTACCGACCAGCACCGAGCCGGTCGCGGCGGCGAAGGCCGCCGAACGGGCCAGACTACTGCGGTTGTAGTAGTCGATGCTCCAGATCGAGTGGATCCCGGCGGCGTCGGCCGCCTTCGCGACCTCGACCGCCACCGCCGGATCCTCGTCGACGATGACCAGGCCGACCTTCATTTCTGCGCATGCTCCCGACGCGCTCCGTCGGCGCCGAAGGTGCTCGATCCGTTGAGCCGGCGCTCGGCGTGACCGTGGTAGACCCCCTCGGCAACCCGGAGCGTCGGCGGTGCCAGCAGCTCCTCGACGCAGTGGGCGACGATGCCGGGCATGAAGGAGATCGCCGCGATACCAGGCATCTCCAGCGGCCGGAAGCCGAGTTCACTCAGCACGCAGCCGAGCATGCCGTCGATGTTCACCGGGAAGTCCCGGCCGATGCGGCGCAGGTACTCGTCCTTGGCCGCGAAGTAGTACCCGGCCCGGGTGCCCCACACCCCGTTCGCCTCGGCGACCTCCCGCAGCGCGATGGCCCGCGGGTCACCTTCCGGGTGCAAGGGATGGCCGATGCCGGGCATGCGCTTCTTGGCCGCCTGCATCCGGGATACGTAGGCATCCACCGCAGCCTCGGGCGTGCTGCCGCCCACCACAGCAGCCTCGATCTCGTCGATGACCTCGGCGGTGTGTTGCGGCGAGACGGTGATCGAGCCGATCGTGAGCATGCCGGCCGCAACCCCCGGGATCACACTCTCCGGCGCCGCCGACGCGACCATCCGCGCGGCAAGGGTCGTCGGCGCGTAGAAGCCATGCTCGAGAATCCCGTTGAGCGCAGCCTCGAAGGTCCGGCTCTGCGCGGGCGTCGGCAGTTCCCCCCGAATGGTCAGAAACGTCGCATCGGCGAAGGACAGCGAGCGGATGATGTCCGTCAGCGGGTATCCCCGCACGTTCACCACGCCATGGCCGACCTCACCGACCGCTGTCGTCCAGGATTGTTCAGGCACGGGATCCTCCAGGCAGACGCTTCGAGTGCAACGGTGCCAACATAGATCCGGCAGCCAGCTTAGTCAACCTTTCGATCGGCTATCGACTCACAAGTTGAATCCCGACCACCATTCGGCGAAGGCCGCGACTGCTGCTATCTTCGAGCCGACCACCGACGATGCATTCGGCGAGACCTCCGGAAAGAGGTGAGCTCATGACCACGGCTCGCGCCAAGGACGCTGCGGGACCCCGCTCCGACCGGGTCGCCCGCAAACGCACCCAGAAGATGCGCGAGATCCTCATGGCCGCCGCGGCGGTGCTCAACGAGGACGGCTACCACGCAATGAACCTCGACGCGGTCGCCGAGAAGGTGGACCTGACCAAGGCGACGCTCTACCACTACTACGGCAGCAAGGACGAGCTGGTCGCCGCGACGCTGGAATTCGTCGGCCGGGAGGTCAACACCCGGCTCAACGAGCTGGCGGCGCAGACGTCGGAGCTGAGCGCGGCCGAACGGCTGCAGGCCTTGATGGTCGATCAGCTCACGATCCTGCTCGTGGACTACCGCGATGCGGGGCGGTTCTTCACCCAGCCCCTCGACTGGCCCGCCGATCACCTCAAGCTGATCCGCCGGCTGCGCAAGGAGCACGACGACGTGTTCCGGGCCGTGATCGCCGACGGCATCGAGGCAGGTGAGTTCTCCAGCGACGACCCGAACGTCGCACTGCATTGCATCTACGGAGCGATCAACTACACCCCGGTCTGGGCACGCACGACAAGCCGCGCGGCGACCGCGCGGCTGATCGAGACCACGTGTGACATCTTGCTCAAGACGCTCGCTTGAGCCGACGGTGGGCGCGATCGGCTGATCGCGCCCACCCAGCACCGCTGCTCCGGCTACAGCAAGGCGACCACAGCCTTGGTCTCCAGGTACGGCTCGAGCCCCTCGGGCCCGAGTTCACGACCCCAGCCGGACTGCTTGTAGCCTCCGGTGGGAAGGGTGATCTCCGGCGGTGCGTGGACGTTGACGCCCACCCGGCCGGCCCGCAGCTCCGCGGCAACCCGGTGGGCGCGCCCGATATCCCGGCTCCAGACGCTTGCGGCGAGTCCGTACGAGGAATCGTTGGCCCACTCGATGGCCTCGCGTTCGTCGGAGAACGGCATCACGGTCGCCACCGGGCCGAAGATCTCCTCGCGCACCATCTCCATGTCGGCGCGGGCATTCGCGACGACGGTGGGCCGGTAGAAGAACCCTCCGTCCCCCATCGGGCCGCCGCCGGTGACGATGTCGGCACCGGCGGCGAGCCCGCCTTGCACGAAACCGTCCACTCGCCGCCGATGCCGGTCCGAGATGAGCGGGCCCATCTGGACATCCGGGTCGGTGCAGTAGCCGACGCGCATCTTCCCCGCGATCGCCGCGACGCCCTCGACGACCCGGTCGTGCATCGAACGATGCACCAGAAACCGGGACCCGGCGGTGCACACCTGTCCGGCATTGCTGAAGATGCCCGCTGCGATTCCGGGAATCACCTGGTCCGGGTCCGCGTCGTCGAACACGAGCGCGGGTGATTTGCCGCCCAGCTCCAGGGTGACTTTCTTCAGGTTTCCGGTGGCCGCGTTGACGATCGCCCGGCCGACCGCGGTCGAACCGGTGAACGACACCTTGTCGACCTCCGGGTGCTCCGCGAGCGCGGCCCCGGTCTCGATACCGGTTCCGGTCAGCACGTTCACCACCCCGGGCGGCACCCCGGCTTCCAGGCACAGTTCGCCGAGCCGCAGCGCGGTCAACGGCGTCTCCTCCGACGGTTTGACCACGGCCGAGCACCCGGCCGCGAGCGCAGGCGCCAGCTTCCAGCACGCGATCGCCAGCGGCGCGTTCCACGGAACGATCAACGCGGCGACGCCGATCGGCTCACGGCGGGTGTAGGCGTGAAAGCTGCGGCCGCCTGGCGCAGCCACCTCGCGCGCACGGCCTTCCAGCCGTTCCACTGCACCCGCGTAATAGCGGAAGGTCCGCGCCGCCGACGGGACGAACACCGAACGTGCTTGACTGAGCGGCATTCCCTGGTTGCGGCTTTCGAGTTCGGCGAGCTCCCCCGCGTGCCGGTCGATGAGCTCGGCCACCCGCCACAGCACCTGAGCCCGGGCGTCGGGCGTCTGCCGCCGCCAGCGTCCGTCGGCGAAACTCTCGCGCGCGGCCTCGACCGCACGGTCGACATCGGCCGAAGTGGCCTGCGGCACCTCAGCGAACACCACACCGGTTCCGGGATCGGTCACCTGGAGCCATGCATGCGCCGGGCCGCCGACCCGGTCCTCGCCGACGATCATCGGGTGCCGCTCGCGAGCCTCACCCGCTCGCGGGGGCGGTGCCCCGGTCACGTTCATGGGAACCCTCTCCACTCGTCTTTCCCGCGCGGTCAGTCCTCGACGGGTCCGTGCCAGTCGATCCCGCCCTGGGTCACGGCAAGGTGCGTGAACGCCGAGCCGGGTGCCGCGCCGTGCCAGTGCGTCTCCCCGGCCCGGCAGACGACGATGTCGCCCGCGCGTATCGGCACCGCCTTCTCCCCCTTGGCCTGCACCAGGCCCTCACCGCTGGTCCCGACGAGGATCTGGTCGCCTTCGTGGGTGTGCCACTTGGTCCGCGCACCGGGCTCGTACTGGACCATCAGCAGCCGCGCGGATTCGTCGGTGCGCCAGGTGCTGTCGACCTGCGACAGCCGGGCCGTTCCGGTGAACCGGCCTGCCGGATCTTCCTCGCCGCGGACCTCGTCGTAGCCGATCTTGTCCATCACTGCCTCCCGAAGTTGCCGTACAGCCCGGCGAGCCTGCTCATGTCGGCGTCCGTGCCGAACCGCTGCAAGGCCGTTTCGAGCGTCTTCTCCGTCAGCCCGCCCAGTTCCGCCGCCGTCTCGCTTTCCTGCGCGAGCCGCATCGCGAGTGCGACGTCCTTGAGCATCAGGTCGATCCGGAATCCCTGGTCCTTGATCTCGTCGTGGAGCAGGAACCGCGGGAACGTGACCTCGGTCGAGTAACTGCGCCCGGTGGACCCGTTGAGCACCTCGATGCAGGTCTCGGCGTCCAGCCCGTTGCGCACCGCGAGGCTCACCCCTTCGAACACGGCCAGCCTGCTCGCCGCGGCGATGAGATTGTTGACCAGCTTCATCGTGTGCCCCGCGCCGACCCCGCCGACCCGGATCACCTTTTCGCTGATCACCGACAGGATCGGCGACAGCTCGGCAAACCGCTCCGCGGACGCGCCGACCATGATGGTCAGCGTGCCCGCCCTCGCACCGCCGGGGCCGCCACTCACCGGAGCGTCGGCGAAGCCGATGCCCCGGCGGGCGAGGATCTCGGCACATTCCGTGTCGTCCGGCGGAAAACCCGTTGTCATGTCGACGACGCACGCGCCAGAGCGCATCGTCGATGCAAGCCCGCCCTCGGCCGACACCACCTCTTTCACATCCTCGGAACGGGGCAGGCAGACGAAGACCGGATCGCACTGTGCACCGACCTCGTCCAGCGTTGCCGCAGCCGCGCCCAGCCCGGTGAGCCGGGCGACCGCGGCGTCGCTGCGATCGTGGACCAGCAATGGAATCCCGCCGGCGACCAGCCGCTCCGCGAGTGCGCCGCCCATCGCTCCCAAGCCGATGAAACCGACTCGTGTCATGCGTTTTCCTCTCGTCGAGGCTTCGGCTACGCGGTACGGGGGCGGGTCCCCACGACCAAGCGCATCTTGAAGACGACCACCGGTTCGTCCCGCTGGTTCAGCACGGTGATGGCGAGGACGGCCTTGCCGCAGCTGTCGTCCATCTGCTCGAGGGATGCGACCTCGCTGCGCACATGGATCGTGTCGCCGAAGAACACCGGTTGCAGGAAACGTACCTTGTCCATCCCGCCGAACGCTTGCACTGCCTCGGGAGACAGTTCGATCAGCCCGCTGGCGATCGCCAGGGTCAGCATGCCGTGGGCGATCGGCTCGCCGAAGCGTGCCTTCTTCGCGTGCTCGACATCCAGGTGCAGAGGATGGAAATCGCCGGACAACCCGGCGAATCCGACCACGTCCGCCTGGGTGACCGTGCGGCCCCGGCTCTCCAGCACCTTGCCCTCGACGAGATCCTCGAAATACCCGGTGATCACGACGGCACCTCCTGCGATTCGGCAGCGGACTTCTTGAGTACCAGCAGAGTCCTCGAGAACTGCTGGACGAGTGTGCCGTCCTGGTTGCGGACGTCGTGCGCCAGCGTCACGATGCCCGCATCCGGCCGGCTCTTGCTCTCCCGCGCCTCCGCGACCCGCGACACGACATGGATCGTGTCCTTCGGGCGGACTGGCGCGACAAAACGGGCCTCGACGCCCAATGCGGCGACCACCGAGCTGTAACCCAGGTCGTCGGTGAGGCCCATCGCGTACGTCATGATCATCGGGCCGGGCACCACCCGGCCACCGAACAGATTCTCCTGCGCGAAGATCTCGTCCGTGAAGACGGGATCCATGATCCCGGTCATACAGGTGAACGTCACGGCGTCGGTCTCGGTGATCGTGCGGCGCCGTGAGCGGAACTCCGTTCCCCCTGCGGCCGCCAATTCTTCGTAGTGCATCTTTTCTCCCTCTCGGCAACGCTCTGCCGGAACCGCTGTGACGTGTCCGAGGCGGACGCGATGTGGCATTGGCGACGATACTGCGGACCCGCATTCTTAGTCAACCGTGAAGTTGGCTCTCGACTGCAGAGTTGGTAAATGTCATGATTCCGCGGTGCGGTCTTCCGGCCGCGGCACATCCGACGCACCGAAGGGGGTCAGCAATGGCCGGTATCCTCGATCGTTTCCGGCTGGACGGCCGGGTCGCACTCGTCACCGGGGCATCGTCCGGTCTCGGCAGGGACATCGCCGTCGCGCTCGCCGAGGCCGGCGCCGACGTCATGCTCGCCGCCCGGCGCGCCGACCGGCTGGCCGAAACCGCCCGGCTGGCGGGGAAAACCGGGCGGCGAGTGGCGACCTCGGTCACCGACGTTGCGGACCCGGATTCCTGCGAACATGCCGCGGCCGCGACCGTGGCGGAACTGGGCAGGCTCGACATCCTCGTCAACTGCGCCGGACTCGCGACCGCGGTGCCCGCTGGCAAGGAGACTCCCGAACAGTTCCGCTCGGTGCTCGAGGTCAACCTCGAGGGTTCGTACTGGATGGCCAAAGCCTGCGCCGCGAGGATGGGTCCCGGGGCCAGCATCGTGAACATCGGGAGTGTGCTCGGGCTTTCGACCGTCGGCCTGCCGCACGCTGCCTACTCGGCCAGCAAGGCGGCAGTACTCGGCCTGACGAGAGACCTGGCCGGCCAGTGGACCGGCCGCAAGGGAATCCGGGTCAACGCCGTGGTCCCCGGATATTTCCCGACCGACATGACGGCTACCCACCAGGACGGCTTCCTGGACGGGCTGGCCGACCGGCGCATCCCGATGCGGCGGCTCGGCGAGGGCGCGGAGTGCGCCGCGGCCGTCGTGTTCGCCGCCGGCGACGCCTCGTCCTACATGACCGGATCCGCCATCGTCGTCGACGGCGGCTTCCTCATCACCTGATCCGCGACCGTAACCGGAGACCTCCATGGATTTTGTCCTGAGCAGCCAAGAACGGGAGTTCGCGCGGGACATGCGCGCCTTCTTCACGACCGAGATCCCCGCCGGGATCAGGGACCGGACCGCACGGGGCGAACAACCCACGCGCGACGACATCGTCACCTGCCAGCAGATCATGAACGAGCACGGACTGGCCGTACCCCACTGGCCGGTGCGCTGCGGCGGGCAGGACTGGACACCGATCCAGCGGCACCTCTGGGCCGAGGAGATGGCCCTCGCGCACGTCCCGCCACCGATCGTGTTCAACACGTCGATGGTGGGGCCGGTGATCGCGCACTTCGGCAGCCCGGAGCTGCACCGGCGGTTCCTGCCGCCGACGGCGAGCGCGGAGATCTGGTGGGCGCAGGGTTTCTCCGAACCGGACGCCGGCTCGGACCTGGCGTCGCTGCGGACCACCGCGGTCCGGGACGGCGCCGCCTACGTCGTCAACGGGCAGAAGACCTGGACCACCCTCGCCCAGCACGCCGATTGGATCTTCTGCCTGGCCAGAACCGATCCCACGGTACGCAAACAACGCGGCATCTCGTTCCTGCTGATCGACCTCCGGTCGCCGGGAGTGACCATCCGGCCGATCCGCCTCCTCGACGGCGGCTGCGAGGTGAACGAGGTCTTCTTCGACGACGTCCGGGTCCCGGCAGACCATCTCGTCGGCGAGGAGAACCGCGGCTGGACGTACGCGAAGTTCCTGCTGGGCAACGAGCGCACGGCCAACGCCGGCATCGGCATCATCAAGAGCCGGGTGGGCCGGATCAAGCGGCTTGCCGGCGCCCGCCTCGACGACCCGCTCTTCCGTGCCCGGCTCACCACGCTGGAGGTCGAGACGACCGCGCTGGAGATGTCGGTCCTGCGGGTCCTGGACCGGGAGAGCACGCTGGCCCCCGGCATTCCGGACCCGATGTCGTCGATGCTCAAGCTGCGCGGCACGGAACTGCAGCAGCGAGCGACCGAACTCCTGATCGACGTGGTCGGGCCAATGGGGCTGGCCTGCCGCGCGAACGGTGCCGCGGCTTTCGCACCGATGCCCGAGGGCGCCGCCGACGCACTACCCACGTATTTCAACTGGCGCAAGGCATCCATCTATGCCGGCAGCAACGAAGTCCAGCGCGAAATCATCAGCAAAGCGATCCTCGGGCTCTGACGAGGCCGAGACCGAGACCGACAGAAAGGCGCGACCATGGAGCTCGGCCTGACGGACGAGCAGAAGCTGCTCGCCACCACTGTGGACACCCTCCTGCGGAAGCGGTACGACCCGGAGACCCGGCACGCGTTGCTCGGCTCGCCGGGCGGGTGGAGCCGCGAGATGTGGCAGCGCTATGCGGAACTCGGCCTGCTGGGGCTCGGTGTCGACGAGAGGTACGGCGGCGCCGGGACCGGCCTCACCGAGATCGCCGTGGTGATGGAAACCTTCGGCCGGCATCTGGTGCTCGAGCCGTTCCTGCCGACGGTCGTGCGGGCCGGGCAACTCGTGGCGGCCGCCGGTTCGGCCGCGCAGAAGGAACTGCTGCTGCCGCGCATCACACGGGGCGAGCTGCTCATGGCCTGGGCGCACACCGAGCGTGCCACCCGGCCGGTCGCTCGGGCCGTCCCGGCGGCGGACGGCTGGCGGCTGAGCGGGGAGAAGATCGCCGTCACCGGTGGCGACAGCGCCGAGGTGCTCGTGGTCACCGCTCATCGCCCTGACGGGAAACCTGGACTGTTCCTCGTCGATGCCGCCGCGACCCGCCAGCAGCCCTATCGGATGCACGACGGGCATCGGGGCGCCGACATCCGTCTGGACGACACGGTCGCCACCGCGCTGGGAACCGGAACCGACGTGACCGAAGTGATCGAGACCGTGCTCGACGCAACGATGGTTGCGCTCTGCGCCGAAGCAGTCGGGGCGATGGACCGGATGCTCGAACTCACGGTCGGCTACCTCAAAAGCCGGGCCCAGTTCGGCCACCCGATCGGCACCTTCCAGGTGCTGCGCCATCGAGCTGCCGACATGTACCTCTCGCTCGAGCAGGCGCGGTCGATGGCGCTGCTGGCCCGGCTCGCCGCCGACGGCCCGTCCGATGCCCGGCGGCGCGCGGCCGTGCGGGCGGCCAAGATCCAGGTCGACCTGTCGGCCCGGCACATTGGGCACGAGGCCGTCCAGCTGCACGGCGGGATCGGCATGACCGACGAATATCCGGTCTGCCACTATTTCAAGCGCACCACGGTGATCGCCCGCCTAGCCGGCGACCTCGACGCGCTGGTCACCGGACTCGGCGAGCAGGGTGGGCTCATCCCGGCGGGCTGAGCACGAACGCCCGGAGCAGGCCCCGCGGCGGCGGACGGTGCGGGGCCGGCTCCGGTCAATGGCCCAGGGTGAACGGGTCTCGCGTCCCACCGGTCAGCTCGACCCACACGGACTTGACGGCGGTGTACTCGTGCATCACTTCCACCCCGTTCTCGACGCCGAGCCCGCTGGCCCCGCGCCCGCCGACCGGCATGTTGGGCCCCACGACGCGATAGCTGTTGATCCAGACCACGCCGACCTTCAGCCCGGCGGCGAGCCGATGGGCGCGATGGATGTCCTTGGTCCACACGGCACTGGCCAACCCGAACTCGGTGTCGTTGGCCAACGCGAGGGCTTCCTGCTCGGTATCGAACGAACAGGCGCTCAGCACCGGTCCGAACACCTCCTCCCGCACGATCCGGCTCGCCGGGCCGACGTTCGTGAGGACCGTGGGCGCCACGAACAACCCGCCCTGCCCGCGCGCCGGACCGCCGCCGCACTCGATCTTGGCGCCTGCCGCGGCCGCTTCTTCCAGCAGCCCCAGCACCTTGTCGTACTGGGCCCGGTTGGCGATCGGCCCCATCTCGGTCGACGCCTGTGCTGGATCGCCCAGCCGGATGGCCTCGGCCCGTTCGACCACGGTGGACACCAGCCGGTCGAAGATGCTGCGGTGGGCGATCAGCCGCGAACCTGCCATGCAGGTCTGGCCCGCCGCGGCGAACACTCCGGCGACGATTCCGTTCGCGGCGGCGTCCAGATCGGCATCGGAAAAGACGATCTGAGCGCTCTTGCCGCCGAGTTCGAGAGTCGCCGGCTTGAGGTGCGCACCGGCCGAACCGGACACCCGGGCGCCGGTGGCGGTCGATCCGGTGAACGCGACCTTGTCGATCTGCGGGTGTTCGACCAGCGCCGCACCGAGCATCGGATCGGAGCCCACGACCACGTTGAGGACGCCCGCGGGCAGCCCGGCCTCGTGCAGCAACCGCGCGAGCACGAGGGTGGACGTCGGGGCATGCTCGGAAGGCTTTGCGACACAAGTGTTTCCCGCGGCCAGCAAGGGGGCGAGTTTCACCGTGAGCAGCAACAGGGGCGAATTCCACGCGGTGATCGCGCCGATGACGCCGATCGGCTCGCGCCGGGTGAAGGCGAAGTAGTCCGGGTTGAGCGGGGGCACGGTCCGCCCGTCGAGTTTGTCGGCCAGCCCGGCGAAGTAGTAGTAATACTGGGGCAGCGACTCCAGCTGTCCCCGCATTTCGCGCAACAGCTTGCCGTTGTCCCGGACCTCCAGATCCGCGAGCAGGTCACCGTTGTCCCGGATCGTGTCCCCGATCGTCCGGAGGACCTGCGCCCGCTCGAAACCGGTGCAGGCACCCCACTCCCCATCGAACGCCCGTCGCGCCGAGCCGACGGCCCGCTCCAGGTCTTCGGTGCCCGCGTCCGCGATCCGGGCCCAGGGCGCCTCCCGGTAAGGGTCCTCGGAGAGGAAGGTGGCCCCGCTCGCCGCAGGCACCACCTGCCCGTCGATGAACAGGCCGAACTCCTCCAGATCGGCGGGCGCTGCGCTGTGGTGGCGGGCAGGGGAGGTCGTCACGACTGTCGTCCTTCGGCTCGGGAACGGATAAGGTCGGCAGCGCGCTCACCCACCATGACCACTGGGGCATACGTACCACCGCTCACCAGCGACGGAATCACCGAAGCGTCGGCGACCCGCAGTCCCTCGACCCCTCGGACGCGCAACTCGAGATCGACGACCGAGCGATCGTCGGCACCCATCCGGCAGGTGCCCACCGGATGGTGCCCGACCGCCGACCTGGACCGCAGGTACTCGCCCAGCTGCTCGTCACTGCGGATCGCGTCGCCGGGGGCGATCTCACCGCCGGTGTAAGGGCCGAGCGCCTCGGAACGGAAGATTTCCCGCACCATCCTGATCCCGGCGACGAGATCGGCGAGGTCGTCGGGATCCTTGAACATGACGTGGTCGATCACCGGCCGATCAGCCGGATCGGCGCTGCGCAACCGGACCGACCCGGTACTCCGGGGGTGGTTGAGCCACACCGAAGCCGTCATCCGCGGGTCGGTGGGAACGGTGACGTCGCGGTAGCCCTCGTAGGCTGCGTTCTGCGGTTTCGCCGGTGCCACAGCGAACGGGGCGAACAGGAACTGGAAGTCGGGTCTGGTACTCGTTTCGTGCAGCTTCGCCAGTACGACCGCGCAGGCCGGCGCGGTGGTGGCAGCGCCGCGGCCACGCAGAAGGAAGTCCAGGCCGTGCTTGACGACACCCCGCGGATTCAGGTCTTGATTCAGCGTCGGGATCCTCGCCGAGAAGACGACGCTCGCCCGAGCATGCTCCTGCAGGTTGGCACCTACTTCAGGCAGGTCGGCCACGACGGCGATACCCTTGGCGCGCAACTCGTCGGCAGGGCCGGCTCCCGAAAGCAAGAGCAGGCGTGGCGAGCCGATGGCTCCCGCTGCCAGCACGACCTCTCGCCGGACGTCGACCGTGACGATCCGATCGCCGGCGACGTACTCGATACCGGTTGCCCGGCCCCGGTCGATCACCACCCGGCGGACCGTCACCCCGGTGCGCAGCCGGAGATTGCGCCGTCGCCGGGCAGGGGTGAGGTATGCCGTGGCCGAGCTGCTGCGAAAACCGCGGCGCTGAGCGACCTGCATGGCGCCGGCGCCGTCATTCACCCCGCGGTTCATGTCTTCCCGCCGCCGATGGCCGCGCTGCCCGGCTCCCTCGATGAACGCGTCGATGAGGCGGTGGCCGACACCGGCATCGCGAACCCGGATCCGGCCCGTCCGTCCCCGGCCGGCGCCGCCGTTCTCGGCCCGTTCGGAGCGGCGCAGGTAAGGCAGCACAGCCTCGTAGTCCCACCGGGTCCGTTCCGACGACGGCCAAGCGTCGTAGTCGGCCGGGCTGCCGCGCATCCAGCCGGTGGCATTGACCGAGCTCGACCCGCCGAGAATCCGCCCGGCGGGCCATTCCTCGACCCTGCCGTCCCGGGACGGGTCCGGTTCGGGCACGTAGGACCAGTTCGTCTTCGGCGGGGTGCGGACGAAGCCGACCGGCAGCCGGACGAACGGGCTGACGTCGGTTCTGCCGGCCTCCAGCAAGAGCACCGAGGTGTCCGGGGACTCGCTCAGCCGGTTCGCCAGCACGCATCCCGCCGTGCCGGCGCCGACGATCACGTAGTCATAGGTTTCGCGTCCGCCGCGGTCTTCAGTCAGTACCATCTTCACCGGCCTGCCGTCCCCGTTGCCGCGCCGAGCGAGAGAATCTCGCCGATTTCGTGGTCTCCGTAGCCGAGGAGGTCACGCAGCACGCTCGTGGTGTCTTCGCCGTACCTGGGCGGTGGGGCGTACCCGCGCTCTCTGATATCGGTTTTGATCGGATTTCCGATGAGCTTGATGTCTCGTTCGCCCGCCGGCAGATCGAGCACCATGTTGCGCGCCTTCGCTTGTTCCCCGTGCAGCGCCTCGGCCATGGTACGCACCTCGGCGAACGGGACGTTGTTCTCCCAGAAGAGCGCCTTCCACTCGTCGGCAGGTTTTCCACCCAGCACTTCGTTCGCGAGGGCCCGCAATTCCGCGATGTGCTGCGCTCGCGCGGTCGGATGAGCGAACCGCGGGTCGCTCAGCCATTCCCGGCGATCGATCGCCGTGCAGAACGACCGCCACTGCGGCTCGCGATGCGCCGTGATCACCAGCGGCCTCGTGGCCGTCGTGAAGACGCCCCACATGCTGCGGTCGGAAACGTGGGGTGATTCGCCGAAGTTCATGGCGGTGACGCCGTGCCCGATGAACCACGAGAGGACCGCGTCGAACATCGCGACTTCGATGCACCGTCCCCGGCCGGTCCGCCGCCGGTACTCGAGTGCGGCGGGTACCGCGATCGCGCAGTACATTCCGGCGGCCAGATCACCCACCGAGACGTACGGGTACGCGAGCTGCCCGTCCTCGCCGGATTTGCCGATGTAGTCGAGCATGCCGGTCTCGGCAAGCACCGTGATGTCGAACGCGGCACGGTCGCTCAGCGGTCCGCTACCGCCATAGCCGGAAATCGCGCACGTGATGATGTCGGATTTGCGACGCTGTAAGGACTCGTGGTCCACGCCCAGTTTGCGGGGCACCCTCGGCCGGTAGTTGTGCACGACCACGTCAGCTTGTTCGACGAGTTCGTAGAACGTGGCCTTGCCGCGCGGGTGTGCGAGCGGAAGCACCACGCTGCGCTTCCCCCGGTTCACGGACACGAAATACGGGTCCATGCTGCCGTACAATTCCAGTTCCGGCTGCATGATCGAGCGCTCGTGCGGGGTTCCCGGCGGCTCCTCGATCTTGATCACCTCGGCTCCGAGATCAGCGAGGATCTGGGTGGCGAAAGGCCCGGAGGTGGCCTTGGTGAGGTCGAGGATCCGGACTCCGCCCAGGAGTCCCTCCCCCATCGCCGAGCCGGTCATCGTCGAGCCTCCTTCTGCCTCGGGAATCCACTGTGGACCACGATCACCCCAGTACGAACGGATCCCTGGTGTCGTCGGAAAGGTTCACCCAGACCGATTTCGTCTCGGTGTACTCGCGCACCGCGTCCATGCCGTTTTCCCTGCCGATGCCGCTCTGCTTGAAGCCCCCGAACGGCACGCTGTAGCTGGTGAGCCGGTACTCGTTGACCCACACCGACCCGGCCTTCACCCGGTGCGCCACGCGATGCGCACGCCGCACGTTGTCCGTCCAGATTCCGGCGCCGAGACCGAACGGGATGTCGTTCGCGATGGTGACCGCGGATTCCTCGTCGTCGAACGGAATCACGGCCAGCACCGGGCCGAACACCTCCTCCTGCGCAATCCGCATGGAGTTGTCCACGTCCGCGAGAATCGTCGGCTCGAAGAAGAACCCCCTGGCCAGTTCCGGACTGTCCGGACGTTTTCCGCCCGTGACCACGGAGGCGCCTTCGGCTGTCGCGATGTCGACGTACGAGGCCACCTTGTCGAGCTGCTCCTGGAAAGCGATCGGTCCCATCTCGGTGGTTTCGCCGAACGGGTCTCCCAGCCGGATCGTGCGGGCCCGCGCGGCGATCCGGGACACGAGTTCGTCGTGCACCCGCCGATGCACCAGGAGCCGGCTCCCCGCCACGCAGGTCTGGCCGGCGGCAGCGAAGATGCCGGCGACGACGCCGTTCGCGGCAGCTTCGAGGTCGGCGTCGTCGAATACGATGTTCGGCGACTTCCCGCCGAGTTCAAGAGTGACCCGGGCCACGTGGTCCGCAGCGGACTTCATCACCTTGATGCCGCTCGCCGTCGAACCCGTGAAGGAGACCTTCGCGACCCCGGGATGCGCGGTCAGCAGCTGCCCGGTCCGGCCGTCCCCGGTCACGACGTTCACCACACCGTCGGGAATTCCGGCGCGTGCGACGAGTTTCGCGAAGGCGAGAACCGACGCCGGAGTCTGCTCCGCCGGTTTGATGACGAACATGCACCCCGCGGCGAGACCGGGGGCCAGCTTGTTGGCCAGGATCAGCAACGGGCTGTTCCACGGAAGGATGAGCCCGACGACCCCGACCGGCTCGTGGCGCGTGTAGACGAGCAGGTTCGGCTTCGGGTCCGGCGGCGTGACCCCCTCCAGCTTGTCCGCCATCCCGCCGAAGTACTCGTACCACCCCGGCAAGGCCTTGAGCTGGCCCCGCATTTCGCGCAGCAGCTTGCCGTTGTCGAGGCTCTCCAGTACCGCGAGCTCCTCGGCCTGCTCCGCGATGAGCTCGCCGAGCCGGCGGATCCGCCGGCCGCGTTCGGCCGCGGGCATCGCTCCCCACGGACCGTCGAGCGCCTTGCCGGCGAGCGTGACGGCCGCATCGACGTCGGCCGCTCCGGCCGCCGGAGCCGTCGCCCAGACCCGGCCGGTGAACGGATTGACGGAGGCGAACCGCTCGCCGGAGCGCGCGCCGACCCAGTCCGCCCCGATCAGCATGTCGAATTCCCGTGGCTCGGCGTCCACGGCCGGCCTGGTCGCCGTCTCGGTCATGGTGCTCCTGTTCCAGACATGCGCACCGGACGACGATCGCCCGGGCTTTTCCGCATGGGGGCGCGAGCAATCCCGCCGGCCCCGCCGGGGACACCCCTGGTCCCCGCAAGCGCTGCACCAGTGTGGTTCGACACCGGGGGCAACGTCAAGACTTTTTCAACCATTGAGTCTATATTCGTCTCTGCAGTCGATATTTGGCACGCCCGCGCCGCGGCGGGCGACCCGATCCCCCCATTGACCCGTTGGTAGATTTTCAATGACCGTGTTGGTTATCAAACACGACTGCGTGTATCCTCGTCGTCAGGCGAGCCGCAGGCAGGCAAAGGGGTGGTACTGGTGGTCACGGCGAAGGTGGCAGCGCAGGAAACCGGGCAGCCCCCGATGGGCCGGGTCCAGCGCAAGCGGACGCAGAAGATCCGGGAGATCCTCCTCGCCACCGCCCGGGTGCTCAACAGCGACGGCTACCACGCCATGAACATGGACAGCGTCGCCGAGAAGATGGACTTGACCAAGGCCACGCTGTACCACTACTTCAGCAGCAAGGACGAGCTCGTCGTGGCCTGCCTCAACCTCGTGGCGGAGGAGGTCAACGACCGGCTGAAGGAGCTCGCGGCGGAAACCCGCGACCTCGGCGCCAGGGAGCGCCTCCGGGCACTCATCCACGAGCAGCTCGTGATCCTGCTGGTCGACTACCCCGAAGCCGCGCGTTTGTTCGCGCAGCCGCTGGAGTGGCCTGCCGAGCACCGCAAACTGATCCGCACCTTGCGCGAACCCCACGACGCCGTGTTCCGGGAAGCTGTCCAGGCCGGCGTGGATTCGGGCGAACTGAGCTCTGCCGACCCCAGCCTTGCGCTGCATTGCATCTACGGCGCGCTGAACTTCGCGCCGGTGTGGGCGCGCCCGCAGAGCCGGACCGCAGCCAAGCGGCTCGCCGACACCATGTGCGCCACCCTGATGAAGTTGTTCAGCTGACCTGGCCACGGTCCTCCGGCAGCAGCACGCCCTTCGCGACCTCGGAAACCGGGTAACCGCCGTCGACCCGCAGGCAATGCCCGACGACGAAGCTGTTGCGCGGATCCAAGAGGAAACCCACCGCGCGCGAGATGTCGCCGGGCGCGCCCAGCCGTTCCGCCAGGCTGGCGGCCTCGAGCTTGGCGACCCGTGCTCCGTCATCGCGAAACTGCACGTTCATTTCGGTGGCGATGAATCCCGGCGCCACCGAGTTGACCCGGATACCCCGCGGTGCGAGTTCGATGGCGAGGCACCGCATCACCGCTTCGACCGCACCTTTCGTGGCCGCATAGGCGGATTGCCCGGCGATCCCGGTGTGCCCGGACACCGACGACACGAATACGACGCCAGCCGGAGCGGACAGCTTCGGCAGCAGCGCCTGGACGAGGAGGTACGGCGCACGGACGTTGGTGCGCCACATCTGCTCGAGATCATGCGGGGTCTGGTCCGCGATCAGCCCAGGACGGAAGACCCCCGCGGCGTGCACAACGCCGTCCATCCGGGCGCCGCCCGACCCGGCTTCATCCGCAAGTGCGTCCAGGTCGTCGTCCGCCAGATCGGCCCTCAGCCATTGGTGCCCGGGCCCTTCGCAGGTTTCGACGGTTCGCCGGAGCCGGGTTTCGTCCCGGCCGACGGCGACGATCCGGGCACCTTCCGCCGCAAGATGCCGGCACACCGCGGCTCCGATGCCTGAGCTCGCCCCGGTGACCAGGTAACGCTGGCCCGCATGTGCGCCAGGATTTGCCGGGGACTTGTCGTTGGTTCGTCCGGTGGTCACGCGACACGCATCCGGGTGGAGAAGAGCTGACCGGTGATGAACGATCCTCCGCCGGCCGCGAGGAAGAGCACGACCTTGGCGATGTCGTCCGGGGTGCTGATCCGCCCGAGGGGGTCACTCGCCGCACGGGCTTCCCGGTGCTCCGGCGACGTATCAGCCTCCAAGCCAGGCGTCTGCGTGGTCCCGGGGTTGATGGCATTGCAAGTCACGCCGTACTGGCCGAGTTCGAGCGCGAACGACTTCATGTACGCGATGACGGCGCCCTTGGACGCGGCGTAATGCGCCTTCTCCCGTGCCCCGTAGACACCCCGGTCGGAGGCCAAGAGGATCACCGTGCCGCTCCCCCGCCCGGCCATGTGCCGTCCCACCGCGCGGCTGACGTAGAAGGTCCCGCTGAGGTTGACGTCCAGCAGCGAACGCCATTCCTGGTCCGTCATCTCCAGAATCGGCCTGCGCCTGCCGAGTACGCCCGCACTGTGCACGAGGACATCGATCTGCCCGAAAGCCGCCACGGCCCGGTCCACCATGGCGGTCACCTCGCTCTCGTCACCTACGTCCACCGCGACGGCCAGTGCCGTGCCGCCGGCACTCCGGATCTCCTCGGCGACGCCTTCGGCCGCAGCGATCGCGAGATCGGCCACCACTACGGAACGGAAGTGCCGGGCCAGCTCGAGCGCGGCCCCGCGGCCGATTCCGCTGGCACCGCCGGTAACGAGCGCGACGCCGGGCGAACCTGCGTCAGGCATTGCGCACCAGCGATCGGGTCAGCGGAAGGACGTCCGGGAGCTCGGCCAGCCGGTGGATCTCGGCGAGCGACGCATCCACCGCGCCGCCGCCCAGGCCGGACAACGGCACCAGCGCCCGGTATTTCGCGTCGACGTCGTTCCAGGAAATCCCCTGAGCACCACTGCCCGCCGGTTCGAACACGGTCGCCGAGGCCGAACGCCCGTCCCGGGTGTGGACGGTGACCGTCGCGCCTTGCCGATAGCGCTCCGGAAGCTCACACGGGGCAGGATCGACCCGGATGAGATCGATGAGGCGATGGATCTCCGGGTCCGCGATTTTCTCGCCGGACGCGTGGCCCCAGGAGAACTCGCCATCCGCGGCTCCGGCGGCGACGAAGTACGCCTGGCTGTGTGCCATCTGGACCAGATCGACCGGATGACGCGGCCCCACCAGCTCCTTCAGGCCGGGTGCAGCCACCTCGATGGACGTGATGTCGGCCGGTGTGATCCCGGCCTGGCGGACGACGGCGGCCGCCGCTTCGGCCCCCGCGTGGAACGGGTGGCCACCCGGAATGAGCTTGATCGCCATGAAGTCGACGATCGCCCAGCTCGTGCCGAACCCGGCACACATCGCGGTGCGCCCGGCCGCCTCGGTCGTCTGGCCGAACACCTCGAAATAGCCTTGCGCCCGCTCGAAGACCCGGTCGTCCACCGTGAAGCCGTGCCCGGCGGCGAGTGCCGCCTCGGTCCCGAGCGTGGCCGCCATGCTGTCGTGGTGCTCCCGCGCCGTACTCACGTCGGCGGCCCGGACGAACCCGGAGATCGTGGTCGCCGCGAGGGCGATCGCGTGGGTCATCCGGTCTTCGTCCAGGCGAAGCAACCGTCCACTCGCGACCGTCGAGGCAAAGATCGCGGCAATACAGCCGTGGAAACCACGCTGCTTGTAGCCCGGCGTGATCGACGCACCTACCCGGGCCGCTGCCTCATAGCCAAGTGCGATCGCCGCGAGGACGTCTTCCCCGCTGGCACCCTCCCGCTCGCCGACGGCGAGGGCGGCCGTGGTGGCGGGAGTTCCGGCGTGGACGATGTTGCGCAGGTCGCTGTCGTCCGACGCAGCCGCGGAACTGCGGACCGCGTTGAGACGGACGGCATCGACGAGAGACAGCTTTGTGCCCGCCTCGAACCACACCGACGCCTGTTCGGCACCGCGGCGTTCCCAGACCAGATCGCGAACGACCTGCGCCGACCGGATGGTGGTGCCGAATGCCGAACTCGCGATCGTGCTCGCGACCAGCATGGCCGCGTAGTCGACGGCTTGCTCCGGCAAGTCTTTGAAGGACGTTTCCACCATCAGCCGGGCGAATTCACGCGCGACCGGGATGCTGCCGGGGGATGAAGTACCGCGACGCTCGTGCTCCATGCACACACTGCCTTTCTTTGTCGCTGACGGGTTACTTGGTCCCCGCGGGCTGGGCCACCTTGGTGTTCACGGATTGCGTGATCGCCGACGCATCGACGGACTTGCCCGTGGAGTTCTCGAGCTGGCGTGCCCGTTCCACGGCGGGGGCATCGATCAACGGCGCCGGCATGCTGTACTCCGCGCCGATCCGGGCAGCAACGCCATAAGTGGCATCGTCGATGTCCTTGAACAGAGCCCTGGCGCTCCGTGCGGCACCCGCGGGATCGTCGTGGATCAGCTTCTCTGCCATGCTGATCGCCCGGGTGAAGCACTGCAGTACTTTCGGGTCCTTCTCGGCGAATTGGTCGCTGGTGAAGAGAACGACGTACGGGGTACCCGCGAACGGCTGGTACTCGTCGGCCGACTTGAGCAGGTAGGCGCCGTCACCCTTGTCGATCGCCATATCGGTGAACGGCGACGACACGACGAGCGCGTCCACGCTTCCGGAGACGAAGGCGGCGAAGCTGGCGCTCGGACTGCCGGTGTAGGTGATCTTCGCATCGCGCTCGGGAGTCAGACCGGCGCCTTTCAAGAGCGCCCGGGCAAGGACGTCGGTGCCGTTGCCCGGAGAGGTCGCCGCGATCGTCCGTCCTTTCAGCACCGACAGTTTCTTTTCGATCGGCGAAGCATCGGAGATCCCTGCCGCCGCCAGGACGCTCTTCTTCACCACGGGATTGCTGTTGACATATTGCAATCCGGCGAACGCGACGACGGGTGCTCCGTTCGAACGGGCGTCGAGAACACCTCCCATGGTGCTCGGTGCGACGTCGAGCTCACCGCGCACGACGGCGGCGATTTTCGACGACGACTTGGCGAGCTCGACCCCATGCAGCTTCAGCCCGACCTGGTCGAAGTACTTCGCACCTTGCGCGACGAACAGCGGATAGTAGGCGGTGTCACCGGAGACGGTGGCCATGTTCACCTGCTGCCCTTGGCACACCGCAGCATCCAGCGGACCCAAGGCGGAAGATCCGGTGCTTGCCGAGGAACCCGAGCTGCACGCTGCGAGTACCAGGACCGGAGTTGCCGCAACGGCGGTGATGAACTGTTTCCCGACCCGCTTGACATCCATGGCGACCCGCCTCTCTGAGGGCTGTTGGGTGGAGCAGGAACCGAACGCTCGTGCGGGCAAGCTCATCGGTCGACCTTCCAGTGCGAGGTCAGCCGCTCCGACCACCGGACCAGCAAGTCGAGGATCACCGCGACAACCATGAGGACGAACAGCGCGGCGAACAGGTCGGCGGTGTTGAATGCCGTACCGGCCCGCGTGATCAGGTATCCCATACCGCGATCGGCCGCGATGAACTCACCGACAACGGCACCGATGAGCGCGTAGGGAACGGCCTGGCGGATTCCGACGAACATCCATTCGGCCGCACTGGGAAGCACCACCCGGCGAAGGACGTCCCACCGGGAGCCGCCCATCACCCGGACCACATCGATCAAGTCGCGATCGACGGCCCGCGCACCGGAGACGGTGTTGTAGAAGACAAGGAAGAAACACACGACCGCGGTCAGGAAGACCTTGGAGAAGAGACCGATGCCGAACCACAGGATGAACAGCGGTGCCAGCGCGATCTTCGGCAGCGAATAGATGGACACGATGAGCGGATCCAGCAACTGCGCCAGCCACGGGATCCGGCCCAGCGTGAAGCCGGCCACGACGCCGGCCGCGACACCTCCCACGAAGCCGAGGATCATGGCGTTGAAGGTCGCGACGAGATTGGTCGCGAGCGTTCCGTCCTGCAGCCACTTCAGGAGCGCCTCGCCGATCGCCGAGGGGCTCGAGATCCAGAACTCCCGGATCCACCGCCCCGAAGCGAGTTCCCACAGGCTCAGGAATCCGGCGATCATCGCCAGGCGGACCGCGCCGAGAACCAGCGTCCGCCGCATGCGGGAGCTGCTTCGCCGGACGGCCGGAACCGGCGCGTCTTCCGCCTGCCCAGCAGGCAAAGTCAAAGTATCGGCCGGCTCAGTCACAGGGCGTCTCCCGCCTCGATGTCTTCGGCCAGCTCGGTCCAGAGCCGGTCGTACAGCCGATCGAAAGCCGGGTCGGTGCGCACCCGAGCCAGGTCACGCGGCCGGGGCAGGTCGATCGGGCAATCCACCTTGACGCGGGCCGGCCGTTTCGAGAACACGAGGACCCGGTCCGACAACGCGATCGCTTCGGTGATGTCGTGCGTGATGAACACGATCGTGTTCTTCTCGTGCTGCCAGATGCGCAGCAGTTCCTCTTGCAGCACCAGCCGCAGCTGCGCATCGAGGGCACCGAACGGTTCGTCGGCGAGGATCATGTCCGGCCGGTAAGCCAGCGTACGTGCCAGCGTCACCCGCTTGCGCATTCCGCCGGAAAGCTGTGCCGGGTATGCGTTCTCGAACCCCTGCAAGCCGACCAGGTCCACCAGTTCGGCAGTGCGTTCCTTGATCTCGTCCCGAGGCCGCTTACGGATCTCCAGCGCCACACTGATGTTCTTGCGCACGCTGCGCCACGGCAGCAGGTTGTCCTTCTGCGTCACGTAGCCGACCCTCGTGTTCGGTTGCGGCACCCCCTTACCGTCGTAGGCAAGGCGACCCGCGCTGGGCGTCAGCAGCCCTGCGGCAAGGTTCAGGATGGTCGATTTCCCGCAGCCGCTCGGCCCGACGATCGAAACGAATTCACCTTCGTGGACTTCGAAGTCCAGGCCGCGGAGCACGGTGACCGTGTCGGCGCGGCGCTGGAACGTCATACCCAAGCCCGCGGCCTGAAGCTTGGGAACTCGCGCACCGCCGTTGCCCGCCACGGGATCACCCCGAACCGCGGCCGGGACGGACACGGCTGTATGGCCGGCAGAGGGAATCTGGCTCACTCGGAACCTCCAGGGTGGTTGCCCGGACACTGACCGGATGAAATCGAGCAGGTTCGCAGGAGACGGGAGCGCCTCCGCGGCGGCTCCGACCGCTTCGTGATCCGATGTGACCCGCATCGCACCGCGGGACGGAACGATGCTGGCAGCCGCCATCGCTTATGTCAACCATGCGGACAATTTTCGATCGATGAGTAGATTTAAGACCGCGCGTTCGGCCACCGTCGGGCCGATCACCCGGGCGGATCGCGGCCTTGCCAACCTCGGGGAAGATATTCTACTCTTTCGTTGGTATTTCAGGTCCCGGCGCGCCGCCGCCCGGCAAAGGAGGCCCTTGTGCTGCCCCTGGCAGGAGTACGTGTTGTCGAGTTCGCCAGCAATGTCGCGGGCCCTTACGCCGGCCTGGTGCTGCAGGACCTCGGCGCCGAGGTGCTCAAGGTCGAGCGGCCCGGCAGCGGGGACGTCGTCCGCGGCTGGCCGCCCTTTTCCCGCACGCAGGTTTCCGCGCCGTTCACCGCGATCAACCGTGGCAAGAAGTCGATCGTCCTCGACCTCAAGTCCGGACAGGGGCGGGAGCTCCTGCACACCCTTCTCGCCGACGCCGACGTCTTCATCAGCAGCCTGCGCCCGGGCAAGGCGGCCGACCTCAGCGTCGACGCCACGACCTTGCGGTCCACCCATCCGCGGCTGGTCGTCAGCGAGATCTCCGGATACGGCCCGCGCGGCCCGCTGGGCGGGGAACCCGGTTACGACGCGATCCTCCAGGCCTTCTCGGGCATCATGGATGTAACGGGCCATCCGGACGGCCCACCGGCCCGCGTGGGCACCGCGATGCTCGATTTCGGAACCGGCATGTGGGCGGCCATGGGTGCCGTCGCCGCGCTGTTCCAGCGGAGCGACAGCGGCACCGGCGCTTCAGTACAGGCCAGCCTCCTGGGCACCGCCTCCGGCTTCTTGATGCACCACATCGCTTCGGTCACCATGGCGGACGTCCACCCGGCAAGGATCGGCACCGCACAACACAATTCGGCCCCCTACGAAGCGCTCACCGCGGCAGACGGACAAGTCATGGTCGGCGTCACGAGCGTCGAGCTGTGGCGGAGCCTGTGCAGCGCTCTCGGACGGACCGACCTGATCGACGACCCGCGGTTCGCCACCAACGAAACACGCGTCGCCAACCGCGGCGAACTGGTCACCGCCCTGAATGACGCACTCACCGGCCGCGACGCCGAAAGCGTGGTGAAGGACCTCAAATCAGCCGGCGTGCCGGCCAGCGTGATCAGAACGGTCGGCGACCTGGCCCACGACGAGCAGGCCATCGAAGCCGGCTACCTCCAGAAAACCGCCGACGGCTCCCGGCTGGCCACGTCCCCAGTGATCATCGACGACCGCCTCGCGGAACTCGACACGCAACGCGCGCCACATCTCGGCGAACACACCGAGGAAATACTTCGAATGATCGGCAAGAGGCCGGACGAGATCGGCGAGCTCCGCTCGAACGGTATCATCGCCTAACGCCAGCGGAGAAGAATCTACGGCGCCTCGCCGATCAGTGGCAAGGCAGCCCGGCGCAGGCGTCCTTGGATAGCCCGCACGACACCGGCTGCGCGTTCTTCGGCCGCTGAGCTCAGCAGAAGATGCTGTTTGTCCCGGAGGATGTCGCGGCAGGGAACGTCATGCGGATTGGCCACGAGAGGCCAAACATGCCTGCTGTCGCGCGCTGACACCAGCCGGGCGAATCATCGGTCGACAACCTATCTCAGCCCAAGTAACGCACGACCAGTGACAGCGAGGTCGACATCTACGCCCTGATCGATTCGCGTGGTGGCACCGGCGCGGCCTGAACGACGCGGAGTCGGGCAAGCCGGCCCAGCCCTCCTGGTGTTTGGCCCCTGACCTGCGGTTCGACCACGAAAAGAGACCGTCGATCTGACGGCCTCTCCGCTGGTCAACAATACGCGTGTCCGAGATGCGGGCTTCGGCAGCCCGGGATCGATCTCTCAAGTGTCATCGCCGCCCGAGCATCCGGCCTTCTCCCATGAGGGCCCGAATGGGGCTGCCACACCCGACTTGCACGCTCCCCATAAAGATTCCGGCCCCTCTGCGTTCTCGATACAGGCTCCGGGCAGGCGACGCCGCCCTGATCACCATCAGTTGCCCGAACGACATTCTGCTGGGCCACACGGTTCCGCGCGTCGAGCACCTGTCGACCCAAACCCATCCTCGCGTGACGTCCGGAAGTCCATGATTCCACCTGCCAATGGTCAGTTTTTCCTGGCTCTGGCACAGAGTCCGTTTGCGCCGTGAGGCGCTGTTGGTTCGAGTGGAGGTGGGAGACCTTCGCCTCCGGCCTGTCGCAGCAGGTCGGTGGAGCTGAGGGCAGCCTGATCCGGGTGATGCCGGGGAGGGTGGGAGCAGCCCTGACAAAGCCGGGACGTGTCAGAACCGTCAGATGGTGCGGGTCCGGCGAGCGTGGCGGAGAGGAGTACGCGAGGAACCGGCGTTGTTACGTCCTTGTCTGGGCCACCGGCTCGAACCTGACGGATCTGGGCCGGGCGCGGTGCGTCCCGCTGTATATGGAAGCGGCGGGAACTTCCGGAGGGTGAATGATTGCTGCTCCGGAAGGCCACGAGGAAGGTCTGCGGCGTACTCGTGGCGAGGCCGCCGGGACACAGCCGGGCTCCTCCTTCGCCGAGCGAATCACAGTGAACACGGGAACCACCTGGCCTGGTTCCAGCCCCGCGGGCATCCAACCCGCCGCGGGCGGGATAGGCGCATCGACAGCCGAACGGGTCGGGTGGGGCGGAGCCGCCGTAGTAGTCCGAGGCCGGGAGAGCCGGTCACATGGCGAAGGGCGGCAGCGGTTTCGAGGAGACGAGGAGCTGTAATGCCGAAAGATGCGCCCCTGAACAGGGGCGCCACTCCGGAAACGCCCGTTGGGCCGCACCGGCGAGTATCGGAGATGCAGGCCAAGCTTCACCGTTGGGCGGCGGCCGATGCCGGCCGCAGGTTCGACGACCTGTTCAACTTCGTGCATGACCCGGCAACGCTGACCGTGGCGTTCGACCGGGTCGCGGGGAACATCGGGGCGCGCACTGCGGGCGTCGACGGCCTCACGGTCGCCGACGTGGAGCAGCAGGTGGGCGTGCCGGGATTCCTGGACGACCTGCGGACCCGGCTCAAGCAGGGTTCGTTCCGGCCGTTGCCGGTGCGGGAGCGCAAGATCCCCAAACCGGGCGGATCGGGAAAGGTTCGCAGCCTCGGCATTCCGACGGTGGCGGACCGGGTCGTTCAAGCGGCGCTCAAGCTGGTGCTGGAACCGATCTTCGAGGCCGACTTTGAGCCGGTCTCGTACGGGTTTCGGCCCAAACGGCGGGCACAGGACGCGATCGCTGAGATCCACTACTTCGGCACCCGAGGTTACCGATGGGTGCTGGACGCGGACATCGAAGCGTGTTTCGACCGGATCGATCACACGGCCCTGATGGACCGGGTGCGACTCCGGGTGAGGGACAAACGCGTCCTGACACTGGTGAAAGCCTTCCTGAAGGCCGGGATCCTCACCGAACTCGGCGACAGCAAGGAGACCTTCACCGGCACGCCGCAAGGCGGCATCCTGTCCCCGCTGCTGGCCAACATCGCCCTGGCGGTGCTCGATGAGCACGTACATGGGCCGTGGAAGCCCGGCGGGACAATGGCGACCGAGGGCAAGCGTCAATACCGCCGTCGCAAGGGGTTGCCGACGTGGCGGCTCGTCCGCTACGCCGACGACTTCGTCGTCTTGGTTCACGGAACGCAGGACGACACGCAGGCGATGCGCGAAGACGTCGCCGGGGTGCTCGCGCCGATGGGGCTTCGTCTGTCCGAGGCGAAAACCCAGGTGGTGCACATGGTTGACGGGTTCGACTTCTTGGGGTTCCGCATCCAGTGGCGCCGCAAGAGAGGCACGAACAAATGGCACGTATACACCTTCATAGCCGACCGGCCGATCCGGTCGTTGAAGGCCAAGATCCGTGCCCTGACACGCAGGACGTCGCAGCAGGACCTGGGCTACGTGCTAACCAGACTCAACCTGGCCATGCACGGATGGGCCAACTACTTCCGACACGCGGTTGCCAAGAATACCTTCGCCATGCTGGACAGTCTCGCCTGGTGGCGGATCGTCCGCATGATGAGGCAACGGCACCACTGGAGGTGGAAGGACGTCCGCCGTTGACTTGTCGCGCCCAATGGGCACTGGCGGGCGATCAACGCGGGCGAGATCGAACTGCGCCGGATAGCGGCGATCCCGGTCACCCGGTATCGCTACCGCGCAGGCAACATCCCCAACGCCTACGTCCACACCAACCACGCCTGACGACAGGAACCGTGGAGAGCCCGTTGCGTTGAGAGGCGCACGGCGGGTTCGGCGAGAGGTCCGGGGAAACGGGCCAGGAGCAATCCCGGCACCGCGCCCCGGGCCTACTCAGCGATAGTGCCCGGCGGCAGTGAACTCCGCGCGGTGGTTGATCATGTCCGTGGTGCGATGATCTTGGTCCGAAGGTCCTGCTTCCCCACCCGCCGCCGCTGCGGATCGAGCGGATTCTCCGACCGGGGGCCCGCTCTTCGGCCGCAGGAGAGCGTTCTGGCACCCGATGCTGCGCGTCCCGGTTGCGTGGTCAGGTCTGGACGGGTGCACAGCCAGTACGACCGAGACATGTCCGACCCGGCGATCGGGGGTCAGGAGACGGTGATCTGCCCTGCAGGTACGGCGATTCTTCTGCGACTGTGAGGTCTGTCCGAAGCGGACGTTCGCCGAACAGGTCCCCCGGTCTCACCGCGCCGCACGCCCGCCATGAACGCCTCATCGCGCCGGAACAGCGGGTGAGGCAACCGCGCTTGGCCACTGCTCACCCGATCGGGAATCGACCCATCCGCTCGGCTGTCGGCACCGAACCAGGGGAGTCCACGAAGGTCACTCCCGGGCGGGCGCTGTTCGCGCGGGCACGTCCGGCGTCGCCGGACGGGAAGGAGATCGCACGTGTTTGGCAAACGCTATGCCGCTTCGATGATCGCCCGGAGTGCGGTAAACCCCAAGGACCGGCGCAAGTTCCTGCAGGCCGCTGGTTTGACCGGTCTCGGCGTCGTCGGCGCAGGCGCGCTGGCCGGGATCGGCGGGTTCGCCGGCCCGGCCGCAGCCGCCGTGCGCCAGGCCGCTCCGGTCGCGCAGGACTCCGGTGAGGTCAGCGACGGC
>NZ_JNYZ01000048.1 GCF_000717335.1 Amycolatopsis jejuensis
CCCCGCCCCGACCCGCCCCGACCGACCTGCCTGACCCGACCTGACTCGACCGACCCGACCCGACTCGGCCCGCCCCCGACCGACCTGCCCGACTCGACTCGACCTGCCTGCCTGCCCTGCCCGGCCCGGCCCAACCCGGTCTGCCCGCCCCAGCCAGCGCACCCCCGCCACCACGCCAACCCGCCCGCTCCATCCCACCCCCACGTGGCATGGTCCCCCACCCGAACCCGACACCCCCAACCCCGTAACACCGGTTACCTCAACTGAATCCTTCCCGAACTCTTCCCCCGGAGTTTCGGGATCGGTACAGACGTGGGCGCTCCGACCGACTACGCTCTCCTCACGTGAGCCGACGCGCGAAGATCGTTTGTACGCTGGGTCCCGCCACCTCCACGCCGGAGAAGATGCGGGCACTCGTCGACGCCGGGATGGACGTCGCGAGGATGAACTTCAGCCACGGCAGCCACAGTGACCACAAGCAGGTCTACGACCTGGTCCGGTCCGCGGCCGCCGAGAGTGGGCGGGCGGTGGGGATCCTCGCGGATCTCCAGGGTCCGAAGATCCGGCTCGGCACGTTCGCGAGCGGGTCGGCCGAATGGCACACCGGGGACGTCGTCCGGATCACCGTCGAGGACGTCGCCGGCACGCACGACCGGGTGTCGACCACGTACAAGGGCCTCGCCAAGGACGCCAAGCCCGGGGACCGCCTGCTGGTCGACGACGGCAAGGTCGGCCTCGTGGTCAAGGACGTCGAGGGCCAGGACGTCGTCTGCGAGGTCACCGAGGGCGGTCCGGTCAGCAACAACAAGGGCGTCTCGCTGCCGGGGATGGACGTCTCCGTTCCCGCGCTCTCCGACAAGGACATCGAGGACCTCGAGTTCGCGCTCCAGCTCGGCGTCGACTTCATCGCGCTGTCCTTCGTCCGCTCGCCCGCCGACATCGACCTCGTGCACCAGGTCATGGACCGCGTCGGCCGGGGGCGGCTGCCGGTCGTCGCCAAGATCGAGAAGCCGGAAGCGGTCTACAACCTCGAAGCCATCGTGCTGGCTTTCGACGCGGTGATGGTCGCCCGTGGTGACCTCGGCGTCGAGCTGCCGCTCGAGCAGGTGCCGCTGGTGCAGAAACGCGCCATCCAGATCTGCCGGGAGAACGCGAAGCCGGTCATCGTCGCCACGCAGATGCTGGAGTCGATGATCAGCAACTCCCGTCCCACGCGCGCCGAGGCCTCCGACGTCGCGAACGCGGTCCTCGACGGCGCGGACGCGGTGATGCTGTCCGGCGAGACGAGCGTTGGCCGGTACCCGATCGAGACGGTGCAGACGATGGGCCGCATCGTCGAGGCCGTCGAGACGGACTCGCCGGTGGTTCCGCCGCTGTCGCACGTGCCGCGTACCAAGCGGGGCGTGATCTCGTACGCCGCCCGCGACATCGGCGAGCGGCTCAACGCCAAGGCGCTCGTCGCATTCACCCAATCCGGCGACACTGTGCGCCGTCTCGCGCGGCTGCACACGCGGTTGCCGCTGATGGCCTTCACACCGGAGCAGAGCGTGCGCAGCCAGCTGGCGCTCACCTGGGGTACCACCACCCAGATCGTGCCGCGCGTGGACTCCACCGACCAGATGATCCAGCAGGTCGACCACGCGATGCTCGAGATGGGCAAGTACCAGCGCGGTGACCTCGTGGTGATCGTCGCCGGGTCCCCGCCCGGCACCGTCGGCTCCACGAACCTCATCCACGTGCACCGGCTCGGTGAAGACGACCACGCCTAGCCCTTTCCGGGAGCTGCCACGGTAGCTTCTCGGCATGACCGAAATGGCCAGGCAAGCCGCCACCGGATTCGACGCGTTCCCCGGTGGCGGCGGGCAGCCGGTGCTCGACAACCTCGTCGCCCTGCTCGACCTGGAGAAGATCGAGGAGAACATCTACCGCGGCGTCTCGCCAGCGCAGTCGCCGGTGCGGGTGTTCGGTGGGCAGGTCGCGGGACAGGCGCTCGTCGCGGCCGGGCGCACGGTGCCCGAGGAGCGGCGGGTCCATTCGTTGCACGCGTACTTCATCCGCGGCGGTGACCCGAGCGTCCCGATCGTGTACGAAGTGGACCGCATCCGCGACGGCCGCTCGTTCACCACCCGCCGCGTGGTCGCGGTGCAGCACGGCAAGGCGATTTTCTCGCTGTCGGCGTCGTTCCAGAAGGACGAGCCGGGCATCGACCACGCCGAGACCATGCCGGACGTCCCCGCGCCGGAGACGCTGCCCACCTTCCTCGAGCGCGCCGAGGGTTTCGGCCTGGAGCGCTTCACCGAACGCCCGCGGCCGATCGACGTCCGCTACATCGGCGAGCCGCCGTGGATCACCCGCTCCACCGGCGCACGGCCGACGAGCAGCCGCGTCTGGATGCGAGCCGACGGCACCCTGCCGGACAATCAGCTGCTGCACGTCTGCGTGCTCACCTACGCCTCGGACATGACGCTGCTCGACTCCGTGCTCGCGCGGCACGGCGTCTACTGGGACGTCGACCAGGTGCTCGGCGCCAGTCTCGACCACGCGTTGTGGTTCCATCGCCCGTTCCGCGCCGACGAGTGGTTCCTCTACGACAGCACCTCGCCGAGTGCTTCCGGCGCGCGCGGGCTGGCCACCGGACGGTTCTTCACCCGGGAAGGCACGCATATCGCCACTGTGGTCCAGGAAGGTCTGCTGCGCGTCCGCTAGAAGTGCCACTGAGAGTGGTTATCGGCCGGGAATGGGCGGGAAAAGGCCACGCTTTCGGGGAGAAATTGCGGCGGAAAAGCATGTCTGCGTAATGTTCGCGCGACGGGGAAGGTGCCCGGGACCGGTCGGGGGTCGGCCCCGGACACCGAGATCGCCCGTCGGCGCCGGTTCCCCGCGCGAGGCTCGGACGGTCGTCGTCTACGCTGCTCAGAGCCACCGGCACGACAGGATTCGCGACCGGGCCACCGCGATGTCAGAGTACAAGCGCACTCTGCACAATGCAGGTCGGGAACGCACGCCGGGAACCCCTTGCCGATCCGGCAGGAATTCCCCGGTGTTAATACTCCACTGACTAGTCGTGCAGCTGGTTAGATATGCAGTGCGGGCAACAACACGGACCGGAGGTGCTGCCGTGGCGAGAGGCCAGGGACCGACCGTTCGCCGCCGGCGCCTTTCGAGCGAGCTGAGGAGGCTGCGGGAAGCGGCCGACCTCACGATCGACGAGGTCGGCGAGAAACTCGAGTGCTCCGCGTCGAAAGTGAGCCGGATCGAGACCGGCCACGTCGGCGTCACCCCGCGCGATGCCCGTGACATGCTCGCGCTGTACGGGATCACCGGCGACGAGCAGGAAGCGCTCGTCCAGCTGGCGCGGGAAGCGCGCAAGCGTGGCTGGTGGCACGCCTACAACGAGGTTTTCACCGGCACCTTCGTGGGGCTCGAAGCAGACGCGACTTCGCTGCGGGCGTTCCAGGCGCTGCTGGTACCGGGGCTGCTGCAGACCGAGCGCTACGCGCATGCGGTGATCCGCGCGCTGCGTCCGGACGCCGAGGACGCCGAGATCCGCCGCCGCGTGGCTGCGCGGATGGCGCGTCAGCAGCTGCTGAACGAGAACCCGCCGCCGGAGTACTGGGCGGTCGTCGACGAGGCGGTGCTGCATCGCGTGGTCGACACTCCCGAGGTGATGGCCGAGCAGTTGTTCCGGATGACGGCCATGGCCGAGAAACCGAACGTGACCATCCAGGTGGTGCCCTTCGGCGCGGGGGCGCACCCCGGCATGGAGGGCCCGTTCCTCATCATGGGCTTCCCCGAGCAGGCCGACCCCGACGTGGTGTACGTCGACGACAGCACCTCCAGCGGCCTGTACCTCGAACAGCCCGACGACGTCCGGCGCTACGCGCTGATGTTCGACCATCTCCGCGCAGCCGCGCTGAAACCGGACGATTCGGTGGCGCTGATCACCGACGCAGCCGGCCGGTTCGCCGAACAGGCGGCCGGTTCTGCCGCGGTGCATCACCTGCCGAGGACCACGCAACCGAGAAAAGAGTGAGGAAGTGGGGACCATGATGCCGGACGCGGACCTTTCCCTGGCCCAGTGGCGCAAGAGCAGCTACAGCGGCGGCGGCAACGACTGCGTCGAGGTCGCCTTCGTCGAGGGCGGCGCCGCGGTACGCGACTCGAAGGACCCCGAAGGGGGTGCCTTCCGCCTGCCCGCATCGGGCTGGCAAGGCCTGCTGGACGCCGTCCGTGCCGACGGCCCGGCAGGCGCTTGAAACGCACGCCCGACTGAGACCCCTTACCCCCGCCGACCTGGCTTTCTCCGGCAGTCGCCGCGGGTAAGGGGTCTTTTCGCGCCCGGGTGTAGGTGATCACCTGATGCCGGGGGCGGGCCCTCAGCACGAAAGTGGACGTCACGAAGGAAGACGACCGGAGAGCTGGGGAGAAACCGATGAGCGACCTCAACTGGGACGCCACCCGCGCCGAGGTGGACTACCGCATGGCCGAACTCCGCCGCACCGCCCAGGCGGCCCGCATGAGCCGGGCGAACCGGGTGGTCCGCTGGGTCCGCGCCCACCGGATGACGAACGTCGAAGTACCGGAACAGGAACGCCGAACGGGGGCGGTGGTGCCGGAAGCCCGCGCACGGCACACCGCCTGACCCTGCTTGGTTCGGTGGGCTGGCCGGACGGTTGGGCCGGGGTTGGGCTGGCCGGACAGCTTGGGTTGGTGCCGGGAATGGCCGGGGCCGGTTGGGCCGGGGCAGGTCGGCTGCGGTTGGCGGATCGGGCCGGATGGCGCGGGGCTGCTCGCTAGCCTGGCCGAGCGGCTTGGGGTGGTGACCCCATCCCGGGCCGGGCGGAAGCTCGGCTGCCGGGCGGTGGCCGGGGCAGGGCAGTTGCCGGGTTGGGCTGCCGTGCCTGGCCGGAAAAGCCGGAACACGCGAGGCCGGACCGGGCGAGCCGGGGCCGACGGGCCACAAGGCAGCCAGCGCTCGCAGGGACCCCGCGGCTCGGCCTCGACCGGTTGATCGGCGGGCCACCTGCCCGAGCCGGTCGGCCAGGTCAAGCCCGCAAACCGCATCCCGCCCGACAGGGAACCCGAGCCGAACCCGAGCCGAACCAGAACCCGAGCCGAACCAGAACCCAAGCCCAAGCCGAACCGGGAACACCCCACCGAGCCACAACCACAACCAGCCCGCAAAAAGCCGTCAACTCGAGAAAAACCCGTCCCCACGCAGGAGATCACCCTCCTGGGCCCGGGGGCCGGAGCGAAATGGATGCCGGAACTGTCGGGGGTGTGAGTGAGAATGCATCTCGTGCCTCGTCTTGGTTCTGGTATTCCTCTCGTGGCCCGTACGCAGGAGATGCGGCGGCTGCGGGCGGCCTTCGCGCGTGCCGAGCGTGGGGAAGCCGCTGCGGTGCTGATCTCCGGTGATGCCGGGGTCGGCAAAACGCGGTTGCTCACTGCGCTTCGTGAGCACGTCACGGCCTGCGGTGGGCTCGTCCTCACCGGCGGGTGCATCGACGTGCGGGACGGCGGGTTGCCGTACCTGCCCTTCGTCGAGGCGCTCGGGCCGCTCGGGTCGGCGTCCGATCCGGCCGTGTCCGCTGCGGTGCGGGCCCGGCCTGCGCTCGGGATGCTGCTGCCGCAGAACGGGGAGCCGCAGCCGGTCGGGTACGGGGACCACGGGGAGGTCTCGGCGGGGGAACGGGAAGGCGTCCGCCGGGTGCGTCCTGAGCAGGATCTCGGTCAGCTCCAGCTGTTCGACGCAGTACTGGGGGTGCTGACCGAAGTCGGCCAGGCGCAGCCGGTGGTCCTCGTCCTCGAAGACCTCCACTGGGCCGACTCCTCCACCCGCAACCTGCTGTCGTTCCTGCTCAGCCGCCTGCGTGCGCAACGGCTCCTGGTGGTCTGCAGCTACCGCGAGGAGGACGTCCACCGGCGGCATCCGCTGCGTGGCCTGCTGTCCGAGCTGGTCCGGCTGGCCACGGTCGAACAGCTGCCGCTCGCGCCGTTCGGGCCTGCCGACGCGCGGGCGTTCGTCGCGGCGCTGTCCGAGGAACCGCTGGAGCCGGACGTCGTCGCGGACATTGCCGAACGGTCCGAGGGCAATCCGTTCTTCGTCGAAGAGCTGCTCGCCACCGGCGCCGACTGCCGGGACTTGCCTGCCGGCCTCGCCGAAGTCCTGCTCGCCCGGCTGGAACGCTTCCCGGCCGAGACGCGGCGCGTGCTGCGTGTCATTTCGGCAGCCAACGAATCGGTGTCGCACGCCGCGCTCGCGCAAGTGGCCGGCCTCGGCGAGCTGGAGCTCGACGAGGCATTGCGCGAAGCCGTGCAGCACCACGTCTTGGTGATCGAGCGCGGCTTCTACACGTTCCGCCACGCGCTGCTGCAAGAAGCGGTGTACGCAGATCTGCTACCCGGTGAGCGCACGCGGATGCATGCCGGGTACGCGGCGCGAATCCAGTCGATGCCGCAAGGCCGCGGCCACGACGCGAAGCTGGCGTTCCACAGCCTGGAGAGCCGCGACTTCGCGACGGCCTTGCCCGCGTTGCTGCGCGCGGCCGACGAGGCGGAGAAACTCGGCGCGCCGGGCGCTGCGTTGCGGCACATCGAGCAAGCCCAGTCCATTTGGGACGCCGTCGCGCCGGAACACCGGCCAGACGGGGTCGACGAGCTGAAGCTGCTCAGCGATGCGTCGTACTTCGCGGGCACCTCAGGCGAGCCGGAACGGGCGGTGGCGTACGCGCGGTCCGCCACCGAAGCGCTGGAGCCGGGCGCGCCGCCCGAGCGGGCGTCGAAGGTGTGGCGCCGGCTGGCCGAAGCGCTGCTGGCGCTGGAGGGCACGTTCGACGAGGCGGTACAGGCGATCGAGCGGGCTTGGGAACTGGTCGCCGACCAGGAGCCGAGCGGCGGCCGAGCCTGGGTGCTCGCCTCGCGTGCCGGGTTCCAGCGGCTGCTCGAAACGCCGGAGCTGGCCCTCGACAGCGCGCTCACCGCGGTCGCCGACGCCCGGGCCGCCGGGGCAGCCGGGGCGGAGGCATCGGCGCTCGTCACGCTCGGCACGCTGGCCGACAGCGCAGGCGACCCCGCACAGGCACGCGAGCGGTTGCGCGAAGCCGAGAAGAAAGCACATGACTCGGGAGCTCTCAACGTCGAGATCCGCGCGATGTACTTCCTCGCCCTCAGCTACGACGATCAGGCCGAAATGGACCTCGCCCTCGCGCATGCCGCGCGCGGCGTGGCGCGGGCCGAGGAAACCGGGCTCACCTGGAGTGCGTATGGGCTCGAGCTGCGCGCAAGACTGCTGTACCTGAGATACCTCACCGGAGACTGGCCGAAGGAGGACGCCGCAGGCCGAGCCGGGCGTGGCGTGTCCAGCGCGGTCGCCGCCCGGATCCTCGCCAACTGGGTGCTGTTCCTGGTGGCGCGGGGCCGATTCGACGACGCCGCAACGATTTTGCCCGGGCTCCGCGAGCAGTGGATGGTAGACGTCCAGATCGCGCTCGCCGCGGGCGACGCCGCCATCGAGCTCGCTGCCTGGCGCGGCGACCACGCCGAGGCACTGCGGGTCACCGAGGAACTGGTGGGGTGGCTGGAAAAGGTCGAGGCGTCGCTGCTCGGCGGAATCCGGATCGTGGCGCTGGCCATGCCGTCGATCGCCGCGCTGGCCGCCGAAGCGCGGGCGAAAGGCGACCAGGCCGCGGCGGACGCGTTCGTGGCCACCGGCCGCCGCTTCCTGGAGCACGGCCGCCGCTGCGCCGAGGAAGGACATCCCCGCTCCGGTACGGTCGGCCCGGAAGGCCGCGCGTGGCTGGCGCGGCTGGAGGCCGGTGCGTCCGGGCTCGAAGGGCCGGGCGACCCGGATCTGTGGGCCGCAGCCGTCGAGGCGTACGCATACGGGGCGGTTTACGAACAGGCGATGTGCCGCCGGTATCAAGCCGAGGCGCTGCTGGCCAGTGGACGTCCGGGCGCGGCAGAAGCATTGGAGGCAGCGCACGCTCTCGCGGTGAAGCTCGACGCAGTCCCGCTTCGCGACGCAGTACGCGACCTGGCGCATCGGGCCCGCGTTGACCTCGCTGGCGTCGACACCCCGCCGCCGCTGCGGGCCCAGCCGAACCCGCTCACCGACCGCGAACGAGACGTCCTGGAACGCGTCGCGCTCGGCCGCACCAACCGCCAGGTAGGCGAGGAGCTGTACATCAGCGAGAAGACCGTGAGCGTGCATTTGTCCCGGGTGATGGCGAAACTGGGCGCCAGCCGCCGCGCAGAAGCCGTGGCGATCGCGTACGACCGGGGGTTGCTCACGGCGCCATCGGAGTGATTGTCCGGCTCGCCGTGTGCCGGAGCCTCGTCAGCCGAGCTACCGCCCCGGAAGTCGTCGCAGCAGCTTCAGGCTTGACGTCATCAGGCGGGCCCACAGCGAACCCGGTACCCGCTTCGGCGGCCGCAACGCCAGCCCGCGCTGTACGGCGATCGCTTGCGGTTCCGTGTACTTCAACAGGCCCTCGGCGCCGTTACGTCGTCCCGCGCCGGATTCCTTCATGCCGCCCATCGGTACGCCCACCGTGCCGAACGTTGCGGCGTAACCCTCGTTCACGTTCACCGTCCCCGCCTTCAACCGGGCGCCGATTTCCCAGCCTGCGCGCCCATTCCGCGTCCACACGCTCGCGTTCAGCCCGAACAGTGTGTCATTCGCCCGCGAGATCGCGTCCGCAACGTCCGTGAAGCCGTACACCGACACCACCGGCCCGAAAGTCTCGTCCGCGAACGGCGCCATCCCCGGCCGTACGTCCGTGAGCACGGTCGGCTCGTAGAACAGCGGTCCGAGATCCGGGCGGGCCCGGCCGCCGGTCAGCACCCGCGCACCCTTCGCCCGCGCGTCCTCTACATGCGCCGACACCGTCTCCAGTTGACTCTTCGACGTCAGCGACCCCATCCCGGCGTGATAATCCAGCGCGCCACCCAGCCGTAAGGCGGCCGTTCGCGCCACGAACTCTCGCGTGAACTCCTCGCGGACGCATTCGTGCACGTAAATCCGTTCCACCGAAACACAAAGCTGCCCCGCGGACGAGAAACACGCCGTCACGGCACCGGCCGCGGCTTTGGCGACGTCGGCGTCCGGCAGCACGATCATCGGGTTCTTGCCGCCCAGCTCGAGCGAATAGCTGGTGAGCCGCCGCGCGATCCGGCCCGCGAGATCCTTGCCGGTCGGCGTGGACCCGGTGAAACACAGGTAATCGCATTCCTCCAGCAGTGCGTCGCCGATCCGCGCCCCGCGGCCCAGCACGACCTGCCACAACCCCGTCGGCAGCCCGGCCTCCTCGGCCAGTTCCTGCAGCCACAACGCCGAAAGCGCGGTCTGGTTGTCCGGCTTCTGCACCACCGCATTGCCCGCCACCAGCGCGGGGAACACGTCCATCGCGGTCAGCGCGAGCGGGTAGTTCCACGGCGAGATGATCCCGACGACCCCCTTGGGATGCCGCAGCTCACCCGCCCGCGTCAGCCCCGGGATCACCCCGGGCGCCCGCCGCGGGGACAGGATTTTCGCGCTGTGCCTGCCGTAGTACGCCGCGACCAGCGCGGTGGCGCTGACCTCGTCGAACGCGTCGATCCGGGCCTTGCCCGCCTCCACCTGCACGAGGTCGAGGACCTCCGCCTGCCGCGCGAGTACCAGGTCGTGCAGCCGGAGCAGGAACCGCTGCCGCTGCGCCACCGGCACCGTCGCCCACGCGCGCTGGGCCTCGCGGGCGGCGGAGAACGCAGCGCGTACCTCGGCGTCGTCGGCCTGGGGGAGCGACGCGATCGGCTCCCCGGTGAACGGCGCGGTCATCCGCACCGGCGCCGAATCGGCACCACCGGTCGCGCGTGCCACGAGCGCCGCCGCGCGAGCTGCGGACGGTGCGCCCGCCACCGCGCCGATCGTCGCAGGCAGGGGCTGGTCGGCAGGGAGCTTCGCCGGGGTCGTCCTCGTCACTGGGCGCACCTTCCTCGGTACCGGCCGGTTGTTACCGACGAGTACACCATACCGGCGGTATGGACACCACCGCGTCAGGTCCGTGAAGGGAACCTTCACGGAATCAGGTTCCGTGAAGGTGGCCTTCACGGAACGCTAGCCGCCCGAGTACAGCAGCACGGCAATCCGTTTCCACTCGTCCAGCAGCTGACGGCGCCGGCGGGGGTCGCCGCCCAGTTCGGCGTCGAGGGCGAGGCCGCGGGTGAGGTTCACAGTGAGCCAGAACAGCATTTCCGCCCGCTCTTTCGGCAGGTCACCGGCTACCTGGCGGATCTGCTCCAGAGTTGCCCGGCCCAGCGCGCGGTCCACCGGCCGGATCGCCGCGCGCAGCTCCGGGTCGGTGCGCGCGGCTACCCACAGCTCGGTGACGGCTGTGGACAACGTCCCCGAGTACCCGGTCCACAGCAGGTCGATCGCCGCCTCGACACCCGACGCCCCGCGCGGCAGCTCGCCGAGCGGGGCGGCGAGCTGCGTACGCAGCTTCGTGGTGAGGTGCTCGACGGCGGCCGCCATCAGCTCCGCCTTGGTCGCGAAGTAGTGCTGCACCGCCCCCTTCGACACCCCCGCACGGCTGCAGATCTCCTGCACCGACGCGCGGGAGTACCCGATCTCGACCAGGCAGTCGATCGTCGCGTCCAGCAGTGCGGTGCGCGTCTGCTCACGGCGTTCGGCCTGGGTGCGGTGCCCCCGGGCGACCTCGGTCATCGCAGCTCCTGCTTTACCTGCCGGACGGCTCGGATGTACATTCTGGATGTAACTTACCTGCCAAGCGTCATGTTTTCCAGCCGCGGGAGGCGTCGCCGTGCCGTTGCAGATCCAGAAGAGCTCGTGGAGCACCACCGAACTCGAGGACCTCCGGGAGCTCGCCCGGTCGTTCCTGCAGAAGGAGCTCGTGCCGCACCAGGAGCGCTGGGCGGCGGAGAAGAAGCTCGACCGGGAAGTCTGGACCAAGGCGGGGGAGCTGGGCCTGCTCTGCCTCTCGATCCCCGAGGAGTACGGCGGCGGTGGCGGCACGTTCGCGCACGAGGCCGTGCTGTACGAGGAGCAGGCGCGGGCGGGCGACAACGCGTGGGGTGTCACCGTCCACAGTGGAATCGTCGCGCACTACCTGCTGGCGTACGCGGCGGAGGAGAAAAAGCGCGAGTGGCTGCCGAAGATGGCCAGCGGGGAGTACGTCGGCGCCGTCGCGATGACCGAGCCGGGCACCGGATCGGACCTGCAGAGCATCAAGACCCGCGCGGTCCGCGACGGCGACCACTACGTGATCAACGGCGCGAAAACCTTCATCACCAACGGTTTCCACTCCGACCTCGTGGTGGTCGCGTGCAAGACCGACCCGGACGCGGGCGCGCAGGGCGTGTCGCTGATCGTGGTCGAGACCGACACGCCAGGCTTCCGCCGCGGCCGCGTGCTCGACAAGGTCGGGCTCAAGGGCCAGGACACCGCCGAGCTGTTCTTCGACGACGTCCGCGTGCCCGCCGCCAACCTCCTCGGCGACGCCGAAGGACAGGGTTTCGTCCAGCTGATGCTGCAGCTGCCACAGGAACGGCTGATCATCGCGGTGACCGCGGTGGCCGGTCTCGAAGCCGCGGTGAACCTCACCATCGACTACACCAAGGAACGCACGGCATTCGGCCGTCCGATCTTCAACTTCCAGAACACGAAGTTCAAACTCGCCGAAGCCGCAACGGAAGCCGCAGTTTCACGCGCATTCCTCGACCAGTGCATCGAACGGCATCTGCGCGGCGAGCTCGACGTGCAAGGCGCGGCCATGGCGAAGCTGTGGACCACCGAGCGCGTGAACAAGGTCGTGGACGACTGCGTACAGCTCTTCGGCGGCTACGGCTACATGACCGAGTACCCGATCGCGCGGGCCTGGGCGGACGTGCGGATCTCGCGGATCTTCGGCGGTACCAGCGAGATCATGAAGGAGATCATCTCCCGCACGCTCTGAAACCCCTTGCGGCGAAAGGATTTTTCCGGTGAAGCAAGGCCCACTGGGCGGACTGCGGGTGGTGGAGCTCGCCGGGCTCGCCCCGGCCCCGTTCGCCTGCATGATCCTCGCCGACCTCGGTGCCGACGTGATCCGCATCGACCGCGCGGCCCCGGGCGCCGACGTGCTCGGGATCCCCGGCGACCCGCTCGCGCGCGGGCGGCGCTCGGTCGGCGTGAACACGAAAACCGCCGAGGGCGTAGAGCTGGTCCTGCAGCTGGCCGAGCGCGCCGACGTGCTGATCGAGGGTTTCCGGCCCGGCGTCGCGGAACGCATGGGCCTCGGCCCGGAGACGGTGCACGCCCGCAATCCGCGGCTCGTGTACGGCCGGATGACCGGCTGGGGCCAGGACGGTCCGCTCGCGCAGGCGGCCGGGCACGACATCAACTACATCGGCGTCGCCGGTGCGCTCGAACCGATCGGCCGCGCCGGCGAACGTCCGGTACCGCCGCTCAACCTGATCGGCGATTTCGGCGGCGGTGGCCTGCTCCTCGCGATGGGCGTGCTGGCTGCGTTGCAGGAGCGCACGACCTCGGGGCTCGGACAGGTCATCGACGCGTCCATGGTGGAGGGTGCCGCGCTGCTCACCACGAGCCTGCACGGGATGCGCGCGGCGGGCGTGTGGCCGGGGGAACGCGGCGCGAACCTCCTCGACGGCGGCGCGCCGTTCTACGACACCTACGAGACGGCCGACGGCAAATACGTCGCCATCGGCGCGATCGAAATGCGGTTCTGGGCCGACCTGGTCAAGGTCCTCGGGCTCGACGGCGAAGACCTGCCGATGCACATCGACCAGACCCAGTGGCCGCGGCTGCGCAAGATCATCGCCGAAGCGGTCAGCCGGTTCACGCGCGACGAGCTGGTCGCCCGCGCCGACGGTACCGACGCATGTCTCACCGCTGTGCTGTCGCCGTGGGAAGCCGCTGCGCACCCGCAAAACGCAGCGCGCGGAACGTTCGTCGACATCGGTGGCACCGTGCAGCCCGCACCGGCGCCGCGGTTCGGCCGTACCCCGCCGGAGACACCCGAAGCACCGCACGAGAGGGGCGCCGACACCGCGGATGTGTTGGCAGAACTGGGATACGACCCCGCCGGAGTGGAAAACCTACGCGCGGCCGGTGCCATCGTCTGAAGCCAGGTCGGAGCGGACCACCGCGTAGAGGACGTGGTCGCGCCATTGGCCGTCGCGGAAGTCGAAGCCGCGCAGGATTCCTTCGCGCGTGAACCCGGCCTTCTGCAGTGAGCGTTCCTCGGCCCGGTTTCCGGCCTCGGTACTGGCTTCGACGCGGTTGAACTGCGTGTGCGCGAAGAGGTAGCGCACCAGCTGCCGTTGCGCCTCGGTGCCGAGGCCGTGCCCGCGTGCTTCGGGCAGCAGCACCATGCCGATGTTCCAGCAGTACGTGTGCGGGCCGGTGCGGGTGCGATGCCACGACACCATGCCGAGCGGGCGTTCGCCGAGCGTGGGGACGAGCATGCCGCCGTCGGTGGTGAGCATGCCGTTGTCGTGCCAGCGGCGCCGCAGGTAGCCGGGATCGTGCCAGCCGAACCACTGGTACTCGCCTGCCGTGTCCGGGTCGTTGGTGAGTGCCTCCAGCAAGTCCAGATCGGACTCGCGCACCGGGCGGAGGGTCACTGCACCGTCTGCGCCACCGTCCATCGCGGGAGCCTATCCGGGACGGCCGGGGCAGCGGCAGCCGTCACCCGATGGTGGATACCATCCCCCGGTCGTGATCTTTCCGGCTGGATCTTGCCCGGAAACGGGCCTTCCGGGCGCCGCGACACTACAGTGGGACGGGACCTTGCGGGGGCAGGGCCGGCGTCCGACCGGGCCGCCGGGGGAGCGGATCGGATGGAGCTATGTCGAGCGGCATGAAGAAGATCATCGTGGTCGGAGTGGTCGTGCTCGTGCTGTTCTTCCTGATCACGCAGCCCACCCACTCCGCGGACCTCGTGCACCGCGTGCTCGGCTGGCTCAAGGACGGCGCCGAGGCGATCGTCACCTTCTTCCGGAGCCTCTTCTCCTGATCTTCCCGGGCGGCTTCCGGCAGGGTAATCACGCACTGTCACCGGATCCCGGGATTCGGGCGCATCGCTCGACCATCCGGGTGGATTGCCCCCTGAAACCGCCTGGTCACGGAATTTCCGGGGTCCGGGGTATGGCGGAGAAACCCGGCTCCGCCCTACGGTGCTCACATTGCGTGATCAGCCGGTTCTCCGGTCCCCCGGGAACCGGGTCACGGCGGTCTTCCGCCCGGTCACGCGTGGGGTGCAAGTCGTGGACGCGCAGCGGGGCAGGCGGTCAGGGCCTGTCCGTCGGGGACCGATGAGGAGGCAGGGATGACCGGAGATCCCGGAGTGGACGCGTTGATCCGGCAGTGGGCGGCCGAGCGCGAGAAGACCCCCGAGGAGCAGGAGGTCGACCGCATCGCCTCCGCATGGCTCGCCGATGCGCCGGCCGCTCCGCCCGGCATTCCCGGCCAGCGTGCCCGGTCCGGACCCGCCCGCTGGGCGCCCGTGGAGGCCGCCGACCCCGGCTACCTCGACGCGATGCGCACCCGGCTGCCGGACGTCCCGGAGGAGCTGCTCGTCGCCGCCGCGGGCTGGTGGCAGATGGTCGGCGACGTCGCCGAGGCCGAGCAGTGGTGGGACGCCGGCCTCAGCCCGCTCGACCAGCGGGCACTCGACTACCGCGCCGCGGGGCTCGCGCCGTCGGACCTCGCGCGCCGGCTCGGCCCGATGACCGTGCTGCAGCACCTGCGCCGCGGCAGTGCGCCGGCGTGGTGCGTCGCGCGGCTCGCCCGGCAGCAGAAGTCCGCCTGACGGGATCTGCCTGACCCGGCCGGGTGAACCGGCGTGGCGGGGCTCATGACGAAGTACGCGTAACGCTAACCTGCGCGGGCTCGTTGTGTGATCGAACCCCAAGCCACGCTGGAGGACCGGAGTTCCGTGCCCGCCACCGGACAGACCCCCGACACTGCGCAGTCCGGGGACGAGGCGCCCGCCGCCCCGTCCCCCGCCCGGCGCGGACCTGCCGCCGCACTCGCGGTCCGGCTCGCCGTCGTCGTCGCAGTGCTGGCCGTCGCGGGTGGCGGAGTGTGGATCGTGACGCGGGCGGCGTCCCCGGACGCCAGCCCGACCACCACGGACATCCCCGCGCTGAGCGTCAAGGCGGCCGACGTCAAACCCGGTTCGATCGCGCCGGTGAACGCCGTGGCCGCGGGAGGCGCGGCCGAACAGGGCACCGCGCCGCAAGCGGCCCGCCCGTCCGGCGGCGACCCGCTCGAAGGCTGGGCGAACAAGGTCGCGGGCGTCACCGGGATCCCGGCGCGGGCGCTGCGGGCGTACGGCAATGCCGAGCTCGCGATGCGCTCCGCCGACGCCGGATGCCACATCTCCTGGGCCACGCTCGCCGGGATCGGCCGGATCGAGTCCAACCACGGCCAATACGGCGGAGCGGTCCTCGGCGCCGACGGCCGCCCGTCGAAACCGATCATCGGCGTCCCGCTCGACGGCTCGGCCGGGGTCCGCGCGATCAGCGACACCGACGGCGGCCGGTTCGACGGAGACCCGGTCGCCGACCGCGCGGTCGGTCCGATGCAGTTCATCCCGAGCACGTGGCGCAAGTGGGCGTCCGACGGCAACGGCGACGGCCTCGGTGACCCGCAGCAGATCGACGACGCCGCGCTGTCCGCCGCCCGTTATCTGTGCGCGGGCGGGCGGGACATGGCCAGCCCCGCCGGGTGGTGGGCGGGGATTCTGTCGTACAACAATTCGACGGAGTACGCGCAGAAGGTCTTCGGCCTTGCCGACGGGTACGCCAAGGCGGCTCGGCAAGTGCAGACCGGCTGACGCCCGCCCCGGGCACCTGGCCGGATCGGGCTGCCCGGGTGCGGCAAGGCGGTGGGTTCAAGTCCGTGAAGGGAACCATCACGGAATCTGATTCCGTGATGGTGGCCTTCACGGACGGGCCGCCGGTGTGAGCAACCGATGCCGCATGGGGCGCAGGTCACGACCTCGACGCCTCCCGGCAGCGTGGCGGCCGGTCAGTGCTAGCGTCGGTATGTGCCTGCAGATCCCGGCCCGGCCGTTTCCCCTCTCGGGCGGCGGCTCCTGATCGTCGCCACGTGCCTCGTGAGCCTGGCGATCTGCTGCGGGCTGGCCTGGTGGCAGTGGGACCGGTTCACGTCCGCGGCCGGCACCTTCCAGAATCTCGGCTACGTGCTGCAGTGGCCGCTCTTCGGGCTGTTCCCCGCGTTCATGTTCTGGCGCATCAGGAAGCTGCGCGAACGCGAAGAGGCCGCCGGAGAGCCCGTCGTCGCGGCGCCGGTGAGCGTGCCCGCCCCCCGGCGGGCCGCCGTCGTGCCGCCTGCCGAGGAGGACGACGAGCTCGCCGCCTACAACCGTTACCTTCGCGAGCTCAATGCCCGTGACCAGCAGTCCTGAACGCCCGTGGAAGTGAGGACGCTCCCATGTCGACCAGCACCGACGGTGCCGCCGAAACCCGACAGGCCAAGGTGGCCGGATCGCTGATCCGGTTCCGCACCGCCGCGTATGTGACCGGGGTCGGCCTGCTCGCCCTGTGCGTCACGATGATCATCAGGTACGGCTTCGGCAACGCCACGCCCGCCCAGGTGTACTCGCCGATCCACGGCGTGCTGTACATGATCTACCTGGTGCTCGCCATCGACCTCGCGATCAAGACCCGCTGGTCGATCAAGAGCACGGTGCTCGTGCTCCTGGCCGGATGCGTGCCGTTCGTGTCGTTCGTGGTCGAACGCCGCGTGACGCACCGGGTCCAGGCGTCCCGCGACATCTTCTGAGCTCAGGACCCGATGCCGGTCAGCGACCGGACCTCCATCTCCGCGTGCTTGGCCGGGTCGGCCTTCGAGCGGCCCACGAACGTGCCGATCGCGCCGCACAGGAACGACACCGGGATCGACACCAGGCCCGGGTTCTTCAGCGGGAACCAGTGGAAGTCCACGCCAGGGAAGATGGCGTCCGGCGCACCTGAGACCACCGGCGAGAAGAACACCAGCAGCACGCACGCGATCAGCCCGCCGTAGATGCTCCACAGCGAGCCGGTGGTGTTGAACCGCTTCCAGAAGAGCGAGTACAGCAGGGTCGACAGGTTCGCCGACGCGGCCACCGCGAACGCCAGCGCCACCAGGAACGCGATGTTCTGCCCGTTGGCGAGGATGCCGCCGAGGATCGCGAGCACGCCGATCACGATCGCGGTCAGCCGGGCCACCCGCACCTCGTCCTCCGGCTCGGCCTTGCCGCGCTTGACGACGTTCGCGTACACGTCGTGCGCGAACGACGCCGACGCCGTGATGGTCAAGCCCGCGACCACGGCGAGGATCGTCGCGAACGCGACCGCCGCGATGATCCCGAGGAGCACCGTGCCGCCGATGTGCAGGGCCAGTAGCGGCGCGGCGGAGTTCTCGCCGCCCGGCGCCGCCTTGATCTCGTCGGCGCCCACCAGCGCGGCCGCGCCGAAACCGATGACCAACGTGCACAAATAGAAGACGAACATGCACGCCGTCGCCCACACGACCGAGCGGCGGGCTTCCTGCGAGTTCGGCACGGTGTAGAAGCGCATCAGCACGTGCGGCAGCCCGGCGGTGCCGAGCACCAGGGCGACCGCCAGCGACACGAAGTCGAGCTTCGTCGTCCCGTTCTTGCCGTACGCGCCGCCCGGTTCCAGCAGCTGCGTGCCCTTCGGGCTGCGGTCGGTGGCCGCGGTGAGCAGGTTCGAGAAGTTGAACCCGAACTTGCCCAGCAGGAACACCGTGATCAGCACGGCCGACACGAGCAGGATGGTCGCCTTGATGATCTGCACCCACGTGGTGCCCTTCATGCCGCCGACCAGCACGTACGCGACCATCACGAGCCCGACCACGGCGATCACCAGCGCCTGCCCGAGCTTGGAGTGCACGTCGAGCAGGAGGGCGACCAGACCGCCCGCGCCCGCCATCTGCGCGAGCATGTAGAAGAACGAGATGACCAGCGTGGACGTCGCCGACGCGGCCCGTACCGGACGTTGCTGCATCCGGAAGCTCAGCACGTCGCCCATGGTGAACCGGCCGGTGTTGCGCAGCAGTTCCGCGATCAGCAGCAGGTCGACGAGCCAGGCGACGAGGAAGCCGATGGAGTACAGGAAGCCGTCGTAGCCGTTGATGGCGATCGCGCCGGCGATGCCGAGGAACGACGCGGCGGAGAGGAAGTCGCCGGAGAGGGCGATGCCGTTCTGCCGTCCGGTGAAGGCGCTGTCGGCGGTGTAGTAGCCCGAGCGCGACGAGCGGCGGTTGCCCGCGCGGTACACGACGTACAGGGTGATCGCGACGAAGAGCGCGAACACGCCGGTGTTGATCAAGGGGTTGCTCGCCTGGGTGGCTTCGGCGGCGAGCGCGGTGGTGGTCACTGGGGAGTTCCTTCCGTGGCGGAGGCCCGTTCGCGGATCTCGGCGGCCCGCGGGTCCATCTCGCGGTTGGCGAAGCGGACGTACAGCACCGTGATCACCGCAGTGGTGACGAACTGGCCGAGCCCGAGCAGCATGCCGACGTTGACCAGGCCGAACACGCGGGTGCTCATGAAGTCGCCCGCGTAGGCGGCCAGCACCACGTAGACGAGGTACCAGACGAAGAACCCGATGCTCATCGGGAACACGAACCGGCGGAACCGGCCGCGCAGCGCGCCGAACTCGGGGCTGCGCTGGATCCGCTCGTAGTCCGGGCCGGTGCGGCGGGGACGGGTGCCGTCCGGTGCGGGCTCGCCGTCGCGGTCGAACAGGGCCGGCATCCGGCCGGTCTCTTCCACGGCACTGACGGGCTGTCCCGGCGTGCGCGCGACGTTGTGCATGGATGCCTCCGGCAACTTGCGCCAGTGGTGGCGGGGGAGCGGGCGCCTCGTTCGGGTGGCACCCGGTTCGCCCTTGCGGACTGGGAGGCGGCCATAGTAACGACGCCGCCGATCGGTGGAAAAAGCCGGTTCCCGAGGCCCGCGAAATTCCTTTTCGGACCGGAAATTGCCGGTAATCGAGAAGTCTCCGCAGATCACGGGCGGATCACTCGGAATAGTGAGCACTTATGTCACGGGGAGTCGCCGGTGCCCTTCCCGGTTGCGGCAGACGGCGGAGTGACGGGCCGGTCAAGATCCACTACGGTGACCGGTCGTAGTCGCCGGGCGGGGTGCTGTCCCCGGACCGGCACTCCGGGCCGGCCCCGGACGGGGATTCCCAGGCAGGGAAGGAGGGTTGGCAAAAATCACCGGGTCGTGCGGCGAGTCGCTGCATCTCCACAACATCGGGTTCATCTTCCCCCGTATCCCACCCGAAGGGGGCACAGAGCGTAGTCCCATCGAGGGGTCCGGCTACCCTCCGTGGGCTGATCGGGTGACCGCCGGACGCCGGATGCCGGAGCACCGGGTAACCGGAATTCCCCGATGCGGCGTTCCCCGGCGAAACCGTGGCTCCGAGTCCGCGTGTTTCGGCTATTTTCGCTGGTCAGCCATCTCAACTGGAACGCAATAACAGGAGCGGCGATTGGTGTACGATTCTTTGGCCCCAGCCGCCCGCACCGATCGATAAGGCTCAGACAAGTTGATCTCGACCACGGCCGTGCAGTACGCAAGTTGCGTGATGCACGTGCATAGTCCCGGGAAGCCGCACGGCTTCCGGGCAGGTGCAAGATCGATACTGTCGCGTCCGGATCCGGTCGGACGTGCGGGCAGGCGGACCGCGGCGGGCCGCACCGGGAGCGAGGGGAGCTACCGGAACCGCCGACGGGCAGCCACGACGCCGGACAGGGAGTCACTTTCGTGACCGTTGCAGGAGAAGGCCAAGTGCCTGTTGAGAAGCTGCTCGGCCGCCCGCCCCGGCGGTCGCGCCGCTCATCGGGCTGGCGCGCGGCGATGCGCTGGCGGGACTGGAGCCTGCCGGTCAAGCTTTCCGCGGTCACGCTGGTCCCCATCGTGCTCGCCCTCGTCCTCGGCATCACCGCGATCGCGGGCCAGGTCGGGCGCTCGAGCGACTACCAGAGGATCGACCGGCTCGTCGCGCTGAGCACCCAGCTGCGCGCGCTCACCGACGGGCTCCAGCGGGAGCGCACCCAGACCGCCGCGCAGCTCACCGCGGGCACCGCCGGGGTCACGCCCGAGCTGAAGGCCGCCCGCGCGGCCACCGACGCCGCCGTCGCGCCGTTCACCGAGGCAGCCGCCCGGGTCGGCGGCGACGGTTCGAGCGTGTCCGGCGCGGTGAACTCGGCCACCGCGCAGGTCAACGAGATCGCGGTGATCCGTCAGCAGGTCGGCGCCGGGCTGCTGAACGCCGCCGAGGCGGTCGGTGACTACAACGCCGTCACCAGCGCGCTGATCGCGGCCGACACCGCCGTGTCCGCGGGCGCGAGCGCCAATGCGCTCGGCAGCTCCCCGAGCGCGCTGCACGACCTCGAAGCGGCGAAGGAACAGGCGTCGGTCACCCAGTCGCTGGTCGCCTACGGCATCTCCACCGGCACGCTCACCGGGCGGCAGCTGAGCGACGTCCGGGATGCGGAGCTGCGCTTCGACGACCGGATCGCCGACTTCAACGCCGCCGCCACCGCGCCGCAGCGCCAGGACCTCGAGAGCACCCTCAAGCCGGACACCGCGTACGACCGCAAGCGGATGCTCGGCACCGTGCTCGGCGGACAGGGGGTGTCCACCGACGACGCCCTCAAGCGGGTGCCGGCGCAGGAGTGGAACACCGCGTCGAACGCCGTCGTGTCGCAGCTGACCGAGGTCGGCAAGCGGATGAGCGACGACCTCACCTCGTCGTCGGCCGAGCTGGTCGAGGACGCCGGCAGCAGTGCCGGGCTGCTCGCCGTGCTGCTGTTCGCCGCGCTGGCCGCGGCCGCCGCGGTCGTGTTCGTCATCTCCCGTCAGCTGCTTCGGTCGCTGAAGATCTTGCGGCGCAGCGCATTGGACGTCGCGGAGAAGGATCTGCCCGAGGCGGTCCGCAACATCCAGGAAGGCCGGGCGCAGAGCGTCGAGGTCGAACCCGTCCCGGTGCACGTACAGGACGAAGTCGGCGAAGTCGCGCGCGCGTTCGAGAAGGTGCACAGCCAGGCACTGAAGCTGGCGACCGAGCAGGCCGCCATGCGCGCCGGGTACAGCAGTGTGTTCGTCAACCTGTCGCGGCGCAGCCAGAGCCTCGTGCAGCGGCAGCTGCAGCTGATCGAGCGGCTGGAGCGCGACGAGGAGGACGCCGACCAGCTGGCCACGCTGTTCCAGCTCGACCACCTCGCCACCCGGATGCGGCGCAACAACGAGAACCTGATGGTCCTCTCCGGCGCCGAGCCGGGACGGCGGTCCGGGCAGCCGGTGCCCGCGCACGACGTGCTGCGTGCCGCGGTGTCGGAAATCGAGCAGTACCAGCGGGTTTCGGTGCAGCATCCGCCCGCGGTGAAGATCGTCGGGTTCGCCGCGAGCGACGTCCAGCGCCTGATCGCGGAGCTGCTCGACAACGCGACCGCGTTCTCCGCGCCGGAAACGCAGGTGACCGTGGCGACGCGGCTCGCCGAGGACGGTTCCCTCAACGTCGACATCCTCGACAAGGGCATCGGCATGAACGAGTACGAGGTGGTGGAGGCCAACGGCAGGCTCACCGACTCGGGCTCGGTCGACCTCGCGACCTCGCGCCGGATGGGCCTCTTCGTGGTCGGCCGCCTCGCCGGGCGGCACCGGATCGGGGTCTCGCTGCACGGTGGCAAGGACATCGTGGGCGTGCGGGCCACCGTGGTCGTGCCGCCGGAACTGGTGATGACCGGTGCGGTGCCGGTCGGCCAGGGTCCCGCGGCGAGTGTCGCGGCGCCGCCGACGGCCCCGGGCGGCCTGCCGCGGCGGCAGCGTCCGGTGAACGGCTCGGCGCGGCCGGGACTGGTGCCGCAGCAGGGTTCCAGCGCCGACGACACGCAGCGCTGGCCGTCGGCTGGTGACCTCGCGGGCTTCTCGTCCGACGTGCGCCCGCCGTCGGACCTCGAGGTCTCCGGTACCGCGTTGTTCAGCCCGATCCCGCGCGACGACGCGGCCACCCCGCCGCCCCCGCCGGCGCCGAAACTGCCGCAGATCGTCAACGTCCCGCCGCCGCGGCCGGAGCCTGAGCCTGCTGCTCCCGCCCCCGCCGAGCCGCCGCGGGACGAGCGGGACAGCGAGCTGCCCTCGGGCAAGGACCTCTTCTCCGCGGCCAACGCGACGACGCTCAGCGACTGGTGGAACCAAGCCGCGCAGCAGGTCCCGGAGGTCCCGCCGCCGTCGGCCGCCGAGACGACGATCGAGAACACGCCGATCTTCGACGAGATGCTGTCGGCGTGGTTCCGGTCGCCCGCCCCGCCGGCGCCTTCGCCTGCTCCGTCCACTTCGGACGAACCGGAGACGCCGGACGAGGACCGGCGCAACTGGGACTTCGCGAGCGACGAGAACTGGCGCACGGTACAGGCGCTGTCGCAGGTGGAGCCCACGGCGTTCACGAAGTCGGGGCTGCCGCAGCGGCGTCGCGGTGAGCAGCTCATGCCGGGCAGCGCCACGCCGGAGCGCGCGCTGCCCGCCGCCGAGCCGCCGAGCAGCGACCTGCCGGTCCGCGACCCGATCGACGTGCGCGGCAGGCTGAACAGCTTCCAGCGCGGGGTGACCCGGGGACGTCAGGAAGTCCGCGAATCGGCCGAATCGCCGGAGGCGACCGGTACCGCTGCCGTCACCGACGGCGGGACCGGCACTGCGGCACCTCCCGGCACCACGGCAGAACACCCGCCGGGTCACGAAACGGCGATCCGGCGGCGGCAGACGGTCGCCGGTGCGTTCGGCGGGCCGACCGATCCGGCCCGCGCCGACGGGATGCCGCAGCGCACCCCGGGTTCGGCCGCGGCGTTCGCCGGCCCGAACTGGGGAGAAGCCGGAACCGACGAGACGGCCGTACCTCCGGCCTTCGACCCGAACGGCGGCTGGCCGCAGCAGCCCGCCGGTGCGGTGAGCGCGGAAAGGCTTGCGCCGCAAGGAGATCTGACGGTCCGCCCGGACAAGCCGGACAGCCTGCCCACCCGCCGCAAGGGCGCGAGCAGCCTGCCGCCCGCCCCGCCTGCCGACCCGGACCAGGTCCCGGCCGCAGTCGCCGGGCTGGAGGCCGCGGTGGCGGGTACCGCGCAGACCCCGGCTGCGGCGCAGGCCGCAGCTCAAGCGCAAACCCAGGCCGCGCAAGGAAAGACTGCCGCCCCGGGACAGCCTTCCGGCGCCGAGACCGACCAGACCGGTACGCCGGGACAGCTGCCGGGCGCTACGCCCGGCCAGCCCGTCCTGCCGGGGCAAGCCTCCGGCCTGACGACCGGCCAGACCCCGGCTCCGGGGCAGGTTTCGAGCACCACCGGCCAGACCGTCACGCCAGGACAGCCGGGCACTGCGGCCGACCGGACGGCGCCGGGTCAAGCCTTGCCAGGCCAGACTGCGCCGGGTCAGACCGTGCCTGGCCAAGCTGCGCCGGGTCAGACCGCGCCAGGCCAGACCGCGCCAGGCCAGACCGCACCGGGCCACACTGCGCCTGGCCAAGCCACGCCGGGTCAGACCGCACTGGGACAGACCGCGCCTGGCCAAGCCACGCCGGGACAGAACGTGCCGGGACAAGCGGCGGCGCAAACCACGGCTGCGGGTCAGGCCGTGGCGCCAGTGGTGCCCGGTCCGGCGAGCCCCCCCGGTGTCGCGCCGCCCGGGGTCCCGGCGCAAGGTACATCGCGCTCCTCGGCGGGCCAGCCGCAGAGCACCCCGGCCGATGCCACCGCACCCGGTCCCGATGACGCCGCTGAGTGGAACTTCGGCTCGGATGACGGGTGGCGGACGGTCCAAGCCGTGTCCCAGTCGGCACCTACGTCGTTCACTTCGGCAGGATTGCCCCGGCGCCGCCGTGGAGAGCAGCTTCTCCCCGGGAGCGCACCGGCGCCTTCCGGGGCGGCGAGTCCCCGTCCGTCCCGCGACGCGCACGACGTGCGTGGTCGCCTGAGCAGTTTCCAGCAGGGCATCCAGCGCGGCAGGCACCGCACCGCGCAGGCCGCCGAGACGAACCACGAAACACTGGAGGGTGAATGACCTCGCCGAATGCGGCCCAGCCGCAGCAGAACCAGTTCGGCTGGCTGGTGAACGACTTCGCCGAGCGCGTCCCTGGCGTCGCGCACGCCGTCGTCGTGTCGGCCGACGGTCTCCTGCTGACGGCCTCCAACCGGCTGCCGCTCGACCGCGCCGACCAGCTCGCCGCCGTGGCGTCCGGGCTCGTCAGCCTCACCCAGGGCGCCGCGCGGTGCTTCGAGGCGGGCACAGTGCGCGAGACCGTCGTCGAGATGGAGCTCGGCATCATGGTGCTGATGTCGATCAGCGACGGATCGTGCCTCGCCATCCTCGCCGCGCCGAACTGCGACATCGGGCAGGTCGCCTACGAGATGACGATGCTGGTCGACCGGGTCGGCCAGATCCTCACCCCGGAACTGCGCGCCCAGCTGCAGGGTGCCGGTGGCTCGCTGATCGGCGAACCGGTGGGATGATGGCGCGATGAGCCAGGGGTCCGGATTGTTCGGCGGAGAGCCGGGAGACGGCGGCGAGCCCCCGCGCGGGGAGGCGCCCGGCGCCGGTGACGACGGCACTTTTGCCGACGTCCTCAACGGTTTCAGCCTCGATTCGGGCCGTTCCCGGAGAAAACGGAAGAAGAGCGGCAAGGAAACGAAGGAATCCCAGTCCCCCGTGCCGCCCGTCGCAGGAGCACATGCGGCGGCGGACCCGCCGGCGGTACCTCCGCCGGCCGACCAAGGAGATGGTGTGACCTCTCTCGTCTCTCCACCGGGCAGTACGGACTCCGACGGCCCCAGACCAGGCGGGCTCTTCGACCCGGGACCGCCGAGCGGAGAGTTCTCGATGCCGTCGGCGTTCAGCAGGCCCGAGCGTCCCGAACGGGTGGACCCGGCCGAGGAGACGGCGATCGTGCGGCCGTACGCTCTCACCGGCGGGCGCACCAGGGCGAACTACGCGCTCGAGCTGGAGACCCTGATCTCCACCAAGGACCACGTGGCCGCGGGGGGTTTCCCCCAGGCGGCCGCGGAACAGATCGAGAGCATCTCGATCATGGAAGAATGCCGGACCCCGCGTTCGGTGGCCGAGATCGCGGCGGCGCTCAGGGTGCCGCTGGGGGTCGCCAGGGTGCTGATCAGCGACGCGGCCGACGCGGGCCTCGTCACCGTGCACCGGACGATCTCGGGCCAGGACGGCGCAGAAGCACACTTGATGTTGATGGAAAGGGTTTTGAGTGGACTCCGTCGGCTTTAAGGAACCGCGGGAAACCGCGCCCCCGACCATGACATCGGCGAAGATCGTGGTGGCAGGCGGTTTCGGGGCGGGCAAGACGACCTTCGTGGGTTCGGTGTCGGAAATCGTCCCGCTCACCACCGAGGCGATGATGACCGATGCCAGCCGGGGCATCGACAACCTCGACCAGACCCCGCACAAGACGACCACCACGGTCGCCATGGACTTCGGCCGCGTGTCGCTCGACGCGGACCTGATCCTCTACCTGTTCGGCACGCCAGGGCAGCAGCGGTTCTGGTTCATGTGGGACGACCTCGTGCGCGGCGCGATCGGGGCGGTCGTGCTCGCCGACACGCGGCGGCTGGCGGATTCGTTCGCCCCGATCGACTTCTTCGAGGACCGCGGCCTGCCCTACATCGTCGGCGTCAACACGTTCGACGGCGTACTGGAGCACGACATCAACGACGTGCGCGAGGCGCTCTCGATCGACCCGAGCATCCCGATCGTCCGCTGCGACGCCCGGGAGCGCGAATCGACCAAGCAGACGCTGATCACGCTCGTCGAGTACGCGATGCGGCAGTGGATCGCGCTGCGGGCGGCGAAGGCCAGCCACTGAGCGGCCGCCGGGTCACCGCAGCGTGACCCGGCGCCTCCCCGGTGGTCACCCTTTCCGGTACCGCAGCAGCACCACCGCGCCGTCGAACGTGCGCGTCTCCAGCAGGGTGAGTCCGATCCGGTCGGCGTCCGGCGCGAACGGGCGTTTGTCCCCGCCGAGCACCACCGGGTGCACGAACACCTGGTACTCGTCGATGAGCCCGCGCCGCCCCATCTCGGCGGCGAGGACGTGCCCGCCCATCATCACGATGTCCCCGCCCGCGGCGGCTTTCCGCGCGGCCACCTCCTCGGTGAGATCGCCGTTCGCCACCTCGGTTCCCCACTCCGCCGAGGTCAGCGTGCGCGAGAACACGAGCTTGGGCTTCTTCCGCCACACCGGCGCGAACGCGATGTCGTGCGGATGGTCCGAAATGGACTCGGCGTCGGGCCAGTAGCTCGCCATCATCTCCCAGACCCGGCGGCCGTAGGCGAACATCGCCGCGCGCTCGGACAGCTCATGGGAATAACCGGACAGCTCCGGCCCCATCTGTGGCCAGTCGAACTCGCCGGCGGGACCCTCGACGCAGCCGTCGAGCGAGGTGTGGACCATGAAGATCAGGTCGGCCATGACGTGCTCCTTCTCCGTGGTGGACGCCTTTCGCAGGCGCCGGTCACCAGGGGGTCGGAGCCATCATGGCCGACCGGACACCGCCGGGGAGAGTTTTTCAGTACTCTTTCCGGTATTCGTCGTGCCGCCGCCACCAGCTGCTCGGCGCGTCGCCGCCGCCGCGGCAGCGCAGGTTCGACACGAACTGGCCGCCACCGCGGCCGGACGTGAAGCAGGTGCGGAAGACGTCTTCGCCGGGGCGACGACGGTGAGCGTCACGTCACGGGCATGCAGGTGTGCCGGATGACCCATGCTGTCCACGAGCAGGGAACAGCCGGGGTAGCCCGCTTCGTCACCGGGGTACCGCATGAAGTGGTAGCCGATCAGCTGGCGGCGGCCGTCGAACAGGTCGAGCAGGCTGTGTGTCCTTTTCCTTGCGCAGCAAGGATTCCCGCGCCCGAGCCCACTCCTCCGGGGACACCACCGCGGTCATCGGACTGCCGCCAAGCTGCGTGTCAGGTCCTCGAAGGCCGACATCCAGCCGTACCGGTGGCCTTCCTGCTCGGCCTCGTTCGGGAACGGCGTCTGGTGGAACGTCATCTCGGTCTTGCCGTCCAGGTCGGCGAGCGTGACCGTGATGACCGTTTCGCCCACCTCGTCGTCCGGGACGTCCCAGCGGTAGGTGAACACGAGCCGCGACGGGGGAGTGACCTCGCGGTACACCCCGGACATCCGCCGGTCCACGCCGTACTCCTCGCTGCGGATCCGGCCCTTCCAGGCGCCGCCCGGACGCGGGTCGGTGACCACCTCCGAGGCCAGGAACTTCTCCGGGCCGAGCCAGTTCGCCAGCTGGTCGGCGTCGGTCCAGGCGCGGAACACGAGGTCTCGCGGCGCGTCGAACACGCGCACGATGGTGAGGTCCGAAGTCATTCCCCAGTCTCCTTTCGCGGAGCTTGCAGCTGCCGCAGATGCTCGTCCAAGCGGTCGAACCCGGCTTCCCAGAACCGGCGGTACTCCGCGACCCAGCCGGCGACGCCCGCGAGCGGCGCCGCCTCCAGCCGGCAGGGCCGCCACTGGCGCGTCCGGCCACGGCTGATCAGCCCGGCCTGTTCCAGCACCTTCAGGTGTTTCGACACTGCCTGCAGGCTGACCTCGAACGGGGCCGCGAGCTCGTTGACGGTGGCCTCGCCCTCGGTGAGCCGGGCGAGGATCGCGCGCCGGGTCGGGTCCGCCAGCGCGGCGAAGGTGGTGCTCAGCTGATCGGTCGCCATCGGTGCTCAATCACTTGGTTAATTAACTGACAGGTTGAATATAGAACGGCTGTCAACCCCCTGCTGAGAGCCGGGTCACCGCCGCTCGGGTTTCCAATAGTAGGAAGTCCTAGTATTTTGGAGGGATGAGCGCCAGCGACCTGTACCGTCCCGTGAACCCGGTCCGGTTCGTCACGGCTTCGAGCCTGTTCGACGGCCACGACGCCTCGATCAACATCATGCGCCGGATCCTGCAGTCGCAGGGGGCGGAGGTGGTGCATCTCGGCCACAACCGGTCGGTCGACGAGGTGGCCACCGCGGCCATCGCCGAGGACGTGCAGGGGATCGCCGTTTCCGCGTACCAGGGCGGGCACGTCGAGTACTTCAGCTACCTCGTGGAGCTGCTCGGCGAACGCGGGGCCGGGCACATCAAGGTGTTCGGCGGCGGTGGCGGCGTCATCGTGCGCGAGGAGATCGACCTGCTGCATTCCCGCGGCGTGGCCCGGATCTTCTCGCCCGAGGACGGGTACGAGATGGGCCTGCCGGGCATGATCAACTCGATGATCGAGGCCTGCGACAGCGACCTGTCCACCCAGCCGCCGGAGTCGGTGGACAAGCTGCTGTCGGGCGAGGTCCCGGCGCTCGCGCGGGTGATCACCCAGCTGCAGCGCGAAAACCTGCCCGCGGAATGGCTGTCGGCGATCACCGAGGCGGCGGGACAGCGGCAGGTTCCGGTGCTGGGCATCACCGGCACCGGCGGGTCGGGCAAGTCCTCGCTCACCGACGAGCTCATCCGCCGTTTCCGTCTCGACCAGGAAGACAAGCTGCGCATTGCGGTGCTCGCGGTGGACCCGTCGCGGCGCAAGGGCGGCGGTGCGCTGCTCGGCGACCGGATCCGGATGAACTGCCTCGACGGCTCTCCGGTGTACTTCCGTTCCCTCGCGACCCGGACGACCAGCGGTGAGATCCCGGCCGGGCTGCGCGAGTCGATCCTCGCGTGCAAGGCCGCCGGGTATGACCTGGTGATCGTGGAGACTCCGGGTATCGGCCAGGGAGACGCGGGCATCGTCGACTACGTGGACGAGTCGCTGTACGTGATGACGCCGGAGTTCGGCGCCGCGTCGCAGCTGGAGAAGATCGACATGCTCGACTTCGCCGACGCGGTCGCGATCAACAAGTTCGAGCGTCGCGGTGCCGAAGACGCGCGGCGTGACGTTGCGCGCCAGCTCGTGCGTAACCGCGAGGCATTCGGCTCCGCGCCGGAGGAAATGCCGGTGTACGGCACGAGTGCGGCGAAGTTCAACGACGACGGCGTCACGGCGTTGTACCAGCATTTGCGTGACGTGCTTGCCGAGCGCGGCCTGTCCGTGTCGGCCGGGGTGCTGCCTGCGGTGCCGGGCAAGGTTTCCACGGACGCCAGCACGGTCATCCCGGGCAGCCGCTCGCGCTATCTCGCCGACATTTCCGAGACCGTGCGCGGGTACCACGCGGAGACCGGAAAGCAGGTCGCCGCGGTCCGCAAGCACGAGCACCTGGCCGAGGCGCGGACGGCGCTGGCCGAGGTGGACGCGAGCACCGACGCGCTGGACGGCCTGCTCGCCGCCGCGGAGTCCGATGTGGACGGCGAGTCGACAAAGCTCCTCGAGAGGTTCCGGGCGCTGGCCGCGGACTACCGCGAGGAGGAGCTCGTGGTGAAGATCCGCGACAAGGAGCTGCGTACCCAGCTGTGGCGGGAAACGTTGTCCGGCAACCGGATCCCGCGTGTTGCGCTGCCGCGATACACCGACACCGGCGAGCTGCTTTCGTTCCTGCGCCGCGAGAACCTGCCGGGTTACTTCCCGTACACCGCTGGCGTGTTCCCGTTCAAGCGGGAGGGCGAGGACCCGGCGCGGATGTTCGCCGGCGAGGGCGACCCGTTCCGCACCAACCGCCGGTTCAAGCTGCTGTCGGCCGATTCCGACGCCAAGCGGCTGTCGACGGCCTTCGACTCGGTCACGCTGTACGGCCACGACCCGGCCACCCGCCCGGACATCTACGGCAAGGTCGGCACGTCCGGCGTCTCCATTGCGACGCTGGAAGACATGAAGGAGCTCTACGACGGCTTCGACCTCACCGCGCCGAGCACGTCGGTGTCGATGACGATCAACGGCCCCGCGCCCACGATCCTGGCGTTCTTCCTGAACACCGCGATCGACCAGAGGTTCGCCGCGTTCCGCGCGGAGCACGGACGGGAGCCGTCCGAAGCCGAGGCCGCCGAGCTGCGGGAATGGGCGCTGCAGAACGTGCGCGGCACCGTGCAGGCGGACATCCTCAAGGAGGACCAGGGCCAGAACACCTGCATCTTCTCCACCGAGTTCAGCCTGCGGATGATGGCCGACATCCAGGAGTGGTTCATCCGGCACGGCGTGCGCAACTTCTACTCGGTCTCGATCTCCGGGTACCACATCGCCGAGGCCGGGGCGAACCCGATCTCGCAGCTGGCCTTCACACTCGCCAACGGGTTCACCTACGTCGAGTCGTACCTGGCCCGCGGGATGGACATCGACGACTTCGCGCCCAACCTGTCGTTCTTCTTCTCCAACGGGATGGACGCCGAGTACTCGGTGCTCGGCCGGGTCGCGCGGCGGATCTGGGCGGTGGCGATGCGCGAGCGGTACGGCGCCAACGACAGGTCGCAGAAGCTCAAGTACCACGTGCAGACCTCGGGCCGCTCCCTGCACGCGCAGGAGATGAGCTTCAACGACATCCGCACCACGCTGCAGGCCCTGTGCGCGCTGTACGACAACGCGAACTCCTTGCACACCAACGCTTTCGACGAGGCGATCACCACGCCGTCGGAGTCGTCGGTGCGCCGGGCGATGGCCATCCAGATGATCATCAACAAGGAGTGGGGCCTGTCGAAGAACGAGAACCCGCTGCAGGGTTCGTTCGTGATCGACGAGCTCACCGACCTGGTCGAGGAGGCCGTGCTCACCGAGTTCGACCGGATCTCAGAGCGCGGCGGCGTGCTCGGCGCGATGGAAACCGGGTACCAGCGCGGGCGGATCCAGGACGAATCGATGCTGTACGAGGGCAAGAAGCACGACGGGTCGCTGCCGATCATCGGCGTCAACACCTTCCGCAACCCGAAGGAGGGCGAGGACGAGGTCGAGGTGGAGCTGGCGCGCGCGACCGAGGACGAGAAGCAGTCGCAGCTGCACCGGCTCGCCGACTTCCAGCACCGGCACCGCGAGGAAGCACAGCAGGCGCTCAAGACGCTGCGCGAAGCGGCAACCCGCGGCGGCAACCTGTTCGACGTGCTGATGGATGCCGCGCGGGTGTGCTCGCTCGGTCAGATCACCGACACGTTCTTCGAGGTCGGCGGGCAGTATCGGCGCAACGTCTGACGCTTACGCGCGGGTCGCGGCCAGGTGCCACATCGGGACGAGGACGCGGCCCTGCTCGTCGGTGTCGAGCGACGCGGTGTCCAGCTGCTCGTCGGGCGCTAAGGCGGCGAGCGCCTGGCTGAGGCTGTCGCGCGTCATTGCGGTGGTGTAGCTGACCTGCTCCAGTGTGCGGAACGTCCAGCTGGGTCCCACAGTCTCGCGAAGGTTCTGCTCGCTCACGCGGCTCGGCGCGGGGAAGCCGTCGGGCACAGTGTCCGCGAAGCAGAACAGGTGCAGCTGTGCGTCGGGTTTCGTTGCGCGCACCAGCGATGCCACGTACGCGTGCCGTGCGTCTTCGTCGAGACAGTGGTAGAGCGCGCTGTCGAGCACGGTGTCGAAACGGCCTTCGTAGCCTTCGAGGCGTGTTGCGTCAGCCTGCGCGAAGGTGATGTTCAAGCCTCGCTTCGCGGCGCCTTCACGTGCTCGCGCCAGCGCAGTCGGCGCGCCGTCGAGACCGGTGACGCGGTGTCCGCGGGACGCGAGGAAGATCGCGTTGTCGCCGAGTCCGCAACCGATGTCGAGCACCTCGCCCCGGAACCCGCCGGCCGCCTCGAGGGCGACGAGCGCGGGCTGTGGACCGTCGATGTCCCACGGAATCGTGTCGCCGATCGGGGACTTGCCCTGGTAGATCTCCTCGAAGTCGACGTCTGGCACGTTCATCGCCTGTCTCCTATTCAACGGTTGATGATTTTACGTTAGCCGACTCGTCCGGTGACCTGTCAACCGTTCCGGGAATACTGCACCCGGTCCGCGGAGTACAACGAGGTATGGACTTCGGGATCTCCACGTTCGTGACCGACGAAGGCATCCGGCCCGACGTGCTGGGCGAAGCACTGGAGGAGCGTGGTTTCGACTCGCTTTTCCTTGCGGAGCACTCGCACATCCCGGTGAGCCGCGAGACGCCGTACCCCGGCGGGGAGGACCTGCCCCGCGTCTACTACCGCACCCTCGACCCGTTCGTGGCCCTCACCGCGGCCGCGGTGAACACGTCGGAGCTCGTGCTGGCGACCGGGGTGGCGCTGCTGATCCAGCGGGACGTCTTCCACGCGGCGAAGGAGGTTGCGTCACTCGATCTGGTGTCGAGGGGCCGGGCCGCGTTCGGCGTCGGGGTGGGGTGGAACATCGAGGAAATGGTCGATCACGGCACGGATCCGCGTACCCGCGGGGCGTTGCTGGACGAGCAGATCGACGCGGTGAAGGAGATCTGGACCCGGGAGCAGGCGGAGTTCCACGGCAAGCACGTCGACTTCGATCCGGTGTTCTCGTGGCCGAAGCCGGTGCAGACGCCGCATCCGCCGATCTACGTCGGCGGGTCCAGCCGGGCGGCGTTGCGCCGGGTGTCCGAGCGCGGGGACGCGTGGCTGCCGACCGGGGTGGTGCGGCCGGAGAAGGTCCGCCTGATCCGCGAGTGGCTGGCGGAGCAGGGCCGTCCGGAGATGCCGTCGACGATCTTCGGCGGACGGGCCGACGCGGAGGTGATCCGGCAGTACGCGGAGGCCGGGCTGGATCGGTTCACGTTCCTGCTGCCGACCTTGCCGGAGGCGGAGACTTTGGTGGCGCTGGACGATTTTGCCCGTCTTGCCGCGGAGTCCCGCTGACGTCTGCCGCGTCTTCGAAGTCCGTGAAGGGAACCATCACGGAATCTGATTCCCTGATGGTTCCCTTCACGGACGGTTATTTGTCCAGCAGCAGGTGTACGGAGAGTTCCAGGCGGTTGGCCACGTCGGCGGCCGAGGCGCGCCGGGTGACCCAGGCGACCAGGTTGGCCATCCAGACGTCGGCGACCACGTGGAAGATGTCGCGGTCGGATTCGGTGGGCTCGTCGATGCCCATGGCGCTCGCGAACATGTCTTCCATGAGCCTGCCGACCTGTTCCACCTCGGCGGCCGCGGACGTGTCGGCGAACATGAACGCGCGCACCATCGCCTCGGTGAGATGCGGGTCGCGCTGCATGAGGCGGGTGTTGCGGCCCAGGACGAACATCAGGCGTTCGGCCGGGGTGTCGCCGGGGATCGCGCTGCGTTCGAGTTTCTCGTGCGCGCGCTCGAACTGCTGCGCCAGGCCCGACACGAGCAGGTGGATCTTCGACGGGAAGTAGCGGTACAACGTGCCCAGCGCGACGTCGGCCTTCTCGGCCACGGCGCGCATCTGCACCGCGTCGTAGCCGCCCTTGGAGGCGAGCGCGAGCGTGGCGTCGATGATGCGGCGGCGGCGGTCGCGCTGGGACGGGGACCCCAGCTCGTCGCCCATGGCGCCGAGGCCGTTCGCCCGCGCCTTCGCCACCGGAGCCTTCGCCTTCCCCGGCATCGGCACTCTCCCTGTTCGTGCGGAACTCGTTCCAGTTCGCCGTTCAGCCTACCTGCCCTGGAGAGCGGTTCCCCGGCCGACCCGCTGGCCAAAAAACTGTAACACGTTCTACACTCGCGAGTAGCTCCGTGACCACCCGCGAGGAGGGCCGATGCCGGTCGCACTCACCGAGGACCAGACCGCTCTCGCCGCCGCGGTGCGCGCTTGGGCGGCAGCCCACGATCCGATCGCGGCCGTGCGCGCGGCGGAAACGTCCGGTGCCGGGCTGCCGGACGGGTTCGCGGCCCTGGGGTTGACCGGGGTCGCGCTGCCGGCGTCGGTGAACGGCGCGGACGGGACAGTCGCGGACCTCGCCGCCGGGCTCGCGGCGGCGGCCGAAGCGCTGGTACCCGGGCCGCTGCTGAGCACCGCGCTGGCCGGGCTTCTCCTTGCCGGCCAGGCGAAAGACCTCGCGACCGAGATCGCCGACGGGACCGCGCGGGTCGCGGTGCAGCTGGCCGAATCGGACGTCGTACCCGGTGCCGACGCCGGGTCGTGGCTGCTGGTGCCGCGTGGCGAGCGGTACGTGCTGGTGCCGCCGGGGGCGGTGGAACCGTTGGCACCCTTCGATTTCTCCCGTCCGCTCGCGCGGGTCCGGCGTGGCGAGGGGGAGGTGCTGGACCTGCCGGACGTCCGCGATCTCGCCGCGACGCTCGCGGTCGCCGAGGCGGCGGGAGTGGCGCGCTGGTGCCTGACGACGACTGTCGAGTACGCGAAGGTCCGCGAGCAGTTCGGGCAGGTGATCGGGGCTTTCCAGGCAGTGAAACATTTGTGCGCGGAGATGTTGTGCCGTGCCGAAGCCGCGGAGGCGCTGGCCTGGGACGCTGCCAGCGCGGTCGGTGACCCACTGGCGGCAGCGAGCGCGGCGGCCGTGGCGCTGGACGCGGCGGTCGAGAACGCGAAGGACTGCATCCAGGTACTCGGCGGAATCGGGTTCACCTGGGAGCACGACGCACACCTGTACCTGCGTCGCGCGTTGGTGTTGCGGCAGTGGCTCGGCGGTTCGCGATGGTGGCGGAAACGGGCGGCTGACCTGGCATTGGCGGGGCGGCGACGGACGCTCGGGGTGGACGTCGGCGAGGATGCCCGTCTGGTTGCGGAAGTCGCTGCACTGCCAGAGGAAAACCGCCGCGTCGCGCTGGCCGACGCGGGACTGCTGGCACCGCACTGGCCGCGGCCGTATGGTCGAGGTGCGGACGCGGCGACGCAGCTGCGGATCGACGCCGCGCTGGCGTCCGCGGGCATCCGCCGCCCGGACCTCGTGATCGGCGGCTGGGCGGTCCCGACGATCCTCGCCCACGGCACTGAGGCACAACGCGAACGGTTCGCCGGTCCGACGTTGCGGGGCGAGCTGACCTGGTGCCAGCTGTTCAGCGAACCCGGCGCAGGCTCGGATCTCGCATCGTTGCGCACAGCAGCCAAGCGGGCCGACGGCGGCTGGCTGCTGACCGGGCAAAAGGTGTGGACGTCGCTCGCCCGCCAGGCAGACTGGGCGATCTGCCTCGCCCGCACCGACCCGGAAGTGCCCAAGCACAAGGGAATCACGTATTTTCTGGTCGACATGCGGTCGTCCGGAATCACCACGCGGCCACTGCGCGAGATCACCGGACGGAGCGTGTTCAACGAGGTCTTCCTGGACGACGTCTTCGTCCCGGACGCGGATGTCGTCGGCGAACCCGGCGCAGGCTGGAAACTGGCGCGCACGACGCTGGCGAACGAACGCGTCGCACTGGGCCGAGGCCCGGCAATGGGGGAGAACCTGGAGGCGCTGCTGGAATCGGTAGCCGAAGACATCGACCGCGACCGCCTGGGCGCACTGATCGGACAGGGAAGCGCAGCTTCGGTACTGGACCTGCGAGCAACCCTGCGGCAACTGGACGGCCTGGGCCCCGGCGCGGAATCGTCGGTCGCGAAGCTCCTGGGGGTACGGCACCGGCAAGAGGTAGCCGAATTCGCCCTCACCCTCGCCCCGACCCTGACCCCGGATTCCCCAGCAGCACAGGAGTTCCTGCTGAGCCGCTGCCTGTCCATCGCCGGAGGCACCACACAGATCCTGCTGTCAGCCACCGCAGAACGAATCCTGGGCCTACCCCGCTGACCGTCCGTGAAGGGAACCTTCACGGAATCAGATTCCCTCATGGTTCCCTTCACAGCCTTCCCCCACCACCCGAGCCGCACCCGCGCACCCACCGGGACCAGGCAGCCAGTCCAGGCCCTGCACCCCGATCCGAAGCCAAAACCGTCGTCACAATCCAGCTTCGGGGTGCCCCACCGCAACGCTCCGAGCCAGGGCACCTTCCCAGCGCTACACGTCAGCGTCCGCCCCGCGGCCAAGGGATGCGCAAAATTGTCGGGGGTCCACGCTACGGTGCGTGGCGTGGAGTTCGGCATGACCACCCAGGCCACCTACCTCCCCGCGGACCCACCGCGGGACGGGGTACTGGCACTCTGGGGAGACGAGATCGACGGGGACACCCCGATCCAGCTAATCCTGCCCGGCGGCGGAAAGTTCGCCCGCACCGAGGTGTCGGCACGGCTGGTGCCCCTTGCGCGCGCCATTCCGCGCCTGCTCGTCGTACCGGACGAGACAAGCCCCGCGATGGCAGCCTGGTCCGCGGTGGTCAATGCCGGTGTCAACCTCGTCGCGCGCGGCCGGCTACGGCCAGCGGCAACCGCGACCGGCCTGGGCACCTGGCGGGTCGGCCCGCTCGACGCCGCGGACGAGGAGCTCCTGCGCGGCCTGGCCGCCGCGCTGCCTCCGGAGGCACACGCGCTCCCGCTGTCCGGGGTGAAACGGATCCGGTTGCACTCGCCGGAATCGCTGGTACGGGCATTGTGGGACGCGGCGGCAGACGTGCTCGTCCGGAGTCCCGCGGCGGCGGTCGGCGCAGGTGGGGCGGCCTTCGCCGAACCGCAGCCCACCCTGCTGGATCCCGACGGAGCGGCGTGGCTCACCGAGATCGAGGCCCGCAGTCCCGACGGCGCGCAGCTGCTGCTGCGGATCGAGGCGAGTGACGAGGAGTTCGCCGGGGTACTGGCGGTGCGGTCCACGCTGGAACCGAGCCTGGTCGTGGACGCGGCCACGCTGTGGGACGCGCCCGAGGCGGTGCTGCATCGGCTCGGCGACCAGGTCGAAACGCAGGTGTTGCTGGGGTTGCGCCGAGGGGCGCGGGCGTGGCCGCCGCTCGGGCGGGTGCTGTCCGAACCGGCGCCCACCATGGTGGCGCTTTCCGACGACGAGGTGGTCGACCTGCTCGGCACCGGCACCCGCGAACTCGGCGGCGCGGGGATCGAAGTGTTGTGGCCCAAGGATCTTTTCGCGGGCGAGGTACGGGCGAAGGCGAGTGTCACGCAGGCGCCGGGCAGCGAGGCCGGGCCCGCGTTTCCGCTCAACGGCCTGCTGGAGTTCCGGTGGCGGCTCAGCCTCGGCGGCACGGAGCTCACCGACGAGGAGGTCGCGGCGCTGGCGGAAGCCAAACGTCCGCTGGTGCGGTTGCGGGGACAGTGGGTCAAGCTCGATCCGGCGTTGCTGGCGCGGATGCGGGCCCGGCGCGCGAAGCTCACCGGCGCCGAAGCGCTGGCCGCGGCGCTCACCGGGGAGCTGGAGGTCGACGGCGAACGGGTCGAGTTCGCGCCGCAGCCCGCGTTGTCCGGGCTCGCCGAACGGCTGCGGGAACGGGCTCCCGAGCCGGTGGCCGAACCGGCGGGGCTCACCGCCACGCTGCGGCCGTACCAGCGGGCCGGGCTCGGCTGGCTCGTCACGATGACCGGCCTCGGCCTCGGCGCCTGCCTCGCCGACGACATGGGACTGGGCAAGACGATCCAGCTCATCGCCCTGCACCTGCACCGGCGGGAGCTCGCCGCGGGGCCCACGCTGGTGCTGTGTCCCACGTCCCTGCTGGGCAACTGGGAACGCGAGTTCGCGAAGTTCGCGCCCGGCGTCCCGGTCCGCCGGTTCCACGGTGGCGGCAGGCATCTCGACGATCTGGCGCCGGACGAGGTAGTGCTTGCCACGTACGGAGTGCTGCGCCGGGATCGGGCGCTGTTGTCCGAAGTGGACTGGGGCGTGGTCGCCGCGGACGAGGCACAGCACGTCAAGAATCCGTTGTCCGCCACGGCGAAAGAGCTGCGGCAGGTTCCGGCGGCCGCGCGCGTGGCGCTCACCGGCACGCCGGTGGAGAACCGGCTCACCGAGCTGTGGTCGCTGCTGGACTGGACCACGCCCGGGCTGCTCGGTCCGCTGGAGAGGTTCCGGCGCACCGTCGCGCGGCCGATCGAACGGGACCGGGACGAGACTGTCACGGGTCGGCTGGCGGCCACCGTCCGGCCGTTTCTGTTGCGCCGCCGCAAAACCGACCCGGACATCGCGCCGGAGCTGCCGCGCAAAACCGAAACCGACCGGTACGTACCGCTCACCGCGGAGCAGACCACGTTGTACGAGGCGGTGGTGCGGGAGAACCTGGCGCAGATCCGCGAGGCGCAGGGTGTGCAGCGGCGCGGGCAGGTGCTGAAGCTGCTCACCGAGCTGAAGCAGATCTGCAACCATCCGGCGCAGTACCTCAAAGAAGGCGGCGGCGTGCTCGGCGGACGGTCGGGCAAGCTCGCCGCATTCGAGGAACTGCTGGACGTGATCCTCGACGAGGGCGAGAGTGTGCTGGTGTTCAGCCAGTACGTGCGGCTGTGCCGGCTGCTGGAGCGGCGGCTCGCCGAACGAGGGTTGCCCACGGAGCTGCTGTCGGGCGAGGTCGGGCCGAAACGGCGGGACGAGATGGTGGCGGCGTTCCAGTCCGGCGAGGTTCCGGTGTTCCTGTTGTCGCTCAAGGCAGGCGGCGTCGGGCTCAACCTCACCCGGGCCACGCACGTGATCCACTACGACCGGTGGTGGAACCCGGCGGTCGAGGACCAGGCCACCGACCGCGCGTACCGGATCGGGCAGGACCGTCCGGTGCAGGTGCACCGGCTCATCGCGGAGGGCACGCTGGAGGAACGGGTCGCCGCGGTCCTGGAGACGAAGCGCGGCCTGGCCGACGCGGTCGTCGGGGCAGGGGAGGACTGGATCACCGAGCTGTCCGACGACCAGCTCGCCGACCTCGTCCGGCTGGGGAGCGGCTGATGCCCCCGCGACGTACGTTCGGCCACCGATGGTGGGGCCGGGCGTGGGTGGAAGCGCTCGAGCAACGCGCGCGGCTCGACCCGAACCGGCTGCCGCGCGGGCGTACGTACGCGCGCAAGGGGGTCGTCGACGAGCTGGCGATCAGTCCGGGCGAGGTCACTGCGTGGGTACGCGGAAGCCGTCCGGACCCGTACCGGGTCGCCATCCGGATGCGGCAGTTCAGCCCCGGGGAATGGGACACGCTGCTCGACGTCGCCGGTCGCCGCCTTGGCCACGCCGCCGCCCTGCTCGACGGCGAGCTGCCCGAGGAACTCGCCGCCCAGTCCCGCGAAGCAGGCGCGGACCTGCTGCCCGGCCCCGGTGACCTGCGGCCGCGCTGCTCCTGCCCGGACACCGCGAACCCGTGTAAACACGTAGCCGCGGTGTACTACGTGGTAGCCGACGAGATCGACGCCGACCCGTTCGTGCTGTTCACCTTGCGCGGCCGCCCCCGCGACGAGGTATTGGCCCGATTGCGGGAATTGCGCACGCCGTCGAAGCCCTCGCGCCCTCCGGAAGTAGGCCTGACCCCGAAAAAGGCCTACGCCCGCCGCGTTGCGCCGCTACCGCCTTTGCCCGAAGTCCCGCACGAGCCGGGTCCGCCCGCAATCCTGGATCCGGACCCACCCGCCCGCACCGGCTGGACGTCCGCCGCCCTGACGACCCTGGCCGCCGACGCCGCGTCCCTGGCTTTCGCCCTGCTCTCCGGCGATCCCATGGCCGACCTGACGTTCGAGGAAGACCTGGCCCGCCGAGCCGCCGGCCGCGGCGCAGACCTCTTCGGCCTGGCCGAAGCGGCCTCCATGGCGCCCTCCGAACTGATCGGCTGGGCCCAAGCATGGCGCGAAGCAGGCCGCACGGGCCTGTCCGCCTTGCGCGACGTATGGACCCCAGGCCCCGGCCAGCTGACGGAAGCCCGCCGAGAACTGGCCGACGCGGGACTACCGGGCGAGCTGAAAGTGTGGCGAAACCGAGTGACGGTAGGTGGGGTACAGATCCGGTACGGCCAGGATCACCGCTGGTATCGCTTCGTGCGGGTCGCAGGCCAGTGGTGGCTGGACGGCCCACCTGCGGAGCAGCCGGTGGATCTGGCGTATCCGGCCGGGGAGGAGAGTTGACCGTTTCTCGGGCGGGGTTCGGGCATGGCCTGCGACGGCGACGTCCCCGGCCCTACCCTCACCCCCGGATGCCAGGTCGAGCCGCTGCGCACAGCACGTTGCTGATGCGTGAGATCTTGGGGGACTTCGTTACCATTTGGTCGTGCAATCTCGCAGGAAGCTCATTATCCACCTCCATGGGTAAAGTGAGAAATGCTGGAGACCAACTATTCGCCCCTGCCCTTTGTGGTCGCAGGAAAACCAGAGCCCCAGTCGGGGAACGCCGGTGGTCGGCGCTCATGTCATCTGACTACGAATCGGCGCTTGCTGGCGTGGAGTCGGCGCGTGTCCGCACCTGGCTGCCGACGTCACATGGTGGCTCGCTGTCGACGAATGCCGGAGCCCGCGAGCCGTGCGGATCGTCTTCCGTGACCCTGATCTGGGATTCGTCCGCTCCAAGACGGGAAAGTCCCTGTTCCGGCAGTGACCCGACGTCCGGAACACTTCATTCCGGTGACTTCTTGGCCTTGCCCGTTTTCCTACTGATGGACTCCTGGTAAATGTCCGCATACGTGGGCGAATCCTTCACCAGATCGTCGCAGAATGCTGCGACGTCGTCGCCGATCAGTTCCAGAACCCCCTTACCGGCCGCGGCACCTTCCTCGAAGAAGTCGACGATCCCCTGGAGGAGGGAGCCCTCGGTCAGCTCGACCGGGCCGACCTTGAAGAAGTACTTCTGCATTTCCTGGTAGACAACCTGGTAGTCCGGCGGGAGTTTCTTGACCCGTGCCAGGTGTGCCCGCCACTGTTTCTTGCCTTGGATGATGTCCTGGATACCCACGTCAATCTCCTAACTGGGCCAATTTCCGGGCGACATTCCGGTTGAGTTGCTTACGCCATCGGTCGCGATAGCTGCGGGCTCCTTCGCCGCCGGCCAGTGCTGCGCAGAAGGCTGCGATGTCGTCGCCGAGTACGTCGTGGATGTTCTGGCCGTCGGATGCGGTTTCTTCGAGCAGGCCGAGAGCGCCGTCGAGAATCGGCATCAGGTTGCGGCCGGTGAAGTCCGAATAGGGAGTGAGGTGGGCCTTGATCTTCTCCCACGCCGACCGGTAGTCGTCCGGTAATGCTTCCGCCCGTGTTTCGAACGTTTTCCATTCCCTGGTGAGATCGCTTCCCGTGATGGTCTCCCAGAAATTCATTTCCGTACCTCCTCGAGGCTTGTCGATCCGTGGTGGGACTGTCAGGAAATCTTGCGGCGGTAGACGACCATGGCGAGCGCGAAAGCGGCGACGAGGATTCCGGCCATCCAGGCGAGCGCGACCCAGATGTCGCCGGTGACCGGCTGCTCGGCGAACAGGGTGCGGATCGTGTTGACGATGGGGGTCACCGGCTGGTTGTCGGCGAACCAGCGCACCGGGCCGGGCATCGTGGCCGTGGGTACGAACGCCGAGCTGATGAACGGCAGGAAGATCAGCGGGTAGGAGAACGCGCTCGCGCCGGAGATCGATTTCGCGGTGAGGCCGGGGATGACGGCGACCCAGGTCAACGCGAAGGTGAACAGGAGCAGAATTCCGGCCACCGCGAGCCATGCGCCCACGCCAGCGCCGGTGCGGAAGCCCATGAGGAACGCGACGCCGAAGACCACGGCGACGGAGATGATGTTGGCGATCAGCGACGTCAGCACGTGCGACCAAAGCACGCCCGAGCGCGCGATCGGCATGGACTGGAACCGTTTGAAGATCCCCGTGGTCATGTCGGTGAAGAGCCGGAACGCGGTGTACGAGATGCCCGAGGCCACTGTCATGAGCAGGATGCCCGGCAGCAGATAGCCCACGTACGCGCCGCTGCTGGCGCCTTGGCTGATGGCTCCGCCGAACACGTAGACGAACAACAGCATCATCGCGATCGGGATGATCGCGGTCGTGATGATGGTGTCCATGCTGCGGGTGACGTGTTTCAGCGACCGTCCGGTGAGGACGGCGGTGTCGCCGATGACATGCGTGCTCATGCGCGGGTCTCCTGTCGGGTAGCGCCGGCTGCGGAGTCGCCGACGAGGGCGAGGAAGACGTCTTCGAGGCTCGGCTGCTTCTCGACGTATTCCACTTTTGCCGGCGGGAGAAGCTTTTTGAGCTCGGCGAGCGTGCCGTTCACGATGATCCGTCCCTCGTGCAGGATCGCGATCCGGTCGGCGAGCTGCTCGGCCTCGTCGAGGTACTGCGTGGTCAGGAGTACCGTCGTACCGCCCGCGGACAGGGTCCGGACGGCATTCCACACCTCGATGCGCGCCTGCGGGTCGAGCCCGGTCGTCGGCTCGTCGAGGAAGATGACCGGCGGGTTCCCGATGAGGCTCATCGCGATGTCGAGTCGGCGGCGCATGCCACCGGAGTACGTCGCGACCTTCCGCCCGGCCGCCTCGGTCAGCGAGAAACGCTCGAGCAGGTCGTCCGCGACCGACGCGGGTTTGGCGACGTGCCGCAACCGGGCCACCAGCACGAGATTCTCGCGTCCACTGAGGATTTCGTCGACGGCCGCGAACTGGCCGGTCAGGCTGATCGACTTCCGCACGTCCGCGGGACGGCGCGCGACGTCGAAGCCGTTGACCCCGGCGGTACCGGAGTCGGCTCGGAGCAGCGTGGACAGGATGTTCACGATGGTGGTCTTGCCCGCGCCGTTCGAGCCCAGCAGCGCGAAGATGCTGCCACGCGCCACTTCGAAGTCGACGCCGCGCAGCACCTCCAGCTTCCCGTACGCCTTCGTCAGGTTCTGCACCTGGATCACCGGCGCCTGCCGGGTTGATGTGTCGGACATGGTCATCTTCCCCCTTCTCGGAGTTGTTCGAGCCGTTCCACGAGGAAGCCCCAGGTCTTCCAGAACTCGTCGAGGTAGTCGCGGCCACGAGTGTTGAGCGAGTACACCTTCCGCGGCGGGCCCTTCTCCGACGAGACCTTCTCCACGTCGACGAACCCGTGCCGCTCGACCCGGACCAGCAGCGCGTAGATCGTGCCTTCGGCGATATCGGAGAAGCCCTGGTCACGCAGCCACGCCGTGATCTCGTAGCCGTACGCCGGCCGCCCGGACAGGACCGCGAGGACGATGCCTTCCAACGTGCCCTTGAGGATCTCCGTCATCTGCTTGCCCATGAAGCACCCCCTTCCTGCTACTCAGTGTCGTTGACTACTGGTACAAAGTATCACTGAGTACCGGCGGAGGGCAACCCCGGAATGGGTTCGCCCGCGAGCGCAGGTCCGGGATAGCCTCGAGCGACAGTTGATCGCATGGGGCGGTGGATTTATGGCAGCCGGGGCGGCGCTCCTGGATTTCCTCCGCGAGCTCCAGGCGACGACCACCTGGACGGTGGAGGTCACCGATGGTTCGCGACAGTGGCAGTTGAATGGGGCGACTTGGCAGGCCACGGTGAATGTCGATCCGGGCAACTGGCTCGGGCTGGAGTTCGAGTCAGCGGATCCGGTTCGCGACAGGTCCGTCATATACGAAATCGACTCCGATCTGTATGACATATCGCGGGAAGATCAGCAAGAATTCGTGACGGAGATCGAACGCGACATCATCGAATTCCTCGACAACCTGCGGAAGGGGCTGGTTCTGCGCGGGAACTACCGATCGAAGCCGGTGCTCGTCTTTCCGCTCGACGGTTCCTTTGTCCGGGTGGTCCAGGGTCTATTCGTGACCACGTCGTCTGTGCACGCCGATCTCGCCTCTGCTCGAGTCGGGGGTGGCTACGTCCCGGTGGAATCGTGACCTGGCTGACGGAAGAGGACCCGGTAATGGTCACTTTCCGGGAAAGCGCTGATGAGTTCGGGGAGAACGCCCCGTCGTTCTTGCTGAAGGAAACGGGTTCCATGCGTCTGGAATCGCTGGACTTGCAGTGGCCGGGTAACGCGACGACGGAGCAGAAGCGCCGAGTGCTCCGGTCCATGGCTGCGGCGACTGCGAAGGGACTCAAGCCGTGCCAGATCACCTGGCACCGGAGGAAAACTCGAATTGCGGCCGATGCTTTGGTCGAGTTCATGGCATCGGTCGACGAGGACATCTGGTGGCTGGGTCACGTTGCGCTCGTATTCGGGCCGGTTGATCGTCCGGAGATGATCTGGCTGCCCGGTTGTGACGGTACATTTCTGCACATCGCTGCTTCGGAAACGGATGGAATCCTTGAGGCCGTCCAGGAAATTTCCCTGGAGATCGGCTGGACGACGGAGGCTCAGTAGCCGGGAACGAGCTTCACGCAGCGACGCCCGTCCCCCGTCAGGAACCGTTCCGTCATCCCAGGTGCGGTGCGAGCGCCGCGACTACCTGGCAGTCTTCCGCCACTGCCCGTCCCGGCGCCTGCCCGGCTATTCCTTCTGCTGCAGACGGTAGAACCGCCCACCCAGTCCCGCGTAGACCGTGACCGGACCTGCGCTCTGCCGGGCGGTTGCTTGCCAACCCTGGCCGTCGGGGATTCCCGGTGCGGGGGAGGGAAGTCCGGTGACTCCGGCGCCCGTCACGGTGCCCATCGGGTCGGTGACGAAAATGCAGTCGGGGCGGGTGGCGGTCCAGCCGGTGAGGAGGATGCCGCCGACGGGATTCGGGGTGGTGATTGCACCGCCTGCGACCGGCAGGGCCGTCGCGGTCGCCGGGTTGAGGATGGTACCGAGTTCGGGTCCGTGGCAGCCGATCGTGAAGTGCGGCGTGAAGGGGTACGCGCCGAGTGCTCGGGCGGCCGGGATGACGTCGCGTTGGATGTGGAGCTGGTCGAGGACCTCGGGGGCGTCCACGCGCAGCGCGATGGGTGCCAGCGCGAGCGGCGCGTAACCGCGGCGGGTCAGATCCGCTTTGGTGGCACCGACGGCGTGGGTTGCCAGCGAGATCGCGACGATGCCGATCACCATCCCGGTCACCGGCCACTGTGGACGGACAAGTGCGGCCAACCCGAGCAGCGCGCTGGTGGCCAGTGCGCCGATCACGGCGTAGCGGCTGATCAGGCCTACGTTGCCGCCGGGGACGAGATTGCTCGTACGGCCGAGCGCGACCAGGGAGGCAAGGGTGACGGCGTAGCCCGCGAGCCCGATCCATCCGCTGGCTCGGCGGTCGGGTCGCAAGGCGACAGTGCAGGTCGCGAGCAGCGCCGTGGTGAGGGCGCCGGCGAGGATGGCGATCACGGCTTGGTCGCCGGACCAGAGACTGCCCAGTACTGCGGTGGCAACGGAAAGCCGGCCGTCCGGGTCGAACGCAGTCGTTGCCAGTGACTGCGCGCCGCTGGGTTTGGTGAGCAGCCACATGCCCAGGACTGCGACGCCCAGACCGGCCTGAATCAGGATTCTGCGCCAGTTTTCCCGGCGGAGCAGGAAGATTGCCGCTACCACCAGGAATGCGGGTAGTCCGGCGCCGAAGCTGAGTGCGGCGAGGAGGGCCGCTGCCGCGGCTGTCCGCCTGCGCCCATGGTGGGCACCGGCGATTGCCAAGGTGCTGAGGAAGACAGCCGGTATCCAGCTGATTCCATTGGTGCCCTGCAACCAGAGTTCGGCGGCGTGTGACGTGAACAGCAGCCATGCGAACCCGGCGGTCAGTGCAGCCTTGCGAGGCAGGGAAAAGGATTCCGGAAGCATCGATGACAGGCAAGCGACAATCCCGCCGACGAGGACGACTGTCAGCAACGTGAGCACCCGGTTGTCGCCTCCGAACCAGGCGGCGTCGGCGTAGAACAGCAGCGACGGGATGACAAAGGGCTGGTCGAGGTGGTAGGTGAACACCTGGCCCAGCAAGAGATGTCCGCGGTCGTCGGTGATTTTCGCGAGCACGTGCCAGTAGTCGAGCAGCACGTGCCCCCGCGGCGCGCGCCAGGCGGTCAGCAGTGCGAGCGCTGCGGGCAGCACGGCGAAGACGCCGAGCGCGACGACCCCGGCGGGCGATCTTCGCGCATGCGGAAGCGCGGGGGCGAGCGTGGTCAAGCCGTCTCCTCGGTGATTTCGTGCCATCCGACCGGCTGCTGTGCGCGGCAGATTGTTGCTGTGACCTGCTGCTTGTACTCCTTCGGAGATGGTCTGGACAAGCGTGACACAGGTCTCATTTTCGGGGGTAACGGTTGAATGGGGACGGCGCGATGATGTGTTCGCAGACCGGAGGATCGGGAGGTTTTCCGGGTGTCCCGGCCCGCGGGTTCGCCTGGCCGGAGTCGTGCGGTGCTGTCGGTGCCGTGCTTTCGGGTTGGCGTGAGCTGGTCTCGCGTTCCGGGGAGGGGCACCGTCGTGCGCCGGTTGTCGCATGCTGCTTCGGGCAGTGTGGTCAGAGCGGTTTTGGTCCTGTTGATTGCGGTGTTGCTGGCGGGCACGACCGAGGCGGTGGCTGCTCCGGCGAAGCCGCCGGAGCAGCCTGCGCGGGTTGATCCGCACGATGTTCCGTTGTTGCCGTCGGTTGCGCCGCGGGTTCCGCAGCCGGAGAAGCCGTCGACGGCGGATTTCTCGGGTCTGTCGCGTTTGGATGGTGGGGCGGGGTCGCATTTCGATGCGCAGCGGTCGAAGCCGGTGGCGCGGTCGATGTTCGTGACGGAGTACGAGAATCCGGACGGGACTCGGTCGGTGCGGCAGTCGAGTCAGCCGTTGAATGTCCAGGACGCCAAGGGTGTGTGGCTGCCGGTCGATACGACGTTGAAGCCTGATCCGGCGACGAAGCGGCCGGAGGCGGTGCAGCATCCGCTGAGTCCGTCGTTGGCGGAGAAGGCGAATGATCCGGCGGTGTTGCAGGTCGAGTCGGCCGGGCATACCGCGAGTCTCGCGTTGGATCAGGCTGCTCCGGCGCAGGCGGCGGTGAAGGGCGACTCGGTGACGTATCCCGAGGTCGCTGCCGGGACGGATCTGGAGTATGAGGTCACGCCGGGTGCGGTGAAGGAGACGATCAAGCTCAAGCGGCCGCCGGTGGATGGCCGGTCGAGCTGGCGGTTCAAGCTGAACACCGGTGGCTTGACGCCGAAGCTGGAGTCGAACGGGTCGATCTCCCTGTCCGATCGGGCAGGTGCGGCGAAACTGGTGCTGCCACCGGTGGAGACCTGGGATTCGGCCGGCCGCGGGGAGACCGCGCCCGCGATGACCGGTGGTGCCTACCAGCTTGAGGAGGCTGGTAGCGAGTGGTGGTTGACGGTCGCCGTCGATCCGGGGTGGCTGAAGGACCCCACGCGCGTTTACCCGGTGTCGATCGACCCGACATTCACCTATGGGGTAACCGAATCACATTCTTACCGCTCGGACGGTACGGTCTGCGATGCGTGCGGTCTGCGGATCGGTAACAGCCAGGCCAGCGGGGACACCTACAACCGCACTGTGTTCCACATGGATTATTCGCCGTTGTTCGGCAAGACCGTCGTCGGCGCGCGGATGGACCTGACGCGGAACACGAGTGTCGTCGGGTCGGTCAAGACGTGGAACACAAACCTTTATCACGCCTCGGGTTTCGACTTCAACGCCGTCGGCGGGTACCTGACCAGTGCGCTGGTCGGGGACGTCGGCAGCTTCGTCGGCGAGGGCTTGACCGGGTTCATCCGTGATCGGGTGAACGCCAGGGACGGCTCGGTGTTCTTCATGATGATCGGCGCGGAGAATCCGGGTGTCTGGACGTACAAGAACCTGAACGCGACGCTGACGGTCGACACGGGGAGTCCGGCTCCGGCGACGACGTTGGTGGCGCCGGTGGACAAGTCGGTGGTCACGACGTTGACGCCGACGTTGTCGGTGCAGCCGGTGACCGATCCGGATGGGGAGGCGGTGAAGTACTGCTTCCGGGTGGCGACGGGGTCGGATGCGAAGTCGGGGGTGGTGGTCGAGTCCGGGTGTCTGCCGACGCCGACGTGGGCTGTTCCGCCGGGGGTGTTGCAGGACGGGGTTGCCTATACGTGGCAGGCGATGACGTTCAGCGGCAGCACGACGATCACGCCTGGCTGGGTGGGGCATCTGAAGGTGGATCAGCGGATCGGTGACCATGGTCCGTCGCCGACGGATGATGCGGGTCCGGTGACGGTGAACCTGGCCAACGGCAACGCATCCCTGGGACAGCAGACGCCGTCGTTCACTACGGTCGGCGGTAACGCGGGGTTGAACTTCACGTTCAATTCCCAGCAGCGGGAACCCAAGGGGCTCAAGGCGTCCTACTTTGTCGACCTGTCGCACAACGGGTTGATCAGTGATGCGCAGCAGCCGGTGCTGGTGCGGACGGAACCGCAGGTGAATGTCGATTGGGGAACGGATTCCCCGTTCCCTCCAGCGTTGCCCGCGGATTGGTTCGTGACGCGGTGGGAAGGGTTCTTCCAGGCGCCGGTGGCCGGGACGTACCAGTTCGCCGGGGTGCATGACGACGGTGCGGTGGTGTGGGTCAACGGCGTCAAGGTGTATGACGTCGGCACGCCGAGTGATGTGAACTGGACCGAGTCAGCGAATGTGACGTTGACGGCGGGGCAGCGGGTGCCGATCAAGGTCGAGAACGCCGAGGCGACGGGTGCGGCGAGGATGCGCCTGTTCGTGCGGACGAGTGATAACACGACGGTGGCGCCGCAGATCGTCCCGGCGGATTGGCTGTTCACCAACGATCTCCCGGCGTTGCCGCAGGGCTGGACGCTGTCGGCTGACCTGGACGGTGACGGCACGAGCTACACCGAAGCCAAGGTCACGGATCAGAACATCGTGCTGACGGACGCGACCGGCGCGAAGCACACGTGGACGAAGAAGAGCACCGGCGGCTATACCGCACCGGACAACGAGGACGGTGTCCTGGCGCTGGACACGAGCGGGCGGGTGACGCTGCACGACGGCGGGGATGTGTTCACTTTCCGCACGGATGGGAAGCTCGATACCCAGGCATCGGCGGTGGATTCGCGGAAACCTGCTGCGCTGCAGAACATTTACACCGGTGCGCCGTCGCGGTTGAGCCAGATCAAGGATCCGGTGTCCGGGCGGGCGCACACGTTGCATTACCAGCGTGCGGGCGATGATTGTTATGGCAGCACGAGTGTCCCGCCGGGGGCGGATGCGGTGCCGCCGTCGCAGATGCTGTGCCGGGTCACGTATTGGGACGGGTCGCAGACGGCGTTGTGGTACGTGCAGGGCCGGTTGGCGCGGATCGAGGACCCGGGCGCGGAAAACAACGACTACCTGTATGACGAGGGTGGCCGGGTCACGGCGGTGCGCAGCCCGCTGGCGACGGACTGGGTTGCGGCGGATCCGGGGTCGCGGAACCTGATCGATTACTACACGACGATCGGGTATGCGGACCATAACGGGAAAACGCAGGTCACGAACGTGACCGAGGCGGCGCCTGGTCCGGGGCAGCCGCGGCCGAAAACGACCTACCGGTACGACCCGGCGAACCGGACCAGCTATACCGACACGGCGGGGTTGAGCCCGGCTGTCGGGTTCGCGAGCAAGGTCGTCTACGACGACGCGGACCGGACCCTGTCTGCCACGGACGCGGCGGGCAAGACCTCGCTGCAGGAGTGGGCGCCCAAGGACCTGCCGCTGTCGACCACGGATGCAGCCGGGCGGAAGACCACCACGGTCTACGACTACGCCGACCGGCCCACCGACGCCTACGGCCCAGCGCCCGCGTCGTGTTTTGCCGGGCAGGTGCCGAATGGCACGTGCGGGATGTCGCACGGCCACAGCGGGTACGACGAGGGCATCAACGGCCTGGCCGCTGCGTTCTATGACAACCCGACGCTGTCTGGTGCGCCGAAGGTGCAGCGCACGGGGATCGGCCCGGCGGATGGCACCGTCAAGAGCCCGTGGGAATACAGCAACGACGTGACCCCGGGGCTGAGCGCGGACGCGTTCTCCCTGCGGCTGACCGGTGATCTCGTCTTCCCGGCAGTGGGGGATTACAAGCTGCGGGCCAATGTGGACGACGGTATCCGGATGTGGGTCGATGACCAGCTGGTGATGGATTACTGGCAGGTCAGCAACCCGGCCTGGCGCGAGGCCACCGTCCACGCCGACGCCGCGGGGCAGGCGAAGCGGATCCGGATCGACTACTACGACAACGGCGGCTACGCGAAACTCGACCTCGACTGGATCGCGCCCGGCAAAGCCGAGGAACTGGTTCCGGGGACTGCGTTGCGTCCGCGCTACGGGCTCAAGACCTCGACGACCGCCTCGGAATCCGACGGCGTCCCGGACAAGGTCGCCACCACCCGCTTCGACGAAAACGGGGTCGACCCCGTGTACGGGCTGGCGACCTCGGGGCAGGGCAACCCGTCCGGGTTGAAGATCAACGGCTCGGTCGCGTATGAGGCGCCGGGTGCCGGGTATCTGCGTAAGACGAGCAAAACCATGGCGACCGGCGCGAAAACTACCTACGCGTACTACGGGGATACTGAAACCCGCGCCAACCCGTGCGTCCCCGGCAGCCCGGCGGTGGCGCAGGGCGGGCTGCCGAAACTGGTTACGTCGACCACCCCGGCCGCTGGGCCCGCGCGCGTGGATGAGCAGGTCTACGACGCGTCCGGGCGGGTGATCGCCGAGGCCACCGGCGGCGACTGGACCTGCACCACCTATGACAACCGGGACCGGCCGGTCGAGGAACGTGTCCCTGCGTCGGCGACCTCACCGGCGCGGACCGTGACGCACACCTACGCCGTCGGCGGCGACCCACTCACGAACACGATCGCCGACGACAAGGGCACCATCACCACCACCGCTGACCTGCTCGGCCGGGTGGTCGCCTACACCGACGTCCACGGTGTGCGCACCACCACCAGCTACGACCAGGTCGGGCGGGCGACCTCGAGCACCATCACCCCGCCGAACAGCGCGGACCTGCCGAGGACGCTGAGCTTCACCTACGACGACACCGGACGCGTCCAGACCCAGAAACTGGACAGCACAGTCCTGGCGAGCGTGGCTTACGACAACGCCGGTGAGCTCGCCTCGGTCACCTATGCCAACGGCAGCAGCCTCAGCGCTGTGGGCAAGGACAACGCCGCCCGCCTGCTGTCGCTGGACTGGAAAACCAGCGACAACCAGCACATCGTGTCCCAGGTCGGCCGCACCAGCGCCGGCACGATCATCGACGAAACCCTCGTCGGCACCGACGCCCGCCCCAACGCGCCGAACTATGTGTACGACGGCGCGGGCCGCCTCACCGAGGCCTACGTCACCGGGCATCACTACACCTACGACTACACCGCGACCGCGTCCGCGACCTGCCCGACAGGGACCCAAGCCAACGCGGGCCTGAACACCAACCGGATGCGGCTGCTCGACCAGACCGCCACCGGTACCGCGGAAACCCGCTACTGCTACGACGCCGCCGACCGCCTCCTGGCCACCGAAGGCGCCACCACCCTCACCGGGTTCACCTACGACACCAACGGCAACACCACCAGCTGGACCGGCTCCGACGGCAGCACCACGACACTGACCTGGGACGGTTCCGACCGCAACACCGGCGCCCGCACCACCGGCCTCACCCCCGCCTTGAACGCGGACATCGCCTACACCCGCGACGCCACCAACCGCATCATCCGCCGCGACCCCCGCGACTGCGACAACAACACCGTCACCCGCTACAGCTACACCAGCGACGGCGACACCCCCGACCTCACCCTCAACACCGACAACCGCCTCACCTCGCTCTCCCTCTCACTACCCGGCGGCGTCCTCTACACCAGCCGCCTCGGCACCGACGGCACCTTCACCCCTACCTACGACCACCCCTCCATCCGCGGCGACCTCGTCCTCACCACCGACACCACCGGACACCAAGCCGGAGCACTGCGCTCCTACGACCCGTACGGCCAACCCGTCGCGCCGTCGGGCGCGGTGGATACACAGAACGTGCCGGACAACTCACCGGGTTCGATGGACTACGGCTGGCTCGGCCAGCACCAGCGGCCCTACGAAC
>NZ_JNYZ01000049.1 GCF_000717335.1 Amycolatopsis jejuensis
GCAGCTCGTTGATCTCCCCCGAAATCGACGGCGCCAACGCGCCATAGTCGTAATCCAGATCGGGCAGCACATACCGGGCCATGGGCCCTCCTTCTGTCTCGGCGCAGGTTTCGCCCGCGGCCTACCCGGGCGGGCGGCTTCCGAAACCGAGCCTGGTACCTCGACCAAGATCGAGGTCAAGCTGCTGTGACCGGGCTCATGCGCGGTACTGCTCCAGGTCACGCGCCAGTTCGTCGAACACCGCCACGTTGTGCTCGAAGGCGACCACCGACTCGTCGATCACCCGGGCGCGTTCGTCCTCGCTCCACGGCGCTTCGTCGAGCTTTGCGCGGTACCGGTCGCGGAACGCGGGCGCGCTGCCGATCCCGTCGAAGTGGTAGAAGAGCGTGCCCGCCTCAGCGAGGTCGAAGTTCTTTTCCAGCAGCCGCCGGATGATCTGGCCGCCCGCGATGTCGCCGAGGTAGCGCGTGTAGTGGTGCGCCACGAAGCCACCGGACCAGCGCGCAGCCTCGGCGATCCGCTCGGCGTACGCTTTCGTGGCGGACAGCGGTTCGATCTCGTTACGCCATCCGGGGCCTACCAGCCGCTCCAGATCGCGCTCCAGCGACGGCAGCCGTCGCAGCTCCTCGAACACGAACTCGCGGCCCACCGGATCGGCCATCGCGTCCCCGGCGCGTTCGATCGCCTGGTAGATGAAGTAGTACTGGACCGCGAGCGCGGTGTACCCGGCCAGCGACAGTTCGCCGCCGAGCAGCGCGTTCATGTAGGTGGAGTGGTTGGCCTTCTCGTGCACCACTTTCGTGGAGGCCCGCAGCTGCCCGGAAAACGGGCGGGCTTGCAGGTCCGTGGTCACCGTCATAGCGGGCCTCCCGCGATCGATCTGACAAGCTGTCAGAAAGAAGCGTAGGCCACAATCCGGACTTAGGCTACCCTAAAATCAGCGAACTTCACCCGGTCCGAGTGCCCGCCGTACGAACCGCACGGCCCCCTCGACGGCGTCTTCCAGCAGTTCGGGAGACACATCGATCACCTGGCGGCTGCCGAGCGCCGCGGTGATCATGGGGACCACCACGTCCAGATTCTGGGCAGGCCAGCTGCCCGCGTCGACCCCGGCGAGCAGTACCGCGCGCAGTTGCTCGGTGATCGGGTCGGCGTGTGCGCTGATCCGCCGGTACGCCGCGGGAGCCAGTGCCGACTCCAGCGCGGTACCCGGCGGCAGATGGTGTTCGGCCAGCACTCGCAGCTGCAGCCGGACGAACGTGGTCAGCTGGGCGACCGGGTCCGGTTCGGCATCGATGGCCTCGCGCAGCCGTTCGACGTACTGCGCCGCCTCGTCCTCGACGAACGCGACGAGCAGGCTTTCCTTGTCCGGGAAGTGGTTGTACATCGCGGTGCGGCCGAGCCCGGCCTCCGCGGCGACCCCGGCGAGCGTGATCGCGTCGAACCCGCGCTCGTACAGCTGCGCGCGCACCACTTCGAACACCCGCGCGCGCACTTCGCGGCGGTGTGCTTCGAGCGAGCCACCCAGCACCTTCGGCATGGGATCACTTTAGGGGAGCGTCAGTCGGTGAGCGACCAAGTGTGCACCGGCTCGCCCGCCGACGACAGCTCCAGGTACCGGCGCAGCATCCAGGTGAGCGCGGTCTCGCGGTCGGCGCCGCGTTCCTCCGCGCGCAGGACGTAATCCCGCTGCCAGGTCGCACCGCTGCGCCGCGCGAGGCACCGGCGTTCGATGATGCCGAGGTAACGCACGCGGGCCTCGTCGGAGACGTCCGAACGCCGCAGGCCCTCGTGCGCCAGCGGCAGCAGCACGCGCAGCGCGAGCTCGTCCGGCGGGATCCAGCCGATGCCCGGCCAGTACAGCTGCGCGTCGAAACCCTTGCGGGCGCCTGCGTACAGGTTTTCCTCCGCGGCCTGGAACGACATCTGCGACCACACCGGCCGGTCTTCCTCCGCCAAAGCGCGCTGGGCGCCGTAGAAGAACAACGCGTTGGCCACGATGTCGGCGACCGTCGGACCGGCGGGCAGCACGCGGTTTTCCACGCGCAGGTGCGGCATCCCGTCGACGACGTCGTACACCGGCCGGTTCCACCGCCAGATCGTGCCGTTGTGCATGCGCAGCTCGGCCAGCTTGGGAGCCTGCCCCGATTCCAGGGTTTCGAGCGGGTCCTCGAGATCGGTTTCCGGCAGCAGCCCGGGGAAGTAGCGGACGTTTTCCTCGAACAGGTCGAAGATCGACGTGATCCACCGCTCGCCGAACCACACGCGCGGCCGTACGCCCTGGTTCTTGAGCTCCTCCGGACGGGTGTCGGTGGCCTGCTGGAACAACGGGATCCGGGTTTCGTGCCACAACGCCTTGCCCAGCAGGAACGGCGAATTCGCGGCGAGCGCGGTCTGCACGCCGGCCAGGCACTGCGCGGCATTCCAGTGCGCGGCGAATTCCTCCGGCGCCACTTGCAAATGCAGCTGGACCGACGTGCAGGCAGCTTCCGGGAGAATGGATTCCGCGTAGCTGCGCAGCCGTTCCGGTTGCGCGCCGGGCAGCGCGGCGCCGTCCATCGCGAGCGCGATCCGCTCCCCCCGCGCGGCGAAGATCTCGTCATTCAGTGACGAGTAACGCGTCTTGTGGGAAAGCCACTTCTGGTCGAAGTGTTCTTGCCGCAGCGTAGGGAGAATGCCGATCATGGCGAGCGTCGACCCGATGCCGGTGGCGCTCGACTCGGCTCTCGCGAGGTACGCGTGCAGGTCGCCTTCCAGCTGCAGCGCGGAATCCCCGGCCAGCGGCCGCGGCGGAACGTTGAGCTCCAGGTTGTGCTGGCCGAGTTCGGTGGTGAACGACGGATCGTCGAGCGCCTCCAGTACGGCGGAGTTGTTCATCGACGGGCGCATCTGCCCGTCCACGAGGTTCAGCTCCACCTCGAGTCCGATGTTCTTGCGGGGAAAGGAAAAACTCCCGTCGGTGAGCATCCGGGCCAGGGTGTCGAGGCACCGCTGGACCTTTCGGCGGTACCGACCGCGGTCGAGCCGGCCGGGATGTGCCGAGAGATCCGTACCCATGTTCGACGCGCTCCTAGGCTGCTGTCCGCGGTGTCCCGGGGCGAGGACTGCCAGGCCGACCACCGTCGCACAGCGCGGCAGGCCGGGGCTAGCGGCCAAACTGGTGCTCTCCGTCACGGCAAGTTGACCCTGCGCGAAAATGCGCCGTTCGTACCAAGGGCGGCCCCTCGTTCGGACCAGCGGAGCAGGGTTCGGCCGGGTGCGAGACTGTCCGATGTGGCTGAACTGATCTTCACCGAGGACCGCGCGCATCCGGGCCTCGACGACTTCCGCGACCTGTCCACAGCGGACCGCCGCCCGGACCGGCCGGGCGGGCGCGGGCTCGTGATCGCCGAAGGAACCGTGGTGGTGGCGCGGCTGCTCGCGTCGCGGTATCCCGTGCGCGCGTTGCTGGGAGTCGAGCGACGGCTGCGGGAACTGAAGGACGAACTCGACGGCGTCGACGCGCCGGCGTATGTGACGTCGGCGGAGACGATGGCCGACGTCGTGGGTTTCCACCTCAACCGTGGGGTGCTCGCGGTCGCGGATCGGCCGGTGCCGCCGACGATTTCCCAGATCATGGACGGTACCCAGGCAGTGGCCGTGCTCGAAGGCGTCGGCGATCACGAGAACCTCGGTGCGCTGTTCCGCAATGCCTCGGCGCTCGGCGTCGGCGGGGTGCTGCTCGGACCGGGCTGTTCGGATCCGCTGTACCGGCGCAGTGTGCGCGTTTCGATGGGACACGTGCTGCGCGTGCCGTTCGCGACCTTCGACAGCTGGCCCGGCGGCCTGGATGTGCTGCGGGCCAGGGGTTTCACCGTGGCCGCGCTCACGCCGCGCGCGGATTCGGTGCCGCTGCGCGGATTGCGGGACAAGGTGCCGGGGCCGATTGCGCTGCTGCTCGGCGCGGAGGGCCCTGGCCTCACCGACGAGGCGATCGCGGCCGCGGACGTCGCCGTGCGGATCGAGATGGTGCCGGGGGTCGATTCGCTGAACGTGGCGACCGCGGCGGCTATTGCGTTCCACGAGATCTCCGCGGAGGCCGCCGCACTAGAGTGACAGCCGGCACGTTTCCGGCGCGGAAGGACACCATGGAGCTGCGGATCCGGGGTGAGCAGGCGGTGCTCGCCGGTCCGGGCGGTGAGCACGCGCGGGAGGTCGACCCGCGGCGGCTCGCGATCGGCGCCGACCTTGCCCAGGCGCTGCACGAGTGGGCGCGCGTCGCGTCGGCGATCGCCAAGTCCGGGCCGGAGACCGAGATCGCGGGCACTGTCGTGTCGCAGCGCGGCCGGCAGCTCGCGACGCGGCTGGCTGCGGTGATGGGGACCCAGGTGCGGTACGTCGACCCGGTGACGGGCGCCGGGATAGTGGTCGATCCACCGCAGCGGCCTGCGCGGGTACGGGCGGTCCGGGAACCGACGCCATGGGCCACCGGGCTCACCGTGTCGGTGTTCGCGGCGGTGCTGGTGATCGTGGCGATGCTCGCGCTGGCCGGCACGCTGGCGCGCGAGACGAGCGGGTGGCTGGCCTTGGTCGCGTCGGTGGTCGTGACCGGCGGGGTCGCGCCGTCGTTGTGGCTGGGCAGGCGGGTGCTGATCCTTCGCTGGGCGGTGTACGGCGCGGCGGCCGGTCTGGTGCTCGCGTGGGTCGGCGTGCTGGCGACGGTGTTCTGACTCGCCGATACTGGCCCGATGGCTCCGCTCGACGAATTACGCGCGCTTTGTCTCGCCCTGCCCGAAGCCACCGAACGGCTCAGCCACGGGGAACCGACGTGGTTCATCCGTGGCCGCAAGACGTTCGTGATGTTCGCCGACCGGCACCACGACGACAAGGTCGCCTTCTGGTGCCCGGCCCCGCCCGGTGCGCAGGAGGAACTGGTGCGCACCGAGCCGGAACGGTTCTTCCGCCCGCCGTACGTCGGACATCGCGGCTGGCTCGGCGTCCGCCTCGACGTGGACGTCGACTGGACCGAAATCACGCAGATCGTGCGCGAGGCGTACCGGCAGGTGGCGCCGAAATCCCTGGCCGCGCTGCTGGACGGCTGACGTATGCCTCCTGCCGACATCGGCCCCAATGTGGCATTGGGTGCATGTGACGCACCCAATGTGGCGTTGGGTGCGTGGGATGCAGCGAATGTGGCATTGGGTGCGTGGGATGCTGCGAATGTGGCATTGGGTGCATCTGACGCACCCAATGCCACATTGGGGCGGTTCGGGCAGGGTTAGCCGCGCTGGGTGCGGACCCCGAGCAGCACGTCCTCCCAGGACGGCACGATCGGATGGTTCTTCTTCGGCTTCGCGGGCGGCTCCACGGAATCCACGGAATCCTCGGGCTCGTCCGGGACGCGCGGGATCTCGCGGGTGTCGTCGTCCTCCGGCTCGGCCGGGGCTTCGATGGCGCGCTGTTCCTCGACCGCGTCGAGCGTCGGCTGTACCACGGATTCGCGCGCCGGCTCCAGCGCGCGGACGGTGCGCGGCGGCTGGTACGAGTTCGGGTTGAGCAGGACCTCGGCGTGCTCGTCGAGCGCGTGCACGGTGCCGCCGTGCGCGCCGGGGGAGAACGACCAGTGCGCCCGATTGTCGGAGCGGCCCGCCTTCCACCGCAGCACCACGACCCACTTGCCGTCGTCGCCGCGCCAGGCGTCCCACTGCGCCTGGCTGTGGTCGTGGCCGCGGACGCCGAAGGCGTACGCGATGACCTCGCCGAGCGTCTGCACGTCGGGCCCGTCCTCGCGGACTGGGTGCGCGGACTGCGCGAGCTCGGCCGTGCGGGACCGCTCCAGCAGCACCGGATAAGCGAAGCGCTCCACCCGCTGCACCGAAACGCCCGCGCTGCTCGCGACCTGCTCGACGGACTCGCCCGCACGGATTCGCGCCTGGATCTCGCGTGGCCGCATCTGGCTCTCCAACTCGATCTCGATCTGGCCCAGCCGGGCGATGTCCCCCCTCGCCGCCGCACGCAGTCTCTCGTCGGCCGGGAGCAGGAAGCGGGTACGGCTCGCCGGGTCCTCCAGCACGAGGGACTTCCCGTCCTCGTGCAACCCGACCACCCGCAACGCCCGCATTTTTCGCCTCCCCGGTGTTCACCTTTGTGGGTGCCTACGTTAGAACGGCGCGTCGGCTTGACGTGCGAGGCGCGCCGACGCCCAACCCAACCGACAGCACTTTCCGATCATCCTTGCGGCCCGGTGCGAGGCGGCCGGGGTGACACGCCGACCACGGTGCGTCACGAACGAGTGGTCTGAACGCAGACCGCCCCGCGTACCGGCGGCACGCGGGGCGGTTGATGCGGTGGGGCGGGAAACCGGGTCAGCCCAGGCGTTCCACGACGTACTCGATGCTCTGGGTGAGCTTGGTGACGTCGTCCGGGTCGATGGCCGGAAACAGGCCGACGCGCAGCTGGTTGCGGCCCAGCTTGCGGTACGGCTCGGTGTCGACGATCCCGTTGGCCCGCAGCACCTTCGCGACCGCGGCGGCGTCGACCTCATCGGAAAAGTCCACGGTGCCGACGACCTGCGACCGCAGCTCCGGATTCGCCACGAACGGCGTGGTGTACGACGTCTTTTCGGCCCATTCGTACAGCCGGGTCGAGGATTCCTTGGTACGCGCGGTGGTCCAGGCCAGGCCGCCCTCGCCGTTCATCCACTCGATCTGCTCGGCGAGCAGGAAGAGCGTGGAGACCGCGGGGGTGTTGTACGTCTGGTCCTTGCGCGAGTTGTCGAGCGCGGTGGTGAGCGAGAGGAACTCGGGGATCCAGCGGTCGCCGCCGCCGATCTCGCCGATCCGCTCGACCGCGGCGGGCGACGCGAGCGCGATCCAGAGCCCGCCGTCGGAGGCGAACGACTTCTGCGGCGCGAAGTAGTAGACGTCGAAGTCCGCGGCGTTGACCGGCAGACCCCCGGCACCGGAGGTGGCGTCGATCGCGACGAGCGCGCCGTCACTGTCCGCCGGACGCTGCACCGGCACCGCGACCCCGGTGGACGTTTCGTTGTGTGCCCAGCCGACCAGGTCGGCACCCTGCTGGAAGGCGATTTCCGGGGCGCTGCCCGGGTCGGCCTTCACCACGATCGACTCGCCGAGGAACGGCGCCTTGTTCGTGACGGTGGCGAACTTCGACGAGAACTCGCCGTAGGTGAAGTGCTGCGCGCGCTCGCGCACGAGGCCGAAGGCCGCGGCGTCCCAGAACGCGGTGGTACCACCGTTGCCGAGGATGACCTCGTACCCGTCGGGCAGGGAGAACAGCTCGGACAGACCGGCGCGCACCCGGCCGACGAGCGATTTGACCGGCTTCTGCCGGTGCGAGGTGCCGAGGTAGGTGGAGCCGGACCGGGCGAGGGCGGCGAGCTGCTCTTCGCGGACCTTCGAGGGTCCGCAGCCGAAGCGGCCGTCGGCCGGCTTGAGGTCTGCGGGGATGGTCAACTCAGCGTCGGTCATGGGGTCAGTCTCTCAGGTCGGGACAGCGCAGGTGACGGCGGCGGGTGGGTGCCCGACATGTGGAACGGTGCCGGATTCGCGCGGCTACCGGCCGCGATCGGGACGGTTCGCACAGTTCGCCGTGCGGGCGCTGGTGCACCCCGGGGGACCCGTCGCTGGGGGTCGGCCTGCCGATTGGGGGCGTCGGGCGGGTCGGGGTGGAGATCAGGCTGGGTCGGGGCGGAGATCGGGCTGGGTTGTGGTGGAGATCGGGGTTCGCGGGCGGGTCGGGGTGGAGATCGGACTGGGTTGCGGTGGAGATCGGGCTGGGCAGGGAGCGTCGTTGCGTGGCCTGCACCGGCGAGTTCGGCTGGCGGTGCCGTCGCCGCGGGTGGCGTTCGGGCAGCCTGGTCAGGAAGGTGTCCTGACCAGCGACCGAACCTGCCCTCAGCGCCAGCCGCCTTCGTCCACCCCGCCCGGAATCGGCGCAGCCGGGTCGTACGGGGTGCGGGTGAAGATGAACGTCGCGAGGTCGAGGTGGTTGGCCTTCCCCGTGGCGTCGCGGCCGATGGTGAGGGTTTCGCCCGCGTAGTAGCCGTCCAGGCCGAGCCACGTGTCCGGGCCTTCCGGGCGGAACCGCGACGCCCGCCCGGCGCCCGCGACCGGGTTCAGGGCGAGCAGGCCGTCGCTCTGGACGCGCAGCAGGTACGGCGTCGGGCCCCAGTGCCACAGGCCGGTGAGCGCGACCAGTTCCGGGTCCACAGTGGACGGTTGCCACTCGGCGGGCAGCGCGGGCTCCAGGTCGTCCGCGGTGGTGAGCAGGTCGAGGCACAGCTGCGTGATGCCGACCCCCGCGGTGGAGTTCGCGAGGCACACCGCGCCGGTGCCGGTCGCCGGGTCGATCAGGCATGCGGCGAGGAACCCGGGCATCGAGCCGGTGTGCCCGGCCAGCTGCCTGCCCTGGTAGCGCACGAGCATGAGGCCGAGGCCGAAACCGGAGGTCCAGACCTCGGTGTCGTCGACGGTGTTCATCGTCCGCATTTCGGCCACGGTGTCGCCGGACAGCACATCCCCGGTGAAGCCGCCGACGAACGACGCCCAGCGGCCGAGGTCGGTGATCGTGGACCACAGCTGGCCTGCCGGGGCCATCGCGCCGGTGTCCGGCCACCGTTCGGGTAGCAGAACGTCAGCGAACGGGTGTACGGCGAATCCCGCCGCGTGCGCGCCCTCCGGATGCGGAGTCGTGCGATTCATGCCCAGTGGGACAAGGATTTCGTCGCGTACGACGTCGAACCACGGGCGGCCGCGGTGCCGTGCGACGAGTTCGCCGAGCACCCCGAAACCGACGTTCGAGTAGTGGAACCGCGATCCCGGACGCAGTTTCGTCGCGCCCTTCTCCAGGCTCGCGACCAGCGTCGCCCAGTCCGCGCCCGGCGTACGTTCCCACCATTCACCGGGTGACTCCGACGTGAGCCCCGACGTGTGCGACAGCAGCTGAGCCACCGTCGCCGACCCGAACGACGTGCCCGGCAGATGCCGTTCGATCGGGTCGGTGAGGTCGAGTTTGCCCTCGTCCCGCAGCCGCAGGACGGCGGTCGCGATCATCGTCTTGGTGATCGACCCCAGCCGGTACTGCGTGTCGCCGTCCGGCCGCTGGTCGCCCACGCGCCCGCGGGCGCCGGACCACGCGAGCTCGCCGTCCCGCACCACGGCGGCGACCAGGGACGGAGCGCGGGACGCCGCCTGCTCGTGCGCAAGGCGTCGGTACAGGGCGAGTTCGGTGGAGTCGAGCATGGCGCCATTCTGCACTGGCGGCTCAACCCAGCAGTTGCCGGTCCAGCGCCGTCGTCACCGCGGCCGTCCGGTCGGAAACGCCGAGTTTCGAGAACACTCTCAGCAGATGAGTTTTCACCGTCGCCTCGCCGATGTGCAGCTCGCGGCCGATGTCGGCGTTGGTGTGTCCCTTCGCGACGAGCCGCAGCACTTCGACCTCCCGCGCGGACAGCGGCGACACCGGTTCCGGGTTCCGCATCCGGTGCACGAGCTTGCCCGCAACTGACGGTGCCAGCACGGTTTCGCCGCGTGCTGCCGCGCGGATCGCCCCGGCCAGTTCGACCCGCGACGCGTCCTTCAGCAGGTACCCCGCCGCCCCCGCCTCCACCGCGCGCAGGATGTCCGTGTCGGTTTCGTACGTGGTGAGCACGACAATGCGCCGGGCCGGTGTCTCGCGCAGGATTTCGCGGATCGCGCCGACGCCGTCGAGACCGGGCATCCGCAGGTCCATCAGTACGACGTCGGGCTGCTTCACGCGGTCGAGCGCCACCGCTTCGCCGCCGGAACCCGCCTCGCCGACCACCGTGAGGTCGGCCTCTGCTTCGAGCATGCCGCGCAGCCCTTCGCGCACCACGGGGTGGTCGTCGACGAGCATGATCGTGATCACGCGGGTACCTCCAGTTCCAGTTCGGTGCCGCCGTTCGCGCCCGTCCGCACCTCCAGCGTGCCGCCTACTTGCCCGGCGCGCGAACGCATCCCGCGCAATCCGAATCCGTCGGCCCCCGGCACAAATCCGCACCCGTTGTCCGCTACCCGTAACCGGATCGCTCCGTCCACAGCGGACAGCTGGAGCTCTACCGCGGTCGCCCCCGAGTGCTTGCGGACGTTCGCCAGCGCCTCCTGCGCCGCTCGCAGCAACACCACCTCGACCGCGGTCGGCACCGGCGGGAGGGCATCGTCCACTTCGCACTTGATAGGTACGCCGGTCTCTTCGGCGAGCCGATTTGCCTGCCGCCGCACTGCCTCCGGTAGCGAGCCAGTGGCCAAATCGGACGGTGCGAGCGCGGCGACCATCGCGCGTGCCTCGGCCAGGTTCTCGCGCGCGGTGCGGGCGGCGAGCGCCAAATGCTTGCGTACCACCACCGGATCGGTGTCCAGTTCGGACTCGATCGCCTGGGTCAGCGCGACGATGCTGGTGAAGCCCTGCGCGAGCGTGTCGTGGATTTCCCTGGCCAGCCGCTCGCGTTCGGCCGCGGTACCGGCGTCCCGGGACAGCCGCGCGACCTCCGCCTGGCTCGCCTCGAGCTTGCGGATCAGGTCGGCACGGGCGCTGCTTTGGTCCAGTATGTCGCTGATGAACTTCCCGGCGAGCACGCCGAAGACGAGCAGGATACCGGTCATCGGCAGCAGGACCGGGAGCATCGGGTTGCCCCAGCCGCCGTCGAGCACGGCCGCGGTGGGCTCGAGCAGGATCAGCAGCGTGGCCCAGCCGACCGCGAGCCGCAGGGTCAGCATCATGAACAGCAGTGGGGTGGAGAAGAACAGCACGAAGCTCGACGTGGTGTCGGCGAGGATGGCGGTGGCGGTGCACAGCACCACCGTGGCCGTCGCCGCGACGCGGGCCGGGCGGCCGCCTTCCCCGAGCACGACGCGGCGGCCGGTCACGAGGTACGCCAGCGCCATGGTCCCCATCGCGACCTCGGCCACCACTTTGTCCGTCACCGGGGAGTCGGTGAAGGCCACCATGATCGCGGTCGCCACGTAGGCGACCGCGAACAGGACCTCCCAAGCCCAGTACGACTGCTGAGACGCGTCGCGCTGGGTCACCGAGCTTCGTTCGTCCACCGGAACGTCACCCTCGCGAGCACCAGGCCCACCACGCACCACACCGCCAGCACCAGCGCCACCATCGGAAGCTCCCATGTCCCCGCCATCTCCTGCGTCGCGGCCTCCGGCGGCAGGAACACCGAGCGGAAACCTTGGCAGATCCATTTCAGCGGGAAGAACGACGCGATGTCGACCATGACCCGCGGCAGGTTCCGGATCGGCGTCACGAACACCCCGGAAATGAACTGCAGCACCAGGTACACCATCTGCACCACGGCCACCGTGCCGTTCGTGGTGCGGGTGAGCGAGGTGATCGCGATGCCGAGCAGGGTCGACGACACGATCCCGAGCACCAGCACCCAGAGCAGGGTCAGCCACTTCGCCGGGTCGGCAGGCAGGTCGAGGTCGAACAGCAGCATCGCGACCGCGGCCATCAGCACGGTCTGCGCCACGCTGGTCACCGCGACCATGATCATCTTGCCGATGAAGTACGCCGCCGCGGGCATCGGCGTGCCGCGAAGCCGTTTGAGCGCACCGACTTCCCGGTCGTTGGCGATCCCGATGCCGACGCTGTTGAACGACGTCGACACGATCCCCGCGCCGATCATCCCGGCCGCGAGCAGCTGCCCGGACGACACCCCGGCCTGCGCGGTCGGGCCGTTCAGGATGGAACCGAGCAGGATCATCAGCACCGCGGGCAGCGAGAACGTGAACACCACCTGCTCGCGGTTGCGGAAGAACTGCCGCAGCTCCACGGCGCCGCGGGCGAGGCCGAGGCTGAGGGTGCCCGGCAGGGCCAAGGTCGTGGTCACGATTGTTCCCCGATCAGGTCGAGATAGACGTCTTCCAGGCTCGGCCGCGTCACGGTCAGCCCGGCGAGTTCGCCGCCGGAACCGGCCAGCTGCGTGACGAGCTTGGTCGGGAATGCGGTTCGTTCCTCGTGGCTGCCGCGTTCGTCGTGCCATCGCACGACGGCCTCCGCGCGTTCGCGGCCACCGAGCGTGGCCGGCGTGCCCTCCGCGACGATTTCGCCGCGCGCGAGCACTGCCAGCCGGTCGGCCAACGCCTCGACTTCATCGAGGTAATGCGTGGTCAGGAGGATCGTGGTGCCCTCGTGGGCGAGGCCGTCGATGAGGGTCCAGAACTGCCGGCGGGCCTCCGGGTCGAATCCGGTGGTCGGCTCGTCGAGGAAGAGCAGCTCGGGCCTGCCGATGATGCCGAGCGCGACGTCCACGCGCCGGCGTTGCCCACCGGACAACGACTTCACTCGCGCGCCCGCCTTGGTGGTGAGGCCGACCTGGTCGATCACCTCCTCCGCGTCGCGCGGGTTCGGGTAGTACTTCGCGAAGTGCCGCACGGTTTCCACCACGGTCAGCTCCGCCGCGTCGGTGGCCGTCTGCAGCACGACGCCGATGCGGGCGCGCCACGCGCGTCCCGCGGTACCCGGGTCCTCGCCGAGGACGGTGGCTTCCCCCGCCGTCCGCTGCCGGTGTCCCTCCAGGATCTCGACGGTGGTCGTCTTGCCCGCGCCATTGGGGCCGAGCAGGGCGAACACCTCGCCGTCGAGGATGTCGAGATCGATCCCGGCGACGGCTACGTGCCCCGGGTACTCCTTGCGCAGTCCGCGCACTCGCACTGCTGTGCTCATGGGTTCAGCGTGCGCCGGGCACCGGGGTCCGCGTGACGTCCAGGCAGTGGAATCCGGCTGTCCACCGAACGGTGGACAAGCTGGTTCCCCGTGAAACCACGACTGTTGACAGATTGTCTAACATGACAAGATGTCTCACAAGCAGGTGACGGCCAGCGACGGAGTCCGCCTCTCGGTCCGCGTGCGCGGGCTGCCGGACGGGCCAACGGTCGTGCTCGTGCACGGCTATCCGGACAACAGCTCGATGTGGGACGGCGTAGCCGAGGAGCTGGGTCGGCGATACCGCGTGGTCGTCTACGACGTGCGGGGCGCGGGCGAATCCGACAAGCCGCGCGCCCGGCGGGCGTACCTGCTCGACCAGCTGGCCGACGACCTCGCCACGGTGATCGACGACGTGCAGCCCAGCGGCAAGGTCCATCTCGTGGCGCACGACTGGGGGTCGATCCAGACGTGGCATGCGGTGACCGGCGACCGGCTGCGCGGGCGGATCGCGTCGTACACCTCGCTTTCCGGCCCGAGCCTCGACCACGCCGGTGCCTGGTTCCGCGAGCAGCTGACCCGGCCGACGCCACGGCGGCTGAGGCACGCGCTGCGGCAGCTGCTGCACTCGTACTACATCGTCGCGTTCCAGGTACCGCTGATCCCGGAACTGTTGTGGCGCACCGGAATCATGCGCACGTTGATCCGTAGGCTGGAACCGGCCGAGGCCTCGCCGGACACGCTCGACGGCGTGCACGGGCTCAAGCTCTACCGCGCCAACATGGGTCCGCGGATGGCCCGGCCGCGCCCGCGCCCCGCGGAAATCCCGGTACAGGTCTTGGCTCCGACCGGCGATGCGTACGTCACCACTCCGCTGCAGACCGAGATCGCGCGCTGGGTACCGGATCTGCGGGTCCGCCGGCTGGTCGGGTCGCATTGGATCACGCGCAGCAAGCCGTCGGTGGTCGCTGCGGCGGCGGCCGAACTGATCGAATACGTCGAAACCGGGGAGGAAACACGCGGCTTGCGGCGAGCCCGTGGTGGTACCGGACGGTTTGCGCACCAGCTCGTGGTGGTGACCGGCGCAGGCAGCGGAATCGGGCGGGAAACCGCGCTGGCGTTCGCCGCGGAAGGCGCCGACGTCGTCGTTTCCGACATCAACCCGGAATCGGTGGTGGAAACGGCAAAACTGCTGCGGGAACGCGGCGTGACGGCCGGTGAGTACACAGTGGACTCTTCGGACGGCTCCGCGGTCGCACAGTTCGCTTCGCAGGTGCGGGCCGATTTCGGCGTGCCGGACATCGTGGTGAACAACGCCGGAATCGGAATGTCCGGCTCATTCCTGGACACGACGGTCGAGGATTGGGAAAAGGTCGTCGACGTCAACCTGTGGGGCGTGATCCACGGCTGCCGCGCGTTTGTGCCGATGATGACGGAACGGGCGGAGGGCGGGCAGATCGTAAACCTTGCGTCTGCTGCCGCGTACCTGCCGTCGAAAATCCTCACCGCTTATGGCACTACAAAGGCGGCGGTACTCGCGCTGAGCAACGGACTTCGCGCAGAACTGGCGTCCGACGGAATCGGCGTGACGGCGGTCTGCCCAGGCTTGGTGAACACCAACATCACCAACACGACCAAGTTCGTCGGCGTCGACGCTGCAGAAGAAAAGCGACGGCAGAAACAATCGTCGAAACTCTACGCCCGGCGCAATTTCGGCCCGGAACGCGTGGCACGCGACATCCTGCGGGCAGTGGAGAAGAACGTCGCGATCCAACCGTCCACTCCGGAGGCGAAGGTCGCACTGGTCCTTTCGCGACTGACCCCCGGTTTGCTTCGCGCAGCAGCCAAACTGGACGTCACACCGTGAGCCGCCCGCGCCGGATGACCGCAGAAGCCCGGCGTGCAGACTTGATCGCGGCAGCGCTGGACCTGTTCGGCAGCCGCGCACCGGAATTGGTGACGGTAGACGACATCATCGCGCGCGCCGAGGTATCACGGCCATTGTTCTACCGATACTTCTCCAGCCTGCGTGAACTGCAAATGCAGGCATTGCGCACGGTCACGGATGGCTTGGTAGCCCGACTGGCGACGCTGGAAGAAGGCCCACCGGAAGAACGACTACGCGCGGCGGTACGAGGCTTGATAGACGTAGCCGGGCATTACCGGGCAGGCTATATCGCATTGCTGCGCACCGGTTCGGTAATCGCAACGTCAGAAACCGATGCCGCCATCGATGAAGTACGCAATCGAGCTGTGGAACTGATTCTCGACGCATTGGCAATCACCGAGCCGTCACCACTGGTGCTGTTGACCATACGATGCTGGACTGCAGTAGTAGAAGGCGCACTACTGTCGTGGCTACAGGAAGGCACCGTAACCCGAGAATCCTTGGACAGCTGGCTAGTAGCCCAACTAACCGCCATGCTGACCGCCACGCGCACACACCCCCAGGACCAGGGCAGCCAGCCCCCGCCCTGCACCCCGATACGAAGCCAAAACACGGTTTGAGGGGGCTTGTCAAGGCACCTTTCCCGCCTTGACAAGCCCCCTCAAACCGTAGTCACAATCAGGCTTCGGGGTGCCCGGCCAGAGTCACGTCAGTGCTTGGTGACGTGCTCCCACCCCTCAACATCCTCCGGCTTCCGAGCCCCAGGCCCCACGTACTTCGCCGACGGACGAACCAACCGCCCAGTCTTCTTCTGCTCCAGAATATGCGCCGCCCACCCGGCAGTCCGAGCGGAAGAGAACATCGCAGGCATCATGTGCGGCGGAACCTGCGCAAAGTCGAGAATCACCGCAGCCCAGAACTCGACGTTCGTCTCAATGGGATGATCCGGCCGCCGCTCCCGCAACTCAGCCAGCGCAGCCTGCTCGAGCGCCGCAGCGACCTCATACCGCTCCGCCCCGAGCTCCCTGCAGGTACGCCGCAGCACCCGAGCCCGCGGGTCCTCCGCGCGGTACACGCGGTGCCCGAAGCCCATCAACCGCTCCTTGCGGTCGAGAATGCCCTTGACCAGGCCCCGTGCGTCGCCGGTCCGCTCGACCTCCTCGATCATCGGCAGCACCCGCGCCGGAGCGCCGCCGTGCAGCGGCCCGGACATCGCGCCGATCGCGCCGGACAGGGCCGCCGCGACGTCCGCCCCGGTGGAGGCGATGACGCGCGCGGTGAAGGTGGAGGCGTTCAGGCCGTGCTCGGCGGCGGAAACCCAGTACGCGTCGACCGCCCGGACGTGCGCCGGGTCCGGTTCGCCGCGCCAGCGGATCATGAACCGCTCGGTGATCGACTGTGCCTCGTCGACCCGGGACTGCGGCACGGCGGGCTGGCCGATCCCGCGGGCGGACTGGGCGACGTAGGACAGCGCCATCACCGAAGCGCGGGCGAGCTGGTCACGGGCGTCCTGGTCGCTGATGTCGAGCAGCGGCCGGTAGCCCCAGATCGGTGCCACCATGGCTAGGGCGGCCTGTACGTCGACGCGCACGTCCCCGGTGTGCACCGGGAGCGGGAACGGCTCGGCGGGCGGGAGCCCGTGCCCGAACCGGCCGTCGACCAGTAGTCCCCATACGTCGCCGAAGGTCACCTTGCCGGCAAGGTCCTCGATGTCGACGCCGCGGTAGCGCAGTGCCCCGCCGTCCCGGTCGGGTTCGGCGATTTCGGTACGAAACGCGACGACGCCTTCGAGGCCCGGTCGGAACCCGTCGTCGGCCTGGTCGGTCTTGCTGATCGTGGAGGTAGTCACTCTTCGCGAACCCTTTCGATGCGCATTCCCCGGCTGTGTTTCTTCGCGCGCGGCGGGAACACGCGGCTCCTGCGCGCCTCATCGCACGGTGGGTCAAACCATGCTCCTCGACGGGGGTCCGGGGCAACGGAAGATGTCGTGGTTTCGGTCACGATTACGAGAACGATTCAGCCCAGGTGAGCGCAGGACGCGAAGTTCTTCGTCGCGGGCGGTGACCGAGTCGGTGGGACGGGGTGCCGTTGACCGGGAATCGGGCGCATGAACACGAGGTGGCGACCCGCTGGCCGACCGGGGGTGGCAGGAGTCACCGTTCGGTGGGTTTCGCCCTGCGCGGCGAGCCAATAACGTCGGCGGAATAGCCGTGGGTCGACACCCTCACCAGGGGTAACGGAGGTTGGGCCGGATGACACCGGAGATCGACGAGGCAGTGGTCCGCCTGCCCGGCATGCGGGTGGCCTACGACGGGGCGCCGTTCGACGAGTCCGCGCTCGCGTCCACGTGGACCGAACAGTTGCAGAACTGGCTGAGCCACGCGGTGTCGGAGGGCCTCGCGGAACCCAACGCGATGGTGCTCGCCACCGCCGACGCCGAGGGCCGCCCGTCTTCGCGCACCGTGCTGTGCAAAGGCCTCGACGACCGCGGCGTCGTTTTCTATACGAACTACACGTCGGCGAAGAGCCACGACCTCACGGCCACGCGGTACGCGTCGGTCACCTTCCCGTGGTACTCGCTGCACCGGCAGGTCACGGTGCGTGGCGAAGTGGAGAAGGTAGCCGCGGACGAGACGGCCGCGTATTGGGCCCAGCGCCCGCGCGGTTCGCAGCTGGGCGCGTGGGCGTCGCCGCAGTCGCGAGTGGTCGACGGACGCCGCGCGCTGAACAACGCGCTGCGCAACATCGAGCGCCGCTTCGCCGACGTCGAGCACATCCCGGCCCCACCGCACTGGGGAGGCTGGCGAATCCGCCCGGACTACGTCGAGTTCTGGCAAGGCCGCGAGGACCGCATGCACGACCGCCTCCGCTACCACCGCACCCACGACGGCTGGCACGTGGAGCGCCTCGCTCCCTGACCTGCGACCGCTCTCTGCCCCGTCTCCCTCCCGGCCCGTCCGCTACCTGCCCGCCGCCCCCCGGATCGCCCCGGATCGCCCCGGATCGCCCCAATGTGGCATTGGGTGCATGTGACGCAGCGAATGCCACATTGGGTGCGTGGGATGCAGCGGATGCCACATTGGGTGCGTGGGATGCAGCGAATGTGGCATTGGGGTGGTGCGGAGCGGGTGGTGCGGGCTGAGCAGGGCTGGCAGGGCGGAGCGACGGGTGCGGTAAATCACCTGCGCTCCGGTCGTTAGCACGGCTAAGCTGATGGGTCGTGACTTCAGAACCGGGGATACGCCCGCCCCGTAACGGGGCTCGCAAGCTTCTCGGCCGGATTGTCGTCGATACGCGTCCGCTGAAGATTCCGGCGTTTCGGCGGTTGTGGATGTCCACCGCGGTGACCGCGGTCGGGTCGCAGCTGACCGCCGTTGCGGTGCCGAAGCAGATTTTCGATCTCACCGGGTCTTCCGGGTACGTCGGGCTCACCGGGGCCGTCGCGCTCGTGCCGCTTCTCGTGTTCGGGCTTTGGGGCGGGGCGATCGCCGACGCCGTCGACCGGCGGAAGTTGTTGCTGGTCACCAATATCGGGGTCGCGGTCACGTCGGCGCTGCTGTGGCTGCAGGCGTTCGCCGACTTCCACTCGGTGTGGTTCGTGCTCGTGCTGCTCGCCGCCAACCAGGCCTTCTTCGCGATCAACATGCCCACCCGCGGCGCGGTCGTCGCGCGGCTGGTGCCGCCTGCGTTGCTGCCGTCGGCCAACGCGCTCAGTACCACCATGGCCACCTTCGGCGCGGTGTTCGGGCCACTTTTCGGCGGCGCGCTGATTCCGGTCATCGGACTGTCCACTTTGTACCTCGTGGACGTCTGCGCGCTCGCGATCACGCTCATCGCCGTGTGGCGGCTGCCGTCCATCCCGCCGCTCGGGGAAGGGGCGCGCAGTGCCGGGCTCGGCTCCGTCATCGACGGATTCCGTTACCTGGCAACGCAAAAGGTCCTGCTCGCGTCGTTCGTCGTGGACATCATCGCGATGGTCGCCGGGATGCCGCGGGCGCTGATCCCGGAAATGGCCGAGCGGACGTTCGGCGACCCGCCGGGTGGCGGTCCCGCGCTCGGGCTCCTGTACGCCGCATTACCCGCGGGCGCGATGCTGATCGGGTTGTTCTCCGGCTGGCTGCATCGGGTGACCCGGCAAGGCGTCGCGGTGGTGGTGTCGATCATTTGCTGGGGCGCCGCGATGGCGGCGTTCGGGCTCGCGCATTCACTGTGGCTGGCCGTGGTCTTCATGGCGCTCGGCGGCGCATCGGACATGGTCAGCTCGGTGTACCGGCAGGCGATCCTGCAGACCGCGACCACCGACGAGATGCGCGGCCGGCTCCAGGGCGTGTTCACCGTGGTCGTCGCGGGTGGCCCGCGGGTTGCCGACCTCACGCACGGCTGGGCGGCCGCGGGCTGGGGCACGAGTGCCGCGGCGACCGGTGGTGGCGTGCTGGTGATCGTGCTGGTGCTGGCGTCGTTGCTGCTCCTGCCTGCCTTCTGGCGGTACCGGGCGCCGCTCGAAGAACACACCCATTGACATCGGCGTTACGCCGAACGGATTAGCATGTCCGATATGCGTGCATATCCGGTCGCCCTGCTGATCTCCGCCGCCGCCCTGCTCGCCGCCTGCTCGTCGGGGGACCAGCAGGCGTCCGCGCCGAAACCGCACACGAAGGCCCCGTCCTCCGCACCGGCCAAGAAGGCCCCGGAGACCTGTTCGCTGCTGCCGCCCGACCAGGTCGGCAAGGCGATCAGCAAGGCGGGCGTCACGTCGAAGCCCGGGCCGAAGGAGGAGAACGCGACCAACGGCGGCAAGGCCACGAGCTGCGAGTTCGTCGTCGAGGGCAAGACCGCCGGCGCGCTCGCGGTCACCCGCTACGAGGGCCGCCAGGCCAAGCCCGCGGACATGGTCGCCGCGATCAAGAAGGCCAAGCCGGGCGCGGTCGACGTGCCGGGCTTCCCCGACGGCGCGGTGTACTACGTCGACCAGCAGAAGAGCGCCACGCTCGCCGCGGCCAAGATCTCCGGCGGCGTTCCGGTGCTGGTCAACTACACCGGACCGGCCAAGATGACCCAGGAGATGATGGTCCCGCTGGTGCACACCGCGGTCACCGGGGCCTGATCACCCGATTTTCCACGCGCGTCCGGACAAGGCACACTATTCGCCCATGACGGACGTGACCCAGAGCACTACGCCGGAACCGACGCTGCGCCGGGTCATGGGACCCAAGCTGCTGCTGTTCTTCGTGGTCGGCGACATCATCGGGACCGGCGTGTACGCGCTCACCGGGCAGGTCGCCGGACGCGTCGGCGGGGCGTTGTGGCTGCCGTTCCTGCTGGCGTTCGTAGTGGCGTTCATGACCGCGTTCAGCTACCTCGAACTGGTCGGCAAATACCCGCGCGCGGCGGGTGCGGCGCTGTACACGAACAAGGCGTTCGGCGTGCCGTTCCTGACCTTCATGGTCGCGTTCGCGGTGATGTGCTCGGGGATCACGTCGGCGTCGTCGGCCGCGGTCGCCTTCGGTGCGACGTACCTCGCGGCCTTCGTGAAGCTGCCGACCGTGCTGGTCGGCATCCTGTTCGTGATCATGCTGGCGCTGGTCAACTTCCGCGGTGTCGGCGAATCGGTGAAGGCCAATGTGGTCCTCACCTGCATCGAACTGGCCGGGCTGCTGATCATCATCGGCGTCGGCGTGTGGGCGGTGCTGAACGGCGACGGCGAACCGTCCCGGCTGGTCGAGATCAACACCGCGGACAAGACCTGGCTGGTCGCCATCACCTCGGCGACGTCGCTGGCGTTCTTCGCGATGGTCGGCTTCGAGGACTCGGTGAACATGGCCGAGGAGTGCCATGACCCGGTCCGCATCTTCCCGCGCGCGATGCTGTGGGGCATGGTCGTGGCCGCGACGATCTACGTGCTGGTGTCGGTGACGTCCTCGCTGCTCGTCCCGGCGGGCGACCTGGCCGCGGCCAAGAGCGACGCGCTGCTCAAGGTCCTCGACGTTGGCGCACCCGGCTTCCCGCGCGAGGTGTTCTCCGCGATCGGCCTCTTCGCGGTGATCAACTCGGCGCTGATCAACATGCTGATGGCCAGCCGGTTGCTGTACGGGCTCGCGAACGAACGCGTGCTGCCACCGGCGTTCGGCCGCGTGCATCCGACACGGCGTACGCCGTGGGTGTCGATCATCTTCACCAGCGTGATCGCGATCGGCCTGGTGTCCTTTGTGGACATCAGTGCGCTAGGCGGGACGACGGCGTTGCTGCTGCTCGTGGTCTTCGCCATCGTCAACATCGCGCTGCTGGTGCTGCGGCGGGACAAGGTGGCGCACAAGCATTTCCGCGCGCCGACGGTGATTCCGGTGCTGGCCGCGATCTTCTGCCTGTACCTGGTCAGCCCGCTGTCCGGCCGTCCGGCGCAGGACTACCGCGTGGCCGGAATCCTGCTTGCCGTTGGCGTCCTGCTGTGGCTGGTGAACTCGCTGGTGAAACGAGGGCTGGACCGGCGCGCTAATGGTGACTCATCGCCGCCTCGAGCCACCACGAGCTGAAACCGGCGATCTTGGCATCGACGACCAGCGGACGGTCGAGCCCGGCGGCGACGCGGGTGGCCACTTCGGCGAGGCCTTCCTTGCCGCGCACGGTGACCGCGTCGCAGCCGTAACCGCGGGCGATCGCGGCGATGTCGGTGTCCGGGAAACGCACCGTGTCGGCCGGGTGTCCGTCGGGTTCGAAGTGGTACACCTCGGCGCCGTACGCGTGGTCGTTGTACACCACGATCAGCATCGGCAGCTTCAGCCGTACCACGGTTTCCAGCTCGGCAATGCTCATCAGGAACCCGCCGTCGCCGCAGGCCGCGACCGGGAACCGGTCCGGCCGGGCGAGCGCCGCGCCGACCGCGGTGGCCAGCCCGAGCCCGATCGACTGGAACGCCTGGGTGAAGCAGAACCCGTTCTCGTCGGGGACGTCGAGGTACATCGCCGGGTACCCCATGAAGTTGCCGGAATCGACGCCGACGACGCGGTTGGCCGGGATGATGTCGTCGAGAGCGGCGGACAGCGTGCGCGGGTCGATCACCTCGGCGGTACCCGCGTCCTCGTAAGTGTTGCTACGCCAGCGGATTTCCTGCGTGATGCGTTCCTTGACGGCGTCGCTGCGGTATCCGGCATGCGTTTCGAGACGGGTGGTGACGGCTGCCGCGGTACCCCCGACATCGCCGACGATCCCGCGCGTGATCGGTCGGTTTCGGCCCAGTGCTGCGGCTTCGAGGTCGACCTGCACCAATGTCGTGTCCGGAGTGAGGAGGGTTCCGTGGGCAGTGGTCCAGTCGTTGAGGGCGGAACCCCAGCCGACCACGACGTCCGCGCCGCGAATCAGTTCCGCCGTGAGCGGCGAGGAGAAGCCGCCGGACACCCCGATCGACCAGGGCTCACCGGTGAACAGTCCTTTTGCGACGGCTCCCTCGGCGAGCAGGGCACCGCAACGATTGGCCAGCGCCACCAACTCTTTCCGCGCTGACCGGGATCCGCGTCCACAAAGGAATACCGGCCGCTCCGCCTTCTGCAGAATTGACGCGAGTGCCTCGACGTCCTCTTCGGACGCTCGTGGATACGGCAACGGCTCGATTTCGGTAAGCTCGTCGAGAAGCCGTTCGTCGATGAGTCCGCTTTGGACTTCGAGCGGGAGTCGCAAAAGGACGGTCCGCCGATCGCGGCGCGCCTGAATGAACGCGCGCCGGACGTCGGCCAATGCGGATTCCGGTGAGCGCACCAGAATGCTCAACGCGCCGACCGACCGGGCAAGCGCGTCCTGGTCGATGTGGAAGTTGGACAACGGATCCGTCACCTCGCCGGTGACGACCACCAACGGCGTCCGGCTCTTCGCCGCTTCGCCGAGCCCGGTCGTGGCGTTGGCCAGCCCGCAGCCCTGATGCACTGACACGACCGCGACTTCGCCGCTGCACCGCGCGTAAGCGTCCGCCATCGTGGTGGCCCCGCCCTCGTGCCGGGCCGCGACGAATTCGGCGCCGCCCTGTACGAGTCCGTTGGTGAAGTGGAAATTCCCGCTCCCCACCACACCGAATGCCCTCCGGACGCCGAACCGCGCCAGCGCAATCCCGACGGCTTGCGCGACATTCACGACGGCACCACCGCGAGCACCCGCGCCGGGCTGCCGGTTCCGCCGACGATCGGCAGCGGGCACACCACGACGAGCGCGCCGGACGCTGGCAGCGAGCCGAGGTTCTGCAGGGAGGTGATGCCGTACTTGTCCGCGCCGAGCAGATGGTGATGCGCGGGCATCGGCGGGTCGAGCGAGAACCCGTTACCTGCGTCGATGCCGACGGTTTCCACGCCATACCCGGCAATCGGCGTCTCCTCGGCGAGCCAGCGCGCCGCGGCCGACGACATACCGGGCGTGTGGCTGACGCCGTCGGTGGTGTTGAGGAACGCGTCGCGGTCCTGGGCGTAGCGGTCCCAGCCGGAGTGCACCAGCAGCCAGCCACCGGCGCGCAGCGGCCCGTGCGTGGACTCCCACGCGCGGATGTCGTCGATCTCCAGCAGGAAATCCGGGTCGTCGGCCACCCGCGCCGAGATGTCGAGGACGTGCGCGGGCCCGATCAGCCTGCCGACCGGCAGCTGCGAGACGTCGTCGCCGTCGCGATTGGAGATCCAGTGCCGCGGCGCGTCGAGGTGGGTGCCGATGTGCTCGCCGGTGTGGATGTTGTTGTGCCGCCACAACGGTCCGGAATCGTCGAACTCGCTCACGTGCTCGAGGCTGAAGTCGATGAGGTTCGCGAACGGCTCGGGCAGCTGCAGGGTGGGGGTGTCGGCGCTGAGCCGGTTGGTGAGGTCGACGACCCGCAGCCGGCCGTCGGCGAGGTGGGTCAGTAGCTGGTCGACGGCGGTTTCGGCGGAGGTGGTCATCGAGTCCCTCTCTATCGCGGGTCCTTGACGGTCGTTGACAGGACGTTAGGTCGGATCTACCGTACCGTGTTCAATGGCACTGATGGAATAGTCAATCGAGGCGGGGTGCAGGTGGCGGTGGCAGACTCTCGGCCGGAGGTGCTTGGTGAGCGGATTCGCCAGATCAGGACGGCGAAATCGCTCTCCATTCGCGAACTTGCCGAACGTGCCGAGGTGTCCACCGGATTGATCAGCCAGGTTGAACGCGGGATCACTGAACCCAGCCTGCAGACCACGCGTGCGCTGGCCAAAGCCCTGCAGACCCCGCTGTTCGACCTCTTCGCCGAGCCGGACCGGGCCGAGGTGGCCGTGGTCCGCAAGGCGCGACGGCTGCGGCAGCAGTCGCCGCACGGGGAGATCTCGTACGAACGCGTGTCTCCCGGTTCGGGGCGGCTGGAGCTGCTCGAAGGCACGCTCAAGCCGGGTGGCGTGTCGTCCGAGGAACCGTGGACGCATCCGTCGGAGGAATGCGTCGTCGTCACCGAAGGCGAGCTCGTGGTCGAGGTGGACGGCGCCGAACATCGGCTGTCCGCGGGCGATTCATGTTACTTCGACTCCCGGCTGCCGCATCGATATCGCAACGACGGGACGGGTCCCGTCACGTTTTTCGCCGCCATCACCCCACCCAGCTACTGAACGGAGCGTCGTGACCGACCCAGCCGCCTTCCGGACCCACTTTCCCGCCTTCGCCGACTCGGTGCACCTCGCAAGCTGCAGCCAGGGCGCCCTTTCGGACGCGCTGACCGCGGAGCTCTTCGAGTTCCAGCACACGATCCGCGAGCACGGGGCGCCGTGGGACCGGTGGATGGTGAAGATCGCCGAGGCCCGCGCGTTGTTCGCGCGGCTGATCGGTGCGGGCGAGGACGACATCGCGGTGGTGCCGTCGGCGTCGGAGGGCGCGTACCAGGTCGCGTCCACACAGGTGTGGGACGAGCGGCCCGGGCTGGTCACGACCGACCTGGAGTTCCCGTCGATCGCGCACAACTGGCTTGCGCAGCAAGGGCGTGGCGCGGAGGTACGGTTCGTCGCGCACCACGACGGGTTGGTCGATGCCGAGGATTATCTTGCGGTGATCGGGCCGGATACGCAGCTGGTGTCCGTTCCGTTGGTCAGCTACGCCAACGGGCTGCGGTTCCCCGCGCGTGAAATTGTGAAGCTGGCCAAGGAAAATGGTGCGCGGACCTTTGTGGACGCGTATCAGGGTCTCGGCGTGGAACCCGTTGACGTCACCGAACTCGGCTGCGATTACCTCGTCAGCGGCAGCTTGAAGTACCTGCTCGGCATTTCCGGCATTGCTTTCCTGTACGTGCGACCGGGGTTGCGCGATGCCGTTTCCCCGCCGCTCACCGGCTGGTTCGGCCGCACGAATCCGTTCGAATTCGACCCCCGCAATCTCGAATACCCCGAGCACGCCCGCCGGTTCGAGAGCGGAACGCCGTCGGTTCCGTCGGCGTACGGCGCGGTGGCGGGGCTGACGCTGTTGCACCGCCTGGACGCACATCGGGTACGCGAGCATGTCGAAGGGCTCACCGGACAGTTGCAGCAACGGCTTCTCGAAGCAGGAGAACGGCTTTGGTCGCCGCTCGAAGACGTCCGGCGTGGTCCGCTGGTGGCCATGTTCGATCGTGATCCCGATGCGCTGGCGGCATTTCTCGCCGAGCGGCGGATTGTGTGCAGTGCCCGCGGCGATGTGCTGCGGATGTCTTTCCATTACTACAACGAGGATTCCGACCTCGACGCCGTCGTCCGGGCGATCGCCGAGTACCGCGCGAGCCATTAGGAGCAGATATGCCGGAGTTGCAACGCAGGTTGCGCAGCAGACAGCTCACGATGATCGGAATCGGCGGGGCCATCGGCACCGGCCTTTTCCTCGGGTCGAGCCTGGCCATTTCCCATGCGGGACCGGCCGTTGTGCTCGCTTACGTCCTTTGTGGACTGGTCGCGCTCGTGATTTCGTGGGCACTCGCGGAAATGGTCGTCGTGCATCCGGCGGCGGGTGCGTTCGGTGCGATTGCGCACAAGTATCTCGGTGCGGGTAGCGGGTTCGTGGTGCGCTGGGCGTACTGGGCCATGCAGGTGATCGCGATCGGCGGGGAGACGATTGCGGCGGGCGTATACGTCCAGTTCTGGTGGCCGCAGATTCCGCTGTGGCTTCCGGTGGCGGTGTTCTCGCTGCTGGTGATCGTGGTCAATGCCGCGGCCGTGCACATTTTCGGGGAGTTCGAGTACTTGTTCGCGATGATCAAGGTCTGCGCGATTCTGGTGTTCGTCGCACTCGGGCTGGTGCTGGTGTTCTTCGGGCTTCCGCACACCCCCGCGGCGGGGGTCTCGAATCTCACGGTGAGTGGCGGATTCTTGCCGAATGGCATGTCCGGTCTGTTTCTGGCCATGGTTTTCGTGCTGTTCAGCTACATCGGCACCGAGGTGGTTTCGGTGACCGCAGCCGAGTCCGAGAATCCGACCCGCGACATTCCCCGCGCGGCCCGGGCAATGGTGATCCGGCTGGCCATTTTCTACGTCGCGGCCATGCTCGTGGTCGTGCTCGTGGTGCCGTGGACGGTGACCGGCGAGGGCGGCTCGATCACCGCGAGCCCGTTCGTCCGCGTATTCCAAGCGGCCGGGGTACCCGCGGCCGCAACGGTGATGAACTTCGTGGTCCTCACGGCTGCGCTGTCGAGTGCGAACACGAACCTCTATCTCACCACCCGGATGCTGCATTCCCTTGCCGAGCACCGATTCGCCCCATCGTGGACGGGACGGTTGACGAAAGCCGGAGTACCGCGTAACGCGCTCGTGCTGTCCACCGCCGGGCTGGTGATTGCGACGATCCTTTCGAAGAACTCCGATTCCAACGCCTACCTGGTGTTGTTCGGCATTTCGATTTTCGCCGCACTCGTGGTGTGGATCATCATTCTCGTGACCCACCTGGCATTCCGGATCCGCCGCCGCCGCGCCGGGTTACCCGCGTCCCCGGTGCAGTTGTGGGGCGCACCGGTGGTGAACGTGGTAGTGATTGCTTTCCTTGCCACAGTACTGGTCTCGACGTTCTGGATCGAAGGGCTCGACCCGGCGTGGAAGTTCGGTGTCCCGTTCTTCGTGCTGCTCGTGGCGGCTTACCTGGTGCTGCGAATGACCGGGCGCAGCAAGCACGCCCGCGAGACCGAACTCGAGGATTCGACGGTGGAGCAGAATGTCTAGCGGCGCAACGCTTGGAACTCCGTCTGGCTGTGCGCGCTGAACACGGTGACCTCGTCGGGGTGGTCGCGGGCCAGCGTGCGCAGCCGGGCGAGGTTGGTGCGGCGGGTGCGGCCGTCCATCTGGTTCAGCACTTCGAACGCGCGCATCCCCGGCGGGCAGTGCGGGTGTACCGGGGCGACCTCGCCGTGGAAGAAGTACGCGTCACCGGCGTGCAGCAGCCAGCCGTCGCCGGTGTCCACCGCGACGCCCGCGTGGCCGTGCGTGTGCCCGGGCAGCGGGACCAGCAGGATCTCCGGCGGCAGGCCGCGCAGCGGTCGTACTGCCTCGAACCCGAACCAGGTCTCCCCGGCCTCGTCGTAGGTGCTCCACAGTGGACTGTGCGCGAACTGTACGGCCCGATACCGCGCTTTTTCCTGGTAGTTCTTGGGGTTTGCGGCGGCCCGTCGTTCGGTGGTGCGGACGTGCACGGTGGCGTCCGGGAAGTCGGCGAGGCCACCGGCGTGGTCGACGTCGAGGTGGGTCATCACGATGTGCCGTACGTCGGCGGGATCGTGGCCCAGCGCGCGGATCTGCGCCACCGCGGTCTCTTCCTCCGCGGGGCGGCCGCCCACCATGGTCAGGAACGGCCCGCCGAGCCAGCGCCGCGGTTCGGTGACCCCGCGGGTCCCGAAGCCGGTGTCGACCAGCACGAGCGCGTTGGCGGTCTCGACGAGCAGGCAGTGCGCGACGATCTCGCTCCGGCGCAGCAAGCCGGGGCGGCCGTCGAGCAGCCTGCCGCCGGGCGGGTGCATCGTGCCGCAGTTGAAGTGGTGCACCTTCATGCGCTGTTCCTCTCGCCGGACCGGCCGCAGCTCGACCATAGTCAATTCCGCCGGGTTTGCGCGGTCCAAGTGAGGGCGGCGCCGGTGGTGACGATGAGGGCGATTCCGGCGATGGCCGGTCCGGAGAGGGGATCGCCGAGGAAGAGTGCCCCGATCACGGCTCCGACGACCGGGGCGAGGGCGAAAAGCGTGGCGACGATGCGTGCGGAGGCCATCCGGATGGCGAGGAAGTCGAGCGCGTACGGAAGAGCGACCCCCAGGAGCCCGGAGAGGGCGACGACCCAGTCTCCGCGGGCGAGCTGTGGTGCGGCGGTCAGGGAGAAGGGCAGGAGCAGCAGCGACGCCACCGAAACCGACAGGGCCACCGGTTTCAGCCCTGGCTCGGCGTGTCCCAGCCGTTGTGCGGACACGGTGTAAAGCGCGAGCGCAGCTGCCGAAATGGCCCCGAACAGCAGGCCGGACCAGGTGATCTGGCCTTCGGTACGGGCGAGCAGGAGCACCCCGGCGAGACCGGCGAGCGGGAAGACGATCTCCCACCGCCGTTTGATCATGGCTGCTGCGACGGCGAAGGGGCCGAGGAACAACAGCGTGGCGGCAACACCCAGGGGAAGACGCGCGACTGCCTGGTAGAACGCGAGGTTCATGGCTGCCATCGCCACGCCGTAAAGGACGATCTGTGCCCATTGCCGCGGCGTTCGTCCCCGGAGCTCGGGTCGGGCAAGCAGCAGGAGCGCGCCAGCACCGACGAGCTGCCGGAGCCCGACGGTGCCGGTTATCCCGGCGGTGGCGAACAAGGCCGAGGTGAGTGCGGCGGTCCCCTGGATACCGGTGCAGGAGGCGATGACCAGCACGCTGGCGATCCCGGGCCGCTGGTCACGGCTGTGCACGACGCTGCCGGTAGCTCCGGGATTTGTGCTGGGCCCCGCAGATCGTCATCGAGCACCATTTGCCGGTGCGAGGGCGGGAAGTGTCGTAGAAGAACCACTGGCAGCCCGGGTTCGCGCACGCCTTCAGCCGTTCCCAATGGCCGAGCAGGGACGCGGAATAGACCGCGGCGACCAGCGCGCCGGCCTGCCCCCACAACCCGTCGCGGGTTCCGGCCAGGACGAGCGCGTTGCCGTCGGCGCGCAGGTGCAGCGGGATGTCCGGAATTCGCGTCGCGGCCGCCTCCTCGCTGGGGATCTTCAGCGCGCGCAACGCGGTACGAAGCTCACGCAGCCGACGCAGATCCCGGGCAGGCAAAGGGGCACCGGCAGGCAATATTTCCAGGCGCTGCAACGCTTCGCGGGCATTCTCGGGTGAAGCGAGTTCGTCGTAGCCGTGGTACCGGTTCAGCGTGTTCAGGAACCGGCGCACCTGCTCCAGGCCCTCGGGGGCGGCGGGGGATGGATCGGGGACAAGCTTCACGTCACCACTATAGCCGATTAAATGGTGACCAGCGGCTGGCGGTGCGGCGCCGGTAATCTCGGCGGCATGGCGAACCCCACCGGAGAGCAGTTCGAGATCACCCGCGGCAACGCGCGCGCCGTCGTCACCGAGATCGGTGCCGGTCTGCGTGCGTTCGAGGTCGGCGGGGTGCCGTACGTCGAAACGTTCGCCGAGGACGAGAAGCCACCCAAGGGCCTCGGCCAGGTGCTGCTGCCGTGGCCGAACCGGACCAAGGCCGGGCAGTGGGAGTTCGACGGCGAGGAGCAGCAGCTGGAAATCACCGAGGAAGCGCGCGGCAACGCCATCCACGGCCTCGTCCGGCGCCGCGAATGGGAACTGCTCGAGCACGCCGAATCGTCGATCACGCTCGCGGTGGACGTCGAGGTGCAGCCCGGGTGGCCGGTCCCGCTGCGCGCCACGATCACGTACGACCTGCAGCCGCGCGAACTCGTGGTCACGCACGAGATCCGCAACGAGGGAGACCAGCCGATCGGCGTCGGCGTGGGCACGCACCCGTACTTCCGCATCGGCGACGCACCCACCGACGAGCTCAGGCTCACCTTGCCGGCCGCGCGCGTGCGCCCGTACGAGGGCGACCAGCAGATGCCGTATGCGGACGAACAGGACGTCGAGGGCACCGAGTACGACTTCCGCAAGGGCAAGCTGCTCGCCGGTGTCGATCTGGACACCGCTTTCGGCGCCCTGGACCTCGACGCCGACGGCACCCACCACCACGTGCTCTCCCACGGCGACCGCCACCTGGTGGTCTGGACCGGCCCGGACTTCCGGTGGGTACAGGTGTTCACGCCCGACGACCTCGTCGGCCGCGGTCGCGCGGTGGCGATCGAGCCGATGACCTGCCCGGCGGATGCGCTGAACACCCGCACGGACCTCGTCGAGCTGGAACCGGCGACGTCGTGGTCGGGCAGCTGGGGAATCCGGGTCCCGTGACGCCGGAACAGCTGACGGCGGCCGCGGCAGGCGAGCTGTTGACCTTGCAGCAGGCCGCGTATATCACCGAAGCGCGGGCGCACCGCAACTTCGACCTGCCCCCGCTGATGGACACGCTCGACCACATCCGCGCGGCCTTCGCCGACCCAGCCATCACGATATGGGGCATTCGCGACGGCGGCCGTCTGGTGGCGAGCGTGCGCATGTGGGTGGACGGCTCGATCGGCGAGGTCCGCCGTCTGGTGGTAGCGCCGGACCGCCAGGGCGAGGGCCTCGGGACCACGCTGCTGCTGGCCGTTGAGGAAGCGACGGCACCGGAAGTGACCACGTTCCGCCTGTGCACCGGAGAACGCTCGGCGGGGCCGCTGTATCTGTACGGAAAGCTCGGTTATCGGGAGACGCACCGGTCCCCGGAAGCCGACTATCACCTCGTACACCTCGAAAAACCCCGGGTGCGCATTACCGGGTGAGTTCGTTAGCGTGTCGAACTATGGCTTACAAGGCGATTGTCGGGGGCTATGTGGTCCCCGTCGGTGCCGCCCCGATCGAGGGCGGCACCGTGCTCATCGAAGACGGCCGGATCACCGAGGTCGGCACTGAGGCCGACGTCGACGTCCCGGAGGACGCCGAACTGGTGGACGGGTCCGGCAGCTGGGTCCTGCCGGGCTTCCTCGACGCGCACGCGCACCTCGGCGTGCACGAGGACGGCGAAGGCTGGTCGGGCAACGACACCAACGAAATGACCGACCCGAACGGCGCCCGGTTCCGCGCGGTCGACGGGATCGACCCGTACGAACCGGGTTTCGACGACGCACTGTCCGGCGGCGTGACGAGCGTGGTGATCAAACCGGGGTCGGGCAATCCGATCGGCGGCCAGACGATCGGCGTGAAGACGTGGGGCCGCTCGATCCTGGACATGACGTTCGCCGAGCAGGTGAGCGTGAAAAGTGCGCTGGGGGAGAATCCGAAAAGAATCTATGGGGAGAAAAAGGTTACACCGTCCACCAGATTGGGCGTGGCCGCGATTCTGCGCGAAGCATTCACCACGGCGCGCAACTACCAGGCGAAGCGCGACCACACGCTCGGCGAGGGCAAGCCGTTCGAGGTGGACCTGACCAACGAAACGCTGGTGAAGGTCCTCGACGGCGAGCTGTACTGGGACCAGCACGTACACCGCGCCGACGACATGGTGACGGCCATCCGGCTGGCCGACGAGTTCGGCTACCGGCTGGTGATCAACCACGGCACCGAAGGCCACCTGATCGCCGACTTGCTGGCTGAACGCGACGTGCCGGTGATCCTCGGCCCGCTGTTCACCACGAAGTCGAAGGTGGAACTGCGCAATCGCTCCCTGCGCTCGGCGGGCATCCTGGCGCGGGCCGGGGTGAAGCTGGCGTTGACCACGGACCACCCGGTGGTGCCGATCAACTTCCTGGTGTACCAGGCCGCCCTCGCGGTGAAGGACGGCCTCGACCCGGAGACGGCGCTGAAGGCACTGACCCTGCACCCGGCGCAGATGCTCGGCCTCGACGACCGGATCGGCGCACTGGCCCCCGGCCTGGACGCGGACGTGGTGCTGTGGTCGGGCGACCCACTGGACGTGATGAACCGCGCCATGCGGGTGTTCGTGCGGGGCCGCGAGGTGTACCACTTCGACGAGTCCACCGGCGAGGGCGTACCGCTGGACCGCCGCTATCGCGAAAGCCGCTGACCTGGGTTGCTCGATTGGGGCGCGATGCCTCAATCGAGCAACACGGTGAGGTCGATCTCTGCGGGAAACGGCTCCGTGGTGCGGAAGGTCCCGGTGACGGCCGGGGCGTCCTGGTACCCGAGTTCCCCGGCCTGGTGGCAGGCGACCAGGGAGACGGGGTCGCTCAGGTCGAGGATCCAGTAGAAGGGGATTCCGGCGTCGGCGTATTCGTCGTGTTTGGTGACGTAGTCGGTGCGCTTCGAACCAGGTGACACGATCTCGACCACGAGCAGGATTTCAGTCGCTCGCAGCAATCCGCCCTGTTCGCGACGGCGCGCGAGTTCCGCCTTGCTGGTGACCAGTAGGTCTGGACGGCGGGAAAAGCCCGGGCTGCCTTCTGGTGCCAACGCGAGGTCGACGTCTGTCTCCGCCACCGCTTTGAACCCCTCTGGGAGGTGCGGCCGCAGCTGGTACGCGAACTCCAGCATCGCGAGGCCGTGATCCGGTCTCGGACTGGGTGACATCATCAAGCGGCCCTCCACGAGCTCGGTGAAGCCGGAGTCGGTTTCACCGAGGGCCGCGTATTCCTCGATCGACAGGAGGTGGTCCGGGATCTCCCACGGGAACTCACCGCGCGTCGGCTCGGGAAGGGCTGTCACAGCGTCTCCTCACGTCACCGGCATTGTCTCACGCCTGCCGCAAGACCGTCAGTGATCATATCGACACATTTGGTGACACTGTGTAGGCGGGTCAGGCCTCCTTCAGGGAGCGCGCGATCACCATCCGCTGGATCTGGTTCGTCCCCTCGAAGATCTGGGGCACCTTCGCCTCCCGCAGGTACCTCTCCACCGGGAAGTCCCTCGTGTACCCGGCCCCGCCAAGCACCTGGACTGCGTCCGTCGTCACCTTCATTGCGCCGTCCGTCGCCACCAGTTTTGCGATTGACGACTGCCGCTGGAAGTCCAGGCCGCGGTCGCGGCGGCGGGCGGCGTCCAGGTACGTCGCGCGGGACGACTCGACCGTTGCGGCCATGTCGGCCAGCAGGAATTCCATGCCCTGGAAGTCGGCGATTGCGCGGCCGAACTGGGTGCGGCTCTTCGCATAGGCGACGGCCTCGTCCAGCGCTGCCTGTGCCAGGCCGACCGCGCACGCGGCAATCCCCAGCCGTCCGGAACTCAGGGACGACAGTGCGATCCGCATGCCCGCGCCCTCGTCGCCGATCAGGCGGTCGGCTGGGACTCGGGCGTCGTCGAACAGCATCTGTGCCGTCGGGGAGCCGGTGAGGCCCATCTTCCGTTCCCGGGGGGCCGCCGTCAGGCCCGGCGTCGACGCGTCGACCAGCAGGCACGACACGCTGTCCTCGCTCGTGCGGACCATCGTCGTGTAGAAGTCCGCGACCCCGGCGTGGGTGATCCACGCCTTCGCGCCGTTGACCACGTACTCGTCACCCGACCGGCGTGCGCGCGTAGACAGCGCTGCCGCGTCCGAGCCTGCGTGGCTTTCCGACAGTGCGTACGCGCCCAGCAGCGAGCCGCCCAGCATGTCCGGCAGCCATCGATCCTGCTGTTCCTCCGTGCCGTAGTGCGCGAGCGCGTAGCACGACATCGTGTGCACCGACAGCCCAACGCCGACGCTCATCCACGCGGCGGCGATCTCCTCCAGCGCCTGCAGGTACACCTCGTACGGCAGCTCGGCGCCGCCCCAGCGTTCCGGGTACGGGAGCCCCAGCAGACCGGACTTGCCCATCAGCGTGAACAGGTCCCGAGGGAACTCCTCGGCCTCCTCACCTGCCGCCGCGCGCGGTTTCAGCTCGTCACGGGCGATTTCGGTGACGAGGGTGAGCAGGTCTTCCGCCTCCGGGGTGGGCAGCAGACGGTGGACGGACATGGTCTTCCTCCCAGGCGAGCTGTACTGAAAACAGTACTGACGGCCGTTTGAGAGTACAGTATGCGGAGCGCGGCTGTCCCCTGCTCGTAGGAGATAGTGGCGTGATGTCCACCCCCGCAGTCCGTCGCCGTCCGACCGCGCGGCAGCAGGCGCTGCTGCGCGACCTCGAGGCGTTGTTCCTGGCGGAGGGCTTCGCAGGCTTCACCCTCGACGATCTGGCCGCCCGGCTCCGCTGCTCGAAATCCACGCTTTACGCGCTCGCGCCGAGCAAGGAACAGCTCGCGGTGAAGGTGGTCGCGCATTTCTTCCGTGGGGCCGCTGAGCGCATCGAAAAGCGGATCGAGGGCATCGAGGACGCCCGGGAACTGATCGGCGAGTACCTGGACGGTGTTTCCGATCACCTCAACCGCGCGTCGCCGGTGTTCATGGCCGACATCGCCGCCTTTCCGCCCGCCCGCGACACCTACCAGCTCAACAGCCGCGTGGCCGCGCGCCGGATCCGCGCGTTCATCGACAAAGGCGTGGCCGACGGCGTATTCCGCGACGTGCATGCCCGGCTCATCGCCGAAATGACCGGACTTATCGTCGAAGGCATTCAGACCGGCGTACTCGGCCGGCGTACCGACGTTTCCGACGCCGAGGCCTTCACCGCACTCGGCGAACTCCTCCTCGGCGGGCTCCTCAAGGACTGACCTGTCCGTTCGCGGACAGAATTGTCATCGCCGGTTCCTCTACACTCGCCGCGTGATCGTGGTGGGTGGAGAGGCGCTCGTCGACCTCGTACCGGGTGAACCGTTGGATTCCACTGTGGACGGTGGGCTGCGTGCGCTGCTGCCCCGCCTCGGTGGTGGTCCGTACAACGTCGCGCTAGCCGCGGCCCGGCTCGGCGTACCGGCGTCGTTCCTGTCGCGGGTTTCCACTGACCGGTTCGGAGTAGCGCTCGTGGACCGGCTCGCCGCTTCGGGGGTGGACACCGCCTTGCTGCAGCGCGGAAACGAACCGTCGACGCTCGCGGTGGTCGCCCTCGACGAACGCGGTACCGCGCAGTACACCTTTTACGTCGAGGGAACCGCCGATCGGCTGGTTTCCGATCCGGGTCCGCTGCCGGACGAAACCACCGCGCTGTCGCTCGGCACGCTCGGCATGGTGCTGGAGCCGGGCGTGAGCGCGTACGAGCAGGTGCTCCGCCGCGAATCCGCGCGCGGCACGCTCACCGTGCTCGACCCCAACATCCGTGCGGCGCTGATCACCGACCCCGCGGCCTACCGTGCGCGGTTCGCGTCCTGGCTGCCGGATGTCCGGTTGCTGAAGATCTCCGATGACGATGTCGCATGGCTTGCCGAGGGGGCCGACCCGGTGTCCGCCGCGAAATCCTGGGTCGAGTCCGGTGTGGACGCAGTGGTGCTCACGCGCGGTGCCGAGGGACTGTCCGTGGTCACTGCGCAAGGTGAGCTGGCCCACGTCCCTTCCCGCAAGGTCGAGGTAGTGGACACCATCGGCGCGGGCGACACCGTGCAGGGTGCGCTGCTGGCGTGGTTGCACGAACAGGCAGTACGCGATCTTGCCGCGCTCGACGCCGCGGCGTGGACCGAAGCGCTCGCCTTTGCGGCGAAAGCGGCCTCGATCACCGTGTCCCGAAGCGGGGCCGAGCCGCCGACTGCCGCGGACATGGCGGCCACCGTGTGAACCTGGTCCCAATGGGGCCTTTCGGGGCAACGCAGCGAGTGCGCACCCACCCACCCTTCGACTAGCGTAGTAGTGAATTCATTCCCCAGCGGGGCGGTGTGCAGCGAGGCGCGTGTTTCCTCGCGTGAACACGTGGCTACTGCGGAACCCGTAGGCGCCGCCGCTCCGTGCCAACGTGAGAGGGACCTGCATGTCCGACGCGACGAATGCGGGGCAGGCCGGCGGCGAAACCGCGACACTGCGCCTGCCGAGTGGCGAGCACGAGTTCAAGGTGGTCCAGCCGGTCGAGGGCGCGCCGGGGATCGAACTGGGAAAGCTGCTGGCGTCGACGGGGTACATCACCTACGACCCCGGGTTCGTCAACACCGGAGCCGCGTCGTCGGCCATCACCTACATCGACGGTGATGCGGGCATCCTGCGCTATCGCGGGTACCCGATCGAGCAGCTGGCCGAGAAATCCACCTTCATCGAGGTGTCCTACCTGCTGATCTACGGTGAGCTGCCCACCGAGACCCAGCTCGCCGACTTCACCGAGAAGATCCAGCGGCACACGCTGCTGCACGAGGACCTGAAGGCGTTCTTCTCCGGTTTCCCGCGCGATGCGCACCCGATGCCGGTGCTGTCCAGTGCCGTTTCCGCGCTGTCCACGTTCTACCAGGACTCGCTGAACCCGTTCGACGAGCCGAACGTCGAGCTGTCCACCATCCGCCTGCTGGCGAAGGTGCCCACGCTCGCCGCGTACGCCTACAAGAAGTCCATCGGGCAGCCACTGCTGTACCCGGACAACTCGCTGGGCCTGGTGGAGAACTTCCTGCGGATGACGTTCGGCTTCCCGGCCGAGCCGTACGAGGTCGACCCGGACGTCGCGAAGGCGCTCGACCTGCTGTTCATCCTGCACGCGGACCACGAGCAGAACTGCTCCACGTCCACCGTGCGGCTCGTGGGCTCGTCCGAGGCGAACCTGTTCGCCAGCATTTCGGCGGGCATCAACGCGCTGTTCGGCCCGCTGCACGGCGGCGCGAACTCGGCGGTGCTGGAGATGCTCGAGGGCATCCGCGCCGACGGCGGTGACGTGGCGACGTTCGTCAACCGCGTGAAGAACAAGGAAAAGGGTGTCAAGCTCATGGGCTTCGGGCACCGGGTCTACAAGAACTACGACCCGCGCGCGAAGATCATCAAGAACACCGCCGACGACATCCTCGGCAAGCTGAAGGGCGGCGACCAGCTGCTCGAGATCGCGAAGAAGCTCGAGGAAACCGCCCTTTCCGACGACTACTTCGTCGAGCGCAAGCTGTACCCGAACGTCGATTTCTACACCGGGCTCATCTACCGCGCGCTCGGTTTCCCCACGAAGTTCTTCACCGTGCTGTTCGCGCTCGGCCGGCTGCCCGGCTGGATCGCGCACTGGCGCGAGATGATCAACGACCCGCAGACCAAGATCGGGCGCCCGCGCCAGATCTACACCGGGCACGCCACCCGGGACTACACGCCGATCTCGGAGCGCTGAGGATTCTCGCTCGAACGCCCCGTCGTGCCGCGGCACGACGGGGCGTTTATCGTTGTCCGGTATGACGATGGAAGCACCGGTCGTGCTGTGGTTCCGCCGGGACCTCCGGCTGCGGGACCACGCTGCGCTGCTCACTGCTTCGAAGCACAGCAAGCATGTCCTGGCGTTGTACGTGCTGGACGACCGGTTGCTGAAGCCCGCCGGTGCACCGAGGACGGCTTTTCTCCTGGCTTCGCTGCGGGAATTGGACCAGGCATTGTCCGGACGACTGTTGGTGCGGCACGGCGATCCGGTGCAGGAGGTCGTGGCCGCGGCGCGGGAGATCGGTGCGGCTGCGGTGCATGTCACGGCGGATACCGTGCCTTATGGTCGTACGCGCGATGATGCGGTGGCGAAAGCCTTGGCAGCGCACGGGATCGAGTGGGTGCCGACCGGGTCTCCGTACGCGGTGACGCCGGGGCGGGTGACGAAGCCGGACGGGACCCCGTATCGCGTGTTCACGCCGTTCCATCGGGCGTGGACCCGGCACGGATGGCCGCGTCCGGCCGAAACCGATGTGTCCCTTGTGGACTGGGTCAAGCCAGGCAGCTCGCTCCACCTGCCCGCTGCCGACGACGTACCGTTGCCTCCGGCTGGGGAGGAGACCGCGCTGGACGCTTGGCAAGCGTTTCTCGCCGACGGGATCGCGGATTACGCGGCGGCGCGCGATCGGCCGGATCATGCTGGTACGACAAGACTTTCCCCGTACCTGCGATGGGGCGCCATCCATCCGCGCACGATGCTCGCCGATCTGGCGGGGAACTCGTCCGAAGGTGCGCAGGCTCTGCGGGCGGAGTTGTGCTGGCGGGAATTCCACGCCGACGTGCTGTGGCATCGCCCGGAAACTGCGCGGGAGAATTACGACCGGCGCTTCGACCGGATGCGGTACGACACCGGGAAAACCGCGCAGGAAATGTTCCGGCAGTGGTGCGGGGGGCGCACCGGGTACCCGATCGTCGACGCCGGAATGCGGCAGCTGCTCGCCGAAAGCTGGATGCACAACCGGGTCCGGATGATCGTGGCGAGTTTCCTGGTCAAAGACCTGCATTTGCCGTGGTGGTGGGGCGCCCGGCACTTCATGCGGCATCTCGTGGACGGGGATCTGGCGTCGAACCAGCTGAACTGGCAGTGGGTTGCGGGGTGCGGCACCGACGCGGCGCCGTATTTCCGGATCTTCAATCCCACCACGCAGGGGCAGAAATTCGACCCGCAGGGTGACTACGTCCGCCGGTATGTGCCGGAATTGCGCGACATTCCCGGCAAAGCGGTGCACACGCTCAAGGAACGTCCGGCGGACTATCCCGCGCCACTGGTCGACCACGCCGAGGAACGGCAGGTGGCGTTGCAGCGGTACGGTGCGATCACCGGGTCCTGAGCACGCTGTTGCGGTACCCCCGCGTGCCCGCCCAGGTGACCACGGCGACGGTCGCGGCGGTGAGCACCAGTGCTGTCACCACTTCCCATGACTCCGCAGTCCCGAGCCGTGCGGGCAGGAGAATCGGTGACAGCAAAGGGAACAGCGACAGAATACGGATTGCCGCCCCGTGCGGTGCTTGGACCAGCAGGACGAGGCCCGTGACCGACCCGATGACCAGCGCGAGCGGTGCGAGTACCGCCGCCTGCCGGGACACGACGTACAGTATTGCGTAGAGCGGGAATCCCAGCAGGTACCACACCAAACCCCAGGCCGCCGCACCGAGGGCGAGGCCGGTCAGCGACAGCACCCCGGACACGAGACCCGCGATCAGGCCGACCACGCCGAGGATGGCGAGCTGGATCAGCCCGACGAGTCCGAGGCCGATCACCTTGCCCAGCAACAGGGAGGTCGGCCGGACGATGGCGAGCATGGTCTCCACCACGCGGCTGGACTTCTCCTCGGCCACTCCCCGTGCGACCAGCATGCCGTACGTGGTGGCGCTGAGGTACAGCAGAATCGCGACCACGATCCCGGCCGCGAGTTTGGCTCCGGCCTCGGGGTCGGCCGGCTCGAGCGGCGACACCTCGGCGTGCGCGGCTGCCACGGCCTCATGCACGGTGCCGGGGTCGAGGTTGGCGGAGGACAACTGAGCGTCGAGTACCTGCTGCTGCACAATCGTGTCAAGGGTGGCACGCAGTTTCGGGTCCAAAGTGGACTTCACGGTGACCCGCAGCCGGGAGGCACTGCCGGATACAAGCGCGTCGACGTCGCCATCGCGGACTTGGGTCAGACCGTCCGGTTCGGACAGTACGCGCACGACCTCGACGTTGTGCAGTTGCCCGGCGATCCCCTGCGCCTGCCCGGTGAGCGCGACCCTGGTCGTGGCCTGGTCGCCGATCACGAGCGCCTGCAGGAGGACGTAACCCAGTAGCAGCAAGAGGAGTACGGCGGTACTGACCACAAAGGACCGAGAGCGGAGCCGGGTGTTGAGCTCCCGTTTCGCCACCAGCCGTACCGCACGGACAGGGGTCATCGTGGTCCCTCCGGCGTGGCGACAGCGTCGTGAAACAGCTCGGACAACGTGCGTCGGCGGTGGCTGAACTCGGTGACCGGCCCGGTGGCCAGCGCCGCGGCGAGCACGGCTTGGTCGTCCGCACTCGGGGACAGTTCCAGCACCGTAGTGGCACCATGGCCTTCCAACACCCGCGCGCCAGGAACCGTTGCCGCCCAACCGGGACGCGCTCCTGGTGCGGTGACCACCAGGCGTCGCGCGGCATCGCGAGTCAGTTCGTCCACTGTGCCTACGGCGACCATCCGGCCGTCCCGGATGATTCCGACGCGGTCACACAGCCGTTCCACGAGATCGAGCTGGTGACTGGAAAACAGCACCGAAGCCCCGGCGGATGCCTTCTCCCGCAACACTTTGCTCAGCACATCCACGACCAGCGGGTCGAGACCGGAGAACGGTTCGTCGAGCACCAGCACGGCAGGATTGTGCACCAGCGCGGCGGCGAGCTGCACCCGTTGCCGGTTGCCGAGGCTGAGCTTCTGGGCCGCTTCCGTGCGCCACGGCCCGAGCCCGAACCGCGCGACCCACAGCTCGGCCGCGCCATACGCCTCGTTCGTGCTGAGCCCATGCAGCTCCGCGAGGTACACGAGCTGGTCGAACACCTTCATCCTCGGGTAGAGACCACGTTCCTCAGGCAGGTACCCGATCTGCGCGCGGGTCTCGTCCGTCACCGGGCGGCCGTCGAGACGGACCTCGCCGGAGTCGGCCGCGAGCACCCCGAGGGCGATCCGCATCGTGGTGGTCTTGCCGGCGCCGGAGCTGCCGACGAGCCCGAAAACCTCGCCCGGACGCACCGCGAAACTCACGCCGTCGAGCGCGGTTTTCGCCCCGAACGCCTTGCTGACCCGGTCGATCTCCAGCATCACGCATCCCCCTCCCGATAGACCTGGGTGGACAGCGGCGCGAACGGCTCGCGGCCGAACACCGCCTCCACCGGCAGGTCGAACACCGCGCAAATGCGCAACGCCAGATCGAGACTCGGGTAGTGGTCCCCGCGTTCCAGGGCGCCGATGGTCTGCGGGTTCACCTCGACCGCCGCGGCCAGCTCCGCGCGGCTCATCCGCCGCTCCGCCCGCAACACTGCAAGACGGTTGTGAATCGGCAGCTCTTTCCCCCGCCGCACTGGACTCATGCACCGTACTGTTGCAAAAACCCAACGAACCAGCAAGTCGACCCGGTCCACACCACCCCAATGTGGCATTGGGTGCATCTGACGCAACCAATGTGGCGTTCGGTGCATCTGACGCACCCAATGCCACATTGGGGCGATGTTTGGCAGCGGGTCAGGAGAGCCCGGCCAGTGTCTTTTCGACCAGGTCGGCCACTCGTTCCCGGGCTGCTTCCGCCTCGGCCGGGACCAGTGACAGGCGGGTGCGGCGTTCGAGGACGTCGTCCACCGTCTGGGCGCCCTCGTGGCGGACGGCCCACACCACCTCGGCCGCAGTGATCTCCGTCGAATCCGACAGTGGCTCGGCGAACTCCGGTTCCACTGCGCCCAGCGCGGCCACACGGGGTGCTTCCGTGCCGTACTTGGCGACCAGTCGGGCTGGAGCGTCCACAAGGGACAGTCGCGATCGCGGTGCGGCGCCGAGCAGGGGCAGCTTCGCGGTGCGCGACGGGCCTGCGTGCAGTCCGGCGTGGGTGAGCGCTGCGTCGACCGCGTCCTCGGCCATTCGGCGGTACGTGGTGAGCTTGCCGCCGACCACGGTCAGGACGCCGTCCGCGCTGGTGACCACTGCGTGTTTGCGGGAGAGGTCCGCGCTGCGTCCGGCTGATCCGGCGACGAGCGGGCGTAATCCGGCGTACGAGCCGATCACGTCCTTTTCGGACAGTGGGCGGCTCAGCACCGACGACGCCACCGACAGCAGGAAGTCCACATCGGACTCCGGGACCGTCGGTACGTCCGGTACCTCGCCGGTGATCGGCTCGTCGGTGAGTCCCAAGTAGACTCTGCCGTCCGGTTGGGGGAGAAGGAAGACGAACCGGTTGCTCTCGCCGGGTACCGGGATGTTCACCGAGGTGGCGCCGACGCGCACGGTGTCCGGCGCGAGCACCAAGTGTGACCCGCGGGATGGGCGCAGCCGTACCGAATCGGTGAGTGTGCCGGCCCATACGCCGGTTGCATTGATGACCTGCCGGGCGTGCAAGGCGTAGCCTTCGGAGGTGCGGACTTCGGTGCCGGACAAGGAAATCGCGCGCACCCCGGTGATGATCCGGGCGCCGAGCAACGCGGCCGTACGCGCGAGCGTGATCACCAGCCGGGCGTCGTCGACCAACGCGCCGTCGTAGGCCAGCAGCGCGCCGCGCAACCCCGCCGGGGTGAGACCGGGGGACAACGCCAGCGCTTCCGCGGCGGGAATCCGGCGTGGCGAAGGCAATACCGACGACGGCGTGCGCGCCACTCGACGCAATGCGTCACCCGCTCGCAGACCGGTGGTGATAACCGCTTGCTGCGCCGCGGAAGTGTCCGGATAGAGCGGGAAAAGCTGCGGCATCGCGCGCGTGAGGTGCGGCGCGGTGCGGGTCATCAGGATCCCGCGCTCCACCGCACTTTCGTGCGCGAGTGCGAGGTCGCCCTTGGCCAGGTACCGCAATCCGCCGTGCACCAGCTTGCTCGACCAGCGCGAGGTACCGAATGCGAGGTCGTGTGCTTCCACCAGTGCCACGGACAGCCCGCGCGCCGCCGCGTCCAACGCGATCCCGGCGCCGGTGACACCGCCGCCGACCACCAGCACGTCGACCCGTTCCCCGTCGGCCAGCCGCGCCAGCTCGCGTTCGCGGCGGCGCGCGTTGAGCGAGCCGGTGCTCATGGCCGCAAAGCCGCGTCGACCAGGTACCGGAACTCGGCGAGCAGGGCGGCTTCGTCGACGTCGGCGGTCGCGGGACGCAGGGAGAACGCGAACGACTGGACCACCAGCAACACCGACCGGGCCTGCGTGACCACCTCGGCGCGGCGCACCGAACCGTCCCGGTGCCCCTCCTCGATCAGCTGCCGGAGTACCTGCTCGGCGAACTGCTGCGTGGCCCCGAGCCGCTCGACGATGTAGGGCAGCACCAGCTCCGGGTCGACGTCCAGCAGCGTGCGGAACAGCGGGTCCGCGGACAACGCGCTGACGCCGGCCGCGGCGATGTGCACAATGCGATCGCGGGTGTGCGCAGCGTCGCTGCCGGACTCGCTCACCCGCTGCAGCAGGCCGCTGAACTCGCGGGTCATCAGCGCGGCGAGCACGCTGCGCACGTCGGGGAACCGGCGGTACACGGTCATGCGGCTGACCTGCGCGGTGCGGGCGATCTCCGCGAGCGTGGTGCGCCGGACCCCGACTGCGAGCACGCACTTGCGCGCGGCGTCGAGGAGCACGTCGTCGCCGACGCGTGCCGAGGTCGGGCGGCTGCGCGCGTCCGCGAGCGCCGAGGGGGCCTCTCCCGGTCGGGAGTGACGTTTGACGTCCATATGTCACACTGTACCGGTGAGCGATCTCATCAACCACCGCATCCGCCGCTCGTGGACCGAGCGCGGGGCGGGTGCCGCCGCGCTGCCCGAGCGGGCGGTTCGGTGGCTTGACCAGCGTATCGGCCGGATCGGCCCGGATCGAGACACAAAGCCGGTTTCGCCCCGTTCGGTGACCGAGTCCGCGGTGAGTGTGCCCGTCCGTACCGAATTCGAGGACGCTCTCGGGCCGGATCACGTCCTGTTCGACCCCCAGGAACGGCTCGGCCGCACCGGTGGTCTGTCCTATCTGGACCTGCTGCGCACGCGCACCGGTGACGAGACCGTGCCGGTCCCCGACGCCGTGCTGCTGCCAGGTGACCCGGACGAGGTGCAGGCGGTGCTCGACATCTGCGTGCGGCACGACATCGGCGTGGTCCCGTTCGGCGGCGGAACGTCGGTGGTCGGCGGGGTCGCGGCGCTGCGCGGGGACAAGTCCGCGGTGGTCGTGCTCGACCTGGAGCGGCTCGACGACCTGGTGTCGGTGGACGACGTTTCGCGGATTGCGGTGCTGCAGGCAGGCGTGCGAGGGCCGGAGGCAGAACGGCTGCTGGCGGCGCACGGGTACACGCTCGGCCACGTACCGCAGTCGTTCGAACGGGCCACGATCGGCGGGTTCGCGGCGACTCGGTCGGCTGGGCAGGCTTCGGCCGGGTATGGGCGGTTCGAGGACATGGTCACGGGGGTCCGGTTGGCGACGCCCAAGGGGGAGTGGCGGCTCGGGGTCGCGCCTGCGTCGGCGGCTGGGCCGGATTTGCGGCAGTTGGCGGTGGGGAGTGAGGGCGCGCTCGGGGTGATCACCGAGGTCGCGCTGCGGGTACGGCCGCTGCCGGACCATCGGCATTACGAAGGCTGGGTCGTAGACGGCTGGGACGGCGGGGCCGCCGCGGTGCGGAAGCTGGCGCAGGAACATGCGCTTGCAGATGTCACCCGGCTGTCCGATGTGGACGAGACGGCGGTGTCGTTTGCGCTCAATGCCGGGTGGAAAACCTCGCTGCTGCGCGGATATTTGCGCGCACGCGGGATGCGTAGTCCGTGTCTGTTGATCGTCGGCTGGGAAGGGGACGTGGTTGGCCGGCGGCGGCGGACGTCGGCGTTGCTGCGTCGCGCGGGGGCTCGGCGGATCGGGAAGGCGCTCGGCGAATCGTGGCGGCACGGGCGGTTCTCCGGTCCACGGCAGCGGGATGTGTTGCTGGACCTCGGAGTGTGCGTAGAAACTCTCGAGACGGCGGCGTACTGGTCCAATTTGGACGAGTTGCACGACGCGGTGCGGGCGGCGCTGGTCTCGTCACTCGGCCAGGCGATTGTGATGTGCCACGTTTCGCATGCTTACGAAACCGGTGCGTCGCTGTATTTCACGGTGCTCACTTCGCGCGACGACCGTGACCCGATCGGACAGTGGCAGCGTGCGAAAGCGGCTGCGTGCGAGGCGATCACGGGCATTGGCACGATCACGCACCATCATGCGGTCGGGGTGGATCATGCGCCGTATCTGGAAGCGGAAATCGGGCGGATCGGTGTCGACGTGTTGCGGGCGGCCAAGTCCGCGGTCGATCCGACCGGAATCCTGAACCCCGGAAAACTGCTCGGCTGAACGCGTCCGCGCGGGCAGAATGTCGTCCGTGACCGATGCAGTGGGTTCCTTTCCGCAGTACGAAGTGTTCGCCGACGATTTTCTCGACCATGCGCAAGATGGTTTCTACAACGCGCATTACGACCGGCCTGCTTGCCTGGAACTGCTGGGCGATGTTGCCGGTCTGCACGTTCTCGACGCGGCGTGCGGGCCGGGCCTGTATGCCGAAGAACTGACGGCTCGCGGCGCGCAGGTGACCGGGTTCGATCTCAGTCCGCGGATGGTGGAGTTGAGCCGGGAGCGGGTGCCTGCGGGGGAATTCCGCGTGCAAAACCTGGCCGAGCCGATTTCATGGCTGCCCGACGCGTCCGTCGACCGGGTGTTGTTCGCGCTGGCGCTGGAGTATGTGGATGACCGGGTGGCCGCGCTGCGTGAACTGCGCCGCGTGTTACGTCCGGATGGTGCGCTGGTGCTGTCCCGGCAGCATCCCTTCGGCGACTGGCTGCGCCATGGCGGGAATTACTTCGAAGACCGCGTGATCGAGGAGGTCTGGAGCCGCGGCTGGCGGGTGCGGTATTGGCTTACGCCGCTGGAGCGGACGTGTGACGAGCTGCGCGAGGCTGGGTTCCTGATCGAACAGCTTCGAGAGGGCCGTCCCCCGGCGGCGGCTGCGGAGGTGGACCCGGAGCGCCACGCCCGCCTGGACCGCGAACCGATCGGCTTCCTGGCGATCCGGGCGGTCCCTTCACGGACCTGCGGCTGGCCCGCTGAAGTCCGTGAAGGGAACCATGAGGGAATCTGATTCCGTGAAGGTTCCCTTCACGGACTTCGGCGCATCGGGGGGAGCACGGTGCAGGTCGGCAGGCCGTGTCCGGAGGCTGGGTTGCCGATCAACGACGCAGCTTCGGCTTGGGGGAGGTCGGCGACGCGGACGGGAGCGTTGCCGACCAGCAGCGGGTAGCGGATCGGCGACGCGCCGACGTACGCGTGCACGCCGGTGAGCGGACTGCCGTCGAGCCGGATGTCCGCACCGTCCAGCACCGCGAGGTCGTACCGGTTCCCGCGGCCCTCGCAGACGTCCAGTACGGCCAGCTGCTCCGGCGTCGCAAACCACACGAAGTGCTCTTCGACCGCACCCGGCAGTGCGGTCAGTGTGGCCGGACGCTGCCCGTCGCGAGCGCGCAGCCCGGCTGCCCATACCGCAGCCAGGCCAGTGCACCGCACTTTCGCGGCGACAACGGGTCCGGTCAGCCCCAGATTCGTCCGCAACCAGGTGATCTTCGACGGGCAAGCGTTCGACCCGTATGCCAGCACCGGTGTGCGCGAACGCCACCCCGACGGCGCCGCGTCCAGGGGGTGACCGGCGCCGTCGAGGTGGACGTACGAACAGTCCGGCCGTGCGCCGGGGTACGGGTCGGCCGGGTAGTCCGCGTCGAGGAAGAGGGTCAGAACTCCACCACGCTACGCAGGACGTCGCCGTGGTGCATGCGTTCGAAGGCCTGCTCCACGCCGTCCACGCCGATCCGCTCGGTGACGAACTTGTCCAGCGGCAGCCTGCCCTGCAGGTACAGGTCGACCAGCATCGGGAAATCGCGCGACGGCAGGCAATCTCCGTACCAGGACGACTTCAGCGAGCCGCCGCGGGAGAAGAAATCGATCAGGGGCAGGTCGTTGAGCTTCATGTCCGGTGTCGGCACGCCGACCAGCACCACGGTTCCGGCGAGGTCTCGGCCGTAGAACGCCTGTCGCCACGTTTCGGGGCGGCCGACGGCGTCGATCACCACATCCGGGCCGAAGGAGTGCGTCGCGTCCTGCATGGCGGCTACCACGTCGGCCTCGGTCAGGTTGCGGCTGTTCACCGTGTGCGTGGCGCCGAAATCCTTGGCCCACCCCAGTTTCCGGTCGTCGGTGTCGATGGCGACGATGGTGGTCGCGCCTGCCAGATGCGCGCCCGCGATGGCGGCGTCACCCACGCCGCCGCAGCCGATCACCGCCACCGAATCGCCGCGGCTGACTGCGCCGGTGTTGATCGCCGCGCCCAGCCCGGCCATCACCCCGCAGCCCAGCAGCCCAGCGACCGCAGGCTCGGCGGCCTCGTCGACCTTCGTGCACTGTCCACTGTGGACCAAAGTCTTGTCCAGGAACGCGCCGACGCCCAACGCGGGCGAGAGCTTCGTGCCGTCAGTGAGAGTCATCGGCTGCTCGGCGTTGAAGGTGGAGAAGCAGTACCACGGTTTCCCGCGCTTGCACGCCCGGCAGGTGCCGCAGACCGCACGCCAGTTGAGGATCACGTAGTCGCCCGGCGCCAGGTCAGTGACGCCCGCGCCGACCTTGTCCACGCGACCCGCTGCCTCGTGCCCGAGCAGGAACGGGAACTCGTCGTTGATGCCGCCCTCGCGGTAGTGCAGGTCGGTGTGGCAGACCCCGCACGCCTGCACCGAGACGACCGCCTCACCCGGCCCGGGATCCGGCACCACCACCGTTTCGAGCGTGACCGGCTGTCCCTTTGCCCGCGACACGACTCCCTGGACCTCGTACGGCATGCGCACATCCCTTCGGCACCTGACGGATCATGCGACAATACTCACGAAGGCGTGATGACGTAAACGATTCCGCCGGGACCACTCGCCACGTTGCCGCTTTCGGTGTACCGCTTCGTGCGCAGCCAGATCTTTTCGAACTGGGCACGCGGGTACACGGTGCGTACCCGGTCGTTGGAGTTCGCGGCAGGATCGTTCGTGATCACGTCGCCCGCTCGGGTGAAACCGATCACCACCATGAGGTGACCGGACGTGCCGTACCCGGCGCCGTCGAGCTCGCTGGACAGGAACGACTGCGAGGTGATCACCGGGATTCCGCGCGCCAGGTAACCCTCGAGGGCGGTGAGGTCGGGCAACCGGGTGATGTGCCCGCGCAGGCCGAGTGTCGCGGCGTACGCGGTGTTGAAGGGCCAGTTGCCGGTGCCGTCGTAGGCGTGGTCGTAGGTGCCACGGGCGGCGTAGACCACCGATCGGTCCTGGTAGTCCGGCGGGATCCAGTCCATCTGCCGCTCGGTGGGTGCACGGCCCCAGTACTCGGCGACCATCTCCGTCGCGACCGGGCTGCACCACGCCTCGCCACCACCGCCGTACTCCGGGAACTGTCCTTTGTGGAGGTTCTGGGCGAACGGCGGCACGCTGAGCTCGATCCCGCTGGCCTGGCCGGGTTTCGTGGGCGGGACGTCGAACCGGTCGGGGATGTTCGAGGTCATCGCGCCGAGCGCGGACAGCGTCGGCGTGCTTGGCGACCCTGCTTCGCGGTACAGCGTCACGCGCAGCTGATACGAGCGGAGCGTGACGCCGTCCTGCATCACGAGCGTGTCAACGTCGACGTAGGCGTTTCCGTCGCTCTGCCCGTCGACGCTGGTGCGCTGGATGTCGGCGTCCCCGCTGGCCCAGCGGCCCATGGTGTACCAGGGGGTTTGGGTGCCGGTGGACGTGCGGCCGCGCGCTTGCACCTCCAGCCACGTTTTGGCCGGGGTGCGCGCATTCCACGACGCGATCAGTTGAGTGGCGTCGAAACCCGGCCGGTACAGCGGCGACGTCCAGGTGCCGTATTCATAGGTACGCGTGGTGCCGAGCCCCGGTTCGGCGTGCTCGACACTGCCTGCCGGATGCGTGATCCGCAGGCCTTTGTGACCGACGGCGAGGCCGTCGAGGCGTCCGGCGGACAGCGAGCCGGCGGACCATTCGTGGTAGTCGATGGCTCCAGTGTGCCGCGGTGCCGCGATGGCCTGCGTCGCACCGGTGGTGAGCATGGCAATGGTCAGTAACGTGCACAATCCGCGAACCCGCATTCCGGCTCCGTCCCCAGTCTTAGCCAGAGATTTTCACCTTGTCGAGCGGGTAAGTAAAGAGCTGGCGTCAGAGCACTGCCTGCGTCTGGGTGACTTTCGCGGCCAGTTTCCCTGCGTCGTCACGGATTTCCGTCTCGACGACGATGACCCGGCGCCCGGCGTGCAATGGTCTGGACGACGCAGTGGCGTACCCCGAACGGACGCCGCGCAGGAAGTTCGTCTTGGACTCCAGCGTGGTCGTGCCTTGCGCACCTTCGGGCAGGTTGAGGAACGCGCACATGGCACCGGTCGAATCGGCGAGCGCCATCAGCACGCCGCCGTGCAACGTGTCCCCGGCGGTGCACAGCGACGCGTCCCACGCGAGCCGGCTGCGGACCAGGTCCGCGCCGTGCTCCAGTACCTCGATGCCGAGCCGTTCGCTGAACGGCATCGTCTTGTGGAACAGCTGGGTACCTTCGACGTCGGTCATGTCCGGCAGTCAACCGCACGCGGGTGCATGGCGTCGATTACCCCGCGGGTAATCAACCGAGTGGGTTGGGGAGCAGCAGCTCGGTGTTGTGGTCGCCGGGGGCGCCGACGCGGCCGAGGTCCGCGTGGAGGTCGTTGTAGGAGAACTCGCGATACAGCGAGGCGAGCGCTTCGGGCGTGCTCGCGGAATAGTCGACGGCGTAGGGGGCGTCGGCCTCGATCAGCGTGGTGAAGAGGGAAAGCGTGCCGTCGTGGTTGTCGGCGAGCTCGATGATGCGCGCGTGCTGCGGGAAGTCGATGTGGCTCGCGGTGTTGATTTCCCAGAAGCTTTGCGCCGGGGTGCTGCCGACGTGCGCGGTGATCTTGTTGAGGTGCGTGTGCCCGTTGACCCACGCCAGCACGTTCGGGAACCGCTTCAGCAGCGCGACGAACGTGTCGCCGCCCAGCCGTGGGTCGAGGAGATGGCGGGCGTCGGGGAGGAGGTTGCCCATGGTGTCGCTGGTGTGGTGGCTGAAGAGGAGGAAGAGCTCGTCGGTGACGGAGTGGGTGACCTTGCGGCCGAAGAAGTCGTAGTACGTCGAACTGCCGCGCTTGAGCGTTGCCTCGAGCCAGCTGAGCTGACGGAGCCCGATCGACCCGTCGGCGAGCCCGCCCTGCGTGGTGGTGTCGAGGCTGATCCCGGTGACGCCGGGCGCGATGCGGAAGGGGTAGTAGACGTCGAGACCGTCGGCGTTGGCACCGGTGAAACCGTGCCCGACGGGGCCAGGTCCGGTGTGCTCCGCGGCGAGGTGAGCCCTGACGAACTCCGCGGTGCTGAACGGCCGCCGCCGCGCGTCTGGCGTGACCTCGCGAACCGTGCCGCTCCCGCCGAACAGCTCGCCGATCGGGACGTTCTGCCCTTGCCGGATGGCCGTCCCGAGCTTCCTCGCGGTGCTCTCGTCCTTGCCGATGATCTTGTATTTGCCGGTGTACCAGCCTTCGATGCCCGGAATGCCCTCGGGCAACGTGCCGACGACGCTGTCGTCGTGATTGCCGAACGTGCAGTACCACGGCAGGTCGAGCCCAGGTGCGGTGAAGGGTTTGATGCTGGCGTCGAGTAGCCCGGGGACCTGCGGAAAGCCCTTCTTGGTGTAGTCGTCGGCGAGGCGGGTGCCCGGGTTCCAGAAGGCCGGGTTGCCGGATGCCTGGACGCCCTCGTACCGCTTGGGGTCACCGGAATTCGGCGTGATCGGCCCGCCGTTGAGGGTGGTGAGGAACCAGTCGAGCTCGATCAGCTCGTGGTTGTCGGTGTTGTCGCCGGTGGTCACGACGAAGTCGAACGTTCGCCCGGTGAACGGCCCTGTGCCGACCCGGTTGACCCGCTGGACGAGCGCGGTGGTCGCGACCGCCCCGAGAACCTCCTGCGGCCGATGCGCCGACCCGATGAAGGGATGCAGGTACTCGAACCGCGCAGGGGACTCGGTGTCGGTGAAATGGAGGTCGGTGAACTGCACAAACGCCCCCAGCCCGGTCCGGCGATCGTCGCGTCCGGCCTTGCCTTCGAGAAGGTCCTCGCGGACGATGAGCGGCCACCCTGGCCCTGCGGTGAGACAGGAGTATCCTTTTTGGCCGTTTTGCGCTCCGACGGCGACCTGCTCGAGTGTGGTGCCAGCAGTGCGGACGGCTCGGGTGGCCGTCCGCCGAAGGGCCCGGTCGAACGCGTTGGCGGTGGGGGTGCAGAGCAGCAGGCTCGCACTTGCGGCCCCTGCTGCTGTGGTGAATGCCCGCCTGGTCAGGTCCGCCATGGGTTCCTCCCCGGTCCTCGCGTTGCCCGGCCGTTGCCTGTTGCTTCTGCCTTTGTTGTTGCCGCTGCCTTTGTCTCTGTCTTTGCTGTTGCTCTGGCACACTGCCGGACCCCGATGCACGGCCGGTGAACGAAACCGGAGCAAAACGCGAAGCTCTCTCACATTAACCGTGACAACGGGCGAGACTCTGTCACAACGAGCAGCCCTGGACTACCGCCGAAGGTGGGGCAATGCCTCGGGGGTTGGCTGGCTGGGCCTGGGCTGAATCGCCCGTGGGCCTCCCTGCGGGTGTCTCTATCGCACCGGTCGGGACTGTTGGCCTGTCGCTGATGCCTGCGCTGCCCCGGTTTTCAGCGCTGGCGTCCGTGCTGCGCCGGTGGGTGGTGCTGACCTGCGGCTGGCGCTCGTGCTGCGCCGTCGCTCGTGCGGACCTGCCGCTGGCGCTCGTGCTGCGCCGGTCGCTCGTGTTGGCCCGCTGCTGATGCCCGCGCTGGGTCCGGTCGGCGGGGCTGGCTTGTTGTTCGCGTCTCGGCCGCGGTTGTTGCCGGTGCTCTGTGCCGGTCGCTCGTGTTGGCCCGCTGCTGATGCCCGCGCTGGGTCCGGTCGGCGGGGCTGGCTTGTTGTTCGCGTCTCGGCCGCGGTTGTTGCCGGTGCTCGTGTCGGTTTGTCGCCTGTGGGGTGGGCGTATGTGTGCTGATGTCCAGCCTGCGCGGGTCGTCGCTATGCGGCAGCCGGAAGAGCCGCGAATGCGGGCTTGTGGTTGACGTCAGGGCAGTGCTGGCTTCTGCCGCAATGTGGCAGGCGGATTGTCGTCACTGCCAGCAAGTCGCTGACGCCCTGATGCGGCTGGAATCCCGCAGATGACGCCTGCGCCGGGCGGAGTGCGTCGGCCCGACCGGCCACGGATGGGCGGCCGGTCGAGCCTCATGGGTTCAGCAGTAGAACGCGCAGGTGGCCGTTCCCGCCGCGGCGAGGGACCCGATGAACAGCACCAGGAAGATCACCGCCGGGATGGCCGCGATGATGCCGCACACCAGGCCCGCGATGGCCATTCCCTGTCCGGTCCAGCCGGGTTTGCCCGCTTGGACCATGCCGCCCCAGGAGAGGCCGATCGCGGTGATCGCCGCGATCACGTCGAAGAACGGCACCCAGAACGAGATCAACGCGACGATCCCGACGACCATCCCGGCCACCGCAAGCCCGCTGGTCTTGGCCGGGGCGGGATAACCGCCATAGGGAGCCCCGTACTGCGGCGCGCCGTATGGCTGCGGAGCCCCGTACGGCTGCGGCACCCCACCGTAAGGCGACGGCACCGGCCCGGACGGAGGCCCCGGGTACGGCTGCCCCGGAGTCGGCTCCTGGCCGGGATACGGCTGCTGCTGGTAGGGGTCCGTCATAGGTGCACTCCTGCGGCTTCGGTGACGCTGGGTATTCGCCGGATCGAGGTGGAACGTTACGAGATCTGATTCTCGCCCGCCGCGGCCCGGCGAGCATGGAGAACCGCGAAATTGAGGGGTGATTCTTGCGGGTTCCACACGGTGGTGGCCGGGGTTGCGGTGATGGCGCCCCTGAAATGACGAACACGATGCGGGCAGGGGTGGGCCTCGCCCCGCCGAAGGTACGGAGGGGTCGGCCGGGCTCTGGCTGCGGACCCGATGGCTCGGGGTGGGGCAACCCGATGGGCTGGATCAGTGGCGGATCCGGGTGGTTCGGTAGGGGTTCGGGTCGCGCGCTGGGTCGGCGGCGATGCGCCGGAAGGGGAGTGGCTCGGCGGTTTGGGGCCCCTCGTTCGGCAGGCCGGACGGGAAGACTGGTCACCAACTGGACAGGTGGAGCAGCGGGGGCCCGCTGGGTGATCCGGGCAGCCGGGGGCTGTCGTTGGCTGGGTCGGGTGGAGTCGCGAACCGCGCGGGAACCGGCTGGGCGAAGCGGCCTGAGTTGGTCGGGGCCGGTTGGGCAACAGGTGGGTGGCTCGGGAACTGCATGCGACAACGGGCGGCTGCAGTTGACCGGTCGGCAGGCTGGACGAAGCACCAAACCGGCCGGTCGTCCGTCGGAAGACCGGCCGGTTCGGCTGGGTTACCTCACTGGCGTCGCCCGCTGAGTTGTGAAGCCCGGTTACCTCGGTTGCTGACGCATTGCCCGCGGTGTTGTGGCGTCCGGTTGCTTTGGTTGCTGAGGCGTCGCGCGCTGGGTCGTGACGTCCGGTTGCTTCGGTTGCTGACGCATTGCCCGCTGAGTCGTGACGCCCGGTTGCGTCCGGCGCTGAGCTGGTGCCTGGTGGCTTAGCTCAGGCGGAATTGGTACACCCTTCAGCCGCACCTCAGGGACCGGCGGTGTCTCCCGGGGAGTGGGTCCCAGCGGGTAGGGCCGGTTTCCCGGAGGCAGGTGTGTCTCCACTAAGTGGAGGCGTCGTCCACCTCAGTCCGCTGCTGGGGGCCTTCCTCGATACTCGCGCAGTTCCCGGCGGCTTTCGTGGCGGGTGCGGCGGCGGTCGGCGCGGCGTTCGTAGTAGCCGGTGCAGTCGCGGCAGCCGTCGCTGCCTCCGGATTGGGCGTGGAGGTAGAAGTCGGTTGCGCGCCAGTGGCAGCCCATCGTCGAGACGTGGCCCATCGACTCCGTGGCTCGCGTGATGTCCGGCGGCAGCGTGCAGTGCCCGTCGCGGTGGTCGTGGGCTGGGCGGCACGTCCGCATCGGCTCGTCGGCCATTCGCACCCACCACGGGCGGGTCTTGTCGGTCCTGCTCATCGGTCACCTTTCGGCTCCGTGACGGCCCCGGACGGGCCGTACCTAGAGCTGGTGCACCGTGATCACCTCCTTCCACTCCCTGACAAGATCCACTCTACCCCTTCAACCCCGCCTCCATCACGCCTCGCACGAGATAGCGTTGCAGGAAAGCAAAAAGAAAAACGATCGGCAGGATCGACAGCGCGGCGGCCAGGAACAGCAGGTTCAGCTGCGGGTTCTGCGCGGTCAGCAAACCCGACAGCGCGACCTGCACCGTCCACGAATCCGGCGACTGCGCGATGATCAGCGGCCACAGGAAAGCATTCCAGCTGCCGATCACGGTGATCACCGCGATGGCCGCGAAGAAGCCCCGCGAATTGGGCACCACGATCCGCCGGAACACGCCCCAGCGGGTGAGCCCGTCGACGCGACCTGCGTCCTCCAGTTCCCGCGGGAAGTCCAGGAAGTACTGCCGGAACAGGAAAACACTGAACGCGCTGAACAAGCCCGGGATCACCAGCCCGCGGAAGTCCGACAGCCAGCCCAGCGAGGACACCACCACGAAGCTCGGCACGAACGTGACCGACGTCGGGATCATCAGCGTGGCCAGCACTGCATAGAAGACCGGCTTCGCATAGCGGGACGGCACCCGTGCCAGGCCGTAGCCCGCCAGTGAGCAGAGCACCAGCAGGCCGACGGTCTGCAGAACCGCGACAATGACAGAATTGAGAATGCTGCGCGCAAAAGGTACGTCAGGTTGCTGGAAGAGCTTGGCGAGGTTCTCCCAGTGTACCTGTTTCGGCCACCATGTCCAACCCGGCGACGTGATCTCCGCGCGGGACGCAAGACCGTTGCGCAGCAACAGATAGAACGGCACCAGGAACAGGATGGCGGACAGCGTCAGCGCCGTCCAGCGCACCGCCGCGCGGATCATGACGCGCTCCGATCGAAGCGGAAGAGCTTGCCCTGCAACAGAGTCACTATCGCGATCAGTAACGCCAGGATCATCGCGCCCGCGCTGCCGCGTCCGAGATCCTGCCCGCCCGAGCCGAGTGACGTGTAGTAGAGGTACACCAGCGGCGGTCGCGCGAACGGTGGATAACCGCGGGAATCGCCCATGATGTTGTAGAACTCGTCGAATGCCTGGTACGCGTTGATGAGATTCAGCAGCAGCACGGCAATCGACGTCGCCCGCAGCTGGGGCAGCGTGATGTGCCGGAACACCTGCCACCCCGGCTTGGCGCCGTCCAGCCACGCCGCCTCGTACAGCTGCGCGGGAATTCGTTGCAGTGCGGCGATGAACAGGATCAGGTAGAAGCCGAGCTGCAGCCACAGCCGGGCAGTCACCAGCACCACCCAGTACAACGGCGGGTGCACGGTGCCGGTCCACGCCACCGGGTCCACGCCGAAGATGCCGAGCACGGTGTTCGCGAGTCCATATCGGACTCCGGAGAACAGTGACGTCTTCCAGATCAGCGACGCCACCACGTACGAACACGCGAACGGCAGGAAGAACACTGACCGGAAGAACGCCCGCGCGAACCGCAGCTGGTTCACGCCCACCGCCAAAGCCAGCGACAGCACAAAAGTGAGCGGCACGATGAACGCTGCGAACACGCTGAATGTACCGAGACTCGACACGAACGGGCCGTCGGTGAGCATGTGCGCGTAATTGTCCAGGCCCACGAAGACGCTGGGGGTGACCGTGTTGCGTGCGTCGAAGAACGACAGGTACAGGCTCCACCCGATCGGCACGTACGCGAATACAGCCAGACCAGCCAGGAACGGACCCACAAACCCCCAGAACGCCAGCGTATCCCGAGCTTTCCGGGAAAGCGTCACCCGAACAGGCGTTTCAGCTCGGACTGCGCGACGGTGACCGCGGCCTTCGTTTCCGCCACCGGATCCGCGCCTTCCTTGGCGATTTTCGCCACCGCGTCCGAAAGCGCGGTGTTCGCCGCCTGTGTCCACATTGGACCGCCGACGAGGTGGCTGTTCTCCTTCACGAACCGGGCCACGTCGGCCGCCGGGCCGGACTTCAGCGTGTCGGCCTTGTCGATGAGGCTCTGCCGGGCGGGTACGTGAAAGCCGTAGCGGGTGGCGAACTCCAGCTGGTCGTCGGTCTGGTCGATCCAGAGCCACTTCACGAATGCCTTGGCCTCGTTGACGTGCGCGCTCTTGGCGTTGACCATCGCTCCGTACGCGCCCACCGGCACCGACGGCGCGCCGCTGCCGTCCAGCTTCGGGAACGGCAGCACGGCGAAATCGTCGTTGAGCGCGTCGCGGATCTTCAGGATGTTCCACAGCCCGGTCCACTGCATTGCGCACAGCCCGTCGATGAGCGCGCTTGGATCCGACCAGTCCGCCGGCGCACCGAGCAACAGCGAACCGTTGGCGTTCAACGTACGCAGCTTCCCGAACGCCGCGGCCGCACGCGGATCGTCGAACCCGACCGCCCGGTTGCCGTTCTTCAGGTAGTCCAGCCCGGCCGACCACAGCAGTGGCCCGGTGAGCGTGCCGACGCCACCGTCGTTGCCTGCGAACAGCCCCTTCACGCCGTCCTTGGTCAGCTTGCCCGCCGCGTCGATCAGCTCGTCGACCGTCTGCGGCGGCTGCACTCCTACCGCCTGCAGCATGCTCTTGCGGTAGAAGAGCACCTGCGTGTCGGTGGCCTGCGGGATGCCGTAGACCTTGCCCTCCACGGTCTGCGCGGCAAGCACCGCCGGGCTGAAGTCGTTCTTCACCGGCGCGACGAGGTCGTCGAGCGGCACGACCTGGTTCTGCCGCACCCAGTCGATCTTCACCTGCGCCTCGAAGACGTCCGGCACCGCGCTGTTCTGCAGCGCCGTGACGATCTTCGAGTCGTAGTCACCCGGGTTCCACACGACCTCGACCTTCGCACCCGGGTACGACGCCGCGTAGTTCTTGACGGCCTCCTGCACGCCGTCCTCGCCGTACGCGTGGTACCACTGCTGCAGCGTGACCCGAGGCGCCTGCGACGTGGGCGTGAGCCCCGCCGACATCGCCGTGGACGGTGGCGGGATTCCCGGACGACCGGTGTCCGACCCGCACGCGGCCGCGACCGCGCCCACCGCAGCCGCCCCTGCCAACGACAGGAACGACCTCCTGCTCCGCTGCTGCATCCCCGTTTCTCCTCCGACGTGCCGGGAAAGGCTCCTTGCGGGCTTCAGCGTCCCTCACGAAGCCCTTCCCGTACGCGCAACTCGCCGGAGTTTTACCGGGTCAGAGGTGTGAGATGTCGAGCTTTCCCTCGGAGTAGGACGCGCGCAGCCGCTTCTTGTCGAACTTGCCGACGCTGGTCTTGGGCACCTCCTCCACGAACGTCCAGTTCTCCGGCAGCTGCCACTTCGCGACCTTGTCGGCCAGGTAGTCGCGCAGTTCCTCGGCCGTCGCGCTCTGTCCTTCCCTGACCACGACGGCGACCAGCGGGCGTTCGTCCCACTTCTCGTCCGGGATGCCGACCACCGCCGCCTCGGCGACCGCCGGATGCCCCATCACCGCGTTCTCCAGGTCCACCGACGAAATCCACTCGCCGCCGGACTTGATCACGTCCTTGGCGCGGTCGGTGAGGGTGAGGAACCCGTCCGGGCTGATCTTGCCGACGTCGCCGGTGCGCAGCCAGCCGTCGTGGAACTTCTCCGGGTCGATCTCGGACCCGCCGTGGTAGGCGCCCGCGATCCACGGCCCGGACACCTCCAGCTCGCCGACCGCCTCGTTGTCCCAGGGCAGCTCCTGCCCGTCGTCGCCGATCAGCCGGGCCGACACCGACGCCGGGAACCGGCCCTGGGTGTAGCGGTACGCCCAGCGTTCCTCGCCGGTGGCGCTCGCCGGCGGCCGGGCGACGCTGCCCAGCGGAGACGTCTCGGTCATGCCCCACGCGTGCAGGATCGGCACGTCGTAGCGCTCCTCGAAGGCGTGCATCAGCGACGGCGGTGCGGCCGACCCGCCGACCACCACCTCCCGGACGTGGCTGATGTCCTGCGGGTTCGCGTCGAGGTGCGCGAGGAGCCCCTGCCAGATGGTGGGCACGGCCGCGGCGAACGTCGGCTTCTCCGCGGCCAGCATCGCCGCGATGGGGGCCGGCTGGAGGAACCGGTCCGGCATCAGCATCGACGCGCCGACCATCATCGACGCGTACGGCAGGCCCCACGACATCGCGTGGAACATCGGCACGATCGCCAGCGCCGTGTCCTCCTGCGCGAGCCGCATGCTGTCGCTCATGCAGACCTGCATCGAATGCAGCCAGATCGACCGGTGCGAGTAGACGACCCCCTTGGGGTCACCCGTGGTACCGGACGTGTAACACATTGCAGCGGCCGAGCGCTCGTCGACCTCCGGCCAGTCGAACTCGTCGGGCTGCCCGGCCAGCAGCTCGGCGTAGGAGTGCACGGTGATGCCCGCGGGTGCCTCCAGCGCGGCCGCGTCGCCGTTGGCCACGACCACGTGCTTGACCGTCTTCATCCCCGGCAGGTTCTTCGCGAGCAGCGGCACCAGCGTGCCGTCGACGAGGATGACGTGGTCCTCGGCGTGGTTCGCGACGAACACGAGCTGCTCCGGGAACAGCCGGATGTTCAGCGTGTGCAGCACCGCGCCCATGGCCGGTACCGCCAGGTAAGCGGCCAGGTGCTCGGCGTTGTTCCACATGAACGTGCCGACCCGCTGGTCGCCGGTGACTCCGAGGCTGCGCAGGGCACCGGCAAGCCGGGCGGCGTGCTTGCCGAGCTCCGCGTAGCTCTCCCGGCGGGCTTCTGAACCGGTCCAGGTGGCCACTTCGCTCTTCGCGTGCACCTTCGTGCCGTGGCGCAGCAGCTTCGCCAGCGAAAGCTGTCCGTCCTGCATCGTGCTCAACATGGGTGACTCCCGTGGTGCTGGTTCGCCGGTGAACTGGGGTGCCGCCGACTCTAATCCGGATCGGCCGTCCCGAGCACGATCGAGTTCGGCTACAGCTTGGTCGCGGCTGTCCCGCCAACGGGTGGCGGCCCGGCCCGGTCATGATCGACTTCTCCCGGCATTTATGTTGCGGGACAAGAAAATGCGGTTTGTTAACTGTCGGGAAATGGAGTCCCGTTCGGGTGAGTTAATGGGGGTCGAAAACCTCCCTTCGCGGCCGTTTCCACAGGTAGTGAGGGGTCCCTTCACTCCTTCGCGGAAAGCCCGTCAGCGGGTGATAAGTGCGTGTCGGTTGCGCGGACTGCGGGCACGTGGCGTTTACTGGGGCCGTGGTAAGTGACGGCTGGCCAGCGCTTGCAGCTGCAAGCACTGGGTGAAGGCCGTCGGCCGCGAAAGCGGAGACCTGAGAGGAAAGGACATTACGTTGGCTCTGCCCACGTTGACTCCGGAGCAGCGCGCCGAGGCCCTCGCCAAGGCGGCAGAGGCTCGTAAGGCGCGTTCGGAGCTGCTTGCTTCGATCAAGTCCGGCAAGGAGAACATCGAGTCGGTGCTCAAGAAGGCCAAGGAGAACAAGACCATCGGTAAAACGAAGGTCACGCAGCTCCTGAAGGCCGTCCCCGGCCTCGGTGCGGTCAAGGTCGCCGCCCTGCTCGAGCAGGCCGGGATCGACCCCGACCGCCGGGCCGCCGGCCTCGGCGAACGGCAGCGCGAAGCGCTGATCGACGCGCTCAAGTAACCGGACCCCGGCCACCGCGGGGAAGTGTCGCCGAAGGTGTTCTTCCGGCAACACTTTCCCCGCGGGGCTCCCGGGTGCTGGGACGCTGGTGGAGTGACGACCAGTACCGCGCCGGCGAACCCGGCCGAGACCACCGTCCGATACCAGCGGGGCGACTTCCTGTTCGCGACGGCCCGGCGGGCCCTGCTCGCGCAGGGGACGCTCGGCACCGTCAGCGACGCCGACCCGCGCCGTTTGGCCAGGTCGGTGGCCACTGAGCTGGACCGTTCGGGGGTGCCGCTCGCCGTCGGCGTGCTGCCCTTCGACACCGGCCCCGGTGCCACTTCACCGGGGCATCTCGTCCTGCCCCGCACCGTGCAGCGCACCGAGACCGACACCCCGGCCGCGCCGCCCGGCGCCGACCTGCCCGCCCCCGTGGCGACCCGGCGGCTCCCGTCCGCCGACGGCCATCGCGAGAACGTACGGGCGACCGTCGCCGCGCTCGCCGAGCGTGACCTGCGCAAAGCCGTGCTGGCCCGTGCGCTGGAGCTCGAGTTCGACGCCCCGATCCCGGTCGAGCGGATCGTGCGCAACCTCGCCCGGGGCAACCCACGCCACTTCACCTACGCCGCCGAACTGCCCGGCGGCGCCACGCTGGTCGGCGCCACCCCTGAGCTGCTGCTTTCCCGCGCGGGCGACTCTGTGTACACGACTCCGCACGCCGGGTCCATGCCGCGTTCTGCCGACCCCGAAACCGACCGGGCGAACGGCGAAGCCCTCCTCGCATCCGCGAAGGATCAGGAAGAGCACGCGCTGGTGATCGAGTACGTCGTCGAGGCGCTGCGGCCGTTCTGCCGGAAGCTCGACGTACCGCCCGGGCCGGAGCTCGTGTCCACGCCCGCGATCTGGCACCTGCGCACGTCCATCACCGGCGAGCTCGTGGACCGTTCGGTGACCGCGCTCGACCTGGCTGCCGCGTTGCATCCGACGCCGGCCATCTGCGGTACCCCGACGGCCGCCGCGCGCGACCTCGTGCAGGAGCTGGAGCCGTTCGACCGCGGGTACTACGCCGGTGCGGTCGGCTGGGTCGACGCGTTCGGCGACGGCGAATGGGCGGTCGCGATCCGCTGTGCCGAGGTGGCCGGCAAGTCGATGCGGCTCTTTGCCGGCGGCGGCATCGTGCCCGCGTCGGACCCGGACGCGGAGTACCAGGAGACGATCGCGAAGTTCCGGACCCTGCTCGGCGCGATGGGCCTCGACGACAGCGCGTCCTGAATCAGGGCAGCCAGTGCTCCTCGGTGACCACGAGCGGTTCGGCGGTGAGCGCGGCGACCGCGGCGCGGTGCCCTTCGGTGGCTTTGAGATCGGCCAGCCGCGTGCGGGCCGGGTCGAGCGCGGCGTCGGTGGAGGCGACCAGTTCGGCGGGGGCGTCGAAGCGCGAGAACGTGATGCTCTGCAGCGGGATCTTCAACCCCTTGCCGGTAGCCTTCATCACCGCTTCTTTACGCGTCCAGTACACGAAAAACGCTGCCGCGCGCTCGTCGTCCGACAAGCCCGCGACGGCCTCGCGCTCGGGCGGGCTCAACGCATAGTCGACCAATGATGCGTCGGCTTTGCGGTTCGCCGTCTCGACATCAAGGCCCACCGGCACCCCGTCGGTGGCTGCGACCCCGATCAGATTGCCCGAATGCGAGATCGACAGCACCAGGTTCGCGCCCGGCACCCGCGGGCGGCCGTGCGGTTTGCCGCAGTCCGCACAGGTGGCATCGAAGCGGACGGATTCCGCCGTGCCGCCGAGCCGCTCCGCCACGAGCGTCTTCGCGAGCACGCGCCCGGTGAGGAAACGGCGCCGGTCGATCTCCAGCCGGTACGCGTCGTAGCGGCCCCGTTCCGGCTCGTCCAGCAGCTTCAGATGGCGCTCGTCCGCGAGGAGCGGTTCGGACCAGCGCACCACGATCTCGGTCACCCTTCCGATCTTGCCTGCATCCGGCGTCGTTTGTCTCCCCCGGAAAGCAGTGAAGGGAACCATCACGGAATCTGATTCCCTGATGGTTCCCTTCACGGACTCGGAAGCGGGGCTACTGGGTGTTGCGCAGTGCGATGGGGACCCCGGCCAGGTCCTCCTCGTTGCACAGCACCTTCACGTCGTAATAAGGCGAACCTTTACGTTCGTCGTAGTCGAGATGGATCGCGAGGACGTCGAGCGGTTCACCGAGCCACTCCTGAGCCTGACGCAGCCACACGGCACAGCGCTCCAGTGCGGCAGGCAGATCGTCGTCGCGGAACTCGACCGGCCGATACGGGACGTCCTGGACCTGGTCGCGGGGGTTCGAGGGGGCAGGCAGGCCAGGCGCGAGACCCGAGTCGTCCAGTTCGAGTTGGATCGTTTGCTCAGTCACCCTTCGAGCGTCCCCCACGTTCGCCGTCTGGGCAAGGCGTACGGCGCTAAATGCCCGGCTGAACAGGCAGGTCCCACACCTGGGCGACCACTTCGAGACACTGCCGGAGATCCGCGGCCCGCACCGCCACCGGGTGCCCGAGCGCCCGCAGCGCCAGCTCCGCGTAGTGCGTGGCCAGGTCTTCGAGCCGCAGCGGCCCCCGTGGCGAATACCACCTGGCCACGCCGTTGCACATCTCCAGCAACGCGAGCCGCGTGACGGCCGGCTGTGCGGTGTGGAACACGCCGGACGCGGTGCCGTCCTCGATGGCCCTGGCCCAGCAGCGCTCGTATTCGTCCCGCAGCGCGACGACCCGGGCACGCGCCGGAGCGGACAGCGCGTCGACTTCGTTGTCCACCACGCGGGTTTCGCCGGGCTGCGCGGCGTGCGCGAGGACGTGCAGCGCGACCAGCGTGCGCAGCCGCACCACCGGGTCGTCGCTGCCCGCGGTGGCCTTCGCGGCTGCGTCGAGGAGGCGGCGCAGCGCGGTGGTCATGATGTCGACGAGCAGGTCTTCTTTGGTGCCCATGTAGTGGTACAGCGTTGCGGACGAAAGCTCGGCCTCCTGCGCGAGGTCCCGGATGCCGGTGCCGTGGAAACCCTTGGTGGCGAACAGTTTCACTGCCGCTGCGCGTACGCGGTCGGCGCTGCTCACAACCACTCCCCGGTGCTTCGGTCCCATGCTCCGGCGCGGAGGTCGGCGACCTTTCGCAGCTCGCCTTTGGCAACCCGTTCGGATGGTGTGCGGGGCAGATCGTCTTGGAACGCCCAGAACCTGGGTACCTTGAAGTAAGCCAGTTGTCGCGCGCAGAAATCCGCCAATGTTTCGGGTGCCGGTCGTTCTCCTTCGATAACCACGTATGCCTTCACCTCTTCGCCGCGCAGTTCGTCCGGCACCGCGAGGACCGCGGCGAGCCGCACCGAGGGGTGTTGCAGGAGTGCGCGTTCCACCTCGTCGGCGGAGATGTTCTCGCCGCTGCGCCGGATCATGTCCTTGGTGCGGCCGAGGTAGTACACGCGGCCCGCCGGGTCCATCCGCGCGAGGTCGCCGGTGTGGAACCAGCCGCCGGCGAACGCGCGTGCGGTGGCCTCGGGGTCGTCGTGGTAGCCGTGCATGAGGCCGATCCCGCGGATCAGCAGCTCACCGGTTTCCCCGCGGGGCAACGGTTTCCCGTCCTCGCCGGCGATCATCACCTCGCGGTCGCGGCTCGGCCGGCCGATGCATCCGGTGCCGACTGTGGCGTCGTGATCCGCCGGCGAGACCCGGATGTCGCCGCCGGTTTCCGTCATCCCGAAGGCCTCGTACCACGGCACGCCCCAGCGTTCTTCCAGCTGCGCATGCAGGTCGGGCGGGATGGCCGACGCGCTGATCGCCCGTACGCGATGGTTGCGGTCGTCCGGATGCGGCGGCTGGCGCAGCAGGAGCGTGGGCATCAGGCCGAGGCAGTAGAACCAGGTGACCTGGTGTTCCCGGACTTTCGCCCAGAACGTGGACGGGTGGAAGCGGTCCAGCACCACGAGCGTTGCCCCGCTCGCCAGGCCGAGCGCGACATTCCACTGTGGATCGATGTAGTGGAACGGCTGCGCGGTGAGCAGCACGTCGTCTTCGCCGACGGCGGGAAAGTCGGTGGCCAGCCCGATCGCGAGCGTGGTCCAGTACCGGTGCGGCAGGACGCAGCCCTTCGGCGCGCCCGTGGTGCCGGAGGTGTACTGGATGTTCACGGGCTGTTCGGCGACCACGGATTCCGGCTCGTAACGGATTTCCGACTGCAGTTCGGCGGGTGTGAGGACCCGTTCCACGTCGGTTTCCGGCGCGATTTTCTCCAGCAGTGCGGTGAATTCGTCCGCGCCGACGGTGAGCCGGGCGCCGGAATGTCGTAGGACGTGCGCGCCGTCGAACTCGCGGTAATTGATGTTCACCGGGACCAGCACCGCGCCCAGTTTCGCGAGCGCGAGCCACAGGAGCGGGAACGCCGGTTCGTTGCGCAGCATCACCGCGACGCGGTCACCTGTACGGATTCCTTGCTCGTGCAGCGCGTGCGCCAGCCTGCCGCTGTGGTCATCGATGTCGGCGAAAGTGAACCGGGCTCCGGTCGCGTCGAACACCCACGCGGTGCGCTCCGGCCATATCTGCGCGGCGCGCGTGACCAGCGCGACGAGTGTGTCGGGTTGCGTCACACTCGGCTCCGGAACGCCTCGGTGGACTCGCGGACGGCGGCCGAGTGCTCGGTGATCAATGCGTGGCTGACCTCCAGCTCCAGGGCTGAACCGAGGTCGATCCCGGCGTCCAGCGCGCGTTTCGCCATCGTGGCCGCTTCCGGTGGGTGGTGCGCGATTTTCTCCGCCCAGCCGAGTGCCAGCGGCATCAGCTCGTCGGCGGGTACGGCTGCGTTGACCAGGCCGAGGTCGTGTGCTCGGCGGCCGTCGAACCGGTCGCCGAGCAGCAGGAGTTCTTTCGCCTTGGCCGGTCCGACGAGCAGTGGAAGCAGCCGTGACGCCGCCCCGGTCACGCTCAGGCCCAGCGACACCTCGGGGAAGGCGAACACGGCGTCCTCGGCGGCCAGCACCAGGTCACAGCCAAGTGCGAACTCCGCGCCCGCGCCGATCGCGTACCCGTGCACCGCGGCGATCACCGGCTGGGGTAGCGCACGCAGCCGTCGCGTGACGTCCTGGAGCCGTTCCAGTCGGACGCGAGAGTCCCCTTCGGGCGTGGGTTCCTTGAGGTCGTGCCCGGCGCAGAACGCGCGTCCGTTGCCGGCGAGCAGCACGACGCGGGCGTCGGTGTGCGCGACCTGCTCCAGCGCGGCCAGGAAGTCGTCCACCAGCACAGGTGCGACGGCGTTGAGCCGCTCGGGCCGGTTCAGCCGGATGTGCGCGATGCCGCCTTCGACGGTCAGGTCCACGGTGCTCATGGCTAGATGTTCGGTCGATCGATCGATAGAGTCAAGGTATGCAGGTCGACGTGGTGTACGAAAACGCCAGGCTGAGCACCGGGGATACCGCGCTCGCGGTGTTGCACGGCCGGATCGTGGCGCTGGGCGACGACGCGCGCGAACTGTCCGCCCGGACGCGCGTCGACCTCGGCGGCGGGTACGTCGTGCCCGGGTTCCACGATGCGCACAACCACATGGCCTGGTTCGGAATGGGGCTCGACGACGTGCCGCTCGGCGAGTGCCGGAGCGTCGAGGAGGTGTACGACGCGGTGGCGCGGCGCGCGGCCGGGTTACCTGCTGGGAGCTGGGTCGTCGGCAGTGGGTACGACCAGAACAAGCTGGCCGGTGGGCAGCATCCGGATCGACATGGGCTCGACCGCGCGGCGCCCGGCATGCTGGTGCGGCTGAAGCACACGTCGGGGCATATGACGCTGGTCAACTCCGTTGTGCTCGACCGGCTGGACGTGGCGAACGTGCCGGTCGGCGGCGATGTGGTGCTTGACTTTGGGGGCTCGCCCACTGGCTTGCTGCGTGAGCAGGCGCAGCTGCTGCTACGCCCGCTGACGTACCCGACGCCGCTCGAGTCGGTGGTCCGCGGGCTCGACCGGGCGAGCGCGCAGTACCTGTCCGAGGGCATCACCAGCGTGCAGGAGGCCGGGATCGGCGGCGGGCTGGTGGGCGAGACACCGGCCGAGCTGGCCGCGTACCAGGTCGCGCGCGAACGTGGCGTGCTGCGGGTGCGGAGCACGGTGATGGTGGCCGCGAGCGTGCTGCACGACCTGCCGGATCGTGCCGGGTTCGGCCTCGACCTGGGGTTGCGCACCGGCCTCGGCGACGAATGGCTGCGCGTCGGACCGCTGAAGCTTTTCGCCGACGGTTCGCTGGTCGGGCGCACCTGTGCGATGCACGAGCCGTTCGCGGGCGAGCCGGACAACCGCGGGTACTTCCAGGTCCCCGAAGACGAGCTCGCCCACACGATCCGCCAGGCCCACGACGCAGGCTGGCAGATCGCGACGCACGCCATCGGCGACCGAGCGATCACGGTGGTGCTCGACGCGTACGAGGCTGCGCTGGTGGCCACTCCACGCGCAGACCACCGCCACCGCATCGAACACTGCGGCGTACTCCCGCCCGCTGAGCTGTCGCGGCTCGCTTCGCTGGGACTGATCGCTTCGCCGCAGGGCCGATTCGTGAACGAACTGGGCGACGGAATGCGCGCCGCGCTCGGCGAGGAACGCGTGCCGTGGTGCTACCGCCTGCGAAGCCTCCTCGACGCCGGCTGCGTCCTCCCGGCGAGCTCCGACCGCCCTGTCGTGAACGGCGCGCCCCTGCTGGGCCTGTCCGACATGGTTCGGCGCCGCACGTCGTCGGGTGAGCCGTTCGCGCTGTCGGAGGCGTTGACCCCAGCGGAGGCCTTGCGCGCGTACACGTATGGCTCGGCGTACGCGACCTTCGCGGAGACCTACGTGGGCACGTTGGAGTTGGGGAAGCTCGCGGATTTCGTCGTGCTGTCCGCGGATCCTTTGTCCACTGTGGATTTCGCGCTGGGCGGTGCGGTGGTCGGCGCTGGCCCGGCGGGTGGTCCTTCGGTGGCCAGTGCTTCGGCTGCTGGCTCTCCGGCTGCTGGGGTTTGGGCGGCTGGGGTTTCGGCTTCTGGTTCTTCGGCTTCTGGTTCTTCGGCGGCTGGGGTTTCGGCGGACGAGGCCCAGACGAGCGACACCCCGCTGGGCGGCGCACGCGTGCTGGCGACCGCAGTAGGCGGCGAACTGCGCTACGAGGCGGGGTGACCCCGGTGCAGCCCACGACGGACCCAGCCCTGCGGTTTGCCATGCCTCCCACCGCGCGGCTTTGGAGCCCGTCCGGCGTGCGGCGAGCGGTGCCGTCTGGCCGCGACGAGTCTCGCCGTCCGAGGTGCAGCCAGCCGCCCTGCTCGCGCTGTCCGGACTGCCGCAAGTCGCGTCGTCTGGCCTGCGGCGAGCCGTGCCAGCGGGCGGGCGGGTTGTGCCGTGTGGCGTGCGGTGGGTCGCGTCGTCTGGCCAGTGGCCAGCGGCCAGTGGCCAGCGGCCTGTCGCGCTGTCCGGTGTGCGGCGAGCCGCTACACACGCGCCATCCGGACTGCCGCAAGTCGCGTCGTCTGGCCTGCGGCGAGCCATGCCGTCGGGCGTGCGGTGTGCCGTGCCAGGGGAGCGGCGAGTCGCATCGCGCGGCAGGTTGTGCCATCGGGCGTGTGGCGAGTCGTGGCGTGCGGCAGGTTGTGCCAGCGGGTGGGGCGAGTCGCATCGTGCGGTGCGCGGCGGGTTGTGCCGCCGGGGTGCGGCGAGCCGTCCCGCTCGCGTCATCCAGCCTTCGGCCGCTCGCGTCATCCGGCTCCGGCCACCCGCGTCATCCGGGCCTTCGGCCATCCGCGCCGTCCGTCGTGGAGCCATCCCCGGCCCATCAAGCAGTCAGCAGTGCAGCTTCGCCCGCATTGCCCACCGGTTCACCGGCCTATTCAGTTGTCGCTTACCTGCCAAATTCGCCTCCTTGTCGACTCGCCCTTCTCAGTCACCGCCCGGCCCACCCGCCGAGCTCACCGCACTCACCCACCCACGAACTTCATCGCCTCCCGTACCACCGTCGTCCACTCCAGTTCTGCCTCCGGGTCCATCGAGAACCACTCCTTCATCGGGGTGCCCTTGTTCGCGTCGAAGCGCACGCCGTGGCCTTGCGCGACCAGTTCGTCCACGCGTGGCTTCGGCAGTTTCACCACCAGCCGCCCGCGGACATACACCGCGAACATTCGGCCGTGCACCTTCAGTGCGTGCGAGCCGAAGCCCTGCCCGGGCCGGGGTGGCGTTACGCCTGGGCAGTGCTGCAGCTCGTCGACCAGGTCCTCGAACTGCTCTTCCGTCATCCCGCAACCGTAGCCACCACCACCGACAAGAAAGGGGCCCCCGATGCCCGTTCGCGACGCCGTCTTCGAGGACGTCGAGGAAATTTGTGCCCTGATCGAGGAACACGCGGTCTACGAGGAGAAGCACGACCTCAAGCTCGACCGCGCCGAGATCAGCGGGCATCTGTTCGGCCCCGAACCGAAGGCGTGGGTGCTGATCTGCACGCCGCCGGGGCGGCCGGGAACTGTCGCCGGGTTTGCGTTCTGCAGCTGGAACTTCTCGACCTGGGAGGGGCGTCCCGGCATCTGGCTCGACGACCTCTACGTCCGTCCCGAGCATCGCCGGCACGGGCTCGGCCGCGAGCTGCTCGACGCGTTGCGCGCGCGGACGGCCGGGCGCGTCGAGTGGGAGATGCAGGCGGGCAATGCCAAGGCCGAGGCGTTCTACGCCCAGCTCGGCGCGGAGCCGGTGCCCGGCTGGGTCCGCTACCGCTGGCGGTCCTGACCGGGCCGCGGCCCGTATCGTATGCAGTATGGAAGATGGTTCCGTCCGGAGGTCGTCGTCGGTCGAGGACTACGTGCGGGTGATCTACGGGCTGGTCGAACGGGGTGAGTCGGTCACCAACGCGTCGCTGGCGGGGCGGCTGGAGGTGAGCCCGTCGTCGGCGTCGGGGATGGTCACGAAGCTCGCGCAGCTCGGCCTGGTCGCGCACGTCCCGTACCGCGGCATCGAGCTGACCGCCGACGGCAGGCTGCTCGCGCGGTCGGTGCTGCGCCGCCACCGCCTCATCGAGACGTACCTGGTCTCCGAGCTCGGCTACACCTGGGACGAGGTGCACGCCGAGGCGGACGCGCTTGAGCACGCGGTCTCCGACCGGCTCGTCGACCGCATCGCGGCCAAACTCGGCAACCCGGTGCGCGATCCGCACGGCGACCCGATCCCGGCGCCCGATGGCAGCGTCGAGGAGCTGCCCATGCGCATCCTGGACGACCTGCCTCCCGGCGCGGTCGGCGAGATCGTGCGCGTGTGGGACACCGATCCGGAACTGCTGCGTTACCTCACCGAGCACGCGATCGGGCTCGGCGAGCGCATCGAGGTCGTGGAGCGGCAGCCGTTCGGCGGGCCGATGGTGGTGAAGGTCGGGCAGCCGCCGGACGCCGCCACGCACGCCATCGGCAAGGAGATCGCGCAGGCGTTGTCGGTCACGCTCCGCTGAGGGACGCTGCGCTCACGGGCGTACGCGCGGGTGTCGCCGCCGGGCGGATGTGCGGCGGCGGCCGCGCGCCGACCATGGTTCGCATGACCACCACCAAGCCTTTCCGCTTCGGCATCGTCGCCGGTTTCGCGCCCGACCTGGAATCCTGGACCGCACAGGCCCGCCGGATCGAGGAGCTCGGCCTCGACTCGATGCTCGCGACCGACCCGGTCGGCGGCCTCGACCCGCTGACGCTCATCTCGGCCGCCGCGGCCGTCACCAGCAAGCTCACCGTCGGCACGTTCGTGCTGGCCGACCCGTATCGCGACGCCCGGCAGCTCGCCTGGCAGTCCGATTCCCTGCACCGCGTGACCGGTGGCCGGTTCCTGCTGGGACTGGGCGTCGGCCGCCCCGGCGGCGAGGGGCACGCGGCGACGCTGGGTCGCGAATTCGCTTCGCCTGCAGAACGAATCGCCCGGCTGGCCGACACGATCGAGGTACTTTCCGAGCGTCCCGACCGCCCTCGGCTGATGTTGGCCGGCGCCGGACGGAAGATGCTGACGCTCGCCGCGCGGACCGCCGACGTCGTCACGTTCTCCTGGGGACCACGCACCACAGAGGACCAAGCTGACTCCATTGTGGACACTTTCCGCGAGGTGGCAGGCGACCGCGACATCGAGCTGGCGGTGAACCTGACCGCGATCGGCGACCGGCCATCGCCGCAGCTGGCGCGCTACACCGGCATCGACGTACCGCAGCTGGTCGAGGAGAAAGCGGTCACCGTGCTGCCCGAAAACCCCGACGCCGCCGGGGAAACCCTTCTCCGCTGGCAGCAGCGGTGGGGGATTTCCTGCGTCACGGTCAATTCCGGCTACGCCGAACCTCTCGCCGCGATCGCCCGCGCCCTGCCCGCACAAGGGTGACGGCTCTTCCGATCATGCGATAACCGGCCTACGCTCCGAGGTTTCCAAAGCGACGTGGTTCGGAGCGTGTGCGATGACCGGTCAGCGAACACCGACAATCGACCGGGGGGACACAGCGGGGCGCGACCTCGGGCGGCTGCTCGAGACCGGCCCGTTCGCCGAAGCTCTGCGCGCGGCGATCCGGGCCCGCGGCCTCGGCCTCGAGCGGATCCGATATCGCTTACGGGGCAGGGGAACCACCGTGAGTCTTGCGACGTTGAGCCATTGGCAGTCCGGACGGTGCCGTCCGGAACGACCAGAATCGTTGCGGGCGCTCAAGAATCTGGAGGACATCCTCGGGGTGCCGGACGGGTCGCTGCGCCGCCTGCTCGGCCCGCCGCGCCCGCGCGGCCAGTACCACCAGCCGGGCCAGCCGCTCACCTGAGCGCGCCCGGCCGCGGCGGACGGCGTGGTGCGCCGCCGGTTCCCGACGGCCGGTGCACCGCCGTCCGCCGGGTTCCGCCGCCGTCCGCCGCGTTCCGCCGGGGCTTTCGTGGTTGTTCGTGGTCCTCGTGGGCCTTGGTGCTCTTCGCGGGCCGTCGCGGGTTCGTGGGTCTTGGTGCGCCTTGCGGCCTTGCGACCTTCGCTGGGCTTGTGGGCTGTGGTGCCTCTTGCGGCCTCGCGGCCTTCGCTGGGCTTGTGGGCTTTGGTGGCCCTCGCGGGTCTTCGCGGCCCTCGCGGGCCTTCGTGTCCTTCGTGCCCCTCACTGGCCTTGGTGCCCCTTGCGGCCTTAGTGGCCTCTCGTGGCCGTTCGCGGGCTCGTGGGTCTTGGTGCGCCTTGCAGCCTTCGCCGCGCTCGGTGGGCTGTGGTGCCACTTGCGGCCTCGCGGCCATCGCTGGGCTTGTGGGCCCTCGCGGGCCCTCGTGTCCTTCGTGGCCCTCACGGCCTTGTGGCCTCCCGCGGCCTCGCGGCCGTTCGCGGCTTCGCGGTTGTTCACGGCCCTCGCGGGCCTTCGCGGCCTTCGCGGGTCGCGCGCCTTGGTGCCCTTCGCGGTCTCGCGGCCCTCACGGGCCTTCGTCTTCCGCCGTTGTTGCCGTGTTTCGGCGGTGAGATAGGGGTTCCCCTCGACTTCGGGCGTGGCGTCACGGCCGGGCGTCAGGGTCGCTCCGCCGGGTTGGCTTCGCTGCCGGGGTGCGGTGGCGTCGCCGGGGGCCAGTGTCGCGGCGGGGAAGCCGTCGTACCGCCGGGGGTTGTCGAAGTTTCGCCGTCTGCCGACCTCGCCGGAGTTGGCATATTTGCCCTACCAGACAAGATAGCCGCCGCAGCCCGTATTGGTTGCACATAGCGCAGCGAACCCGGGCGTCCGATGCGCGGTACGCAACCAACATCCCCTGGCACAGCACGAATACCCCAAATGCGCAGGACCCGGCCGCACCACCCCCGGCCACCCCGACCTCATACCATCCCCCGCATGCGGGCAGTAGTGATCGAGGAGTTCGGTGTCCTGCCGGAGGTGCGTGAGGTGCCTGATCCGGTGGTGCCGGACGGGGGCGTCGTCATCGCGGTCGAGGCTACTGGCGTCTGCCGCAGTGATTGGCATACCTGGCAGGGGCACGACGAAGCCGTCCGGTTACCGCACGTTGCCGGGCATGAGCTGGCCGGGCGGATCGTCGCGTCCGGGGTCGAGAACCACCCGATCGGTACGCGGGTCACCGTTCCCTTCGTGTGCGCGTGTGGCTGCTGTGCCCAATGTGCCAAGGGGGACCAGCAGATCTGCGACAACGAGTTCCAGCCCGGCGCCACGCATTGGGGGTCGTTCGCCGAGCTGGTCGCGATCGAGCATGCGCAGGCGAACCTCGTCGCGCTGCCGGACGAGATGTCGTCGGCGGAAGCCGCGGCGCTTGGCTGTCGCTTCGGGACGGCGTTTCGGGCAGTGTTCCGGCAGGGCGGCGTACGCGCTGGACAGTGGGTTTCTGTGTACGGCTGTGGTGGCGTAGGGATCTCTGTCGTCCTCCTGGCGGCCGCTGCGGGTGCGAAGGTGGTCGCTGTGGACGTCTCGCCGCAGGCGCGTGCGCTCGCGGAACGGTCCGGCGCGGTGCTCAGCGTGGACGCCGCAGCGTTCGACGGGCCCGAAGCGCTCGCCGCGTACGTCAGGGAGCGCACTGAAGGGGGTACGCACGTGTCGCTCGACTGTCTCGGCTCTCCGGCTACCTGTGCGGCGTCCGTCGGCAGCCTGCGTAAGCGGGGACGGCACGTGCAGGCTGGGCTGATGCCGCCAGGTCAAGGCGTACCGCCGATTCCGATGCACCGCGTGATCGGCGGTGAGCTGGAGATCGTGGGTACACACGGTCTGCAGGCGCACGAGTACCCCGAGTTGCTCGGCATCGTCGAGCAGTCCGGCATCGATCTCACCGGGTTGATCGGCACGCGGATCGGGCTGGACGACGTGCCGGGAGCACTCGCTGTAATGAGCGACCCGGTGCCGGTGCGCGCCGGGGTGACGGTGGTGGAGTTCGGGTGACCGAGGGTGACCGTGTCCGAGTTGTAGCTGAACAGGGCCTGGCAAGTGACCCTTCGGTGTGGAATTGTCCCGGACGTGGCGGCAAGTGGCGAGGGGAACCCGCCGCAGGAGCGCCCGTCCGGGTGGCTCCTGCGGCCACTCGCCCGGGAGCCGCGTGATGGAGCTGCTTCCGCGGCCGCGTAGGGAAATCGTCCCGGGCGCGGTGCATGTCCCGGACTGGCTCAGCCCCGAAGAACAACGCGACCTTGTTGCGGCCTGCCGCGGCTGGCGTGGGTACCGGTCGACCAAGCTGCCGGGCGGCGGCGTGATGTCCGTACGCACCGTTTGTCTCGGCTGGCAGTGGCTGCCGTACCGGTATTCGCGCGTCCGCGAGGACGGTTCGCCGGTGGAGCCGTTCCCCGACTGGCTCGGCGACCTCGGCCGACGTGCGCTCGCCGACGCCTACGACCGGCCCGCGGAGGATTACCGGCCGGACGTCGCCCTCGTCAACTACTACGACGCAGCCGCAAAAATGGGCCTGCACCAGGACAAAGACGAGCGTTCGACGGAGCCGGTGGTGTCGCTCAGCCTCGGTGACACCTGCGTGTTCCGCTTCGGCAACACCGAGCACCGCAACCGTCCGTACACCGACGTCGAGCTGCGGTCCGGTGACCTGTTCGTGTTCGGCGGTCCGGCGCGGCTGGCGTTCCACGGCGTGCCGAAAACGCTCCCTGGGACAGCTGACCCGGATCTCGGGCTCACCGGTCGGCTCAACCTCACCCTGCGGGTGTCCGGGTGGTGAACCGTACGCGCTGACCAGGGCGAAGCTGGGCGGCAAGATCGAGATCGTCCTCGTCCACCACGGCCGCGACGGGGTAGCCGCCGGTCACCGGATGGTCGGCCAGGAACAGGATCGGCACGCCCGACGGCGGGACCTGCAGCGCACCGGGGACAGCCGCCTCCGGGGCCAGCTCACCAAGACGCGCGCGGGTGAGCGCCGGACCGTCGAGCCGCACGCCGACCCGGTCGAGGTCAGCGGTCACGGTATAGGCCGAACCGACCAAAGTGGACAGTGCGGACGCGGTGAACCAGTCCAGCCGCGGACCGGGTTCCAGCCGGAGTACAGGTTCCTGCGCGAGCCGGGGCATCGGCGCGAGGTCAACGCCGGGCAGGGCGAGCATCACGGACCCGATCGGCACCGTCATCCCCGCCGCGAGCACCGGCGGACCGAGTTTGCCCAGCGTGTCGGTGGCGCGCGCGCCGAGCACCGGCGGCACGTCCAGCCCGCCGCGCACGGCGACGTAACTGCGCAGGCCGATTTCCGCCGTGCCGAGTTCGAGCTCGTCGCCGGGGCGCAGGATGATCGGCGTGCCAACCGAAGCAGCGCGCCCAGCCGCCCGGACCGGCACCTCAGCACCGGTCACCGCGACCGTCGTGTGCTCGGAAACCCGCAGCCGCATCCCGCCGAGCGTCACCTCGAGCGCCGCATGCGTTTCGGGGTTGCCGACCAACCGGTTCGCGAGTTTCAGCGACCGGCGGTCGGCCGCACCGGAGCGTCCGACGCCGATTGCGGCATGACCGGGTCGACCCAGATCCTGCACGGTCGCGAACGGTCCAGTCGCGAGGATCTCCACCTTGCCGGTCACGAGAATCGCACCCTCGTGCCCGGGACCAGCAGGTTCGGCTGCGCGCGGGTGACGTCCCAGACCTGCGCGTCGCAGTGGCCGAGCAGGTGCCAGCCGCCGGGCGACGGGTGCGGGTACACCGCGCTGTACTCGCCCGCGATCGCCACCGCACCAGCCGGTACGCGGGTCCGCGGCGTGCTCCGGCGCGGCAGGTGCAGCGCCGGATCGAGCCCGGTCAGGTACGCGAAACCGGGGGCGAATCCGCAGAACGCCGCGGTGTACTCAGCCGACGAATGCCGTCGCACGACCTCCTCGACGGACAACCCGCTCGCCGTAGCGACATCGGCCAGGTCAGGGCCGTCGTAGCGGACCGGGAGGGCGACCGTCGCGGTTTCCCGTGCCGAGACGTCCACTGTGGACAGACCGGCGAGCGACCGGATCAGGGAAGCGGCCTCGGTACGCGCCGGGTCGAAGCGGACCAGCAGTGTGCGTGCGGCGGGAACGAGCTCGACCACTCCCTCAGGCTGGGCGGCGTCGCAGGCCGCCTGGAACCCGAGGACGTCGTCGACCTCCACCAGCAACGCGGACCGGCCGTAACGCAATACCTTGGTCACACGAACGATCCCAGCGGTACCCCCGCGTCGGTGAGTGACTCGCGGATCCGTCGCGCCAGCTCGACCGCCCCCGGCGTATCCCCGTGCACACAAAGGGAATCCGCGCGCAGGTTGAGCTTACCGCCCTCCGCATCGACGACCTCGCCAGTGGTCGCCATGGTGAGCGCCCGCGCTGCGACCTCGTCTGCGTCGTGCAGTACCGCGCCTGGAAGCTTGCGCGACACGAGCAGCCCTTCAGGCGTGTACGCGCGATCGGCGAACGCCTCTGCGTACGCAGGCACGCCCGCCGCCTGAGCTGCGCGCAGCATTTCGGAGTCTGGAGGACACAGCAGCGCCAGATCCGTGTGATAGCGCCGTACGCCCTCGACAAGCGCCGCGGCCTGCTCCGGGTCGACAGCTGCCGTGTTGTACAGCGCGCCGTGCGCCTTCACGTAACGCACGCTGCTGTGCGCAGCTCGCGCGAAGCCGTCGAGAGCACCGATTTGGTACAGAACTTCGTCGGCAAGGTCTTCAGGCGCGATGTCGAGCGCGCGACGGCCGAAGCCCGCCAGGTCGCGGTAGCCGACATGCGCGCCGATAGTGACGCCGCGCTCCGCCGCGCGCTCGCACACCCGCCGCATCACCCCGGCGTCGCCTGCGTGGAAGCCGCACGCGACGTTTGCGCTGGTCACGATGTCGAGCATGGCTTCGTCGTCGCCCATCTGCCAGGCGCCGAAGCCTTCTCCGAGGTCGCTGTTGAGGTCCATGTCAGTCCACCCGGTAATCGCGATCGTGCTGGTCGGTCAAGAACATGTACCCCGGGGCGTGCGTGATGGCGAACGGTGGCCGCGACGCCATCAGCGCCGCCTGCGGGGTGACGCCACAGGCCCAGAACACCGGTACGTCACCCGGCGAAGTCTCGACCGGATCGCCGAAATCCGGCCGCGCGAGGTCGGCAATGCCCAGCTCAGCCGGGTCACCGACGTGCACCGGAGCACCGTGTACGGCGGGCATCGCGCCGGTGATGCGTACCGCGTCGGCTACGCGATCCGACGGAATCTGCCGCATCGACACCACCAGCGGCCCGCGCAGCCGTCCGGCCGGTTCGCACTGGCGGTTGGTCACATACATCGCAACGTTGCGCCCTTGATCCACGTGCCGCAACGGGATTCCGGCGGCGCGCAGCGCGGTTTCGAAGGTGAAGCTGCAGCCGATCGAGAACGCGACCATGTCGCTGCGCCACAGCCCGGTGGCGTCGGTGACTTCGCCGGTCAGCGCGCCGTTGTGCCACACGCGGTAGCGCGGCAGGTCAGTGCGCAGGTCGGCGCCGGGAGCGAGGCGCGTGGTCGGATCGCCGGGCGCGCTGACGTCGAGCACCGGGCACGGCTGCGGGTTGCGTCGGCAGAATTCGCGGACGTCGTCCGCCCAATCCGCTGGTACGGCAAGGAGATTGGTCTGTACGTGACCCTGGGCCCAGCCCGTGGTGGGGCGTTCGGTACCGGCCCGGAAGAGCGCACGGGCCTCGGCCGGGGTTAGCGTGGACGGGTCGTGGAAGGTGGTCACGACGTCACCTCCAGCAGTTCCCGGCCACGGGTCTCCGGCAGCCCGAGCAGCGCCAGCGCCGCGATCGCGTACCCGACCGCGCCGAGCACGATCGCGCCACCCGCGCCGAGAAAGCCTACTACCGCAGGGAAAGCGGCGCCGACGGCGCGGCCGAAGTTGTACGTGAAGCCCTGACCGGTGGCGCGCAGCTCGGTGGGGTACAGCTCGGCGAGGTACGCGCCGAAGCCGCTGAAGATCGCCGACGTGGAGAACCCGAGCGGGAAGCTGATCAGCAGCATCAGGCCGTTCGCGCCGTACGGCAGCTGCACGAACAGCACGATCAGCAGCGCCGAGACGACTGAGAACAGCAGGAACGTCTTCTTCCGGCCGAGCAGGTCAGTGAGGTAACCACCGCAGACGTACCCGATGAATGCGCCCGGGATCAACAGCGCGAAGTACCCGCCGGTGTTGACCACGGACAGGCCGCGGCTGGACTGCAGGTACTTCGGCATCCAGGTGAACAGCGTGTAGTACCCGCCCTGGACGCCGGTCGCGAGCAACGCGGCGAACATGGTGGTACGCAAGAGATCCCGCCGGAAGATCCCCGCGAGCGAACCCTTGACCTTGGCCGATACGCGGCGTGCGGCAGCTTCCGGCGCGTCCTCGACACTGCGGCGTAACCACAGCACCAGCAGCGCGGGAATCACGCCGACCCAGAACAGCACGCGCCACGCGACGGCCTCGTCGAGCACGCTGAAGAGCACCGTGTAAACGATCACCAGCAGGCCCCAGCCCACCGCCCACGCGCTCTGCACGAAGGCGACCGTGCGGCCGCGGTACTTCGACGAGCAGTACTCGGCGACCAGCGCCGCGCCGACCGCCCACTCGCCGCCGAACCCGAGGCCCTGCAGACCGCGGAAGACCAGCAGTGTTTCGAAGTTCGGCGCGAACCCGCAGAGCACGGTGAAGACGGTGTACATCGCGATGGTGAGCTGAAGCGTGCGTACGCGGCCGATGCGGTCGGCGAGAATCCCCGCGCCGATGCCGCCGACTGCCGAAACGACCAGAGTGGTGGTGCTGAGCAGGCCCGCTTCGCCGGAGCTGATGCCGAAGTACGCGGTGATCGCGGCCAGTCCGAAGGGCAGGGTCTGGTAGTCGAACGAATCGAGGCCGTAGCCGCCGAACGCGCCGAGGAAGGCGCGCCGGCCCTTGTGGCCGAGCGAGCGGTACCAGGCGAACGGGCGAGCCGCGTTCGTGGTGCCGTCGGTGACGTTGACGTTCATGGGGCACCTCGCAGGGGACGGGTTCATGGTGGCACGAGTCACATGGTGGTTACCGTACGGATCGTTGAACGATCCCACAAGTCTCTCATTTTATTGTTCTCTGACCGCTGGCTACGCTGGGCGACGTGGTCACCGAGGAAGCGCCCATGGGGCTGGAAGCCGATCGCGGCCTGCTCAGCCGCACGAGTACGGCGGAGCGGGTCGCCGGAGTGCTGCGTACCCGCATTGCGGAGGGGTTTTTCCGGCCCGGCGTGCGGCTGTCGGAGCAGGACATCGGCACCGCGCTCGGCGTCTCGCGCAATACGCTGCGTGAGGCTTTCCGGCTGTTGACCCACGAACGGCTGCTCGTCCACGAGCTGAACCGCGGGGTGTTCGTGCGCGTGCCGAGCGTCGAGGACGTGCGCGACATCTACCGGGTACGCAAGCTCGTCGAATGCGCGGCGGTGCGCGAGGTCACCGGGAAGCCGGCGGAGTTCGCGAAAATCGCGAGCACGGTCGAGGACGGCGATCGCGCGGCGAAGCAGTCACGCTGGCAGGAGCTGGGTACCGCGAACATCCGTTTCCACGCGGAAATCGTGGCGCTCACCGGCAGTGCGCGGATGGTCGAAACAATGCAGGCGCTTACCGCGGAACTTCGTCTGGTGTTCCACGTGATGGCAGATCCACGTCGCTTTCATGAGCGATATCTGCCGCGTAATCACGAAATCCTGGACGTGCTCGCGACCGGAGACGGAATTCGTACCGCGGAATTGCTCGCCACCTACCTCGACGACGCGGAAGCGCAGCTCGTCGAGGCCTATGCAGAGCGGACCTGAGCGGGTTCGGTGCCTGCTGCCCGATTTGCCCGTGAAGGCAGCGAGGATGGCCGTTCGGCCCCTAGTGGCGGCCGGAAACCCCCGCGGCGGGTGAGGTCTGGATACCGTCGGCGTCGGGCCGCGTGAGAGTCGCCCCGGGCGCCGGGACCCCCAGCCGACGCGCGGTAGGCGGCCCGTGGCCGGACGGTAGCCTTCGTCCCGTCCGGCCCACGCGGTGCCGGGGATGGTGGTACAGCGGCGGGCCGTGGTCACCGGGGGGAGGTCACGGCCCGCCGTCTTTCCTAGGGAACGTTCACGTTCCATTTCTGGTTGACGTTCCCGGTGCACGTCCACAGCTGCAGTTTCGTTCCGTTCGCCGAACTGACCCCGGTGGCGTCGAGGCATTTGTTCGCGTGCGGGTTCACGATGTCGTGCGCCCCGGTGACGACCCATTGCTGCGCATTGCTGTTGTTGCAGTCGTAGATCTGGACCGGCGTACCGTCGGCGGTACCGGAGAATTTGACGTCCATGCACTTGCCGAGCGCGCGGATGCTGCCGTCACTCGCGATGGTCCAGTTCTGTGCGGGATTGCCGTTGCAGTCGGTGATCTGGAGCTGGTTGAAGTTGGTGGCATCGGCCCAGGGAACGTCGACGCATTTGCCGCCGATGCCGGTGATCCGGCCGCTGTTGCCGCCGCCGCTTCCGGTGGTCACGTGCACGTAGTCGACCACGAGCTGCTGCGGGAACTGCGTGTTCCCGTCGGGATCGCCGGGCCAGTCACCGCCGACGGCCAGGTTGAGGATCACGAAGAACGGATGGTCGAAGACCCAGCGGTTGCCGCCGAGGTCAGCGGGAGCGCGGGTCTGGTAGGCATTGCCGTCCACGGACCAGACGATCCGGTTGGGCGACCAGTCGACGGCGTAGGTGTGGAAGTCGTCGGAGAAGTTTGGTCCACTGTAGGCAGCGCCGATGCCACCGGCGCCGGAGTAGCCAGGGCCGTGGATGGTGCCGTGCACGGTGTTCGGCTCGCGGCCGATGTTCTCCATCACGTCGATTTCGCCGTCGTTGGGCCAGTTCCCGCCGCCGAGCATCCAGAAGGCGGGCCACATGCCCTGGCCGCGCGGGAGCTTCATCCGGGTCTCGACGTGGCCGTACGCCTGACTGAACTTCCCGGCGGTGTTGAGCCGCGCGGACGTGTACTGACAGGTGCCGTACCAGCAGGTGTGGCCGGAATTCTCGCGTTTGGCGGTGATCACGAGATGCCCCTGGCCGTCGAGCGCGGCATTGGCGGCACCGGCGGTGTACCACTGGCGTTCGTGGTTGTTTCCGTTGTTGTCGCCGGTTTCGTAGTTCCATTTCGACCCGTCGGCCGCCGCGCCGGCAGGCCCGTCGAAGTTGTCGGTGAAACTGTCCGCGGCAGCTGCCACGGGCGTGTTGACCGTCGCTTGGACTCCGACGGCAATCAACGCCGCGGCAGCGAGCAGTACGGGCAGACGTCTCAGTGAACGCGAGAAAGACATCGTTGTCACCTCGGTATTCCGGATTCCGGGGAGGGGAGGTGCACTGCCGCCGGGCACATCGGGGACGTCGGGGAACTTTGTTGTGCCGGGCAACAAAGCATGAGAAGTATGCCTGGTCTAAACCTCTGCGGCAATGGGTGGGGAGGAGAATTTTTCGGAGGTGAATTAAGGGTGGGGAGTCACCGACTGTTGCCTCGGGTTCACTCGTGTCGTGTCGTGTGGTGGCGTGGCGAGTGGTGGCGTGGCTTGGCTGGCGGCTTGTGGTGGGACCGGCTCTGCCTTCGGGCTGGTGCCTGAACGGGCTTGGGTATCACTCCGCCCGGCCCACGTCCGAGCCGTTCGACCGGCTCCGCCTGGCCAGTCCGCCGGGCTGTTCAACCGGCCCCCGCCTGGCCAGTCCGCCGGGCTGTTCAACCGGCCTGCCCGGCCAACCCGCTGAGCCATTCAACCGGGCCCCATCCGGCCAACCGCGCTGAGCCGCCAAACCGGGCCCCACCCGGCCAGTCCGCGGAGCCGCTCGACCAACCCCCACCCCGGCCACCCCTCCGAACCGGTTCAGGCTGCGCCCACCCCAGGGCGGATCCCCCGCGCGGGCAGCCGGGGGTCCGCGCCCTGCTCCAGCAGCGCCGCCACCGGAAGCGTCGCTGCTCCGGTGGCCACTGCGTCCACGCCGAGGCGGCTCAGGTCGATCGTCGTCCGGGTGAACGGGTGGCGTAGTGCGTGTGCGGCGGCTGCGGCGCGGATCTGCGGCAGCAGCCGTTCTCCCAGTGCCAGGCCTGCCCAGCCGCCTATCACGATGCGTTCCGGGTTGAACAGGTTGATCAAGTTGCCGATTCCGGCGCCCAGAAAACCGGCAGTGTCGTCAAGGATGCGTTGTGCTGTCTTCGAGGTGGCTGCCAGCAATGCGGCGAACTGTTCCTCTTCCGAATCGCCGGGTACGGGCTTGCCGCGCGCACGGCGGTAGCGCGCCAGTATCGCCTCCGCGCCGATGTATGCCTCCAGGCAACCGCGCGAACCGCACCGGCAGGACGCACCGTCGTACACGATCGTGGTGTGGCCCCATTCTCCGGCGCTGCTGGTGGCACCCTGGTACGTGACGCCGTCCGCGATCACTGCTGCGCCCACGCCCGAGCCGATCAGCACGATCACTGCATGCTGCGCTCCTCGGCCGGCGCCGAACCACATTTCCGCCTGGCCCTGGGTTTTCGCGCCGTTTTCGATGTGCAGCGGCAGGTCGACGCCCGCTGCGCGCAGCAAAGCCGGGAGGGGTACCGCGTCCCAGCCGATCGTCGGCGCGTGTACCAGCGTTTCCGTGCCCTGCTCGACCGTCCCGGGTACCCCGATTCCCACGCCGAGTACCGGTTCCGCGCCCTCGGTCACCTCGCGCAGCCCGGACACCACCGCCTCGACGACCACGTGCGGCTCGGTGTGCATCGGCGACAGCTCGCGTTCCGCGACGGCCAGTTGCTGCATGGCGAAATCGAACAGTTCGACCCGCACCCCCGTCTCGCCGATGTCGACCCCCGCCACCCGGCCGTACCCGGGATCCACGCGCAGCAGCACCCGTGGCCGTCCGCCGTCCGATTCGACCAGCCCGGCCTCGGTGATGAGCTGTTCCTCGCCCAGCTCCGCGGTGACGTTGCTGACCGTGGCGGGCGACAACCCCGTGGTCCGGCTGAGTTCGTGCCGGGAAAGCGGGCCGTCGAAGTACAGTTTCGACAGCAGCAGGGACCGGTTGTGCCGCCGCAGATCGCGGACGGTGGTGCGTTTGCTCGCCATGTGCCACCCATCTGGCCTCGGGTTCTCCACTCTCAGGATGCCCGATGACCCTAAGTTGCGGCCATGTATCAACTAGTGAACTAAGGCTTGGACGGGTGATCGTCTGGCACAATCGCCCCGGTGACGAGGGTGCGCCGGCAGACGACCCGCGACTTGCGGCGGCACAACCGGGCGGCGCTCCTGTCGTCGCTCTACTTGCGCGGTCCCGCGAGCCGCCTCGAACTCGTGGCCGAATCCGGGCTGAGTCCCGCCACGGTCACCAACGTGATTGCCGAACTTCTCGGCGAAGGGCTGGTGGCCGAGGCCGGTTCCGTCGAGTCCGACGGCGGGCGGCCGCGCACCATGCTGCGGGTCAATCCCGGGTTCGGCCGGGTGATCGGGGTCGACGTCGGGGAAACCCACGTGTGCGTCGGGCTTTTCGACTACGAGCTCGAGACGCTCGCGACCGTCGACCATCCGCTCCGCGGCACGGACCTCGACCCGGACGAGGTCGCCCGGCTGGCCACGATCGGCGTCGAGCAGGTGCTGGCCGAAGGCGGGAACGTGCTCGGCATCGGCGTCGGCGTGCCCGGTGCGGTACGGGACAGCGGGGTCGTCCACGCGCCGACGCTCGGCTGGTCCGATGTCCCTTTCGCCGACCTCTTGCGTACCCACCTGCCGATCGACGCCCCGCTGTCCGTGGACAACCGCGCCCGCACGCTCGGCCAGGCGGAGATGTGGCGCGGTGCTGGCCGCGGCGCGGAGCGGGCGGTGATCGCGCTGCTCGGGGTCGGTGTTGGGGCGGCTTTCGTGACCGGCGGCGGTTCGGTTCCCGGGATTACTACGAGCGAGTGGGGACACACGGTCGTCCGCGCCGGTGGTGCGGAGTGCCGCTGTAGTTCGCGGGGGTGTCTGGAGGCGTACGTCGGTACCGATGCGGTGGTGCGCCGTTACCTGGAAATGCCTGGGGCGCAACCGATTCCGGATCTTCAGAGTGAGGCCCGGCTCGCCGAGGTCGTCGCTCGCGCCGCGACGCCCGGTCCGGCGGCCGACACACTTGCGGACATCGGGGAGTACCTCGGGATCGGCATCGCGAACCTGATCAACCTGCTGGCGCCGGACCGGGTGGTCCTCGCCGGTTCGGGGAGTGCGGCCATGGGCCCGGCGATCCTGGAGCGCGTCCGCAGCTCCGCCGCTCGGCACGCGCTGGGCTATCTGGCGGAGTCGACGGAAATCGAGCTGGGCCGGTTGGGCGCGGAAGCAGTGGCCCTCGGCGCGGCGACGCTGCCGATCGCGGAATTGCTGGCCTCCGGCGGGCGCACCGCGGAAGTTCGGGGTTGAGCCGGATCTGCGACAGGTGCGGGCGGGTCGAGTGGCGCTTCGGGTGGGTGTTGGGGGAGGCGGCAGGGGGAGTGGCGCCGGGGTGGGTGTCGGCGAGGTGCTGGCGGAGTGGCACCTGGGGTGGGGTGTTGGCGAGCGGAGTGCGCCCGGGCTGGGGTGTTGGCAAGGCCGGGGCGGAGTAGCGCCGGGGTGGGGTTCCTGCAAGGTGGCGCCCGGAGTGGGTGCCTGCGAGGCGGGGCCGGAGCGGCACCTGGGTGAGTGCCTGCGAGGAAGCTGGCCGAGCGGTACCGGAGCAGGACAGAACCGGGACCGGGACCGGGAGCAGGGTCGGTAGCCGAGGGAATCTCGGCTACCCCCACGCCTCCAACATTGGTCAAGACCACCTTCGCAACCATGGTCCATACCCATCCGAAGCAGTGAGAAACCCTTGCCCCACAACCAATCCCGCACCGAAGCATTCTTTCATCACTTAAACTTAGGCACGAAACGTTACCCCGTCGTTATTGACGTGACCCGCGTCACCCGGGTTGACTCCCCCTGTCGCACGGCCGGTCCGGGCACCGAGGGGGAGCGGGGGCCTTACCGGGGACTGTCGAAGATCGCCGGAGATCCGGGAGGACTTGATGCGAGTCAGGCGCTCCATCGTCGCAGTGCTGGTGGCCGTGCTGGCCGGGGTTGGGCTCGTCGCGTGCGGAGGGGGTGGGTCGTCCGCTGGTGCGGGCGGTGCGGGCGGCGTGCTCAACGTCGGGATGCCGAACGGGCCGCAGACGGAGAACAACAATCCGTTCCTGGAAACGTCTGCGGCCGCGTCGCTCGGGTATCGCTTCGTGATCTACGAACCGCTCGTGATGCTCAACCGCGTCAAACCGCAGGAGCCCGGGAAACCGTGGCTCGCCACGAAATGGGACTGGGCGGACAACTACCGGAAGCTCGTGCTCACCGTGCGCGACGGGGTCAAGTTCTCCGACGGTACCCCGATGACCGCGCAGGATGTGGCTTACACATTCCAATTGCTACGCGACCATCAGGCGTTGAACATCGATTCCGTGCCGTACAAAGACATTGCCGCGAATGGCAACCAGGTCACCCTCGGGTTTGCGGAATCGCAGTTCGTGAACCAGGTCAAAATCCTGCAGACCATCGTCGTACCGAAGCACATCTGGTCGGCGATCAAAGATCCCGCCACCGATACGGTGAAGAATCCCATCGGGACCGGGCCGTACACGCTGAAATCGTTCACGCCGCAGACGATCACCGTCGCCGCGCGGGACGGGTACTGGCAGGATGCGCCGAAGGTCAAGGAAATCCGGTACACGTCCTACAACGACAACAACGCCCAGGTTTCGGCGCTCACCAGTGGTGCGGCGGAATGGAGTTTCGTCTTCATTCCCAACTACAAGACGGTGTACGTCAACCGCGACCCCGAACATTACAAGCTCTGGTTCCCGGCGCAGCTGGCCGTGCACGGGCTGTGGTTCAACACCGAAAAGGCGCCCTGGAACAACGCGAAGCTGCGGCAGGCAGTGAACAAGGTCGTGAACCGGGACGACATCTTCAACCAGGGTGAGGCGGGCTACTTCTACCCGAAGGTCGATCAGGTCACCGGAATTCCCACGCCCGCCGGGGATCCGTTCATCGCGTCCGAGTACAAAGGACAGACGGTGAAGGTGGACGTGCCGGGTGCGAAGGCATTGCTCACCGGCGCCGGTTTCACTTACCATGGTACGCAGCTGGTGGATCCGTCCGGCAAACCGGTCGCGCTCAAGCTCACCGCGCCGTCGGGCTGGTCGGACTACAACACCGACCTGGAAATCATCAAGGACAACCTGGCCCAGATCGGTATCACCGCGACTGTGTCCAAAATGAACCAGGACGCGTGGACGAAGTCCGTTGACACCGGGGACTACGAAGGCGTGCTGCACTGGACCAATGACGGCGCCACCCCGTACGACATGTACCGCGACGTGATGGACGGCACGCGCTACAAGCCGACCGGAACCGGTGGGATCAACGGGAACTACGGGCGCTACCAGAACCAGGACGCCACACAGGCGCTGCAGACCTACGCGAGCGCGCCGGACGAAGCAAGCCGCGCCACGGCAATGACCAAACTGCAGCAGATCATGACCGAGCAGCAGCCGATGGTTCCGCTGATGGCGGCCAACTGCGGCGGCGAGTACAGCACCAAGAACTGGACCGGCTGGCCGGACGACGCCAATCCGTACGGACCCGCGCAGCCGACTCTGCGCAACGCCGTCGACATCGTCTTGCACCTCAAGCCCGCGGCCTGACTATGGCCGAGGTCAACGCCGTCGCCGCGGTGTCCAGGGAATCCACTGTGGACACTGTGGTGCTGGAAGCGGCAGGGCTCACAAAGCATTTCCCGATCCGCAAGCGTGGGCGGGCGATGCTCACCGGCGGCAAGCGCAGCGTGCACGCGGTCGACGACGTCGACCTCACGTTGCGGCGCGGTCGCGTCACCGCGCTGGTCGGGGAATCGGGCTCGGGCAAGTCGACCGTCGCGCGGCTGCTGGCTCAGTTGTACCCGCGGACCAGCGGTGACATTCGGCTGTACGGCAGGCCGGTCGCGGTGAGAGGCGGTAAGGCTTTCCGTGCGTACTGCCGTCAGGTCCAGATGATTTTCCAGGACCCCTTCGCGTCGCTGAACCCGGTGCACACCGTCCGCTACCACCTCACGCGGGCGCTGAAGATCCACGGCCGGGACAGCGACGAGAAGGCATTGAGCGAGCTGCTCGGGCGCGTCCAGCTGACGCCGCCGGAACGGTACGTGGACAAGTTCCCGCACGAGCTTTCCGGCGGGCAACGGCAACGCGTCGCCATTGCGCGGGCGCTAGCCGCCGACCCGGAAGTGCTGCTCGCCGACGAGCCGGTGTCCATGTTGGACGTTTCGATCCGGCTGGGTGTGCTGAACCTGTTGCGCGACTTGAAGGAACGTTTGCACCTGGCGATCCTGTACATCACGCACGACATCGCGTCGGCGCGCTACTTCGCCGACGAAACGCTGGTGATGTACGCCGGAAGGATGGTCGAAGGAGGCGATTCCGAGACTGTCACGCAAAAACCGGCGCATCCCTACACCAAGCTGCTCATCGAATCCGCGCCCGACCCGGACCGGCGCGAGAAAACCGAACCGCTGACCGGAGGGGAACCGCCGAGCCTGATCGACCCGCCGTCCGGCTGCCGGTTCCATCCGCGGTGCCCGGTGGCGATGGAACGGTGTCGCACCGAGCTGCCACCGCGGTTTGAAGTGGACGGTCCGGGGCACTGGGCCGCCTGCTGGCTCTACGAGGCCGCTCGATGAGATACCTGCTGCAGCGGGTCGGTTTCTACGTGGTCACTGCCTGGGCCGCGGTCACCATCAACTTCTTCATCCCGCGGATGATCCCGGGCGACCCGGTGCAGGCGCTGATCACCAAGAACCAGGGCAACCTCAGCGCCGACGCCATCCACTCGCTGTACGTCCTCTTCGGACTCGACAAGAACGAAAGCCTCATCACCCAGTACTTCCATTACTGGGCACAGCTCTTCCGCGGCGATCTGGGGCTGTCGTTCACCTTCTTCCCGTCGCCGGTCTCGCAGGTGATCGGCGACAGTCTGCCGTGGACGATCATTCTCGTCGGCATCACCACGGTGGTCGGCTTTCTGATCGGCACCTCGCTCGGGGTGGTGGCCGGCTGGCGGCGAGGGTCCTGGGTGGACGGTCTGCTGCCGGTCACCACCTTCCTCTCGTCGGTGCCGTACTTCTGGCTCGGCCTCATCGCCATCACCTTGCTGGCCGGACCGAACAGCTTCTTCCCGGCTTCCGGCGGCTACGACCCGGGTCTCGTTCCGGGCTGGGACGGCACTTTCCTCGGCAGCGCACTGCAGCACAGCCTGCTTCCCGCGATCACCATTCTGATCAGCTCGATGGGTAGCTGGATTCTGGGCATGCGCAACATGATGGTGACCGTCGCGGCGGAGGACTACATCACCGTCGCGCACGCCAAGGGGCTCAAAGAACGCCGCGTAATGGTGAGTTACGCCGCGCGGAATGCGTTGCTGCCCAGTGTTTCCGGATTCGCACTCGCGCTCGGCTTCATTGTCGGTGGTACCCTGCTGGTGGAGATCGTGTTCTCCTATCCCGGGGTCGGCTACGAGCTGTTCCAGGCCGTCGGTTCGCAGGATTACCCGCTGATGCAAGGGATCTTCCTGATCATCACGCTCTCCGTGCTGGTCGCCAATCTCCTCGCCGACGTCGCGTACCTGCTGCTCGACCCGCGTACGCGGAAGGAGGGCTGAAGTGGCGGCCCGGCGCAATTTCCTCAGTGGCGGCAAGACCTGGACCGGACTCATCACGCTGGCCTTCTTCGTGCTCCTCGCGGTGATCGGGCCGTGGATTGCGCCGTACGACCCGTCCGCCCGCAGCGACGACCTGCTGCAGGCGCCGTCCGGCAAGCACTGGTTCGGTACCACGCATCTCGGCCAGGACATTTTCAGTCAAGTCTTGGCCGGTACCCGCAGCGTGATGCTCGTCGGCGTGACGGCGGGGGTGGTCGCAACCATTCTCGCGGTGGTCGTCGGCGTGACCTCCGGTTACCTCGGTGGCACACCAGGGGAAGGGCTGTCCGCACTGTCCAATGTGTTCCTTGTGATCCCGGCTCTGCCATTGATCATCATCATCGGCAGTGCGTTGCCGAGCGGTGGTGATTACCTGGTGGCAGTGGTGATCGGGGGCACGTCGTGGGCCTGGGGTGCGCGAGTGTTACGCGCGCAAACCCTCTCGCTCAGACGCCGTGAATACGTCGAAGCCGCTCGGGCAAGTGGGGAATCGACGAGGCGGATCATCTTCTTCGAAATCCTGCCGAACCTCACCGCGGTGATTGCGTCGAGTTTCGTCGGAACCGTGGTCTTCGCGGTGATGTCGGAGATCACCTTGGCGTTCGTGGGCGTTTCCAGCTTCTCGGAATGGAACTGGGGGACGATCCTGTTCTGGGCGCAAAGCCAGCAGGCACTGGCCCAAGGCGCGTGGTGGTGGTTCGTCCCGGCCGGGCTTGCGATCGCCTTTCTGGGCACGGCATTGTCATTGCTCAACTTCGGGATCGACGAGTTCGTCAGCCCGCGGCTACGGTCCAGCGGTGCGAAAGCGAAGAACGTACGGATGCGCGTCGGGTTCACGCCCGTGCTGGGCCGGGAGCCGGAATGACCGAACCGGTATTGGAGATCGAAAGTCTCGACGTCGACTACGGACTCGGCGACGACGCCGTGCACGCGGTCCGGGACGTTTCCCTCACGCTGCACCGCGGGGAAGTGCTCGGCCTGGCCGGGGAAAGCGGCAGCGGTAAGTCCACTTTGGCCTACGGGCTCATGCGGCTGTTGGCGCCACCCGGGGTGATCCGCGGCGGAAGCGTCCGCTACCACCCGGCAGACGGCGATCCCTACGATGTGCTGCGGCTGACCGACCGGCAACTGCGCGACTTCCGCTGGGCGGAGACGTCCATTGTGTTCCAGGGCGCGATGAACTCGCTCAACCCGGTGCACAAGGTCGCAACACAGATCGATGACGTGCTCAAGACGCACGATCCACGCAGCACCAAGGGATCCCGGCGAGCGAGGGCACGAGAGCTGCTGCAGCTGGTCGGAATTGCGGCTGACCGGCTCGACGCGTATCCACATCAATTGTCCGGCGGAATGCGGCAACGCGTGATGATCGCCATGGCACTCGCGCTCGAACCACGCGTGGTGATCATGGACGAGCCGACGACGGCGCTGGACGTGGTGATGCAGCGGCAAATCCTCGCGCAGCTGATCGAATTGCGGGAGCGGCTCGGATTCTCGGTGCTGTTCATCACGCACGACCTGTCATTGCTGGTGGAATTCTCCGACCGCATTGCGATCATGTACGGCGGCCGGATCGTGGAGCAAGCACAAAGCGCGGACCTGTATCGCGACGCGCTGCACCCGTACAGCGGCGGTCTGCTGCGTTCATTCCCGGCATTGCGTGGTCCCCGGCAGGAATTGGCGGGCATTCCCGGTTCTCCGCCGGACCCGCGTTCGCTGCCGCCGGGATGCGCCTTCGCCCCACGTTGTCCGCACGCATTCGAGCGGTGCGCCGCCGAGGTTCCGGTGCTGGGTACCCCCGGTGACCACCACAGCCGCACCGTCGCGTGCTGGCTGCATTCCGCCAGGCCCGCCAGGCCCGCCAGGCCCGCCAGGCCCGCCAGGCCCGCCAGGCCCGCCAGGCCCGACAGTTCCGCCAGGTCCGTAGAAAAGGAGATCCCTTGACCGAGACCGCCGACGTTGCGACCCATCAGCAAATGATCGACACCCTCTCCGGCGATTTCCGATGGGGAGTGGCGACCGCCGCTTACCAGATCGAAGGAGCGGCAACGGAAGACGGCCGCACACCGTCCATTTGGGACACTTTCTGCCGCGTGCCGTGGGCCATCGACAACAACGACAACGGTGACGTCGCCTGCGATCATTACCACCGGATGCCCGAGGACATCGCGCTCGTGCAGGAACTCGGCGCCGACAGCTACCGCTTTTCGGTTGCCTGGCCGCGTATCCAGCCGCGCGGCCGCGGGGGCGTGAACGAGGCCGGGTTCGGGTTCTACGACCGCCTGGTCGACGAGGTCCTCGGCCGCGGCCTGACGCCGTGGCTCACGCTCTACCACTGGGACCTGCCGCAGGAACTGGAGGACGCCGGTGGCTGGCCGGTGCGTGACACGGCGTACCGCTTCGCCGATTACGCAATGCTGGTGTTCGACCGGCTCAAGGACCGGGTGGCGCACTGGACCACGCTGAACGAGCCTTGGTGTTCGGCCATGCACGGGTATGTACACGGGGTGATGGCGCCCGGTCGGCGTGACTTCAAGGCCGGGATGAACGCCGTGCACCACCTGCTTCTTGCCCACGGTCTGGCCACCCAGCGGATGCGCGAGGCCGCGCTAGACAGTACCCAGTTCGGGATCACGCTCAACATGAGCACGGCCGAGCCCGCGACGGAGAGTTACCTCGACCGCGAGGCGGCGCGGAACGCGGACGGCATGGGCGTCCGGATCTACCTCGACCCGCTGGTCCACGGCCGTTACCCGGACGACGTGCGGCACGACCTCGAATCCCGTGGCGCCCAGCTGCCGGTGGAAGACGGCGACCTCGAGATCATTTCCACGCCCTTCGATTTCCTCGGCGTGAACTACTATTTCGGCCAGCAGTTCTCCGGCGTCGACGAACACGGCCGGACCACCGGGGAGGACGGATTCCCGGCGCAACGCGAGGTCCCGTTCGGAGCTCCGACCACGGCGATGGGCTGGGAAATCCTGCCCGGCAAGTTCACCGAACTGCTCACCCGGCTCAGCCGCGACTACCCCGGATTGCCCTTGTACATCACCGAAAACGGGTCCGCGTTCGACGACGAGCCGGACGAAACCGGGTACGTCCAGGATGACGGCCGCACCGCCTACCTCGCGGCACATCTGGCCGCCGTCGCCGCAGCGAGGCAGCAAGGCGCGGACGTCCGCGGCTATTTCGCCTGGTCGTTACTGGACAATTTCGAATGGGCTTACGGTTACGTCAAACGGTTCGGCCTGATCCGGGTCGACTATCCGACGCAACAACGCACGATCAAGCAAAGCGGCCGGTTCTACCGCGACACGATCCGCCGGGTCCGCGGCTCCTGACCGCGGTAGGCCAGTGGTCCGTGAAGGGAACCTTCACGGAATCTGCTTGGGTTCTAGTGGTTGTTGCAACGCCTGAGTTGTGCAGGGGTTGCCGTGATCGGGGTCGGGGAGGGCC
>NZ_JNYZ01000050.1 GCF_000717335.1 Amycolatopsis jejuensis
AACTGGCCCTGGAAAAACACTTGGCACACCCTGTTCACCACCACCCACCACAAAACCTGAACCGCCCCCACCCCCGCCCACCCCGACCGGAGAACCCACAGTGGAACGCACTGGTGCAACGCCAGCCACACCACCACGCCCACCCAACAGAAAACACCCCCACACCCACCACCAAGATCAACAAAACTCAACCCGGTGGATCCAGGTCAGACTCCCTCAAGATGGCCTTCACGGACCACCCACCCGACCGCACCCAGCCTTCCCGCGCGGCCGGACTCACTCAAGACAGGGACCCAGCCCCCGCCCTGCATCCCCGATCCGAAGCCTCCACACGGTCGGAGGGGGCTGTCAAGGTACTCTTTCCCGCCTTGACAGCCCCCTCCGACCGTCGTGACACTCAAATTTCGGGGTGCCCACCCACGCCCCACGAGAGAACCTTCACGCAACCCCGGCCACCCACCCCGAGCACCGATCTGCCCCCGACTCCCCCATAGATCCCGGCACTCCCACCCCCAGGGCGGTAACCTGGCCATTCGACCAGGATCCCGGGGACAGGTGGAGCAACACGTGCACGATCGCGAACCTCCGGCGCCTCCGCCCGGCCGCGTGACCCTCCGCATGGTCGCCGACCTCGCCGGTGTCCATCCCACCACCGTCTCCCGCGCCCTGCGGGGGGAAGCAAATCCCCGGTCGGAAAACGTCACCCGGATTCGCGACCTGGCGGAGAAACTGGGTTACCGCCCCGATTTCGCGGCCTCCACCCTTCGCACCCGACGGTCCAACGCCATCGGAGTGCTGGTCCCTTACCTCACCGACGTGGCGATGGCCACGATCTACGAGGCGATCGACCAGACCGTCGTCGAGCGGGGGTACCAGGCACTCGTCGCGAGCACCGGCGACCAGCTCGACGGGCAGAAGAGGCGGGCCGAACTGCTGCTGTCGCGGCGGGTCGACGGCCTGCTCGTCGCCGACGGGCACCTCGACGGCCGCTATGCCTCCTGGCTCGACCAGCAGGGCGTGCCGTACCTGATGGTGATGCGCAAGGTCGGCGACCGCGCGGCCGTGGTCGCCGACGACCATCTCGGCGGCCGCCTCGCCGGCGGGCACCTTGCGGACCTCGGTCACGAGCGCATCGCGCTGCTTTCCGGCCGCGCGTGGTCCAGCGCCACCACCCAGCGCACCGCCGGCTGTCTCGCCGTGCTGGCCGAACGCGGCATTTCCGTGCCGGAAAGCCGGATCGAGCCGTGTTCACTCGATCCGGAGAGCGGCCGCGCGGCCATGGAACGGATTCTGCAGCGGCACCCGGACATCACCGCCGTCTTCGCAGTCAACGACTTCACTGCGCTCGGCGCGTCGATCGCGTTGCGGGAACACGGGTTGCGGCCCGGTGACGACGTCGCGATCGTCGGCTACAACGACGTCCACATCGCGGCCGCCTGCGAGCTGACGACGGTCCGGAACCCGCTGAAGCTGATGGGCTCGATCGCGGCGCGCACCCTGCTCGACATGGTGGCCGGACGGACTGCCGAAAGCGTCACGCTGACACCCGAGCTGGTGGTACGGGCCTCCAGCTGCCGTCCGCCCGCATTGTCTCATTGAACGAGACACCAGGTTGGGGCCGCGGCGTTCGCCGGGGCAAGATGGGTCCATGTGCCCAGCCCATCGGGAGGACGGCGAGGTCACCGCGATCGGGCGGGCCGCGCTGATTCTGAAGCAGTTTCGCAGCGGGACGCTGCCGGTCAGCGCGGCCACCGTCGCGCGCCGGGCTGGGCTGCCGCGGGCGACGGTGTACCGGATGCTGCAGGAGCTGGTCCGCAGCGGACTCCTCGAGCGTGACGGGACCGCGTTCCGGCCGGGGTTGCTGCTGTTCGAGCTGGGACAGCTGGTCCCACGCAGCCTTCAGGAAGCAGCGCGGCGGCACATGGCCGTGCTGCACGAGGCGACGGGGCAGAACGTCGGGCTTGCCGTGGAGCAGGAGGGCGAAGTCGTGCACGTCGACATCCTGCGAGCCGAACGCGCCCCGCGGCTGCCGCTGCGCACCGGTGGCCGCTGGCCCGCGCACGCCAGCTGCTCCGGCAAGGTGATGCTGGCGTTCGGGCCCGCTGACGAGGTCCGCAGCATTCTCGGCAAGCCGCTGAAACGCCTCACCGCACACACGATCACCGACCCCACCGCCCTCGAAGCCGAACTCGAACGCGTGCGCCGCGCCCGCGTCGCCTTCGACCGGCAGGAGTCCTTCCCGGACGTCACCGGTGTCGCGTCACCGATCTTCGGCCCGGACGGCGCGGTGCTGGCTGCCTTGTCCATCTCCGGTATGGCCGGCCGGATCAACCTGTCCCGGGTGGACGCCGCCGTGCGGACCAGTGCGCTGGCCATCACTCGCGAACTGGCAATGGCGGAGTCGGTGGTCCGCCCGGTACTCACGTGGCGGGGATGAACCGGAATCCCCTGCCGGCCCGGGAAATCCGGCCCGCGGGGAAATGCGCGGGCAACACCAGTGCGTCCCGTGCCACCGCCATTTCGCACAGTTTCCGGCGGGATTCGGCTGCCGCCGCGGGGTCTGCGTCACCGGATTGGGCAAGGCTCAGGTCGGCGAACTGGAGTGGGTGATGGAGGACGTCGCCGCTCACGATCGCGTGCTGACCACCGCTGGTGATCTCCGCGATGAGGTGGCCCACGGTGTGCCCGGGGAAAGCGCGCAAGGTGATCCCGTGCGCGACGGGGTACGGGAGGTCGATGAACTCCGCCAGCCCCGCTTCGACCACCGAGAGGACACTGTCGGCGAACGTCCTGGCCAAATCTGCCGCTATGGTGTCTTGGGGCAAGGATTCGGCCAGGTCATCTGCGTTGCGCGCGGGTGGAGGCAGCCAAGCCGCACCATCCCCCGGCGCAGACTCGGGCAATTCGCCACTACCCGGGCGCGCGCCCTCAGCCGCGGTTTTCGCGCCGCGCGGGAACATTGCCCGCGACGCGTTCTCAACCGGATCACCCGCACCGTCCCCCAGGACGGATGCGACTCACCACCCACCCGCGACGCATCCTCAACCAGATCGCCCACACCGACCCCCACGACCGACGCGTCCAACTCACCACCCACCGCAACGCATCCTCAACCAGATCGCCCACACCGCCCCGCACGACGGATGCGACCAACTCCGCGAGCCACCCATACTCGCCACGGGGAATCAAGTACCGGTCCCGAGGGAACGTCGGAACCCATCGGCCGTTGCCGAGGCGCGTGAAGCCGCCGCAGTGGTCCGGGTGAAGGTGCGTTGCCACTACGACGTCGACGTCCTCCGGCTGGACCCCAGCCACGGCCAGGCGCGGCAGGTATGGCGCATCGAACATGTGGTGCCCGCAGCACCGCCCGCTGCTTGGCATTCCCGTTGCCCGCGTCGATCAGTACCGTCAGCCCGGGTACTCGCACCAGGTGGGTCGTAATCGACAAGCCCAGCTCACCCCGGCCCGGCACCCCGGGAAACAGCTCCGCCGCCGCAAAGGGCCAATGTTCCATCTCAGCAACCGGTCGATCCGCACACCTCCCAACCACGACGTCATCCCTAACCTCGTCCGATGAAAGGCATGGTAGTAGCGGTCACCGACAAAAACTGGACGTTGGCCTCCAGCGGCAGCCCGGCCATGTAGCGGACGGCGTCGGCGACATGCGAAGCGTCGAAGGTCGGCTCGGGGCGCACTGAGCCGTCGGCTTGGCGAGCGCCGGTGGCGATCCCAGCGGTGAGATCCGTGGCGGCGTTGCCGATATCGATCTGCCCGCAGGCAATCCCGAAGGGGCGACCGTCCAGTGACAACGACTTCGTCAAACCCGTCATCGCATGTTTCGTTGCAGTGTAGGCAATACTACCCGGCCGCGGGCTGTGCGCCGAGATCGAGCCGTTGTTGATGATCCGCCCGCCGCGGGGATCCTGCCGTCGCATTACGCCGAAAGCTGCGCGGGCGCAGAGGAACGCGCCCGTCAGGTTGGTGTCCACACAGGACTGCCAGGCATCCACCGGGATCTCGTCCGGCAAGCCCGCAGGACCGAAGACCCCGGCATTGTTCACCAGCACATCGACCCGTCCCCAGGCAGCTGTCACCTGGTCGAACAACGCGGTGACCGAATCCGGATCCGCCACATCCGCAGGCACGACCAACGCTCCCGACTCCCCGGCCGTTTCCGCCAAGGCCGACGCGCGGCGACCGGCGAGCGCGACCTGGTACCCGTCGTCCAGCATGGCCCTGGCAATGACCCGGCCCAGGCCGCTGCCTGCGCCGGTGACCACCGCGACTGTCATGAAACCCTCCTCAGTGGTTGTCGCCGTGCACGGCAGACCCACGCCGGCCGCGGAGGAAATCGAAGTCCGCGCCCTGGTCCGCCTGGCTCACATGATCCACGTACAGCTTCTGGTACCCGCTGCCGACCACCGGTTCCGGCGGCTTCCAGTCCGCCCGCCGCCGCGCAAGTTCCACCGCCGGCACGTCCAGATGCAGCCTCCGGGCGGCCACGTCCAGCTCGATGAAGTCCCCATCGCGGACCAGCGCGAGCGGTCCCCCGGCGGCCGACTCCGGCGCGACGTGCAGTACCACCGTGCCGAAGGCGGTCCCGCTCATCCGGGCGTCGGAGATCCGCACGAGATCGGTGATTCCCTGCCGCAGCAGAGATTTCGGCAGCGGCAGGTTGCCGACCTCCGGCATGCCCGGGTACCCCCGCGGCCCGGCCCCGGTCAGGACCAGCACCGAATCCGCGTCAACCACCAAGTCCGGATCGTCGATGCGCGCGCGGAAATCGTCCATTCCGTGGAACACCACCGCGCGACCCCGGTGCGTCATCAACCGGGCACTGGCAGCGGACGGCTTGATCACCGCGCCGTCCGGAGCCAGGTTCCCGCGCAGTACAGCCGTTCCCGCATCCTGGGCCAGCGGTTCCGCAAGGCTCCGGATCACCGAACCGTCGGGATCGGGTGCATCCGCTACGTTCTCCCCGAGCGACAAGCCCGTCACCGTCAACGCATCGCGATGCAGAAGGTCCCCGAGTGCCCGCAGTACCACCGGGACTCCGCCCGCGGTGAAGAAGTCCTCCATCAGGAACCGGCCCGACGGCACGAGGTCCACCAGCAGCGGCACCGACCGCCCGAGCGCGTCGATGTCGGCCAACGACAACGGGACTTCCGCCCGTCCGGCCAGCGCCAGCAGGTGGATCACCGCATTCGTCGACCCGCCGATGGCCGCATTCACCTTCACCGCGTTCTCGAACGCCGCGCGAGTGAGCACTGTGGACAGTCGCAGCTCCTCGTGCACCATCTCCACCGCACGGGCACCGGCGTCCCGCGCCAGCACGCGCCGCCGGGAGTCGACCGCGGGCAACGCGGCATTGCCCGGCAGCGCGACCCCCAGCGCCTCGGTGATCGCGGCCATCGTGGACGCCGTACCCATCGTGTTGCAGTGCCCGGCCGACCGCGACATACACGATTCCGCCGCCCGGAAGTCCGCCTCGCTCATCCGCCCGGCGCGGACGTCCTCGGACATCGCGAACATGTCGGTACCGGACCCGAGTGCCCGGCCGCGGAACCGCCCGGTCAGCATCGGCCCGCCGGACACGACGATCGACGGCAGGTCCGCGCTCGCCGCACCCATCAGCAACGCGGGCGTGGTCTTGTCGCACCCGCACAGCAGCACGACGCCATCGAGCGGATTGGCCCGGATGGACTCTTCGACGTCCATGCTGACCAGGTTCCGGAACAACATCGACGTGGGCCGCAGAATCGTTTCCCCCAGCGACATCACCGGGAATTCCACCGGCAGCCCGCCCGCCTCGCGCACCCCGCGCTTGACGTGCCCGGCCAGTTCGCGGAAATGCGCATTGCACGGCGTCAGCTCGGAATAGGTATTGCAGATCCCGATCACCGGACGGCCGTCGAAATCGCGGTCGGTGAGCCCCTGGTTCTTCATCCACGAACGCGCGATGAACCCGTTGACGCCGGTGCCGCCGAACCAGTCCTGCGACCGCCGCGCACTCATGCCAGCCCCAGTATCTCGCGGGCCTGCGCCGGGGTCGCGGGCTCGTCACCTCGGCCGCGGATGAGCGCGACGACCCGTTCCACCTGCTCCACATTGGACATCGGACGGCCGTCCGCGCCGAACGGGCTGTCCTCGATCCCGACCCGGACGTGGCCGCCCAGATCGAGCGCGTCGGTCAACCCGGGCAACGGATCCGGGCCGCACACCGTCGCGGAAAACACCGCACCCTCCGGCAGCAGCGAGACGAGACTGCGCAGAATTGACGGGGTGTACGGCAAGGCGTTCTGAAAAATCCGATGCTGATTCAGGACCAGATTCACAATGTACGGAGCCCGGTCGAATTCGAGCAGCGAAGGGAAATCAGCAATCAGATTTGCGTGATTGAAGACCTCCCATTCCGGTTTCGCGCCGACCTCACGGAACGTTTCCGCAAGCCGCCGCGCGAACGACCGCGGCGTGCTCATCAAGACCTCGCCGTCCGGGCCGTCGACATACGCGGTGATCGTGTCCAAGGTGCAGGTGTCGGCGCCGCCGAACGCACCGGCCAGCCGTTCCTCGTGGTCGACGACCTTCCCCCGCCCGGTCTCGCGGACCAGGTCGCCGTTGATGCCGCCACCGGTGGAGTGGTTGATCACCACGTCACAGCGGTCCAGCACGAGCTTGGTCATCGAGCGGTAGACCTCCGGGTCGCAGGTCGCCGCCTGGTCCGGCCGACGCGCGTGCAGCGCCGCAACACTCGCCCCCGCCGCAACGCATCGAGCCACGTCGGCAGCAATTTCACCGGGTTGAGTCGGCACGTACGGGTGCTGCGCGGAGGTCAGCATGCCGCCGGTCGGCGCAACGGTGACGATCACGGGCCTCATGCGCTCGTCACCTGCGCACCGGCCGCGAAGAACAGCGCAACAGTCCGCGCACCCGGATCGACGACCCCGACCGCGTGCTCGCCGACGTAACTGGCCCGGCCCCGCCGCGCGACGAGGTCCTTTGTGGACTCCGCGCCCTGCAGAGCGGCCGCAGCGGCCCGGTCTAAAGCTTCGTCGAGCGGTCCACCGGCTGCCAACGCCGAAGCAGCCGGGACCATCGCGTCGACCATCGTCTTGTGCCCGACCTCGGCCTTTCCCAGGCGCTGCACGGTAGCGGCGCCGCGGGCCGCGCCCTCAGCCAAACCGGCGGTCGTCAACTCAGCCCCGACCGAACGGCCCAGCTCCCGGAACCACATGCCGAACAACGGTCCGCTGGTACCACCGGTAGCCAGGAACCCGTCGGACACCGCGAGCAGGACGCCACCCGGAGTGTCCGGCTTGGTCGCCTGCAACGCCTTTTCCGCGCGCTGTACAGCGGAGGTGAGGTTGTCGCCGTAGTCGCCGTCCCCGGCGAGCCGGTCGGCGTCGGCCAGCCCGGCGGCGTGTTCGCGGACCGACGCGGCAAAGGCCTCGATCCAGTGCTGAGCAGTCATGGAAACTCCGTTCACCAGGTCAGGGCCGGGGTGCGCACCGGCGCGTCCCAGCGGTCGACGAACTCGGCCGGGGCGCGGACGAGGGTGATCGAGCAGCCCTTCATGTCGAGCGCGGTCACGTACGAGCCGACCAGCGCCCGCGCAACCACGATGTCCCGCGCAGCCAGGAACGAGACCAGTTCCTCATGCGCGACCGCCAGTTCCAGGCCATGCGTGGCCCCGAGGCCGTTGACCAGCGCAATCACCTTCTCGCCCGCGGCCAGGCCGAGCGCGTCGACCACCGGTTCGGCAAGCTGCGCGACCAGTTCCGCCGCCGGAGCCGCCTTCCGTACCTCGATCCCCCGCTCGCCGTGGATGCCGACGCCGAACTCGATCTCGTCCGGCCCGAGCTCGAACGCCGGACGGTCCCGTCCCGGCGCAGTGCAAGCTGTGAACGCGAGCGCCAACGTACGCGCCGACGCGGCAACCCGGGTTGCGATGTCCGCAACAGCGTCGAGGTCCGCACCCGCTTCCGCCGCGGCACCGGCGATCTTCTCCACTGCTACTACAGCTGCCGTGCCGCGGCGACCAGGGCCGTCGGCGCTGTCGGTCGCGAGATCGTCGGCGACCAGGACGGTGCGCACGTCGATGCCGTCTTCTGCAGCGAGCTCCGCCGCAATACTGAAATTCAGGACATCGCCCGTGTAGTTCTTGACCACCAGCAGCACGCCTCGCCCCCGGTCAGCAGCGCGCACCGCGGCCCGGATCTGCGCGGCCGTCGGACTCGCGAAGACCGCGCCGGGCACCGCGGCGTCGAGCATTCCCGCGCCGACGAACCCGGTGTGCAGCGGCTCGTGCCCCGACCCGCCACCGGACACCAACGCCACCTTCGCCGCCGGGTTCGCCCGCACGACGTAACCCGGATCGGGCTCGTACCGGATCAGCCCGGCGTGCGCACGGGCGAACCCGGCCAATGCCTCGGCGACGAACCCAGCCGGTTCGTTGAACAACGCCGTCATGCCGCCGCCTCCTCGAAGAAACGCGCGATCGCCGCCTGCACCGGGTCTCCGACCCGCAACCCCGCCGCGCGTCCGGCTTCGTTGACGTGGGTGAGCACGCCGTTCTCCCACATGTCGCGCGCGTCGCTGATCCGCGCGGTGAAATGGCCGACCGCCGCGCCCGCGATCCCGGCCTGGTCCATGATCGCCAGCCCGGCGATTCCCGCGCCGTCCTTGCCGCCCCCGGCGTCGTTGAAGACCGCGCAGGCACAACCGCACCGCACCGCGACCCGCCCGGATTCCGCGCCGCCGTTGGACGCCGCGACCAGGATCTGGTCGTGGTCCTCGTATTCGGCCTGCGACATGCTGTCCACCAGAATCACCCGGCGGCCCCGCTGTTCGGCCACCACTTCCCTCAACATCCGTGCCCCCATTCCGTCGCCAGCCGGGTGAACGCCTCGGCCAGCGGCTCCCCGACCTGCACGCCCGCGGCCAGCGCCGCCCGGTTGGCGTAGCTGACAATCCCGCTTTCCCAGGTGTCCGGCCCGTCGCCGATCCGCGCGGTTTCGTGCCCGACGGCCACCCCCACCACGTCGTCGAGCGCCGCCAGCCCGGCCACCCCGGCGTCGTCCTTGCCGATCCCGGCGTCGTTGCAGGCGACCGCGGCGACCCGGCCGCGGCGGGCGTACTCGCCCGCGCTGGCCCCGCCGTGCGACCCGGTGACGATGAGCTGTCCGGCATGTTCGGCGGACGCGAAGGCGACGGAATCCATCACCGCCACAATCAGCTCGCCGCGCCGGACGACCGTGCGCACCGGTCCACCGTGGTCATCGACCACCCGCATGAATACTGCTCCTCTCCAAGAGAATCTGCCGCGCCTGATCCGTGGTCGCGACCTCGCGACCGACCTGCTTCGCCACGGCAACGACGTGCTCGACCAGCTCGGCGTTCGTCGGGAAACCCCGTGCGGCATGCGCAAAGTCGCCGACCCCGATCGCGATGTGCCCGCCGAGCCGGATCACTTCCTCCGCGGTCTCAAGGACGTCGGCCCGGTGCGCGGACACGATCCACGCCAGGTTTTCGCGCTCCGGCAGGAATTCCACGTGCGCGCGGAGCCCCGCCGACGTCGCCGGATGGGCCGCGGGGAACTCCGGACCGCCGAGCACGAACTGCAGAACTGCCGGACCCAGCACCTCCCCGGCGGCGAGATGCGCGGCGATCGTCCGCGTCCAGCTGACGTTGAACGACGCCAGCCACGGCGTGAAACCTTCGCGCCGCGCACAAGCGAACAATGCGCGGTGCGTCTCAGTACTGTTGACGAAAACCTTGTCCGCACTGGAAAACTGCTGTCGGTGCGGGTCCCACAGGTCCATGATCGCGCAACCCATGTCCATGGTCAGGAACTCGGGCTTGGCCGCCAGAGCCGGTGCCAGCCGCTGTTCCACGGAAAATCCCGGGCCGTTCGCGAGTGACGGGGCGAGCAGGACGTCGCACCGCTCCCGGATCAGCCGGGCGGTCTCGCGGTAGCCTTCCGGACGATGATCCGGCGCGCCGTCCGGCATCCGGGCGTGGTAGTGCACCACGGACGCACCCGCGGCCGCGCAAGCCGCGACGTCCTCGGCGATTTCCTGCGGTGACCACGGGACGTGCGGATTGTCGTCGCGCATCATGTTCTCGTTCGGGTGCACCCCGATCACCAGCGGGGTCACGGTTTCTCCCCCAGCCGCCAGCCGGGTCCGGCGGTCTGACCGCCGTCGACGCACCAGGTCTGCCCGGTGACGAACGTCGACTCCGAACCGGCCAGAAACGCGATCACCGCAGCGATTTCCTCGGTGTGTGCGTACCGGCCGAGCGGAATCGAGGCGACCACGGCGTCACGTACCGCCGGAGGTTGGGCGACCCGGACGAGCGGCGTGTCGGTCGCTCCCGGTGCCACGCAGTTCGCCCGGATCCCGGCCGGACCGAGCTCTCCCGCGAGCACCTGGGTCAGCGCCAGCACCCCGCCTTTCGACGACGCGTACCCCGCCCGCTGCTCACCGCCGCGCAGCCCGGACACCGACGAGATCGTGACCAGCGACCCGCCGGCTCCGCGTTGAAGCATCACTCGCGCGGCGGCCCGGCACACCAGGAAAGTGCCGGTCAGGTTGACGTCCAACGACCGCCGGAAATCCGCCAAGGTCGTTTCCGTCACCGGCGCATTGCGGACGACCCCGGCGCAGGTGACCACCGCACCAAGCCCGTCGCCGAGCCGATCCGCCGCCTCGACAGCCGCGTCGACCTGCGTTTCGTCGGTGACGTCAGCCAGCACCGGCGTGATCCGCTCGTCCTCCGGCAGCGCGTCCGTATTCCGATCGACGGCCACGACATGCCAGCCTTCGCGATGCAGCCGGTGTACCGTCGCCAGCCCGATCCCCGACGCCCCGCCGGTCACCACCACCGACCGGCTCATGACTGTCCGCCCAGGAGACTCCGCATGTCCCGGACCGGATCGGTGCCGTCCCAGCCCTCGGCCGCGGCGGCCACCGCACGGAACAACGCACCCTTCGCACCACAGGTCTCGGAAAGTTCGATCATCGTGCCCGGATGCTGTTCGGCGGCGAAGTACACGAACCGTTCGTCCGGCGCGCCGCTGCCGGAGCAGCCTTCCTGCAACACGGTGAGGCCGCGGCGTCCGGCCTCTCGCATGGCCGTGTCGAACTCGTCAGTCCAAAACGCAATGTGCTGCAACCCTTCCCGGCCGAATTCGGTGAACGCCGACGGCGCGTCGTTCAACGGCTGGATCAGCTCGATCTGGATGCCACCGCTCTGCGCGAGGGCGACGCTGATCCGGGCGTCGCTGGGCTCGCCGCGGAAGCGGAATCCGTTGAGCGGCTGGTCGTCGACCACGAAAAAGGGACCCACCCCGATCACGTCCGTCCAGTGCCGCACCGCGCGGTGCAGATCCTCGACGACGTAACCGTTCTGCCGGATCGGCCCGAACGCGGCGCTCATGCCGCCGCCCGCCGGTTCAGCCGCTTGAGGCCGAGGATCACGAGCGAAGCAATGGTCATCGCGACGGCGAACGAGCCGATCGCGAGGCCGTACCCGCCGGTCGCGTCCTTGAGCAGCCCGGCGACCTGCGGTCCGAAGTAGCCGCCGAGGTTGCCCAGCCCGTTGATCACGCCGAATCCGGCCGCGAGCGCGGCACCGGTCAGGAAGCTCGCCGGGATCGTGATGAACACGCCCATCGCGGTGTACAGCCCGACCCCGGCGATGCAGAACCCGACGATGGCGAGCGCAGGCGTCGACAACGACAGCGCAGCCAGCAGGAACCCGGCGGCAGCCACGAGCGCGGCAATGCAGAAGTGCACACCCCGTTCGCGGGTGCGGTCCGAATGCCGCATCCACCAGATCATCGGGCCGATCGCGATCAGCGGCGGCAGCGCAGCCACCCAGCCGACCGACTGCGTGCTCAGGCCGAAGCTCTTCAGCATCTGCGCAATCCACAGCTGGTACCCGTTGAGGCTGAACGTCACGCAGAGGAACACCACGATCAGCAGCAGCACCCGCGGTTCGGCCAGGCCACGCCGGAACGCGCCGGGCCCGTGCCCGACGGCGTCCTTCGACTCGTCGGCGAGTACCTTCGTCAGCCAGTTCCGCTCGGGTTCGCTCAGGAAACCCGCCTCGGCCGGGGTGTCGCGCAGGCGGCGCAGGCACACGAACGCCAGCGCCACGGCCGGAATGCCGGTGATGATGAAGATCCACCGCCAGCCCGAAAGCCCGAGGAAGCCGTGCATGTCGAGGACGTGCGTCATCAGCGGCGTGCCGAGGCCCGAGATGCAGATGAACGTGACGATCCACGACATCGCCGCGCCTCGGCGGGCGTTGGGATACCAGCGGGAGACGAAGTACAGCATGCCGGGCGAGAAGCCCGCCTCGGCGACGCCGAGCAGCACGCGCATGATCGTCAGGCTGGTCTCGCCCTGCACGAACGCCGTGCCGATGGTGACGAGTCCCCAGGTCACCATGATGCGGGAAATCCACTTACGGGCGCCGACCCGGGAAAGCACCCAGTTGCTGGGCGGTTCCAGGATCGTGTAGCTCCAGAAGTAGATCCCGGCGGCGAACCCGTACGCGGTCGCCGAAATGCCGAGTTCGCTGTTCATCGTGAGCGCCGCGACGCCGATGTTCAGCCGGTCCAGGTACAGCACGATGTAACACAGGCCGACCAGCGGAAGGAAATGGCGCGTGACCTTCCGCAGCACCTGGTCCCCGTCGACCGCCGCCGCCGGAGCGGTCCGGTTGTGTCCGAGCACGATATCCACCTCGATACATGCCGCAGGAATGAGTGAGCGCGCGCAGCGGTCATCATGAGCGGCGGCGCGGCGGGGTTCAATGCCGTTGTCTCATTGATCGAGACATGACTGCCGGTGGGTGTGCGACGGCCACCCCGGGCCGTCCGCACCCGGTTACGGTCGGCTGATCCCGCCGAATCCGAAGGAGTACCCCGATGTCCGCCTACCTCATCGGCATCCGTGAACAGGTGCACGACCAGGGTTCGTATGCCAAATACCTGGAAACCGCGCCCCCGACGCTGCCGTCGACCGCGAAGTTCCACGCCTCCGACGGCCGGTTCACGGTGCTCGAAGGCGCGGCGGCGGACGGCGTCGTGCTGGTCGAGTTCGACAGCTACGAGCAGGCCCGGGAATGGTACGAGAGCGCCGAATACCGCGCGGCGAAGAAGTTCCGCGAAGGAGCGGTCGACTACCGGCTGCTGATCGTGGAGGGGCTCTGATGTCCGCTGAAGAGGTCACCGACGTGCTCCTGCGCTGGGCGACCGAGGGATGGCGCCGCCCGCCGGACGGCCCGCCGTTCGACTTCCGCGCCCAGCTGGAGGAGTTCTACGACTGGACCTCGGCGGACGTCGTCCTGCACGACAACGCCGATCCGCAGCGCCGGATCGCCCGTTCCGCTGCCGAGTACGCCGCGATCTGGGACACCGAGCTCGCATCGCTGATCAGCCTGTCCAACACCGTCGACGGCCCGCCGTTCGTCAGTGTGACCGGCGATCTCGCGTACGCCGACGTGTTCTTCACCAGCAGCTTCGAGTTCGAACCCGGCCGCGTGGACAAGGCGGCCACCCGGTCGTCGCTCCTGCTGCGGCGGACCGAGGGGCGCTGGCGGATCGTCCGCGAACACGGCTCGGCGCTGACCCCCGTGTGACGGGTGGGTGTTGCGCTCATACCCGCGATCCAGGCCCGGCGACTTACTGTGGTCGCATGGTTGCCACCGAAACGGGTCACGGGCCGCTCGCCGAGTTCCTGCGGGTCCGCCGCCGTCAGGTGCGCCCGGCGGACCACGGGCTCCCGCCGGGCGGCGAACGGCAGGTGCCGGGCCTGCGCCGGGACGAGGTCGCGATGCTGGCCGGGATCAGCACCGACTACTACATCCGCCTCGAACAGGGCCGGGAACGGCATCCGTCCCGGGCCGTGCTCGACGGCCTGGCCACCGCACTCCGGCTCGACCCGGCGGCGGCGAACTACCTGCACGAACTCGTGTCCGCGGGCGAAGGCGCCACGTCCGGCGGGGCACTCAGCAGCGCTCGCTTCGAAGCCCTCCAGCGCCTGCTCGACTCACTGGCCGTACCCGCGATCGTGGTCGACCGGCGGCTCGACGTGGTCGCCGACAACGCGCTGGGCGACCTGCTCTACGACGGCATGGAACACCGGGAGAACTACGCCCGGATGGTGTTCCTCGATCCCGGCGCCCGCGAGTTCTTCGTGGACTGGGCCGCGTTCGCGCAGTGCACGGTGGCGTCGCTGCGGCGGGCCAACGCGGCCGGTGCGGCGGACTCGGCGGAGCTCGCCGGGCTGGTCGGCGAGCTCGCGGTCCGCAGCACCGAGTTCAGCACCTCGTGGGCGCACCATCAGCTGTACGAGAAGGTCATCGACCGGAAGCTGTTCCGGCACCCGCTGGTCGGCCCGGTGACCTTCGACGAACACGTCCTGGAACTGCCCGACAGCGGCGGCCACCAGGTCTGGGCCTACCACCCCGCCGACGACGCCTCCGCCGAAGCGCTGGCGCGTCTCGCCTCGCTGGCGACGCTCTCCGGCCGGGCCCGGAGCCGCCCGCACTGACCGAAACAGAAAGGTCCCCATGTACGTCATCACCGGGGCCGGTGGCCGCACCGGCCGCGCGGCTGCGTTGCGCCTGCTCTCCGGCGGGCACCGGGTCCGGGTCGTCGGCCGTAGCGCCACCCGCCTCGCCGACCTGGCCGAACGCGGCGCCGAGGTCCGGGAGGCCGATCCGGCCGATGCCGCCGCGCTGACCACCGCTTTCGCCGGAGCTGACTCGGTCTACGCCGTCCTCCAGCCGAACTATCTGCCCGGCCATCCCGCCTTCGCCGCTTTCCAGGACCAGCTGACGGCCGCGCTCGCCGACGCGGTCGCCGCATCCGGCGTGCGGCGGGTCGTCGGGCTGAGCAGCTGGGGCGCCCAGCACGCGACCGGTACCGGACCGGTGAAAGGCTTGCACCGCTTCGAAAACCGGCTGTCCGCGGTACCCGGGGTCGAGGCGGTCTGGCTGCGCGCCGGGTACTTCATGGAGAACCTGCTCGGGTACGTCGAGAGCGTCCGCGACCACGGACGCGTCAGCGCGCCATTCCGCCCGGACGTGCCGATTCCGTTCATCTGCACCGGCGACGTCGGCGCCGCCGTGGCCGATGCGCTCACCGGACCGTGGCAGGGCATCCGGGAACTGCACGGCGAACGGGACTTGACGATGGCGGAGGTGATGGACGTGATTGCCGGCGCGGTCGATCAGCCCGGCCTGGAATACGACCAGGTCAGCATTGCCGAATTCCGCGACGGGCTCCTGCGGGACGGGGTGGCGGAGAACGTCGCCGAGATGATGGCGGAGGTCGGCGAGGCGATGAACACCGGGCATCTGTGCACGATCCAGCCCCGCAGCGCCGAGACGACCACCCCGACGTCGATCGAAACGTTCATCCGCGACGAGTTCCTGCCGCTCTACCGCACGCCATGACGTTCGACCGGGAACTGCCGTCCACCGCGTCCGCCGCGATCCGGGGTTCGTGGAAGCGGTCGTGGCAGGCCGGGGTCCGGCCGGAGCTTGCGCTGGACCGGCTGGGTGCCGTCGAGGTGGACCCGGACAGCCGCCTGCTGCGAGCCGCGCGGCCGGTGCTCGACCGGGTCGCCGACGAACTGTCCGGCACGGCGTACTTCACCGTGCTCGCGGACAGCGCCGCCCGGATCGTGCACCGCGGCCGGATCAGCCACCGCGCCGAGGCGGTCCTCGACAGCACCGGCGTGGTGCTCGGGCGGCAGTTCAGCGAGGAATCCACCGGTACCAACGGCATTGCGACGCCGTTCGAACTCCGGCGCGGCATGTCCGTGCGCGGCGGTGAGCATTTCGCCCACGCGATGCGCCGCTACAGCTGCTACGGGTACCCGATCGTGCATCCGGTGACCCGGCGGCTGGAAGGCGTGCTCGACCTGGCCGGGCGCGCCGGGGACGAAAACCCGCTGTTCGGACCGTACCTGCGCCGGGCGGTCGCCGACGTCGAACGCGCGCTGCTCACTGGTGCCCGCGAGTCCCGGCGCCGGATGTTGCACGCTTTCGAGGAGGCCACCGCCCGGCGGGGTGAACGCGCCGTGCTCGCGCTGTCCAAAGACGGTGAGGTCTTGCTCGCCAACCGGACCGCCCTCGACCACCTCGACGCTTCCGATCATTCCCGCTTGCGAGACCTCCCCGCACGGCCGGGTATCCGGTTCGGTACCGCGAACGGCCTCGACCTTTTGCTGCACATCGAACCGATCGACGCGCATGGCAGTGTGCTGATTTCCTTCGTGCCGGTTTACCGCGCGCGCCACGTGAGCGGTCCTCCCCGCGACGCGGTGGAACGGGAACTGACGCGCTGCCGCGCGGGCCGCTTGTCGACGGTCGTGGTGGGCGAACCCGGCACCGGCCGCACCACGACCGCAGCGCGGCTCACCGACGGAAGCGAGGTCGTGACGATCGGCTGCGCAGACGGGCCGACGTGGCTCGAGCGGGTGAGCCGGGCCGCGGAATCGGGGGCGCTGGTCGTGGTGGAGGGCTTTGAACTGCTGGGGGAACGCGAACTCCGGGCAGTGGGTGACCGCATCGCGCGCGGTGCGTGGATCGCGCTCACCGGGCCGCCGATCAAGCAGCTCGGGCCCGATCACCGGCACCTCGTGCACCGCTGTCTCGGCCGGATCGAACTGGCCCCGCTCCGCGACCGGCGCGCGGAAATCCCGGCGCTGGCCCGCACCCTGCTGACCGAGGCAACCGGCGGTTCGGCGCGCTTCACCCCGGCCGCACTGGCCCACCTCGCCGACCTCGACTGGCCGGGTAACCTGCGGGAACTCGCCCATGTGGTGCGCACGGCCGCCACGCACCGCAGCGTCGGGGACATCCTGGTCGCCGACCTCCCACCCGAATACCGCACGGCGCCCGCGACCTCCCGGCTGACCCGCTGGGACCGAGCCGACCACGACGCAATCGTCGAGGCGCTGTCCCGGTCCGGCGGTAACAAGCTGCAGGCGGCGAAGGATCTGGGCATCAGCAGGGGGACGCTGTACAACCGGATCCGCACGTTGCGGATCAAAGCCTGACCCGGCCCCCGTGTCTGAGGAGGGGACCTGCTGTCCTTGGGCGCGGATGGCTTGCCTGGCGGTGATCGGCTCGCTTGGCGAGCGGTCTGGATGCGCCTTTTCAGGGGACTGTCGGGCTCAGCAACCCACGCGTGTCCTGGCGGGACGTCGCATGCGCGACCGTCGGCCCGGCAGCATGCTCTCGCCGGACTCTCCTACGCACGAGCGTCACCCCGTCACCCCTGCAGCCCGGCAGCCCGGCAGCCCGGCACCCCGGCACCCCCGTCACCCCGGCAGCCCGTCACCCCGGCAGCCCGGCACCCCCGTCACCCCGGCAGCCCGTCACCCCGGCAGCCCGTCACCCCGGCAGCCCGTCACCCCGGCAGCCCGTCACCCTGGCAGCCCGGCAGCCCGGCAGCCCGCTCTCGCCCCCGCGCGACCGTCACTTCGGCAACCCGCGGCCACCCCCGGTCCGCGGCTACTCTCCCCCGGCCGTGCTCTGGTCGAACAAATGCACCGCATTCCCGGACGGATCGAGGAACGTCGCTCCCTTCCCGCCGGGCATCTCGATCTCTCCCTGCCAGTCGAGGTCCGGGTGGGCCTCGAGGAAAGCGTCCACGCTCTCGACCGCATAAAACCCGCCCGCGCCCCATCGGGGGCCTGTGTCCGGTGGGACGTCGAGCATGAGTTCCACCTCCGAGCCCGGGATCGCGAACGCCGCCGTGAGATCGCCCTCCCGCCACGACTCGTCGAAACCGAGCACGTCGCGGTAGAACGCGACCGACTCCTTGAGATCTTTCACCGGCTGGTACAGGAACGTCAGCTTCATACCGCTCGACCGTAAACCGGTTACGGAATCCCGTCAACCGGTTATGCTGACGGCATGCGCGAGTGGATCCCGGTCCCCGGGTCGGCCAAGGCCCGGCTCATCGAGGCGGCCATGCACCAGTTCGAGGTGGCCGGGTACGAGGCCGTGAACGTCGTCGAGCTGGCGTCGAAGGCGAGCGTCACCACCGGCTCGCTGTACCACCACTTCGGCTCGAAACTCGGCCTGTACCTCACCGTCCGCGAAGAACTCGAAAAGCGGATCGTCGAGCGGATCGAGGGCGCCGCGGCAGCCGCGGGCGGCGGGCGGCCTGCGGTGCGCGCCGCGCTGCTCGTGGCCTTCGACGCTGCGGTGAAATTCACCGTGTGCCGCATTCTCGGCGAACAGCCCCCGGTCGAACGCGAGGACCCGGTGGCCGCCGCGCTGAAACCGTTGCTGACCAAGCACAAAGCCCCCGCCGCCGACATCCTGGCGGCAGCTTGGCGAGCCGCCCTCCTGACGGTCGCCGACGGAACCACCGCGGCGGCCGCGCGGGCATCACTGGGGTACGTGCTGGGCAGGTGAGGCGTGATCGCCTCGGGCTGACCCCGTAATCTCAGGACAGCCCAGCACGGTCCAGCACGGCTCGGCACAGCACAGCTCGGCTCGGCTCGGCTCGGCCCGGCACAGCTCGGCACGGCACGTCCCAGCACAGCATGGCCCAGCACAGCTCGGCACAGCCCCAGCACAGTTCGGCACAGCCCAGCACGGTGAAGCAGGATGCGAACGGTTCATGAGCGACGAAGCCCGCCCGCCCCGCGGAGCAGAACATGCCCGCCGATCTCGGGGACCGCCTGCGCGCGGGAAGGCTGGCGAAGAAGCTGTCCACCCACGCATTTCGCGCGTGCGCTGGGCGTCTCCCCGGCGCTGGTCGGCCACATCGAAACCGGGCGCACGCTCCCGAGCATCAACACGCTCTACGCGATGGCGACCGTCCTGGAGCTGTCGCTCGACCAGCTGTTCACCCTGGACCCCGACCCGGCTCGCCCGAACGGGCAGGAGGGCGGCCACGGGGTGCTGATCGGACGCCACAACTCCCGCCCGCACCGGGTCAGGGCGCTCGGCGTGCGGTGGGAAAGCCTGGCCAGCCCCGAAGGTCCGCTCCGGTTCGGCCTCGTCACCTACGACGCCGGCGTGTCGACCACGGTGGGCGCGCCACCGCTGGGGCACGACGGAATCGAACACGCCTACCTGCTGTCCGGCACCCTCGTCCGCACCGTCGGCACCGTCGGCACCGTCGGCACCGACCAGTACCAGCTCGCCACCGGCGATTCCTTCGAGCTCGACGCCCGGGTGCCGCACGCGTTGTTCAATCCCGGCCCGCACCCCACGAACCTGCTGTGGGTGCTCGATCCGAACACCGACGCGCCACCCCAAGCGAACTGAGCCTCAACCGCGAAGAACCCGTGCCGCGGCCACCACCTCCTCCTCGGTGTTGAAGTAGTGGAACCCGAACCGGACCCGGTCGCCCAAAGCTGTTGCCCGCACATGGTTTTCGGCCAATGCGGCGGCCAGCTCCGGCGCACAGCCGGTACCCAGCACGACGATCTGCGACAACGGGCCTTCAGTCACCCGGCGAAGGCCCAGCGCCGAGGCTTCGGCGACCATGGCCGAGGCCAGCCCCAGCACGTGCTGCTCGACCTGCACCGGATCCAACGCCGCATGGACCTGCAAGGCCGCGCAAGCACCGATCCACGAAAACCACGCCGGGGAAGCATCGCAGCGGGACGCGCCCGTGGCCAGCTCCAGCGGCCCGCCGAAATAACCGTGCGGAGGTTCCGTCGACTTCCAGCCCGGCGCAAGCGGCACCAGCTCATCGACCCGGTCCGGCCGCGCGACCAGCCACGCCGTGCCGCGCGGGCACAGCAGCCACTTGTACCCGTGCACCGCAAGGTAATCCGGCCGCACCGCGTCGAGATCGAAGCGCAAGGCACCCAGCGATTGCGTGAGGTTGACGAACAGCCTCGCGCCGACCTCGTCCGTCGCCGCACGCAGCGCCGCCAGGTCGAACCGCTGCCCCGTCCGGCTGGTCACCTCGCTCACTGCAAGCAGCGCAACATCCTCGTCCAGCGCAGCGATCAAATCCTCGACTCCCCGCGCCGGGACGCTGACCACGTCATGCCGCGCCAGCCACGGGTACCGATTACTCCGAAATTCCTCCTCCGCAACAACAATCCGCCCACGCGGCAGCGAACCGGCTACCGCGGCAGCAGCTTCCGCAAGGGACGACACAGCCGCAACACACGACGCATCCACTCCGACGAACGCAGCGAACAGCTCCCGTGCCCGCGCCGAAGCGCCATCCCAGGCCAGCCAGTCGAAACTCCCGGCCGACCATTCGTCCAGCGTCTCCCGAAGCGCGGCAACGACCGGCTCCGCACCGGGTGGCGCACCAGGCGTATCCAGCCACACTTCCGAGAGCAGCGCCGGAAACAATGCCCGGAACTCCTCTGGGGTCATCGAGGCACCGCAGCCATCGCCTCAATCTCCACGACTGGGGTCATCGAGGCACCGCAGCCATCGCCTCAATCTCCACGACTGGGGTCATTCATCGAGGCACCGCAGCCATCGCCTCGATCTCCACGACGATCTCCGGCCGCGCGAGCGCCGACACCACGATCATCGACTGCGCCGGCCAGTCCGCATCCGGGAACCACAGCGAGAACACGTCGCCGAGCGCCGTGCGGAAACCACCCAGATGTTCAGTGCCCGCAACCATGCTGAACACCTTCACCAGATGCTCCGGCCGAGCCCCGGCCGCGGCCAGCAGCCGTTCGACGTTCGCGAGCACCTCGCGGGTCTGCGTTTCCGCGTCCGGCCCGGCGAGCGTGCCATCCGGATGCGCACCGATCTGCCCGGCCACCACGACGAGCTCGTACCCGGCAGGCACCTGCGCGAGATGGCTGTACCGGCCGACCGGAGCTCCGACGCTGTCCGGATTCCACCGCTTGATCATCACTTCTCCCCCTCCGAGAGATTCACTGCGGACAGTGCATCACGCAGCACCGACAAAAACTCGTCAGCCTCGGCGACGGTGACGGTCATCGGCGGCGTCACGCGCAGCACATTGCCGAGCAATCCCCCGCGCCCCAACAAAACTCCGCGTTCCCGCGCGGCTTCCAGCACCGCACCGGTCGCGGCGACCGCCGGGGTGCGCGTCCCGGGCCGCACCAGCTCGACCCCGATCATCAAGCCCATCCCCCGCACCTCGCCGATCAGCGGGCAGTCCTCGGCGATCGCGCGCAGGCCCCGCAACAGATGCTCGCCGACCTTGTCCGCCTGCGTCGGCAGATCGTGGTCGAGCAGGTAGTCCACCGTGGCCACCCCGGCCGCCATCGCGAGCGGATTTCCCCCGGCAGTGGAGATCGAGTTCGCGGTCAGGCAGTCCATCAACGATGCACTCGCCACCACCCCGCCGACGGCCACGCCATTGCCGAGCCCCTTGGCGAACGTGATCGCGTCCGGCACCACGCCGAACCCGTTCATCGCGAAGAACGACCGCCCGGTCCGCCCCCATCCCGACTGGACCTCGTCGGAAACCAGCAGAATCCCGTACTCGTCGAGCACCTCCTTCATCGCCGGGAAGAAGCCCTCGGGCGGCGTCGCGAACCCGCCCGCACCCTGGATCGGCTCGGCGAGCAGGCACGCGACGTCCCCGGAGGTCGAGGTCTCCAGGATCGTCCGCAGTTCCTCGGTGCACGCGGCGATGAACCCGGCGTCGTCGAGGTCGCGGAACGGGCTGCGGTAGCGGTATCCGCTGTGCACATACGTGACCGCCAACGGGCTCAACGCAGTCGCCGACCAGCCGCGGATGCCGGTCGTGGCCACGGTCCCGAACGAACGGCCGTGGTAACTGCCGCGCAGCGCCAGTACCTGGTGCGACCGCCGTTGCTGCGTCGCGAGCAGCAGCGCCGCTTCGACTGCCTCGGTACCGGAATTCACGAAAAACACCCGCGCGTCGGGAATCCCGGACAACCGCGCGACGCGTTCGGCCAGTTCGATCTGGTTGCGGATCAGGTACAGCGTCGACGAGTGCAGCAGCCGCCCGGCCTGTTCGCGGATGGCCGCGGTGATCTCGGGAATGTCGTGCCCGACCATCGTGGCCAGCAGGCCGCCGAAGAAATCGAGGTACTCGCGGCCCTCGCCGTCGGTGACGCGGCGGCCGGTCCCGCGGACCAGCTCGATCGGCTCGTCGTAGTACAGGTTCAGCCAGCTCGGCATCACCTGGCGGTGCCGCTGCAGCAGCTCGGCGTGGGACACGGGGGCCTCCTTCGGCGGGGTCGGTGAGTGCCGGTGACCGTAGGTCGGCGCGACACGGCACTCCCCCGCGCGGGGCGCTGAATTTCAGATAGTCGAAAAACGGGTTCAGTCTGATGCACTGGACGTGGCCGGCGTCGCACAGTTCCCCGGTCCGACGAAGTGAACGGGAGGTGACGATGCCTCGACCGAGCGACCGCGAGGTGCAGGCACGGGTCGACGTGATGTCCGGCGACCTGCTCGACCTGCTGGCCGAGACCGTGCGGGAACCCAGCGAAAGCGGCTGGGAGGACCGGGTCAGCGGCAGGTACGCGGACTGGTTCGCCCGCCGCGGATGGCCGGTCACCCGCCAGCCCGTCGGCCCGACCGGCCTCGCCGCCGCCGAGCCCCGGCCGGACGCCCGCGAGAACCTCATCGCCTGGTACCCGCGCCGCCGCGGTCTGCCGTGTGTGGTGCTCAACGGCCACCTCGACGTCGTCCCGGCCGGGGACGAGCAGCTGTGGGCTCACCCGCCGTACTCCGGTCTCCGCCTCGACGGGCACGTCCACGGTCGCGGCTCGGTGGACATGAAGGGCGGTATCGCAGCCGGGCTGTACGCGCTCGCGGTGCTCGAAGACCTGGGTGTCGACCTGCCGTTCGATGTGGCCGTGCAGCTGGTCGTCGCGGAGGAAACCACCGGCGTCGGCACCCGCGCCGCGGCGCTCGAAGTACCCGGCCCGGTCGCCGCGCTCGTCCTGGAACCGACTGACGGCGCCATCGTCCCGATCAGCACCGGTCTGCTGTTCTTCACCGTCGACGTCACGGGCGTCGCCGCGCACACCTCGGCACCGTGGCGTGGGGTCGACGCTTTCGAGCACTTGATCCGCATCCGGGAAGCGTTGGCGGAATTCGCACGCAAGCGGTCGGCTTCGTACCGGCATCCGCTGTTCGCCGACGTTCCGACGGCGATTCCGTTCGCGGTCGGCACCGCGCGCGCCGGGAGCTGGCGCGCGGCGGTGCCCGACTTCGCCACGATGTCCGGCCGGATCGGCCTGAAGCCCGGCGAGGACCTGGCAGCAGTCCGCCGCGAGGTCGAGCAGGTACTCGCCGAGGTCGCGGCCACCGACGGCTGGCTCCGCGACCATCCGCCGGTCGTCCGCTGGGACCACGAAGGCCTGCCTGGCTGGGAAACTCCGCTGGACAGCCCCCTGATCAAAGCACTGCAGTCCGCGCAAGAAACCTGCACTGGCACCGCAACCCGCAAAGGCTTCACCGCGGGTTCCGACGCCGCCTTCTTCGGCTCCCGCGGCATTCCGACCGCGATTTTCGGCCCCGGTGAGGTGACGAAAGCACACGCGCCGGACGAATGCGTGGCCGAGCGCGACGTCGTCGAAGCCACCAAGGTGCTCGCGCTCGCGTTGACCAGGCTGGAGGTAAGCGATGGCTGACACCACGGTCCTGCACACGCTGGAACGCGGGCTCCAGGTGCTGGAAGCTGTCGCCGCGGCAGACGGCGCGGCAACCGCCAAGGTGCTCAGCCGCCAGCTCGGCATCAAGATCGGCACCTGCTACCACCTGCTCCGCACGCTCGTCGCGGGTGGTTACCTGATCCGGCTGCCCGGCGGCCGGTACGACGTGGGCCCGCGAGCGGCGTCGCTGAGCCGCCACCTGCAGCGGCGGTCCGGGCCGTCACCCGAGCTGGCGCTGATCCTCACCCGGCTGCACAACAAGACCCACGAGACCTCGTACATCGCCGGCTGGCATCACGGAACGCTTACACTGCAACACTTCCTGTCCGGGCTGCACACGCTCAACGTCGGCAACCTCGACGTCGGGTACACCGGCAGCATGCACGCCCGCGCGTCGTGCAAGGCGGTGCTCGCCTTCCTGCCGGAGGAGCAGGTCGCGGCGATGTTCGACGGCGTGCCGATGGAGCCGGTGACGCCGAACACGATCACCGATTACGAAGCCCTCACCGCCGATCTCTCCGCGATCCGGCGCCGCGGGTACGCCATGGACCTGGAGGAATTCAGCCCCGGCGTGTGCTGCGTGGCCGCGCCGTTCTTCGGCGAGAGCGGGGTGCCGGCCGGTGCGTTCACCGTTTCCGTGCCGCAGCCGCGGTTCGTCGAACGGCAAGCGTGGCTGATCAAGGAGGTCCGCGAGGCCGCCGTGATGGCGAGCGGCCTGCTCCGCACCGGACGGCTGGTCGTGCCGACGCCCGAACCGTCCGGCTGTGCCACCCGAGACGTTTCCTGACCCTGTTTCCCTTACCCGAGCACGAAAGTGGGTACCCCCATGCCCGAACCCGCCGCGCTGCTGCGTCATCTGGAGGCGATGCAGCGCATCCGTTTCTTCGAGGAAGAGGTCACCCGCCTGCGCGGGACCGGCGACGTCGTCGGCTCGGTCCACCTGTGCAACGGCCAGGAAGCCGTTTACGTCGGCGCCTGCGCAGCCCTGGACCTCAGCCGCGACGCCGTTTTCCCCACCTATCGCGGACACGGCTGGACCTTGGCCTGCGGCGCTCCGCCGCACGCGCTGTTCGCCGAACTCCTCGGCCGCCGGACCGGAATCAACGGCGGCCGCGGCGGTTCCGCCTACCTCACGGCACCGGAACACGGCATGTACGGCGAGAATTCGATCGTCGGCGCCGGAGCCCCGATTGCCGCCGGAGCCGCGCTCGCCGCCACCTTCGACGGGTCCGGCCGCGTCGCACTCGCCGCGTTCGGCGACGGCGCGCTCAACCAGGGCGCAGTACACGAAGCGATGAATTTCGCCGCGGTACGGCGACTCCCGGTGATCTTCCTCGTCGAGAACAACCTGTACTCCGAGCTCACCCCGATCGCCGACATGGTGCGCATCGACAAGCTCTTCCGCCGCGCGTCCGCCTACGGCATGCCCGGTGCGCGGATCGACGGCAACGACCCCGAAGCCGTCCGGACCGCCGTTGCCGAAGCCGTCCGCCGGGCGCGCGAGGGCGAGGGTCCGGTGCTGCTGGAAGCCATGACCCAGCGCATCGTCGGCCACTACATCGGGGACGCCCAGCACTATCGGCCCGCCGGTGAGCTGGACGAAGCCGCGTCCGCCGAACCGATCGGCCGCATCATCCGCGAACTCCTCGCCGCCGGCGTCGATCAGTCCGAAGTGGACCCCGTCGTCGCGCGTGTGGCCCGCGAGATCGCCGACGCGTCCGCACAGGCCCTCGCCGACCCGATCGCCGATCCCTCGACCGTCCTGGAGCACCTGTATGCCTGAGATCAAGAAACTCTCGTACGCCGAGGCCGTGAACGCGGCGTTGCGCCGTGCGCTCGAGGAACGCCCCGAGGCTCTGCTGTTCGGCGAGGACGTCGGCAAGCCCGGCGGCGTGTTCGGCGTGACGAAGGGGCTGCACAAGCTGTTCGGCGACCGCGTTTTCGACACCCCGATCTCGGAGTCGGCGATCCTCGGCGGCGCGGTCGGGTCCGCGATGTTCGGACGGCGGCCGATCGTCGAGATCATGTGGGCCGACTTCTTCCTCGTGGCCCTTGACCAGCTGGTGAACCAGGCGGCGAACGTCCGTTACGTGTCGCGTGGGGCATTGTCCGCGCCGATCACCGTCCGGACGCAGCAGGGCAGCGCGCCGGGCGCGTGCGCGCAGCATTCGCAGAGCCTGGAGGCGTTCTTCGCGCACATCCCCGGCCTGCGCGTTTGCCTGCCCGCCACCCACCAGGACGCCTACGACCTGCTGCTCTCCGCGATCTGGTGCGACGACCCGGTGGTCGTCATCGAAAACCGCACGCTCTACCACGCGGGTAAGCAGGAAGTGCAGCTCGGCGGCGAAATCCGGCCGTTCGGCGGCGCCGCGGTACGCCGTCCTGGCACCGACGTCACCGTCCTGACCTGGGGCGCAATGCAACACCGCGTCCTCGACGCGGCCGAGCGGCTCGCCGGAGACGGCATCGACGCCGAGGTCCTCGACGCGCGCTGGGTCCGGCCGTTCGACCTCGACACCCTCCTGGGCAGCGTCCGCCGCACCGGTCGGCTGGTCGTCGCCCACGAGGCGCACACGGTCGGCGGATTCGGCGGCGAGGTCGTGGCCGCGGTCGCCGAAGCCGGGGTGCCACTGCATTGCCCGCCCGTCCGGATCGGCGCGCCCGACGCGCGGATTCCCGCCGCGCCGGCCCTCGCCGGTGCCGTGATCCCGACCGCCGACGTGATCGCCGAGGCCGTCACCAAAGCCGTCCACGCCTGACCCCCCGGAGACTCCCATGTCCCTGTCCATGCCCGCATTTGCGCCGCTGTACGGAGTCGGCGCGGAATCCGTGGACCTGCGCTGGCTCACCGTCGAATACCGCACCGACCCGTCGGTGCTCGCCAGCATTCTTCCCGCCCCGCTGACCCCGACCGGCGATCCGCGCGTCGCCATCTGGGTCGCGGAGTTCCTCGGCGCGGAGTTCCACCTGCCCGACGGCGCCGTCGAACGACGCCCGCCGTACCTGCAGGGTGGCGTTTGCGTGCAGTGCCGCCGGGAGGACGAGGTGGGCGCGTACCCGCTCACGTTCTTCATCGAGGGCCTCAACCACGGCACGCTCGGTCGGGAAATCTTCGGCCTGCCCAAGAAACAGGCCCGCGCGGTGCGCCTCGCCGACGACGGCACCAGCGCCCGGATCGTCACGGCGAACGACATCGAGGTCGTGTCCGTCGCGGCGCAGCCCACCGAACAGCACGCCGAGATCGACCCCATCCCGGACTGGTTCGCGCGGCATTTCACGCTCAAACTCATCCCCAGCGCGGAAGGCACCGGCTACGACATCAGCCGTCTCGTCCGCGTTCCGTTCCGGAGTTCGCAGCCCGGCGAAGGCTGGGAAGGCACCGCGGACGTCGTGCTGCGGGAATCCGCCGCGGACCCGCTGAGCACGCTCGGCTGCCGGGAGGTGGTGCACGCCCGCTACGGCCGGGTCCGCCTGGAGGTCGGCTTCGGCAAGTACCTCGACCACGTCGACGAGATCCCCGTTGCCGGGACCCCGGATTGGGGCACCGCGGCAGAGAAAGCAGGTGCCCGATGACTGCCACCGCAACCATCCGCACCACGCTCACTCGCACGCAGCGTACGTCGATCATCGCGGCCTGTATCGGGAACTTCATCGAGTGGTACGAGTTCGTCCTGTACGGCTACCTCGCGTCCACGATCGCAGTGCTCTACTTCCCCGTCGCCGACCCGGCCGCCGGGCTGCTGCTGACGTTCGCGGTGTTCGGTGTCAGCTTCATCGTGCGACCGCTCGGCGGCGTGGTGTTCGGCTACATCGGCGACCGCTACGGCCGTCGCAGCGCGCTGTCGGCGATCATCCTGCTGATCTCACTGGGCACGGCGTTGATGGCGGCAGTGCCGACGTACGCGTCGATCGGCGTCGCGGCGCCGATCCTGATCCTCGTGCTGCGGCTGGCCCAAGGCCTGTCCGCGGGTGGTGAATGGACCGGCGCGGTGTCGTACATCATCGAAAGCGCGCCACCCGGGAAACGCGCGTACTACGGCAGCTGGCAGACGATCACGATCGTGCTCGGCATGATGGTCGCCGGGTTGTCCAGCCTGGCGTGCACCGAACTGCTGACCCCGACGGCACTGCAGTCGTGGGGCTGGCGGATCCCGTTCCTGCTCGCGCTGCCGCTCGGCCTGGTCGGGCTGTACCTGCGGCTGCGGCTCGACGAAACCCCGGAGTACACCGAGCTCGTCGCCGAAGGCGGGCACGAACGCGCGCCGCTGCGGGCCACCCTGAAACACGACTGGCGTTCGATGCTCCGGATCGCCGCGCTCGTGTGCTCGCCGACCATGTGCACGTACGTCCTGCTCGTGTACGGGCCGACGTATCTGACCACTGAGCTGCACGTACCGTCCGGATCGGCGAAGGTCGCCGGGTTCGCCGCGATGGCGGTCCTGATCGTGCTCACCGTGATCTTCGCGCGGATGTGCGACCGGATCGGCCGCAAGCCGTTCCTGCTCGCGGGCGCGGCCTGGGTGCTGGTGACCGCGCCGCTCGGATTCTTCTTGCTGCACCAGGGTTCTCTCGGTTTCCTGATCGCCGGTCTCGGCGTGATGGTGGTCGGCGAAGCCCTCATGCTCGGACCGCAGCCGGCGCTGTTCGCCGAGCTGTTCCCCACCGCCCGCCGCTACAGCGGGGTCGGCATCGGCTACAACCTGGGTGTCGTCCTCTTCGGCGGCGCCGGGCCCTTGGTCGCCACAGCAATCCTCGAAGCGACCGGAAACACGTACGCGCCCGCCTGGTATCTGGCCGCGGGCGCACTGATCAGCCTGGTCGCGGCGTTCTGCACGCCCGAGACCCGGCACAGCTCCCTCCAGGGAGGAACCCCATGACCGAAGCCTGGGCCGAAAACCGCGAGGACTACGCACTGCGCCCGGTGCCGTCGAGTTACCAGAAGTGGAGTGTGTCGTCGCTCTTCGGCGTGATGTTCGGGATCACGACCGCGATGTTCTTCTTCTCGTGGGGCGGCACGCTCGTGCATGCCTACGGGACCGTGAACCTGGTCATCGGGCTGGTGATCGCGACCGTGATCGTCGGTGCGCTGGCCTACCTCTGGACCAGTGCCGCGTCCCGCAGCGGCCTCGGCTCCGACCTGCTGACCCGCGGTGCCGGGTTCGGGTTCCTCGGCTCCACCGTGACGTCCCTGATCTTCGCCGTGAACTCGTTGCTGTTCTTCGCGTTCGAGGGCTCGATCATGGCGAACGCGGTGATGGCGGAGTGGCCGTCGGTGCCGCCCTGGGTCGTGTACACCGTTGCCGGGGCGATTTTCATCCCGCTGACCTGGTACGGGCTGCGGTTGGTGAACATCCTGATGTGGGTGACGCTGCCGGTGTTCGCGGTGTTCATGGTACTCACGATCTGGCACGCCGCCCGTACGCCGGTCGATGTCGGTTTCTGGTCCTACCGGCCTGCCGCCGGGGCGGATCCGGCCGCCGGACCGCCGGTACTGCAGCTGCTCGCCGCCGCTTTCGGGGTGGCCGGCACGATTCCCGTCGCCGCGGACTTCGGCCGGTTCATCCCGGCCCGGCGCAGGCGGCTCGGGTCCTTCGTGGTCGGTCCGGTGTTCGCCGCGGTGACGTTCCTCGGCCCGACGCTGCTCGGCGCGTGGCTGTCGCTGCGCTTCGGCGAGACCGACCCGGGCAAGTACCTGCCAGGCGTGTTCGGGGTGTGGGGCGTGCTGTTCGTCGTCACCACCCAGCTGCGGATCAACCTGAGCAACGCCTACTCCGGGTCGCTGCAGTTCGCCGGGTTCTTCTGCCGCATCTTCGGCGTGACGCCGGGGCGGCACTGGTTCGTGGTGCTCACCGTCGTGCTCGGCACCGCGCTGATGTTCGGCGACCTCTACAGCAGGCTCAACGCGGTCCTCACCTTCGGCGGCGTGTTCATGCTCGCGTGGATCGCCTGTGTGGTCTCGGACATGACGATCAACAAGCGGCTCCTCAAGTTGTCCCCACCTGAGTTCGAATACCGCCGGTCGCGGCTGCCCGCGTTCAACCCGGTCGGGCTCGGCGCGATCGCGGGCGCGCTGGTCGTGTCGGCTCCCCCGGCGTTCGGGTTGTTCGGGCCGCTGGGCATGACGCTGGCGCCGTTCATCGCCGCCGCGGTGGGATTCGTGCTCGTGCCGGTGATCGCGCTGGCGACCCGGGGCCGGACGTACACCGTTCCGTCCACGGCCGAGGAGGTCACCGATCTCGTGACGTGTGTCGTGTGTTCCGAGCAGCACGCAAGCGAGGATTTCGTCTCCTGCCCGTTCCATCGCGGCTCTGTCTGTTCGGTGTGCTGTGCTGCCGAACGCTCGTGCCGCTCGCTGTGCAAGAAATCGCCGGTAGCATTGGAAAGGACCCCCGCATGAACGACCTCCTCGCCCGCATCGAGCGGCTCGAAGACCTCGAAGCCATCCGGCAGCTGAAGAGCGAGTACGCCCGCACCTGCGACCTCGGCGCCGACCCGGACGCGCTGATGGCGCTCTTCGCGCCGGAAGGTGACGTGGTGTGGCGCAGCAATGTCTTCGGTGAGCACCACGGGCACGACGCCATCCACAAGTGGTTCTCCGGGGTGGCCGGGATGATGCCGTGGGCCGCGCATTTCATGGTGAACCCGGTGATCGAGGTCAGCGGGGACACCGCCAGGGGACGGTGGGACCTGCTCGAATTCGCCACCATGACCGGGGATTCCGGGTTCGAACCGGTCCTGATGACCGGGTGGTACACCGACGAGTTCCGCAAGGTCGGCGGGCGCTGGTACTTCAGCGTCATCGACATCGCGATGCAGCAGATGTCCGGCTGGCTCGAGGGCTGGGTGCGCGAGCCCAACCGGGGCGGGGACCCGCTGGTGGTCGCCGCCGGGCGGGCCCTGCAGTGAACGACGTCCTCCGGCAGGCCGAGCGGCTCGGCCTGCCGGTCGGCGCCGCGGAGCTCCCGGCAGTCCAGGAACTGGTCACGGAAATCCTCGGCACCGTGCGGTCGTTGCCGGTACCAGCGCGTCCTGCGGTTTCTCGTGCCGTGCGGGCACCGTCCACAGAGGACGATCCGCTCAACGCCGTGACCTGGTGGACGGACGCCGAACCGACCTCGTCCGGCCCGCTGGACGGGGTCCGGGTCGCGGTGAAGGACTGCATTGCGGTGTCGGGCGTGCCGATGAGCGCGGGTTCGGCGCTGCTGGCGGGGTTCCGGCCGGACGTCGACAGCACCGTCGTCGCGCGGTTGCGGGCTGCGGGCGCGCGCATCGTGGCGACCACGCGAATGGACGAGTTCGGACTGGCCGCGGGCGGTGACACCGGTGTCGGCGGGGCAGTACGCAATCCGTTCGACCCGGACCGGACCGCCGGTGGGTCGTCGTCGGGTTGTGCGGCTGCCTTGCATTACTCCACTGTGGACGTTGCCGTTGGCGCCGACCAGGGCGGTTCCGTGCGGGTACCAGCGGCGTGGTGCGGGGTATTCGGGCTGAAGCCGACCAGCGGGCTCGTCCCCGCGACGGGTTCGGTGGGCATCGACCACACCGTCGACCACCTGGGCCCGATCGCCCGCACCACCGCCGACCTCGCGCGGGTCCTGAACGTCCTCGCCGGACCCGACGGCGCGGACCCCCGGCAGTCCGGCCTGCCACCACCGGTCGACTACTCAGCCGCCGAGCCTCGCGACCTCTCCGGAGTACGCCTGGGTCTGCTCCGCACGCCCGGTGAACCCGCAGTACAGGCCGCCTTCGACGATGTGGTGGCTTCGCTGACGAAGCTGGGCGCGACGATCATTCCCGTCGACCTGCCCGAACTCGCCGACGCAGGCGCGCTGTGCTTCGGCACGACCGTCGAGGGAACCACCGCTCTACTGGCCGCAGGCGGCAACGGTTACCAGTGGCGCGGACACTATTGGCCGGAACTGGCGCGCGCCGTCGCCGACGGCTGGCGTTCGAATGCCGGTGACCTCGGCCTCGCCGCGAAGGCCGTGCTGCTCGCCGGGTCCTACCTGCAGGAAACGTACCGCGGCGAGTGGTACGCGATCGCCCAGAACGCCCGGTCCCGGCTGGTGTCCGGCTACGCCCGCGCCCTCGACGGCGTCGACGCGCTCCTTTCGCCCACCACACCGGGTCTGCCGCATCCAGTTCATGCGGATTCCGACCTGGCCCGCGTGCGCCGAGGCTGGGCGGTACTGGCGAACACGGTACCGGCCAACCTCACCGGGCACCCGGCGCTGTCCATGCCGCTGGCAGAGGCGGAGGGCTTGCCGGTCGGCGCAATGCTGACCGGCCACCACTTCGACGAAGCTCGTTTGCTGCAGATTTCCGCGGTATGTGAACGAGAACTGGGTACACGGCCTACTCGATCGTGATCACCAGCTTGCCGAACTGGTCACCCTCGGCCAGTTCGGCAAGCGCCCGCGGACCTTGTTCGAGCGGAAACGTCCGGTGCACGACCGGCCGGATCCGATGCTCCGTCACGAGCGTGACCATCTGGTGGAACTCGCGGGCGCTGCCCATCGACGTGCCGAGCACACTGATCTGCCGGAAGAACAACTCCCGCAGCGACATGGCGACGTCCGGCCCGGTCGTGGCCCCGAGGGTCACCATCCGTCCGCCGGAACGAAGGACGGACAGCCCGGCACCGAACGTCGCCCGCCCGATACTGTCGACGACGAGGTCCACCGGGTCGAGCTTCCATTCTGTCGTGCTGTCGATCGCCCGGTCGGCGCCGAGTTCCCTGGCGCGGTCCAGCTTTTCGGGGCTCCGGGACGTGACGCTGACCGTGGCGTTCGTGGCTTTCGCCATCGCGAGCGCGACCGTGGCGACCCCACTGCCGATCCCGGGAAGGAGCAGGTGCTCCCCCGGTGGAGCCCGCCGCGGGTGAACAGCGCGCGGTACGCGGTGAGCCCTGCCAGGGGCAAGGCGGCGGCCTCGGCCCAGCTGAGATGCGCGGGTTTGGGGACGACGTTTCCTATCGGGACGACTACGTACTGCGCAAGCGTGCCGTCGGTGGGGACGCCGAGGATGGCGGGAGTGTCGGGAATTGGGGTGGGTTCGGGCCATCCCAGGGAGGGGTTGATGATGACCTCGTCCCCGATGGCGGGTTCTGCCACTGGTACCGGGAATGCAGGCGGTTCGGCGGCTGTCGCTGGTGCAGCTGGTTCGGCGGCTGTCGCTCGCGCAGCCGGTTCGGTTGCTGCCGCTCGCGCAGCCGGTTCGGCGGCTGTCGCCGGTACAGCCGGTTCGGTTGCCGCCGCTCGCGCAGCCGCTTCGGTTGCTGCCGCGGCCGGTTCGGTTACACCAGCGACCGCCGCGCCTGCCGCCGCTGAACCGGCAGCCACCCCGCCTGCAACCTCCGGCCGCTCTGCCGCGTCCGAACCGGACGCGGCCGCTCTGGCCCCCGCCTCATCTGCGACCTCCGGGCCTGCTGCTACCCCACCAGCCGCAGCCCCACCAGCCCCACCGACCGCCGTCCCAGCCTGCCCGGCACCGGCCCCACCGGGCATTGCCCGCTCGGCCGCCGCCGCACCAGATGGAGCCTGCTCGGCAGCCAATCCTGCCACCTCCGCCCCTTCAGCCTCCTCCCCGCCAGCCCCTCCGAAGACTGCCCCGCCGACCTCCGCGAAACCCGCCCCCGCGTCACCAGCCAGATCCGGCCCCACCGCGACCACCACCCCCGCCCCGTCGGAGCCCAGCACCACCGGCGCCTCCCCCGGCCCGCGGCCGCGCACCACGAACAGATCCCGATGGTTGAGCCCCGCCGCCTTCAGCGCGACCACCACCTCACCCGGCCCGGGCTCGGGCACCGCCACCTCGGCCACCCGTACCCCAGCCAGCCCCGGCTCTCCCCCATGCACCACGGCACGCATAGTTTTCCTTGTCACACCGCGAAGTTAACAGCCTCCTCCGCCCCCCACGCCCCGACGCGAACCCGGTCACACCACGGAATTTTCAGATCCTGAACCAGCCACCACCGCACCTCTTTTTCACTAAGTTAGTTTGAATCTATGAACAAACCGCTCACCCCCGCGGCACCGTTCGCCATCCTGGGCGCCGGATGCGTCATCGCGGGCGGTCTGGCCTCCGCCGCCATCGCCCCCGCGCCGACCCCGCACGGAGCGTGGGCGGTCGCGTACCTCGTCCTCGTCGCCGGGGTCGCCCAGGTCGGGCTGGGTATCGGGCAGGCGCTTCTCGCGCCGGGCCCACCGTCCACTCGCCTGATCGTCGCCCAGGTCGCCGCCTGGAACGCCGGGAACGCCGCGGTGCTCACCGGAACACTGACTGGAACCACCCCTGCCGTCGACATCGGCGGCGCGATCCTGGCCGGCGGCTTGACCCTCCTGATCCTCGGTACGAAAGGCACCGCCCGATCCCATCACTGGGTCCGCCACGGATTCCGGGCCCTGATCGTCGTACTCCTGGTCAGCATCCCGATCGGGCTCGTCCTCGCGCGGATCGGACCATCCTGAACCTCGCCCGCCGGCCTGATTTATACTAGTCTTCTAGTAAATACTCATCCCGGGAGGTTTCCGTGGACGGCTCATCCGACGTCTTCATCAGCGGTACCAGCACGGACCCGGCGATCCGGGCCGGTGCCGCCCTGCGCGCCGAGGCTGTCCGGATCCTCGCCGAGTACCGGCACAAGGCCGCCGTGGTCACCGAACTGGAGCTCGACGGAGCCGCCCGCGACGAGGCGTGCACCCGGCTGACCGATTTCGTGTCCGGCCACCTGCGCAGCTACCTCGCCGCCACCGACCGCGTCCTGCACACGACCGCGGCCGGTGCTCCCACGACCCGGCTGCTGGTCCGAGCGTTGCGCCAGCTGCAGAAAGCCGTCGAGCGGACCGTCGACGAACTGCTGCAGGCGGACACGTCCGGCCAGGTCAGCCATGCCGCGCAGGCGCTCGCTGCCGTGCTCGCCGCGTATCTGGACCTTGAGGCCACCGTGCTCCTGCCCGCGCTGGCCGAGCTTCCCGGCGCCGACGTCCCGGTCCTCGTCGACGACCTCCGCACCCTCCTCGGCGGCGGCGAACTGGACGCCCCTGATGTACTGGACGTCCGCGAAATCCCGCCCGGAACCCGGCATCCGCGCATTTTCGGCCGGTACGCGCGGCTCGCGCCCGGCGAATCGTTCACGCTGGTGAACAACCACGATCCCCAGCCGCTGCGGCGCGAATTCACCGCCACCCACGGGAGCGATTTCACCTGGGAGTACGTGGAATCCGGGCCGGAACGGTGGCAGGTCCGGATCGGCCGAGCGCGGATGTCGGCCTGACCTCCCATGACCACCACTCAGAGACCGGTGCCAGTCCGTGCGCATCCCGTGCGGGTGACCCCGAAAGGCGCGCAATTCCTGTCCCTGCTGCGCACGACCGACCCGAAAACGCTCGGCATCATGTACCTCGCCACGGCATTCGGTTTCTTCATCGCCGGTGGCGCAATGGCGCTGCTGCTGAGAACCGAACTCGCCCGGCCCGGCCTGCAATTCCTGTCGGCAGAACAATACAATCAGCTGTTCACCATGCACGGCACGGTGATGCTTCTCTTGTACGCTACCCCCAGTGTATTCGGCTTCGCCAATTTCGTGCTGCCGTTGCAAATCGGCGCACCGGACGTCGCATTTCCACGGCTCAACGCCTTGTCGTACTGGCTTTTCCTGTTCGGTGGCCTGATCGTCCTTTCCGGATTCCTCACCCCGGGCGGCGCCGCCGACTTCGGCTGGTTTGCCTACACTCCGCTGTCCGACGCCGTCCATTCCCCCGGCGTCGGCGCGGATTTGTGGATCACCGGGCTCCTCGTCGGCGGACTGGGCACCATTCTGGGCGCGGTGAACATGGTCACGACGGTGGCCTGTCTCCGCGCCCCCGGCATGACGATGTTCCGGATGCCGATCTTCACCTGGAACATCTTTGTCACGAGCGTTCTCGTGCTGGCCGTGTTCCCGCTGCTCACCGCCGCATTGTTCGGCCTGCTGGCCGACCGGCACCTCGGCGCGCACGTCTTCGACCCGGCCACCGGCGGCGCCATTCTGTGGCAGCATCTGTTCTGGTTCTTCGGTCATCCCGAGGTGTACATCGTCGCGCTGCCGTTTTTCGGGATCGTCACCGAAATCGTGCCGGTGTTCTCCCGGAAGCCACTTTTCGGGTACCAGGGAATGGTCTTCGCAACGGTCGCGATCTCCGGTCTTTCGATGGCAGTCTGGGCTCATCACATGTTCGCGACCGGCGCTGTGCTGCTGCCGTTCTTCTCTCTGCTGAGCTTCCTGATCGCCGTGCCGACCGGAATCAAGTTCTTCAACTGGATCGGTACCATGTGGAAGGGCCGGGTCTCATTCGAAACCCCCATGCTCTTCTCCCTCGACTTCATGGTCACCTTCCTTTTCGGCGGCCTGACCGGGGTATTGCTGGCCTCGCCCGCCATCGATTTCCACGTCACCGACACGTATTTCGTGGTCGCCCATTTCCATTACGTCCTGTTCGGCACCATCGTGTTCGCCACCTTCGCCGGAATCTACTTCTGGTTCCCCAAGATGACCGGCCGGATGCTCGACGAACGGCTCGGAAAACTGCACTTCTGGCTGACGTTCCTGGGTTTCCACACGACTTTCCTGGTCCAGCACTGGCTGGGCGCCGAAGGGATGCCCCGCCGCTATGCCGACTATCTGTCCTCCGACGGATTCACCGTCCTCAACACGATTTCGACCATCGGGTCCTACGTTCTCGGATTGTCGATGCTGCCATTCTTGTACAATGTGCTGAAGTCCTACCGCTACGGCGCCGTCGCCACCGTCGACGACCCGTGGGGTTTCGGCAACTCCCTCGAATGGGCCACCTCCTGCCCACCGCCACGGCACAATTTCCTGGAACTCCCCCGCATCCGCTCCGAACGACCGGCCTTCGAACTCCATTACCCGCACATGATCGACCGGATGCGCACGGAGAGCCACCACCGATTCCGCCGCCGACCCCGACAGATCGACCAGCACCCGCGCCCGTGAACACAGCGACAACCAACACTGTCGATCCCGTCAGCGACGGCTCCGGCGTTTCCCCGCGGCGGTCGGGGTCAAATGCGCCAAACACAATGACGGCTCGACGAACGGTTCCAGCCGCTCAGCCACCAGCGGTGCGCGTACCTCGGACAGCACACCGCGCATCAGCCCGAGGTGCAGCCCGCACACGACGTCCCGATTGTCCTCGGCCACCTCCCGGAACGGGCAATGCCGCAGCGGAATGACGGGCCGCGCCGGATCGGCGACCGCGTCCGGGGCAAAACCGGCGTCCGCGAGCACAGCGGACAGTCGCCGGATCCCCTCGGCAGCGTCGACGCGATGCGTCGGGGCCGGACGGTCCGCGAGATAGCGACCCCACGCCTCCCCCGCGGTTTCGGCCGCTTTCCCCGGCTCGGGCACGGAATCGGCAATCAACCCGGTGAGCATCTCGGCGAGCAGCCGGTAACTGCGCCGCCCGGCCGCCGGTTCCTCGGCACGGGCCGCATAAACCGTACGCGGACGCCCCGGCTGAGTCCGATCCTCGGCACGCCGCTCGGCGAGCCCGGACTCCACCAGGCCGTCCAGGTGGAACCGCGCAGTATTGGGATGCAACCCGACCCGCCCGGCGACGTCCTGCACCCCCACCGGCACGCCCGCGGCACGCAGCACTTCCAGCACCCGCTCGCGGCTCTCGCCAAGCACCCGGGGACCGGCCGGATCGGTCAGCGTCTGGTCGCTCATGACGGCCAGTTTAGCCGAGCCCACTAGGCTAAACTACCGCAACCGCCGGTTCGCCTCTCCCCGGCCACCGAGCCCTCCCGGCGCACGGGACGGAGCAGTCAAGCTGTCAATGAACCCCCGACCACCTTCTGATCACGCACCGCCTCCTGGCCCGGGACCTTCGAACACGACCGCCTGCCGACGACGAGGCGCGCTTGTCGAGCCGGAATCCCGGCAGTCGGCGCCCTGAGTGGGCCACGGTCTCAAGGCAATGCAGCGCGGGCCCACGATCGGAACCGCGCGCCGCCTTCGAACTCCAGATGATCGCTTCAACCATCCACACCCGCGCCCAACAGCACGGCAGCCCTGGCCGACCACCACGATCTCGCATCCAAGCGGAACCTTCGCTACCGCACCTCAACTCCGGTGAATGCGACGCAACCGCCCGGCCCCAACCTCAGCCACCCGGCCAGCCGCGCCACCCTCCAGGCGACGGCATCAAGTCACCCGCCCATGCCCAAAAACCTCACTCCCGCCGCACCGACCTCGGGGCACCGCACCGCAACCGCCCGCCCGAACCCGCGACCCACCACCGCGCCACAACCCCCCGACCAAACCCGCGACCCACCACCGCGCCGCAACCGCCTACCCAAACCCGCAGCCCCTACCGTGCCCGAATCTCCCACCCAAACTCGCGACCCCTACCGTGCCGGAATCTCCGGATGCGGCAACCCCGCCACCAGCGCCGTATCCACTCCCACCTCACCCAGCTTCGCCGCACCACCGGGACTGTCCAGCGGCGCATCCCGGCCCGGCAGTGTCTCGCTGAAGAAGCGGGCGTTGTCCTCCGCATAGATGCGCCACCGATCCGGCAGGTCGTCCTCGTAATAGATCGCCTCCACCGGGCACACCGGTTCGCATGCGCCGCAGTCCACGCATTCGTCCGGGTGGATGTACAGCGTGCGTTCGCCGACGTAGATGCAGTCCACCGGGCATTCGTCCACGCACGCCCGGTCCATCACGTCCACGCACGGCTCGGCGATCACATACGCCATGACCCGCTCCCTTCGGCTGGTTATTACCAATGTACTCGGTAAAACCCGGCTTCAGGAAGCTTTCCGGCCCGGGGCGGTCTCGCGCAGCAGCAGCGAGACCACGACCAGCAGGATGGGTGCCGCCGCGTACAGGAGGAGGGCCGTGGACAGGCTGTGCGTCGCGTCGGCAAGGGCGCCGCCTACCTGCGGGCCCAGCGCGCCGCCGAGAGTTTCGCCGACGGCGATCTGCAGGGCGAACGCCGTGGTCATCAAGGCGGGCGGGACGGATTCGCCGGGGACGACGTAGGTGATCAGCGTCAGCGAACCCCCGGCCATCAGACCCACGACCAGCGACACCATCAGCCAACCTGGCGTATGAGCGAAGAGGACGAAGAACAACGGCACCAAACCACTGCACACCGCAGCGATGAACAGCGCCGGGCGGCGGCCGAAGCGGTCCGAGACCGCCGGGGCCACCACGTTTCCCAGCGCGATGATGCCGCCGTACACGGTCAGCACCACCGTCGAGGTCGCGGGTGACAGGCCATTCGACGCGAGGAACACCGGCGCGAACGTGCCGAAGCCGATGTTCGCGCCGATGCAGACCACCGTGCCCACGAGCGCCAGCAGGACGTTCCGGTTCGCGACCACCACCCGGAAATCCCGGAGCCGGACCGGAGTCCGTTCCGCCGTGGTGTCCTCGCGCAGGAAGATGGCCACCAGCAGCGCTACCACCAGCCCCGGGACTGCGACCAGCGGAAACGCCTGCCGCCACCCCAGCACGGACGCCAGCCCGATCATGATGCTCGGCGCCAGCGCGCTCCCGATCACCAACGTACCGGCGATCACGATGCCGAGGTTCCGCCCCCGCCGCTCCGGCGACGACGCGCGTGCCACCACGCCCTGGATCAGCGGCAGCGCGGGTCCCTCCGCCAGGCCGATGAACGCACGGAGCAGCAGCATCTCCGGGTAGTCCCGCGCGAGCCCGACCAGGCCGACGGCGCACGAGAACAGCACGAGACTCGCGACGATCATCCACTTCGCCCGTCCGCCGAACCGGTCGGAGAGCACCGAAAACACGAGACTCGACACCGCCCAGGCGACCGCCGTGACCGAGACGAGCGACCCGAGCTGCTGGTTGTCGAGCGCCAGCTCGCGCCCGATGTCGGGGAACAGATACGTGATGCCGAACCGGTCGAGGAACACGATCCCGGCGCCGAAGAACATGATCGCGACGAGCGTGTTCTGCCGGGTGGCCCGGGCGACCGCCGGGTCTCGGCGGAAAATCCTGGTGACGGACAAAGGAAACTCCTCAGGACGATAGTGGACCAGTGACCCCCCGGTACCAGGTGCGTTACGCCCCACCGCAACCGCGCGGCGAAGCGGCGTACTACCAGCCCGCGCGCTTCACGGCCGCAGGGAACAGCTCCCACGCCCGCCGGCCCACGTCAGCCGCCTGCGCCGAGGACAACACGCCGCAAGTCTCGAGGCTTTTCCGGTTCTCCTCGGCAGTTTCCTCTGTCGTGCAAGGAGCTCCCCAGTCACTGCCGTAGACCAAGCGGTCTGCACCTACCGTTTCCAGTGCCGGTGCCAGCGCATGCACCGTCGCCGTCGCAGCCGTGTCCAGGTAGAGCCCCGAGACCTGCTCATCCACCTCCTTGGCGGTAATTCCCTGCGGTACCCACGACTCATCACCCAGCATCCGAAGCCGACCGGTCAACGCGGGGAAAGCGCCGCCGCAATGAGCAATCACGAAAGTGATATCCGGATAGCGCGTGAACAGTTTCCGGAAGATCATGTCGAATACCGTCCGCGCAGTATCGAACGCCACCTCATACAGCGGCACCGGATGATCGAGGACCGCCGGACGCCGGGGGTCGGGATGGACGAAAACGACAGCACCTTCCCGGTCCAAATGTGCCCACAACGGCGCCAGCGCCTCATGTCCCAAGTGGACCCCGCGATAGTTCGTGACAACAGCAAACCCATCCGCATGCAATTCCTTCCGGGCGCGGATGGCCTCGGCGATGGCGGCGGACGCGTCATCCGTGGGCAATGCGGCCAGCAGGCCGAACCGGGACGGATGGTCGGACACCAGCGTTGCGCCGTAATCGTTCGAGACACGGATGTCGTCGGCGCCGCCTGGGATGTTGCTCAGCATTTGCATTGCCGTACCCGACTGGTCCAGATAGGCCAGCGTCCGGTCGAGCGACCATTCGAAAGGTTCCCGGAAATAGATTCCTTTACCCAGGGCAGCCTGCCAGTCCCGGGCTCGCCGTTCCTCGCTGACCGGTAGTGTGAAATGCGCATGGATGTCGAGCACCGTCAACCCTCCCTCAGAACAGCCGCAAGCCTTCTTCGATTTCCGAAAGCGGGCTCTGCGCCAGGAACGGAGCCAGGGCGTCCCGAGCCTGCGCCGGCGTCAGCAGAGCCGACGCGTCCACCTCGTCCACCTGCCAGCTTCCCGTGTCGTCGTAGACGAACTCCCCCACCAGCCGTCCGTCGCGGTACGGCCATGCGGCCGCGAAACGGTGCGAGACCTGGTAAATACCTTCGGGGTCGACGCCCTCGTCCGCGAGCATCGGATCAGCTCCCCGGACGACCTGGGCAAAAACGGACTCGATGAAAATGCCGTAGTCCGAAACGGCGACTTCCTCCTCCAGCGCACCGAATACGTTCGCCCCGCGCGACGTCAGGTCGTCGTACAGCGCCCGCACCTCGGCCATTCCGTCGCACACCTGGGTCCGGCCGCGTTCAGTGAGCCGGTACAGCGGGTTTTCGACCGTCATCGAAGGAACGAGAATATCCTCCCACAAACCGGAAACCTCGAGCAATGCATGCCGCCGGTAGTTCTTCAGCACGTGCCGGTGTTTCGGATTCTCCACCACCGCCAGTGCCGCATCGACCCCGGCCGGGACATCCCGCACCTCGAAAACCTTCACCTTGTCTCTCCTTCCGAAAAACCGTAATGCGGATCAGCCGCAACATCGATGTCCAGCAGCAGCGGGCTTTCCCGCGCAGCCAGCTCCGGGAGAACCTCTTCACACACCCGCACCAATTCGCCGTACGAGGTGATCCGCCGGGAAGGGCAACCGAATCCGGCGGCAATGGTGGACAGCCGCAGCTCACCGAATCCCGGCCACGGCGCCTTCCCTCGGCCCGAGCTTTCCACCAGACGGTCCATGATTGCGTACCCGCCATTGGAAAGCACCACGAACAACACGCCTGCCTGATAATGTGCCGCGCTCCACAATCCCTGAATGCCATACACCGACGAACCGTCGCCGAGGACCGCAATCACCGGCCGCTGCGGAGCGCCCAGCTTCACCCCGACCGCGGCGGGGAGCCCGAAGCCCAACCCACCCGCGGCCGCACTCAAGAACCCCAGCGGCGCTTTCGCCGGTATCCGGCAATGCAGCTCCGGACGGCTCGACGGCGTCTCTTCCACCAGCACCGCGTCGGACGGCAGCAGCCGGGCCAGCAGGTCGAAGACGTGCGCAGGCCGCATCGGCTCGTCAGCACTCGGCAACTCCGCCGGGGCAACCCTGGCCGGAGCCGCCCACTGAGCCGAGGGCGAGGGCAGCCGCGCAGCTACCCCCGAGCACACCGCCCCGGGGTCGGCAATCACCGACAGGTCCGCCACACTCCGGTGCGCCTCGTCCGGATACTGCGTCACCTGCACCACGAACGCGCCGTCCGGCACCAGATCCCCGGCCTCCCGCGGGTACTGGCGAAACACCGGGGCGCCGACGGCCAGCACCAAATCGTGCCCAGCCAGCACGGCCCGCAACGCCACCCGCCCGGGTGGCAGATGCCCGGCGAACGCCGGATGGTCCTGCGGGAACCCGGCCCGCGCGCCGAACGGCTCCTGCCACACCGGCCCGCCCAGCTTCTCGGCGAGTTCGGTCACCGCTTCCCAGGCATCGTCCGCACCGGCGCCCGTGACGAGCACCGGATGCTGCGCCGACCCGGCCAGCGACGCCAGCCGGTCGAGCACGGCCGGGTCGACCGCCGCCGGGCGCACGACGGAAAGGGGCGCAGCATGACGCGTCACCTCGGCCGGGGCATCCCAGTCGTCCATCGGTACGACCACCAGTGCCGGGCCGCCCGCCGTCACCGCCTCGTGGTGTGCCCGGGCCACCGCGCCGGGGACCTCCTGCGGTCGCGCGGGCTGGTGCGTCCACACGGGATAGTCGCCGGCCAGACCTTCCAGCGACCCCGCGAGAAACGGGTCGTGCGCCAAGTGCCGCCGATCCTGCTGCCCGACGACAACCACGAGCGGCACCCGGTTCGCCCGCGCGGTCGCCAGCGCGCCGACGGCATTGCCGAGCCCGGCGGTCGTGTGCAGGCTCACCAATGCGGGCCGCCGCTGCGCAATCGCCCAGCCCGTGGCCATGCCGACCACCGCGCCCTCGTGCAAAGCCAGCCGGAAGGTGAGATCGTCGGGCAGCCCGGCCAGGAAAGAAATCTCCGTCGACCCGGGATTGCCGAAGAAATGAGTCATCCCTAGGCGGCGCACCACGTCGAAAACAGCGTCGCGAACAGTGGCCACGGTCAGTCCTTTACGGTCGCAGAAACGGAAGGCACGGCAATCACCAAAGCCGCGGCGAGAATTGCCGGGAAGGCGAAGGCGTAGAAGTTCCACTGTGGACTCAGCAATCCGGTCTGCACCGCGGTCACGATCAAGCCGCCCAGTGCCGGGCCGAGGATCGCGCCCACCCGCCCGACCGCCAGCGCCCAGCCGAGCGCCGTCGCCCGCGCCGCCGGTGGGTAGTACCCGCCGACGAACGCGTTGACCAGGGTTTGACTGTTCGCCCCGAACCCCGCCACCGCGGCCAGGATCAGCAACAACACCGGCGACGGATGCGCGGCGAAAAGCACCACCGAACCTGCCGCGACCACGAACGCGCCGACCAGCACGGTACGCTCGCCGACCCGGTCGGCCAGCGCGGCCGCACCGATCACACCGATTACCGCGCCGACGTTGAAGACGAGCAGGAAGGTCAGCGACGAAGCCATCGAATAGCCCGAACGCCGCATCAGTTCGGGCAGCCAGGTATTGAGGCCGTATACGAGCAGCAATCCGAGCAAGGACATGAGCCAGAACAACAGCGTCGCGACCAGATACCGGCGGGTGAACAACAGCCGGATCGACTCGAACCGCTTGGTTCGGACCTCTCGGGCGGACAGGAATGCTTTCGATTCCGGCAACAGCCAATAAGCCAGCGGCAGAATCAGCACGAGCGGTGCGGCACCGAAGAAGAACATGATCCGGAATCCGCCCACCGGCAATGCGACGAGCGCGAGCAACGCCGCCAGCACACCCCCGGCGGAATAGCCGGAAAACATGATCGCGTTGTACAGCTGACGCCGTCCGGGCGGCGCGTGCTCGATCGTCAGCGCAATGGCCGTCGGCACCACCCCGCCGAGCCCGAGACCGGTGACGAAGCGCAGGATGCCGAAGGTCAGCGGGTCCGGCGCGAGCCCGGTGAGCGGCATCGCCACGGAGAACCAGACGAGGCACAGCAGCATGATCCGGCGGCGGCCGGCGAGGTCGGTGAGCGTGCCCACGACGAGTGCGCCGATCAGCATGCCGACCAGCGCGAGGCTGCCGATCCGGCCGATTTCCGCGGCATTCAGGTGCCACGGTTCGTAATGCAGCAGACTCGGCACGACGGCGCCGAAGGTGATCAGATCATAGCCGTCGAAAATCACGGTCGCGCAGCAGATCGCAAGGACCCATCGCGCGGATCGGGCTTCCGGGAACGCCATTGTTCACTCCTGGGACGAAAGGTCAGAACGGATAGGCACGCGGCCCGGTCTGCACGGTGATCCACCGCAGTTCGGTGAATTCCTCCAGTGCCGCCCGGGATCCGAACCGGCCCCAGCCGCTCGCGCCGACACCGCCGAAGGGCATCTGCGGTTCATCGTGGACAGTCGCGCCGTTCAGATGGCAGATCCCCGACCGGATCCGCCGGGCGAGCGCCAGCGCCGCCGCGGTGTCCCGGCTGAAAATCGCCGCCGACAACCCGTATTCGGTGTCATTGGCAATTTCCACCGCGTCGTCGGCACCGTCCGCGGAAATGATCGACACCACCGGACCGAACGATTCCTCGCGATAGATCCGCATGTCCGGCGTCACTCCCTTGAGGACGGTCGGCCGGACGTAAAGCCCTTCTGCAGTACCGCCCGTGAGGACCTCCGCACCACGCGCCCGGGCGTCGTCGATCAACGCGAGCACGGTGTCGCGCGCGGCAGCGTGCACCATTGGCCCGATCTGCGTGGCCGGATCGTCCGGCGAACCCACGACCAGCGCCGCGACCCGGGAACTCACCCGCGCCGCCAGGTCGTCCACAATGGAGCGATCGGCGACGATTCGTTCCGTGGACATGCAGACCTGGCCCTGGTTGAGGAACCCGCCGAACACCGCCGCCTCCGCAGCCGCATCCAGGTCCGCGTCGGCAAGGACCAGCAACGGTGCCTTCCCGCCCAGTTCGAGCACTGGCCGCGTGAGATGCCGCCCGGCCAGCTCGGCGATGACGCGCCCGACCCGGGTCGACCCGGTGAAGTTCACCCGGGTCACCGCCGGATGCGCGATCAGCGCCTCGACCACCGCGGGCGCGTCTTCCGGAGCGTTGCTGATCAGGTTCACCGCGCCGTCCGGAGCACCGGCGAGATGCAGGATCTCGATGATCGCGGCCTGAGTGCACGGCACCTGTTCGGACGCCTTCAGCACCACGGTGTTCCCGTACGCCAGCGGCATCGCGATGGCCCGCACGCCGAGGATCAGCGGCGCATTCCACGGCGCGATCCCGGCGACCACCCCGGCCGGTTCACGCACAGCCAGCGCGGTGAGCCCGGGCACGTCCGACGGGATCACCTCACCCACCGCGGAGTACGCCTGCGCGGCCGCCTCCGCCAGCATGCCCTGCGCCACGGACACGTTGAACTCGCACCACGGCCGCGCCGCGCCCATTTCCAGCCGCATCAAAGCCGCGAGTTCCCCGGCCCGTTCGGCGAAAAGCGACGAAGCCCGCTGCAGCACTCCCCGCCGCCGCGCCGGTGGCCACCCGGCCCACGTCTCCAGCGCGCGTCCGGCCGCTTCGGCCGCCAGCCGCACGTCACCGGGCGACGCTGCCGCGACCTCGGCGATCGGCTCGCCGGTCAGGGCGGACCTGGTGACGATCGTGCGACCGGGCGAGGCCGCGGTCCACCGGCCGCCGATGAACAGCTCGCTCCGGCGAGCGGGCTTCTCGTCGAGGTTGGTCACCGATTCTCCTTCTGGGACAGGACTTCGAGTCTGTGCCGCGACGCGGGTGCCCACAACGGCATCGTTCATTGAGCGGACAGAAACCGGCTCTCGTCCGGGTCGTAGTCGTAGATCCAGCCGTTCGCGACCAGCGGGTCGTGCTCGGCGAACTCCCGGTCGCGCGCCTGCTGGCCGGGACCGTCGGGCAGGTGGTTCAGGTGCGCCCGCCCGTGGCTCACCTCCTGCAGCCGCGTTGTCCGCGGTACCCGCAGTTCCTCGTACCTCCGCAGCGCCCGCACCGGATCGCCGGGATCGTCTGCCAGGCACCGGGCGACCACGGCCGCGTCCTCGATCGCCTGCGCGGCGCCTTGCGCGAAGAACGGGAACATCGGATGGGCAGCGTCGCCCAGCAACGTCACCGGCCCGCGCGACCAGTTCGGAAGGGGGGCCCGGTCGAGAAGCGCCCACCGGCCGGGCGTTTCCGCTGCCCGGATCAGGTCGACCAGCCGGGGGTCCCAGCCGTCGAACTCCCGCAGGAATTCCTCGACACTCGCCCGCGCCGTCCACGACTCCACCGATTCGTCCCCCGCGGGTGCGAAGGCGACCAGATTCACGTACCGACCGGCGGAAATGGGATAGTGCACGAGGTGATGCCCGGGGCCGAGCCACAGCGTCTGCGCCCGGCGCCGCGCGAACGCGGGCGCGTCCCCGGCCGGTACCAATGCCCGGAACGCGCACAGTCCAGAGTAGACAGCCGCCTGTGGTTCGGTGATCGTCCCGCGGACCACCGAATGGACGCCGTCCGCGCCGATGACGACGTCCGCCTCCACCACGTCGCCGTCCGCGAATCGCAGCAACGGCCGTCCTTTTCGTTCCTCGAGGGCGATACACCGCTTGCCCAGCCGGATCGTCGGGACCGCATTTTCCAGCGCAGCAAGGAGATCAGCGCGATGGACGGTGTACGTGTGCTCGCCGTAGAGCCGCTCGCACGACGATTCCAGGTCCTCCGCCGACAGGATCGAGCCGTCCCGCCAGCGGCGGAACTCCCACCCGACCTCCAGCCGGACTGCCTGGCGCAGCAAGGGTTCCAGCACTCCGAGACGGCGGAGGAGACGCGCGGCGTTGGGGGCCACCACCAGTCCAGCGCCGACCTCGGTCAGCTGCCCGGCCTGCTCGTAGACGGTGGCCGCCAGCCCCGCGCGGTGCAGCGCGGCCGCGGTGGCGAGGCCGCCGATCCCGGCGCCGAGGATCGCGATCTCCGGGGTACTGCGCTTCGGTGCCAGCATGTCCTCTCGACTCCCGCCGTCGTTCGTTCCGTGTGCTGCGTCATGCTGCCCCGGCGCGACCCGCGGAAGGTCCGCACTGGCCGTCCAATGAACATCGGAGCTACCCTCGGCAGCGACGAAAAGGGAGTCGACGATGCCCCGCACGAGCGAACCCGGCCGGAGCGTGAGCTCCCGGCTGCTGGAAGTCCTGTTCGCCTTCCAGCCCGAGCAGAACGCGTTGAGCCTGGCCGATCTGGTACGCCGCACCGGGCTTCCGCACGCGACGGTGCGCCGGCTGGCCATCGAGCTCACCGAGGCGGGTGCGCTGGCCCGGCAGCACGACGGCCGGTTCACCATCGGGCTGCGGCTGTGGCAGCTCGGCACCCTCGCGCCGCTCACCGAGGAGCTGCGGAGCAAGGCGCAGCCGTTCATGGAGGACCTCTACACCGCACTGCGCCAGCACGTTCAGCTCGCCGTTCTCGAAGGCACCGACGCCGTGGTCATCGAGCGGCTTTCCGGCCCCACCGCGCCGGAACTCGTCTCCCAGGTCGGCGGACGCCTGCCCCTGCACTGCTCCGGTGTCGGCAAGGTACTGCTCGCGCACGGCGGCAGCGAGCTGATCGACCAGGTGCTGTCCGGACGCCTGGTCCGGCACACCGCGCGCACCGTCGTCGACCCGAAAACCCTGCGCGATCAGCTCGCCGAATGCCGCCGCACCGGCACCGCGGACGTCCGGGGCGAGCTCACCGAGACCGCCGACTCGATCGCGACCCGGATCGTCGACGGTTCCGGCACCGTGGTGGCCGCGCTGTCGGTCGTCGTGCGCACCGGTTCGGTGAAACGCCAGGCCGCGCTGCCGTCGCTCATCGCGAGCGGTCTCGGCATTTCCCGGCTGCTCGGCTGGCGGCCGGGGACCAAGGTGGTCCATTGAACGAACATCCGGCGCATCACTTTACCGGGAACGCCGACAATCGGCGACCATGGCCGATCACGAACTGTTCACCGAGAACCGCTCCGCCGAGGTGGTCGCGGCAAGCTTCGCCGACACCCCGGACACCCGGCTCCGCGGGATCCTGACGTCACTGGTGCGGCACCTGCACGATTTCGTCAAGGACGTCGAGCTGACCACGGACGAATGGGCGGCAGCGATCGGCTTCCTCACCGAAACCGGTCAGACCTGCACCGACACCCGCCAGGAGTTCATCCTGCTCTCCGATGTGCTCGGGGTGTCGATGCTTGTCGAAACGATCAACAACCGGGCGGGCGGCCAGTTCACCGAATCCACTGTCGAAGGCCCGTTCCACGTCGTCGACTCACCGCCGCGGGAGCTCGGCGCCGACATCGCCGAGGACGGCAAAGGCACCCCGTGCCTCGTCACCGGCAGCGTGACCGGCCCGGACGGACAGCCGATCCCCGGCGCGTCGGTCGACGTGTGGCAGGCCAACGACGAGGGCTTCTACGACGTCCAGCAGCCCGACGTGCAGCCGCTGCGGAACCTGCGCGGCCTCTTCACCACCGACGACACCGGACAGTTCCGGTTCCGCTCGATCATCCCCCGCTACTACCCGATCCCGGCCGACGGCCCGGTCGGCCGCCTGCTCAAGGCGACCTCCCGGCACCCCAACCGGCCCGCGCACATCCACTTCGAGGTCTCCGCACCCGGGTATCGCACGGTGACCACGCACCTGTTCGTCGCGGACACTCCGTACCTCGATTCCGACGCGGTGTTCGGCGTGAAGTCCAGCCTGGTCCGCGAATTCCCGAGGGTGGACGACCCGGCGCGCGCCGCCGAGGCCGGGCTTCCCAATCCATTTCGGACTGTCCACTTCGACGTCGTCCTCGGCAAATGATCGCCCCCTTCACCTACCATGCCCCGCCGATGCGAGTCCACTTCGGACCCGGTGTCGTCGCAAGGCTGTCCGACGAGCTCACCGACCTCGGCCTCCGTCGTGCCCTGGTGCTCTGCTCCCTCGAACAAGTCCACACTGGACAGACGATTGCCCAGGCGCTGGGCGAACGTTCGGCCGGAGTACTGGCCGAGGCCCGCATGCACGTCCCGGTCGAAATCGCGCAGCTGGCCCGCGACCGCGCTGCCGAGCTCGGGGCCGACAGCTGCGTCGCGGTCGGCGGTGGGTCCGCCATCGGGCTGGGCAAAGCCATTGCGCTCAAGCACGATCTCCCGATACTTGCGGTCCCCACCACCTATGCCGGTTCCGAGATGACGCCGGTGTGGGGCCTCACCGAGGACGGCCGGAAGCGCACCGGCCGCGATCCACGGGTACGCCCGGTCAGCGTGCTCTACGACCCGGAACTCACCCTCTCCCTCCCGATTCCGCTCTCCCTCACCAGCGGGTTCAACGCCGTCGCGCACGCCGTCGAAGCCCTCTACGCACCCGACCGGTCACCGATTGTCTCGCTGATGGCCGAAGAAGCCGCGCGCGCGATGATCGAAGCGCTACCCGAAGTGGCCGCAGACGGGTCCAATGTGGATGCTCGAAGCAAAGCCCTCTACGCATCCTGGCTCTGCGGCGCCTGCCTCGGCGCGACCACGATGTCATTGCACCACAAGCTATGTCACGTCCTAGGCGGCACGCTGGGCCTTCCGCACGCGCCCACTCACGCGGTGGTGCTCCCGCATGTCCTTGCCTACAACCAGAAATCCGCGCCGGAGGCGATCCGAGCCCTGTCCCGGGCGTGGGAATGCAGCGATCCGGCCGGACGGCTCTGGGAAACCGCGGGCCTGCTCGGCCTGCCCCGTTCGCTCGGTGAACTCGGCATGGCGGAGTCCGATGTGGACCGCGTGACGGCGGAAGTGATTGCCGACCCGTACGCCAATCCGGCCCCGGTCACCCGAGATGGAGTGGAAGCACTGCTGCACGAAGCCTGGGCTGGACGTCCGCCGATCACCTGATCGCGCGCTGCGGGTTCCCGGCCGTTCCGCAATGGACACGGCCCCGAATCGAAAACGCACGGTCCATCCATTGAACACCTCGGTTGAGGGCCCCACCGGCAACCAGCATTCTTCTCCGCGACGGTCAGGTGACCGTCGCGGACACCTGACCGCTCTCCGGCATCTTCACCGTGGAGGACAGCCCATGCCGAACCGCACCCCACCCGCCGACGTCGTCGTGATCGGCGGCGGCCCGGCCGGCCTCACGACCGCCGCCGAGGCCGCCCGCGCCGGGGCCCGCGTGGTCGTGCTGGAACAGCGCACCGAAGACACCCACTCGCGCGCCGGCGTGATCCAGCCGCGGGTGCTGGAGCTGCTCGATGTGCGCGGCCGGATGGACCAGTTCCGCGCGGCAGCCGCGAAGTGGCGGCCGGACTTCGAAGTGCCGCTGTACATGTACGCTGGTCTGCCCGGACTGCGCTACGACCAGCTGGACAGCAAGTTCCCGTACGCGCTGATCCTGCCGCAGATGACCACCGAGCACCTGCTGGAGGAGTGGGCAGTCGAGCAGGGCGCGGACATCCGCCACGGCGTCACCTACCTCTCGCACACCGAAAACGGCGACCGCGTCACGGTGACCGCGCAGGACACCAGGGGCGCGACCGTCGAGGTCGAAGCTTCCTACCTCATCGGGGCGGACGGTTCACGCAGCAAGGTCCGGGCAGCGGCGGGAATCCCGTTCGAGGGGCGCAAAACCGAGATGACCGCGGTGGCGGTGGACGCGGAGCTGTCGTTCCCGTGGCAGGCGTCGATGCAGATGCGGCGCAATGAGCACGGCTGGGTGCTGGCGTACCCGTTCGGCCACGGCATCACCCGGTTCATCATCGTCGCGGAGCACCGGCGGCACGTGTCCAAGACCGAACCGGCGACCATTCCGGAGGTCCAGGAGAGCCTGCGGCTGGTGTTCGGCACCGATTTCGGGGTGAAATCGGCGAAATGGCTGTCGCGCTACGGCGATGCCCACCGGATGGTGCCCGCATTCCGCAGCAACCGGGTGCTCCTCGTCGGCGAGGCGACCCGAGTGCACTACCCGGCGAGCGGCATCGGCATGAACTACTGCATCCAGGACGCGTTCAACCTCGGCTGGAAGCTCGGCTGGGTCACCACTGGTCGCGCGCCGGACGCGTTCCTCGACACCTACCACGACGAGCGGCATCCCGTGCTCACCGCGCTGATGGCCGACGTCGCCGCGCAGTGCACACTGCATTTCGACTTCTCCGCAGGCGGCCTGGCGCTCAAAGACTTCACCGAACGCGAGCTCATCCCGATCCCCGAGGTCAACGCCATCCTGCGCGACCGGCTGAGCGGCTTCGGCACGTCGTATCACCGCGAAACCGATCCGCACATCGCGGACGGCACCCGGATCAGCGATTTCCGGCTCACCTCACCTGGCACCAGCTACGCGGAGGTCGCGCGGAAGGCCGGTTTCGTCCTGGTCGACACGCAGAGCGCCGAGATGCCGCGGACCCTCCCGGGCGCGATCACCATCGCGACGGCAGATACGCCGCTCCCCCGCGAGCTCGACGGCGCCGCCACCGTCCTGATCCGGCCGGACGCGTATGTCGCCCGCGCCTGGAACATCAGGGCGAGCGACGACGAGGTACTGACGGCTTACCGCACCGCGATCGGCCACCCCGAACCGGCTGTGGTGGTCGCGCCGTGATGCTCATCACCAACGGGCACGTCGTCACCGGCGACCCGGCACTCGGTACCCAGGAAGCCTGCGATGTGCTGATCGAGGACGGCCGGATCACCGCGGTCGGGCCGCAGCTGGATCGGGAAGGCGCGGAAATCCTCGACGCGACCGGCATGCTCGTGCTCCCCGGTTTCGTCGACACGCACAAGCACACCTGGCAGTCCGCGGTCCGGCACCGCTGCACCGAGCTCGACCTGCGGACCTACTTCGGCGAAATGTTCGGCCGCCTCGGCGCGCAATACCGGCCCGAGGACGTGTACGCGGGCAACCTGCTCGGCGCGCTGTCCGCGCTCGACGCCGGGACGACCACGCTGATGGACTGGTCGCACGTGCAGAACTCCCCCGCGCACAGCGACCAGGCCATTGCCGCCCTGCAGGACTCCGGTATCCGCGCAGTTTTCGGCCACGGCTGGCCGCTCACCGACCTGCCGGAGTGGATCGGCGGCAGCTCCCGGCCGCACACCTCCGACGTCCGGCGCATCCGGCACGACCTGCTCTCCGACGACCATGCCCTGGTCACGCTCCAGCTCGCCGCCCGCGGCCCCGAACTGTCCACGCTGGACGCGACCAGCGCCGACCTCGCCATGGCGCGCGAACTCGGCATCCGCACGTCCATCCACATGGGCTGCGGACCGGACTTCGGCGCGATGGCGGCGATCGCACAGCTGGAGAAGGCCGGGCTGCTCGGGCCGGACCTGACCTTCGTGCACTGCAGTGAATCGAGCAACGTCGAGTTCGAGCTGATCGCCGCCCATGGCGCGTCGATTGCCCTTGCGCCGCAACACGAACAGGGCATGCCGGGCATCGGGCACACGCCGATCGACCGCGTGCGCGCGTTCGGCATCACCGCCGGGCTCAGCAGCGACACCGAAACCTTCGGCGCGGCTGACCTGTTCACGCAAATGCGCGTCGGCCTCGTCGCCCATCGCAGCCAGCTCGCCGAACGGCGTACGCAGCACGACCTGCCTGCGTTTGGGGTCGCGGACGTGTTCCGCCTGGCCACGCAGGGCGGTGCGGACACGCTCGGTCTCGGTGACCGGGTCGGCAGCCTGAGCCCCGGCAAGCGCGCGGACGTCGTGCTGCTCAGGGCCACCGACTCGAACCTCTTCCCGGTGACCGATCCCGTGGCCGCGGTGGTCAGTTCGGCGCACCCCGGGAACGTCGACACGGTTCTCGTCGACGGCGTCGTCCGCAAACGCGGCGGCGTCCTCACCGGCGACCTGGCCAGGGCGCGCACCCTCGCGTCCGCCTCCCACCGCCGTCTCCTCGGCTGACGAAAGGATCCCATGCAGCTCGACCCGTCCATTGCCGGTTTCCTGTCCATGCTCCGGTCCGCCGGTGCCCCGCCCGGGTTCGCCGGTACGCCGGAGGAAATGCGGTCGCGAATGCGCGACGCGATCGAGAGCGGCTGGGACCCGGCCGCGTTTGCCCCGGTCAAGAGCGTCGAAGACATCGCGGCCGGTTCGGTGCCGGTGAAGGTCGTCCACCCGCTCGCCGACGGCCCGGTGCCCACCGTGCTGTACTTCCACCCCGGCGGCTTCACGATGGGCAGCGCGCACCTGATGCAGGACGTCGCGCGGCGGCTCGCGCACGACCTCGGCGCGTGCGTGGTGTCCGTCGACTACCGGCTGGCCCCGGAAAACCCGTTCCCCGCCGCGGTCGACGATGCCCTCGCTGCCCTGCGCTGGACCGTCGAGTTCATCGACGACCTCGGCGGCGCCCCGTCCCGGATCGGTCTCGCGGGCGAAAGCTCCGGCGCCAACCTCGCTGCGGTGACGGCAATCGCCGCCCGCGACGCCGGAATCCCGGTGGCGGCCCAGCTGCTGGCGTCGCCGGTGACGAACTTCGCCGCAAGTTTCCCGTCCCTCGCCCAGAACTCCGACGGCTACTTCCTCACCCGCGAAGACCTGGCAGTGATCCAGAAGTTCTATTTGCCCGCCAACGAAGTCGACGACCCCCGCGTGTCCCCGGCCCTCGCCGACCTGTCCGGCGTGGCCCCGGCCGTCATCGGCGTGTCCGGGTTCGACCCGCTCCGGGATGACGGAATCGCTTACGCGGCAGCGCTTCTCCACGCTGGCGTTCCGGCCGCGTTGCGGGTCTACCCCGGGCTGATCCACCCGTTCTTCGGCATGCCCGGCCTGTCCCCGGCCGCCGAAGCCGCGGTCACCGAACTGACCGAGGAGTTCCAGGCCCTCCTATGACCCTCAGGGCAGCGGAATCGCGGAGAACACGCCATCCGGGTCGAACCGCTGCTTGATCTCCCGCAACCGCGCCGCGTTCGGCCCGTACGCGTCCGCCACCTGGTCCGGGACGTCCGGGCCGAGCAGGTTCGCGTACCCGCCGGGCAGGGCGTGCGGGGCCAGCGCCGCCGAGGTCGCGTCGGCCCACGGGCGGTCGTCGGTGTCCGGGCCCATCCCGATCACCTCGACCATCAGGTGGTTCTCCCGCAGCCCGAACGGCGTGTCCGCCACCGGGACGCGGGCAGCCGCGCCGTGGAAGTGGTGCACCGACAGCGACGACTGCGGCGACGTGCGCTTTTCCGTTTGCGCCACCAGGACTTCGGCGATGTCCGGCGTGTACTTCGCGAGCGAGCGGGTGCGGATGACGATCGACAGGCCGTTCGGGAACATCGGATCGCGGCCGGCGATTTCGGCGGCGTACGATTCGACCGGCGCCACCGTCGAGAGCAGCGGCGTGCCGAGCCGGGCGGCCAGGCCGTCCGGGTCGGCGGGGCCGCACCACGTCGGCCAGACGAGCACGGACGGCGAACCGTCGGGCGCACTCACGACGCCGCTCTGCACGGTGAGCTCGTCCGGTCCGGTTGCCTGTACCTCGGCCAGCCGCGCGAAAACCCCGGCTGCGTCGGCGATCGGGTACAGGATCATGCCGGTGGTGATCTGCGGTACCGCATGCAGCCGCAGCTCCAGCGACGTGACCACGCCGAAGTTCCCGCCGCCGCCGCGCAGCGCCCACCACAGGTCCGGTTCGTTCCCGGCGTCGGCCCGTACCACCGTCCCGTCGGCGAGGACGACCTCGGCGCCGAGCAGATTGTCCGCGGCCAGCCCGTATTTCCCGCTGAGCGGGCCGTATCCGCCGCCGAGCACGAGCCCGGTGACGCCGACCGCGCCGATGGCCCCGGTGATCGGCGTCAGCCCGTGTTTCCCGGCCGCGCCGAGCAGGTCGTTGGCCCGCGCACCGCCGCCGACGACCGCGGTCAGCCGCTCGGCATCGATCACGACGCTGTCCAACGGCCGGAGGTCGAGCGTGATGCCGCCGTCGGCGAGCGCGCGTCCGGCCCAGTCGTGGCCGCCGCCCCGGACGGACAGCGGCAGCCCGGCTTCCCGGGCACCCCGGACGGCAGCTTGCACGTCCGCGGTGCTCCGGCATTCCACCACCACGGCCGGTTTCTGCACAGCGGCGCCGTTCCACAGCGCCACGGCGGTGTCGTACCCGGGACCAGTGGTGTGGACCTGGTCCGCAGCCAGGCCCGCGCGCAGCAGTTCCGCAACAGCATTTTCGGCGGTCAAGTTTCGGCTCCCCATTTCCGGTGATCTCGCCATTCCGACTGTAGGTACGCCCGAATTGCACGGCTTGCGTGCGTGGCCGCACGGGCAAGGATCGTGCCCGGGAAAGCTCAGCGCGCCACGTACCCGGCCGACGCATCCCGCAACGCGTCCAACGCCGCCCGAACTCCACCATGCGGTTCCTCCCCGGCCCGGCAGACCGCGAGAATCGTGCGGTCCAGCACCGGCCGGGTGGCCAGGACGCGGACGCCGTCCGGCAACGGCCCGCGAGCCAGCCGGGGAATGAGCGCGGCGCCGACGTTGCCCGCAACGAGCGCCATCTGCGTTGCGTAACTCCCGACGGTGCACCGGATCCGGGGCTCCAGCTCCTGCGTGCGAAGCACCTGCACCATCCACTCGTAACAGCCGGGACCGGGGGTCCAGCTGATCCACGACACGTCGTCGACCTCCGCGAGATCGACGCTGCGGCGGTGCGCGAGCCGGTGCCCGGCGGGCAGGACGAGGTCGGCGACGTCGGAGAACAGCGTGACCTGCGTGGTCCCCGGCGGCACGACGGTGGGCCGGTCGGCCCAGCTCTCGACGACGGCCAGGTCCAGATCACCCGCGACCACCTGCGGGAGCGTGGTTTCGGCCTCGCCCTCGCCGAGGTGCACCTCCAGGCGCGGATGCTGTTCGGTGAGCGTTGCGAGCGCGGGCGGGATCAGCGCGTGCACACACGTGGAGATCGCGCCCATCCGCAACGGCCCGAACACGTCCTCGCGCATCCGTTCTAGATCCGTGCGTGCTTCGGCCAGCTGCGCCAGCACCCGCTCGGCGTGCGCGACGAGCACCTGCCCGGCGCGCGTGAGCCGCACGCTGCGGCCACGCGGTTCGAGCAGCTCCAGCCCCGCTTCCCGCTCCAGCTTCGCCAGCTGCTGCGACACGCCCGACGGCGTGACGTGCAGCGCCGCCGCCGCTCCGGCGACCGACCCGTGGTGCGCCACCGCGTGCAGGGCACGCATCCGATCCACACTGAACACGGTAGTGATGCTACCGCATTTCCCGCAGGAACATTCACTTGTCCTTGGCAGTCAGCGCCCCGACGATAGAAGCCATGACCACCCTCGAGCTTCCCTCCCGCCCGGCTGCACCGGGCCCGGTCGCGACCCTCACCGCCCGGGCCGACGCCCGCCTGCTCGCCGGCGCGGGCAGCCTGTGCATCGCCCTGTCGTCGATCTTCATCAAAGTGTCCGGGGAAAGCGGTGCCACGAGCGCGTTCTGGCGCTGTCTCTTCGCCCTGCCGCTGCTCGCCGTGCTGGCCCGCGGCGAGGCCAAGCGCACCGGCGTCCGGGTGAAAATCCTGCTGCCGCTGCTGGCCGGGCTCGGCCTCGGGCTCGACTTCGTGCTGTGGGGCGAGGCGATCCCGCTCGTCGGCGCCGGGGTCGCGACGATGCTGCTGTCGGTGCAGGTCGTGATCGTCCCGCTGCTGGCGCTGGTCTTCCTCAAGGAACGGCCCGAACGCCGGTTCAAGTTCATCGCGCCGGCGCTGATCGGCGGGATCGTGCTGGCCGGTGGGCTCGTCGGCGGGTCGGTCACCGGGTCGAACCCGTTGCTCGGCACGCTTTTCGCGCTCGCCGCCGGTGGTGGCTACTCGACCTACCTGCTCCTGCTGCGGATCAGCAGCAGCCCCTCGACCCAGGCCCGCTCCCTGACGCTCGCCACGGTGTCCGCGGGCGGTGTCGCGGTGGCGCTCGGCCTGCCGTTCCACCGGCTCAACCTGACGCCCAGTCTCCCGTCGTTCGGCTGGTTCCTCGCCCTCGCCCTCGTCGGGCAGGTCGTCGGCTGGCTGCTGATCGCCGGTGCGCTGCCGCGGCTGGCCGCCTCCACCGGTGCGACACTGATGCTGCTCCAGCCGGTCGGCGCGGTCGCCTTCGGGTTCCTCCTGCTCGGCGAGCAGCCGAGCATGCTGCAGCTGACCGGATGTGTCGTCGTGCTCGCCGCGGTGTGTTTCGCCGGACGGGGCGCACCGGATCAGCCGTCGGCCAGCGTCAGCCCCACCGAATCGAGCAGCCCGCGGGCCAGGTCCCGGAACTCGTCCCGGCGATGATCCACCAGGTCGACGCCGCCGAGCAGCTCCGCGGCGAGCTCCTCCACCGGCCAGCACACCAGCTTCCCGTGCCGGGCGAGCAGCAGCCCGACGGCGCGGATGCGGTACAGGTCGGCGACGTCGAGCCACGCGTACAGCAGGATCTGCCACAGCCAGCGTCCGGCCCGCGCCGGATCGCCGACGGTGAGCACGGTCTTCACGTCCACGAGGGTCGCGGTGGCGAGGCCGGGCGGGCCCAGCAGCACGTCGCCGTCCGCCCAGCCGGGGACGATGCTCGGCCCGGCGATCCCGAGCGGGCCGCCTTCCGGCGGTGCACCGGCGAGCCGGCGCAGTTCCCAGAGCGCACCGCGCTCGTGCAAGCATTTCGCGAGTTCGACGAGTTCGGCGACCTGGTCGTCGCCGGGCAGGGCGCGCAGGTCCGGCACCGTCCCGCCACCGTCGACCACCCGCGCCAGCCGCGGGTCGATGCGGCCGGAACGGTAGATGTCCTCGCAGGCGGACAGCACCCAGCCGGTACGCGCGAGCCCGGCCTCCGCGCCCGGTTCCCCGAGCACGCCGGGTGGGGCGTAGCGCTCCTGGTAGCGGCGGGCGCGCTCCAGCAGGTCACCCCACAGCTCCGGCGCGCCCGGGACCGGTTCGAGGTCGGGCAGGCCGTCGCCGAGGTCGAGCCAGGTCGTCGCGGCGGGGCGGATGCCGAGCGCGCGAGCCTGGTACTCCTTCGGCAGGTCGGCGTGTGTCGGGTACCTCGCCGCCTGCGCGTGCGCCCACCCGCCGCTGACCCACTGCGCGCGGACCATGCCGAGCAGGGCGTAGTACGGCGGCGCGGCCTGTACGAGGTCGGCGATCCGCTGTCCGAACGCGCCGCCGATCTCGGCCCAGTGCTGACGCGGCGGGCGGGCGAGCGCCGGCCGGACCGGCCGTACCCCGCTTGCCGCGTCCTCCACCCGGCGCGCGGCCGCGGCGGTACCGGTGAAGACCCGCGCACACCAGCGCGCGAGTTTCCCGGCCGGGTCGGCGAGCTCCGAGGTCAGCGACACCCTGCCAGTATGTCCCGGGACAGGAACGGCAGCAGCAGATCCAGCAGTTCCTCCGGCCGGTCGAGCGGGATCAGGTGGCCGCAGTCCGGGATGACGTGCCCGGTGAGGTCGTCGGCGATCGGGCGCAGCTGCCGCTCCAGCGCATCGCCGACCGGGTGCGCGCCGATCGCCATCGCCGGGACACTCAGCCGCTTCTGCGCGGCTTCGGCGATCTGCCGGGCGCTTTCCGGCAGTGCGCGGTAGTAGGCGAAAGCGCGGCGGAGCGCGTCCGGGCCGGTGTATGCGTCGGCGAAAGCCCTTTGTACCGCAGGCGAAATGCCGCGGCCGTGCGTGCCTTGGTCGATGAACCAGCCGACGTACTCCGCCTCGTGTCCACTGAGGACAGTCTCGGCCAGCCCGGGTTGCGCATGGAACCCGAACCACCACGGCGGGCCACCGGCGAGGAACTCCTCCGCGCCGGGCAGCCGTCCGGCCAGCGATTCCATCAGGACGATGCGGCGTACCCGCTCCGGCTTCGTCAAGGCGAACAGCAACGCCCCCGGCACGGCGAGATCGATCGCGGCCACCGCGGCGGTGGGTTCGCCGAGCGCGTCGAGCAGCGTGTCGATGTCGTCGGCGACTGCCTGTGCGTGTGATGCGCCTTCCGGACGGCTGCTCGCGCCCAGCCCGCGCAGGTCCGGCGCGATCACCCGGTAATGCTCGGCGAGCGGTGGGACGACCTCGCTCCAGAGCTGCCAGGTATGCGGGAACCCGTGCAGCAGTACCAGCGCCGGTCCGGTTCCTGCGACGGTCGCGTTGAGCCCGTTGACCTCGACCATTCGCCCCTCCCGTGGTTACCATTGGTTACCAGGACACGGTAGGTAACTCTCATCGTGCCGCCAAGAAGGCACTTTCCCGACAGGTGGTGAGCCCGAGGTGACCCCCTCCGCCCGCGGCGATCTCTTCGACCCGGCCTGCCCCACGCGGCGGCTGCTCGACCGGATCGGCACGAAATGGACGTCGATGACGGTGAAGGTCCTCGCCGAGGCCACCCCGGGGGAAGTCCGGTTCGCCGACCTCCGGCGGCGCGTGCCGGGCGTGTCGCAGAAGATGCTGTCGGTGACGCTGCACAGCCTGGTCCGCGACGGGCTGGTCGCGCGGCGGGTCGAGGCGTCGGTGCCGCCGCGGGTGCACTACCGGCTGACTCCGCTGGGCGCGTCGCTCGAAGGCGCGCTGGCCGCGCTGCGGAGGTGGGCCGAAGAGCACATGGCCGAGGTGGACCACGCGAACCAGATCGCGGACAGCGCTGCCCCCTGACCCCGCCCTCCGGCCGGATGCCGTCCCTTCTCGGTACCCTCGTTGTCTCAGGGGTGAACACGAGATGGCCACCAGGCGAACTGGACCGGCCGGGGAGGGGCGGCATGCCGAGTACGGCCGGCGGTTCGGGCAGCGGAACGTACGACGCGATCACGGCCTTCGGCGTGGCGATGCCCGGCTGGGTGCAGGCGCTGATGCTGGCATACACGTCGTACGGGCTGGTTCTCGTGGTCCCGCTGTTCGCGTGGCTGTGGTGGCGCGCGCGTCCGGGCGGCCCGGAACGGATGGCCGCCGCCTTGCTGGTCCCGATCGGCACGGTGCTGGCGTACGGGCTGAGCGAGCTGGTGAAGGCCTTCGTGCACGAACAACGCCCGTGCCGCGGCCTGCCCGTCACGGCCATCGTGGGCAAATGCCCGCCCCCGGGTGACTGGTCCTTCCCGAGCAATCACTCGACGATCGCCGCCGCAGCCGCACTGGGCGCCGCGTTCGCCTGGCGCCGGGGCGCGCCGTGGCTGGCAGTTTTCGCCGCGCTGATGGGCTTTTCGCGAGTTTTCGTCGGCGCACACTACCCGCACGACGTCCTCATCGGCCTCGCCCTCGGCGCCGGAATCGCCTGCCTGCTACAGCTTTACGCCCTCTCCCCCGCGACGACCATCGTGCGCTCCCTCGCCGGACGGGTCCCGTTCGGCCTGCTGGGCGCCCCCGCCCCGCGCGGCGAGCAGCCGACCGTCCTGCTGGCCCAGCGCCGCCCCGGAGAACCCCACCCGCGCCGGATTGCCGCCACGTCCACCGCCCGGCCATCTCCCGCCCCACACAGCCGCTCGACGCCTGCCGCTCGCATCTCTGGCACTGGAACGTCTTCCCCACCACCGTCTTCCCCACCGCTGCCAGGCCCGCCCGGCCCAGCACCGGCCCGCCCTTCCGGAACGCCCGCCACCCGCCCGGCGAACTCGGCGTCGACGCGTCCGGCTGCGGTACGCCGCGCCGCACCGCAGCCAGCCCGGTCGGCTCCACGCCCGCCCACCAGGCAAGCCCTGCCTCGGCAAGCACCGCCGAGCCACTGACCGGCGGGTTCCGATCCGGCCGGACGCACCGAATCCACAGCCGACGCCGGGCAGGGCTCGCATCAGCCGCCCCGCCCGGCAGCGCCGCCGATCTGCCCAGCCCACCAACCCACGCCGGGCAGAACCCGCATCAACCACTCACACCCGCGCGCCCCGCCGATCCGCCCCACCAAGCGACAACCGGCCCGGGCAGAACCTGCATCAACCATTCATACCCGCGCGCCCCGCCGATCCGCCCCACCAAGCGACAACCGGCCCCGGGCAGAACCCGCATCAACCACTCACACCCGCTGCCCCACCCGGACCCGAAACGACGAGCGGTCCCTGGCCAGACTTGGATCAGCCCCGCGCCGGTGCGCCCCGCCGATCTGCCCGGCACCGGCCCGTACCCCGGTTGTGCCTGGCTGCTCACCGGGCGATACCACCAGGTCCGTGATCGGGTCACCCGCCCGTCAACGGCGGCGGCTCAGGATCACGCGCGCGTTCTGGGCGGCCTGGGCAAAGCCACGCTCCTCCGCCCGGCGCAACGCCGCCAGCGCGCCGTCGACGTCACCTTGCAGGTACAGGTACAGGCCCACGTTGTTGGCGCCTTGCGCGTCACCGCGGTCGTCGGCCCGCCGGTACGCGGCCAGGGCGCCCTCGTCGTCCCCTTGCTGCTGGAGCAGGATGCCGAGCAGGGCGGAACCGTGGCCGTCGCCGCGCTCGTCCGCCCGGCGCAGCGCCGCCAGCGCGCCCTCGTCGTCTCCCTGCTGCGACAGCGTCGCACCCAGGTTGGCGGCACCCAGGCCGTCTCCGCGGGCATCGGCCCGGACGTTCGCCGCCAGCGCACCAGCCTCGTCGCCGCTCAACGCCAGCAATCGACCCCGGTCGGCGGCTCCGCGAGCGTGACCCCGATCGTCGGCCCGCCCGTACGCAGCCATGGCGCCGTCGCGGTCGCCGACCGCTTCCAGCAGCATTCCCAGAGTGCGCGCGGCATCTCCGTCGCCCGCCTCGTCGGCCCGCCGAAACGCAGCGAGTACGCCTTCCTTGTCCTTCGATTTCTTCACCAACGCGCGCACGGCACCATAGGCCGAGTCCACACCGCGCTCGTCCGCTCGCAGGAAGGCAGCCAGTGCGCCGGCTTCGTCGCCGCGCTGCCAGAGCGCATTGCCCAGATTTTTGGCCCCCATGCCATCGCCACGCTCGTCGGCCCGCCGGTAGGCAGCCAGCTCGCCCTCCCGGTCGCCGCGCCGCCCGAGCAGCACGCCCAGATCGTTGGCGGCGCCTGCGTCGCCCCGCTCGTCGGCCTCCCGGAACCCGGCGAGCGCCGCTTCCTCGACGCCCGGGCGCTGGAGCATCTCCTCGACGTCCTGCTGACGCGGGTGAAGACGGCTCGGCACCCCCCGCCGCGTCCCGAACAACCGCCGCCACCAGCCGCCGAACCCTCCTGCGCTCATCTGGCCAGCACACCACATCCGTGCCGGGACCAGTCCCACCGCCGCCAGCAGGTCGACGAACCCGCACTCGCCCGGGCAAATACCGCAAGCGGCGACACATCCCACCCCGGCTCCGCTTCGCCCGCTCAGCGTCACGGTCCCTTTCAGGACGGAAACCACCGAACGGCGCGGAACCCCCAGCGGCTCGTGAATCCGAGCATCGACCGGCTGGCCGACTTCTCCCGGCGACGCCACTACCAGCGGGAACACCCGAAGGTCAGCCGGGCAGGTCGCCCGTCGCGGCGAATTCCAGGCGTTTCGCGACCGAGACCGCCTGGTCGGCGAAGCGTTCGTAAAACCGGGTAAGCAGCGTCAACGCCACCGCGGTCTGCTGGCCGCGGTCCCATTCGGGAGCGGTGATCGTGGCCATGACTCGGGCATGCAGGGCGTCGACGGTCTCGTCGGCACGGCTCAGTTCTGCGTAACCGCCGCGGGCTTCGCCGTGGACGAGATCGGCCAGGCGGTCCGCCATCCGCGACGTGACTTCACCCAATTCCGTGAACAGCGGCTCCAGATCGGCGGGCACCGTCGGCTCGGGGTGCCCGCGCCGGGCCGCACCCGCGACGTGCGCGGCGAGGTCGCCCATCCGCTCGAGTTTCTCCGCGCAGTAGACCGCGGCGAGCACCCCGCGCAGGTCCCCCGCGACCGGTGCCTGCAGGGCGAGCAGCGAATATGCCTCGTCCTCGCAGGCGGAGCGCTGGGCGTCGAGGTCGGCGTCGCCGCTGATGACCTGCTCGGCGAGGGGAAGGTCGACCGTCAGCAGGGCCTGGGTGGCCCGCCGCATCGCCTCGGCAGCTGTCTCGGCCATAGCCGCCAGACGCCCGTCGAGACGTTTCAGGTCGTCCTGGAAGCCTTCGCGCATGTCGGCCGACTCTACCTGCGGGCGCCGGACCATCCGGCGTCGGCCGGGAAGAGCGGCTCGGCGAGGTCGAAGCTGTGGCTGCCCTCGTGCCCGCCGAGGACCCGGCAGGCAGCGCCTTCGTCGGACTGCGCCCCGCAGGCGGCCCGCGCCTCCAGCACCCGGCGGCCGGGCCACCACCGCAACCACATCCCCCCGGCGACGGGGGCCGCATGCTCATGGCCGTGTCCGGCCTCGAGCTCGCAGAACAGCTCGGACTCCATCCCGCGAACCGCCACGGTCCGCAGGACCGACCGCTCCCGCCCGGACAGCTCCACCGGCTCGCGACACAGCGCACCATCGGCCATGCGACCAGCGTAAACGTCCACCCCGAATCCCGCGCGCAGGCCCCGGCGCACGGGCGCGTCCCGTGGCGTATCCGTGATGAGCCCGTGCTCGCGGGTCACCACCGCATGCCGATCGGCCCTTCGGACCGGCACCGTCGCCCGCACCCGGACGGGTCACCGTCCCGGCCCCTCCATACGGCAGTTCACTGCGTCCCGCGGTGGCCGGACGCTCGTCCTGGTGCGGCTCCCGTGCCCGCTGGCGGATACGGCGGCCCGACTGCCCGCGGCCGGGCTCGTTGGCGCCTGGCTGCTGTGGCGAGACCCAGTCCCGGAGTGAGGTCTGGCTGGAGTTTGCCAGGCAACCGGACTGCTGAGGACGCGCAGGCGATGGGGCCCTTTCGTGCCGTGTGGACCTGGTGCGCGGGCTGATCGGTGCACCTGCCGTTGCGGTCGCGCAGCGGAGGGGACCTGCGCTGAAGCCGCGGCCTCCGGCTGAGCCGCGGCATCCGGCTCAGGCTGGGCCGCTGCTAATGGCGGCTGACGACTGCTGACGACTGCTGACGACTGCTGACGACTGCTGACGACTGACGGCTGCGGCTCGCCCGGCCTGCGACTGCGGCGCGGCCCGCGACGGGGGCGCGCCCGGCGCGTCGTCGGCACACCAGGCCACCAGGGAGGTGCGTGGCGAGCATTCCCCTGCCCGACAATGCCGCCCGCTCCGCCCGCGGGGCTGCGGCTCGCGCGGCCCGCGACTGCGGCGCGGCCCGCGACGGGGCCGCGCCCGGCGCGTCGTCGGCACACCAGGCCACCAGGGAGGTGCGTGGCGAGCATTCCCGCGCCCGACAATGCTGCCCGCTCCGCCCGTACCTCCCACCCGCACCCGCCCACGGCACCGGACCGGACCGGACCACCGGACCACCGGACCAGAGCCCCGGATCAGACCGCTGGATCAGACCACCCACGTCAGTCCACAGTGGACGCAAGCAGCGTCAGCGTACCCGTTCCAGCAGGGCGAACAAGTTCTCCCAATGCCGCTTCTCCCCCTCCTCGTGGTATGCCGCCGTGTCGGTCATCGTGTAGCCGTGGGAGGCGCCTTCGTATACCTCGGATCGGTATGGCACTCCTACCTCGTCCAGGGCGTGTTCCAATGTCTTGATGTGGTCCGCGTCCATCGACGGATCCTGGTCTGCGTGGCCGAAATACACCTCACCCGTGATGGCACCCACGCGGCGGTGCGGGCTGTCCGGCTCGTCCGTCGCGAGGCGGCCGCCGTGGAAGGACGCGATTGCCTTCACCCGGTCCGGCAGTGCCGTGATCACGCGCAATGCGTTCGTGCCGCCCATGCAGTACCCGGTGATCACCACCGGACCCTCGGCGACCCCCTCCTGCGCGGCCAGGTAGTCCAGGTACTTCTCCGCGTCGCGGGTGATCGCGGCGGTGTCCAGGCCCTGGATCAACGGCATCAGCGTGCCGAAGACGTCGCCGCGGCGGTCCGGGTCGGCCAGTGCGGTCAGGTCGATCTGCGGGCACCGCCCGCCGCGGTACAGCAGGTTCGGCGCCAGTACCGCGTACCCGGCGTCCGCGATCCGGTCGGCCATCTCCTCGATCCGCGGCCGCAGGCCGAACGCGTCCGGGAACAGCAGCACCCCGGGATGCGGCCCGCCGTCCGGCACGGCCAGGTATGCGTCGGCGATGCCGTCGGCGGCCGGGACGTCCACCTTTTCCTTGCGCATCCGCTTTGTCCTCCGTCGCTCGTCATCCGTACCGGCCCAATCTATCCCCGCCCACCGACAACTTCCGCGCCCACGCGGCCGCCACCGGGAGTTCACGCCTTAATTCGAGAGGCAAATTAGTGCACTGGGCGGATTGACGACATCCGCCGCGTCCCGACAAGATCGCCCGAGGATCGCGTAGTCCCGCCCGCTGCAGAAACGGACTGTCGATGGCCAGCAGACCACCCGAAGCCAGCACCCGGACCAGAGCCCGAGCCGTCGTGGCCGCCCTCGTCGTCCTCGCCGGGCTCCTCCCCGCCACCGCGCACGCCGCACCCGCGCACGCCGCACCCGCGCACGCCGCACCCGCGCACGCCGCACCCGCGCGTCAGCCCGAGATCGGCCGCCCCGCACTCGACCGCAACGGCTGCGCCCGCATCGAAAACTCCCTGCCCATCCTGCCGGACTGGCCCAAAGTCCGCAGCGCGATGATCGGCAACCCGGTCGACGAATGGCGCATCAAACGCATCGTCTCCGGGATGTCGCTCGAGGAAAAAGTCGGGCAGATGACCCAGCCCGAGATCGCCGCGATCACCCCGGCCGAGGTGACCCAGTACGCCATCGGCTCGGTCCTCAATGGCGGCGGCTCGTGGCCCGGCGGGAACAAGCACGCCACCCAGCAGGACTGGCTCACGCTCGCCGACTCCTATTGGGACGCCGCAACGGCAACCCGGGCAAAGATCCCGGTAATTTGGGGCATCGATGCCGTGCACGGCAACAACAACGTCTACGGCGCCACGGTCTTCCCGCAGAACATCGGCCTCGGTGCGGCACACGACCCGTGCCTCGTCCGTGACGTCGAAAGCGCCACCGCCCGGCAGATCCGCGCAACGGGACAGGACTGGGCCTTCGCCCCCACGCTCGCCGTCGTGCAGGACGACCGCTGGGGCCGCACGTACGAAGGCTTCTCCGAGGACCCGCGGATCACGCGCGCGTACGGCTACGAGGCGATCAACGGCCTGCAAGCCGGCGCGCGGCTGCGCATCGGCCCGAACGGCGTGATCGGTACCGCCAAGCATTTCATCGGCGACGGCGGCACTACGAAAGGCCAGGACCAGGGCGTGACCGCGGCGTCCGAGGCCCAGATGATCAACGTGCACGGCCAGGGCTACTACGGCGCGCTCGCGGCCGGGTCCCAGACGGTGATGGTGTCGTTCAACAGCTGGACCAATCCCGACCTCGGCATCACCGAGGGCAAGCTCCACGGCAGCGACAAGGCACTCAACCAGATCCTCAAGGGCAAGATGGGCTTCGACGGCCTGGTCGTGTCCGACTGGAACGGCATCGGCCAGGTCCCCGGCTGCACCACCGCAAGCTGCCCGCGCGCGATCAACGCCGGGATCGACCTGGTGATGGTCCCCAACGACTGGAAGGCCTTCATCACCAACACCGTCGCGCAGGTACGCGGCGGCGAGATCCCGATGTCCCGCATCGACGACGCCGTCACGCGGATCCTGCGCGTGAAGATGCGCGCCGGGCTGTTCGAGGAGCGCAAACCGTCACAACGCTGGTACGCCGGTTCGCCCGGCGCGCTCACCGACAAGACGCTCGCCCGCGAAGCCGTCCGCAAATCGCAGACGCTGCTCAAGAACAACGGCAACGTGCTTCCCTTGTCCCGCACCGCGAAAGTGCTCGTGGTCGGCAAGAGCGCGGACAGCATCCCGAACCAGTCCGGCGGCTGGACGCTCAGCTGGCAGGGCACCGGCAACACCAACGCGGACTTCCCCGGCGCCACCTCGATCCTCGCCGGGCTCAAGGAGGACCTCGCCGACGTCACCTTCGACCCCACCGGCACCGCCGACCCGAAGGGCTACGACGCCGTCATCGCAGTGATCGGCGAAACGCCGTACGCGGAAGGCGTCGGCGACCTGCAGCGCAAGAGCCTCGAAGCAGCAAGGCTGTACCCCGAGGATCTGGCAGTGCTCGACAAGGTCAGCGGCAAGGGCACGCCGGTGGTGACCGTGTACGTGAGCGGCCGTCCGCTGTACGTCAACAAGGAGCTCAACCGCTCTGACGCCTTCGTCGCCGCGTGGCTGCCCGGCACCGAGGGCGGCGGCGTGGCGGACATGCTCGTCCGGGGCAAGGACCGCGGCGGCTATCACGGCAAGCTGTCGTACTCGTGGCCGAAGAGCGCGTGCCAGTCGCCGCTCAACCCGTGGAGCCCTGGGTACGACCCGCTGTTCGCGCTGGGCTACGGCCTCACCTCGAGCCAGCGCACCACCGTCGGCAAGCTCGACGAGACCGAAGGCCCGGCGCGCTGCGGGTCCACCGGCGGTGGCGGTACCGCGACCGAGGACCTGCCGATCCACGACCGCGTCGACATCGCGCCGTACAAGAGTTTCATCGGGTCGGCCGAGAACTGGGGCGGCACCGAAATCGGCCCCGACGGCACCGCCGCGCATGCGGAGATCACCGTGGTGCCGTCCGACGTCAACGTGCAGGCCGACGGTCTCAAGGCGACGTGGACCGGCAAGGGCGCCGCGCAGATCTACTCCCAGCATCCCGGTGCCACCGACGACCTGCGCGGGTACCTCAACGCGGACGGCGCGCTGGAGTTCGACGTGATCGTGCATTCCCCGCCGGTGAACCGGACGGTGGTGAGCATGCACTGCGTCTACCCGTGCTTCTCCGAGGTCAACGCCACGAAGCTGTTCGGCGGCCTGCCCGCCGGGCAGAAGTCGACGGTGAAGATCCCGTTGGCCTGCTTCGCGAACGGGCTGGACTTCGAGAGCGTCAACACGCCGTTCCTGGTCTACACCGACGGCCCGTTCTCCGCGTCGTTCGCGAATGTGCGGTGGTCGCCCGGCGGGGCCAAGGATCCGGACGCCCGCAAGTGTGCGGATCTCACCGGCTGAGGTCCGTGAAGGGAACCATCACGGAATCAGCTTCCGTGATGGTTCCCTTCACGGATTTGCCAAGGCCAGCAGGCGGGACCTGGCTGCGGAGAGCGACGAGGCGGCCAGGTCCTCGAGCCCGTCCAGCGCCGGGATGTCGCCGACCCGGGTCAGCTCAGCCGAGACAAATGTCAGCCGATCCGGTGAAACACCCTTGTCCTCCAGATAGACCCGCAGGTACGACTCCTGGAAGTCGAACCCCGCGCGCGGCGTGCCCGGGCCATAAGCGCCGCCGCGGGCGTTCACCACCACGAAGTCCTTGACCGCCAGCAGTTTCCGGCCGGTCGCCGGGTCGACGAACACGCCCGGGAACGTGATCCGGTCGATCCACGCCTTGAGCGTCGCGGGTACGCCGAAGTTGTACATCGGCACCGCCAGCAGCACCGTCCGCGCCGCCAGGACCTCGGTGACCAGCGGCAACGTCAGGTCCCACTCGCGCCGTTCCTCGTCGTCGGCGATGAGCGTCGCGATGTCGGCGAGCGACAGCACGCCCTTGCGTTCCACCCGCCGCCCGAGCCTCGCGTACCCCGCACGCAGCGGCGGCACCGGCTCGGCGGAGACGTCGCGGTGGCGCACCGTACCGCCGCCGCGACGCCATTCGGCCACGAACAGCGCACCCAGCTGCCTGCTCACCGATTCCTCGCGGTCGGCGCTCGAATCCACGTGCAGCAGGGGCGCTAGCATGTCGGTCATCCGGTTCCTTTCCTCGTCCTGGTCTTCGGGCCGGCACTCCCATGACGGATCGAGACGGGAAAAGGTGACCGATGGACGACGCACTCGCGCGCCGCTTCGAGGACGAGCGCCCGCGGCTGCACGCGCTGGCCTACCGCATGCTGGGCTCCGCGGCCGAGGCCGAGGACGCTGTGCAAGAGGCATGGCTCCGGCTCGTCGGCACGAAAAGCATCGGCAACCTCGGCGGCTGGCTCACCACGGTGGTGTCCCGGCTGTGCCTCGACGTGCTGCGCGCCCGCCGGGAAACCCCCGTCGAGCAGGTCCCCGACACTGTCGCGGGCCACGCGCCGGAGGACGAGGTCGTGCTCGCCGGGGAGGTCGGCCGGGCGCTGCTGGTGGTACTCGACCGGCTCGCCCCGGCCGAACGCGTCGCCTTCGTGCTGCACGACCTGTTCTCGGTGCCGTTCGACGACGTCGGCCCGATCCTCGACCGCACCCCGGCCACCGCGAAGAAGCTCGCCAGCCGCGCCCGGCTGCGGGTGCGCGGCGTGCCCGCAGTGCCGGAGAAGGAACTGGCCGAGCATCGGGAAGTGGTGGCCGCGTTCCTGGCGGCCGCACGCGGCGGCGACATGGCGACGCTGCTCACCGTGCTCGCCCCGGACGTCGTCCGGCACACTGATCCCGCCCTGCTACCCCCGGGTGCCGCCGCCGTGCTGCGAGGCGCGGACGAGGTCGCGCGTGGTACCGCCCTTTTCGCCGTCCGTGCCCAGACCGCCGAGATCGCCCTGATCGACGGCGACATCGGGCTGGTCCTCGCCCCGGCCGGGCGCCTCGTCGGGGTGCTCAAGATCCGGGTGGAAGCTGGTCTCCTCCAGGCGTATGAAGTGATCGTGGCTCCGGAGCAGCTGGCGCGCATCGACATCGCGAGCCCCGCCGTATAGGCCGTTATACAGGAAGCTACTTCTTGAGCCGTCGGCTGCCGCCGTGCCAGTCCTGTTCGCGACCGGCCTCGCCCGCCGCGACGCCGAACGACGGCAGCTGCGGCATTTCCCGCAGGCTCCGCTTCAGTTCGGCGAAGCCGGGGAACGCGGCGAGCCCGACCACGTGGTCCCACAGCCGCACGGCGTCCTCGTCGGACGGCAGACGGCTGATCACCGGCCCGAAGAAGGCAACCCCTTCCGGCGGCTGGAAATGCAGGATCGGCGTACCGACGTCCTTACCGGTCAACGAAAGTGCTTCGTCGGTCTCGCGCTGGATCTCGACGTCCCACTTCTCGTCGTCGACCGCAGTGGCGAGCGCGCTGGGCAATCCGGCGCGGGACAACGCCGTCTCCGCCGCTTCGCGGGTGCTGTGCGCCGCGCGTGCATCTGGCGTGTCCTCGACCGGTCCGCGCTCGAAGTTCCGCTCCCCCAAGGCTTCGTACAGCGGACCCACCGCTTCGCGCCCCTGGTCCGCCCGTACCGCCGCAGCCAGCCGCAGCAGCCGCAAGCCGGAGGTGTGCGAAGCCTCGTACTCGGGCGGAAAGTGGGTGGCGTAGTCGAGGTGCGCGTTGAGCAGGCGCAGCGAGATGAACCGCCAGTCCACGACGTACTCGCGCTGCCGGGCGACCTGGCGGACCCATTTGCTGGTCATCCACGCGAACGGGCACACGGGATCGAAGTAGAAGTTCAGCTCGGCCATGCCGTCACCCTACTTCCGCTCGGGACCCGTCCCGAATGCGCGCCACTAGGGTGACGCGCATGTTCCGCGACTTCAAGGAGCGGCGCCGCCGGAAGCGCGCCGAACGCAACCAGTCCATCCTCGTGAGGTACCAGGCCCAGGCAGCCGACCGGCGCGAGGCGGCCCGTACCCCGCCCGGCCAGCTCGACCCCCTGGTCCGGGAGCTGATCGACATGGGCTACGAATCCGGCTATCTCGACAACCCACGCGCCCGCAAGATCGGCGAGCTGCTCAACTCCCGCGGCGGCCTGGGGCTCATGCAGGACGTCTACTACGAGGTGCTCAACTGGCACTTCGTCACCGCCCGCGAACTTCAGCGGGCATGGCACGGCGTCGGCGACTGGCAGGCCTAAGAGATCAGTTCTGAATGAGTTTGCGTAGGCAGATGATCGAGCAAGCGAGGCTGTGGATGGCTTGGTGGATGTGGGCTCGGCGTTCGGTGCGGATGCGTAATCTGCGGAACTTTTGAGCCAGGCGAAGGTGCGTTCGGCTGGCCAGCGAATCTTGCCCAGACCGGAACCGTGTTCGACGCCGCGGCGGGCGATCAGCGGGGTGATGCCGCGGGCTCGGACCAG
>NZ_JNYZ01000051.1 GCF_000717335.1 Amycolatopsis jejuensis
CCCCGCCGCAATCAACGCATCCACCCGCAACGACACCGTCGACGGCGCCAGCACCGTATACCGCGAAATCTCCCGCCGCGTCCGCGCCACCCCACGACGAATCAACTCGAACACCGACCCCACCGACGCAGGCGCCTCCACCCGCGGCGAACGTTCACCCTCAGCCATACCCCCACCCTAATCCGGCAACCCGACTTCAGCTGAAAATCGGCCGGAAACGACCAGCCAATGGAAGATGCGCCCCGCTCGACGACGTTTGGCGTGCTGGCGACGGAATTCTCGGCAAGACTGTGCCAACCGGCTTCCCACGCACCACCTGCCGACCGGCCCGACCAACCCCCGGCCAAGTCCGTGAAGGGAACCATCAGGGAATCAGATTCCCCCATGGTTCCCTTCACAGCCCTCCGCATTCCGTCAAGGTTCCCTTCACAGCCCACCACATTCCGTGAAAGTTCCCTTCACAGCCCACCACATTCCGTGAAAGTTCCCTTCACAGCCCACCACATTCCTTCAAGGTTCCCTTCACAGCCTCAAACCCACCCTCCCAACCGCAGCCGACGCACCAACCCGGACCCGGCACCCAGCCCCCGCCCTGCACCCCGATCCGAAGCCCGCACACGGTCTGAGGTGCTTGTCAAGGCATCTTTCCCGCCTTGACAAGCACCTCAGACCGTCGTGACACTCAAACCCACCAATGCACCACCCCCACCCGAACCAGCCCCACCTCCCCCGGCAAACCCGGCAACCCCGTCACACCCGCAAGGACCGGACCACCGGCTCCGGAGTCCGTCGCGCACCCGCCAGCAGCAGTGCACCCAACTGACCCGCCTCCGGCCCCGTCAGAGACTGCTCAATACGCGGCGGCCGTCGCCACGGCAGCTGCGCAGCCACCCTCGACCGCAGCGGATTCAGCAAAACCGCACCGGCCGACGACAATCCGCCGCCGATCACCACCAGTTCCGGATCGCTCAACGCGATCAACCCCACCAACCCTCGCGCGAGCGCATCGACGGCTTCCACCCACACCCGCGCAGCAACCGGATCGCTCGAAATCGATTGCGCGACAACGGCTGCGTCCGGCAACCGCCGCCCGCCCGCGCGCTCGTACCGGCGGCCGATGGCCGACGCCGACGCGTACGCCTCCAGACACCCATGACCGCCGCACGTGCACGGTTCCCCGCCCGCCACCACGACGACATGCCCGAACTCCCCCGCCGCACACCTAGCCCCGGTCACCGTCCGGCCGCCGATCCGCAAAGCAGCGGCGATCCCGGTCCCGATCGGCACGAAAGCCGCATCCTCGACCTGCTCCCCCACCGCCGCGCGGGCCGCCCACTCGGCGTCCGCGGCAGCCCGAGCGTCATGATCAACGGTCACCGGTACCGCATAGCGATGCCGCAGCCGGTGCGTGAGCTCCAGCTCATGCCAGTCCAAATTCGTAGCCCGGACAACAGTTCCGGTATGCCGATCGACAATCCCTGGAACCGCCGCACCGATACCGCTCAACGGCTGCCCCGCGTCGAGCGCTTCACCAGCCAAGGTGTCGAGAACATGCACGAGCGTCGCGTACGGGCTGCCCTCCGCCGCCGTCGGACGCGCAATCCGCGCATGCACCGTCCCGTCAGGATCCGCCAGGACAGCCTTGATCCCAGTCCCCCCGACATCGGCCCCGATCAGCAGACCCGGCTCCGAAACGACCACCGGCGCCCCCGCGCGGAAGGTCATCGCCGCCTTCGCCGTACCACCGTTCATCGGGATCCTGTCCGACCGCACCCGCAGCAGGTGGGGAAGGCGGGCGCCGTGGATCTTCTTCGGCGGCCTCGGCACGGCCGGATCACTCATCATGCTCGGCACGTCCTCCTCGGTGGCCGGGCTCGTCGTCGGCTGGTTCCTGATGCAGGCGCTGGTGAACGTCGGGATCAACGTCATCCTCGCGACGATCCCGGACCGCATTCCCGCGCACCGGCACGGCCTCGCGAGCACCGTCCAAGGACTCGGGCTGCCCGTCGGCGCCATCATCGGCGTGCAGGTCGGCGCGTTCTTCGCCGATTCCATTCTCACCGGGTACGTCGTGCTGGCGATTCTGCTGCCGATCGCCTCACTGGTGAGCGCGTGGCTCACCCGCGAGTCGCGCGCCACGGCGACGGAGGTCCGCGAACGGCGGCGGGTGCTCGTCGAGCTCCGCCAGACGTTCCGCAGCCTCAAATTCCGCGACTACCGCTGGGTGTTCATCTCCCGCGCGGTGCTGTACCTCGGTTTCGCCATGGTCGGCAGCCTCAACCTCTACGCCCTGCAGAGCTACATCGAGCTGCCACCCGGCATGACCGCCGCGGAAGGCGTCGCGATCGGTGCCTCGTTGCTGCTGCCGCTCACCGTGGTCAGCACCATCATCGCCGGGCCGCTGGTGGACAAGTTCCAGCACCACCGGATGTTCGTTCTCGTGGCCGGGCTGCTGGCCGCGGTGTCGACGCTGATCACCTGGGTGTGGCCGGTGTGGACGGCCAACCTGATCGGCGGCGCGCTGGGCGGCTTCGCCATGGGCCTGTACCTCGGCGTCGACCTCGCGCTGGCCACCCTGGTCCTGCCCGCCGCCGGCGACACCGGCCGCGACCTCGGCGTGTTCCACATCGCGCTCACCTGCTACGCGCGTCCCGCCGCACCCCGGTGGGGCGCGCGTAGTTTCCAGGTCAGTACTCGTTGCGGATGACGAAATAGGAACCGCGGATGGTTCCGGCGAGCTTCGACTTCTGGCGGGCGAACTTGAACGCCGCCAGCTCACCGGGGACGTCCATGCCGTCGGACAGCTTGAACCCGACCGCTCGTTTCGCCGGGCCGTCCAGCGTGTACATCACGTTGATCGACAGACCGCTTTCGTAGAAGACGTAAGCCATCCGGATGTTCTCGACCTGGAACTCGGTCGCTTCCAGCGGCGGCGACTCGATCACGATGTCGCGCTCTTCCCGGAGAATGCGATGCACCCAGTCGATCGCCGGGGCCGCTTCGGCCGCCGGTTCGACGGTGAAGTCGTGGTCGTACTTGTTCTTGAAGTACCGCGCCTCGTTCGCCCGCAGCCCGGCGAGCGCCGCCACCACCGGCGACGATTCCAGCCCGGTGGTGGAAACGGTCTTGAAATCGACCACATACGACACGGTGCGCTCCTGAGGTCCGGCTTCGGATCGGAGGATATCCCACTGCCGCTCAGCGGTCCTGGTGGCGCGCGAAAGGCCCGGGGGGAACCAACCTGCGCAGCACCCTATTTCGTTTCTTCCGCCAGGAAAGCCGCCATTCGTTCGCCGATCATGATGGCGCTCGCATGCGGGCCGCGGCGGGTCAAGGTGGGCATGATCGACAGATCGGCGACCCGCAGGCCACTCACCCCGTGCACCCGGCCGCGCGGGTCCACCACGGCAGTCGCGTCGGCGGACGGGCCCATCCGGCACGTGCCTGCCGTGTGAGCGGCGGACGCCAGGTTGGCGCGGATCCAGCGGTCCAGCGCTGCGTCGCTGCGCAGGTCGGACCCGGTCAGCGACGTCAGCTCCGCCCCGAGCCGCCGGTACGAGGGATGTTCCAGCAGCCGTGCGACCAGGCGGACTCCGTCGCGCAGTCGGCGGAGGTCTTCCGGTTCCGTCAGGTACCGGAAGCTCAGCCGCGGGAGCACGGTGGGGTCGCCGGAAGCCAGCGTGAGCTCGCCGCGGCTCAGTTCCGCGCTCAGCTCGACGAACATGAGCAACGTCTTGCGCTGCCGGAAATCCTCGAGGGCCGCCCTGGCGGAGCCGCCCCACAGGCCCTGCCAGGTCGTCCACGGGTTGCGGAGGAACAGTGCTCCCCTCGCGCGGTCGGCCAGCGGCTGGCTGCGGGCACCGAACAGCATGGTCGGCTTCCCGTAGATCGCCGGGAGGAGGCACATGTCGTCGGTGATCGGCGAATCCGTGGCCGTGTAGTTGAGGATCACCGGGCCTACCGGGAGCTCACCGCCGGGCACCGGGCCGTCCGTGGCGGTGCGGTACGGGACGCCGACGAACGGGTGGTCCATCAGGTTCCGGCCGACGTACGGCGCATCGTGCACGACGTCGATCCCGTGCTGCCGCAGCTGCCCGGCCGGCCCGATGCCGGACAGCAGGAGCAGGTGCGGGGTGTTGATCCCGCCAGCGCACAGCACGACCTCGCCGGCGGAAACGCGATCGCCGACGCCGTCGCGCAGGTAGGCGACGCCGTCGGCCCGGTTGCCGGTGAACGTGATCGCGCGGACGAACGTGCGGTCCTGGATCGTCAGGTTCGGCCGGCTCTCCACCGGGATCAGGTACCGCACGGCGGCGTTCATCCGGCGGCCGTCGCAGGCGTTGGTCGGGGTGAACGCGACCCCGTACGACGTCGCGCTGTTGACGTCCGGGTCCTCCGGGAAACCGGCGGCGAAACACGCTTGCCGGAACGCGTCGAGCATCGGCACCGCCGCCGATTCGGGGTGCCGCCGCACGACCATCGGACCCGCCGAGCCGTGTCCGGGCGCATCCCCGAAATCCAGGTCGGTCTCGGCTTTCACGAAGAACGGCAGGACCTCGGCATGGGACCAGCCGGGGTTCCCGGCCGCCGCCCATCCGTCGTAGTCGGCCGGGACTCCCCGTCCGTAGAAGGCGCCGTTGACCGCGCTGGAGCCGCCGACCGCCTTGCCCCGCGCGACCGAAATCGTGCGGTCGCCGGTCAGCTGCGCCGTGAACGGCCAGCTGTCGGCGCTCCCCGGCATGGCGAAGGCGCCCGAATGGCAGTACTTGAGCGCGGGCGGGTACCGGTCGATCCCGCCGTAGTGGCGCCCGGCTTCGAGCACCAGCACGGACCGGTCCGGGTCCTCGGACAGCCGCGCGGCCAGCGCGCTGCCCGAGGCACCGGAGCCGATCACGACGACGTCGTAATGGCGATTCGCGGGCACGGACGGGCCCTCCTCTCCGGGGCAGCCCCGTTCACTGCGGGGAACGTGCCTGCCAAGCCCCGGGCACCGGCATGGTGAACAGGCCGATCGGCGCCTTGAGCACCACGGGAATGCAGTTGAACACGCTGGCCGCGGCGGCGTGGAACACGCCCTGGGGCAAGGACGCATCGCGTTCCGGCGCATCCGGGTCGAGCGACGGGGCCAGGTCGACGGTGGTCCGCGACGACGGCGATCCTTCGATTTCGACGACCATCCGGACTTCGAGCGGGAGCCCGGGGAAATCGGGGTGATCCCGCTGCACGGTGTAGATGAATTCGAAATCGACGAACGGCTCGGTTTCCCCGAGCCGCGCCGCGGACCACGTGAAGGCCGCGCCGCACACCGTCCCTTTCCTGATCTCCCCGGCCGGAATGGTGAAGTCCCGGGTCGCGAGGTACAGCCGGTAGCTGCCCTCCACCTTGCCGAGCCGCACCCCGATGTTCCCGGCCAGCAGGTGCAGCCATTCCAGCACGCTCTGCTGGAAGTACCCGCCCTCCTCCATCCACGGCTCGAACTCGTCCGCGGGTTTGCCGAGTCCCAGCAGCTCGACCATCATGTTCAGGTTGGGGTTGGGCGAAAAATCGTCGATCTCGGCCAGGTAGATGTGGTCGACGTCGAGCGACATCCGGGTGAGCGCGGCACCCAGCCACGGCACCACCACGTCGGGGTTGGCCCCGGCGGACATCAGCGTGGTCCCGCCTTCGCGGCAGGCGTCCTCGATCTGCTGCGCGTACTCCGGGCTCCGCAGCTCGGGCACGAAATACGGCCCGGTGGACGACACTACGTTCTTCCCCGACCGCAGCAGATCGAGCACGATCCGGTCCCGCTCCCCGATCGGCCCCTGTCCCGCCGGGCAGTGCACGACGACGTCCGCGTCGAGCGCGATCAGCGCCTCGTGGTCGTTCGTCGCCAGAATCCCGGTCGGCGGCAGGCCGACCAGTTCCCCGGCGTCCTTGCCCACCTTTTCCGGCGTGTGGACCCAGACGCCGGCCAGTTCGAGGTCCGGATGCTCGATGATCGCCTTCAGCGTCGTTCCCCCGACCGCGCCGGTCGCCCATTGGATTACTCGGATCGCCACCATCGTCTCCTTGCGTCAACCGTCACTGCGCGGATCGGCACCGGCGCTCACCCGGTCCCGGTCGACCAGAATCGCGTGCGCGTGCCCCATGAGTTCGTCGTGTTTCCGCACCACTTTCACCGGATGCCCCAGCCGCCGGAGCCCGGCGATCACGTCCTCGCCCAGATCTTCCTCGACGTGCACCTGGTCATCCGCATCGCCGGGCAGGATCTGCCCGCTCAGCACCCGCGGCGCGGCGACCGCCTCGGCCGGGCCCGCGCCCGCCAGCACCCGCAGGAGCACCTGGACGTTCGTCTGCGGCTGCCCCTCACCGCCCATCGTCCCGAACACGAGCCACGGCCGCCCGTCTTTCAGCGCGATCGAGGCCATGAGGGTGTGCACCGGCCGTTTCCCGGGCGCGATCACGTTCGGATGCCGCCGGTCCAGCGAGAAGTACGCGCCGCGGTTGGCCATCAGCACCCCGGTGCCGCGCGGGACGAAACCGGACCCGAAGGGGTGGTAGATGCTCTGGATGACCGAGCATGCGTTGCCGTGCCCATCGACCGCGGCGAGGTACACCGTGTCACCCTCCAGCGAGGACGGCGTTCCGTCCGGCGCTTCGTCCGCCAGCCGGCGTGCGTGGTCAAGGCTCGTCAGCAGGTCCACCGGTACCGGAACGTACGCGGGGTCGCCCAGGTACCGGTTGCGGTCGAGGTACGCCAGCCGTTTCGCCTCCAGGAAAGCGCCGAGCTGCCTCGCCGAACCCGGCGCCGCCCGGCCGCCTTCCAGCAGGGACAACAGGTTCAGCATCTCCAGCGCGGCAATGCCCTGGCTGTTCGGCGGGGTCGTGACCACCTGGACGCCGTCGAACCGCGTGGCGACCGGCCGGACCCAGAGCGACGCGTGTGCCTCGAGATCGGCTGCGGTGAGCAGGCCGCCGGCATCCGCGATTCCCCGGGCGATGGCCGAACCCAGGTCACCGCGGTAGAGGTCCGGGAATCCGGCGTCGGCAAGGCGATCGATCGCGTCCGCCAGGTCCGGCTGCCGGATCGTGGCCCCGGCCCGCAGCGGCTGCCCGGCAGCGGTGAACGCCGCCGCCAAGGCGGGATCGGCGCTCAGGAGATCGCCGTCCATCCACCCGGCGAGCTTGGCGGTGACCGCCACCCCGTCGCGCGCCGCTTTTGCCGCCGGGCGCAGCAAATCAGCGACCGGAATGCTCCCGAACCTCCGCGACGCGTCATCCCATCCCGCGGCCACCCCGGGTACCGCCAGCGAGAGCGGCCCTTTCGCGGGTATCACCGAATGCCCGCGCTGGGCGTACGCCTCCGGCGTGGCCGCCCGCGGAGCGCCGCCCGAGCCGTTCAAGCAGTGGACCTGCGAAGTGGCGGCATCGAAGTACAGGATCCAGAGGTCCCCGCCGAGGCCGCACATGTGCGGGTAGCAAGCCCAGAGCATGGCGTTGGTCGCGAGCGCCGCGTCGAGGGCGTTGCCGCCCGCGGCCAGCACGTCCTGCCCGGCTTCGGTGGCCCGCCGGTGCGGGGAGACGACCGCGGTCATCGCGCCCCGCCGACGAATCCGAGGACCTGCTCGACGAACTCGTCCCTGCGCTCGATCTGCACCCAGTGCCCGCAGTTGCCGAACGTGTGCAGCTCCGACGGCTTGATCGCCCGGTGCACCCGGATCGCCAGCTCCACCGGCAGGACCTTGTCGTCGCGGCCGTGCAGGATCAGCGTCGGCGTCTCGATCCCCGCCAGCCGCGCCTCCGGCGTCGCCTTGATCACCGCCTCGCCGCTGCCCGGGGCCGGTGCGATCTTGTGTGTCGCCTGCTGCGCGCCGGGCCGGACGCTCGCCTCGTGCCGCCGGTCGACCATCTCCGGCGTGAGCGACGCCGGGTCGAACGGGAAGAGCCGCAGGATCCGCTCCAGTTCCCCGCGGCTGCCGTCGTAACGGGCGGCGAGCCGGTGCGCCTCGCTCATCGGCACGTCACCCGCGGCCGAACCCATCAGCACGAGCCGCTCGATGCGCCGCGAATCCCGGAGCGCCGCGGCCATCGCGAGCATCCCGCCGAACGAATTGCCGACCACCGGCGCCCCGGTGGCGCCGACGGCATCCATGAACGCGAACAGGTGGTCGACCCAGAATCCCGTGTCGTATTCGCCGTCCGGCTTGGCTTCCGTGGCGCCGAAACCCGGGATGTCCGGCGCGAGTACCCGCCGCCGGCGCGCCAGCGCGGGGATCACGCCCGCCCAGTTCTCCCAGGCCGACACGCCGGGACCGGACCCGTGCAGCAGCACGAGTGGCGCGCCGCTGCCGGCTTCCAGGTAATGCGTCCGCAGGCCCGCGGCGACCACGGACAGCCCGGCCGCCGGATCGGCCGGATCGAAGCCGGTCGCCGCCCGGCGGTGGGTGCCCGCCATCAGCAGCGCACCGTGTCGTGGCGGACCGCCGGCCGGAACGCCCGGCCAGGCCCGGTTTTTCCGAAGTCGGACATCGAAACCCTCTTCCCCAAGTCCGGCGATCAGCTCTTCACCAACGTGTCGCTGGCCGCAATGCCCATTCCGGTGATCCATTCGGTGACCGGCTCGTACGCCACGGTCGTGAGCGGCGTGCCGCCGGTGAAAGCGGCGGCGATCCAGGTCCGCACCTCGGCCCCGCCGGTGCCTGCGGCGGCGAGGTCCGCGGCAGTCAGCTCGGACAGCTTCGCCCAGTCCGCGCTGCCGAGCCGGGCGAGGAAATCGCGGTCCCACTCCGGGTCGATCGCCTTCGCGGCACCGGCGAGCTGCTCGAAGAGCAACCGCTGCCGCTCGGTCTCGCTCATCTCGTCGGCGCCCTCCGGCTGCGACGGCGGCGTGTGCGAGATGCCGCCCGAACCCACCACGAGCACCCGCTCGCCGTCGCCGATCTTCGTGCGGAGGAACTCGCCGACCGCGGTACCGAGCGCGGCGGTGCGGGCCGCGGTGGCGAGCGGCCGCCCGATGCAGTTGATCAGGACCGGCACCACCGGAACGGCCGCCGGCGAACCGAACAGGTCCTTCATGGACAGTCCGAAACCGTGGTCGAGACGCAGGTTCGCGGCCACGGCGATGTCCACCCCGGCGGCCACGAGGTGCTCGCCGAGCGCGACGGCGTGGTCACGCGGCACGTCGTAGTCCTCTTCGAGCAGACCCCATTCGGCGTACCCGCCGGCGGATTCCACCACGGTGAAACAGGGCGCGATCCCGGTGAGGGCGCGTTCGTGGTCAGGGCCGAAGAAAACGACGAGCGTGGGGCTGAACGCCTCCACCGCCGCCTTGACCCTGGCCACTCCTTCCCGGAAGACACGTCCTTCGACGTGCCCGGTGTCGTTGACCATGAGCGGGCTGTGGGACAGGGCCACCACGGCGATCTGCGGTGCGGTACTCATCGGCGATGCTCCTTCGCTGCGGAAATGGTCAGACGGCTTTCGGCCACTGCGAGACGAGTTCGTAAATTCCCGTCTGGTAGACCGGATCGAGCAGGAACGACCCTTCCGGCGGCGGCGGAATGGCCTTGCCCGGCACGAACTCCCCCGATTCGTAGCCCACGAGGTGGCTGGAGTAGAGGGTTTCGATGTCCGCGGCGAAATCGGCGGAATCGAATTCGCACACCGCCATGGTCTCCGGCAGCGTGGTGGTGAGCCGGGGCAGCTGCACGCTGCTCGGCCGGTACAGGCTGCACGCGATGAGCCCCGGGGAATACGTCATCTGGTGCAGATGCGGCTCCCACCAGCGGTTCACCTCGCCGGCGCGGTCCGGGGAGGTCGGCGAGCCGAACACCAGCATGATCTGCTTGCGGGCGGGCGGCAGCGGGGGCAAGCCGTCCCCGGGCGACGTGTTCCCGTGGCCGGCCGGATACTCGGAGTCCAGGTCGTACACCGCCGACTGGTAGGCGGGATCGAGCTCGAAAACACCGTCCGCGGGCGGGGCGATCCGGCGGGTGCGGCTGCTGGCCCACAACGTCTTGAAGGCACCGGCGAGGTCGTCGGTGTCGAACTCGTACAACGCCATCGTCTGCGGCAACGTCGTCGTCAGGCGCGGCAGCTGTACCTTGCTGGGCTGGAACAGCTGCGCCGAAATGAGCCCGGGCAGCGTGCACATCTCGATCAGATGCGGTTCGTACCAGCGCCGCACCTCGTCCGCTTTCGCGGGCGTGGCAGGCGAACCGAAAACCAGGTAGATCGTCCGGGCACTCACGGCTGGTCTCCTCCGATTTCGAGGTGCAGGCTCTCCCCGGCGGGGATCTGGCCGAGTTCGATGATGTTGCCGTCCGGGTCTTTCCCGTACACCGACGCATTGTTGCCGAAACGCACCGCGGACGGATGCACGAAAGTCATCCCGAGTGCGGACAGCCGTTCGTACTCCGCGTCGATGTCCGACACGTCGATCATGAAATGCGTGTACCCGAAGCTGTTCGGCCCGAGCGGGGCCAAGGTGCCGCCCGGCGGCGAGGTCCACTGGAAAAGCTCGATGAAACAGTTCTGCGTCTTCATCATCAGCACGCGCGCGGCGGCGCCGGGCACGCCGACGACCAGCGCGGCCTCGGGAAAGTCGCTGAGGTTCATTTCCTCGCCGACCGCCTCGAAGCCGAACGCCTCCTCGTAGAACGCCCGCAGCCGGTCCAGGTCCGGGGTGTGGATGCCGAGGTGGTGGATACCGCGGATCATGCCTGCCTCCCGGCGGTCCGGGACTTCACCGCGTCGATCACCGGGGCGAGTTCCTCCGGCGTCGGGGCCCGCAGCGAGTGGTAGGTGATGCCGAGCTCGGTGCCGCGCCGGACGATCTGCCCCGCGACCTCGTCCAGGCTGCCCACCAGCATCTTGGGTGACTCGAAGATCTGCTCCGGAGTCAGGTACGAGTGGGTCCCGGCCAGCTCGGCCAGCGCGGCCTCGGTGTCGCCGGTCAGGGTCACCGGAGCGCTCGTGCCGATTTCCAGCGCATCCGCCCGCGCCCCGGCGTAGTCCCGCAGCCGGTCCAGATACGCCGCGGTGGCCGCGCGGTCCGGGATGACGGCGTAACTCTCCAGCCCGTCGACCTTCGGCACCGGCGGCACCGACGCGATCAGGAACGTGTCGGCCTCCTCGGCGGCCAGTTTCAGCACCCGGTCCACCGTCCCGGCGATCGCCAGCCGCGGCGGCTTGACGAAGCCCGGCGAGATCCCCGGTTCGGTCACGGCCGCCTTGATGGCCGCGGCCGTGTCGCGCAGCCGCTCGAAGCGTTCGTCCCGCGTCTGCGGCATCAACCGGCGGGTGTCCGGGACCGCAATCCCCGAACCCAGCGCGATTTCGAGGCGCCCGTTGCTGATCCGGTCCAGCGTCGCGAGGTCCCGGCAGATCGTCGCCGGATTCCACAACGCGGTGTTCAGCACGAACGGGCTCAGCCGGATGGTGGTGGTCGCCCGCGCGACCGCGGCCAGCGCGACCACCGGCGAAAGCGCACCGGCGAAATCGATGATCTGGAAGACGTCGAACCCGGCCCGCTCGGCCCGGACGGCGTCGTCGACCAGCTGCTCGACGTCGAACGCGTTGCCACTGAAACCGAACCTGAACTCCGTCATCCCCGCTCCCCTGCTCCGGTGGTGGCCGCCAGTTCGGCGGCGACGTCGATGATCATGTCCTCCTGGCCGCCGATCACGCCGCGCCGACCGAGTTCGAGCAGAATCTCGCGGCTGCCGACGCCGTACTTCTCCGCCGCGCGCTTGGCGAACAGGAAGAACGTGCCGTACACGCCCGCGTAGCCGATGGTCAGCGCGGTGGCGTCGATGACCTGCGGGCGGGGCATGATCGGCGCGACGATGTCCTCCGCGACGTCGACCAGCCCGAACAGGTCGATGCCGGTTTCGTGGCCCTCCCGCTCCAGCGCGGCGACGAGCACCTCGGTGGCCGCGTTGCCGGCGCTGGCACCCAGGCCGCGCAGCGAACCGTCGACGTAGGTCGCGCCCGCCTCGACCGCCGCCAGCGTGTTGCCGACCGCGCAGCCGAGGTTGTTGTGGGCGTGGAATCCCACCGCGCACGACACCCGGGCCCGCATTGCCCGGACGCGCGCCGCCGCCCCCGACGGCGTCAGCGCCCCGGCGGAGTCCACCGTGTACACGACGTGCGCGCCGTAGCCGTCCAGCAACGCGGCCTGTTCGGCCAGCGCGTCCGGCTCCAGCAGGTGGCTCATCATCAGGAAGCAGAGCACCTCGAGACCGTGCTCGCGAGCCCACCGCACCGGCTGCTCGGCGCAGTCGGCCTCGGTGCAGTGCACCGCGATCCGGACGGCCTGCGCACCGCACTCCTGTGCGACGCGAAGGTCGTTCAACGTCGCGATCCCGGGGACGTACAGCACCGCGATCCGGGCGTTTTCGACGGCCTCGGCGGCCGCGGTGATGTACTCGGGATCGGAGTGCGCCGCCCGGCCGAGCTGGATCGACGAGCCGCCGAGCCCGTCCCCGTGCGTCACCTCGATCATCTCGGCCCCGGCGCGGTCGAGACCCGCGGCGATGTCCGCGACCTGCGCGGTGGTGAACCGGTGCGAGAAGGAGTTGGCCCCGTCCCGCAGGGTCGTGTCGACGACGTGCAGGCGCGTCATGCCATCACCTCGGCCCCGGCCCGGCGGCCGGCCACCGCATCGCCCACCCGGGCGGCCGCGGCGGTGATGATGTCCAGGTTCCCGGCGTAGACCGGCAGGAAGTCACCGGCGCCCTCGACCTCGAGCATCACCGTGACCTGGCTGCCCTCGACGTCGAACAACCGCAGCCGGTAACCGGGTACGTACTCCTGGACCCGGCCGATCATCTCCCGCACGCTGGCCTCGATCCGGCCCGGATCGACGTGCTCGACCACGGCGTACACCGTGTCGCGCATCAGCATCGGTGGCTCGGCGGGATTGATCACCGAGAGCGCCTTCCCGCGGCCGGCGCCGCCGGGGTTTTCCAGCGCCCGGGCGGTTTTCTCGGAGAATTCCGACAGGTTCTGCCGCGTTCCGGGCCCGGCGCTCGCGCTGGCGATCGCCGCGACGATCTCGCCGTACGAGACATCGGCGACGCGGTTGATCGCGTGCATGATCGGGATGGTCGCCTGTCCGGCGCAGGACACCATGTTCAGGTTGGGCGCGTCGATGTGCTCCGCCAGGTTGACCGGCGGGACGACGTACGGCCCGATCGAGGCAGGTGTCAGGTCGATCGCGGTGATTCCGGCCGCCGCGTAGCGGGGCGCCGCCGCGGCGTGCACCTTCGCCGACGTCGCCTCGAAGACGAGATCGGGCAGTTCCCGTTGCGACAGCAGCCAATCGACGCCGCCGGCGGAGGTCTCCAGCCCCATTTTCCTGGCGCGGGCCAGTCCTTCGCTCTCCGGGTCGATCCCGACCAGGTAGCGCGGCTCGACCAGGGCCGAGCGGCGGAGCTTGTACACCAGGTCGGTCCCGATGTTGCCGGAGCCGACGACGGCCGCGGTGATCTTGCGAGTCATGTGAACCTCAGGGTGAGTGGCGGATTGTCCGTGATGCGAAGCGTGATTTCGTCGCCGCGGGTGACGTCGGGGGCGCGGCCGAGCGCGCCGGAGAGCACGATCGAGCCCGCCGGGAGGTACTCGCCGAAGCTCGCCAGCTTGCGCGCCAGCCAGGCCACCGCGCGGGCCGGATGCCCGAACGACTCGACGCCCGCGCCGGTGGCCGCGACCTGGCCGTTGCGGTACAGGACCATGCCGAGCGTCCCGAGATCCGCGTGCCGCAGCGTCCGCGACCACGGACCGAGCACGAACCCGCCGTAGGACGCGTTGTCGGCGATCGTGTCGGCGATGGTCAGCCGCCAATCGGCGATGCGCGAGTCGATGATCTCGACGGACACCGCGATCGCCTCGGTCGCGGCCAGCACCTGCTGGGCCGTGGCTCCCTCGCCGAGGTCGGCGCCGAGCAGGAACGCCAGCTCGCCCTCGACGCGCGGCGCCACGAACGTCGCCGCCGGAGCTTCCGCCCGGCCACCGGACGCGACGTACTGGCGGGAGCCCCACAGCGATCCGTAGTCGGGCTCGTCGACGCCCGCCTGCGCCCGGATCGCCGCACTGGTCAAGCCGATCTTGCGGCCGAGCACGAGTTCCCCGGCGGCCACCCGCGCCGCGTTCCAGGCATACTGGACCTCATAGGCGTTTTCCCGGGTCAGTCCGTCCGATTCGGACAGTGGCGCGACCGGTGCGCGGTTCGTCCAAGCCTGTTCGAGGCGCTGTGCCAACGCGTTCACGCGGCACCTCGCAGGTCCGCGGACAACACCGCGCCGAGCGGGCCTTCGATCAGCAGGGTGCCCGGCGCCGCGGGGACCCCCGGCCCGGAGCCCAGCAGGACCGTGTCGCCGGCGTGCAGGCTTCCCTTCCGGGAGCCGATCAGCGACACCGGATCACCCAGTGCCGCAATGGATTTCGTGGCCACCAGCCGACCGCCGACATGCATCCGCAGCTCCCCGGCCGACTCCGGCGGAAGCAGCTGCTCACCGAGCAGGAAGCTGCCCTCACCTGCGTCGGCGAGGTCGAGGGCCAGGAACACACCGCCGACCGCGCGGGCGACCAGACCCGGCGGCGCATCCGGCGGGACGTCGGCGGCGAGCACCACTGCCAGCTTCGGATCGAGCCGCGGCTGCCCGAAGGCGGCCAGCTCGACGACGGGCCCCTCGATGCGCGACAGCAGGGCCTCCTCGCCGGGTAACCGCACTGCCTTCATCAGCCTGCCCTCCTTTCCTCCGTGGTGGCGAGCCCCAGCCGGGCCGCGATGTGCTGCAGCTCGTCGGACGCACCGCCGGGCACCAGGTACTCCGCGGGATCGACGATCCGGTCGAAGTGCCGGGCAACCTCCTCCGCGGTCGGCGGCACCCCCGGCTCGGGTGCCGTCCAGCCGTACGTCAGCCCCAGGAAGACGCGGCCGAACCACCCCGCGCCCGCGGACAGGATCAGGCCCGTGTGACTGCACTCCGGGGAGCACAGGTACATCACGAGCGGGCTCACGGCCTCCACCGACTTGTACGGCGCGAGAGCTGCATCGGGACCGCGGAATCTCGCGTCCTCCAGGCTGTGGATCGGGGCTGCGTCCGCCGTCATCGAGGAACCCCCCGCTTGCGGCAGGATCGCGTTGACGTGGATGCCGTGCGCCCGGCCCTCGGCGGCGAGCGCACGGGTGAGCCCGACGATCCCGGCCTTCGCCGTGGCGTAGTCGCTGTAGCCCCCTTCGGGATACACCCCCGCGGCCGAACCCGACATCACGATCCGGCCCCGGCCCCGTTCCCGCATGACCGCCCAGGCCGGCTGAGTCACGCAGAACGCCCCGCCGAGGTGCACTGCCAGCACCGCCTCGAAGTCGTCGAGCGTCAGGCCGGCGAACTCCCCGGCCCGGAGATTGCCCGCGTTGTTGACGAGAATGTCGACGGTCCCGAACTCCTCGACCGCCTTCGCGACGATTGCCGCGCCCCCTTCGGCGGTCGCGACCGACTCCGCCGACGCGACCGCCTTGCCGCCTGCCCGCTCGATCTCCCCGGCCACGGACGCGGCTGCCTCGCCGTCGATGTCGTCTACGACGACCGCCGCGCCCCGCCGGGCGAGTTCGAGGCTGTAGCCGCGGCCGAGGTTCCGGCCGCCGCCGGTGACGATCGCGACCTGCCCGGCGAAATCGAGCTGCGCCAAGGGTTGCCTCCCGGAAAGTGCGGATCCCGGCCGGATGATCCGGACCGGTGAACGACATTCAACACCTTGGACTGCTGGTCTGACAAGAGGTAGCTCTATCTGATCACTCATCAGTCCAGTCAGAGTATTCCACTGCAGCTCACTGGGTATTTTTTCGCTGACTCTTGTCAGACCAACAGGCCGGAAGCTACGCTCGCCCCTCGTCCGCCGCATCTGCCGGCACCTTTCCGGACCACCCCGCGAGAAAGGATCACCTGTGGCGAATCGCGTCGAAGGAAAGATCTGCTTTGTCACCGGCGCCGCCCGCGGGCAGGGCCGGAGTCATGCGGTCCGGCTCGCCGAGGAGGGCGCCGACATCATCGCCGTGGACCTCGCCGGTCCCATCGCCAGCGTCCCGTACGACCTCGGGACCGCCGGTGACCTCGCGCAGACCGTCGAGGAAGTCGAGGCACTCGGGCGGAAAATCGTTGCCAGTAAAGCGGATGTGCGGGATGCCGGGGCATTGCAGGCGGCGCTCGACGACGGAGTGGCCCGGCTCGGCGGGCTCGACATCGTCTGCGCCAACGCCGGTGTTTTCGGCACCGGCCGCCTGGCAGACCTGGACGACGCCGCCTGGGACGACATGCACGACGTCAACCTCAAGGGGGTATGGCACACGATCAAGGTGTCGATTCCCCATCTGCGGGCGCGGGGAGGCGGTTCGATCATCCTGACCGGCTCCACCGGTGGCCAGCGCGCGATGGAGAACGTCGGCCATTACGTGGCCGCGAAACACGGCGTCGTCGGCCTGATGCGCACGGCCGCGCTCGAACTGGGGCCGGACAACATCCGCGTCAACGTCGTCCATCCGACCACAGTGGACACCGGCATGATCCAGAACCGGGCGACCTACGACGTGGTCGCCGCGGACCTGCCGGAAGCCGCGCGGACCCGCGAGGCAGTGGCCCCGCGCTTCCAGTCGATGCACACGCTCCCGGTCCCGTGGGTCGAACCGCGCGACGTCTCGAATGCCGTGCTGTGGCTGGCCAGTGCGGAATCGCGGTGGGTGACCGGCAGCGAGGTCCGCGTCGACGCGGGCCAGGTCATCAAGCACAGCTGACCAGCAGATCGTCCTGGGGGGGCGCCTTTCGTCGAAAACGCCAAGGGAACGGAACTACGATGACCGATCGCCGATCGACCAGCCGGGGGCGTCGCAGCAGCGTGGCTGCGGTCGCCCTGCTGTCCGCCGGGATTCTCGCCGCCTGCAGCCCGAGCGGTGCCAGCAGTACCTCCGGCGGGGAACAAGCAGATGTCGCCGGAGCCAAAGCCTTCATCGCGAAATGGGAAGCTCCCCAGACCACCTTCGGCCTCCCGCCGATGAAGGCGGCGCCGCCGCGCGGCAAGAGAATTGCGCTGATCCACAACAACACGCCGAATTCGCGCAGCAACCTCCAAGGGGAACAGGCGGCGGCCGCCGCACTCGGCTGGACCACGATCCCGTTCGTGTTCGACCCGGGCACCCCTACCGGCCTGCAGGACGCGTACGCGCAAGCCCTCGCGGCGAACCCGGACGGCGTGGTGACCGCGGGACAGGACCTCAAGGATTTCGCGGCGACGGCACGGCAATTCGCGGCCAAGCAGATCCCCGTGGTCACCTCGGCGACCGCGGATCCGGTCGCCCCGCCGCTGATCGCGAACGTGACCGACGGAAACCAGACCGCACTGGCCGCCCGGATCATCGCGAACTACATCGTCGCGCAGAAGGGCGCGAAGGCGAACGTGGTCATGTTCTCCATTCCTTCCTTCTCGGTGCTGGAAATCTTCGAAAAGTCCTTTGCCGAGGAATTTCACCGGCGGTGCCCCGGCTGCCCGTTCAAGGCGGTTCCGGTGCAGATCACCGACATCGGCACGAAACTCCCCGCGCAGGTCGTGAGCGCGGTGCAGGCCGATCCGGGGATCACCTACGCGGTAATGGGTTTCGGGGCCATCAGCACCGGCGTCTCCGCCGCCTTGCGCGCTGCCGGGAGCTCCGAGGTCAAGATTGCCGGCGAGGCACCGGACCTGCAGAACATCGGCAATCTCCGCACCGGCGCCGAGGACATGTGGGTCGGCTACCCGCTCTTCGGCATGGGCTGGAAATCGATCGACGCGCTCGCCCGGCATTTCGCCGGGGAACCCACCGAGGTGGACACGACGTCGGCCGCCCCGTTCCGGATCCTCACGAAGGCGAATGCCCCGCAGCCGGCGGCGTTGCCGGAGGTCGCGGACTACCCGGACTACTTCAAGAAACTGTGGCACGTCCGATGAGCGGGCAGGCTCTGGTCGTCGAGCACCTGTCGAAGACCTTCGGCGGGGAACACGCGCTTCGCGAGGTCGACTTCGAGGTCCGGCCGGGCGAGGTACACGCCCTGATCGGTGCGAACGGGTCGGGGAAATCGACGCTGATCAAGATCCTCGCCGGGTTCCACCAGCCCGATCCCGGCGCCCGCGCGTTCCTCGGTGAAACCCCGTTCCCGCTGGGGAGTTCGCCGGACGCCGAAGCAGGCGGGGTCCGGTTCGTCCATCAGGAGCTCGGCTTGATCGGGACCATGGACGCGGTCGACAACTTCGGCCTCGCCCGCGGTTTCGAGGTCGCGGGCGGGCGCATCCGCTGGCGGGCCGAACGCCGCAAGGTCGCGAAGCTGCTGGCCCGGCTCGGCGCAGACATCGACGTCCGGGTCCCGGTCGACACCCTGTCGCTGGCCGAACGCACCATGATCGCCATCGCCCGCGCGATCGACGTGACCCACGGCGACGTGCGTTTCCTCGTCCTCGACGAGCCGACCGCGTCGCTCGGCGGCCCGGACGCGCGGCGGCTGTACGACGTCGTCGAACGGATCCGGGCAGGCGGCGTCGGCGTCATCATGGTCTCGCACCACCTCGACGAGGTGCTCGGGATCGCCGACCGCGTCACGGTGCTGCGGGACGGACGGCGCATCGGCACCTTCGGCAAGGCCGGTCTCGACCGCGACCGGCTGGTCGAGCTGATGACCGGCCGCCGGCTCGCCGCCACGGAGGTCCCGGCCGTGGCCCGCCGGGACGGGGAGCCGCTGCTTTCCGTGCGGGGGCTGACCGGCCGGGTTCTCGACGGCGTCGACCTCGACCTCTGGCCGGGGGAAATCCTCGGCGTCGCCGGGCTGTTCGGCTCGGGACCGGAGGAACTGCCACCGATCCTGCTCGGCCTGCAGCGCCGCCGGGCGGGCACGGTCCGCGTGGCAGCGGCCTCACCCGGCCGGATCACCCCGGCCCGCGCCCACCGGCTCGGCCTGTGGTTCGTGTCCGGCGACCGGGCGAAATACGGGCTCTTCCCGACCTTCTCGGTGGGCGAGAACATCACGATCTCGGACCTGCGGCCCTACGTCCGGACCGGCGTCCTCCGGCGGCGGGCGGAGCAGCTCGGGGCACAGGAATGGATGCGCACCTTCGACATCCGGCCCCCGTCGTCCGCGGTGAACATCATGCAGCTCTCCGGCGGGAACCAGCAGAAGGCCGTCCTCGCCAAAGCCCTCCGGGCCCGGCCCCGGGTCCTCGTGCTGGACGATCCGACCCGCGGGGTGGACGTGGCGGCCAAGGCGGAAATCCACCGCGCGATGGACGAGGTGGCCGCGAACGGCACCGCCGTCCTGCTGTGCTCGTCCGACCACGACGAACTCGCCCGGCTGTGCGACCGGACCCTGGTGCTGCGCAAGGGCGCCGTCGTCCGCGAGCTGAGCCGATCCGAAACAAGCGCCGACGTGCTCGGCGACCTGGTCCTGTGAGGGAGCGAATACCGTGAACGAACTGCCCTCGGCGGCCGCAGCGCAGGCAGTGGCCGATCCGCCGCCCCCGGCCCCGGAGGCGAACCCGCCGGAAACCCGGCGCCGGATCGCCTTCGGGATGGACCGGTTCAGCGGGCTTTACGTACTGGCCCTCATCGTCCTGGTGTTCGGCCTGTGGATCCCGGACACGTTCCTGAGCGTCCAGACGCTGAACGGAATCGCGTTGCAGCAGGCCATCACGGCGATGGTCGGGCTCGGGCTCATCGCCCCGTACGCGGCCGGCGTTTTCGATCTTTCGGTCGGCAGCATGCTCGGGCTGAGCGTCGTCGTGGTCTGCAAACTGCAGGCGAGCGGCGTCGACTGGGCGCTGGCCGTGGTACTGACCCTGCTGATGGGCACGCTCGTCGGCGCCGTGAACGGGGCGGTGATCGTCGGCTTGCGGGTCGATTCCTTCATCGGCACGCTGGCGATGTCGGCGGTACTCGGCGCGCTCGTCTACTGGGTGTCCGGCAACCAGCAGATCACCACCGGCATTTCCGAGCATTTCATCCAGCTGGGGCAGGGAAAGCTGCTGGGCATTCCGCTTCCGGTGGTGTACCTTGCCGCCGTCGCCCTGCTCATCGGGTTCGTCACCGAATTCCGCCCGCTGGGCCGCAAACTGTACGCCACCGGCGGGAATCCGCTGGCCGCCCGCCTCAGCGGGGTGAAAACCGACCGCCTGGTGATCTCGTCCCTGATGCTGTCCGGCACCATTGCCGCGCTGGCCGGGATCATCTTCGCGGCGATCATCGGCTCGGCCTCCCTCACCGCAGGCCCGCCGTTCCTGCTCCCCGCTTTCGCCGCCGTGTTCCTCGGGGCGACGCAGATCCACCCCGGCCGGGCGAATGTGCTCGGCACCCTGGTGGCGGTCTTCGTGCTCGGTACCGGGGTGAAGGGCCTGCTGCTGGTCGGCGCGCAGTTCTGGGTCAGCGATCTGTTCAACGGGCTGACCCTCCTCGTCGCGGTGGCACTGGCGGTCCGGCGCGGCAGGCCACGCGGACGACCCGGCAGAAAGGACTCCGAATGACCGCGAACGAGCTCAGGGGCATCGCCCGGCTCAGGTTCCACGAGGGCAGGCTCGAGGATTTCCGGCGCCTGGCAAAGGAATGCATCGACATTATGCGCGTGAAGGACACCGGGACACTGCAGTACGAGATCTACCTCAGCGACGACGAATCCGAGTGCGTGTTCATCGAGCATTTCCGCGATTCCGATGCGTTGCTGGAGCACAACGAGAACGTCGGCGAAGTACTGCAAGCAATGCTGGCCACCGGAACCGTGACCGCCGAGCTCTTCGGCACTCCCAGCGACCGGTTGAAGGCCGTGTTCGCCGACGCACCGGTCCGCTTTTACCCCCTGTTCCTGTCGTTGCAGAGAAAGGAAAACACCCGATGAGCACCGAGGCCCGGCACCGCCTGTACGTCTGCTGGTCGCTGAACAACCCCGGCAACGAACAGGAGGTCCGCGAACTCTCCGCCGCCATCGCGCGGCAGCGGGACATCCCCGGCGTACTGTCCATTCAGGACGGGCCGCGCACCAGGCAGGTCGACTGGGAAGGGCCCGAGGACTCCTTCGACTACGCGATGACGCTGACGTTCGACACCTTCGACTCGGTACGGGCCTACCCGCCGCATCCGATCCACCAGGACCTCGTCGCGCTGATCCTCCGGATCGGTTCGGACATCAAGGGCTTCTGGATCGACCTGTGACCGCGCGCCCGGTGGTAGCGGTGCACGAGATCGGGGACTGGGACGAGAGCGCGGACGTCGTCGTGGTCGGCTCCGGAGCGGCGGCGCTGGTCGCCGGGGTGATGGCGGCCGACGGCGGCGCCCGCGTGATCGCGCTCGAGAAGGCGGCCGAAACCGGCGGAACCACGCGGAAATCCGGTGGCAACGCCTGGGTCCCGGACGACCACCGGACGCATCCGCTCGGGCTCGCCGACACCAGGGAAAGCGCGTTGCACTATCTGGCGCGGACTTCCCGGCCGCAGTCGTATTCGCCGCACTCTCCGTTTCTGGGTCTGCCGGAATGGGAATACGACGGGATCTGCCTGTTTCTCGGCGAAGGCGCCGCAGCGTTCGCCGATCTCGCGGAGAAGGGGGCCCTCGCCACCGTCCCGCTGCCGGACATCCCGAATTTCTACTCGGCGGTCGACGACGTCGTGCACGGCCGCACGCTGGCGCCGTGCACCCCGGGCGGCGACCCCGGCGACGGCCCGGAACTGATCCGCCAGCTGACCGGGGCGCTGGAGCAGCGCGGTGGCCGGATCGAGCTCGAACACCGGGTGGTGAGCGTGGTCGCCGACGGCGAGCGGGTCGTCGGCGTCCTCGCCGAAACCCCGCGCGGACGCCGGGCCGTCCACGCGGCGCGTGCGGTGATCTTCGGGTCCGGCGGCTTCACGCACAACGCGGACCTGCGGCGTTCGTACCTCCGCGGTCCGGTGTTCGGCGGCTGCGCGGCGGCCACCAACGAGGGTGACTTCGTGGCGATCGCGCAGTCCCTCGGCGCCGACCTGCGCAATATGGCCGAATCGTGGAACACGCCGATCCAGCTCGAACGGGCGGTGGCCGGGGATCCGGCGCTGACCGGGACGTTCAGCGTCGTCGGCGACAGCGTGCTCTGCGTCAACCGCTACGGCCGCCGGACGATGAACGAAAAGACCGTGTACAACGAGGCGACCGGGCCGATGCTGGAATTCGACGGCGCCCGCTGCGAATACCCGAACATGCTGATGTTCGCGATCTTCGACCAGGCCAATTACGACGGATTCCGCGGCACCCCGTTCGACGGCGGCGCCTTGCCCGCGATCGGCGACGACGACAGTCACGTCATCCGGGGCGACACCCTGGAGCAGCTGGCCGGGCGGATCGACGAACGGCTCGCCAGGCTGGCCACCGCCACCGGCGGACTGCGGCTCGACGCCGGTTTCACCGGGCAGCTGGCGGCCACGGTCGAGCGGTTCAACGGTTTCGCGCGGCAAGGCCGTGACGACGATTTCCGGCGCGGGGAAACCGAAGTCGAGCGTTATCTGTACCGGCTGGTGGCCAATGCGATCACGCTGGGGACCGACGCGCAGCTCGGCAGTGGTGCGACCAACCAAGCGGCTTCCTTCGGCCCCGGCAAGGCGGGGTGGGTGGAACCGGCAGTCACCGGGAATCCGACCATGGCCCCGCTCGCTGCCGATGGTCCGTACTACTCGGTGATTCTCGCCGCCGGAATGCTCGACACCAAAGGCGGGCCCCGCGTCGACGCGCACAGCCGGGTCCTGACGGTCGGCGGAAACCCCATTCCCGGCCTTTATGCAGTGGGCAACTGCGCCGCGTCTCCTTCGGGCAAGGCTTACTGGGGCGGCGGGGGCACGCTCGGGCCGATCATCACCTACGCCTGGCGCGCCGGGAAGCACGCCGCGACCGCTTCCCCGGTAGCGAGTGCCTGAGAGCTGCGGACTGCTGGTCTGACAAGTGAGGTCTCGTCCCGATGGTGATACGCAGATCCATCCCGGAAACTGGACAGACAGGCGACAGCACGAAGAAGGTTGGTCCCGCGTGGTCCGACAAGACAGGCGTCCGGTGTACGATCGGCGGCATGGATTCCGCCCCGCAGTCCCTCGAGCGCCGCCCGGTCTACGAGCAGGTCGCCGACGCGCTCCGGGAGGCGATCCTCAGCGGGGAGCTGCCGCCGGGCAGCGCCCTGCCGCCCGAGCGCGAGCTGTCCGAGCGCTTCGGCGTCGGGCGCACCACGGTCCGCGAGGCACTGCGCGCACTGCAGACCAAGGGGCTGGCGGTCGCGGCGGGCCCCACGTCGCCGTTGCGGGTCGTCGCGCCCGATGCGCTCACCACCGATCCGCTGCGTGACACGCTGGTGCACCTGCTGCGGCTCGGCCGCGTGCCGCTCGACGATCTCATCGGCCTCCGCATCGCGCTCGAGGGCAGCGGTGCGGAGCATGCCGCGATCCGCACCCCCCGGCCCGACCTCACGGCCGCGCGGGACCAGATCGCGTTCATGCGCGCGGCAGGCACCGACCTCGAAGCGTTCGAGATCGCGGACGTCCGCTTCCACCTGGAGATCGTCCGGGCGTCGGGCAACCAGGCGCTCACCATCATGATGCTCGCGGTGCGTGACACGGTGTCCCGGACGTTGCTGTCGCACCTGCAGGCGCTCACCCATCCGCAGCCGGTGATCGCGCAGCTGATCGCCGAGCACGAGGCCATCCTGCAAGCGGTGATCGACGGCGACGGCGACGCCGCACGGCGCCTGTCCGCCGAGCATTTGCGCGGTTGCGAGGACCTGCGCAACCGCTACACCGAGTAGCGGTGCCGCCGGGTCGTGTACGACCGGGCGGCACCCCCGTCAAGCCTCGTACACCGGCACCAGCACCGCCCGCGCCAGCGTGTGACTGAAGAGCGTGAACCCCAGGAATGCCGGGGTCGCGCCGTCCGGCAGCTGCAACGAGGGGACGTCGACGGCATGCACAACCACGTGGTAGTGATGCACGCCGTGCCCGGCGGGCGGGGCGGCGCCGAGGTAGCGGCGCAATCCGGCGTCATTGGCGAGCTGCACCGCGCCCTGCGGGAGCTTGCCGCCGGTTTCGTCGCCCGCCCCGGACGGCAGTTCGGTGACGCCGACGGGAACGTCTGCGACGGCCCAGTGCCAGAATCCGCTCGCCGTGGGGGCATCCGGGTCGTACACGGTCACCGCGAAACTCTGTGTCCCGGCGGGGAAACCGGACCACGACAGCTGCGGGGAAACGTCTTCCCCGCCGGCGCCGAAGATGCCGCTGCGTTGCGCGGTGGGCAAAGTCCGGCCGTCGGCGACGTCGGCACTGCGCAGGGCGAAGGACGGAACGGGCGGAAGGTCACGGTAAGGGTTGCGGCTCATGGGATTCTCCTGGAGGGATCAGCTGGGGATGAGGATTCCGCGGCCGACGAGCTTGCCGGATTCGAGATCGTGAATCGCGTCGGCGAAGGCGTCGAGCGGGTACGCAGTGGTGTGCAGGGTGACTTTCCCTTGCGCGGTCAGGGTCATCAGCTCGGTGAGGTCCTGGTGGCTGCCCACCAGATTGCCGACCACATTGATCTCGCGGGAAATCAGCTCGATCGCGGGCACGTCGACGCGCCCGCCGTACCCGATGGCGAAGTAACTGCCGCGGTTGCGCAGCGCGGCAATTCCCTGGCCGGGCGTGCCGTGCTCACCGACGTAGTCGAACACCACGTGCGCGCCGCCGCCGGTGATGTCCCGCAGCCGGTCCACCGGATCCTCAGTGGCGTCGACCAGGTGGTGCGCGCCGAGGGTGCGGCCCAGATCGAGGGCCTCGGCGGACCGGTCGGCCACGGTGATCGTCGCGGCGGTGAGCGCGGCCAGCACCTGGACGCCGATGTGGCCGAGACCTCCGGCGCCGATCACCACGGCGGGTGCCCGGTGGCAGCAGCGGCACCGCTTTGCGCACCGCGTGGTACGCGGTCAGCCCGGCGTCGGCGAGCGCGGCGACATCCGCGGGCTGCAAGTGCGGTTCGAGCTTCACCACGGCACGCGCATTGGTGCGCAGGTAACCGGCCATGCCGCCGTCGGTGTTCAGGCCGGGGAAAGCCGCGTCGGCGCAATGCGAATCCTCGCCGGACCGGCACGCCGCGCACAGCCCGCAGGTGACCAGCGGGTGCAGGATCACCGGGTCGCCCGGGGCAAGCCCGGTGACCGCGCTGCCGATGTCCGCGATCCAGCCCGCGTTTCGTGGCCGAGCGTGTACGGCAGCGGGGGGTGCTGGATCTCCTTCCACTGGCCTTCGAGCACGTGCAGATCGGTGCGGCACAAGCCGGCCGCGCCGACGCGGACGACCACGTCCTGCGGCGAGCCGACGGTGGGCTCGGCGACGTCGTCGAGCCGGGGTGGCTCCCCGTACCGGTGCACCCGGACTGCCTTCATGGCTGCTGCCTTTCCCTTGCCGTGCTTGGAGAGTCCACCTTGCGGGGTGGCCGCCGCACCCGGCAAGCCTGCCGTGCCCGTTTTATGCCCAGGCGGAATCGCGGCCGTTGCGGGCGCGCTTTCCGGGGCGCAGGCTCGGTTCCGGTCTCCTCGATCGGAAGGTGGTCCGGTGTCCCGTGACGGCAACGGCAGTGGGGTGAGTTCCGTGCAGCGCGCGTTGCGAGTGCTGGAGGTCGTGGCCGCGGCGAACGACGGCATCCAGGCCAAAGCGGTCGCCCGGCGGCTCGGCTACAACCTGTCGAGCACCTACCGGCTGCTCAACACGCTCGTCGCGGAGGGCTACCTGGTCCATCTCGGCGACCTGCACGGCTTCGGGCTCGGGTACAAGATCCCGCCGCTGTACCAATTGCTGCGCGAGCGGCTGAGCGTCGGGCCGCGGATCGCGAACATCGTCGACCAGGTGCACGCGGCCACCGGCACCGCCGCCTATTACTCGCTCTACCGCGGGCTGGAACCCGTTGTCGCCTATGTCGCCGAATCCGCCGGTGCGCCCGCGATCCCGATGCTGGAGGTCGGGACGGCCGGTGCCGCGCACGCCACGGCGTTCGGCAAGATGATGCTCGCGACCCTGCCCGCCGGCGACGTGCTCGGTTACTGCGAAACCAACGGGCTCACCCGGTACACCGAGCACACGATCGGAACGGTCGGCGACCTCCTGCCGCAGCTCGAGCTGATCCGGGCGACCGGGCTCGCCGTCGAGATCGAGGAGGTCGCCACTGGCACCGCCTGCATGGCCGGCGCGGTCACCGGCGCGGACGGCCGGTTGCGCGCGACTGTCGCCGTGTCGACCGGGCTCGCGCAGTTCCATCGCAAGCATCCCCTGCTGGAGAACGCCATCCGGCAGGCGACCCGGCAGTGCACCGCGCTCCTGCGCGCCGGGTCAGCCGGCCGGGAATCGCCGCCGGACGTCCCACACCTCGGGGTTGACCAGGCTTGACGGCCGCTCGCCGGCAAGCGTCGCGAAGGCCCGTTCGACCGCCGACCGCGAGAGGTCGTGCAGTGCTTCCCTGGTGACGCCCGCGATGTGCGGGGTGACGAACAGCCCGGGCGTGCCCGCGAGGACGGCGAGGGTGTCCGCGTCCGGCGGCTCGGGGTCGATGACGTCGATGATCGCGCTGCGGATCGTGCCCGCGCGCAGTGCCGCCAGCAGCGCGGGCTGGTCGAGCACCGGCCCGCGGGAGGTGTTGATCAGGACGCCATCGGGGCCGAGCAGAGCGAGCTGGGCGGCACCGACGAGGTGCCGGGTCGACGGGGTGAGCGGCACGTGGAGGCTCACCGTGTCGGCCCACGCGAAGAGCTCGTCCAGTGACGCGGCGGGCGTCAGTCCGAGTTCGGCGGGTGGCGTGGCCCGCGGGTCGAAGTACCTCGTCTCCATGCCGAGTCCCAGCACCGCCCGGCGGGCGACCTCGGTCCCCACCTGGCCGAGGCCGGCCAGCCCGAGCCGGGTCCGGGACGCTGTCCGCCCGGTCATGCCGTCGTAGCGGGCGTCCCAGCGGGCGTAGCCGCCGCGGAACAGCCGGTCGCTTTCCTCCAGCAACCGGCGCTGCCCGAGCACGAGCGCACCGAGCACGTACTCGGCGACCGGGACCGGCGCGACGCCCGCCCCGTTGGTGACGACGATCCCGGCTCTGGTCGCGGCCCCGACGTCGATCGAGTCGGAGCCGGACCCGACGGTCGCGACCACCGACAGCCGGTCCGCACGGTCGAACAGCGCGGCGCCGAACTTCGCCGGTCCGCGGGCGATCAGCACGTCGGCGCCGGCGAGCGCAGCTGCAACGGTGGCTTCGTCGTGGTCCGGGCACACGACGACGTGCGCGCGCTGCCGCAGATCCGCGTGCACGGCCTCGTCGAACAACGGAAGCGCGAGGACGAAACGCGGCTTCATCAGGTCCTCCGGAGGAGTCGGCGCCGACTGGACTGCCCGAGCCAACCACATCGGACCTCACGTTTGCCGCGCGGCGGGCGTCTACCCGGTGAGGAGAACGGAGAGTGCGATGGAGACCCGACACACGGTCGTCGACACCTTGCTCGGCCCGGTCACGCTGGTGGCGACCGGGGAGGCCATCACCGGGCTGTACTTCCGCCACCACGTGCGGCGGCCGGCGCCGGAGACGTTCGGGCTCGGGGTTGCCGACGACCGGCTGCTGGCCGAGGCGGGTGAGCAGCTGACCGAGTACCTCGCCGGGCGGCGGGAGGCGTTCGACCTGCCGCTTGCCGCGGAGGGTACCGGGTTCGAGCGGGCGGTGTGGGCGATCGTCGCGGCCATTCCGCGGGGTGCCACCACCACGTACGGCGCCATCGCGGAACAGCTCGGCGGACGATCGCTGGCCTGGGAGGCCGGGCAGGCTGTCGGCGCGAATCCGCTGTGTATTTTCGTGCCGTGCCACCGGGTGGTCGGCGCCGACGGGGCGTTGACCGGGTACGCCGGTGGCCTCAAACGCAAGCGGGCTCTGCTGGCGCTGGAGACTATGGGGACAGTGGGGTCGTTGGAAACGGGGACGGGCGGGAGCAGGTGAAGCAGCCGTTCGAGAAGGTCGTCGAGCAGCACGGACCGGCCGTGCTGCGGGTGTGCCGCGTGCTCCTCGGGCCGCACGACGCCGAGGACGCGTGGTCGGAGGCCTTCATCGCCGCCCTGCGCGCGTACCCCGATCTCCCGGCCGACGCCAACGTCGAAGCCTGGCTGGTCACCATCGCGCACCGCAAGGCGCTCGACGTCCTGCGCGCGGCCAAACGGCGTCCGCTGCCGGTCGGCGACCTGCCCGACTCCCCCACCGGGCTCGGCCTGCCCGGCGCCGACCGCACCGAGCTGTGGGCCGCCGTCCGGGCCCTGTCGGACAAGCAACGGCAAGCGGTCGCGTACCACTACGTCGCGTATCTGCCGTATGCCGAGATCGCCGAAATCCTCGGCAGCACCACCGAGGCCGTCCGCCGCGCCGCCGCCGACGGCATCAAGAACCTCCGGAAAACGTACCCCGGCACGGAAGGGGCCCTGCGATGAACGACCTCACCGACCTGCTGTCGACGTCCGCCGATGCCGTAGTCCTGTGCGACCTCCACCACCGGCTGATCGCGCGCGCCATGGCCGAGGAACTCCTCGACGTCGCCTACACCACCGTCGACACGCCCGTGGGGGAACTGCTCCTCGCGGCGACTCCGGCCGGCCTGGTCCGCGTGGCGTACGCGAGCGAGGGCCACGACCAGGTCCTCGACACCCTCGCCCGCAAGCTGAGCCCACGCGTCCTGCGCGCCCCGGCGCGGCTGGACATCGTGGTCCGCGAACTGGACGAGTACTTCACCGGACAACGCCGGACGTTCGACGTCGACCTCGATCTGTCGCTGTCCCACGGCTTCCGCCAGCTCGTCCAGCGCCGCCTCCCGGAAATCGAATACGGCGGCACCCGCAGCTACGGCCAGGTAGCCGAACTGGTCGGCAACCCGAAAGCAGTCCGCGCCGTCGGCACGGCCTGCGCGACCAACCCCCTGCCCGTCGTCGTGCCGTGCCACCGGGTACTCCGCGCCGACGGCAGCCTCGGCGGCTACATCGGCGGCCCCGAAGCCAAAACCACCCTCCTGCAGCTGGAGTCGGCATGACCGCGTGGCGGCACCGCGTCGACAACACCGACTGGACAACCGTCGCCGCAGAGCTCGACCAGTCGCTGTCCCACAGCTTCCGCCGGCTCGTCCAACGCCACCTCCCGGAAAACGAATACGGCGCAACCCGCAACTACAGCCAAGTTTCCGAACTCGTCGGCAACCGCACAGCTGACCGGGCCGTGGGCACCGCACCCGCAACCAACCCGCAGCCCGTCGTCGTGCCCTGCCAAGCCAAAACCACCCTCCTGCAGCTGGAGGCGGCATGACCCCGTGGCAACACCGCGTCGACAACACCGACTGGACAACCGTCGCCGCGGAGCTCGACCAGTACGGTGGCGCTCTGCTTCCGCAGCTGCTCACCGCGGAGGAAACCGTTGCCATCCGGGAGTTGTACCCGCGTGACGAGCTGTTCCGCAGCACCGTCGACATGAACCGGCACCGCTTCGGGTCCGGCGAGTACCGCTACTTCGCCGCGCCGTACCCGGAGCCGATCGAGCAGCTCAAGCAGGCGCTGTACCCGCGGCTCCTGCCGATCGCCCGCGACTGGTGGTCCCGGCTCGGCCGCGCCGCGCCGTGGCCGGACAGCCTCGACGCATGGCTCGAGCAGTGTCACCGCGCGGGGCAGACCAAGTCCACGTCGATCCTGTTGCGCTACCAGGAAAACGACTGGAACGCCCTGCACCGCGACCTCTACGGCGACCTGGTGTTCCCGCTGCAGGTGGTGATCAACCTGAACGAACCGGGCGTCGACCACACCGGGGGCGAGTTCCTGCTCGTCGAACAACGCCCGCGGGCCCAATCCCGTGGTACGGCAACGCTTCTCCCGCACGGGCACGGGTACGTGTTCACCACGCGAGACCGGCCGGTCCAGTCCGCACGAGGCTGGTCCGCGGCCCCGGTCCGGCACGGCGTGTCCGCCCTCCGCAGCGGCGAACGGCACACCCTCGCCCTGGTCTTCCACGACGCCGCCTGACATGTTCACCCTGCTGGGCACCGACGGCCACCCCTACGAATCCGCAACCCCCGGCACCTGGGGCGGCCACCGGCGCAGCCACATCTACGGCCGCTTGGACTGCCCAAGCGCACGAGACGCCATCGCCCGCGGCGGGTACGTCCGGCACCGCGTGTTCTTCGCCGACGAGGCAACAGCCATCGCGGCGGGGTACCGGCCGTGCGCGGTCTGCTGTCCGGAGAAATACCGGGTGTGGAAGGGGTTCAGGGACGCCGCGCCCTGACAGCCAACCCGACCGCGACCAGGGCACCCGCAGTGCACACCCACGCGAACCAGTTCCCCACCAGCCCATAAAGCGTCCTCGCACCATCCTGAGTCGGCACGTCCGCGAGCCACGGCGCATTGTCGCCAGGAGTCGTGTCCTGCTGGGACAGCACGTGACCCTGCCGGTCGAATGCCTGGGACGAGCCGTTCAGGTCGGCGCGCACGAGGGCGTAGCCGTTCTCGATCGCCCGCAGGCTCGCCATCTGGGTGTGGATGCGGCCCATCTCGGGCCAGTCGCCGCCGGGGACCAGCATGATGTCGGTGGCCACGCGGGCGGTTTCGAGGAAGTCGGCGTCGTAGCAGATCACGCTCGACAGGCGGCCGTACGGCGTGTCGATCACCGGAACCGGGCCGCTGCCGGGTGCGTAGTTTTCCAGGCCCGGGATCGGATGGTGCTTCTGGTAGGTCCACCGCACGGCGCCGTCGGGGCCGAGCAGCACGGTCTGGTCGCGGCCGTACGGGGCGTCGGGCAGGTAGACGTTCGCGGCGACCTCCAGGTAGATCCCGGTTTCCCGGGCGAGCGCGCCGGCCTCGGCCAGGAATGCCGGTTCGTCCACCGCGCGGAAGCGGGCCGCGTTTTCCGACCAGACGACGATCTTCGCGCCCGCCTGCGCAGCCTGCCGGGTGTCGGCGAAAAGCTGGCGGTTGATCACGTCTGCCGCCGCGCGCACGGTGGACGGATCGCGGTGGGACATACCCGCCAGGTCGGTCGGCGCTGTGCCCAACAACTGTTGTGCTCGCGCCAGCGACGCATTGGACGGGTTGACGGCGCCGATGCGGACGGTCGGCGAAGTCGCTGCTGGAGCCCAGGCCAGCCACGCCTGTCCGAGCCCGAGCACCGCGGCCAGCACGGCGGCTGTGACGAGCGCGGGCTTCGCGCCGGACCACGAAATCCCGTGCTCCCACAGGTGATTGGCCGCGGTGGCCACGAGACCGATCAGGAACGTGATCACGTACGGCCCGGCCACGGACGTCGCCTGCAGCAGCGCCAGGTTGTCGTGCTGGGTCACCGCCTGCAAGCCGTAAGCGGTGCCGAACGGGCTGAAGGAGCCGAGCAGGAACGCCGACGCGGTCAGCGTGGCCGGGTAGGTGAGCAACCGCAGTTTCGGCGGCGCAAAGCGGTCCGCCGCATACGCCAGGATCACGACCACCGCAAGGCTGATCACCCCGGCGACGGTCAGGACCGTGAACGGCACCGCGAGCTGCCACGCCCAGAACAATCCGCCCGCAGCGAACACCGGCACTACGAGCAGCAGGCCCCAGGCCGGACGGCTGACCCGGACGAAGCGCAGCAGGAAGATCGGGAAGACCCACGCGGCAAGGGCGATGTCCCAGCGTCCGCCCACGGCGAGCAGCTGCAGCGCCGCTCCGAGGGCGAGCCAGCCGTACCGGCGCTGCGCCGCCGGAGCGGGCAGGCGCACCGGCCTGGTACTGGTGGTGGTCATGCGGGCATTCCTTCCGGACGTCGGACCGTTCTCCGAAATTACGGTGCGGCGCCGTGCTTGCCGAGCACCGGAGCTCGCACATCCCGTGACCGCAGCGCGCACCGGCCGGCAACGCATCACGAACCACAACGCCGCGCCAACGGCCAGCCAGCATCACATCGTCGACGACGACGCGGCAGCGACCCCGCGAACAACAACACCGCAGCAGTCGCCAGCCGGCACCCCACCGCAAACCACAACACCGCCCCGCGCACCGGTTAGCATCGGGTCGTGGACGACGACGCCGCGGCGGTGGCCAGCATGGCGAGACGGCTGGTGCGGATCGGCGAGCGGCGCGGTCTCGACGTCGCCTCGCTGCTGCGCCGCACCGGGATTCCCGCTGACCCGGCCGGGCTTCCGCGCGCCGGGCACGTCACGCATCGGCAGGTTTCCGAGCTGACCCAGGAACTGTGGATCCTCACCGGCGACGAACTGTTCGGCCTCGGCCCGCCCGCTCCGCTCGGCATGTTCCAGCTCGTGCTGCGCTCGGTGATCCACGTGCCCGACCTGCGGACCGCGCTGCAACGGCTCACCGACGCCGCGGCGGTGCTCCCCGGCATGCCGAACCTGCAGGTCACCGTGCGGGAGCCGCTGGCGGAGGTGGAGCTCGACGTCAGCGGGCTGGACGACCCGGACCACATGGCTGCCGAGTACCTCGCCACGCTGCTGCACCGGCTGGTCAGCTGGCTGCTCGGCCGGCGTGTTGCACTGCGGGACCTGCGCGTGCCGTGGCCGTCGCCGGACTACGCCACCCAGTACGAGCTCGTGTTCGGCCGGCACCCGCACTTCGGCGCCGGCAGTCTCGTCCTCGCCTTCGACAGCACACTGCTGGCCGCTCCCCTGGTGCGCGATGAGACCGAGCTGGCCGATTTCCTGCGCGACCAGCCGCACGTGCTCCTCGCCACCCGCGACTACGGGTCGTCGCAGGCAGACCAGGTACGCAAGATCCTCGAGCACGGCCTGCACGGCCCTTGGCCCACCCCCGACGACATCGCCGCCCGGCTCGGCGTGAGCACCCAGCACCTGCGGCGATTGCTGCGCGCGGAACACACCTCGATCGGCCAGATCAAGGAGGACCTGCTGCGCGACGCCGCCATTGCCAGCCTGAACCGGGGTACGGAATCCGTTGAGGATCTCGCGCGACGGCTGGGTTTCTCCGAGGCCAGCGCGTTTCGCCGGGCATTCCGCCGCTGGACCGGCCGGCCGCCGGGCGCTTACCGGCTGCCGTAGCTCACCGGTACAGCGCCTCGATCTCGTCCGCGTACTTCGCCGCGATGGCCCGGCGGCGGAGTTTGCCCGTCGGCGTCAGCTCCTCGCTTCCCGGCACCCAGGAATCCGGCAGGACCCGGAAGTACTTGACCTGTTCCACCCGCGACAGCAGCCCATTCGCCCGGGTGATCCCGCGTCCGACTTCCTCCTGCACGATCGGATCCGCGGCCAGCGCGGCAAGATCCGGCGAAATTCCTTGGGCCACCGCGAAATCCCGGGCCGCATCCGGGTCGAGCGTCAGCAGCATGACGACGTACGGCCGTCCGTCGCCGATGGCCGCCGCGGAGGCGACGAGCGGGCAGGACGCCAGCACCGCGTGCTCGATCCCGGCCGGGGCCATGTTCTTCCCGGACGCGTTGATGATCAGGTCTTTCTTGCGGTCGACGATCGTGACGTACCCGTCCGCGCCGATCACCCCGACGTCACCGGTGCGCAGCCAGCCCTCCGCGTCGAACGCCTCGGCCGTACGGACGGGGTCGCCGCGGTAGCCCCGCATCAGAGTCGGGCCGCGCAGCAGGAGTTCACCGTCGCCGGCCGCTTTCACCTCGATCGTGCGCATCGGTGTCCCGACCGTGCCCGGGCGGACCGACCCCGGCCGCCCGATCGTGCCGCCCGCCGCCGATTCGGACATCGCCCATCCCTCGCACAGCCGGATGCCCAGGGCCAGGAAGAACCGGACGACGCCGGGAGCGATCGGCGCGGCACCGGTGATCACTGCGGTCGCGTCGGCCAAGCCGAGCCGGGCCCGCAGCGTGCGCAACACCAGCCGGTCGGCGACCGCGTGGCGAAGCCCGGCCTGCCGTTGAGCGAGCGCCCACCGCACAACGCGGCCACGAACCCCGCCCGTCGCACTGATCGCCTTCTGCATTTTCTGCCAGAACGCCGGTACCCCGAGGAAAACCGTCGGCCGCACAGCCGGGAGCACCGCGGCGATCGTCTTCGGATCGGCGACCGTGGTGATCGACGCTCCCCCGGCCATGGCCAGGTAATGACTGAAGTAGCGGTTCGCCACGTGCGCATCGGGGAGGTACGACACCAGCCGCCCGCCCCGGGCACCGGCCGCCACGAAATCCAGGTCCAGTCCGCCGCGCAGGGACGCGAGCATGGCCCGGTGCTCCAGTTCGACGCCCTTCGGCTGCCCGGTGGTCCCGGAGGTGTAGATGATCGTGAGCAGGTCGCCGGGCTGCACGGATCGCCAGGTCGCCGCGAAGTCGAACCTCTCCGGCCGCATCGCCTCCACATCGGCCAGCGACACGGTGCCCTCGACCGGACGGCCGGCGCACACGACCTGGGTGGCGCCCGCCGCCCGGACTGTGTCCACCCACTGCTTTTCCGTCACCACCAAGCGGTTCCCGGCGTTGGCGAACAGGAAGGCGATCTGCGAGGGCGGGCTCGTGGCGTACACCGAGAACGGCGTCGCACCCAGATGCAGCACCGCCGTGTCCACGAGATGGAACTCCGGCCGGTTGGTGAGCATCAGCGCCACGGTGTCGCCGCGGCGCACCCCCAGCGCGGCCAGCCCGGTGGCAATCCGCTCGACCCGCTCGGCGTACTGCCCCCAGGTGAACTCCACGCGACCGTCGGAACTGCGCACCGCCACCCGGTCCCGGTGTGCTCGCGCGGTCAGCTGGAAGAGCTCGGCGACGGTCTTCGCCGCGGGCAACGGGTCTCCGGCGGGCATCGGGCCTCCTCGCTGGCAGGGATGTCCGCCATCGTCGGAGAGACCACCTGCCCGGGGACAGGACCGCGCCGAACCGGTTGCGGTACCCCGGCGAGCATCACCAGCCGCGCATGTCCACCGGCCACGTTTCCCGTATCTCATCCCCGTCGACGACGTACATCCGCTCATGCAGGGCCACCGTCGGGTCCACGTGGGCAGGCTGCACCAGCACCCGGTCCCCCACCGCGGCCCCGTCCGCCGGGGTGAACGTGACGTGCTCGTCACTGCAGAACAGCACCTCCGCGCCGTCGATCGCCGGGAGGCCGTGGTCCATCCCCAGCGCCTTCAGGCCCACATCCGCCACCGCCCACTTCCGGGAAACCGAAATCACCGTACCCAGCACGAAAAGCGCCTGCCGGAACGGAAATCCCAGTGCGGCGTACGCGGTGTCCATCAGCACGTACGAGCCCGCCTGCACCTCGGTGACCCACACGTTGTCCGCGTACGTCCCCGTTCCCCCGCCGCTGATCAGCTCGCCGCCGACATCCGCCGCAGCCGCCAGCAGACCGGTCATTGCCGACTCGACAGCGCGCCGGCGTTCGTCCCGATCGGCGACGAGCATCAGCTGTCCCTCGTACCCCATCACCCCGCGTACCGCCAAGCCGCGTGACCGGGCCAAGTCCGCCAGACTGCCTGCCGCATCAGGCTTGACCCCGCACCGCGCAAGCCCGACCCGTACGTCGATCAGGACTTCCCGTACCGCGCTCGCCGCGGCGGCGTCGACCGTTTCCGGCGAATCGACAGCGAGCGTGATCCGCGCACCGGCCTCGACGAGCCGGTCGAGCCGCCGCGCGTCGAGTACCTCGTTGGCCAGCAGCAAATCCTCGCCGAGGCCGTGGTCGGCCATCACCTCGACCTCGCGCAGCGTCGCGCACGTGAACGACCGGTGCCCGTTCGCGTACTGCCGTTTCGCGATCGCCGTGCACTTGTGTGCCTTCACATGCGGACGCAGCGCAGCGCCCGGCAAGGCGGCCGACATGGTGTCGAGGTTGTGCCGCAGGGCAGCCTCGTCGACGAGTAATGCCGGAGTCCTCACCGCGACCGCAGGGGGTCGAACGGCGCCAGCTCGGGGACGGCAATGCCGCTCATGATCTGCTGCGCCAGGAGTTTGCCGGTGATCGGCCCGAGCGTGAGGCCCCACATCCCGTGGCCACCGGCGATGTGGACCCCCTCCATCTTCGCCGGTCCGATCAGCGGCAGGCCGTCCGGGGTCAGCGGCCGGGCGCCCACCCACGGCTCCTGCACGTCGTCCCAGTCGGCACCCTCGACCAGCGGGCGGGCCGACCGGAGAACCGCGTCGAGCCGGGCGCGGTCGAACGGCGCGTCCCGGTGCGCGATCTCCATCGTGCCCGCGACCCGCACGCGATTTCCGTACGGGGTAATGGCGACGCGGACCCCGGGGAGATAGATCGGCGTCGTGATGGGGCGGTCCCACGACACACTGCACGAGTAACCACGCCCGGCCTGCACCGGCGTGCGCACGCCGAGCGGCCGGGCCAGCTCCGGCAGCCACGCGCCGGTGGCGAGCACCACCGCGTCGCCGCGATACGGAGTCCCGGTGACCTGCAAGCCCCCTTGACCGAACCCGATCGAACGCACCTGAGCACCTTCGACGATCTCGCCGCCCCGTTTGGTCACCGAGTCGGCGAGCGCGTCCACGAACTGCCCCGGAGCGACGAACCGCTGGCCGTCGAGGTGCACGATCTGCGTGATCCGGCTCGAAAACGGCGGCTCGTGCCCCGAGGTGCTCCGGAACGGCACGGTCTGCCCTGCCTCGCGCGCGGTCTCCAGTTCGTGTTCGAGACCGGCCGGATGGTGGCCCGCCGCGAACCCGACGCGGTACGTGCCTTCCCGCACTTCGGCCGCGACCCCGCCGCTGACCAGCTCGTCGAACGCCGGAATGCTGTCCCGGCCCAGCGGTCCCAGCGCGGCCATCCCCCGCCGCCACCGCGCCGCGGTCGAGTTGCGGGTGAACCCGGCCAGGAAAGCGAGCATCGACGCGGACACCCGTCCGCTCACGCTGACCGGCGAACCCGGGGTGAGCAGGCTGCGGATTCCCTCACGCAACAGGGCCGGTTCCGGCAGCGGCGCCGCCATCGCCGGGCTGACGTACCCGGCGTTGCCCCACGACGCACCCGCGCCGACCCCGGAGCGGTCGAGCACGACGACGTCCGCGCCGTGTTCCTGCAGGAACCAAGCGCAGGACAGGCCCACCGCTCCGGCCCCGACGATCACGACCCGCTGGGGTTTCCTCATGTCCGCTCCTCGAAGAACTGTTGTACCGGGCCGGCAGTGCTCGCCGGTTCGGTCGTACCACGCGGCAGGCTCCCGGCGCTGAGCGTCGCCACGATCGCGACCACGGCCGCGATGATCAGCGCGACGACGAAGCCGCTCCACGCCGAAACCCCGAGTGCAGGCAGGATCGTGAGCGTGAGCAGGCTGCCGGTCACCTGTGCACCCAGCGTGCTACCGACTCCGCGCACGACGTACACCGTGCTGCTCGCACTGCCCAGACGGTCCACCGGCACTGCACTCACGACCACGTTCATCGCCTGCGAGAACCCCAGCCCGGACCCGAAGCCGATCATCCCGGCGGCGACCACGAGCCTGCCGAACCCGGGTGGCCCGAACAGCAGGACGAGTGGAGCCGCGACCAGCGGGAGGCACGACAGCACCAGCAGCAGCCGTGCGCCGAGGAGCCGCTCCAGCGGTGCCGCAAGCGGAGCCGAAGCCGCACCGAGCAACCCGAAGACGGTCAGCAAGGTCCCGGTAGTGAGCGGGCCGGCGCCGAGGCCGTACCCGGAGGCAGCCGGAGCCGCCACGATCAACGGCAGCAGCACGAACGTCGCCGAAGCCGCCCAGCCGGTCGCGAACCCGATGATGTACGTGACGACCATCGAACGGCCCCCGGCCCGCAGGTCGACCAGCGGTTGCGCGGTCCGCCGCTCGACCGCGAAGAAGCCTGTCAGCAGCACCACCGCGCCCGCGAGGAGGCCGAGGACCGCGCCGGAGGTCCAGCCCGCGGTGGGCACGAACGTGATCCCGAGCAGCAGGGCGACCAGTCCCCCGGACAGCAGCACCGCACCCGCCCAGTCGATCCGTCGTTCGGCGCTGGCGGCCGTGGCGGGCAGCACCACGGTCACCAGCACCGCGGTGAGCACCAGGACGCCGAGCGGGATCCAGTAGATGAACCGGTACGGGAGCACGGTCAGCAACGGCCCGGCGAGCAGGCCACCGGCGACGGTGCCGAACCCGGACATCCCGATGATCAGCCCGACGTCGCCCTTGCCGGACGAACCTCGCCGCAATCCGCTCAGAATCGCAATCGACAGTGGTACGAAACCCAGCCCGAACCCCTGCAGTGCTTGGCCGAGCGCAAGGACCACCATCGAATTCGCCAGCCCGGCGAGCAGGGTCCCGAGCGCGACCAGACCGAGCACTGCGAGCAGCACCCGTTTCGGCCCGTACACGTCGGCGAGGCGGCCGATCAGCGGCGCCGCAACGGTGCCGGACAGCAGTAGCCCGGTGAAGACCCAGGCAATAGCGGCCGGGGACGCTCCGACGGCCTGCTGCAGGATCGGCAAGGCCGGCGCGACCATGCCTTCGAGCGTCGAATAGGTGAGCGCAACAACGCACAGCAGCACAATCGAGGCAATGCGTGGTGTTCGAGTTCGTTCGGAATCCACTGGCGTCGACATCGACTACCTCCGGATGAATGGGGTCACCGGCGCGGAAGGCGCACGGTGCTGGGGTTCGTGGGTCCATAGTGGACCCGGATGGCGAACGGGCGGCCGTATTCCTCGTCGGCCCAATGCTTTTCGGAACCGGTCACCGGCGCGCAAGTCGGCGAGAACGCCGAACTGACGAGAATGCGAATGCGGTGCCCGGCAGCGAAAGTGTGGTGCAGCCATTGCGCGTCGACGCCGACACGCACGATTTCCCCGTCGCTGAGCGGCTCCGGGTCCGGTCCATTTCGGACACTCAGCCGCCGCCCCTCGATCTCGAACCCGGCGGGGAGCATCGAACGGCCGTCGGGATGGACGTCGGTGACCCAGGCGAAGACGTCGGCGTCGGCGGCATCGGCGGACACGGACAGGTCGAACCGCACCCGGCCACTCACCGTCAGCGGCTCGGCCAGCGGCGCCGAGGTGTACGTGCAGACATCCGGCCGGGCTTCGAGGTACCGCTGGTCGTGCGGCGGGTCGCTCCAGGCGAAGTTGTCGAGCGGGGTCAGCGTCGCCACCGGGTCGGCCGCGTTGTGCCACCACTCGTCGAAACCGTCCACCGGCTCCTCCTCGCGCAGGACGCCGGTGTCGCCGAGGTGCAGCACCGCCTCTCCGCTGGCGACGGGGTATCCGGCCAGGTCTTCCCAGTGGTTCGTCCCGCTGTGCCACACCCGGGCGCGGGGCAGCTCGGCCGTGCCGCCTTTGAGATGCCGGTCGAGGAAATCCCCGGCGACCCCGAGCGGGTCGAGCGTCCCGGCGGACACGTCCTCGCCGCCGAGCCGCATCCGGGGCACGATGTTGCCGACATGGTCCCACGCCCCGACGAGCAGATGCTTGTCCGCCGCGTGCGGTCCGGCCTGCAGGACCTGCCAGGTCTCCAGCGTGGTCAGGTCGTCCCACCAGCCGAGGGTGACGAGCACGGGCACGTCGACGGCGGCGAGTTCCTCGTCGCTGAGTGCCCAGCCCGAGCCGAGGCAGTCGATGCGGCCCTCGACGTAGTCCGGCCAAGCCGAGCTCGGAAAGCCGGTGGCTTCGTGGAAACTGCGCAGCGGACGGTGCGCCCAGTGCCGTCCCCACGCCGGAGCGGTGACGTCCTGGAGCGTGCGCCCGGCAGTGTAGGCAAACCACCACATCCAGTACTGCCAAGGGATTCCGGTGTCCATGAACGGCCGTCCTCCCGGCCGCGCCCGGACGCCGACGGCCATCGGCACCATGCACCGCAACGGTTCCGGGCGGCCCGCCGCGGCCCACCACTGGGTCAACCCGTCGTAGCTGCCGCCGATCGTGCCGACCTGGCCGTCCGACCACGGTTGCGCGGCGGCCCATTCGATCACCGTGACGCCGTCGCCGGTGTCCCGCTGCCAGGGCGTGAACCGGCCGTCGGAATCGCCGCGGCCGCGCAGATCGCAGGTGACCAGCACATACCCGCGATCGACCAGCCGCAGCCAGACGTCGTGGAGGAAACTCTGACGTCCGTACGGGGTCCGCGCGACCAGTGTCGGCAGCGGTCCGGTCGTTTCGTCGTGGCCGGGCGGGAAGACGACGTCGGCGACCAGGTCGCCGTCGCCGGTGGGGATGCGCTTCGCCCACAGGATCCGGCGGCTCATCGCCTGACCTCCGGAAGCCGCAGCACGGTACCCGCGTGGTGCACGCGGCGCTGCTCCCGCGCGGGCGCTTGGTCGACCGGGCGGAACAGCGGCGCGGCCGTCCCGGCGAGCCGCAGCCGGACCCGGTGGCCGGGCCGGAAGCGGTGCCCGATCGGACCGAGCCGGAGCACGGCTTTCCGTGCGCCCGGCCGGATCGCGGCGACGCCGAGCGCTAGGTGCAGACTCGTCGCGCCACCGGGAAAGACGTCCTCGACCGACGCCACCCACAGCGCTTCGGCGGGGGAATCGCTGTCCGCGTCCAGTTCCAGGGTCAGCTCGCCGATCACCAGGCGTGGCTCGGCGACGGGCTCGGAGGTGTAGCCGAGCACGTCGTGCCTGCCGTCGAGAAACGCGAGGTCGAGCTGCGCCTCCGGGCCGATGCCGGGCTGCGCTGGTACCGGGTCGGTGAGGTCGCTGGTGAACTCAGCTGTGCCGGTGCCCGGGGTGTCGGCGAGGTGTCCGTCGCCCGCGGTGGTCCGCGCATCCCTCGCTGCCGACGGATGGAGGGACCAGGTCGCTGTTTCGGATGGATGGGGATGCCATGCGTTGTCCCCGGTGAGGAAGATCCGGCTCTGTCCGGGAGCGCGCCGGATCAGGTCGACCTGCAGTTCGAGCGGGTCGACCACACTGCGCGGCCCCCAATCCACCCCGCCGACGTGCTGCGCCGGATGCCGGGCCGCGTACGCCGTCCACGGGCCGACGATCAGCTCGACCGCACGGCTGCGACGCGCCAGTTCCCACGACGGGCGGCACGCCGGGTCCCACCAGCCGGTCAGGATGGTCGCGGGGACCGGCAGCTCCGTGACCTCGGGCAGGCCGGTGGCGGAGAAGTCCGTCCACCCGAGGTTTTCGTGGCCGAGCAAGGATTCCTGCTCTTTCCACGGCCGGGTCAGCAGGTCGCGCCAGTCGGTGAAGCGGGTCGGCAGCGGATGCCGCCCGGCCATGAGGTGCCGCCAGACCAGCAGGTCCGCTCGCCGGACGCCGTCGCGGCCCGGGAACACGTCACCAGGCCTGCCGGGCGGGCTGATCAGGAACGCCGCCGACACCAACCCGGTCGCGTTCCAGGCGGCGGCAACCGCGCAAGCAGCCCCGTAACCCTGTCCCATCACCACGATCGGCCCGGTGCACCACGGATGCCCGGCGAGCGCGGTCACGACGGCATCCGCATCGGCCTGCTCGTGGACGAACGGCACGAAGTCTCCGTCGGAATCGCCGCGGCCGCGAAGATCCACCGACACCACGGTTGCATCAGCTGCCGCAGCAAGTCGACGGCAGTGCCGCGGCGACCCCAGCGACGGAACCGGACTCGGGCCGAGGGTGGTCGAACGGCCGTTGCCAAGCGGGGTCCAGATGATCACGGTGGCCGTCGACGGATTCCCGTTGGGCCGGAACAGGTTCACCGACAACCGGGTCCCGTCGGCGGCGGTGACGCCTTCGTCGAACCGGACGTCGACGTCGTACTCGTCGAGGGTGCGCATCACGCCGCGGGCACGCGCCGGAAGATCCGGCCGACGTAGACGTAGGAAGCATCCTCGACGAAGCTGACCGGCGCCCCGGCGTCGCTGAGGAACCGGCCTTCGGACGCGCACGGCGTCACCGTCATCGGCGGCATCGGGACCACGCCGGGCATGATGAGGTTGAGGTGTTCGGCGAGGCTGTCTTCCATGTGCTGCGCCACTTCCAGCCGGTCGCCGCGCACTGTGACGGTGACCGTGCCGCCTTCCGCCTCGTATGTTCCGGCGTAGCGATCGAGGTCCACCGGCACCGGGTCGCCCGGCGTTTCCATCACCGGAGCAGCCGAAATGCCGTACAGGTCTTGGAAAAGCTCCTCGGTCAACAGGGAGTTGAGCACCGCGCCGCTGCTGCTGTTGGTCAACACCGCAACCGCGCAGCCGTGTTCCGGGGCGATCGTCAGAATCGAGTGCGCACCGGTGTTTCCGCCCGTGTGACCCAGTGTGCGCGCGGCGCCGGTGCCGCGGAGGTACCAGCCCAGACCCCAGTTGTCGAAGGGCAGCCCCCAGTGCGGATCGAGGGACGGCGTCTGCATCAACGCGGCCGACTCCGGGCTGAGCACCGGGGTACCGTCGGCGGCCCGGCCGTCCCGCAGGTGCATTTGCCCGAACGCGATCATGGCGTCGATGTCGCAGAACAGCGTCGCGCCCGCCGGGCCATTGCCGGAGTCGACCAGCAGCCGCGGAACGCGCGTGACCTCCCCCGACGCGCTGACCAGGTGTCCCACCGCCGTCGAGCCGAGGATCATCTCTTCCGGGAAAGTGGTACCGCGTGCGCCGAGCGGGCGCAGGATCCGCTCGGCGAGCGCGTCGTCCCACGTCCGGCCGGTGGTGACCTCGGCAAGGCGGCCCGCCACCACCATCCCGCCGTTCGAGTACGACCAGAACTTGCCGGGCGGGGACGTGAACGGATGGTCGCGCAGCAGGTCCAGATGCTGTGCCACGACTTCCGGGCTCCGCGGCAGGTTGAACATGCAGTGCCCGGGGATGCCCGCGGTGTGGTTGAGCAGCATCCGCACCGTGATCCGGGCCGAGGCCGCCTCGTCCGCCAGCCGGAACTCGGGCAGGTACCGCTGCACGGGAGCGTCGAGTTCGACCAGCCCGTCGTCCACCAGCGTCATCACGAGCGAAGCGGTGAAGACCTTGGTGACGGACCCGGCGGCGAACAAGGTGTCGTACCGCACCGGCATCGCGGTGGCGGTGTTGGCGCATCCCGTGTGGACGGTCACGACGTCTTCGCCCACCGCGACGGCCGCCGCCGCGCCGGTGACGTGGTGCTCTTTCGCAAGCCGGTCGAGCCGGTCCTGCAGTTCTTGTGCAGTGATCATTGCGGGCACTCCTTTGTGTCGCTCAGCCGACAACCTCTTCGAAAACGCGCAGGAAATTGCCGCCGAGGATCTGTTCGATCTGCCGGTCGGCGTAGCCGCGGGCGACGAGCCCGCGGGTGATGTTCACGAGATCGCGGTAGTCGCGGAACCCGTCGAGCGTTGCCGCGACGTCGAGCTGGTGCTCCGGCCGGAAACCCATGGTGGACAACGCCATCGGCAGGAACGTCCGCTCCAGGACGTCGGCCGGAAGCGCGAGCGGCCAGTCCGTGCCGAGGCCGACGTGCTCGGCCCCGACCAGCCGGACGAGGTAGTCGATGTGGTCGAGGGTGAGCTCGATCGTCGGTTTCGGCCCGGCCGCGACGTCGGTCAGGAAAAACGGAACTGCGACCACCCCGATTACGCCCCCGGTGGCCGCAATGGCCTGCAATTCCTCGTCACTCTTCGCCCGATCACATTCGTACAGCGCCGCGGCCGAGGTGTGCGTGGCAACCACCGGCAACGCCGACCGGGCACAAGCGTCCATTGTGGTCCGCGGACCGGAATGTGCGGTGTCCACAATGACCCCGAGCTTGTTACACCGGTCCACAAAGGACTGTCCAAACGCACTCAAGCCGGGATCGTTCTTCTCGGTACACCCGGCACCGATGACGGTCGCAGTGTTGTATGCACAATCGACCGTGTGCGCCACCCCCAGTGCGGCAGCCGCGTCGAGAAGATCGATGTCACTGGGGCGCAACAGGTTCAGCTGACACATGCCGACCAGCGCGTGCTCCCCGGCGGCATGCGCCGCACGGATGTCCGCCGCGCGCCGGGCCGGTCGCAGCCACTCGAACGCGGCGATCATCCTCGCCGTTTCCACCCCGGCATCGAGGACACCCTGCGCGGTCTCGAGCACGCACCCGGTGAGCCCGGTCGTCGCGCCGGAAGCGTCGAAAAGTTCGTGGTACTCCTCGAACTCGCCGCGCATTGCCTTCTCCAGCAGGAAGGTCGCGGCGGTGCCGTAGTCCGCCGATTCCGGGAGCTCGGCGCGCAGCTGCTCGGTCCACACGTCCGGGGAACACGGACCCTGGTACGTCATATCGATCACGATGGACTCGCGATGCAGCCGCGCCGCCCGTTGTTCGTCCTCTTGGAGGAGTCCAAACAGGAAACTGCCGTAATCAGCCATCGCGGCCTCCATTCACCAGTGCATCCAGGAGCAGTCCGAAGGTGCGCCCGAAGTGCTCTTCCACATCCAGTTCCCCGACCCGGCGCACCACCGCGGACAACAGCGGGCGCTCCGGATCGTCGGACGGCAGCCCCAGCACCGGCCGGCGCGCGGACGCGGCGATGGCGCTGCCGATGGTCAGTTCGAGCAAAGCGAGGTGGACGTCCGCGATCCGCTCCGGCGCCACCCCGAGGTCCGCGAGCATGCGGTAGACGCGCTCGGCGAGGTCGCGGTCCATCCCGGCCGCGGTCGGCCGGACGAGCCGGAACAGGTCCGCGTACTCGACCATCAGCCGGTACGCACCGGTGAAGTACGTGGTGAGCACCTGCCGCGGCGCTCCGTCGGCGAGGGTGTCGCCGATCGCGCGGAAGACCTGGTCGAACATCGCCGCGAGCAACTCGTCCTTGTCGGCGACATACGTGTAGAGCGCCATCGGGTTCACGCCCAGCCGGCGCGAGACGCTGCGGAACGACACCGCGTCGATGCCGCTGTCCCGCAGCTCGTCCAGTGCCGCGCCGACCACCTGGTCGCGGGTGAAACTGCGCGCCGGTCCCCGGCGGCGTGGGTTCGCGGGCTGAGCTGGGCTCACGATGACTCCTCATGACTCCGGAAGCACGGCTGAATACGCTACAGCGTAGTCTATTTTCGCCGTGCCGGAGAAAGCATCGGCCATCCCCGGCCCGTCGCGCTGCCGACAGCTGTCACGTGTCCGGCGTCCGCAACACGACTGCGGTCGACCGCGGAGGCATCCGTGCGCCGTTAACGTCGGCAGAAACGCTTGCCCGGAAAGGAAGGCACCGTGCTCGTTTATCTCTCGGTCGACCTCGAAGGGGTCGCCGGAATCGCGACGCTCGACCAGATCCTGCGCGGCGGCTCCGGGTATCCGCGGGCGCAGTCGTTGATGACCGCCGAGGCGAACGCGGCCATCCGCGGTGCCTTCGCGGGCGGCGCAACCGAGGTCGTAGTCAGCGACAGCCACGGCACCATGGACAACCTCCTGGCCGACCAGCTCGACCCGCGCGCGCGAATCGTCACCGGCGGACCCCGTCCGGCCTGCATGGCGCAAGGGCTCAGCCGGGACGCCGCCGTCGCGATCTTCGTCGGCTACCACGCCGCGGCCGGCGCCCCCGGCGTGCTGTCGCATACGTTCTCGGCCAACTTCACCCAGGTCCGGGTCAACGGCGAACCGGTTTCCGAGGCCGAGGTCAACGCGCTGTACGCGGCCGATCGCGGAGTCCCGATCGGCGCGCTCACCGGCGACGACCGGATCTGCGCGGTCGCCCGCGAAGCGTTCCCCGGAGTCCGGACCGTCGAGACCAAGCAGGCGCTCGGCTGGTCGGCGACGGACTCCCTGCACCCCGCGGCCGCTTGTGCCGCAATCGAGGCCGCAACGGGTGCGGCGACCGCCGAAGCATCTCGCCTTTCCGCCCGGCCGGTCCCCGAGACGCTGGACCTCGAGGTCGGCTTCGCGTCCGCCCTCGGCGCCGACTTCGCCGCAACGGCGCCCGGCACCGACCGCCTCGACGCGCACACCCTCCGGTACCGCGCCCCGAATGTCGACGAACTGCTCCGCGCAATCATGGCGTGGTACTACCTCGCGGCACTGGCCGCACAGCAATCCGCGGCCGTCGCCCTCCGCCGCTGACCCTCTTGGCCGCCAATACGCTACGGTGTAGTCTATTAGGTCCGGGGCCTCGCCGGAGGCGCCTCCACCAGTGCGCGGTGACCATGACCAACGAACTGCAGCACCTCGTCGACGCACTCGCCCAGCGGCTGCGGCGGCCGGTCGCCGTGGACGACGTCGCGTTCCGGCTGCTGGCCTACAGCGCACATCCCACCGACGTCGACGACCTGCGCAAAGCCGTGGTCCTCACCCGCGGCGTCCCGCCGGACGGCGTCGCCTGGCTGCGCGGGTACCACCTGTCGAAGGCCACCGATCCCGTCCGGCTACCGGCCAACGCCGCCCTGCACGCGCGGCCGCGGATCGCGATTCCGGTGCGCTGTCAGGGAATGCACTTCGGATGCTTGTGGCTCATCGAGCACGGCCCGGCCATCGAGGACGCCGAACTGGCCGTCGCCGCGTCGTTTGCCGGGCAGGCCGGGGAAATCCTGTTCCGCGAACGGATTTCCGCCGAACTGGAGAGCACGCGCACCGGCGAACTGATCCGCGACCTGGTGTCCGACGAGCCCGCAACCCGCCAGTCAGCTGCCGCCTCCTTGACCGAGAGTGGCCTGTTCGCCGCGCGCGGGTCCGCCGTCTGCCTGGTCGTCCGCACCGGCAGCGCAGACCTCGACGAGGACGAACGGCTGGCGCTGTCGGTCACCCTGGACCGGGCTGCACACTCGTTGCCCGCCCGCGAATGCCTCCGGATGGTGCGCCCCGGCCACGGCGTGCTCGTCACCACCGAAACGGCCCTGCGGCACTGCCCGGAGCTCCCGTTTTCGGTGCACCGCACGGCAACCCGGCTGCTCGGGAAGGAAGACAGCGTCGTCGGCGTCGGACCGGCCGCCCCCGCTCTCGCCGACATGCTCCGGTCGTATCGGGGTGCACTGCAGGCGGCGCAGGTCGCCCACGCGGTCCCGTCTTTCCGGCCGGTGGCGGAGTTCGGCAAGCTCGGCGTGTACGGCCTGCTCGCCGATCTCCCGTCCGACCGGCTCCCCAGCCCGCTCGACACGATGGCGCACCGGCTGCGGGAAGCCGGGCTCTTCGCGACGGCCGAACTGTTCCTCGACCGCGCAGGCGACGTCCGCGCCGTCGCCGACGCCCTTTCCGTGCACCGGGCCAGCATCTACCCCCGGCTGCGCCGGATCGAGCAGATCACCGGCATCGACCTCGCCGACGGGGAACAACGCCTGGCACTGCACGTGGGCATCAAGTCCGCCCGCCTGCAGCGGCTTGCCTAGGTGCGCCGGTTCAACGCTGTCCAGGCGCGGTCCCACGCCGCCGCTCGCCGACGTTCGAGCAGTGCGACGATCCCCAGGTACGCCAGGCCGCAGACCAGCATGACGGATCCCAGCATCCCGACGAACGCCGCAACCGGCAGCGCGGCCGCGCGGGCCTGCCCCGGTACCTCGGACAGGTACTCCCCGGTGCCGGTGATCGAAATCGACTGCGCCGCCCCGGCATTCGTACCCGCCGGGACCTGGATCGGACCCGAATGCCGGGTGCCGTCGGCCGCGGTCCAGCGAGCCTCGACGAGGACGGTGGTGACCGGCATGGCCATCCCCGGAGTCATCATGACCGGCACGGATTGGGCCGAACCGGTGACGACCGCGGTCGTCTTGACGACGTCCGGCGGCGTGGCCGGAGCGGAAGAACCGGGCATCCGGAAGGCGACGAGCACCGCCGCAGGCACCGCGAGCACCACCAGCAGCACGCAGACGAGACCGGCGATCCCGTGCAGGCGATCGGTCCGGCGGGCCAGCGGATTGCGGCGAAACGCCCAGGTCAAGCGCATCCGCCCGGCCGCCCGACGCGGCGAGGCCGAAACGGTCATCAGGCGCAGCTCCTTTCGGCCGGACCCCGATCCGGTGCATCGGCGCGGTCACCGTGTGTCACTGACTGCTGTCACAGCGGTAGCCCCGTCACCGGCGACGGACCGGATCCCCCACAGATGGTCGCGGGCCCGATCATACGCTCATGGGATGATCGGCCCCCGCCGGAATCGGACAGACCTTGGTCACATCCGGCCCTCCCCACGCGGCGGATCCGGTCCCCGGGCGTTCATCCGCACCTTCCCGAACCACCCCGCCGTGCCGCCCCTGCGGCACCACCCCGACCCCGGCACCTGACCCGAGCCCCCTGCACGCCGACCCCGGCCAGCCCGAACCGGACGGCCCGGCGACGGAGCCAACCCCGCCGCGTTCCCGGCACGTCCGTGATCAGCCCGGCCGCCGCCTGGCCACGAGCCGGACTCCACCTTCCCCGGCCGCCTCGGCACGCAGGCCCTCGCCCCGCAGCCAGCCGATCCACGCGCCGCCCGCTCCGAAACCGCGCAACCCCAGCGATCCCATCCGGCAACCGCACAACGCCGCGAATCCCCACCCGGCAAACAGGCAACCCCGCGGATGTCCCATCCGACAACCGCGCAACCCTCGCTGACCCCGCCCGCCAACCACGCAACCCCCGCGATACCCGCCCCGCAACCGCGCAATCCCCGCCCAGCCAACCCCGCGACCTCCGCGATCTCCGTCCGGCAACCCGACAACCCCGCTGATCTCGGTCCCGCAACCGCGCAACCCCAGCGACCCCGTCCGGCAACGGCGCAACCCCCGCGAATCCCACCCGGCAACCGGGCAACCCCGCGGATTCCCACCTGACAACCGGACAACCCCGCGATCCCCGCCCCGCAACCGCGCAACCCCCGCGAATCCCCGCCCGCCAACGACGCCGCTTCAGGCATCCCCGTCCGGAAACCACACCCCCCGACCATCCCCACCACCGGCAACCCGCCCCCCCCCCCC
>NZ_JNYZ01000052.1 GCF_000717335.1 Amycolatopsis jejuensis
ATGGGAACGCCGCGATGACATCCACGAAGCGTTCCTCGGTCTGGCGACATGCGTGATCTGCTACCGCCACATCAAAACCTTCTGTTAGGAACTCTTAGGGCTGGGCGAGGTCCGGCGGCAGCCAGCGGGTATGCCGCAGCAGGGACCGCGCGAACAGCTTCGGCGGCGTGACCCGGAATGCCGCACTCCGGGCGGCGATCACCACGGGATTCGTCACCTGCTGACCCATCCGGCCGGCTTGCCGGGCGGCGCGGGCGATTGCCTGGCTGCGGGGGCGGCGTACGCGGTCGTAGTGGGTCAAGGCAGGGTCGATATCGTTGGTGGCCAGCGAGTTCGCCAGTACGACGGCGTCTTCCAGGGCTTGGCAGGCGCCTTGGCCGAGGTTCGGTTGCATGGCGTGCGCGGCATCGCCGAGGAAGGCCACTCGACCGGACACATAGGACGGTAATGGGGTGACCAGTTCGTACACATCGTGGTGCAGCACGTCTTCCGGGCGTGTTGCGTCCAGCAGCGCCGGGATCGGCTCGTGCCAGGTGCCGAAGCGGCGGTGCATTTCCGCCAGCGGGTCGGGGTAACGGACGCCTGCCGGTGCGGTGAGGACGGCGTGCCATTCGGCGTGGCCGTCGGTGAGTGCGATGTGCCCGAACTCGACCCCCCGGCCCCACGTCAGGTTGAAGTCCGAAGAGGACAGTGGCTCGGCGGTGATGGCGCGGACCACGGTGGATCCACTGTAGACAGCGCCGGGGTGCGCGGGGAAGAAATGCTTGCGCAGAAGGCTGTTCACGCCATCGGCGGCGACGATCACGTCTGCCTCGTGGTCGCCATCCGTCGTGACCACGCGGGTGCCGTCAACTCCGGTGACTTCCGCGCGTACCACTTGGCCGGGCAGGAGTTCACGCAGAATCCGGTGGAGTTCGTACCGCGCAATGCCGACGATCGGCGTACCCGCGACGCGTTCGAGTTCGGTTCCGTCCATGCGGGCAAGCCAGGCGCCGCGCGGACTTCGGGTGCTCACGGTGCGTTGGAAGCACCCGGCGGCGCGGAGTGCGGCACCCGCGCCGAGCGCGTCCAATGCGCGAACTCCGTTGGCGGCCAACGAAATTCCGGACCCGGCGTCGTCCAGCTCGCCGGGTAACCGTTCGAAGACGGTGACGTCCCAGCCGATCCGCCGCAACCCGATCGCTGCCGCCAGCCCGCCGATACCTCCGCCGACGACCACTGCTTTGCCCATGCCGCGCCCCCATTCGGGCTCCAGCATAGGCACCGGCGCTTACGACGGCTCGGGCACCGGCTTCTTCCGGGCGAGTTCCAGCAGTGGCACGGCTGCTGCGGCGTCGGTGACCAGCGTGGACACCAGCCCTGACCGCAGGACCGCGTCCACGGCCTCGGCTTTCGGGCGGCTGTACCCGATCGCGATCACCTCCGGGACGGCCATCAGCTCCTCGGTGCTGATGGCGAGCACGTGGTGCGCCAGCCCGGTACCCAGTGGGTTGCCGGCGGAGTCGAACAGCCGCGCGGCGACCTCGGCAGCAGCGCCGCGGGCGGCGATGGCGGCGCGTTCGGCCTCGTCCAGCGCGTCGTACACAGTGGACTCTCCGGCCTCCCACGCACCGATGCTGACCACGGCCTTGGTGAGCTTGCCGAACTGCGCAAACGTTTCCGCGATACCCGGCTGGTGCCGCAGGATCTCGGTGGTCCGCCGGTCCGGCAGGACGAGCGGGCCGAAGATCGGGTACGAATCGCCGCCGGACACCGACGTCACGCGGCTGACCGTCTCGACCGAGCGGCCACGCATGTCCATGCCCGCTTGTACCCCACATAGCTGAACGATCGGGCAGCGTGGCAGGGTCCGGATCGCCTCGGTCATCGCGTTCACCGACCGCGCCCAGGACAGCCCGATCACGTCGTCCAGCGTGGTGGTCTCCTCCAGCAGCCGGGCGGCCAGCGCGCCGACCTGCTTGCGGACGATTTCCCGCGGTTCGTTCTCCGACGCTCGTTCGAGCACCAGCGCGCGGTCCAGATGGTAGGCGCGGCGGACGTCGTCGGACAGTTCGACGTCGATGGGCGCGGGCAGGTCGAACTCGATCCGCACCAGCCCGCTGTCGAGTGCCGTGTCCAGCATCCGCGCGACTTTGAACCGGCTCATCCCGAACTCGTCGGCGATCTCCAGCTTGGACGCGCCCTGCACGTAGAAGCGCCTGGCCATGGTGGCAAGCACGAGCGTCTCGGTCAGCGGCGGAGGACCCTTTTTCCTGCTCACTTGAGCATGATAGCGCAAAAATGAGCTTTGGCGGTTGACGGATCCCCAGGGTAGCGCCTGTAATGCCTACGCATGTTACCTGCGCCATAGGCCAATTTTGCTCATTCGAGCGTTGAGGAAGGGGATGAAGGCATGCGTGCCGCGATCGTGGACCGGCCCGGGGAGATCCGGGTCGGTGAGGTTCCCGATCCGAAGCCAGGGGAGCGTCAGGTCGTCGTGAAGGTGGGTGCCTGCGGGATCTGCGGCACGGACCTGCACATCGCCGACGGGCACTTCCCGCCGACCCCGTACCCCATCGTCCCCGGGCACGAGTTCGCCGGGGAGATCGTCGACCTCGGCGCGGACGTGCCGGACGAGTGGCAGATCGGCGACCGCGTCGCGGTCGACCCGTCGATCTACTGCGGGTACTGCCCGGCCTGCCGTTCGGGTCACGGAAACCTCTGTGCCAACTGGAATGCCACCGGCGACACCGTCAACGGCGCGTTTGCCGAGTACGTCGCCGTACCCGCCGACACCTGTCACAAGATGCCCGACTCGCTGACCTGGGAGCAGGGCGCACTGGTGGAGCCGGTGTCCTGTGCGGTGCACGGCGTGCGCCGGATCGGCGTGGAAGCGGGCGAACGGTTCCTTGTGGTCGGCGCCGGAACGATGGGCCTGATCATGCAGCAGCTGCTGCAGCGGGCCGGCGCCCAAGTGACGATGGTCGATCGCAACGCCTCCCGGCTGCCGCGCGCGACCGGCCTCGGTGCGGTCGGGGTGGCCGAGGACGTGAAAGCACTGGACGGCGAACTCTATGACGCTGCAGTGGATTGCACCGGCGCTGCGCCCGCCATCGAATCCGCTTTCGACGCGCTCCGCCGCGGTGGACGGCTGCTCGTATTCGGCGTTGCACCGGCCGAAGCCCGCGTTGCGCTTTCACCGTTCCGTATCTACAACGACGAGATCACCATTGTCGGTTCCATGGCGGTGTTGAACAGCTATGCCAATGCACTCGACCTGGTCGCAAACGGGTACATCGATACCGACGCGTTGATCACCGACACTCTTCCGCTCGAGCAGTACCCCGAAGCGCTGGCGAAAATGCGCAGCGGGTCCGGTCTCAAGATCCAGGTACTCCCCGGAGGTGGTGGCCGTGCGTAAGCTCTTGTGCCTCCTTGCCGCAACAGCGTTGTTCGTGACGGGATGCGCCGGAGCCGGTTCGCTCGGTACCGGCGGGCGGACACTGGTCGTCGCCATCGTGTCCAACCCGCAGATGAAAGACGCGATCTCGCTCAAGGGCGAGTTCGAAAAGGCCAACCCCGGCATCCGGCTGAAGTTCGTTTCCCTGCCGGAAAACGAGGCCAGGGCCAAGATCACCGCGTCCACCGCCACGCAAGGCGGGGAATTCGACGTGGTGATGATCAGCAATTACGAGGCCCCGCAATGGGCGGCCAACGGCTGGCTCGAAAACCTCGAACCGCACATGAAGGCCACGCTCGGGTACGACGAGAACGATTTCATCCCCAGTATCCGGCAGTCGCTGTCGTACGAGAACCAGATGTACGCCGTGCCGTTCTACGGTGAATCGTCCTTTGTGGTCTATCGCAAGGATCTCTTCCAGAAGGCCGGCTTGAGCATGCCGGACCATCCGACGTGGCAGCAGATTGCCGAGTACGCCGCGAAACTCGACGACAAGCAAGCCGGGATCGCGGGAATCTGCCTGCGCGGAAAGCCCGGCTGGGGCGAAAGCCTCGCGCCGTTCACCACTGTTGCCAACACTTTCGGTGCGCAGTGGTTCGACCAGCAGTGGAACGCGAAGCTGACCAGCCCGGAATTCACCCAGGCGGCGAACTTCTACGTGAACCTGTTGCGGGAGCACGGCGAGGTCGGCGCCGCCAGCGCCGGGTTCACCGAATGCGGCACGCGTTATGCGCAGGGGCAGGCCGCGATGTGGTACGACGCCACGTCGATGACGGGTACCACCGAGGACCCGGCCACCAGCCGCGTCGGCGGCAAGAACGGGTACGTCGCGGCGCCGGTGGAGAAGACGCAGGCCAGCGGCTGGCTGTACACCTGGGCGCTGGGCATTCCGAAGGTCGGGCAGAACAAGGACGACGCCTGGAAGTTCATGGCGTGGATGACCGACAAGGCGTACGCGAAGAAGGTCGGCGAAACGTTCGGCTGGAACCGCGTGCCGCCGGGCACTCGCAATTCGACGTACGAAATCCCGCAATACGCAGACGCCGCGAAGGCGTACGCAAAGCCGACGCTGGAAGGTATCGCGGCGGCCAATCAGCAGAAGACCATGGTGAATCCGGTGCCGTATCCCGGCATCCAGTTCGTCGGAATTCCGGAGTTCCAGGACCTCGGTACCCGGGTGAGTCAGCAGCTGTCCGCCGCGATCGCCGGGCAGACTTCGGTGGCCGACGCGCTCGCGCAGGCGCAGAAATACGCGGAATCCGTCGGTAAGTCCTACCAGGAGGTGCAGCGATGAGCACCCTGTCGGTGACCGCTCCGGCGGCCGCGCCTGCCGCCGCGAAAAAGGCGCCCGCCGCATCCGGGAAACGGCGACTGCCGCTCCTGCCCGCACTGATCTTCGTGATCGCGGTGACCCAGGTTCCGTTCCTGCTCACCATTTACTACTCGTTCCAGTCGTGGAACCTCGTCCGCCCTGGCTCCCGGCATTTCGTCGGGTTCCGCAACTACATCGACGTCTTCACCGATTCGACGTTCCTCGGTGCCTTGGTGAACACCGTGGTCCTCACCTTGGTATGCGTCTTCCTTGCGCTGTTGCTCGGCCTCGGGCTGGCGATCCTGCTGGACCGCAAGTTCTTCGGCCGCGGTTTCGTGCGCACGCTGCTGATCACGCCGTTCCTCATTCTTCCGGCGGCCGGTGCGTTGTTGTGGAAGACCACGATGTTCGACCCGACGTACGGCTTGCTGCATTTCGTGTTCGGCACCGACCTCGACTGGCTGTCGCAATTCCCGCTCGCCGCGGTGATGGCGCAGATCATCTGGCAGTGGACGCCGTTCATGACGCTGCTGATTCTCGCCGGGCTGCAGAGCCAATCGAAAGAAGTGCTGGAGGCCGCGTCGGTGGACGGCGCGGGCCGCTGGCGCACCTTCGTGTCGATCACGCTGCCGCACCTGTCGCGCTTCCTGCAATTGGCCACGCTGCTCGGCGCGATCTACATCGTGAACAGTTTCGACGCGATTTTCCTGATGACGCAAGGCGGTCCGGGCACGGCGAGCACGAACCTGCCGTTCTACATCTACCAGCGCGCATTCGAAGGCTTCGACATCGGCCAGTCCTCGGCGATGGGCGTCGTCGTGGTCATCCTGACCATGATCGTCGCGACCTTCGCCCTGCGGCTGATGTTCCGCGCGTTCTCCGTGGACGGAGGCACCAAGTGAGCACCGCAACCGCCACCGCACCGGGTACCACGGCCGCCGCGCCTCCCCCGGGCCGACGGCCCAAACGCCGCTACGGCCCCGGCGCACTGACCGTCGCGACCTGGGTGATCGCGATCCTGTTCGTCTTCCCGCTGCTGTGGATGATTCTCACCGCATTCAAACAGGAATCCGACGCCTACACCGATCCGCCGAAGCTGTTCTTCTCGCCGACATTCGACCAGATCGCCGGCGTGCTGAACAGCGGGTTCCTGCCATACCTCGCGAATTCGGCTTTCGTCACCGTGATTTCGACGCTGCTGGTGCTGCTGCTGGGAATTCCGGCGGCGTACGCGCTGTCGCTGGCTCCGGTGAAAGGCACGAAGAATGCGCTGAGCTTCTTCCTGTCCACGAAAATGCTGCCGATCGTGGCGGCGATCATTCCGCTGTACGTGATCTCGCAGAACACCAACCTGCTCGACACGGTGTGGGCGCTGATCATTCTGTACACCTCGATGAATCTGCCGCTCGCGATCTGGATGATGCGGTCGTTCTTCCTGGAGGTGCCGGGGGAGATGATCGAGGCGGCGCGGATCGACGGGGCGAACCTGCCGACGTTGCTGCGCAAGATCATCATGCCGGTCGTCGCCCCCGGAATCGCCGCGACCGCGCTGATCTGCGTGATCTTCTCCTGGACGGAGTTCTTCTACGCGGTCAACCTCACCGCCGCCCGGGCCGGCACGGTGCCGGTGTTCCTGGTCGGCTTCATCACCAGCGAGGGCCTGTACTGGGCCCAGCTGTCCGCCGCCGCGTTGCTGGCCTCGCTGCCGGTGATGATCGTCGGCTGGTTCGCGCAGAACCACCTTGTCCGTGGCCTTTCCATGGGTGCTGTGAAGTAAAGGAAGAGCGCAGATGTCCGCAGAAGTGATTTACGACCAGGCGTCGCGTGTCTACCCCGGCAACCCGGGCGTCCGCGCGGTCGACAAGCTGAGCCTCGAGGTACCGGACGGCGAGTTCCTTGTGCTGGTGGGCCCGTCCGGATCGGGAAAGTCCACCGCGCTGCGCATGCTCGCCGGGCTGGAGGAGGTGAACGAGGGCACGATCCGGATCGGCGACCGCGATGTCACCGATTTGCCGCCCAAGGATCGTGACATTGCGATGGTGTTCCAGTCATATGCGCTGTATCCGCATATGACGGTGGCCGACAATATGGGTTTCGCGTTGAAGCTGCGCGGGTTTTCGTCGGCTGACATCAAGAAGCGGGTGGACGAGGCGGCGGCGATGCTGGATCTGTCGCGGTTCCTTGATCGGAAGCCGAAGGCATTGTCGGGTGGGCAGCGGCAGCGGGTCGCGATGGGGCGGGCTATTGTTCGTGAGCCCAGTGTGTTCTTGATGGACGAGCCACTGTCCAATTTGGACGCCAAGCTGCGGGTGGAGACTCGGGCCAATATTGCGAAGCTGCAGCAGCGGCTTGGTACCACCACGATTTACGTTACCCACGATCAGGTCGAGGCCATGACCATGGGTGATCGGGTGGCGGTGTTGAAGGATGGCGTGCTGCAGCAGTGCGATTCGCCGCGGGAGTTGTATGAGAATCCGGCCAATTCGTTTGTCGCCGGGTTCATTGGTTCTCCGGCGATGAATCTGGCTACCTTGCCGTTGTCGAATGGTGGGGTGCAGTTGGGGGATCTCGTGGTACCGCTGCCGACTTCGGTGCGGTCCGCGGCGCAGGCGGCCGGGTTGTCGGAGATCGTGTTCGGGATCCGGCCGGAGGCATTGCGGCTGGTGGGGGAGGCGGACGAGGGGTTCGAGCTCGTCGTGGAGCTGGTGGAGGAATTGGGGGCCGACGCTTACCTGCATGGGAAGGTCGGTGATGATCGGTTCGTGGTGCGGGTGGATGGGCGGACTCCGCCTCGGATCGGGGATAACGTGCGGGTCGCGCTTCGGGGGGAAGGGGAGACGCATGCGTTTGATCCGGGGAGTACGTTGCGGTTGAGCTGAACCCGGTGTTGCGTGGGGGCACCCCGAAGCCGGGATTGTGACTACGTTCTGCGGGGGCTGTCAAGGCGGGAAAGATGCCTTGACAGCCCCCTCCGCACGTGTTTGGGCTTCGTATCGGGGTGCAGGGCGGGGGCTGGCTGCCCGGGTCCAGCGGGTGGGCCGCTGCGGTTGGGTGGAGTGGGGGGTAGGGCGCTGGAGAGCACTGTGGTGATCATTTTGTGCAGGGCGGCGTGGTTGGGGGGCTGGGCGGTGCGGTCGGCGAAGAGTAGGTGGCCTGCGCCGATCAGGGTGGGGGCCAGGGTTTGTACGTCGGCGGTTGGGGTCAGGCGGCCCAGGGATTGTTCTGCGGCCAGGTAATCCGCCAGCAGTAGTGCGGCGTCGGTTGCCAGTGGGACGCCGGTGGGGCGGGCGTTGCGGAGGCGGGTGCGTAGTTCGTCGCGGAAGGTGATCAGGGCGACGATCGATACCGCTACCGATTCGAAGACTTCGGTGAGTACGTCGGCGATTGTGGTGATCAGGTCGCCGGTTCCGGCTGACTCCAGTAAAGCGTCGCGGCGGGATTCCAGTCGGTGGATCCGGTCCAGTACCAGGTCTGCCAGGAAGGCGTCGAAGTCGGCGAAATGTTTGTGCAGTACGCCTTTTGCGCAGTCTGCTTCCGTGGTCACCGCGCGGCTCGTCAGTCCGCTCGGGCCGTCGCGCAGGAGTACGCGCTCGGCGGCGTCGAAGAGTTGCGCGCGGACGTCGCGGAGGTGGATCCCGGTGGGCAACTCCAGCCGCCTCTCTGGTCAAGTGGGCGCTTGCCCACTATGGTGGGCGCATGCCCACTTTACCGCACCAGCATCGGGCGATGGCCGAGTCGTTCGGCGTCGACCCGGACCGTTACGACCGGGCTCGTCCGCGTTATCCGGATGGCCTGGTCACCGCGATCGTCGGCGGGAGTCCTGGCGGGGAGTTTCTCGACGTCGGGTGCGGGACCGGGATCGAGGGCAGGCAGTTCCGGGCGGCCGGGTGCGTGGTGCTCGGCGTGGAGCCGGACGCGCGGATGGCCGAGTTCGCGCGGCGCGGCGGGTTCGACGTCGAGGTCGCGACTTTCGAGGAGTGGGACCCGTCCGGGCGTACCTTCGACGCGCTGGTGTCCGGGCAGGCCTGGCATTGGGTCGACCCGGTGGTCGGCGCTGCGAAGGCTGCGCGGGTACTGCGGCCTGGCGGCCGGTTTGCCGCGTTCTGGCACGTGTTCCAGCCGCCCGAGGAGATCGGCGAGGCGCTCGCGGCCGCGATCCGGCGCGCGATTCCGGATGCGCCGTTCGACGCCGATTACGTGAAACGGCCGAGCCTGTCCGGATACCAGCCGCTGCTGGACAAGGTTGCGGACAGCCTTCGCGACACCGGCGCCTTCGCCGAGCCGGAACAATGGCCCTACGAATGGACGCAGGACTACAACCGCGACCAGTGGCTCGACCTGCTCGCCACGCAAGGCGGCCTCACCGCCGCCACGCCGGCGCAGCGTGACCAGGTACTGGCCGAGGTTGGCGCGGCGATCGACGCGCTCGGCGGCCACCTGACGACGACCTACTCGACCGCCGCGGTGACCGCCGTTCGCGCGTAACCGGCTACTCCTGCAACGAAAGCGCCTGGCTGGGGCAGACGTTCACCGCCTCGCGGGCTGCCTCGACCAGTGCGCCGTCGGGCGTTTCGTTGAGGACGATCACCGTGCCGTCGTCCTCGCTCTGGTCGAACAGCGCGGGTTCGGTGAGCACGCACTGCCCGGCGCCGACGCACTTGCCGGTGTCCGCGATGATCTTCATGGTTGCCTCTTCCTCGCTCGTGGTGGGAGCACCTTGATCTCTACCAGGTCACCGGCCGCCGGTACAGGCCGTGGTCCCGGTGCGTCACCAGGTCACCGGCAGCCGGTAAAGCCCGAAGATCACCGCATCCTCTTTGACCGGGAGTTCGTCGGCCGGGAGGGGGCACTCGAGGGTCGGGATGCGGCGGAACAGGGTGTCGAAGACGATCTGCAGTTCCATCCGCGCGAGGTTCTGGCCGAGGCATTGGTGCGGCCCGAATCCGAAGGCGACGTGGTGGCGTGCGCCGCGTTCGAGGTCGAGCTCCGCGGGGTTCTCGAACACGTCCGGGTCCCAGTTCGCCGCGTAGCCCAGCACGATCACGCCGTCGCCGGCCTTGATGGTGACCCCGCCGACCTCGACGTCCCCGGTCGCCACCCGCGAGGTCGCCGACTCGACGATGGTGAAGTACCGCAACAGTTCCTCGACCGCGGGGAGCGTTTTCTCCGGGTTCTTACGAATCATCGCGAGCTGGTCGGGGTGCTGCAGCAACGCCACGGTGCCGAGCGAGATCATGTTCGCCGTGGTCTCGTGCCCGGCGACCAACAGCAGGAACGACAGCCCGATCATCGCTTCGTGCCGGTACGTGCCCTCAGCGCGGCGCTTGGTGATCTGCCTGCCGAGCAGATCGTCGCCGGGGTCGGCTTCCTTCTGCTTGACCAGGTCGCTGAGGTACTCGCGAAGCCGCTCCGTGGCCGCCCGCCGGTCCTCGGGGCGGACGCTGCGCCGGACGATCGCCATGGTCTGTTCCTGGAAGAAGTCGTGGTCGGCATACGGCACGCCGAGCAGTTCGCAGATCACCAGCGACGGCACCGGAAGCGAGAGTTTCTCGACGAGGTCGACCGGGCCTTCGGTGGCGAGAATGTCGTCGATCAGCCCGTCCACGATCTGCTGGATCCGCGGCCGCAGTGCTTCCACCCGCCGCACGGTGAACTCACCGAGCACCACTTTCCTGGCCTCGGTGTGCTCGGGTGCGTCCATGCCGATCATCGACTTCTCCGACGGGCGGATGCTGGTCCCGCCTTCGGTCAGGAAGGGGAAGTTCGGGTGGAACCGGTCGGAGGAGAACCGGCGGTCGCCGAGTACGCGGCGCGCGTCCTCGTGCCGGGTCACGACCCAGGCTTTGCTGCCGTTGGGAAGGGGTACGCGCACGGGGGCCTTTTCGTCGCGCATCTGCGTGTACTGCTCGGGTTGCGCGAACGGGCACGTGCGGGCGACCGGCATGCGGAACTCTTCAGTGGTGGTCATCGTTTTCTCCCCTCACCAGGTCACCGGGAGGCAGTACAGCCCGAAAACCCCGGAGTCGTGTTTGAACGGCAGCTCGTCGACGGGCGCGGCGAGGCGAAGCGTCGGAATGCGGCAGAACATCGTGTCGAAGACGATCTGCAGTTCCATCCGTGCGAGGTTCTGCCCGAGACATTGGTGCGGCCCGAACCCGAACGCGATGTGGTGCCTGCCGCCGCGTTCGACGTCGAGCTGCCCGGGTTCGGGGAACACCGACGTGTCGAAGTTGGCCGCGTGGCTCAGGCCCATCACGCCCTGACCTGCGCGGATGGTGACCCCGGCGATGTCGGCGTCCTCGACCGCGACCCGTGACGTGGCCCCCTCGGCGACGGTGAAGTACCGCAGCAGTTCCTCGATGGCGTCGGCGGTCCGGCCGGGGTCGGTCTTGATCTTCTCGAGCTGGCTCGGGTTTTCGAGCAGCGCGAGCGTGCCCAGCGAGATCATGTTCGCGGTGGTTTCATGCCCCGCGATCAGCAGCAGCGCGGCCAGCGACACCAGCTCGTCGTGCTCGTAGGTGCCCTCGGCGCGCTTCTTCGCGATCTGCCGGCTGAGCAGATCGTCGGCGGGTGCGGTTTCCTTTGCCGTGACGAGGTCGGACAGGTAATCCTGCAGCGCGATCGCCGACGCATTGCGCTCTCCGTCGCGTCCTTCCCGGTTGAGCGCCCTTGAGCTGTGCTCCTGGAAGAACTCGTGGTCGGCGTACGGGACCCCGAGCTGTTCGCAGATCACCAGTGACGGCACCGGAAGCGACAGCGCGGACACGAGGTCGGCCGGTTTGGGGCCGTCCAGGATCGCGTCGAGGTGCTCGTCGACGATCTCCTGGATGCGCGGCTGCAGCGCCTTCATCCGCTTCACGGTGAACTCGCCCAGCACCTCCCGCCGGGCTTCGCCGTGCTCCGGCGCGTCCATCGAGATCAGCGACGGGCGGAATCTCCCGGCCGGCCGGTTGCCGTCCCGGAACAGGTTGGGGAAGGCCGGGTTCAGCCGGTCGGAGCTGAACCTCGGGTCGTTCAGCATCGCGCGCACGTCCTCGTGCCGGGACAGCACCCAGACGTGCTGGCCGGTGTGCTCGAGCTCGACGTACTGCGCACGGGCCGCCTGTAGCTGCTCGTACCCCGGTGGCGGAGAGAACGGGCAGGTTCGTTTCGCCGGTAAGCGGACCTGCTCGGCGTGGGCGAAATCGGTCATTGGACCCCCTGTGGTGGGTTTGCCCCGTGACGGAACGAATGTGGAGGATTACATTCCGGTTCATTGCCCACGGTACCGAAGTGGAGGATCGTCGTCCACTAGCAACGGGGTGACAATGACTGTCCGGCGCTGTTTGCTGTCTGGTTTGTGCCGCCGGTCGGGCATGGGAGAATCCGCGCGAACCAACGGAAGGCCGGGTATGAGTGCAGACCCCGAGGCGCCGCTGCGGGCGGACGCGCAGCGCAACCGGGACCAGATCATCGCGGCCGCCAGGGCGATCTTCACCGAGCACGGCCCCGAGGTCCCGATGGAGGAGATCGCGCGCGCGGCCGGCGTCGGCGTCGGCACGCTGTACCGGCGCTTCCCGGACCGCGAAGCGCTGATCCGCGCGGTCGCGATGGACAACTTCGCCCGGGTGCTCGAGAAAGCCAAGGATTTCACCGAGGAGGAGCCGACGGCGTGGCGGGCCCTCGTGCGGCTGCTGTACCACGGCCTCGACCTGCAGCTGTCGATGCAGCTGGCGATGCTCTCGCAGCGGGCACACGAAATCCTCAAGGACGATCCCGGTGTCACGGAGCTGCGGGAAAAGCTGCTGACCGAGGTCGAGTCGCTGGTCGTCCGCGCGCAGGCCGAGGGATCGCTGCGGCCGGACGTGGGGGCGGGCGACATCGCGGTGCTGTTCGCGCGCATGATCCGGCAGCTGCCGGCGCACCGCGTGAAGTCGCCGCAGGTGGCGACTGCGCGCAGCGTCGCGATCATGATCGACGGGCTGCAGGCCAAGCCGGGTACGCCGTTGCCGGGGCGACCGCTGGGGCGGCGCGACCTGCTGTGAGTTCCCGGGGTTGCCCGGCTGGTTGCTTGGGTGGGGGCGATCTCACAGTGGGACATCCGATGGCGGGTACGGGCGTCTTATCCGGTGATCGTTATCGGGTGATCGCCGGTGACCGTTGCCGGTGATCGTTGGGGAGGGGACCACCATGACTGTTCGCCGTATTGCCATAGCGGTCGGGGCGGCCGTCGCGGTTGCCGGGGGAGCGGCCGCGATCTTCGCCGGTCCGGCCGGTGCTGCGCCGTCGAGTTCGCCGGTGCAGTGCTCGGCTGACCAGGTCACGGCCAAGCTCGTGTACGGCGGCGCGGGCGCGGGCAACCGCAACGCCGCGCTGCAGTTCACCGCGAACCCGGGTGAGCGCTGTTCCTTGCCGGGCCGGGTCGACGTCGGACTCATCGGCGCGCACAACGTGCTGGTGAACAACGAAGCCGCGGCCGACGCACCGCCGGTGGTGCTGTCGGACGGCTCGTCGGCGTACGTCCCGCTGCACTGGACCGCGATCGCGCCGGAGGAAGAGCAGCAGACGCCGAACGGGATCACCGTCCCCGGCGTCACGGTGGATTGGCCCTTCGGCGCGGTGGACGCGAACGAGGGCAGCCACACCATCGACGTCGGTGCGCTCGTGGCAGGGGTTGCGCCTGCGGTGTGATCGGTTTTAGACCAGTCCGCCGAGAGTGAGGGTGAGCGCGTCGACGAGGTGCGTGCGGGTGCCCGAGTACAGGTTGATCTGCGGCGCGCCGTCGTCATCGTCGTTGACGAAGCTGAGTACGCGGCCGCGTCCGGTCAGGTCGATGGCGGACAGGGCGGTGCTGTGTACACGCTCGCCGTCGCTGTCTCGCCGGGCCGCGTGCATTTGGTGCAGCGCATCGCGTTCGGCGCGCATCAGGTGTCGTAGCTGGTCGGCTGCTGCGGAGGATTCGGCGAGCGGATCGGGGGAAGCGGCGTCGTAGTACGCCTTCGATACCTGCAACGGCCGGATCCTTGCCGCGTCGCACCCGGGTAGCGCGTCGACGAGACTCGCGGCAATGTCCTTGGGGGACACGGGTTCGAGCTGCACCGTGCGCTCGTCGGTGGTCAGCCGGACGGCCTCGCGCCCGGCCGCGGAGACGAGAATCGCACCGTTGTCGCCGCGGTGACGGCCGAAGTCGCTCCAGGCGTACACCTCGCGTCGCGCGCCCGCGAGCAGCCGGAGCGTGCCGCGCAGCCGCGGGGTCGGCGAGTCGCCCGCCGCGAGCCCGAACTGGGCCAGCAGCCGGAGGGATTGCTTGCGCAGCTTGGCGGTGAAGTCGTCGGTCACGTACCTCGGGGTCTCCTCGACGACCGCCGGCGGGTCGCCGAGTTCGCCGTGGTCCCAGATGGCAAGAAACGCGAGCCGCGGCATCCGGACCGGCCGCTCGATGATCGTCATCAGTTCGTGCGCCCTCAACCGCCGTGGCCCGGGCCGGGCAGTTCGGTTTGCAGCGCCTGGCCATTCGCCCGCGCATGCCGGACGTAGTCGCGGTACCGATCGACGTTCTGCTGCGCCAACGCGTTGTACTCGGCGATTTCCGTTTCGGTGTCGATGTCCCACGGAGCCGCCTTGCCGTGGAGATCCTGGTGCGGCGGCGTCGGCATGGGCTGTAGTGAGGCTTTCATCGCATCGAACGCATGCGCGAGATCGGTGAGATTGGCGCCATTGGCGGCGTAGACCCGAGCAGCCTCCGCCGCGCTGTCGACCAGCGGGCGGATTCTCGCCTGTGCGGCATCGGCCCCGCCGCCCGTCCAGGCCGCTTCGAGGCCCGCGCTCATCCGAGAGATCACGTCGCTCACTTCATCGTGCTGCCGGGCAAGGGTCGTTGCCTGGGTACTTCCGTCGTGCCAGCTCTCGGTGCCTGCGCCGTCGAGGATTTTCCGCACGAGGTCCGGTGCGGGGAGGCTTTGGTCGGGGGGTAGGTCGCCTACGTTGTCGGCTTGGGTGTCGGGTGGGTTGTTCCCGATCCGGTCGAAGAACCCCATCAGGAAACGGCTTCCTGCGGAGGACCGGTCAGTGGCGGGTCGGTGGTTGCGGTGCTGGTGGCTGGCGGTTCGGTGGTTGCGGTGCTGGTGAGTGGCGGGTCGGCGGCTGCGGTGTTGGCCGCGAATCCGGCCACGAGTGGGGTATTCATCCCGGCCGCCCGCCTGGGCTTGAGGGGCGCACGTCGTCGGCGGCGGTGCGGTCGGCGTTCTCGGTGATTCCGAGTGCCTGTTGCAGCTTGACCACGAGATCGGCGGTGTAGGTGTACATCTGGTCCACGTGCGCGACCCCGGCCCCGAACGCGCCGGTCGCCTGGCCGTCGCCGACCAGACGGGTGTTGTACGCCGTGCTGGCCGGGTCGTCGGCGGGCGGGGTCAGCCTGCCCAGGTTCGCCGCGGTTGCCCGCATGTCGCGGAGCTGGTCGCGGGCTTGTTTCGCCAGCCTGAGCATGCTCATCGCGTCGTCGCGGTTCAACGTGAAGCCCGGCCCGGCGGACGTGCTGGGGGTGATGGTGATGCCAAGGCCGGTCAACCAGGTGGGCGCCGGGTCGTTCACGTGTCGATACCTCCCCGCGGCGTGCCTCCGTTGCCCGGACGTCACCCGCCCGGGTACTCCACCGTAGCCGATCGCTTACCGTGTGACGTCAAAATGTGGGCAGTCCGGGCACGGACTCCGCGCAACAGGGGAAGCTTTTCGACGGCCGAAGGCCCTCGCCGCTCGGGAGAAGGCGAGCGACGTGAGCCGACGGCGAGTGACGGGCCAAGGGGAGCCCAGCTAGGACACGCGCTAGCCAGACCGCAGAAACTCCGCGCCGAGTGTTCCGTCACCCGCGGGCGACGCTGCTCTGCGCGACGGTCCATAGCTGCGCAGCAGAGCCCCCGCGGTGTGAGCCCTCGCATCCAGACCGCAGAACTCCGCGGCGGGAACCCCAGGACACGAGCCCCGTCGTCGGGCGGTAGTGGCCCTGGAGCGAAGGCTCCGGGAAGCGAGCCCTGTCGTAGGGCAGCGAGCGGCCCCGCGGCGAAGGCCCAGGGAAGCGAGCCCTGACGTCGGGCGGCAGTGGCCTGCGGCCCGCGGTCGCTGTGATCAGACTCCCAGTGGGTGCCAGACCGTTTTTGCCTCCAGGTAGCGCCTCAGGCGGGACAGGTCGGGTTCGGCGGTCCAGTCCGGGTCCGCGTCCGGGACACTCAGTACCCGCTTCACTGTTCCGGCGGCTTCGCGGGCCAGGGTGATCCGGTCGGCTGGGGTGGCGCCGGTCGGGTCCAATGCGTTGACGTCTGCGTGGGAGGCCAGCCACGGGCCCAGTTCCGTGGCGCGGCCGGTGAGGATGTTGGCCACTCCGCCGGGGACGTCCGACGTTGCCAGCACTTCCGACAGCGTGATGGCCGGTAGCGGACGTTCCGCGCTCGACACCAGCACCGCCGTGGACCCCGACGCCAGCACCGGCGCCAGCACCGTGACCAAGCCCAGCAACGACGACTCCTGCGGCGCCAGCACCCCCACCACTCCGGTCGGTTCCGGGACGGTGAACGAGAAGTACGGACCTGCCACCGGGTTGGCGGCGCCCAGTACCGACGCGATCTTGTCGGTCCAGCCTGCGTACCAGACCCAGCGGTCGATGGCTGCGTCCACCAACGACTTCGCCTTGCTGGCCGGGACTCCTTCGCACGCGGCGACTTCGCTGGTGAACTGGTCGCGGCGACCTTCCAGTACTTCGGCTACCCGGTACAGGACCTGGCCACGATTGTACGCAGTGGCCGCCGACCAGCCCGGGAAAGCCTTGCGGGCGGCGGAAACTGCATCGCGCAGGTCTTTGCGGGACGCGTGTGCTGCGTTGGCCAGGAACTTGCCCTTGGCGTCGGTGACCGGGTATACGCGGCCTGATTCCGAGCGGGGGAACTTGCCGCCGACGTACAGTTTGTAGGTCTTGGCGACGGAAATACGGTCAGACACTGAGGTAGGCCTCCAAACCGGTGCGTCCGCCCTCGCGGCCGAAACCGGACTCCTGGTAACCGCCGAAGGGGGCGGCCGGGTCGAAGCGGTTGAACGTGTTGGCCCACACCACACCGGCGCGGAGCTGGTTCGCCATCCACAGGATGCGCGACCCCTTTTCGGTCCAGATTCCCGCGGACAGGCCGTACGGCGTGTTGTTCGCCTTCGCCACCGCCTCCTCCGGCGTGCGGAAGGTGAGTACCGACAGCACCGGCCCGAAAATCTCCTCGCGGGCGATGCGCATCGACTGGTGGACGTCGGAGAACACCGTGGGGGCAAAGAAGAATCCGCGATCCGGCACCGGGCACGGGCTCGTCCACCGCTGGGCTCCCTCCGCGTCGCCGGACTCCACGAGGCCGCGGATCTTCGCCAGCTGCTCGGCCGAGTTGATGGCGCCGATGTCGGTGTTCTTGTCCAGCGGGTCACCCAGCCGCAGCGTGGACACGCGGTACCGGAGCTTCTCCATCACCTCGTCGGCGACCGACTCCTGCACCAGCAGCCGCGATCCCGCGCAGCACACGTGGCCCTGGTTGAAGAAGATCCCGTTGACGATCCCCTCCACGGCCTGGTCCAGCGGCGCGTCGTCGAACACCACGTTCGCCGCCTTGCCGCCCAGTTCCAGCGTGAGCTTCTTGCGAGTGCCCGCCACCGTGCGCTGGATCAGCTTGCCGACTTCGGTGGAGCCGGTGAACGCGATCTTGTCGACGTCCCCATGCTCCACAATGGATGCACCGATGTCGCCAGCGCCCGGCAGGATGTTGACCACGCCCGGCGGCAGCTCGGCCTGCTGGCAGATCTCGGCGAACACCAGCGCGGTGAGCGGCGTGGTCTCGGCCGGTTTGAGCACCACCGTGTTGCCGGTGGCCAGCGCCGGGGCGATCTTCCACGCGAGCATCAGCAACGGGAAGTTCCACGGAATCACTTGCCCCGCAACGCCGAGCGGCTTCGGATCCGGTCCGTAACCCGCGTACGCGAGCTTGTCGGCCCATCCCGCGTGGTAGAAGAAATGCGCGGCCGCCGTGGGTACGTCCGAGTCTCGCGACTCCTTGATCGGCTTGCCGTTGTCCAGCGTTTCCAGCACGGCCAGCTCGCGCGACCGTTCCTGGATCAGCCGCGCAATGCGGAACAGGTACTTCGCCCGTTCCGTGCCCGGCATCTTCGACCAGACCGACGTGTACGCCTTGTGCGCCGCCTTCACCGCAGTGTCCACATCGGACGCTGATGCGGTGCCGACCTCGGCCAGGATCTCCTCGGTGGCCGGGTTCACGGTCTTGAGCGGCTCACCCGACCCGTCGACGAACTCGCCGTCGATGAACGGCTTGTAGTGCTCCTTGAGGTTCGCGATGTCGCGCGATTCCGGCGCGGGGGCGTATTCGAAGATGCCCATTTCAGTCCACCGTCACGTAGTCGGGGCCGCTGTAGTGGCCGTCCACCTGGGTGCGCCGCTGCAGCAGCAGATCGTTGAGCAGGCTCGACGCGCCGAACCGGAACAGCTCCGGCGTGAGCCACTGCTCGCCCGCGACCTCGTGTACCGCGACGAGGTACTTGATCGCGTCCTTCGTGGTGCGGATCCCGCCCGCGGGCTTGACGCCGCGCAGCTCGCCGGTGCGCTCGTGCCAGTCGTGCACCGCCTGCAGCATCACGTGCGTGACCGGCAGCGTGGCGGCAGGCGACACCTTGCCGGTGGACGTCTTGATGAAGTCCCCACCTGCCAGCAGCGCAAGCCACGACGCACGGCGCACGTTGTCGTAAGTGGCCAGCTCACCCGTTTCCAGGATCACCTTGAGGTGCGCCGACCCGCACGCCGCCTTCACCGCGCGGATCTCGTCGAACACCTCGCGGTAGCGGCCTTCGAGGAACGCGCCGCGGTCGATCACCATGTCGACCTCGTCCGCGCCGGCCTCCACGGCGAGCCGGGTGTCGGCCAGCTTCACCTCACGGCTGGTGCGCCCGGCCGGGAAACCGGTGGCCACGCTCGCCACCCGCACCCCGCTGCCCGCGAGCGCGTCGACGGCCGTCTCCACCAGATCCGGGTACACGCACACCGCCGCGGCTCGGGGGCAGTCCTGCCGTTCCGGGTCCGGCCGCATTGCCTTGGCCGCGAGCCCGCGGACCTTGCCGCGGGTGTCAGCACCCTCGAGCGTGGTGAGGTCGACCATCGAGATGGCGGTGTCGATCGCCCATCGCTTGGCCTCCTTCTTGATGCTCCGGGTCGCGAGTCCTGCCGCCCGCTGCTCGACGCCGACCTGGTCGACGCCGGGCAGCCCGTGCAGGAACCGCCGCAGACTCGCTTCGTCGCGGGTGACGTCCGCCAGCTGCTCCGGGGCGTCCGGTGCTGCTGCCGGGCTGGTGGTAGCTGTCATACCGCTGAGTGTATGTGCGTCGCGGCCACTGCCGGGGCGCTCATCGAAATCTGTGGATGACTGCGCTCCGGCGCGGAGTTGTCCACACCTGTCGTCCGCGCCCGGCGGATTTTGTCGGTGCCGTGTGCATCCGGTTTCAGGACTCGATCCGCGGTGGGTCCTGCTGCCTGGCCGACTTGCGGTAAACGACCACGCCGCCCCAGAAACCGAGGCCGTTGATGGTGACCGTCGGAGCGGTCGGCGGTGCGGGCGGGGCGCCGGACTTGTCCTCCAGCACGAAGCCGCCCATGAGACCGAAACCGGTGACGTTGACGTTGATGTCGTCGGGCACGGTGATCTCGATGCCACCCATGATCGCGACCGCGGTGATCGTGCACGACCTCTCCGCGAACCGGGCGTTGCGCAGGTCGATCTGCGTGCCGCCCCAGAACGCGAAACTGGTGTGCTGCTGCGGCAGTACCCAGCTGCCCTTGCGCATCGCGCCGGACATCACGCCGACCGACACGGTGGAACCCGGATGCCCGCCGATGCGGTTGTCCGGCAGCCCGAGCGCGCGGGCCGCGGCCGGCTGGACGGCGGACGCGGTGGTCGTGACGGCGCTGCCAGGCAGATCGGCGGTGACGGGCTTCAGATCGCCGACGGTTTTCGCCGCGTAGACCGTGGAGAGCCGCTCTTCCAGCTCGTTGATCGTGATACGGCCTTCGGACAGCGCCTGGTGCAGCACCTGCGCGACCTGCTCGCGGTCGGCGTCCGAGATGCGCATCTGGTCGGGTCCCGGCGTGGCTGGGTGTTCACTCACCCGGGGCAGCCTAGCCGCATCGGGTGGTACCGGGGTCCATCGAACGACGGATAAGGCCATCATTGCGTGATGGATTCTGCGTTGGTGGGGACCCTCGTGCTCCCGGACGGTGCCGAACTGCGGGCTCGCGGCCTCGGGCGGCCTGCTCCCGGCGGCCCGGATCCGGAGTTCGGTTTGTACCTGGGTTCCCGGCGGATGCGCGCGAAGTACGACGCCGCGCTGACCTGGGAGCACCGCTGGATCCGGTGGCCCGACTTCCTGCTCCCGTCCGATCGCGACGGTGCCCGCCGGGAGATCGAGGGCTTGCACGCGCGGGCGAAGGCGGGGGAAGCGGTGGAAGTGGCGTGTTACGGGGGAGTCGGGCGGACCGGGACGGTGCTGGCCTGCCTGGCGACGCTCGGCGGGCTGCCGCCGGACGACGCGGTCGCGTGGGTGCGGGAGAACCACCATGAGCGGGCGGTGGAGACCCCGTGGCAGCGGCGGTGGGTGCGGTGGTTCGCGGAGCAGGCCCGGGATCGGTGACCTTGGGGCGGCGATTGCGGCGGTGACCCGTGCGGCAGCTGCGGCTGATTCCGTGAAGGGAACCTTCACGGAATCAGATTCCTTCATGGTTCCCTTCACGGACTTCTGGAGAAAGGGGATTCGTGGCGGGAAGAGGCGGCGGTCCACGGCGCCGACGGGCTAAGTTGTCTCGCATGGATGTGCACGTCGTCGATCACCCGTTGGCCAAGGCTCGGCTTTCGACTATGCGGGATGCGCGTACGGACAGCGCGGCGTTCCGGGATGCGCTGCACGAGCTGACCGTCATGCTCGTCTACGAAGCCACTCGCGACGTGCCCGTGCGGACCGAGCGCATTCACACGCCCGTCGCGCGTACCGAGGCTTATCGGCTCGCCAGCCCGCCGCTGCTGGTTCCCGTGTTGCGGGCCGGGCTCGGGATGGCCGACCAGGCGCACAAGCTCATTCCCGACGCGCAGATGGGGTTCGTCGGCCTCGCTCGCGACGAGGAGACGCTCAAGCCCACCCCGTACCTCGAATCGCTGCCCGAGTCGCTCGCGGACCGGGCCGTGATGGTGCTCGACCCGATGCTCGCGACCGGCGGGTCGATGGAGTACACGATTCGCCTGCTCACCGATCGTGGGGCCACCGACGTCACCGCCATCTGCGCGCTCGCCGCGCCCGAGGGGCTTGCGCACCTCGAACGGACCGGGCTACCCGTGCGCGTGGTCACCGCGAGCATCGACGAGCGGCTCAACGACTCCGGCTTCATCGTGCCCGGCCTCGGCGACGCCGGCGACCGGCAATACGGCGCGGTCTGAACCAATCGGCAACCGGGAACCAATCGGCGACCGGGAACCAATCGGCGACCGGGAACCGATCGGCGACCGGGAAGCCGCCAGGGACCAATCAGCAACAAGGGACCAACCGCCAGCCAGGAACCAACCGCCGGCCAACCACGCAACAACCCGTCAACGCAGCCACCCGGAAGCATTGACCTGCAAGGCTTTCTCATAAGCAGCCGCAACGTCGAACCCCTCCGGCAGCCGTCCGGACAGCTCCAGCGTCACCAGGCCGTGCACGATTCCCCACAGGCTCACCGTGATGACCTCCGGGGCGACGTCCTGGAACTGTCCGGACGACACCGCGTCGCGCACGGTTTCGGCCAGTGGCTTCAGTGTTGCGCGGGCGACCTCGTCGGCCTCGGTGTTCGGTTCGAAGCCCGGTACCGAGCGGGTGAACATGATCGCGTACAGGTGCGGGTCCGCGAGGGCGCTTTCCCGGTACGCGATGCCGAGGCGGACGAGGTCGGTGACCGGGTCGCCGGTGCGTGAAACCGTCGCCAGGCGCGCCCCGAACCGGCGGAACCCTTCCGCGTACAGCGCGTTGACCAGGTCGGGCTTGCTGCCGAAGAGGGAGTACACCGCGGTGGTCGACGTGCCCGAATCCGCGGCGAGCTTACGCAGCGACAGGGCCTTCGGGCCGTCGGCGGAGATCAGCTCGCCCGCCCGGTCGAGGAGTTTCAGCCGGAGGGCTTCGTCGTGGGTACGGGGGCGCGGCATGCACCGAGCGTAACGCAACAGCGTTATGGAACGCGAACGGCGACATTTGACCTGGAGTGCACTCCAGGTCGTACTGTCGACCGCATGAGCTACTCGATAGCGGAAGCCGCACGACGTAGCGGCCTGTCGATCGACACCCTCCGGTACTACGAACGGATCAAGCTCCTCGAACCGCCCGCCCGCGATTCGGCGGGGCGGCGCGCCTACTCCGACGACGACCTGACCTGGCTCGGCTTCCTCACGAAGCTGCGGCTCACCGGGATGCCGATCAAGAGCATGCGCGAGTACGCCTCGCTGCGCAGGCACGGGGTCGCGAGCGCCGGGCGGCGCAAGGCGATCCTGGTGGAGCAGCGGCAGTCGGTGGCCGACCGGATCGCCGAATTGCAGGGTTGCCTCGACATCCTGGACTACAAGATCGCCAACTACGAGCAGATCGAGCGCAAGGCTTTCGGCAATGCGCCCGCCATGGAGGAGATCTCCGCGTGATCGGAACGAGGAAACTCGGCGGGCTCGAGGTCGGTGCGCAGGGCCTCGGCTGCATGGGGATGAGCCACGCGTACGGCGTGCACGACGACGACGCGGAGTCCGTCGCCACCGTCCACCGGGCGCTCGAACTGGGGGTGACCCTGCTCGACACGGCGAACGTGTACGGCGCGGGGGAGAACGAGAAGCTGGTCGGCCGCGCGATCGCCGGTCGCCGGGACGAGGTCGTCCTCGCCACGAAGTTCGGCATCGTGCACACCGAGGCCGGGATGGGCGCACGCGGTGACGCTGCGTATGTCAAGCAGTGCTGCGACGAGTCACTGCAGCGGCTCGGCGTCGACCACCTCGACCTCTACTACCAGCACCGCGTCGACCCGCAAGTGCCGATCGAGGAAACCTGGGGTGCGCTCGCCGAGCTCGTCGAGGCCGGAAAGATCCGCTACGCCGGGATTTCCGAGGCGAGTGCCGAAACCATCCGGCGCGCGCACGCCGTACATCCGGTCACCGCGCTGCAGAGCGAATGGTCGCTGTGGACGCGCGGGATCGAAGACGAAATCCTCGGTACCTGCCGAGATTTGGGTATCGGGATCGTACCTTTCTCTCCTCTGGGACGCGGTTTCCTTACTGGCACGGTGAGTTCGGCGAAGGATCTGCCCGAGGGTGACATGCGCCGGGGCATGCCGCGGTTCGCCGAGGACAACTTCGCCCGCAACCTGGCGATCGTCGACGCGCTGCGGGCGCTCGCTGCGGACAAAGGCGTCACCGCCGGTCAGCTCGCGCTGGCCTGGGTACACGCCAAGGGAGACGACGTCGTCCCGATCCCGGGCACGAAGCGGCGGAAGTACCTGGAGGAGAACGTCGCCGCGGCCGGGCTCGCACTGTCCGAAGAGGACATTGCGGCGATCGAACGGGCAGCTCCGGCGGATGCGGTTGCGGGAGCCCGCTATCCGGAGTCCTTCGCCCGCATTGTGGACAAGTAACCCGGTATTCCCGCATCGGCGAGAGTTGCCCGAAAATCCCTTGACTGGCCGGATCCCGGGGATTGCCTACGAAAGTCGAGGGTCTGGCGGCCGGATCACTGCGAGTATGGGTCCGTGCACGATGAGGCAGAGATCCCGGAGGCTTCCCGGGTGCTCCTGGTCGAGGACGATCGCGAACTCGCCGGGATGCTCGCCGAGCTGCTCACCGCGGCCGGGTACGAGACCGAGGTGGCCCACGACGGTCAGCGTGGCCTGCACCTCGGGCTCACCGGAAAGTTCGAGGTGGTGATCCTCGACCGGCGGCTGCCGGTGGTCGACGGGCTCGCCGTGCTGGCGGAGCTGCGCCGCCGGGCGGTGCCTGCCCGCGTGCTGGTGCTGTCCGCGCTCGGCGAGCTGGCCGACCGGGTCCGCGGCCTCGACGCCGGAGCCGACGACTACCTGGTCAAACCCTTCGAAACGGACGAGCTGCTCGCCCGGGTGCGGGCGCTGTGCCGGCGCGATGCGGAACACGCCGAATCCCTGCCGCTCGGTGCCGCCGCGCTCGATCTGCAGCGGCACGAGGTCGTGCTGCCGCGCGGCGAGCGGGTGACGCTGTCCGGACGCGAGTTCGAACTCCTGCGCACCCTCGCGCAGCGGCCGAAAGCCATTCATCCGCGGGCTTCGCTGCGTGAGGGGGTGTTCACCGAGTCCGCCGCGGAGTCCATTGTGGACACTTATGTGTACTATCTCCGCCGCAAGCTGGGCCGGGACGTCGTGAAGACGGTGCACGGGCTGGGCTATCAGATCGGCGCAGTGTGAGCCGCGGGGTGCGCACGGTCGACCCGGAGGCGCGGGCGCTGCGGCGCACGCGGCGGACGATCGCGAGCCAGATCGCCGTGGTGATCACGCTGGTCGTGCTCGCCGCGGGCACGATCGCGTACTGGGTGCTGCTGCGCGGGCAGGCGGCCGAAACCGACCGGCAGCTCGCGTACACGCTGGACGGCGGTCTGTCCGCGACGCCACCCGGCTGCGTCTGGCTGGTCACCCCGGGAGGGCACGCGCCGGGCGGGCCGTTGCCGTTCACGCTGCCGCCAGCGCCGCCGGTGCCACGGAACGGCGACGTGGTCACCGAGGAACTCACGCTCGACGGCGCGCGGTACACCGTCCGCACGGTCAACCGCGGCGGCGAGGTCTGGCAGGCGTTTTTCAACCAGCACTACTTGATCTCCGACCGCGAGCAGCTGCTGCTCGGCCTCGGGCTGGCGGAGCTGGTGGTGCTGATCGCGTCGGTGATCAGCGGGTACGTGCTGGCCGGCCGCGCGATCCGGCCGCTGGGCGAGGCCTTGCGGCGGCAGCGGACCTTCGTCGCCGACGCGTCGCACGAACTCCGCGCGCCGCTCACCCGGCTGCACACCCGCACCCAGCTGCTAGCGCATCGGGGTATCGCCAGCACGACCGACCTGGAAACGCTGGTCATGGGCACCCGGGAGCTCGGCGCGGTGGTCGACGATCTGCTGTTGTCCGCGCAGGCGTCCGGCGAACGTCCGCAGCTGGAGCCGGTGGCGCTGGCGATGCTGGCGGAACAGGCGGTGGCGGCGGAATCGGTGCGCGCGAACGACCGCCGGGTGGATCTCCGGCTGAGCCGTTCACCGGGGCTCGAGGACGTCGTACCCGGTGTGCCGACGGCGTTGCGGCGAGTGCTGTCTGCCTTGCTGGACAACGCAATCGGGCACACGCCACCGGGTGGCTCGATCGAGGTGAGCCTCGAGAACCCGGACGCCCAGCATGTCGAACTCCGGGTCCGCGACACCGGCGCGGGCTTCCCTCAGCAGGACGCGGAGCGGCTTTTCGAACGCTTCGCGCACGGTGTGAACGGTGAAGGACGCCGGTTCGGGCTGGGACTGGCGCTGGTGCAGGAGGTCGTCACGGGACACGGCGGCACCATTGCCGCGGCCGGACGACCGGGTGTCGGCGCGACCTTCACCCTGCGTTTCCAGCGGGCATAGCGCTTCCCTTCTCAACGCACCCAATGTGGCATTGGGTGCATCTGACGCACCCAATGTGGCGTTCGGTGCATCTGACGCACCCAATGTGGCATTCGGTGCGTCACATGCACCCAATGCCACATTGGGGTGCTCCTCGGTAACGCGGAGGAAGTTTGGTGACAGCGTTTTAAAACACTGTTACAGTTGCGGCCGGAGCAAAGGAGGACCTCATGCACGGCCCGATTCAGCTGTTCACCGTCATCGCGCTCGTGTCGCTGCCCACGGTCATGTACGGCGGCTACGCACTCGCCGGAGTGCTCCGGCGCGGCGATCTCACCGACAAGCAGCGCGGGCTGTTCCGCGCCGGGCACGCGCACGCCGGGGTGCTGCTCGTCCTCACCCTCGTCGCGCTGCAACTGCTCGCCACCAGCGGGTTGTCCGACGGTACGCGCTGGGTGGCCTGTTTCCTGTTGCTGTTCGGGGTACTCGCGCAGTCCGGCGGGTTCTTCCTCGCGATGCTGCGCACCCGGCTCGGCATGGGCGTGACCACCGGCGGCGCGGTCCTGCTCGGCGCCGCGATGCTGCTCACCGCGTACGGCGTCGCGTTCCCCTGACGAAACCGTTCGCACCGGGTCGTTAAGCTTGATGACGTGCCTGAATACCTGTCGACTGCGCCTGTCAAGGGGACCCGAGACTTCCTCCCCGCCGAAATGTCCGTCCGCACGCAGGTCTTCGGCCATCTCTACGACGTACTGGAGCGCTACGGCTACCTCCGCTACGACGGTCCGGTGCTGGAGCAGGCCGAGATCTACGAGCGGAAATCCGGCCAGGAAATCGCCGACCAGCAGCTGTACACCCTCACCACGCGGGGCGGCGAGCGGCTCGCGCTTCGTCCGGAGATGACGCCGTCGGTGGCCCGGATGATCGCCGGGCACGCGAAGTCGCTGTCGTTCCCGGTGCGCTGGTACAGCCACCCGAACTGCCACCGCTACGAACGTCCGCAGCGCGGCCGGGTCCGCGAGCACTGGCAGATCAACGCCGACATCTTCGGTTCGGAAAGCGCGAACTGCGAGATCGAGATGTTCGAGCTGATCCACGACCTGATGGGGGCGGTCGGCGCGGGCCCGGACAAGTTCGCGGTGCGGGTGAACGACCGGAACCTGCTGTCGTCGGCGCTCACCGACGTCGTCGGCATCTCGCCCGACCACCTGCCGCAGGTGTTCACGCTCGTGGACCGCTGGGAGAAGACGTCGGCGGACGACCACGCGGCGAGCGCCGAGGAAATCGGCTTGCCGGACAAGCAGTTCGAGAAGCTCACCGAGGTCCTCGGCGCCGGTCCGGCGCTGCTCGACGAGCTGCCCGCGGAGGTCAAGGCGGAGTCGAATCTGGTGAAGGTGCTGTCCAGCAGCGCGGCGAGCCTGGTCCGGTACGAGCCGCTGATCGTGCGCGGGCTGGCGTACTACACGTCGACGGTGTTCGAGGTCTTCGACACCTCGCCGCAGAACCGCCGCGCCCTCTTCGGCGGCGGCCGGTACGGCGACCTCGCGTCGCTGTTCACCAAGGAGCGGATCCCGGGGATCGGGTTCGGCATGGGCGACGTCACGCTCATGGACTTCCTCGACACGCACGACCTCACGCCCGCCCCGCGCAGCGAGGTCGACGTGGTGGTGATCCCGGTCGCCGAGGAGCTGGCGGACCCGGCTCGCGAGGTCGCGACGGCTTTGCGCAAGGCGGGGCTGCGCACGTCGACCCCGCTGGAGCTGCGCAAGCTCGGCAAGGAGCTGACCCGCGCGGACAAGGCGGGCGCGGCGGCAGTCGTGATCGTGGGCGAGGAGGACTGGGCCGCGGGCGCGGTCACGGTCCGCAGCCTCGCGACGCGCGAGCAGCTCCAGGTCCCGCTCGCGGACGTGCCGTCCACCGTGCAGGGGATGATCAGCCCGGCGTGACCTGACGAGCCTGGCACCCCGCATCGCCGGGGTGCCAGGCCACGGTCATGCCGCCGCCATTGCCCGGCCGGCAGCGCGACCGGAGAAAATGCATCCGCCGAGGAACGTGCCTTCCAGCGCGTTGTACCCGTGCACCCCGCCGCCGCCGAAACCCGCCACTTCACCGGCTGCGTACAGGCCTGGCAGCGGCGAGCCGTCCGCCTGGATGACGCGTGAATCGGTGTCGGTCTGGATGCCGCCCAGCGTCTTGCGGGTCAGGATGTTGAGCCGCACCGCGATCAACGGCCGGCCGAGCATCCGGTGTGGTTTGGTGACCCGGGCGAGCCGGTCGCCGATGAAGCGGCGGGCGTTGCCGATCGCCATCAGCTGCAGGTCCTTCGAGTACTTGTTCGCCACCTCCATGTCCCGCGCGACAATCTGACGCTCCACAGTGGACACATCGAGCTCCGGACCGCGGGCGATCTTGTTCATCCCGGCGACGAGCGCCGGAAGATCGCCTGCCACGACGAAGTCCGCGCCGTGCTCTTTGAACGCCTGCACCGGTCCCGGCGGCCCGCCGGACAACCGCCGGAGCAAGGCCTTGACGATGCTCTTCTCGGTGAGGTCCGGGTTCTGCTCCGACCCGGACAGCATGAACTCCTTCGCCAGGATCTTCTCGGTGAGCACGAACCACGAGTAGTCGTACCCGGTCGCGAGAATGGCCTTGAGGGTGCGGTTCGTGTCGAAACCCGGGAAGTCCGGGGCAGGCAGCCGGGCGCCGGTCGCGTCGAGCCACACCGACGACGGACCGGGGATGATCCGGATCCCGTGGTTCGGCCAGATCGGGTTCCAGTTCTGCAGGCCCTCGGTGTAATGCCACATCCGGTCGCGGTTCACCACGTTCGCGCCCGCGGTTTCGCTGATGCCGATCATCCGGCCGTCCACGTGGGCAGGCACGCCCGCGACCATCGTGGCCGGCGCCGGGCCGAGCCGGTCCACGGGCCAGTTCTGCCGGACCAGCTCGTGGTTGTGGCCGATCCCGCCCGAGCTCACCAGCACTGCCTTCGCGCGGAACTCGAACTCGCCCACGGTGACCCGCGACGACTCGTGCCCGCGCGGCTCTTCGCTCGGTTCGAGCACACTGCCGCGGACGCCGGTGACCGCGCCGTCCTCCACCACGAGCTCGTCGACCCGGTGCCGGAACGCGAATTGCACCAGCCCGCGCCGCTCTCCGTCGAGCACCGGTTCGCGGAACACCCGCACGACCTCCGGCCCGGTGCCCCAGGTGACGTGGAACCGCGGTACCGAATTGCCGTGCCCGCCGGCCATCCCGCCGCCGCGTTCGGCCCAGCCGACCAGCGGGGTCACGCGGAGGCCGAGATCGCGCAGGTACTGCCGTTTCTCCGTGGCGGCGAAGCGGACGTACGCCTCCGCCCACTGCCGCGCCCAGTGGTCCTCGTCCTCGCGGTCGAAGCCGGCGGAGTCCATCCAGTCGCGCAGGGCGAGGTCGTAGGAGTCCTTGATCCCGAGCCGCCGCTGTTCCGGGCTGCCGACGTAGAACAGCCCGCCGAGCGACCAGAACGCCTGCCCGCCGAGGTTGCCGCGGTTCTCCTGGTCGAGCACCAGCACCCGGCGCCCGGCCTTCACCAGCTCGTGCGTCGCGACCAAGCCGGCCAGCCCCGCGCCGACCACGATCGCGTCGGGTTCGAAAGTCATCGTCGGATTCCTTTTTGTGCCAGGCCGTGGAAAAGCACGGCGGAAACAATTCCGGCGGGCCCCGCCGGTGGGTCAATCGTGCCTGCGGTACCCGGTTTCGACGGCCGGTGGCGGGAAGAAAGGACTCGGACGGTGCCCTTGTACCCCAGTCGTGCTCGATCAGTGGCCCGGTGCAGGGTCGTCATGATCGCCTGTTTGTAGTATTCTGGGGGTGTCGAGGTTGATCGCCTTGCTTGCGAACCCTCGACCTGGCCTGTTGCCGGAGGTCGACCCCCAGGGCTTCCGGTGACAGGCCTCTTTTATGCGCCCCGGTATTCCTGCTCAGCCGAGCAGGAATTGCTCACATGAGCGTGGCGGCAAGGGTTCCGCCGAGTTCGGTCAATGCTTCCAGTGTGGCTTTGTCCGGTTCACCCGTCACGAGCACCGGTTCGGCGACGCGGTTCCAGCCGAGCCCGGTGGTGATCGCGTCGAGTTGCCGCACGGTCCCGGACGTGTCGTTGTTGCCGTGCACGTACGCCCCGAACGGGCGGCCTTTCGTCGAATCCAGGCACGGGTAGTAAATGGTGTCGAAGAAATGTTTCAGTGCCCCGCTCATACTGCCGAGATTCGCCGGAGTGCCGAGGAGATAACCGTCGGCGGCGAGCACGTCGGCGACCGTCGCACCGAGTGCGGGACGGCGCACCACGTCGACGCCCTCGATGTCCGGATGGTTCGCCCCGGCGAGCACTGCCTCGAACATCGCCTGCATCGACGGCGACGGCGTGTGGTGCACGATCAACAGCGTTGCCATACCCCGAAGCCTCCCATCGGCCGCGGCTCAGCGCAGCAGCGCGGTGATGTCGTCGCGTACCGCAGCGAGCACCTCCGCGGCGCTGCGCCGAGCGTCGGCCAGGTCGCCGGTCACCGGCGTGACCACCTGCAGGTACGCCTTGAGCTTCGGCTCGGTGCCGGACGGCCGGACGACCACGCGTACGCCGTCGCCGCTCAACCGCAGCACGTCCGCCGACGGCAGCAGGTCTTCGAGCGTCACCCCGACGCCGCCGAGGCTGGCCGGTGGCGCCGACCGCAGCGCGGCCATCAGCCGTCCGCGTACGGCAAGATCGTTGACCCGCAAGGAAACCTGGTCGGTGAGATGGATGCCGTGGCGGGTCGCGATGTCGTCGAGGACGTCGAGCGGACCGCGGCCTTCGGACTTGAGCGAGGCGGCCAGGTCCGCGGCGACGACCGCGGCCGCGATCCCGTCCTTGTCCCGCACAAAGGCCGGGTTCACGCACAGGCCGAGCGCTTCCTCATACGCGAACACCAGCCCGTCGCCCGCCCGGACGAGCCACTTGAACCCGGTGAGCGTTTCGGCGTACCGCGCGCCTTTTTCCTTCGCCAGCTCCCCGAGCAGCGACGAGGACACGATGGTGGTCGCCACGAGCGGGTCCGGATTGTCCGTTGTGGACAGCAGACGGGCGCCGAGGAGCACGCCGGTTTCGTCGCCACGCAGCATTCGCCAGCCGTCCGGGCCGCGGACGCCCAATGCGCAGCGGTCGGCGTCCGGGTCGAGCGCCACGGCCAGGTCAGCGTCCACTTCGGACGCCAGCTCCAGCAGAAGGTCGGTCGCGCCAGGCTCTTCGGGGTTCGGGAACGAGACGGTGGGGAAGTCGGCATCGGGCGCGGACTGCGCCGGGACGAGGTGTACGTCGGTGAATCCGGCACGGGAAAGCGCCGCCTGCAAGGTCTCTGCGCCGACGCCGTGCAGCGCGGTGGCCGCGATTCGCAACTCCCGCGAGGTGCCGTGGGGGAGCGCGGCGACGGCGGACAGGTACGCGGCACGCGGGTCGACGACCTCGGCGCCAGGCGCGCGCGGAACGCTTCGCGCAGGCGGTGCCGACTGGATGGCCCGCTCGATTTCGCCGTCGGACGGAGGCACGATCTGGCCGCCGGTGGCGTCGTAGAGCTTGTACCCGTTGTCCGCGGGCGGGTTGTGCGACGCCGTGATCTGGACCCCGGCGACGGCGCCGTAATGCAGCACGGAGAACGCCAGCAACGGCGTCGGCAACGGCTGCGGCAGTACCTTTACCGCAAATCCGGCAGCCGTGAGCACCTCGGCGGCGGCCGTGGCGAAGGCTTCCGAACCGTGCCGCGCATCGCGGCCGACCACGACCACTCCGCCCACGTGCCCGTGCGCGGTGAGCCACGCCGCGACCCCCGCGGTGGTCCGCGTGACCACGGCGACGTTCATCCCGTTCGGCCCCGCGCGCACCGGCCCGCGCAACCCCGCGGTCCCGAATTCCAGCGGACCCGCCATGCGGTCGGCGACCTCGGCGGCCGCACCGGGTTCCCGTCCGATCGCGCGGGCGAGGACGGCGGTCATTTCTTGCCGCGTTGCCGGGTCCGGATCTTCGGTGATCCAGCGGTAGACGGCGTCACGGAGTTCGGAAGCGAGGCTGTCGGACACCGGAACAGCCTACGCGGAAACGGCAAAACGGGTGGCGGTCAACGATAAGCTCGGGTGGTGCGCATGATCTTCACGTCCCTTGCCTCCTACGGCCACCTGTACCCGTTGCTGCCGCTCGCCGTCGCCGCCCGTGCCGCGGGGCACGAGGTGGTCTTCGCGACGGACCCCGACTTCCATCCCACGCTCGAAAAGGCCGGTCTCGACACGGCCGCCGCCGGGCTGACGCTGCAGAAGGCGTTCGCCGGCGCGTTCGAAGGAGAACCCCGCCGCCGCGAGGACATCCCACCGGACGAGGTCACCGCGATGATCGGCCAGGTGTTCGGCCGGGTGCTGCCCACCCGGTTCGCGGCCGACCTCGCGCCGCTGATCGCCGAGCGGAAACCGGACCTGCTCGTGTACGAAATGGGCAATCCGGGCGGGGCCTTCGCGGCTTTCCGCGCCGGGGTTCCGGCGGTGGCCCACGGCTTCGGCCGGGTTTCCGGCGGCGAGATCATGGGGGCGATCAGCGGGCAGATCGACGCCCTCGCCACCGAAGCCGGGCTCACCGGCGAGAGTCACTTCTTCTGGGGCCACCCGTTCGTCGACATCTGCCCGCCGTCGGTGCAGGCCGCCGACGTGCACCTCGGCGCCCGGCGCGTGCCGTTGCGCCCGATCGGCTGGAGTGAAGTGGCGGACCTGCCGTCCGGGATCGCGGGCCGCGACCGCAGCCGCCCGCTGGTGTACCTCACGCTGGGTACCACCATGGCCAGCCAGGCGCAACTGCTCGTCTCGGCGCTGCAGGGGCTGGCTGCGCTGGAGGTGGACGTGCTCGTCGCGACCGGCCCGGCCGTCGACGTCGCCTCGCTCGGCGAGGTGCCGCCGAATGTCCGGCTGGAGGCATGGGTGCCGCAGTCGGAGCTGCTGCCGTACGTCGATTTGGTGGTGCACCACGGCGGAAGCGGCACCACGATGGGTGCGTTTTCCGCCGGGGTACCGCAGCTGGTGCTGCCGCAAGGGGCAGACCAGTTCACCAACGCCGAGGCCGTGACAGCCGTCGGAGCGGGTGCGCAACTGCTCGGCGAGGAGGTCACAACGGACGCGGTCCGCGAAAACGCCCGGCGGTTGCTGTCCGACAGTGCGGTGGCGGACGTGGTGCGTGCGCTGGCTGCAGAAGTCGCGGCCATGCCGTCGCCGGAGGAGGTGGCTGCGCAACTGCCGGACTTCGCCTGACGTCGCGACCCCAATGTGGCATTGGGTGCATCTGACGCACCCAATGCCACATTGGTTGCATGTGACGCACCCAATGCCACATTGGTTGCATGTGACGCACCCAATGCCACATTGGGGCGCTCGCGGGGGTCAGGCGCGGGTCACGAGTTCCTTCAGCAGCGAGCCCATCCGCGTGGCCGACTGGCGACCCGCTTCGAGGACCTCCTCGTGGTTCAGCGGTTCGCCGGTCATGCCCGCGGCCAGGTTCGTCACCAGGGACAGGCCGAACACCTCGAGCCCGGCCGCGCGGGCGGCGATGGCCTCCAGCACGGTCGACATGCCGACCAGGTCCGCGCCGAGCGTGCGCAGCATCCGGATTTCGGCGGGCGTTTCGAAATGCGGCCCGGGAAGCCCGGCGTACACGCCTTCTTCGAGCGAACCGTCGATCTCCCTGGCCAGGTCGCGCAGCCGGGTGGCATAGAGGTCGGTGAGGTCGACGAAGTTCGCGCCGACGATCGGGGAGCGCGCGGTGAGGTTGAGGTGGTCGGAAATCAGCACCGGCTGGCCCACGTTCATGCCCTCGCGCAAGCCGCCGGCCGCGTTGGTGAGCAGCACCGTCTTCGCGCCCGCCGCGGCGGCCGTGCGCACGTTCTGCACCACCGGGTCGATGCCCTTGCCCTCGTAGTAATGCGTGCGGCCGAGCAGCACCAGCGCACGTTTGCCGCCGATCTGCAACGACCGCACGGTACCGCCGTGCCCGACCGCGCCGGGCGGCGTGAAGCCCGGCAGCTCGCCGAACGGGATCTCCGTATCGGCGGTTCCGATCACCTCCGCGGCCGGGCGCCAGCCCGAACCGAGCACCACGGCGATGTCGTGGCGCTCGGCGCCGGTGTGCTCGGCGATGACGGCCGCGGCCGCCTCCTCCAGGTTGCTCATGCGCCCGAGCGTATCCGGGCACTGCGTACCGCGAGGAATGCGACCAGCCCGAACGGGGACAGGAAGATCGTCAGCACCAGAATCGGGCTGAGCACCCACCACCGGACGCCGTGCGCGCGAGCCTCGAAGAACATCCAGCGGCCGAGGAACAAATCGAACGCGACGAGGTGCGCCCAGATCAGCGCGGCGCCGTACGGGGTGCTCAGAAATGCTTGCAGCACCCCGAGATCCGGCTGGCTCACCGCCCTCCACAGCTCGCCGAAATGCGGGATGGCGAGCACGAAGTACCACGCCAGCGGCAGCAGGGGTACCCACCGCGAGGTCATGATCCGGCGGGTCCATCGCCAGCCGGGCAGGAGGATCATCAGCGCCCAGAACGGTACGGCGACTGGGAAGGTCCAGGCGAAAACCGTCAGGTCGCTCACCGGGCTGCCTTCCGGACCGGCATGAAGATCGCTGCCACCGAGGCGGCGGCAATGGCCGCGACGAGCAGCCCGGCCGCGATCAGCGTCGGAGCGCTCGGGCGGATGAGCGGTTCGCCGCGTTCGGCCTGCCACAGCACGAGGGCGACGAGACCGGCGTACCCGGCCGTCGCGGTCCACACGAGACGCGACCGCACCGCGCTGTTCAGCCGCGGCACCCGCGTGGCGAGCACACTGAGGCCGAAAGCCAGCAGCGGCAGCACTTGCAGTGCGTGCATCCCCACGAAATGCGGGATCCGCAGGTCGCCGCCGGTGGTGCTCCAGCCGAGCAACGGCAGGCCCGGACCGCCTTCCGCCACGCCGACGCTGTGCCCGCCGACGAGGTCGGAGTGTCCGGTGGCCGCGATCACGGCTTGCTCCTCCGGCGTCGGCCCGGTCATCAGCGCCCCGAGCCCGGCGCCGACCATCGACAGCGCCGCGCCGGTCCGCACCGCCCAGTGCACGCCGCGGTCTTCGAGCTTGGTGAACATCAGGAGAACGGTGACCACCAGCGTGGCGACCCAGATGATCGTCACCATGACGCCCATCGCGCCGAACAGCGCGGCGTCGAGCGGGGTCGCGTTGCCGAAGTGACTCGGCCGTCCGCGGGCCGCCTGCAGGAGCATCACGGCGTACTCACCGGCGAACAGCACGCTCGCGAGCGTGGTCGCGCCGTTCGCGACGCGGCGGAACCGGGCAGGCAGGAGCGAGACGAGCCAGCTCCAGGTGAAGAAGTAGAGCCCGCCGGAGATCGCGAATTTGAACAGCTTCGCCCACACCGGCGCGCCGAGCACGGTCCGCCGGTCGGCAAGCAACGCGATGATGCACGCGACGGTCGCAACCGCGAGCACGCCCGCGAGCTGCAGGGACGGGCGGTGCCAGGTGCTCAACCGGGCGCCGAGCGGGGGTGCGGCAGGTGGGTCGAGGGTCGTGGTCATGAGGTCCTCCCAGAATGGATAGTTATGCTCTCCGTTATGGGAAGTTAAGCTATCCATGCTGAGAAGTCCTCAGGGTATTTCCCGGAAGTAAGGTCGAGACGTGCGGATGGCGGAGCTGAGTGCCGAGTCCGGGATTCCGGTCGCGACGATCAAGTACTACCTGCGGGAAGGGTTGCTCCCGCCCGGCGAGCGGACGAGCCCCAACCAGGCCAGATACGGCGAAAACCACGTGCAGCGGCTACGGCTGATCCGCGCGATGGTCGAGGTGGGCGGCCTGTCGGTGGCGACGGTCCGAGACGTGGTCGCCGCGGTGGATGCACACCAGCCGACGCACAAGGCGCTGGGCATCGCGCAACGAGCGCTCACCGGGTTGGCCGCGGACGTCCCGCCGGACGATCGGGAATGGGCGCTCGAGGTGGTGACGGAGCTGGCCCGCAAACACGGCTGGCAGTTCGGCCCGAACCACCCGGTGGCGCCTGCCCTGGTCGGCACGTTGTGCACGATCCGCGCACTCGGCCACGTGAAACTGCTGGACGGGATCGGGGATTACGCCGATCTGGCCGACCAGGTGGCGCAGGTTGATCTGGACACGCTGGACGCACTGCCGTCAGTGGATCGGATCGTGGAGGCGGCAGTGGTGGGGACGGTGCTGGGGGATCGGTTGTTCGAGGGGTTGCGGAGGCTTGCGCAGGGCGCGGAATCTGCGCGGCGTTATCCCGCTGGGTTGGATCGGCCGGAACTGTCGCGGGGGGAGCACCCCGAAGCTGGATTGTGACGTGTTTCGGATCGGGGTGCAGGGCGGGGGCTGGGTGCCCGGTCCGGTGGGTGGGGCCGTGCGGCTAGGGGATGGTGGGGAAGCGCAGGGTGGGTTCGATCTGGCCGAATGTTGCCGCGGCAGTGTCTTCTTGTTCGGCCGGGACGGTGAGCGAGAGCAGCCACAGGTCTTTGCCCGACGGTTTGATCAAAGCGAACGTCGCACGGGTGATTCCCGATTGCGTGTGGTCCCGGGAGTGCTCCAGGGTGCGGTACGCGACTTCGGTGCCATAGCTCGTGGGCGTTTCCGGGCGGGCGATGGTGAAAGAATCCTGTGACGACGATTGTCGTAGCGCGTCCAGTTGATCGCCTGCGGAATGGTCTGTCGCGAAGTTCGGGAACCGTTCCAAGCGCAGCGACTGGCGGCCGTCCGGGGAGATGTACTGCACCACCGAAGAAGTGCCGAACGTCGACTTCCTCGACGCGACGAACTGCTGCCAGCCCTCCGGCACGGAGAGGGTGTATCCACTCTCCCGCGAGACGTTCGCCGTCGGGCTTGCGTTTCCCGTCTGGCTGACCAGTTTCAGTGGCGCCTGAGGGTCGGCCGCGCCGCCGAGGGTGGCCAGGATCCCCGCTGCCGAGCCCGTCGGCGGTAGCAGTGGCTGCCCGCTCACCACGCGCGCCAGAGCAAAACCACCCGCCCCCGCAACGGCGAACACCAGCACCGCGGCGATCGTCAGCACCGCTGTCGCTTTGCCACTGCGTCGGGCCGGTGCCGGGGGTGGTAGGGGTGGTGGTGGCGGACCTGGCATGGGCAGCGGCGGTCCGGCGGTCCTTGCGGTTCCGCCGGTTCCGCCTGGTCCGGCGAACCCTGCTTGACCCGCGTGTCCTGCTTGACCCGCAGGTCCTGCTTGCCCGGCAAACCCGCCGGGCGCGCCCGCTCCGGCAGCCCCGGTGAACGCGGCGGCCCCGGCTGCTGCACCGAACCCACCTGACCCGGCCCCACCAGCCCCGGGCCCACCGGCGGCAGCGAACCCACCCGATCCGGAGCCTCCACCGGGCCCGCCGGACGCAGCGAACCCACCTGATCCAGCAGCCCCGCCCGATCCAGCAGCCCCACCAGACCCGGCAGCTCCACCAGCGGCGCCGAACCCACCCGATCCCGAGCCCCCACCCGATCCGCCGGTTCCGCCGGTTCCGCCAGGCGTAGCGAACCCGCCAGAACCGGTACCTCCCGATCCCGCGAACCCGCCCGTCCCGGTCGATCCGGCGAATCCACCGGCTCCGGCAAACCCGCCGAACCCGGCCCCACCCGGCGCCGCGGGCCCACCGAAGGACCCCGTCCCACCGGAGCGGTTCATGAACGGCAACGGACCAGGATCGGCGGCCAGCGGGGTGGACTCGTCGGAAGGCTCGGGGGCCGGGGCGACCGTCTTGACCACCTGGGTGTCCGTGGCATCAAGATGCGCGGCCGTCTTCTTGCCGTCCGGAGTACGGAACAGGTGCGGCCCGAACAGGTCCAGCGCGGCTTTCCCCTGCATCGGATACAGCCGGTGGCGTACCTCGCGCAGGGAGATCCGCTTTTCCGGCTCCTTCTTCATCAGCGCAGTGATCACGTCAGACAGCGGGCCCGGCTTCGGGCGCGGCACCTTGCCGTTGACGACCTTGCCGACGGTCTCCAGCGGGTCACCGTCGGCGTCGTACGGCGGGGCGCCTTCGACTGCGGCGAACAGCGTCGCGCCGAGGCCCCACAGGTCTGCGTTCGCGGTGACCGCGCCGCCCGAGGCGACTTCCGGCGAGATGTACGCGGGCGAACCGAGCATGATCCCGGTACGCGTCATGGTGGCTTCCGAGACGTTGCGCGCGATGCCGAAGTCGGTGAGCTTGATCCGGCCGTCGGCGGCGACGAGCACGTTGCCCGGCTTCACGTCACGGTGGGTGATGCCTGCCTCGTGCGCGGCTTCGAGCGCGGCCGCCACCGCGATGCCGACTGCTGCTGCCTGTTCGACCCTCAGCGGGCCGTGGTCCCGCAGGATGTGCGCCAGGCTGCGCGAGGGCAGCAGCTCCATCACCACGAACGGCTCGTCGTGCTCGCGGGCGACGTCGTGCAGAATGATCACGTTCGGATGTGACAGCACGGCGATCGCCCGCGCCTCGCGCAGCGTGCGTTCTCGCAGCTCATCCGCCTGCGCCGCCGGGATGCCCGGCGGCACCTTCATCTCCTTGACCGCCACCGGGCGGTGCAGGAACTCGTCGTAGGCCGACCACACGGTGCCCATCGACCCCGCGCCGAGCACGGAGCGCAGGCGGTATCGCCCGGCGACCACGCGCTGGCCGCCTGCCGACCCCGCACTGCCCGGGCCGGTGCTGTCCTGCCCACTGTTTTCCGACGACACCCCTTGATTGTGGCGCAAGGCACCGACAGTCTTCGACCCAGTGCCGCCTCGCGGCTATCACCCGTACGGGGGGCGAGCAGAGTCACAGGTGCAGCTAGTGGCGTGCCTCTACCATCACTGGGTATGACGAACGTGGCTGGTCCGGAGTCGGTACCGCACTCCGAGCCCGGGCTCGCGCTCGCCGCGGAGTTCCCCGCCGCGGATCGCGCCCGGTGGCAGGAGCTGGTGGCGGGGGTGCTGCGCAAGAGCGGCCGCCTCCCGGAGGACTTCCCGGGTGCGCCGGAGAGCAAGCTCGTCTCGCGTACGTACGACGGGATCGAGATCCAGCCGCTGTACACCGCCGAAGACGCTTCGGGCGACCTCGGCTTCCCTGGGCTGCCGCCGTTCGTACGCGGCGCGCGGGCGGAAGGCGTCGTCGAGACCGGGTGGGACGTCCGGGTGCGCCACGGTGGCTCCGACGCGCGCGCGGTCAACACAGCGATCCTCGCCGACCTCGAAGGTGGCGCCTCCTCGGTGTGGCTACGGCTCGGCGAAGGCGCGTTGCCGATCTCCGCGCTCGCAGATGCATTGAACGAGGTGTACGTCGGCCTCGCGCCAGTGGTGCTCGAAGCGGGCGTCGAGTACGAAGCCGCCGCTCAGGCGCTCCTCGACCTCTTCGCCGAGCGCGAGGTCCCGGCCAGCGAAGCCGTCGGCACGCTGGGGGCCGACCCGATCGGCACTACCGCGCGTACAGGCCACGCTCTCCCGCTGGGCCCAGCAGCAGCGCTGGCCGCGCAGGTTGCCGCGAAGTACCCGAAGGTGCGTACGGTCGTCGCCGACGGACTGCCGTTCCACGAAGCAGGCGGTTCGGACGCGCAGGAACTCGGCGCCACGGTTGCGTCAGGTGTCGCGTACCTGCGCGCGCTCACCGAAGCCGGTCTCGACGTCGCTGCCGCGGCTGCCCAGATCGAATTCCGCCTGGCCGCGAGCGCGGACCAGTTCCTCACCATCGCGAAGTTCCGCGCCGCTCGCCGCCTGTGGGACCGGGTGCTCGACGTTTCCGGCGCGCCCGCCGAGGCACGCGGCATGCATCAGCACGCGGTCACGTCGCCGTCGATGCTGTCCCAGCGCGACCCGTGGGTGAACATGCTGCGGACCACCGTCGCGTGCTTCGCGGCGGGCGTCGGCGGCGCGGACGCCGTCACCGTGCTTCCGTTCGACGCGGCAATCGGCCAGCCGGACGCGTTTTCCGCACGGATTGCCCGTAATACCAACGCAATCCTCATCGAAGAGTCCAAACTGGGCAGTGTGATCGACCCGGCAGGTGGCTCCTGGTACGTCGAGAAGCTCACCGACGAGCTGGCCGAAACCGCGTGGCGCGAGTTTACCGCGATCGAGGCGGCGGGTGGCATCGAGGCCGAGCTCGCGTCCGGTGCACTGGCCGAACGGCTGGCGCAGACCTGGGAAAAGCGCGCGAACCGGCTGGCCACGCGACGGGATCCGCTGACCGGCGTGAGCGAGTTCCCGAATCTGGCCGAGAAACCGGTCGTCCGCGAACCTGCCCCGTCCACTGTGGAGGGTGGGCTGCCGCGGCACCGGTACGCCGAGGCGTACGAGAAGCTGCGTGACGCGTCCGACGCCTACCTGGCCGAACACGGCGAGCGGCCGAAGGTCTTCCTGGCCACGCTCGGCCCGGTAGCCGCGCACACCGCGCGGGCCGGGTTCGCGGCGAACCTGCTGCAAGCGGGTGGAATCGAGCCGGTCAACCCGGGTGCGACGGACGATCTGCCGGGCGCTTTCCGGGAGAGCGGCGCGAAAGTCGCCTGCCTGTGCGGTACCGACGCGGCGTACGAGGAGCAGGCTGAGTCCGTCGCGGCGTCGCTCGGCGCGCAAAACGTGCTGCTCGCGGGCAAGGGAACGTACGATGGGGTCAGCGGCAATTTGTACGCCGGGTGCGACGCGCTCGAAGTCCTGACCAGCCTCCATGCACAGCTGGGAGTGTCCGCATGAGCATCCCGAACTTCGCCGATATCCCGCTCGGCACGCCGGAACCGGGCGACCGCGCGGCGTGGGCGCAGGCCGTGCAGGACGCCACCGGCAAGGGCCCGGACGCGCTGGCCTGGGAAACACCCGAGGGTATCGGCGTGAAACCGGTGTACACCGCCGCCGATCTGTCCGATGTGGACTTCCTGGGCACGTACCCGGGCATCGCGCCGTACTTGCGCGGGCCGTACCCCACGATGTACGTGAACCAGCCCTGGACCATCCGCCAATACGCCGGGTTCTCCACCGCCGAAGAGTCGAACGCCTTCTACCGGCGCAACCTTGCGGCCGGGCAGAAGGGCCTGTCGGTCGCGTTCGACCTGGCGACACACCGCGGGTACGACTCCGACCACCCGCGCGTGTCCGGCGACGTCGGTATGGCGGGCGTGGCGATCGACTCGATCTACGACATGCGCCAGCTCTTCGATGGCATCCCGCTGGACCAGATGTCGGTGTCGATGACGATGAACGGCGCGGTGCTGCCGGTGCTGGCGCTGTACGTGGTCGCGGCCGAGGAGCAGGGGGTGAAGCCGGAGCAGCTCGCGGGGACGATCCAGAACGACATCCTCAAGGAGTTCATGGTCCGCAACACCTACATCTACCCGCCGCAGCCGTCGATGCGGATCATCTCCGACATCTTCGCGTTCACCTCGCAGCACATGCCGAAGTACAACTCCATCTCGATCTCCGGTTACCACATGCAGGAAGCCGGGGCGACGGCCGACCTGGAGCTCGCGTACACGCTTGCGGACGGCGTCGAGTACATCCGCGCGGGCGTCGAAGCCGGGCTGGACGTGGACAAGTTCGCGCCACGGCTGTCATTCTTCTGGGCCATCGGCATGAACTTCTTCATGGAGGTCGCGAAGCTGCGTGCGGCGCGGCTGTTGTGGGCGAAGCTGGTGAAGCAGTTCGATCCGAAGTCTTCGAAGTCGCTGTCGCTGCGTACGCACTCTCAGACGTCAGGTTGGTCTCTCACCGCGCAGGACGTCTTCAACAACGTCACGCGCACCTGCGTCGAGGCGATGGCGGCCACGCAGGGGCACACGCAGTCGTTGCACACCAACGCTCTCGACGAAGCGCTGGCGCTGCCCACCGACTTCTCCGCACGCATCGCACGTAACACGCAGCTGTTGCTGCAGCAGGAATCCGGCACCACGCGCGTCATTGACCCGTGGGGCGGTAGCGCCTTCGTCGAGAAGCTCACGTACGACCTTGCGCGCAAGGCGTGGGCGCACATCACTGAGGTCGAGGGCGCGGGCGGTATGGCGCGCGCGATCGACGAAGGCATCCCGAAGCTGCGTATCGAGGAAGCTGCCGCGCGTACGCAGGCGCGCATCGACTCGGGACGACAGCCGGTCATCGGCGTGAACAAGTACCAGGTCACCGACGATGAGCAGATTGACGTGCTGAAGGTCGACAACGCGGGCGTACGCGCGCAGCAGCTGGACAAGCTGCGACGGCTGCGCGAAGAGCGCGACGCGCAGGCGACCGACGACGCGTTGCGCCGGCTCAGCGAAGGCGCGCAGAACGACGGCAACCTGCTCGCGCTGGCCATCGACGCCGCGCGCGCGAAGGCGACGGTCGGCGAGATCTCCGACGCGCTCGAGAAGATCTGGGGCCGCCACTCCGGCCAGATCCGCACGATCTCCGGCGTGTACCGGGAAGAGGTGGGGAAGTCGGACAACGTCGAAAAGGCCCGTGAGCTGGTCGAGAAGTTCGCCGAGGGCGAGGGACGACGGCCGCGCATCCTGGTCGCGAAGATGGGCCAGGACGGCCACGACCGCGGCCAGAAGGTGATCGCGACCGGGTTCGCCGACCTGGGCTTCGACGTCGACGTCGGCCCGCTGTTCTCCACCCCGGCCGAGGTCGCGCGGCAGGCGTCGGAGGCGGACGTGCACGTGATCGGAGTGTCGTCGCTGGCCGCCGGGCACCTGTCGCTGGTGCCCGCGCTCCGGCACGAGCTGGCCGAACTGGGCCGGGAGGACATCATGGTCGTCGTCGGCGGCGTGATCCCGCCGCAGGACTACCCCGAGCTGCGCGAAGCAGGCGCGGCGGCGATCTTCGGGCCGGGCACGGTGCTCGCGGACGCCGCGATCGACCTGCTCGAGCAGCTGGCCGCGCAGGAGTCCTGAACCTTGCCGCGGCGGATCGACGTCGGCGACTACGCGAAGGGCGTGCTCGCCGGCAACCGGGGGACCCTGTCCAAGGCCATCACGCTGGTCGAGTCGCATCGTGCGGACCATCGGCGGCAGGCCCAGGAGCTGCTGGTCGAGCTGCTGCCGCACGCCGGCGGGGCGAAACGGGTCGGGATCACCGGCGTACCCGGAGTCGGTAAGTCGACATTCATCGACCAGCTGGGCACGGACCTGACGGCGGCCGGGCACCGGGTCGCGGTGCTGGCGGTGGACCCGTCGTCCACGCGCACCGGCGGCTCGATCCTCGGCGACAAGACCCGGATGGCACGGCTCGCGGTGGACCCGCACGCGTTCATCCGCCCGTCGCCGACGTCGGGCACGCTCGGCGGCGTCGCCCGCGCCACCCGCGAGACGATCGTGCTGATGGAGGCCGCGGGCTTCGACGTGGTGCTGGTGGAGACGGTCGGGGTCGGGCAGTCCGAGGTGACCGTGGCGAACATGGTCGACTGCTTCCTCTTCCTGACCTTGGCCCGCACCGGCGACCAGCTGCAGGGCATCAAGAAGGGCGTGCTGGAGCTCGCTGACGTGATCGCGGTGAACAAGGCCGACGGTCCGTTCGAGCGGGACGCCAAGCGGGCGGCGCGAGAGCTGCAGGGTGCGCTGCGGATGATCTACGGCCGGGATGCGTTGTGGGTGCCGCCGGTGCTGACCTGCAGCGGGCTGGAGGGGCGGGGGCTCGACGAGGTGTGGGCGGCGGTTGGCCGGCATCGGGAGGTGCTGGGTGAGTCGGGGGAGCTGGCCGAGCGGCGGAAGCGGCAGCAGGTGGAGTGGACCTGGGCGATGGTCCGGGAGCAGTTGCTCGACCGGTTGATCGGGCATCCCGGGGTTCGGGGGGAGGTCGCCGAGGTGGAGAGGGCGGTTCGGGAGGGGGAGTTGACGGCTACGTTGGGGGCGCAGCGGATTTTGGACGCGTTCTCGTCCTCGTGAGCTGTTGTCCGTCGCGGTGGGTGGGGGGCTGGGAACTGTTGCGTTGGGGGCACCCCGAAGCTGGATTGTCACGACGGTCTGAATGGCTTGTCAAGGCGGGAAAGATGCCTTGACAAGCCATTCAGACCGT
>NZ_JNYZ01000053.1 GCF_000717335.1 Amycolatopsis jejuensis
TGGGCTCGGAGATGTGTATAAGAGACAGGGGCAGGGCAGGGCAGGGCAGGGCAGGGCAGGGCAGGGAGAGGTTAGGCGAGAGGTCCGGACCGAGCAAGCGGGCCTACCGGGCGAGCCGGGTGAGTGGGCCAAACAGGCCGACCTGGGTGAGCAGGCCGACCTGGGCGAGCTGGGCGAACGGGCTGCGCAGACAGCCCGGGTTAGGCGATAGCGCCGGGGGCAAGCAGACGAACAAGCCACACCCGTCAGCCGGGCGAGTCAGACCCAGTGACGCCCCGGCAGAACCAACGAAACAGAAAAGACAACAAGACAAACCGAAACGCGACACAAAAAAGAACCCGCCAGGCAGCCAGTCCCCTCCCCGCACCCCGATACGAAGCCGAAAACACGGGCGGCGGTGGGTTGTCAAGGCATCTTTCCCGCCTTGACAACCCACCGCCGCCCGTAGTCACAATCCAGCTTCGGGGTGCCGACGGGAACGACCGGACCCAAACGAGGACTCAGAGATCCACCATATAAGGAACCTCAACCCCAGCCCGCTCGCTCATCCACTCCCGCAGCACCCGCGTGGCAAGCACGTCATCCTCGTTGTACCGCAACAGCCGTTCCCGCTGACCCGCATCCGGGACCCCGCCGTCAAGACCCACGGCATCCCGATACCACCGCATCGACGCCTCCCCACCGGCCTCCGGATCACGCCACGCGAACCCCGCCACCGGGGCGATCACCTTCAACCCTTTGCCCCGCGAGCACAGGAACTGATCCGTCACACTCCGGAAAAGGTCCACCCACTCCTCGGAGTCCACAAAGGACTGAACGGCCGCCTTCCCCGGTACCCCAGGGTAATCCCCGAACCGCTCGACCGAACCGAACAACCACCGGTTCTCCGCAAGAGCGTTGTAGCAATAGGCCCGAAACGTGAGACCAGCCGCGAGCGTCCGCGACCGGACGTCCATGAACCACGTCCAGAACTCCGCGAACGACCTGGCCTCATCGTCCGTCGGCAGCGGCTCCCAGGTCGCGAAGGCCCGATATCCCTGCGGCACCCCGATATCGGCGCCGGAAAGCAAAGTCCCCCACAAATACGCACCTGCGTCGCCGAAGCTTTCCATGTCGACGTCTACCTCGACGTCTGCTCGCGGCACCTCCACCACTGGCGTCCGGCGGACCACGGTGAGATCCGCCAGCCATGCCCTGGCCAGCATGATCGCGTCGGAGAACGTGCCGCCGGTCCAGTTCATCGGCGGGGGTTCGGCGGCCGGGTCCAGCGCGGCCAGCTTGTCTACAGTGGACACTCCGACCCGGCGCAGCTCACCGGCGTCCTCGCCGCGGACGACCAGGCTCACGTCCCGCGTCTCGGTGAGCACCACCTCGCAGGTGGGCCAGAACGGGCAGCGCCGGCACTCCAGCACTCGCGACGGCGCGGCCAGCGCCTCGGCCCCGGTGGCTGCCGCCGTGGCCACGGCCACCCGATCCGCGAAGCGCGCGTCGTACTCGTCCAGCGCGCTCCGGCCGCCTGGCCAGGTGCCTGCGGTGAGGTCGTGCCACACCACCACGTCGGCATCGAGGCCGATCACGCCGCCGATTGCGCGACCTGGCGCCGCGCGGCCGTACGTCTGCAGCATCCGCCGCAGGTGCGCGAGCCGGAGCTGGTCGCGCGGCTGCGAGCGGACCTTTCGCTCCTCGTCGGGCGTGCGGTGCGCCGGGTCGAGGTCCGTCATCGCGGTGGTGGGGGCGCCCTGGCCGCGGTCGGTGATCCGGTGCCGGACGACAAGCACCGGCACGTACCCGCTCCCCGCGCGCACCAGCAGGTCGACCCCACCGCGGCGGTGGCCTGAAGGGTCGGCGGGCAGCAGCGCACCCCAGATGTACTGCGCGCCGTCCGCGAAGGCCTGCTCGGTGAGCTGCACCCGCTCGGCCGCGGGCAGGGTTCGCGGGACCTGCGCCCAGGTGGCGCCAGGCCCGGACGCCGCGACGAGCCGCGCCAGGATGTCCTCCCGATGCGCCGTCGCGTCGGCAATGCGCTGCTGCGCGGTGGGATCGGGCGGGGGCAGCGGAACGTCGCGCATCGCCGGGTCGTGCTCGAGGTGCACGCGGCGACGGCAACGGCTCACCGCGCCCGCGTCGAGCAGCACCTCGTCTCCCATGACGATCACAATAGATCCTGGGTACGACATTCCCGCCGCGAGCCGACATGCCCGTGAGGTCGGGGACCAGTAAGTTCATGCCCGAGAAGGCGTGGGAGGTAACGGCCATGGCGCGCAAGGCCAAGCAGGACAAGGCCAAGCAGGACGAGGGTGAAGCCAGGATCACCCCGAAGAAGGTGAAGAACGCGGTCGCGGTGGCCAAGATCCTCGGCCCGGCGGTACTGCCGGTGATCGCGCCGTACGCAGTGCGTGCGGCGGGCGCGGCGAGGGAGGCGTACGACCGCTACCAGGCGCGGAAGCTGGGTGTCGCGGTCGATCAGCTCGGCGAGTACACCGGCCGCGGCGCGGCACTGCACGCCCGGATCGCGGGTCTCGTACAGGGGCTCGGCGAGCTGCGGAAATCGGCGAAGGCGACCGAGGCGGACAAAAAGTTCGCCGACGAGACCCAGTCGACCCTGGAGCAGCTGTCGGCCACCGCACGCGCCGCCGAACGCATGCCCGCCGCCCGGCGCAAGGCCGCGCACCGGGCGGTCACCGGCGAGCTGGAACGCCTGGAAGACCAGCTGCTGCACCGCTTGGGCATCTGACGTCCGTGAAGGGAACCATCACGGAATCTGATTCCCTGATGGTTCCCTTCACGGCCCTTACTTGATGAAGCCCTTCTCCAGCATCCACTGGTGGGCGACCGAACCGGCGTCCTTGCCGTCGACGTCGACCTGCTTGCACAGCTCGACCATCTGCTTGTTGTCCAGCGCCGCAGCCACCTTCTCCAGCGGGCCGCGTACCTCCGGATGCTCCTTCAGGAACGACGTCCGCAGCGTCGCCGCCGCGTTGTACTGCGGGAACGCCTTCTTGTCGTCCTCGAGCACGCGCAGGTTCAGCCCCGAGATCCGGCCGTCGGTGGTGAACACCTCGCCGACGGGGCAGGTCCCGTTGGCCACCGCCGAATAGATCGTGCCGATGCCGAAGTTCTCGATCTTCGGGTTCTTGAACCCGTACGCCTTCACCGCTGCCGGGAAACCGTCCTGGCGGCTGGTGAACTCCGTCTCCAGGCAGAACCGGTTCTGGTCCGGATGCGAGGTCAGGAACTTCGCCAGGTCCGTGGTCGACTTGAGGTTGTTCTTCGCCGCGTACTCCTCGGTGGTGGCGAACGCGTACTGGTCGTTGAGCGGTGAGTAGTTGAGCCAGGTGACGCCGTACTTCTCCTCGTCGGCCTTCTTCGTGGCCTCGTACTGCGCCTTCTCCCCGCCCGGTACCGGCAGCTCGTTGCCCTGGTAGTTGATCCAGCCGGTGCCGGTGTACTCCCAGGTCACGTCGGTCTGGCCGTTCAGCAGAGCCTGCCGCGACGAGTTCGACCCCTTGATGTCGGTGAGGTCGATGACGTCCGCCCCCGCCGCGCTCAACGCCATCTCGGCCATGTAGCCCAGGATGATGTTCTCGGTGAAGTCCTTCGACCCGACCACCACGCGCACGCCGTTCAGCGCGGGTACCGGCTCGATCGACCCTGGCTGGATCTTGAACGGGATGGCGGTGTTGAGGTCGAGCCCACACGCCGACAGCGTCCCCGCGAGCAGCGCCGCGCTGACCAGTGCGCCCGCCTTCTTCAGGACCTTCATCAGCGCAGTCCCTTCGGTCCGAAATACTGTTCGGCGACCGCGCCAAGCCAGTCCACCAGCAGTGCCAGCGCGACGGCCAGCACCGACCCGGTGATCAGCACCTTGGTGAGGTTGAGCTTGTAGCCGGTGTCGATCAGGAGCCCGAACCCGCCTGCGTTCACGAACATGCCGAACGTCGCGGTACCCACGGCCAGCACCAGCGACGTGCGCAGACCGGCCAGGATCAGCGGGATGGCGAGCGGGAACTCCACGCGCCACAGCACCTTCGACGCGGACATCCCGATCCCGCGGCCCGCGTCGATGAGCGCCGGGTCCACCTGCTGGAGGCCGACCATCGTGTTGCGCAGCACCGGAAGCAGCGAATAGAACGCCAGCGGCAGCGCAGCGACCCACAGGCCGCCGACCGCCCCGGTGAAGATGAACCACAGCACCAGCACACCCAGCGCGGGCGCGGCCTGTCCGATGTTCGCGATGGCCAGGAGAACCGGTGCGAGCCACTTCGCCCACGGCCGGGTCACCATGACGCCGAGCGGCACCGCCACCAGCACCACGATCGCGGTGACCACGATGGTCATCAGCACGTGGTCGCGCAGCGCGGTGAGCAGCGACGTCGCGTTCAGCGTCTCCTTTTCGGTGGCGGTGAGGCCGGTCGCGAACACCCAGACGAGCGTGATCGCGACGATGATCACCACCACGGCGGGCTGGGCGAGCAGACGGACGCGTTCGGCGCGGCGGGAGCCCGACTCCGTACTGAATCCGGTATCGACGGCTGCGGTCATGCCGAAGCCCCCTCGCCGGCGGCTTCGTGGTCGTCCGCGTGGTCGTCGCGCAGCTGCTGGATGGTTGCGATGACCGTGTCCAGCTTGATCGTGCCCGCGTACTCGCCACGCGCGCCGGTGACCGGCACCGACCCGCCCTCGGCGAGCATCGCCTCGAGCGCGTCCTGCAGCGTCGACTGGAGGCTGACGATGTCGCGCAACGGCTTGCCGACCGTCTCCATCGACGACGCGTTCGCCAGCTCACGGACGTGCACCCAGCGGATCGGCCGCCGCCGCTGGTCGAGCACGAGCGCGAACGACATCCGCTGGCTGGCGAGCTTTTCGCGGACTTCCGCGGGAGAGTCGGTGACCGTGGTGGTGAGCGCGTTCTGCTGCAGCTCGACATCCCGCACGCGCAGCAGGGTCAGCTGCTTGAGCGAGGCACCGGCACCCACGAAACCGGCGACCGTGTCGTCGGCCGGGTTCGCCAGGATCGACTCCGGCGTGTCGTACTGCAGGATCCGCGACTGGTTGCCGAGCACCGCAATCCGGTCGCCGAGCTTGACCGCCTCGTCGAAGTCGTGCGTGACGAAGACGATCGTCTTCTTGAGGTCGGTCTGCAGCCGCAGCAGCTCGTCCTGCAGGTTGCCGCGGGTGATCGGGTCGACGGCGCCGAACGGCTCGTCCATCAGCAGCACCGGCGGGTCGGCGGCGAGCGCGCGGGCCACGCCGACGCGCTGCTGCTGACCACCGGACAGCTGCCGCGGGTAGCGGTCGCGGAAATCGGCCGGGTCGAGGCCGACCAGGTCCATCATCTCCTCGACGCGCGCGCTGACCTTCTTCTTGTCCCAGCCGAGCAGCCCTGGCACGACCCCGATGTTCTGCGCCACGGTGAAGTGCGGGAACAGCCCGGCCTGCTGGATCGCGTACCCGATCTGCCTGCGCAACGTGTCGACGTCCAGCTTCAGCGCGTCCTGGCCGCCGATGGTGATCCGGCCGGACGTCGGCTCGATCAGCCGGTTGATCATCCGCATCGTGGTGGTCTTGCCGCAGCCCGACGGCCCGACGAACACCACGATCTTCCCGGCGGGCACGACCATCGAGAAATCGTCGACGGCCGCGGCGCGGGTACCGGAGTAGCGCTTGGTGACGTGGTCGAGCTCGATCTCGACGCCGGAAACGTTGTCTTCGGTCGCAGTGTGCTCAGCCACGGACACCCCTCGAAACGGTGAATCGCTTGATCAGGACATAGACGCCGTCGAGCACCAGCGCGAGGATCACGACGCCGAGGGTGCCGGCGAGGGCCTGGTTGAGGGAGTTCGTGCTCCCCGCGTTGGTGAGGCCGGAGAAGACCTCCGCGCCGAGACCGGGCCCCTTGGCGTAGGCGGCGATCACCGCGATGCCCATCAGCATCTGCGTCGCGACACGCATGCCGGTGAGGATCGCGGGCCAGGCCAGCCGCAGCTCGACGCGGGTGAGCACGGAGAACCGGCTCATCCCGATGCCGCGGGCGGCGTCGGTGATCGCCGGGTCGACCGCATCGAGCCCGACGATGGTGTTGCGGACGATCGGCAGGAGGCCATACAGCACGAGCGCGATCACGGCGGTGGTCGAGCCGAGGCCGGACAGCGGGATCAGCAGGCCGAGGAGGGCGAACGACGGGACGGTGAGGATCGTGCTGGCCAGCGCGGTGGCCAGCGCCGAGCCGATGGGACTGCGGTAGACGGCGATGCCGATCAGCACGCCGAGGATCGCGGCGAGGATCGTGCACTGCACCACCATGCTGGTGTGCAGATATGCCTGCAGCAGCAGCCTTCCCCACCGGTCCGAGATGTACTCGAAGAGGTTCATCCGTATTCGTTCTCCCGCCCCTGGTGAGCTCCGGACGTCACCCGTTCGGAGTAGCCCAATCGGCAGGGTGACTACCCGGAACGACTGCGGTCGAAACCCCCACTTCTCGGTTGTGATTACCCACCGTGTCGCATCACCCCCGGGTCGGCAACCGACGCGGCGGGCTTGACCGGGCGGTCTTTACCGGATCGAGACCGGTTCACCTGGGAATTCCGGTGAAGTGTTCACCATTCGAGAGCCTTCGGTCACCCACCGGAGTGCCGTTAAGCTGCCCGAATGAGCACTCCGGCCCGGCACCGCGGCGCACTCGCGGCCGTCCGCGGCGGACTGCTCGCGCTCAGCTCCGCGTCACTCGCCGTCACCGCACACGCGGCCGCCGACGGCGGATTGCCGGACCCCGCGCTCACCCTCTTGCTCACCGGCCTGATCGGCTGGACCGCCACCGCACTCGCCGGCCGCGCCCGCGGACGGCTCGGCACGATCGCCGTCCTCGGCGGCGGCCAGCTCGTGATGCACCTCGTGCTCACCACTCTCGCCAGCCACGGGGAGCATGCGAGCGGCTGGGAAATGACCGCGGCGCACGCCGTCGCGACCCTGGTCACCGCGCTCGTCCTCGCCCGGGCGGACGCGACGCTGCTCGCGGTCCTGCATTTGCTGCGGGTGATTCTCCCGGCGCTGGTGAAGCCGTTGCCGGTTCCCGCCGGGGTACCCGGTGTCGCGCGGCCGCGGCCGTCCGGACCCGGGCCGCTGCTGGACGTCGAACTCCGCCGCATCCACCGTCGTCGCGGACCCCCGGCACCCTCCTGACCCCGCGCTGGAGTCCGCATCCGAAGTCCGTGAAGGGAACCTTCACGGAATCAGATTCTGTGATGGTTCCCTTCACGGAATTGCCGGTGCGGGGAGCGTGGGTCCCCCTTGTCCTTTTCCTTTACCGGCGCGGGTTTTCCCCTCCGCCGGATCCTTCCTGTTCAGGAGTTGTTGTGTCCCACCATGTCTTCCGCCGGGCCGGGGTGCTCGCCGCGGTCACCGTCGCCACCGGTCTGCTCGGCGCGGGCGTCGCGTCCGCGCACGTGACCGCCAACGTCTACGGCGAGCAGCCCGCCAAGGGCGGCTACGGCACGATTTTCTTCCGCGTTCCCAACGAGGACGCGAAACTCGGCACCATCAAGGTCGAGATCGACGTCAAACCCGAGTACGGCATCGGCAACATCCGCACCAAGCCGGTGCCCGGCTGGACCGCCGAGGTCAGCAAGTCGACGCTGCCGCAGCCGGTCACCACGGCGTCCGGCACCAAGATCACCGAGGCCGTCACCAAGGTGGTCTGGACCGCGCAGGCCGGTACGAAGATCGGCGCGACCGAGTTCCAGGAGTTCCAGGTGAGCGGCGGCCCGCTGCCCGCGAACGTCGACCAGCTGGAGTTCCCGGCGATCCAGACGTACGAGGGTGGCAAAGTGGTGGAGTGGAACCAGCCCACGCCGCCCAGCGGTGAAGAGCCCGAGCACCCGGCGCCCACGGTGAAGCTCGCCGCGGCCGAGTCCGGTGGGCACGGGGCGCACGCCCAGGCCACGTCCGCGAGCGAGAGCACCGAGGCGGCGGCAGCGTCGGACAACACGGCGCGCTGGCTCGGCGGGGCCGGTCTCGTGGTCGGCGCGCTGGGGCTCGGCGTCGGCGCGGGTGCTGTGCTGCGCTCCCGTCGTCCCGCGGCAGGAAAGACCGAAGGAAGCAAGTGATGCGGAAAGTCCTTACCGCGCTGGCGATTTCCGGGGTGGCCCTGTTCGCCACGGCCACCCCGGCGCTGGCGCACAACGTGCTGGTCAGTTCCGACCCGGCCAGTGGCGCGTCGGTCGCCAAGGGCCCGGCGAAGATCACGCTCACGTTCGACCAGTACGTGCAGAACGCAGACGTCAACCAGATCGCGGTGACCGGGCCGGACGGCGGGCAATGGGCCGAGGGTCCGGTTTCGGTGGAGAACAACGTGCTCAGCGCGCCGCTGCGGCCACTCGGCCCGGCGGGCAAGTACACGGTCGGCTACCGGGTCCTGTCCGCCGACGGGCATCCGGTGTCCGGCGAGATCCCCTTCACCCTCACCACCGCGGGCACCGGAACCCCGGCGAAGGTCGACGCGGCCAAGGCGGCCGGTGCTCCCGCACAGACGGCACCGCAGGAGAACTCGTCGAGCGGGGTGCCGATCTGGGTGTGGATTGCCGGTGCGGTGGTGCTGCTGGCGATCGGGCTCACCGTCGCGCTGCGCAGCGGCCGCGAGCCCGGATCGGGCCAGGCGGACCAGTGACGCAGGCCGAGACCACCTCCGGGGTCCGCTGGGCCACGCTGGTGTGCGTGGTGACCGCGGGCCTGCTCGGCGCGCTGATCGGGATCGCGCTGACCGCGTCCGCACCCATTCCGGGCCTGGTGGAACCCAGTGAGGTGGTCTCGGCGGCCATCCCGATCGTGCGTGTGCTGCTGGACCTGTCCGCAGTCGCGACGATCGGGCTGGCGCTGCTGTCCGTGCTGGCCGGGTACGACCGGCCGAAGCTCACCGAACCCGTGATGCGCCGCGCGCGTCCGGCCGCGGTGGCCGCCGCGCTGATCTGGGCGGCCACCGCGGTGGTGACGCTGATTCTGCAGACGGCGGAGTACAAACCGGGCTCACCGATGCTGACCGCGGGTGACATCGGCGCATACATCGCCGACGTCGGCGCGGGCAAAGCGCTGGTGATCGTGGCGGTGCTGGCGTTGCTGCACGCCGGGCTCGGGTTCGTCGCGCTGCGCAAGGGCGAGAAGGTACCCGCCGAGGTCCGGGTCGGCCTGGGGATGTTCGCGTTGCTGCCGCTGCCGGTCACCGGCCACGCGTCGAACTGGGCGTACCACGACTACACGATGATCTCGATGGAACTGCACGTGATGAGCGCGGTCGCCTGGTGCGGCGGCCTCGGCGCGATGATCGTGCTGCTCGCGGGCAACCGCACCCTTCTCGCGCACGCGCTGCCGCGGTTCTCGAAACTGGCCACGCTGTGCCTGATCCTGTCCGCGGTGACCGGTCTGTTCAACGGCATCGTGGAAATCCTCGCCAACCCGACGATCGGCTTCTGGGCCGGCGTCTTCACCACGCCGTACGGCCAGCTGATGCTGCTGAAGGTGCTCTGCACCGGCGCCATCGCCTTACTGGCGGCCAACCTGCGGTGGCGGCTGATGCCGCGGATCATGCGGCACCAGCGCACGGCGCTCGCGTCATGGGCGACGCTGGAGCTGACGGTGATGGGGCTGGCTTTTGGCTTCGCCGTGGTGCTCACCCGCGCCCCCGTTGCAGTCTCCTGACGGGGTCCGGACGGGCGAAGTGACGGCGGGTAGCCGCAATTTGCACAATGGGAGTAGCACTAGGCCGTCCGGGGCGACCTGTCCGGCTGAATTCTCGCTGCGGAGCGAAACCCGGTAAGCCATCCACGGGAAAGCGGCGAACGGTCATCTGCAGTCGGCGAATGCACGTGCAGGAGAGCGCTCACCGATATCGCGTCCACGCCGAGCTTGTGCGGCCCGCACGGAGGTCGGCAAGGCGACGGCGCCATTCGGCCCGCACCGGCGGGTGACTGCGCAGAATCGGCAACACGCTCGTGGTCAGTTTCAGCTCCCGTACCGCGCGAAGCACCGAAAACCCGGACCACGCGGTGACATCGAACCCGTACGCGCGGGCGAATTCGGCGTATCCGGCAGGCGGGTCCCCGAACCGCTCGCGGCCGACGGCGAGCGGCGTCAGGTCCCACTCCGGCGGGCCGACGCAGGAGGAGTCGAAATCGCACAGCACCGGGCCGTCCGGACCGGGCAGCACGTTCCCCGGGTACGCGTCTCCGTGGACGAAACCCCTGGTCAGCGGGAAGTCCAGGGTGTCGAGCCGGTCTTGGACCTCGGCGCAACGCTCGAGCAGGAACTGCCGGTCGTCGTCGGCGAGCTCCTCGGCGTCGGCCACCCTGGCCTGCACCGAGTGGAGCGGGTCCCATTCGGCGAGACCGTCCGGCGGCGGCAGGGCGTGCACGCGGCGGAGCAGCCCGGCGAGGTCGGCCGGGGTCACGGGCGGTCCGGTGAACGGCACCCGATCCCACACGGTGACGAGATGTCCTTGCACGTCAAGCGGTTGCTCGACCCCGGAGAGCAGCCGGACGGCGGGGACGTCGTGGCGGGCGAAATGCTCGGCAACGCGCACCACCGTGCCGACGCGGTGCCGCAGCTTGGTCGACCCGACAATCCGCACCACCACCGGGGCGGCGGCCAGCGCGTAGACCGCGTTGTTGGTGAACCGCAGCAACCGCGCGCCGGCCGGGTCGAGGCCAAGGCGGGCACACGTGCCGACCAGTACCCGCCGCAGTTTCGCGGGAGTGAACCGGCCTTCGGGCAACGGCCTGCTCAGGCCGCGTAGAAGATCTTGAGCCGGTCGGCGAGGTCGCGGGCGTCGGGGTTGTTGCGCCGCCGCTCCGCCTCGACCTGCAGCGGCCGCAGCCGGTCCTTGACCCGCGAGGACTTGATGCTCTCCGCGCAGTCGATGGCCTTCCCGCCGATCTTCACGCCGTGGTCGATGTCGCCGTCGAGCAGGTGGTTCGTGGCGAGCGCGCTCAGCATGAACGCCTTGCTGCGCGCCATGTCGTCGGTGTACGTCTCGACCGCCTTGGTCAGCGCCGGGATCGCGTACTTCGTGTGCTCGGGGTTCTTCATCGCCAGCACGGTGTGCACGGTGCCGGTCATCGCGTATACGTCGGTCTCGTTGAAGAACTTCACCCACGATTCGGCCGACGCGAGGTCGGCGCGCGCGAACTCGTCCTTGCTGCGGCCGAGCAGTTTCACCGACTGCTCCTCGTTGCCCAGCATCGCGTACGCCCACGCCTCGTTGGCACACAGCACGGCCACCGCGAGCTCCGAACCGGACTCCTGCGCGGCGATCTGGCCGAGCTGGAACAGTTTCAGCGCGTCGTTCGCCGCGTCCTGGTGCAGGTAGACGCGGCCCATCCGGTAGAGCACGTTCGCCACCAGATGGTGGTCCTGGCCCTGTTTGGCCAGGTCGAGGGCCTGCGCGAAGTGCCCGCGCGCGGAATCCATGAGCCCGGTGTCGAAGGAGGTCCACCCGGCGAGGCTGTGCAGGTCGGCGATCGCGGTGAAAAGACGCTGCTTGACCAGCTCGGTCGCGCTGGAGTCGAGCATCTGCTGGCCCCAGGACAGCTGGGCGACGACGGCGTCGCGGCAGAAACCGCCGCCGTACTGGTAGTCGAGCGCGCGCAGCGCTCTGGTCGCCGCCTCGACCTGGCGCACATCGGTCGTGCCGATGCGCCCGGGGGCGGGGGTGCGCGCGGGAGCCTCCGACCAGTTCCCTGATTCCGGACCGAACACCGCCGCACCCATCGTGACCTGGGCGGCGTGCGCGAGGAACCTCCGTCGCTTCACGGACTCGTCCTCCTCAGCCTGCCGGCCGTCGGACGCGCCGACGACCCGTATCGCCGTGGTCTCGTCATAGGCGAGACCCATGTATCCACGGGGGACACCCAGGCCGTCGGCGATTCTCGTGAGCACGTCGTAGGCCATGACCTGGCGACCCTTGAGGATCTCCGACACCTCGGACTGCGACTGGCCGGTCATCGCGGCGATCTGGCGCTGCGACACTCCGTGCTTGCGCAACAGCCGGTACACGGCGCTGACCTCGCGGGCGGCGAGCACCTCGCGCATGTCGGGCTGTTCCCAGGCGTCGGCCGGAACCGGACTGCCTGATCGGGCCGCCACCTCGGCGGACCCCGAACCCTTGCCAGTACTGGCGTCCATTGCGCCCCCTCACCGTCTCCTGGGCGTCTGCAGGCACCCTAAGCACACGCGAGAACCTTGTGAAACGCACGGACGGCGGGGCTGATCGGCCGGGCCGAACTCCGCTGACCGCTTACCGTGGAACGCTGCCCGGTCACCGCTATGACGCGGTTTCCACCTTCTCTCGCACCCGGTTTCACTTCACTGTAGTTGTCAGATCTCCGTCACCGCCCGGACACCCGCCGCGATCACGGAGAGCGATGAAACCCGACGACACAGATCTGCCGGCGCAGATGCATCCCGCAAGGTGCACCGGCCGGGACGAGAAGAGCGTGGAGGGCCAGTGGAGTTCGTGGATTCGCTCGGTGGAGGACAAGCCGCGACCGCGGTGCGGTCGATCCGGCCGGCCGCACCGGGAATCGCCACGGCACGTCCGGTGCCGCCCTCCCGTTCCGCCGCGGCTGCGGTGGCGTCTTCGGTGCCTGCCGACCCGCGTACGGCGGGCGTCCGGCACTACGAAGGCGGACAGGTCGTGTGGCGCGTGCAGTGCGGTGACCTCATCAGCCGCGAGCGCGCCGTCACGGTGTTCGTCGAGGACGACCAGGTCGTGGTGGTGTCCCCGCCCGGGGAGACCGCACGGCTCACGTCCGGTCAGCTCGGCCAGCTCCGGGCCGCGCTCAACGAGGCCGCCACGCTGGCGGAAAGGTAACGGTGAGCTTCTCCATGGATCAGGTACTCGGGCAGGTCCTCCGCAATGCGGTATGGGAACGCCTCGACATGCTGTCCGAACTGGCGGAACGCGCCGATGCCCCGTCGCTCGTCTCGGTGGCCCGCACCGAGCTGCCCCGGCTCGCCGAAGGCTGGCGGGCGATGCTGCAGGCGCACGAGCCCGACGAGCGTGGTGACTGCCCCACCTGCTCCACCCGCTGGCACCGCTGCAAGGCACCGTGCTCGGTGTGGCAGGTCGCGCACGAGCACCTGGTCGCGGGCGGGCTGGCCCCGCAGGCCCTGTCCGCGGCGGCGCATCGCACGTCGCGCCGCCGGGCGGTGGTCCCCGTGCCGGGGCAGAACCGCCGGGCTGCCGCGGAGTCCGCGGCGGAGTCCACCGGACGGCATGCGCTGGTGACTCCCCGCCCGATGCCTGCCTGATCCACCCTCGTGCGGGCCGGTACCAGCCCGCACGAGGGCCCGGCTGGCGAGCGCGCGACCGCCCGGAAGCCCCATCGGGTCCGGTCGCCGGCATCCTCGCCCGGCCGAGGGCCGGTTCGTCCGTACCCCCGAGCGAGATGGACCGGCCCTTGGCCATCCCGGGTCGTGATAAACGCGATTAATCGAAAATTGTCCGGTGGAAGGCCTAGCGGACGCCGTAATCGGGCGCTAGGTTGAAGATCATTGATCCGGTCCCGCACAGGCCCGGTTCGATGGGTCGGAACGGAAAGGCTGTTGCGGCGGCCCCTGCGGTCGTGCCGCCCGGAAGTGAAGACAGTCGCATCGGTGGATGCGGCAGCCAACTGAAGATCGTCGCGCCGGAACCCGCGCGCGACCCCCGAATTCCGCGGGCCGGTGCCGTTGCACTCCCCTCCCCCGACCGGCACCGGCCCGCGGTTCCACTTCTCCCCGGAGCCCGCAGGCAGCACTGGTGCCCCCGCGCACCCGAGGTGGTCCGCAGAGCCGGTCGCGGTGAGTAGGTTCACCCATATGGGGCACATTTCTTCGGCCTGGACGGCCATCGACGCCTGGCTCGCACACCACGCACCCGCCAGCGCACGCGCACTTCCCGGACCCGCATCGGCGGCGGACCTCGCGGCGGCGGAACAAGCACTGGGGCTCCGGTTCCCGCCCGATTTCGCCGAATCGCTGAGCCACCACGACGGACAGGCCGACGACTGCACCGATTTCCCCGGCACCCGGCTGCTTTCGCTCGAGGAGATCGTCGCCACCCGGGAGGACCTCGTCGAGACCGCCGAAGACGAGCTCGGCCGCGACGACGCCGACGACTGGTGGTGGCACGAACAATGGCTGCCGATCGGCGACCTCGACGCTGACGTCCTGGTGCTCGACTGCCGCCCCGGCGCCGGATACGGGCGCGTCGGCTTCCGGTCGAAAGACGATGTTGCAGATTTCGAGCCCGGCTCGGGCTGGTCGTCGTTCACGGCTTACCTCGGCGAAATGGCGGCCGCTTTCGCCGACGGCCGCACCACCGAAGGGCTGATACCGCATCTGACCACCGAGGGCACGCTCTTCTGGGAACACGAGATCGACGACCCGGAGCTGACCCCGATCCGGCTCAACGGTTAACGGACCGAGCGGACCCGGGTCACCAAGGCCGCAGCCAGCAGCGTCGCCACGGCGGAGGCCGCGAACAGGCCCGGGTAACCGCCGAGCCAGTGCAGGATCAGCGTCGTCAGCAGCGGGGCCACCACCTGGGGTAGCGAGTTGGCGATGTTCACCACGCCGAGGTCCTTCGCGCGGTCCTGCGCGGTCGGCAGCACCTGCGTCAGCATCGCCAGCGCCACCGCCATGTACGTGCCGAAACCGATGCCCAGCAACGGCGACGCGACGAGCGCGACCGGCCACGTCTGCCAGACGACCAGCAGCAGCGCGGCCAGCGCCATGATTGCCGCCGAGCCGAGGACGTACGGTTTGCGCCTGCCGGACGCGTCCGAGAAATGCCCCGCCAGCACCGCGCCGAACACCAGCGCGACGCCGTACAGGCCCATCATGATCAGCAAACCCGTGTCCGGATCCGGGTAGTGCACCGCGTCCTTGAGGAAGAACAGCAGGTACAGGGTCCCGAAGGCGTTGCCGAGGTTGATCATGAAGTGGCAGCCCCACGCCCACGCGAAGTCCGGGTGCCGCCGCGGGGAGACCCACAGGTTCGCCAGAATCTCGCGGATCCGGCCGCTCGGGCGGAATTCCACCGGCAGCCGCGCGTCCGGTGTGCGCAGGACGAACACCGCCGAGCCCGCGAGCACGATCGCGGCGCACACTGCGTAGCCCAGCGGTAGCCCTGCCAGGTCGAGCATCACCACGACCACCAGCGCGCCCAGCACGGTGCCGAGCATCTGCGCAATCCCGACCAGCCCGCCGACCTGTGCGCGCTGGGCCACCGGAACCCGGTCGGCGATGGCGGACATCAGGGTCGCCAGCATGCCGTTGAGCCCGGCCTGCACGAGGCACCAGCCGATGGTCATCACGACGATGTCGGGCGCCTCGGCAAGCACCAGCAGCCCGATCGCGCCGACCACGGCACCGGCGACCGTCCACGGATGCCGCCTGCCGAACCGCGAGCACGTGCGGTCCGACAGCAGCCCGATCGCCGGGTTCGCGACGAGTGCGACGGCCGCGCCGATGCCGGTCACGATCCCGAACACGGTTTCCTTGTGCGCGGCATCGAGCAGCTCGGCTTGCTGCGGCAGGAGTACCTGGATCGGCGCGTAGATTCCCAGCCACAGCGCGATGTTCGCGAGGAACAACAGTGTCATCCACCCGGCACGCACGCGGCGCACGGGCTCGGCAAGCGCCTCCGGCAGGGCGGCGGTCAGGTCACTCATCGCGGACCAGCTTCCGGTACCAGGCGAAGGAATCCTTCGGCGTACGACGCTGGGTCTCGTAGTCGACGTGCACGAGCCCGAACCGCGGCGCGTACCCCTTCGACCATTCGAAATTGTCCAGCAGCGACCAGACGAAGTATCCCCGCACGTCCACCCCGGCATCCAGGGCTTCCCGCACCGCCTGCAGGTGACCGGCGAGGAAGTCGATCCGCTCGGGGTCGGGCACGCGGCTGTCGGCGGTGGGTTCGTCGGCGAAGCTGCAGCCGTTTTCGGTGATCTGGATCGGCGGCAGGCGCTCGCGGTAGCGCTCGTGGAACGACACCAGCAGCTCGCGCAGCGCCTGCGGGACGATCGGCGAATCGTTGCTGGTCATGGGAAAACCCTCGACCGGGCGGAGTTCGAACGGCAGCGGGTTGCCCTCGCCGGGCGCGGTGACGCCTTGGGGTTCGTAGTAGTTGACGCCGTAGAAGTCGAGTGGCTGGTTGATCGTCGCGAGGTCGGCGGCGAAGTTCTCCGGCAGATGCGGGTGGACCTGCTCGGGGTAGCTGCCGAGCAGCAGCGGGTCGGCGAAAGTGCGGTTGAGCAGCGCGTCGAGCCAGGCGGCGGCCTCGTGGTCGGCGGGGGTGTCGTGGTCGGGCCAGATCGGTGCGTGGTGGTTGGCGGTGCCGATGCCGGTCGCGCCCGCGGCCCGGAGAGCTTGGACGGCCAGTCCGTGCGCGAGGTTCTGGTGGTGCGCCGTCGGGAGTGCGTCGAGCAGCAGGAACTGCCCGGGTGCGTACTCGCCGATGCCGTATCCGTAAATCGACATGACCATCGGCTCGTTGAGCGGGATCCACAGCTTCGCCCGGTCGGCGAACCGCTCGCCGACGATCGCGGCGTAGTCGGCAAAGCGACCTGCGGTGTCGCGGGAGAGCCAGCCGCCCGCGTCCTCGATCGGCTGCGGCGTGTCCCAGTGGTACAGCGTGATCGCCGGGGCGATCCCGGCCGCGCACACCTCGTCGATCAGCTTGTCGTAGAAGGCGAGCCCTTCGGCATTGGGCTTCCCGGTGCCCTCGGGCTGGATCCGCGGCCAGGCGATCGACATCCGGTACGCGCCGACGCCGAGGTCCGCCATCAGCGCGATGTCCTCGGAGTAGCGGTGGTAGTGATCGGCCGCTACCTTGGCGTCCTCGCCACGGGCGATCTTGCCGTCGGCCGCGGTGAAGGTGTCCCAAATGGACGGTCCGCGGCCGCCTTCGGCCGTGGCGCCCTCGATCTGGAACGCCGAGGTCGAGACACCCCAGAGGAAACCGGGCGGGAAGGTCGGATGGTCCAGCACGTCGAGCACCTTTCGCGTCGGGCCACCCGAGCGGGTGAACATGAAAAGTTCTCATATGTTAGGCCTTCACTCGTCTCGGGGGAAGCCCCGCGGGACGCTAAAGTCCCAGATCAGCTGACTGATTCGCGAGAAGAGTCCGAGGAACCGAGGAACTACTGTGGCCGAGACCCAGGCTGAGCCCACCCCGCTCCGGCGCAAGCCGGTGCAGCAGCGCAGCGCCCGCAGGGTGGAGCAGATGCTGGACGCCAGCGCCGTGCTGATCGACGAGCTCGGCTACGACGCGCTCACGACCACGCTGATCGCCAAGCGGGCCGGCGTCGCGGTCGGCTCGCTGTACCAGTTCTTCCCGGACAAACGCGCGGTCGTGCAGGCGCTGACGCAGCGGAACCTGGAACGGTTCGTCGGCGCGGTGAACGAGCGGCTCACCGACCTGAGCCCGGAGCACTGGTGGAACATCGTCGACTCGGTGCTCGACATCTACCTGCAGATGCACCGCGAGGTCCCGGGCTTTTCGAAGGTCCACTTCGGCGACGTGATCGACCTGCGCCTGCTCGCCGACGACCGCGAGAACAACTCGGTGATCGCCGATTCACTGGTCGAAATCCTGCGCACGCACGTCGACCGCCCGGTGGACGAGCTCCGCTTCGCGATCACGATCGCCAACGAAACCGCGGACGCGATCCTGAAACTGGCCTTCCGCCGCGACCCGAACGGAGACGAACGCATCGTCGCGGAGGCGAAGCACGTGGTGAAGGTGTACCTGGCCAGCAGGTTCGGCGAGTAGCACCCCAATGTGGCATTGGTTGCATGCGATGCACCCAATGTGGCATTCGATGCATCTGACGCACCCAATGCCACATTGGGGCGATCTTCTGCAGCACGCTCAGCCGAAGTTGTGGCCTTCGCCGCGGTAAGTCGGCACTGTCCGTTCCACCTCGCTGCCCCGGACCAGGTGGTAAGCCAGGAAGCGTTCGGCCAGTTCGCCTGCCTTCGCGTGCCGGAGCCAGACCCGGTCGCCGAGGCGGAGGGTGCGGGCGGCGGCTCCGGTGACCGGCGTCTGTACCTCGCCGGCGCCTTCGAAACCCAGTAGCCGCAAGCCTTCCGGCAGGTACGGCGACGGGACGCGCGACGGGCCGGTTGGCCCGGACGCGATGTACCCGCCGGAGAACAGCGTCGCGACCGTGCGGGACGGGCGGCGGACCACCGGAAGCGCGAACAGCGCGGCCGGGCGCGGGTGGAAGTTCGTGTAGCCGTCGAACAGCGTTGGCGCCAGCAGGCCCGATCCGGCGGCGATCTCGGTGACCACTTCTTCCGCGGCGGTCGTTTCGATGCTTCCGGTACCGCCGCCGTTCACGAACTCCAGGTCGGTCACCTGGCGGACCGCGCGCACTGCCGCGCTGCGGCGGCGGGCCAGTTCGGCGGCCGACCGGCGGTGCATCCAGCCGATCACGCGGTTGCGCGGACCCCGTCCGGCGGCGTCGCCCAGCCCGGCGATCTGCCCCTCGTACCCCATGATCCCGGTGAGCCGGAACCCTTGGCGCGCCACGATTTCCCGGGCGAGCGCGACCGCCTGCCCCGGCGTGAACACCGGCGACCGCCGCGTCCCGACGTGCACTCCCGGCACCGGCCGCCACGACGCGTCGAGCTCCAGGCACACGCGGATGTCCGGATGGCCGTGGCCGAGCGCGGCGTCGACGAGGTCGAGGTGCGCACTCGAATCGACCATGATCGTGACCGCCGCCCGGGTCCGGTCGTTCGCGGCCAGGCGGCGCAAGGCCTCGTGGTCGGCGGTCGGGTACGCGACCACGATGTCGTCGGACGTACCCAGCTCCGCGTGCCACACCGCTTCGGCGAGCGAGTAGCACATCAACCCGGCAAACCCGTCGCGAGCGAGGACCCGCTCCAGCAGCGCACGACAGCGCACGGACTTGCTGACCACCCGGATCGGCTTGCCCGCGGCCCGCCGCACCAGGTCGGCCGCGTTCGCGTCGAACGCGTCCAGGTCGACGATCGCGAGCGGCGGATCCAGGTCCTTCGTCGCGAGGTCGTACCCGTGCGCTGAGGTGGTCACCTACTTACGGTACGACAACAACGCTTGAAACGCGAATCCCATTCACTTACGGTTCGGGCAACTATCGTGACACTCTCAGCGACGAACGGGTGCCGCCATGACGTGGAGCAACTGGGCCGGAACGGCCAACGCCACCCCGCTGCGGGTGCACCGGCCGCGCAGCACGGCCGAGATCGCCGAGGTCGTGCACGGAATCACCGAAGCAGGGCACCGCGTCCGCGCGCAGGGCAGCGGCCACTCCTTCACCGCGATCGCCGCGGCCGACTCCGACGCGCTCGACCTCACCGGGTGGACCGGCATCGAGCGCGCCGACCTCGAGACGAACCGGGTCACCGTCCGCTCCGGCACCACGCTGCGGGACCTCAATGCCGCGCTCGACCAGCTCGGGCTTGCCATGACCAACCTCGGCGACATCGACGCACAGACCATCTCCGGCGCGATTTCCACCGGCACCCACGGCACCGGCGCCCGCTTCGGCGGGATCGCCACGCAGATTGCCGCGCTGGAGCTCGTCCTCGCCGACGGATCCGTGGTCACCTGCTCCGCGGACGAGCGGCCGGACCTCTTCCACGCCGCCCGGGTCGGCCTCGGTGCGCTCGGCGTGATCAGCACCGTGACCGTCCAATGTGAACCGTCCTTTGTGCTCTCCGCGCAGGAGCGGCCGGAGCCGCTGGAACAGGTACTGGACGGCTTCGACGAGTTCGCGGCGGACAACGACCACTTCGAGTTCTACTGGTTTCCCTACGGCAGCAAGGCATTGGTCAAGCGCAACAACCGGCTGCCGCTCGACGCGGAGCGGAAACCGTTGTCCCGCTTACGTCAGTTCGTGGACTACGAGCTCACCGAGAATGTGGGTCTCAGCGCGTATTGCCGTCTCGGCCGGGCGATGCCGAAGGTGGTCCGGCCGCTGGGTCGGGTCGTCGCGAATCTGTTGTCCGCCCGCGAGTACAGCGATCTGTCGCACCGCGTTTTCGTGACCCACCGCGGGGTCCGGTTCGTGGAGTCGGAATACGCCGTGCCGCGCGAATCCCTGCACGACGTACTGGCCGAGCTGCGTGCCTTCGTGCCGCGCCTGCAGAACCCGGTGACGTTCCCGGTCGAGGTACGCGTGGCCGCGGCCGACGACATCTGGCTGTCCACCGCGAACGGCCGCGATTCCGCGTACATCGCCATTCACCAGTTCGTGGGAATGCCTTATCGCGAGTACTTCGACGCGTTCGCCGCCATTGCGGGCCAGGTCGGCGGCCGTCCGCACTGGGGCAAAATGCACGACCTCGACGCCTCGGTTTTGCGCACCCGTTACCCGCATTTCGACGATTTCCTGCGGGTGCGCAAGGAGTGCGACCCGGCCGGGACCTTCGCCAACACCCATCTCGACCGGGTACTCGGGCCCGCCTGATCAGGCCGGTTCGAACAGCGAGCTGACCGACTCTCCATTGTGGATCCGGCGCATGGCCTCGGCCAGCGCCGGGGCAATGGAGAGAATGCGCAGTTTCTCCGTGCGCTCGGGCACCGGCACGGTATTCGTGCACACGATTTCCAGCACGTCCTCCTGGCTGCCGATCCGGTCGAGCGCCCCGTCGGCGAAGAGCCCGTGCGTGCACGCCACCCGGATCGACCGTGGGTCCATTTCCCGTAGCCGGGTCAGCAATTCCAGCACCGTGCTGCCACGCGCGATCTCGTCGTCGAGCACGATCACGTCGCGGCCGGTGATGTCGCCGATCACCGACGTGATCTGCACGCGGTCGTCGGCGTAGCGCTGTTTGGCGCCGGCCGCGACCCGCGCGCCGAGCAGCCGGGCGAAATGCGCGGCTTCCTTGGCGTTACCCAGATCCGGCGACACGACGGTGGTCCGCGAGAGGTCGTACTGCCGGAAGTGCCGGGCGAGCTCGTGCAGCGCATGCAGGTGGTCGACGGGCACGCTGAAGAACCCGTGTACCTGCGGCGAATGCAGGGTCATGGTGAGCACGCGGTCGGCGCCCGCGGTGACCATCAGGTCGGCGACCAGCCGTCCGCCGATGGAGATCCGCGGCGCGTCCTTCTTGTCCGACCGCGCGTACGAGTAGTGCGGCATCACCGCGGTGGTCCGTGCGGCCGACGCGCCGCGCGCGGCGTCGAGCATCAGCAGCAGCTCGACCAGGTGCTCCTGCACCGGCGTGACGAGCGGCTGGATCAGGAAGACGTCGCGCTCGCGGCAGTTGGCCTGGAGCTGGACCTGGAGACAGTCGTTGGCGAACCGGTCGACCTGTACCGGCAGCAGCGGTACCCCGAGGTGAGCGCAGATTTCCTCGGCGAGCTCGGGGTGGGCGGTGCCGCTGAACACCGCGATGTCGCGCATCAGAGCGCGGACACTGCGTCTTCGACCGAGTCGTCGCCGGAGATCAGCTCCAGCGTGCGCCGGACCGTACCCGGGGCTTCCAGCAGCGCCAGCAACACCGCGGCGACGTCCTCGCGCGGCACACTCGCCCGGCCGGTCTTCTCGGCGATTTTCACCCGTCCGGTACCGGAATCGGTGGTGAGGGCGCCGGGGCGCAGGATCGTCCAGTCGAGGTCGCGGGCACTGAGGTCGTCCTCGGCGGCGCGCTTGGCCCGCAGGTACGCGGCGAAAACCGGGTCGAGGCCGGGGGCGTCCGGGTTGTCCGCGCCCATCGAGCCGACCTGGATGAAGCGGCGGACCCCGGCCTGCTGCGCGGCATCGGCGAACAACACGGCGGCGCCGCGGTCGACCGTGTCTTTGCGGGCTTCGCCGCTGCCCGGACCGGCGCCCGCGGCGAAAACCGCGACGTCCGCGCCGGACAGCACGCGGGCGACCGCGTCCACATCGGACGTTTCGAGGTCGAGTACCACGGTCTCGGCGCCGACGGCGGTGAGATCAGGCTCGTGGGCGGGATTCCGGACGATGCCGACCGGTTCGTCGTGCCGCTGCGCAAGCAGCTTTTCGAGGTGCAGGGCGATCTGGCCGTGTCCGCCGGCAATGACGACTCGCATGTGGCCCGAGTCTAGTGTCAGTCCGCCTCGGCGGGCACGACGTCCGAGCGAAGGAGGAGGTCGTACGCCATCTCGTTGACCCAGCGCGACACCGGGTCCTCGCCGAGCAGCACCCGGTCGTGGTGGGTGTCGAGGTCGAGGTCGGTGGTGGCGTGCGGGTCGGCGGTGACGACGGCGAGGCCGTACGCGCGGGCCCGCGGGAGGCAGTTCGCGACGTAGTCCTCGGTCAGTACGGCAGGCGATGGGAGCACCATCGCGGCCTCGCCGTAACGGGAAAACGGAACCGCGGAGGCCATCGCGGTCCGCCAGTGCCGGGCGACCGCGAGGACACCGATGATCTCGGCGGCCGGCGCGGGTGCGGTCGCGGCCAGCTCTGGCCAGGTCCAGGTGTCGACGAGGGCGCGATCGGCGACGGGACCGACACCCATCGCGATGCGCTCCGCGTGCACGTCGGTGCGGAGCCGCGCGACGATGCTGACCTTGCGGCCGAGCAGGGTCGTCGCGGGCAGCACAACGCCGTTCCAGCCCAGGAGGGCCGCGGCCTTGCGCGCCAGCTCGTCGACGCTCGCGGGGAGCTCGATCGGCGGCAGCACCCGGCTCGCCGTCGTCCGGCTGCGCTTCGCACCGCCGGCGACCGTCGAGCGCTCGGTGTTCTGTGGGGTAGCCGCCACGAGTCCGCCTCCTTCAATCACCTGTACCCGTGCACCGTGGAAAAACCGGCACATGAACTGAGTACCAGTGCGAAGGCGCGTGGTCTCCGGGTTGACCGGCCGTGTGCGATCGGCGGCGCTCAGCGGTCGGTGACCGGTCGGTGGGCGGTCGTTCGACTTCAGCCCGACCGTGCGGCCAACCGAGTGAGCAGGGGGTGAATGGCGGGTACGGAGCGCTTCGACCCCGCCCTGTCCCGGCCGGTCCCGGCATGGGCAGCCGGGGCAGCGCGCTAGTCCGATCGGCCTAATCCCCCGCGTTCCACAGTGGACTTCCGCAGGTAGCGGGCGTCACCCGGACGGCGGGTGAGCTTCGCCGCAGCGGCGGAGCCGGGCTCCGGTTTAGGGTTACCCGTCGGTCAAAGTGCCTGCCGGGAGGACCAACGATGCGCTCGCCGAAGGACTTCTTCGCCCCGCTCGCCGTGGGAGCACCACAGCCGCCGCGGCAGATCCCGGTGCGCCCGTCGCGGATGATCCACTTCTTCGACCCGGGTAACGAGAAGATGGCCGCGAAGGTGCCGGACCTCGCGAAGAAGAGCGACGTCCTGCTCGGGAACCTCGAGGACGCGGTGCGGGCCGACCGCAAGGAAGCCGCGCGCGCCGGGCTGGTGTCGATCGCGAAGGCGACCGACTTCGGCCGGACCCAGCTGTGGACGCGGGTGAACAGCCTCGACTCGCCGTGGGTGCTCGACGACCTGATCACGCTGGTCACCGAGATCGGCGACAAGCTCGACGTGATCATGATCCCGAAGGTCGAAGGCGCGCAGGACATCCATTACGTCGACCGGTTGCTGGCACAGCTCGAAGCGCGCGCCGGGCTGACCGAGCCGCTGCTGGTACACGCGATCCTGGAAACGGCGAGCGGCGTGGCGAACGTCGAGGAGATCGCCGGAGCGTCCCCGCGGATGCAGGGGATTTCGCTGGGCCCGGCCGACCTGGCGGCAAGCCGCCGGATGAAGACGACCCGCGTCGGCGGCGGGCATCCCGGGTACCTGGTGCGCACCGACCCGGTCGGCGAGGACCTTTCGCTCGGCCGCACGACGTACCAGCAGGACCTGTGGCACTACACGGTGGCGCGGATGGTCGACGCCTGTGCGATGAACGGGATCCTGCCGTATTACGGGCCGTTCGGGGACATCCGCGACGTGGTGGCGTGCGAGGACCAGTTCCGCAATGCGTTCCTGCTCGGCTGTGTCGGCGCGTGGAGCCTGCACCCGGTGCAGATCGACATCGCGAAGAAGGTGTTCTCGCCGTCGCCGTCCGACGTGGCGTGGGCCCGCCGAGTCATCGCGGAGATGGGCGACGGCACGGGCGCGGTGATGATCGACGGGAAAATGCAGGACGACGCGTCGGTGAAGCAGTGCCGGGTGGTGGTGGAACTGGCCGACGAACTGGCCGCGACCGACCCCGAGCTCGCTGCCGCGTACGACGCTGCCAGTAAGGAGATCCAGTCATGACGGAGCTGCGGCCGCGGCGCTCGGTGCTGTACATGCCCGGAGCGAACGAACGCGCGCTGGAGAAGGCGAAAACCCTGCCGGCGGACGCGTTGATCCTGGATCTGGAGGACGCCGTCGCTCCCGATGCGAAGGAATCGGCACGGGAACGGGTTTGTGCGGCAATTTCCGGGTACGGCTCGCGCGAGGTGACGATCCGGGTCAACGGCCTGGACACCGAATGGCACGACGCAGACCTGCGCGCGGCAGCAGCGGCGGGTCCGGCCGCGGTGGTGGTCCCGAAGGTGAACTCGGCGGCCGAGGTACACAACATCGAGCGCGCGCTGGAACTCGGCGGAGCACCGGACCACACGAAGATCTGGGCGATGGTGGAGACGCCGGTCGCGATGCTGCACGCGGAGGAGATCGCGGGCGCGTCGGAGCGGTTGACCGTGCTGGTGATGGGTACGAACGACCTGGCGAAGGAACTGCACGCGGAGTTCGTCCCGGATCGTGGACCACTGCTGGGCGGCCTGTCATTGTGCCTGCTGGCAGCTCGCGCGACCGGAAAGGTGATCCTGGACGGCGTGTACAACGACGTGAAGGACGCGGCCGGTTTCGAGGCAGAATGCTTGCAGGGGCGGCAGTACGGGTTCGACGGGAAGACGCTGATCCATCCGTCCCAAGTGGAGCCGTGCAACCGGATCTTCGCCCCGTCGGCGGAAGAGATCGACCGGTCGCGCCGGATCATCGCGGCGTTCGAGGAAGCCCGCGCGGCGGGTCGAGGCGTGGTGACGGTTGATGGGCGGATGATCGAGAACCTGCATGTGGAGAATGCACAGCGGGTGCTCGCACTGGCGGAGGCCATCGGGGCGAAGTAGCGATCGAAAAAGACAAGTAGTCCAGCCCCAAATTATTGACAGCAGCAATCAGATACTTTTCTCGTGCCCAGAATCAAGCACGAGGAGGTACGAATGTCCAGTTGGACCCTGGTTCTTGTCTGCTACGTGGCCATTGCCTTCGTTTCTTTTACGCCTACCGCAGTCACCATTTGCCGAAAAGGAAAGCTACTATCAGGCAAGCCATCATTCGAAGCGTCCATACATTTTTCCGATTTGGCCAAGACTCGCTTGATGCAGCATGAGGAGCGGATCCGTGGAGCGCTTACTTACTGGAAATCCAGGGCCGAAAAGGCGCAGTCATTTCAGCACTACTGCCTCGTTTGGGTAACTCTGTCCACCGCGTTAGTGCCCTTCCTCAGTCAGGCCGTGACCAGCGACCCCACCTCAAAGTGGACCGTGACGATCATTGGCGCACATGGCTTCATCCTGCTGGCACTTGCCCGAACCTTCCGAGTAGAGGAGAACCACAAGTCATTCCGAAACGGCGAATCTGAGTATCTGGACCTTCGACGGCGGATGCTTGACGATCCGACGTCGTTCGGACTAGACGAAGAAGAGCAACTGCAAAGTTACTTCAGGCTTTCAGCCGCAATCCGACGGTCAGTTCGAAACGCCGAGACTCGCAATTATCCGTCCGTAGACAAGGGGCCGGGCCATGGAACGCCCGGCTCGGCTCAATAAGGCTCGAAATTCAACACGTCGGTGTCACGCAACCGCTCGGATACGCTATTTTCCCAGGTCACCGAGCAGTCGCCGGTCCGGCGTGAGCGGAGCGGCACCCGCGACGTTCGCCAGCAGTTCGGCGACCTGCAGCAATCCCACGCGCATTGCTTCGATTTCGCCGCGCAGTTCCTCGATGTGTTCCCACTCGTTCTCGTGGTCGATCGCGGCCACGCCGTCTGCGCGGGTGGCTTCCCATGAACCCAGACGGGGGTGCCAGCGTGCGAGAAGTGGGCGTACCGCGGCGTTCAGCACGGTCAGGGCCAGCTTGCCGAACGTGATCGAGTCGGCGCCGTCGCGCGGGGAGGCCTCCGGGCCGTACTTGCGCAGGATGCCCCGCGTTGTGTCGAACAGGGTGTACAGGCTGCTCAGCGCTTCGCGGGCGAGGCCTTCGTCGCGGCGGAGCCGGACTACCGAGATTCGCGTCGCCAGCTCGACGTACAGCTCCCACGCCGCTTTCGCCTCGGCCTGTTGCGGTGCCCACGACCCGCTGATCTCGCCCACGAACGGCAGCTTCAGCTTCACACCGACCTCGCGCGGGCGGAGGCGACGACCGCGCTTTCCCATCACCGCACCGCCACGAGAAGAGACCCGGCGCCGGCCAGTTCGGCCAGCCGTTCGGTGGCGTCGCGCAGCAGGACCTGCAGGTCGGCCAGTTCGGCGCGGAACACTCCGGCCTGGTCCCACGCCTGTTCGTGGTCGAACTGCGAAACCTCCGGCGGACGGCGTTCGAGGTGCGCCTCGAGCCGCGGATGCCAGCGCGCGAGAAACGGCCGTAACCCGTCGTTGAGGAGCCCGAACACCACCTGATGCAGTGAATCCGACGTGAGCAGCTGCTCCGGCGGATGCTGCGCCAGCGCGCGGCGGGCCTCGGTGAACACGCGGTACAGGCTGTCGAGGGCTTCGGACAGCAGGCCTTCGTCCGGGCCGAGCCGGACGGCGGAGATCCGGCTGGCCAGCTCGACGTGCAGTTCCCAGGCAAGGGATCGCTCGGACACACTCACCTCCTGCATTCTGGAGGGGAGGATGGGTGCGATCAGATATGCAACGAGGACGGAAGGAGGATCGAGAGCGTGGACGTCTTCGTCAGCTATGACCGCTCGGACGCGGCTCCGGTGCAACGCATTGTGTCGGCGCTGGAGGCTGCGGGGCTACGGGTATTCGTCGATGTAGAGCAGATCCGCCAGTTCGAGTCCATTTCAGATCGACTTCGGCGGGCTCTCGGCGAGTCCCGAGTCCTCCTCGCGTACTACAGCCGCAGCTACGGTTCACGACGCGCATGTCAGGAAGAGTTCACGACTGCTTACCTGGCGAGCCCTGAGCGAGTGCTGGTCGTAAACCCCGAACCCAACACCGAGCACCTGGCACCGCACGAGATCCTCGACGTCCTGTTACCCGGGCATCCAGCCCTTAAGGCAGCTCTGGCCACCTTGGTGGAAGCAGTATGCGAGCGCGTCGAGACACTGTCCGGGACCATCGGCACCAAGCCGACACCAGAACGCCCTGGCGATCTGCCCTTGCCGGCGAAGTTCACCGGCCGCTGGACCGAACTGTGGCAACTTCACTCAGTTCTGAGCCACGGCAGGACTGCCGTCCTCCATGGGCCGGTCGACAGCGGCAAGAGCACTCTCGCACGTGCCTACGTGCACGAGTTCGGGCGCACATACAACCAGGTTCTCCTGGGCGACTGGACTTCGGCGACAACCGGTGACCTGGTGGTGATCGAAGACATCACTGAACCACCAGGTAGTCTCGCTACACCGGCTGCTCATCTCTTGCTGACTCGTGATCCGCGCCTCGCCGAGCTCGGCACCAGCATCGAACTAGGCGACCTCCGCGAAGACGAGCTGGACCTGGATCCACGGTTGCGCAGCGCGGCCGAAGGCAGCACCGGACTGGCGAGGAGGCTCGCAGAGCAGTCCTCCGGCAGCGTTGATGCCACGCTCAACCAGCTGCACACATCCAGAACGCCGCTGCTGGCCCCCCTCACAGATCGGCTCGAACCGATAGTGAACGGCCTCGGCGAACCAGCTTGGGATGTGGTCAGGGCACTCTGCGCAACGACTCCAGTCGCGCTGCCCTTGGACGTGATCGCCGACATTATCGGCAATGAGCGAGGACCGACTGGCGTGGGAAGCCTCGACACCGTCGCGAAACGTGTCACCGATCTGCTCGCCCGCGGAGTACTTGTCGACATCGGCCTTGGAGAACTCCGATTGCCACGGGCGTTCCATCTAGCACTACGTCAAGCAGACCCCCAACCCGCCAGAGCCGAGCAGATCCGTGAAGCGGCTCTGGAGCACTTCGCAAACCGAGTACGTCCCCGACAAACAATCGTCGCCGCCCGGCGTCGTTCGAAGTCCGACGATGATGAACGACTCGCTGCACATCGGATTCTCAACGAGCTGACCAGCCGTATCGCACTTCACGGACTTCCGGGCAACGACGGACTTCTGCGAAGTGCACTGACCTCGCTCCACACTCTCTTTGACCGTCTCCGTCAAATCTGCGGCGAGGTCGGCCCAGATGCACTCCGACCGTCAACGCCCGTGCGGCCGGGTCTGGGAACGCTAACCCGTAGGCTGATGGACGACGTCCTGCGGCCGTTTCTCACCTATTGGCACCCCCGGCTCGACGATCACCACGAACTTCGTCCCGCCGGGGTCGGAAGTTTCGAACACGAGCTTGCCTGGCCGATGCAGGCGCAGCTGCGCGAGGAGCTCGGCAAGCTGCAGTTGTCCATGACCGAGGTGGCCGACGAACTGGCTGTGCTGAGTGGAAATCCGCTCAGCTGACCGGCCATGGGCGTTGCTCCCCACGCAACTGCTCGAAAGCCGCAGCTGCACGCAAAACGCTCAGATCCGCGAACCGACGACCCGCGATCTGGAGCCCGATCGGCAGACTCTCCGGGGTATAACCGCAGTTCACGGACACCGCGGGCTGGCCCGACATGTTGTACGGCACCGTGAAGGCGATGTGCTCGAACGGGCGCGCTGGGTCGTTCGTCGGGGACGGGGCCTCTGCCGCGGGGGGTGGGACTGGGCAGGTCGGGGACAGGACCAGGTCGTACGAGTCCGTCGCGCGGAGGGTCGCCGCGCTGATTGCGTCGATGGCGGCGAAACCGCGGTAGGTGTCCACTCCCGACACGGATGCGCCTGCCACGGCCCATTCTGCGATGTATGGCAGCACGCGCGCTCGGCGGTTTTCCGGCAGCGCGGCCAGGTCGGACCATGCGCGGACGCGCCAGAAGGTGTCCAGGCCGTCCAGGTGTTCACGGGTCAGGAATGGGGCAACCGGTTCCACGACGGCACCGGCGGATTCCAGCAGGCGGGCGGCGGAGGTGACGGCGTCGGCGATTGCCGGGTTTACCGGGAGGCCGACGCCGGGGTCGAGGTGTAGGCCGATGCGAAGCCCGCGTACGGAGGAATCCAGAGAAAGCCAATCGATGGTCGACGCAGGCAGGCTTAGGTGGTCGCGCGCGTCCGGCAGGGACAGGACGCTCATCAGCAGCGCGGTGTCGGCGACTGTACGCGTGAGGGGTCCGGCGACGCGGCCCAGGAACGGCGGGTCCACGGGTACGCGGCCGAAGCTTGGCTTCAGTCCGACTAGGCCGCACCAGCCCGCGGGTAGCCGGATGGAGCCGCCGATGTCGGTGCCGACGTGAAGCGGTCCGTACCCGGCCGCGGCGGCTGAAGCGGCGCCTGCGCTTGAGCCGCCGGGCGTACGCGTCAGGTCCCACGGGTTGCGCGAAGCGGCGTGGAAGCTCGACAGTCCGGACGTGAGCATGCCGTAGTCCGGCATGGTCGTCTTCGCGAGCAGTACCGCGCCTGACTCGCGTACGCGCGCCGCGGCGGGGGCGTCGGACACAGCGGGCGTCAGGGTGGTCGCGGCGGTACCGAGGGGTACGGGGACACCGCGTGACGCGATGTTCTCCTTCAGCGTCAACGGAACGCCGTCGAGAGGTCCCGCAGGTTCACCGGCATGCCAGCGTGCTTCGGACGCCTTCGCGTCTTCGCGCGCTGAAGCAGCATCGTACGCGTACAGCGCGTGCAGTTCCGGTTCGCGTGCGTCGATGCGCGCGAGGACGGCTTCGGTGACCTCGACCGGCGAGAACGTCTGCGCGCGGTATCCGTCGACCAGCTCAACGGCGGTCAGGTCGGCCAACATCGCAACCTCCGATTCACGAAGCGGGTGGGTCGAACCGGCCGTCGACAGCGGTCCAGCCGCCGTCGACGGCCAGCACGGAGCCGGTGACGAACGTCGAAGCGTCCGAAGCGAGGTACACGACGGCGCCGGCCAATTCCTCCGCGCGCGCCCAACGGCCGAGCGCGCCTTTCTTCGCGTATGCCTCGTACCAGTCCGGACGCGCCTTGATCTGCGCGGTCAACGGTGTCTCGACAACGCCGGGCGCGATCGCGTTGACGCGTACGCCGGACGGCCCGAACTCAGCGGCCGCAGTGCGGAACAGCTGCACCAGACCGCCCTTCGTCGCTGCGTACGGACCTTGACCCGGCTCGACGGTGGTACCGCGGATCGACGAGAACCCGATAATGCTCCCCCGCCCCTGCGTGACCATCGGCGCACCGAACGCCCGCAGCACCTCGAACGCAACGCCCAGGTTCAGCTCGACCACCCGATCGAACTCCTCGCGCGTGTAGTCCAGCAGGCGTTTCCGCACGTTCATCCCGGCGGTGAGCACGACGGCGTCCAGCGAACCCAGGTCGACGGCGGCCTGCGAAACCGCGCCGGGCGCAAGCAAATCGACCTCGTACACCTCGCCGACGCCGGTCTCGCGCGCGGCAGCCAGATCACGATCGGCGCAGATCACCGAAGCGCCGTGCGCCGCCAACGCCCGCGCGGCTTCGCGGCCGATCCCGCTGCCGGCGCCGAGCACGACGGCGCGGCGGCCGTCCATCCGGAACAGGTCGGCGTAGTTCACGGCCGGATCACCGCCATCCTCGTCACGGTCAGCTCCTCCACGGCGAACCGCGGCCCTTCGCGGCCAATGCCGGAGTCCTTGACCCCGCCGTACGGCATCGTGTCGGAACGGAACCCCGGCACCTCGTTCACCACTACCCCGCCGACCTCCAGTTCGTCCAGCGCGCGGAACGCGGTCTGCAAGGAACGGCTGTACACGCTCGCATGCAGTCCGTAGCGCGACGCGTTGACCTCGGCGAATGCTTCGTCCACATCGGACACTGTGCGCACGCAGACGACCGGTCCGAAGACCTCCTCATCCCAGCACTCGACGCCATCGGGCACGTCCGCGAGCACCGTCGGCTCCAGCGCTCCGGCACGCAGCGAGCCACCGGCCAGCACGCGAGCACCAGCGGCGACCGCCTTGTCTACCCACTCGACGACCCGCGCGGTCGAGCGTTCGTCGATCAGCTTCGACACCCGAGTGTCCGGCGAGCGCGGGTCACCGACCGTCACCTCACCGAGCCGCGCAAGCACCTTGCCGGTGAATTCCGCCGCCACCGACGCGACGGCGAGCACTCGCTGTACCGAAATGCAGGCCTGGCCGGACGCGTAGAACCCACCGCGCAAGACGGCGTCGGCCGCCGCGTCGAGGTCGGCGTCTTCGGCGACGACCAGGGCCGCGTTGGAACCCAGCTCCAGCAAGGTTTTCGTCGGCGCGGCGTCGCGGGCGATCCGGTGCCCGACGGCGGCCGAGCCGGTGAACGACACTGCGCCGATCCGCCGGTCGGCGACCAGCGCCGAGCCGACCGCCGCATCACCGGTGACCAGCTGAACCATCGCGGGCAGAGCAGTGTGCGAGCGGACCAGGTGCACCAGCCAGAGCGTGGCGAGCGGCGTCTGCGGCGCCGGTTTCACCACCACCGGGCAGCCCGCCGCGATCGCGGGCGCGATCTTGTGCGACGCCAGCAGCAGCGGGTAGTTGAACCCGGCAATCCCGACCACGACGCCGATCGGCTTGCGCTTCCAGAACCCGACCAGCCCGTCGCCCGACGGCAGCAGATCCAGCGGCACGGTCTCGCCGTGCAGCCGCGAGACCTCCTCGGCCGCGGCCTCCCAGGTGACGATCGTGCGCGCGACCTCCACCCGGCAGTCGACCAGCGGTTTCCCGGTCTCCAGCACCAGCAGCTGTTCGAACTCCGCGCGTCGCTCCCGCACCGCGGCGGCGACGTCGTTCAGAAGGGAACGCCGCGTCCGCGAAGGCAAGGCTGCAACGCGACGGGCGACTGCGACGGCCTCGTCCACCGCCCGGGTCGCCAGCGCAGCGGTACCCACCGGCGCGGTGCCGATCACACTGCCGTCGTACGGGAACACGATGTCCACCCGCTGAGGGACAGGAGTCCACGTGGGACCGATCGGCAGGCCGTCCGGGTAGTCAGGCATCCGTTCCTCCCTGCAACCGGGCCAGCTCGGCCGGCAGATTCGGCGCCGCCGCCAGCAGTTCCCGGGTGTACTCGTGCTGCGGCGCGCCGTAAACCTGCTCCACGTCGCCCATTTCCACGATCTCCCCCCGCCGCATCACCGCGACGCGATCACACACGCGCCGTACCACGCCGAGGTCGTGAGACACGAACACCAGCGTGAGCGAAAACTCGTCGACCAGCCGGTTGAGCAGGTCGAGGATCTGCGCCCGCACCGTGACGTCCAGCGCGCTCACCGGCTCGTCCGCGACGAGCACGCTCGGGTTCGGCGCGAGCGCGCGGGCAATCGAGATCCGCTGCCGCTGCCCGCCGGAGAACTGATGCGGGTACCGCATTGCCGCGTCCTCCGGCAACCCGACCGCGGTCAGCAGCTCGGCCACCCGCGCAGGCGACCGGCGGCCGAGCGGTTCGGACACGATGTCCCGCACGCGCATCCGCGGGTCGAGCGAACCCATCGGATCCTGGAAGACGATCTGCAATTCCCTGCGCAGGAAGCGGAGTTTCCGCTCGGGCAAGTGGTCGATCCGCTGCCCGCGGAACGAAACGGTACCCGCGGTCGGCCGGTCCAAAGCCGCCAGCAACCGCACGAGGGTCGACTTCCCGGACCCGGATTCCCCGACGATCCCGAACCGCTGACCTGCCTCGACCTCGAAACTCACGCCCCGCAACGCATCGACCCGCCGCCGCGCATACCGCCGCTCCAGATTCTGTACGGAGATCACCGCGCCCCCTCCAGAAGCCGCTGCGTGTACGAATGCTGCGGCGAGGTCAGCACATCACGGGTCGACCCATGCTCCACAATGGACCCGTCCAGCATCACCAGCACGCGGTCGCACATCTGCGCGACCACCGCGAGGTCGTGCGTGATGAACAGCAGCGAACTCTCCGCGGACAACCGTTCCCTGATCAGCGACAGGATCTGCGCCTGCACGGTGACGTCCAGCGCGGTGGTCGGCTCGTCGCAAATCAGCAGCGCCGGATCGTTGGCCAGCGCCATCGCCAGCACCACCCGCTGCCGCTGCCCACCGGACAGCTGATGCGGATACGCCCGCGCCACCCCGGGAAGACCCACCGCGGCCAGCAGTTCTTCGGCCGGCCGTGAGTGAAGGCCATGCACCCGGAACGGCTCGGTGACCTGCCTCCCGACCCGCATTGCCGGGTTCAGCGCAGTCATCGGCTCCTGGAACACCATCGCCATCCCGTTGCCCCGCAAGCGAGACAGGACCTTTTCGGACGCGCCAAGCAGCTCCCGATCGTCGAGCCTTACCGAGCCGGTGGCGGTCAACCCTTCCGGCAGCAAGCCCAGCACGGACAACGCGGTGAGCGACTTCCCCGACCCCGACTCACCGATCAGCCCGACCCGCTCCCCCGCGCCGATCTCGAACGACACCCCGCGTACCAGGTCCGCGACCTGTAGGTGTTCCACCTTCAGCGTCATGCGCGCGCCGCCAATCGGGGGTCGAGCCGGTCGCGCAGACCGTCGCCGAGGAGGTTGAACCCGAGCACCGCCACCGCAATCGCGACACCGGGCACGAGCGCGAGCCGCGGATGCGCGGTGAGCAGTTCCTGGGATTCCTGCAGCATCCGGCCCCACGACGGCGTCGGCGGGCGCGTGCCGAGGCCGAGGAACGACAACGCCGCCTCGGCCAGCACGGCAATCGCGAACGACACCGACGACTGCACGATCAGCAGTCCCGCGATGTTCGGCAGCACGTGTGTCCGGGCGATCCGGGTCCGCGACCGGCCACCGGCACGCGCGGCCAGCACGTATTCGCTGCTCAGCACCTGCAGCGAGCCAGACCGGGCGATCCGCGCGAACGACGGGACGGTGGCGATGCCGATGGCGATCATCGCGGTGAGGGTGTCCGCGCCGAAAACCGCGCCGAACATGATGGCCAGCAGCAGTGCGGGAAACGCGAGCACCAGGTCGTTCACCCGCATCACGAACTCGCCCAGCCAGCGAGGTGCCATCGCGGCCAGCACCCCCAGCGGGGTCCCGAGCACCGCAGCGATCCCGACCGCGACCACGCCGACGTACAACGTGGTCCGCGCGCCGACGAGGAGCTGGCTGAAGACGTCACGGCCGAATTTGTCCGTGCCGAAGACGTGGTCGGCGGAGAACCCGAGCAGCCGGTCCGGCGCGTTGACCTGCACCGGGTCGTACGGCGTCCAGACGAACGACACGAGCGCGGCCAGCACCACGAGCCCGACGAGAACTCCGCCGAGCACGAGGTTTCCGTTGCGCCGCATCAGGACCCCCGCAGCCGCGGGTCGAGCACCGCGTACAGCACGTCGACCACGAAGTTCACCAGCAGCACGGCGGCCACCAGCACCAGCACGATCCCCTGCACGGTGAGCAGATCGCGGCGCGCGACCGCGTCCAGCAGCATGCTGCCGAGCCCGGGCAGCACGAACACGCGCTCCACCACAACCGCGCCGATCAGCAAGGTGGTGAGCTGCAAGCCGAGCACGGTGACCACCGGGACGGACGCGTTGCGCAACCCGTGCCGCGCCAACGCCTGGCCGGGCAGCAGGCCTTTGGACCGCGCCGTGCGCAGGTAGTCCTGACCGAGCGTGTCGAGGACCGCCGACCGGACGTACCGCGTGAGCACCGCGCCCTGCACCAGCCCGAGCGACAACGCGGGTAGCACAAGCCCGCGCAGGAACTCACCCGCGTCCTGGTCCGGCGGCGTCCACCCGCCGCTGGGCAGCCACCGCAGCTGGACGGCGAAAATCTGCACCAGGATGATCCCGGCGAGGAACGCCGGAACCGCGACCCCGATCTGTGACAGCCCGGAAACCGTGACCCCGCTGGCTTTCCGGTGCGCGACCGCGGCGAACGTACCCGCCGGAACCGCGATCACCAGCGCCACCACCATGCCCGCACCGACCAGCCACAACGTGACCCCGAGCCGGTCCAGCAGCTGCGGGCTGATCGCCTCGCGCGTGACGTAGGACCGGCCGAAATCGCCGTGCAGCACTCCGCCGATCCAGCTCAGGTACTGCTCGACCAGCGGCCGGTCGATGCCGAACTCGGCGCGGGTCTTGGCGAGCAGCTCCGGCGTCGCGTTGACCCCGAGCGCGACCTGCGCCGGGTCGCCCGGCAGCACCGCCATGAACAGGAACACCACGATCGACGCCACGAACAGGCTCACCGCGAACACGGCCAGCCGCCGCACCACACGCGTGGTCATGCGCGCCTCAACCCGGTGAGATCGAACGACTCGCTGACCTGGTTCTGCGCAAAACCGGTCACCTTCTTCTTCGCGACCACCACGTTCGGGAACAGGAACAGCCAGTCCGCAGCCGCGTCGGTGTTCAGGTGCCGCGCGACCTCCTTCATGTCCGCGACCTGCTCGTCGGACGTTCCGCGGTCGGCTGCGGCGAGCAGCTGCTGCACGCGCGCGCTGTCGTAACCCCAGTAGTACTTGGGTTTTCCGAACGTCGTTATGTCACGCGCCTCCACGTGCTGGATGATCGACAGGTCGTAGTCGTGATCGGTGAAGACCTGCTTGAGCCACACCGCCGGGAAATCGAGCGGTTCGATCGTGGCGGTGACCCCGACGTCGGCCAGCTGCGACTGCACCACCTGCGCCGCCGACACCGCGTACGGCAGGCTCGGAATGCGCAGCCGCAGTTTCAGGTTGGGTACCCCGGCTTCGGCGAGCAGCTGCTTCGCCTTCGCCGGGTCGTACGGGTACGCCTTCGACAGGTCCTCGTACCACGGATCGGTGGGCGGGACCATGCTGCCGATCAGCGTGCCACGGCCGTTGAACACCAGGTCCAGCACGGCTTTCCGGTCGATGGCGTAGGTGAGCGCGCGGCGTACGCGCACGTCGTTCAGCGGCGCGCGGCGATTGTTGAAGGCGAGCGTGACCTCGCTGTTCGTGGTGCCCTGCTGCACCGTGAACCGGTCGTCGCCCTGGAACTGCGGGATCGAATCGGCCGACGTGAGATTGGAGATCACGTCGATTCCGTTGGACAGCAAGGCGTTGTTGAGCGCAGTCGGGTCGGCGAAGTACTTGAGCACCACCGTGCGGTACGCCGGTTTCCGGCCCCAGTACTGCGGATTCTCCTTCAGCATTACGGAATCGCCCCGGCGCCGCGAGGCCACCTCGTACGGTCCGGTGCCCACCGGGTGATTGGCCAGGTCCGCAATGCCGGTGGGGCTGAACATCGCGCCGATCCGGCTGCTAAGACTGAACAGCCAGCCGTTACTGGGTTTCGACAGCACCACGCGGGCGTGGTCCGGCGCGACGACCTCGACGTGGTCGACGACGTCCATCGCCGATTTGATCGAGACGGTCCAGTCGGTTTTCACCCGCATGAGCGAAAACTGGACGTCCGAAGCGGTGAACGGGGCGCCGTTGGCGAACTTGACGCCTTGCTGGAGCTGGAAGTCGTACGTCGTCCGGTCCGGGCTGATCGTCCAGGACTTCGCGAGCAGCGGCACGATCCGGCCCTGCGGATCGAGCTTCACCAGGCCCTCGTACACGTTGTACAGCAACGCCTGCGGGATGGCCGCACCGTCGGCGTGGGTGAAGTCGAAGTTCGCGGGCTCGGCCGTGAACCCGACGGAAAGCGTGTCCGGACCTGGGGAAACGCTCGCGCTGGAACCTGCCGAGCAGCCGGAGACCACGAGCAGCAACGCGAGCGCCACCGCGGTGTTCCGGACCGTCATTCCCCCTCCTGCGCCGTTACACTGATCGCCAGTGTAACGGCGCAGGCTACCTCACGAGACGAGGTTGGCGTACACCACGATGTTGTCCTTGTAGCTGTGCTCGGCGTGGTCGAACACGCCACCGCAGGTGATGAGGCGCAGCTGCGGTTTGTCCGTGTTGCCGAACACCGCCTGCGTCGGGAACGTGTCCTTCGGGACCTGGTCCTTGTGGTCCACCACGAACTTCAGCTTCTTGCCGTCGCTGCGTTCGATGTCGACCTCGTCGCCCGGGTTCACGTCCTTGAGCTTGTAGAAGATGCCCGGCTGGTGGTTGCCGTCGACGTGGCCGAGCACGATCGCCGGCCCGACGTCGCCCGGCACCGGGGACAGCCGGTACCACGCGGCCTGCATCGGCGTCTTCACCGACGGCACCGAAATCTGCCCGTCCTTGCCCGGCAGCACGGTGATCAGCGACGATTTCGCGCCGATCTTCGGGATTTCGACCGACGTCGGCCGCAGCCCGGTGAACGGCTTGGTGACCGGAACCGGCGCACTGGCCTGCGGCTGCGCGGCCGGTGCCGGGTCGCCGGAACCGCAGGCGCTCAGCGTGAGGGAAAGGAGCAGGGCGCCGGTGACCGCGGCGCCCTGCCCGAGCTTCCTGCCCATCAGGCGGCCATGCCCCCGAAGCCGGTCTCGACGCCGCGCTTCGGCGTGTACTTGACCTGCGAGTCGCCGTGGCCACCCGTGGTGCCCGCGGAACCCGAGCCCGCACCACCGGCCGGCGGAACGTGCTCGCCCGTCGACGGCTTGCCGGCGCAGGTCCAGTCGGCGTAAACGCCGCCGGCCTCGAAGGAAACGCCCTCGTGCCGCTTCACGAGCCACAGCCAGTAACGGCCGTCGGTCTCGTCCTGGTGCGGACCCTCGACGAGGTCGAAGTCCTTCGAGCGCAGCCCGGTCGGCTCACCCGCGGCGCACGCGATCATCACGACACCCAGGCCTCCGTCGAGGTCGACGCCATACGCGGTGTCGTCCTCGTACGGAGGCTCCTGAGGGGCGGAGGTCTCGGAGCTGCGCGTGGTGGTGGTCGGTTTGCCGGTTTCGGTCGGCTTGCCCGAAGTCGAGGTCTGACCCGGCTGCGCCGTCGTGGTCTCCGGCGCCGAAGTCTTGGTGTCCGAAGTGGACTGAGAGGTCGGGGGCGCGGTCTGCGTGGCCGTCGCCGTCTCCGACGCGGGCGGAGCGGTGGTGGTAGCCGCTGCCGAGGTGGACGAGGAGGTTTCCCCTTCCGCGTTCGCGGTCGGCGTGACGGCAAGGCTGATCAGGGCGCCCGCGAGCACTGCGCCCGCGAGTCTGCCCAGGGTCTTCTTCAAGATGGTTTACCCCTCTGGGAAAAGCGCGATGACCCCCACCGCGCTCGCTGATCCTGCCGGAGGATCAGACCACCGGATAACCCTTTTGGGGGTGATAAACGGCACTGGGAAAAACGGTAACGAACCACTCCCGTGGACCGATGATTCCGGTCTGCTGCGGGGAAACCGGCGAGCCGTGCCCATACCGTAACACTTGCCGGGCAACCCGCGAAGCCCTCGTGGGAAACTGGCGGAAATCAACCCAGCGCAGTCAGCAAATCCCGCCACAGGTCTTCGGGATCCTCGAGCCCGACGGAAAACCGGATCAACCCCGGCGGCACGCGCTCCTCGCCCGGCAGCCACGCACGCCGCTCCATCAGGCTTTCCACTCCACCGAGGCTCGTCGCCGGCCGGATCAGCCGGACCGCCGCGCACACTGTGTCTGCGGTATCTGCGTCAGCCACTTCGAACGCCACCATCATCCCGAAACCCGGGTAGCGAACCTTTGTTACCGCCGGGTGTTCCGACAACCGGGACGCCAACAGTGCCGCCGTACGCGTTTGCTCAGCAAGGCGTACCGGAAGCGTGCGCAACCCACGCAACGCAAGCCAAGCTTCAAGCGCCCCCGGCGTCGCACCTACGCGAGCCCGCGCCGCACGAAGCTCGCCGACAATCACTTCGTCGCGCGCAACCGCAACGCCCAACAGAAGGTCACTGTGCCCACCAATCAGCTTCGTCGCACTGTGCACGACAATGTCCGCACCGAGTGACAGTGGTTGCTGATACAGCGAAGTCGCGAAGGTGTTGTCGACGACCACGCGCCCCCGCGTACCGCGCGCAATGGTCTCGATGTCCATGACGTCAAGCGTCGGATTGGTGGGCGATTCGAGCCACAGTAGGTCAGCGTCGCAGTCAAGCCATGCCTTGGTGTCGGTCGGCTCCAACTCGGTGACGGTGAGCCGCCCGAGCTGCTGTGCATGCTTCAGCTCTCCACGCGTGACGGCGTAACTGAACGTCGGCACCGCAACCGTCGCCCCGACGGGCAACGAATCGAGTACCGCGGACAACGTAGCCACCCCAGACGCAAAGGCGGTCGCCGTACCACCTTCAAGCGACCCGACAACCTCCTCCAGCGCAGCCCAGGTAGCCGTACCGTCGGACCGCGCGTACACCGCGTCGCCACCGGCCTCGAAGGTGCTGGTCGCAACAATCGGCGTCGTCAGCGGCTCCCCAGGCCCATGCGGCCGCCCTGCCGCAATCGCACGCGTCCGCAACGTCCAGTCATCCATGCAGACACGGTAACTTCGCCCACGCACAACAGCACCGCGACAAACGTCACCGCCATTCCGTGAAGGGAACCTTCACGGACTTCCCCCCACCACCCAACCGCAGCCGACGCACCCACCCGGACCCGGCACCCAGCCCCCGCCCTGCACCCCGATCCGAAGCCCCCACACGTGCGGAGGGTGCTTGTCAAGGCATCTTTCCCGCCTTGACAAGCCATTCAGACCGTCGTGACAATCCAACTTCGGGGTGCCCCCACCGCAACAGCCCCCCAACACAGAACCTCACTGCGCATAAACCTCGAACTCATACAGCGAATACCCGTACTTCGTCCCCCGTTCCACCCCCAGCATCCGGACAAACCGAGCATCAACGGGAGCGAACGAAACATTGTCCACCCCACCATCCCCACCCGTCACCGAAACCGCGTCACGCCAGTCCGCACCATCGGTGGACAACTGAACCCGATACCCCTTCCCATAAGCCTTCTCCCACGAAAGCACCACCCGCCCCACCTGCTGCACCGACCCGAGATCCACCGTGATCGACTGCTGATCACTCCAGTCACTGGCCCATCGGCTACCCGGATTACCGTCCACCGCATTCGACGCCGGAGAGTTGTAGAACCCAGTCTCCGCACTAGTCGCATTCACCGGCTTACCCAAAGCGAGATTCGCGACGTTGTCACCCCGATGCGCGGGATACTCCACAACTTGCTGGAACGTCGGCCGATTCTGCGTGCTGATCTTCCCATGCGTAATCCCACCCAGAGGACGCTGAATCACTGTATCCGCACACCACTGGTCACCAGCCGAGCAGTCGCCATCACCCGGATACACCGCACTCGCCGGTTGCCCAGCAGCCGCGGTCAGCGTGTCGACCAGCACCGCACGGCAGGCAGCCAGATCACCACAGAACTGCGCACCCAACGGACCCGCAACCGGCTGCCCGAGCACCGTCCGGAGGTCCTTGCTGACATACCCCCACCAGCCATGCTGATACGCCGACCCCTGGTGCGGCTGACCGACATGCTTCCCCGGCACCTCATTCTGGAACCCGGACGGACTTTCGTTGATCTGCAGCACATTCGTCATCGCAGTGAACGCAGCATCACCCATCCCCGGCTTGAACTCCCCGGCAACGAGCAACGGCCACCACGCATCCATGATCCGGATCGCGTCAGCGTCGTTGTACACCTTGCTACCCGGCGCCGATTCGACCCGCTGATGCCCATGCTCCAGCCACGTCTTCAACTTCGCCGACGCATCCGCCGCAGCACCACTCAGCGGAGCCTTGTCGAGCACCTGCAACAGCAGCGGCAGCACCTTCTCCGCCCGCAGGTCGGCGAGTGCCGCGTCCTCCATCGCCTGGGTCAGGTTCACCCGCGTCACCTTGGTACCACTGGCAAGCAGGGCCTTGACCCGCGCGTCGAGCAGGTCGCCGCGGTGCACGGCGGACTTGTCCGCGCCACCGGACGCGTACCCGTTGGCCTGCGCGTTGTTCCAGCTGATGTAGTAATCCTGGTTCACCGACTGCGGATGCTGCGACATCGACGTGTACGAAGCCTTGTTGCCAGCCGGATTCCAGCCCTGCCAGTCGAATCCGCGGTCACCCCAGGTCGGCATCATCGGGTCCACAGTGGAATTGCGGACCGGGTTGGCGCCGGAGTTGAAGTACGCGACGTCCTTCGAATCGGCGTAGAACCAGTTGAAAGTGAAGTTGACGTCGTGCGCGGCCCGCTGGAAGTCCGCGGCGGAATGGACGAAACCGGGGTCGTTAAACTCCTGGAACCCGATCAGCGAATCGACCTCGTGGAAGTACGAAGAACGCAGCGACGAGTACGCCACCGGCTTTCCGTCCACAGCGGCCCTCGACGTCACCGGACCGTACTTCGTGCGATAGCTGCGCAAGGTGTACGACCCGGCCGCGGTACCGTCCGCCACCGTCGGCGACCAGGCGTTCTTGCGTTCCACCTGGTCCATCGGAACGCACTTGCCTTGGTACAGATAGTAGTTCGAATCCTTGGTCGCCGGTTTACCGCTCGGGTCGCACAACGCCAGCGCAAACGTGTCGATGATATCTTGCGCGGCCGTCGTGGCACTCCACGAATAGTCCTGACCGCGGCCGAGCAATACGTACATGCTCAGCCCGGCAAACGATGCCCCCCGCGCGCTGATTCCGGGTCCCTGCAATTCCTGCAGCAACAACAACTGCGGTGCGAAATACCCGGTCTGCGGCCCGAAAACGGCAACCGGATGCCCACTGGCGGTTTTCGCCCCGGACACCACGAGCGCGTTGGACATCCCGTGCTTTTCCTTCAGCAGATTGCCGGGTAGCACGCCGTTGTCGAACATCCCGCGCGCGGGTTCCTGCTCCTTCGGCGCCGAGACTTGGACCTTCGCCGGCGACGCGGTGGACGCGGACCCGGTCGGGTCGAACACCAGCTGCTGGTTGGTCACCGAACCCGCGTCCGGCATCGCGAGCCCCTGCGGGTTCGCCGGAGTGGTGCCGTACGGGAAGTTCTGGCCGTCGTGCAGGGTTTTCACGGCCTCGGGATCATCGGCGGCCCGCAAGCTCTGCCACACCTTCTCGCCCTGCGCGACCCCGTATTTCTCCTGCAGCGCCAGCTTCGCGACGGCGTTCTGCACCTCGCCGCCACCCCCGGCGCCGAACTGCGCGCCGACCACCGAAGCGAGCACCACGAGGTCAGTGAGCTTGAACGGGTCGATGGTGCCGGCGTTCGTGATCGCATCGACGTGCCCGGTGAGCACGTACTCGCCCGGGAAATACCGGCCATTAAGAGTTCCTAACAGAAGGTTTTGATGTGGCGGTAGCAGATCACGCATGTCGCCAGACCGAGGAACGCTTCGTGGATGTCATCGCGGCGTTCCCATCG
>NZ_JNYZ01000054.1 GCF_000717335.1 Amycolatopsis jejuensis
GGTGGATACACAGAACGTGCCGGACAACTCACCGGGTTCGATGGACTACGGCTGGCTCGGCCAGCACCAGCGGCCCTACGAACACACCGGCGCGCTCTCGCTGGTGCAGATGGGAGCCCGTCCCTACAGCCCGCTGCTGGGCCGGTTCCTGTCGGTCGACCCGGTGGAGGGCGGCTCCGCCAACGACTACGACTACGTCGTCGGCGACCCGATCAACGCGGTCGACCTCGACGGAAGTATGTGGGGGTGGCTCAGCGCCGTTGTCAATGTGGTGACCAGGGTCGCCGAGGTTGTCTCGAACATTCCCGGCCCGATCGGCGCTATTGCGAGTGGGCTAGCGGCAGTCGGCAATGCCGTTCAGGGTAACTTCGCCGCGGCTGCGTCCTATGCGGCCGACGCAATTAGCGGGGGTGTTACGAGATGGGTTCGCCGTGCGGTTTCCGCGGTTAAGTGGGTAGGCAAGGTCGCGTCCAGGGGTGCGACAAGGGCTGGGCGGTGGGTGACTGCGACCACGCATTCGAGGAATGCGGCGAAGAGAGCGAACAAGTTACTTGAGCGTGCTAAGATCGGGGGCGACGGTATAGGATTCGGTCGCCATCGGATTTCCCTGCATGCACCGCACAACGTTGAGAAGCGTCATGCGAAGCGCGCTAAGCCACATGCTGGGCGGTGGCATATTCACACTGGGAAGAACAGGACTCCGCGACGGGTGTTCCGAACTTGGAAGAGGATATGAACGCGGACCCCATGTTGGTTGTCTATCGTGACGATATCGGCGCGTTCGACGAGATGTTGCCGTCGTTCCTGCTGAAAGTAACCGGCGTGACCGGTTTGGAGTCAGTGACAGTCCAATGGCCGGATGAAGCGACAGTGGAGCAGAAGGCACGAGTTCTGCAGTTCGTGGCAACTGCAGCCGGGAAGGGCCGTCAACCACATCTGGTGCATCGGCAAGGTCGGAAAACCAGTATCCTTGCCGATGCGCTGCCTGGGTTCGTGGCTGCTGTCGACGGCAAAGACTGGTGGTTGGGCAACTTGGCGCTGGTATTCGGTGGCGTCGACCATCCGGGCATGGTGTGGTTGCCGGGCAGTGACGGCCTATTTCTCTATGTGGCTGCTCCGCCGACGGATCTTGACTTTTATGTTGTTCCGTCAGTTCAGGAAATCTCCTTTGGCTTGGGTTGGGTCACGGAGGTTGAGTAGCCGACGGCGTCGAACTCCGCGAGGCTGCGGATCTTGGGCTCGTCGGAAGCTCTGCTGCCTTTCTTGACTTGGCTCGTCACGTTGTTCGCGTGTTCCACTGCGCACGACCTCATCTTGAGTTGCTGCAGATGTGAACGTCCCCGGCGACGCATCCACCTTGGACGACGTCGCCCGCGTTGCTGGCGAGTGTGTTCTGTGGTTGGAGTGGCTGACGGAGTCGCTTGCGTGCGTAGCCGGGGGGCGGTGTGTCGTCGTTGTCCACGTGCCAGGGTCCTGCGATCGTGCCGTGGGTGGTGATGCCGTTTGCGCGGAGTTCGGCGAGCCGTTCGGGTGTCTTGAGGGCGGTGAAGGTCTGTTCGATTTTGTTGGTGTGCTGGTGTGGTTGCGGATGACGGTGTCGTTGCCGTGGAGGAGCGCGTACAGGTAGTGAGTGACGGCTTGGTCGTGCTCGCCGGTGTGGGCGAGGTGATCTGCCAGGCAGTGGCGTGAGCGGATGTCGTTGGCCTCGACCCCTTTCCGGAGAAGCTAATTAGCTTGTGCCGACAAGGCCGCAGCTTTCCTTCTCCATCTCACTACCCGGTGGGGTCCTCTACACCAGCCGTATCGGCACCGACGGCACCTTCACCCCGACCTTTGATCACCCCTCCATCCGCGGCGACCTCGTCCTCACCACCGACACCACCGGACACCAAGCCGGAGCACTGCGCTCCTACGACCCCTACGGCCAGCCCCTCGCGCCGTCGGGCGCGGTGGATACACAGAACGTGCCGGACAACTCACCGGGTTCGATGGACTACGGCTGGCTCGGCCAGCACCAGCGGCCCTACGAACTCGTCCAAGCGGCAGGCAAGACGGTGAAGGTGGGTGGTGGACTCCGCGCGTCACGCCTGACGTCACGAGTCGCGGGCCGGGTCTGGGTGTGGAGAAGGGAGCGAGGCGTGTGGGCCCAGGTGGTCGCTGTCTCTTTTCGAAGGACAGGCTCCGGCAGTACCACCGACCGACCTAGAAGGAGAAGCATCTTGCATGGCAATCGAACTTCGAGCGACGGACCAAACCTAAAGGCGACTGGAAGCACAACTACCATGTCCGGCACAGAAGGTTTGGTGACCGCGAATGGAGTTGGCTATGGAGGCCTGGGATTTCAATGGTCGGGTGGCGTCAATGCGCCAAGGTGACGACATGCGCGGCTACCTCTTCGTGACCGTCGCCGAGCCGACCGCTCACGAGCCTCGCCCGCAAGTATTGCTCGAGTTCCTTCGGTCATCCGACACCAACGAGGATACGTGGTTCTACAGCGACCGGGCCGATCCCACAGACTATGACACAGCAGCCGAACTCTCGTCCTTGGAGATCGACTGGTATGGAACACGCTACTCCGCGCGCTGGTTGTCGGACGATGAAGCGACCGACATCAAGAAATACTTCGAGGGTCAGGAACCTGTGAGCAAAAAAATTATGAACTCCATTCTGAATCGAAAGAATAGGCCTCACGTTCGAGTTTTGCCCGACTATGGAAAATAGCCTGGCGACCTCGCTCGGGGTAGTCGTGGCTGGAATGTTGCAATCGTATGGATGGTCATTGCGCGGATGCGCCTGTCGCGTTCAATTTTTGCCGAACAACATCCGGGGAAGTCTGCACAAACTGCTCCCGGGCGGGACGTGGAATAACAAGAGTCGCACACTGCGCATCGGGTGGAGCGTCGGACGGAACCCCAGGAACTCGACGTTCCGAATCTCCTATTCCCGGTTGCCGAAGAAATTCCGTCACTACCACATCATGAAGGAGCCGGCTCGGTACAAGAAGAAATGACTGGTGAAGATTCGAGCCCCATTACAGCTGCGCGCGGCTGGGCAGAAGCGCTGAGAGCCGTGATCAACGGCAGGCTGTCCGCTGTCGGCGCTCCATACTCGGCGGCTTCGGTGGGTGATCCCGGCGTTCTGCCGCAAATCCTCCGGATCGGCTCGACACGCAGTGGTGACCCCTCGATTGGAATCATGGTCGAGGAAGTGCAAGGATTTCTGTCGATCGACCGTGCGCCGGGCGTGCATGTGCTGTACGAATCGAAGGATTATCTGACGAATTGCGGGCGACGTTCGATGACGACCAGGGTAACGTGGTGCGCGCCGGTGGCGCATCGTTGGATCAAGTGGCTTTGATGGTGCATACCATAGCGCTGGTCAGCTTTGGTTTCTCGTACTTCCGGATGCCTTTTTTCGAGCAGCTCAAGATATTCGGCGGGCAAGGCGAGGGCATCCTGAAGTGGGTTACCTACGATGTTTCCTGGCCGCCGGTCAGGTTGAGCAAGTGGAGGCCGTGAGGCCTTGCTGTTCGAATGGCCGGATGGAGTGGTCGGAACCCTTGGGGCCGCCCAGGAAATTCCCCGACCTTCAGCGCGAAGTTCCACGCAACAGTCCCCGTCAAGGGCCCGGACCCGGGAAGTCGCCACCCCGGGTACTTCCAGCCCCTCCACGGCTCCGGTCAAGAACCGCTCCGTCATTCCGCACACCAGGTCCGGGGCGCGTGCCGCCAGCGGACGGCCGAAGCAGCCCCGGCGAGGCAGTGTGGGCCGCCGCTGCCAGCCAAACGTGCCCGCCTGTCCGTCACATTCCGGCACGAGGAACGTTGCCCTGGCACGCATCGCCAGCGGCGACGAGCGCCCGCCGGCATGAGACGAATCGTGCGAGCCGCAAGCAGGGCAGTTGGGGATAGTGGTGGAATCAGAGCGTCGCGCGTTGCTGGCCGCGTATGGGCCGCGGCGCCGGCACGCAAGACCGGAAAACACGTAGCCACGCACGGGAAGCGGCAGTCGAACTTCGAGTCGCGAACGAAGGAAAAGGGAAAAATGACGACCAATTTCCACGTCAGGCACCGGCGGCGCTGGTGACATCCGACGGACCGCTGCCGAGCCTGTCGAGCTTTGACGGAAAGGTGGCTGAGGCGCTCAACGGTGAGAACAGTGTCGGCTATCTCTGGGTCAAGGTGACCGACTTGAGCCCTGAGCAGGTCGTCAACCTGACTCTTGCCCGCCGGACCGGAGATCCGAACCAGCCGTGGGACTACCGCGAAATCGAAGATCCGGAAGGCACCGACGCGTACCCGGCACTGGTTGCCGGGTGGGTCGACTGGTTCGGTGAGCCATTGCACCTGCGCTGGCTGCCCGCTGCGGAGGCAGCGGCGGTCAGGGAAGAAGTGGACTTCCCTGACCCATGGGAGGTCTCGACCGTCCTGTCCGAATGGAAATCCTTGGCGGCAGGAATACGGACAAGGCTCAAGTGGCGTCGGAGCGGGAATGCCTGATCGCTACCGATTCGAGTGCTCGATGCCCGTTCAGGAATCAGCACGGAAACCGCCTGCGGTCACGCAGCTTCCGCAGGGCCGTGGCCATGTCGTTGCCGTTGTTCCGGCCTGGCGCCCGCGGTACCGCAAGAAGGGGTGATCGTATGCGTTGGTCTTTGCGACGGAGGGAGGTGCAGCAGCCCGTACCTCTTCCCCCGGATCTGGACCGGCTGGTGGGCCAGGTCGCTGCGCTGCATCCGTTTGTGGCTGCCGGACCCGGCTCCGTGACCGAGGGGTTTCTGCACCTCAGGAAAGTTGCTTTGGGCCGCTTCGAGCCCAGAGCTCGAAAACCCTCAGGGCCGTCTCGTGAAGTCCTCGAGTCCACCGTGCTCTTCATCGCACCAGAAGGGGATGAAGAATACATCCAGGACTATTACGAATCATCTGAGTCCACCAAGGACCTGCGGCGGGAAAGGATTCGATTGTACGGTCATTGGTACCGTCTGGAATGGCTGTCCGGTTCGGTTCGTGACCAGGTGCTGAGTCGGTATTTTGAATGACCTGAGGATCGTGGTCTCCCCGGTTGCCGTCCTCCGGAGGCGCTCCTTCGAGGCGGCTGAGTCAAGCGAATCCACCTGTGAACGGGCAGTCGAGCTTGCCGATTCGAGGTCGTTGAGCCCGCCCAGGAAGTCCCCTACCCCTCGGCCCGCAGCTCCACACAACAACCACCATCCCGGGGCATGACCCGCGAAGCCACCACCCCCGGTACCTCCAGCCCCTCCACCACTCCCGTCAGGAACCGTTCCGTCATCCCGCACACCAGATCCGGCGCACGGGCCGCCAAGGGGCGGAACGGGCAGTTCCCCAGCCGCAGGCAGACGGGTGTCTCGCGGCTGGGTTCGAAGCCGTGGCGGGACAGGACTGTGCCGGCGAGGGTCAGGCCGCGTTCCGTGCCCAGGCGGCCGGGGCGGGCGCGGTCTCGTTCGGCGGCTCCGGCGGTCGCGCCGTGGTGGCCTGCCATGCGCAGGGCGGCGTCGCGGGCCGGTTCGTCCGGGGTGGCCGACGCGACGGCGTCCACGAGGATTGCGGCCAGGACGTCCGGCTGGCGTGGGGGGATCGTGATGGCGAAATCCGTGGCCGCGGGCTCGTACACCTTCGGTGCGCGGCCTACCTTGCGTACCCCGCCGACGGTTTCGTAGCGCGCTCGCAGCAAGCCCGCTGCCACGAGTTTGTCCAGGTGGAACGCGGCCAGCTTGCGGGAGATCCCGACGGCCGCCGCGGCTTCCTCGCGCGTCACCGGGCGGCCGGCGCCGCGGATGAAGCCGTACATCCCGCGGCGCAGGTCCTCGTCCAGCGCCGCCACGGCGCGGATCGTGGCCAGGTCACTCGTCACCCTTCCCACGATAACGCCCAGCGAGGGTTCCGTAACCCGCTACCCGGCTTGTTCACCTGGTCACATTGACTCCGCGGGCGAATAAGACCAAAATTCCTAGGTGAAACCCCCGAGAGCCTGAGGATCGCCCATGCACTCCGGAACCGCCCTCCGCGTCGTCCACGAGCCTGATCCCGGCATTGACCTGGCCGCGGCCGAACAGGCGGCGGGTGACTTCCTGCGCGCTCTCGGCGTGAGCCTCGATTCCGAGAGCCTTCGCGGCACCCCCGGCCGGATGGCCCGCGCGTACGCCGAGCTGTTCACCCCGCGCGCCTTCGACCTCACCACTTTCCCCAACGACGAGGGTTACGACGAGCTCGTCCTGGCCCGTGACATCCCGATCCGGTCGGTCTGCGAGCACCACCTGCTGCCGTTCATCGGCCGCGCGCATGTGGGCTACCAGCCGGGCGACCGCATCCTCGGCCTGTCCAAGCTCGCCCGCGTGGTGGAGCACTTCGCGTGCCGTCCGCAGGTGCAGGAACGGCTCACCAAGCAGATCGCGGGCTGGCTCGGCGACCAGCTGTCCCCGAAGGGCGTCGGCGTGGTGATCGAGGCCGAGCACACCTGCATGACCCTGCGCGGCGTGCAGGCGACCGGCTCGTCCACGGTCACGTCCACCCTGCTGGGCACGCTCCGCGAGGACGCCCGCTCGCGTCAGGAGTTCTTCGCCCTCACCGGCGTCAACGCCTGACCCATTCCAGGAACCGCTCCACCCCGCGGACCACGTGCGCGCTGCGGATCGACGGGAACACGTCGAACGCGTGCTGCGCGCCCGCCAGCTCCGCGTAGACGACCGCCTGCCGCGACTTCGCCCGCAGCCGCGCCACGAACTCCTGCGCCTCTTCCACCGGTACGAGTGAATCGTGCTTGCCGTGGATCACGAAGAACGGCGGCGCGTCCTCGGAAATCCGGTCCATCGGGGAGGCCGCGAGGTAGTCGTCGAGCCGGTGCTCGGGAGCGAACACCCGCCGTGCCATCAGGGTTTCCAGCCGGTGCCTGCTTTCCGCCGCCCCGCTCGACGCGGCGATGTCGTACACGCCGTAATGCGGCACGCAGGCCTGCACGCTCGTGTCCGCCTCCTCGAAGCCCGGCTGCAGTGCCGGATCGTTCTGGCTGAGCGCGAGCAGCGCGGCCAGATGCCCGCCCGCGGACCCGCCGGTGACCGCGACGAACCCGGGGTCGCCGCCGTATTCCGCGATGTGCTCACGGATCCACGCGAGCGCCTGCTTCGCCGCCACGATGTGGGCAGGCCAGCGGTTCGCCGGGGACAGCGGGTAGTTGATCGCCACGCACACCCAGCCGCGTCGCGTGAGGTGGCGCATCAGCGGCTGACCTTGTTCCTCCTTGTTGCCGATCGTCCACGCACCGCCGTGGATCTGCAGCAGCACCGGCGCGTCGCGGACTGGCGAGCGCGGCCGGAACACGTCGAGCAGGAAGCGTTTGCCGCCCGGGGCATAAGCGACATTCCGGTCACGGACCACCTCGGGGTCGTGCATCCGGAACGGCATCAGCAGCTGGCCCCACGGCGTGGACAGGTCCGCCGGCAGGGTGGCGTAATCCGGGCCGAGGGTTTCGCGGAGCGCCGACTCGACCTCGCCGCGCGCCTTCTGCGAGGTTGCGATCAGCGACGCGAAACCGGCCGCCGACAACGCGGCGAGAGCCAGCCCGGCGCGGTCGCTGCGCTTGCCGTGGCGGACGACGTGCTGCACAGTGTCGGCCGCGGTGAGCGCGAGCAGGTGCGGCGCGAGCTCGCCGGTGAGCCAGCCGGCGAAGAACACCGGAATCGAGGTGGGCCGCGGTTTCGGCGGGCGCAGGGCGAGCGCGGCGAGACCGAGCTGCACCGCCCGGCGGGTCAGGAAGTCCGGTTTCACCTCCCCGATGCTACCGCCGCCGCGGACCGCGTTCTGGCTTACGCTGGCGGACATGCAGCGACTGAGCGGGCTGGACGCGAGCTTCCTCTACCTGGAGACGGCGTCGCAGGTGCTGCACGTCTGCGGCCTGCTCACGCTCGACGGGTCCACGATGCCCGGCGGCTACTCGTTCCCCGAGTTCCGGCGGCGGCTCGCCGAGCGCGTCGTGGTGATCCCGGCATTCCGCCGCAAACTCCACAATCCGCTCTGGAACCTGAATCATCCGGTGTGGGTCGAGGACGAGGATTTCGACCTCGACAACCACGTCCACCGGATCGGTCTCCCCGCGCCGGGCGATGACCGTGAGCTGGCCGAACTCTGCGCGCACATCGCCGGGCAGCGGCTCGACCGGTCGCATCCGCTGTGGCAGTGCTACGTGATCGAGGGCCTGTCCGGCGGACGGCTCGCGGTGCTGCTGAAAATGCACCACGCGAGCGTCGACGGGGTCGGCGGCGCGAGCCTGATCGGGTACCTCGCCGGGCTGGAACCGGACGCCCCGCTGCCGCAGATCCCGGACGACCAGCAGCACAACGGCGGCCTGCCCACCCGGCTGCGGCTGCTGCGCGAAAGCGCCGATGCCCTGGTCCACCGTCCGATCGAGATCGCCCGGCTGCTGCCCGAGCTGCTCGAACTGGTGCCGAGATGGGTCGGGAAAGCGTTGCGCGGCAAGGGAATGCCGGTGCCGTTCACGGCGCCGCGGACCTCGCTGAACGGCACCATCACCGGACACCGCTCGGTCGCCTTCGCCCAGCTGGACCTCGACGCGGTCAAACAGGTCAAGGACGCGTTCGGGGTGACGGTGAACGACGTGGTGCTGGCCCTTGTTTCCGGTGCCCTGCGCCGATTCCTGCTCGACCGCGGCGAGCTGCCGGACGACCCGCTGGTGGCCACCGTCCCGGTGTCCGTGCACGAGCGCACCGAACGCGACCGCGGGAGCAACCGGGTGTCCGCGTTCTTCGCCTCGCTGCCCACCCACCTGCCCGACCCGGCGGCGCGCGTGTTCTTCCTGGCCGAAGCGAACCGCCGCGCGAAGGACCACCATTACGACATCGACGCCGACATGCTCGCCGACTGGGCCCAATTCTCCCCGGCCACGGTCTTCGGCCTCGGCGTGCGCGCGTATTCGGCGCTGCGCCTGGCCGAGCGACATCCGGTGGTGCACAACCTGATCGTGTCGAACGTCCCCGGTCCGCCGGCGCCGCTGTACCTGCTGGGTGCGCGGATCACCGGCCTGTACCCGCTCGGCCCGGTGTTCCACGGAGCTGGCCTGAACATCACGGTGCTGTCGAACGACGGCAAGGTCGGCGTGGGTCTGCTGGGGGCAAAGGAGCTGGTGAAGGACCTGTGGCCGCTGGCGGATGCGTTGCCGGAAGCATTGGACGAGCTGGGCAAGGCGGCCTGATCACCCGGACCTCACCAGGTGTCCGGAAAGTGCCTCCTTGGCTGTCCGGCGGTGATCGTTTACGGTTCGGGTGGTGGATCACTTTGTCATTGCCGGTGCGCGGGTTTTCGATGGCCGGGAGTCGCTCGGGATCGTCGACGTCGAGGTCGCTGACGGCAGGATCGTGCGCGTCGGGGGCAGTCGTCATGAAGGGGCCGAGCTGATCGACGGCACCGGCGCGACGCTGCTTCCCGGCCTGATCGACGCGCATACCCACACCGACGCGGACTCTCTCCGCCAAGCCCTGGCGTTCGGGATCACCACCGAGCTCGACATGCTCTCGATCCCGGAACGGATGATTCCGCTGCGCGCGCAGGTCGCCGAATCGGCCGATCTCGCCGACGTGCGTTCCCCGTCGTTCGGCCTCACCCCCGCGGGCGGGCATCCGCACCAGCTCCGGAAAGGCGAGGACGATCCGCCGTGGCCGACGGCCGCGAGCCGGTCCGAGGTCCCGGCATTCGTGGAAGGCCGGATCGGCGAGGGTGCGGACTACCTCAAAGTGCTGGTGGAGGACGGTCACCTCTTCGGCTCGCGCCTGCCGCGCCTCGCTCCCGAACTGGTCGCGGCCACCGTCCGGGAAGGTCACGCGCGCGGCAAGACGGTCCTGGCGCACGCGATGACCGTGGCGGCCGCGGAGCAGGTCGTCGATGCAGGGGTGGACGGGCTCACCCACCTGTTCTTCGACCGTCCGTGTCCCGCCGAGCTGGTCGAAAAGATCGCTGCTGCAGGCATTTTCGTGATTCCGACGCTGACCGTGATCGCGTCGATCACCGGCCAGCCAACGGAACTCGCTGAAGATCCCCGTGTCCGGCCGAAACTGACCCCGGCGTGGCTTGACAACCTGTCCGGTGCCATTGCGACCAGCCCGCCGGAAAACTTCGGCAATGCGCTCGCCACGCTGGCAGCACTGCGCGAAGCTGGTGTCGACATCCTCGCGGGCACCGACGCCGCTCATCTCGGTGCACCGGGAATGGCCCACGGTGCGAGCCTGCACGACGAATTGCGGCTGCTGGTGTCGGCAGGCTTCACGCCGCTGGAAGCACTTCGGTCGGCAACTTCCGTTCCTGCACAACGATTCAGCCTCGACGACCGTGGCCGGATCGAGCCGGGACGTCGAGCTGACCTCGTCCTTGTCGATGGTGACCCGACCCGCACTATCGGTGATACCCTGTCGATCAGGCAGGTTTGGCGTGGCGGAGAAGCTCAGCGACGTTTCTTTGCCGTGTAAGGAATATCAGCGAACTTCAACGAGGCGCGAAGACTCCGCACGGCGCGATCCAAGCGAAGCAGCGCGACTTGCGAGAGCGTGAACAGTTCGTCCACGTTCCAAGACCGTCCCGCGGCCGCGAGGACGACCGTGTCCGGCGCGCCGCCCAGCATCCGGCCCGGTTCCAAAGTGGACACTTTGTCCGCGAGCTGCGCCAAGGCGTCCGGCTCGTCGTGCAGGGCCTCTGCGGACACCAGCGCCTGGGTGTAGAGGTGGCTCGCTGCGGTGGCGCGGCCCAGCCATTTCACGTGGATCAGCTCGTCGCCGGGGCCGAGCAGGTCGCACAGTTCGAACCGAGGGTGCAGGGGAGTGCTGGCGAAATCCTTGTCCAGGCACAGATATCCCGGCTCACGCGCAACACGTCGGCAGTAGCGATGTTCGTCGTCGGGTTGTCCACTCGGGTTCCACCTCACGCTAGGCCAAATGTGCTTGTGCGCCAAGAGATCGCGGACCTGTTCACGCATCTGGGCGACATATGTCTCGCCGATCCGGTACCACCGCGCCTGATGGAAAACATAGCGAGTGTGGTCGACGGTGGTCTCGAAAACCAGCCATCGCGCGACCGGAAGGGGAGCGCCGGTCGGTTCGGTACCCGCTTCGTCGGCGCACGTGGTGATTCGCCCGGCGCGCAACGCTTTCAGCCGCCGCTCCACGGGAATTCCGCCGAGTCGCGCGGTCAGATGCGAGGGTTCGAGGCGGCCGGGTACGTGGATCGGACCGCCCGGGCCGAGTCCGGTGATCCGGAACGAACCGGCGTTCTCCGCGTCGTGCGTGGCGGTCGACGGCCAGGCGAGGCCCAGCGCGCCGGACCCGGCGAGTGCTTCGGCGAGCTGCCGTTCCAGTTCGGGGACCAGCGGGTGGTGGCGGTCCATCGGGCGGGTCTGCGCGATGAACCGCAATGCGGAATCCGCATCGGGTTCGTCCACCACGGCGCCGACCGCGTCGAGGTCGGCCAGGAATGCTTCGGGATCCTTTGCCAGTGGCGCCCACAACGAAGTCCCGACGCGGATGCGGTAACGCTTGCCGGTGACCCGGCCGTAGGTGAGGTCGGTCAGGTCGGCCGACCCGGCGAGCCGGTGCACGAGGTCGCCGTACGGCTCGAGCCGGAACGCGGACAGTTCGCCACCGCCGGGGATGGAGATCTGGGTGGCCCGCGCCGACACGTCCAGCGCCGCGCTCGCGATCAGCCCGAGGTCGAACGGGTCCAGCCGGCGGATGCCGAAGCGCAGCCCGAAACCCTGCTCGACGTGCTCGTCGTTCAGCACGAGGTGCCCGGCGCCCCAGGTCACCGCATACGTCCACGGCGGGCGCGGCACGAGCAGTACGGCAAACGGCAGGGTCGAGGACAGCTCCAGCGGGCCGCCGCTGAGGGCTTCGGCGTGCGGCAGCCAGTGCGGCGCCTCGGTGCGGAACGCGCCCGCGACGAGACGGCCGCGCGTACCCGGCAGGTCGACCGGGCGGTCGGTGATGATCTGCTCGGGGCTGAGCGCGGTGAGCAGGTCGTGCTCCGCCGCGCTGCCGTCGAGGCGGAAGAGGGACGCCGGACGGCTGGGGGCAGACATGACCACCACCGGAGGGACGGGATTCAGGGACTTCCGATCAGCCTAGGCGCGGCGCCGGTCCGGCCGGTTAATCACGCAGCGCGAATGGCGTGCGGAATGGTGAAATCCCGCTGAATCACCCATTTCCGCGATGGTCTCACGGGCGGTGGTAGGCTTTCTGCCAGAAAAAGGTTTTACCAGGCCAAGCAACGGAAAAGTGTTGTCGTGATGGCCGGTTACTGGACGTCGAATGGCGGTTTCGATAAATCGTCCGGACGCACTGAATGGACCTGTTTGCGGGGCACTGCTGGGCTGTCCGGGGCGAATTATCCGCAATTCGGTGACGCACGGTGAGCAATTCGCCGGGCGGTGGCCTGCGCGGATGGGCTACCCGGGTCGGCGGCGCGCCGCGGGACGGTTAGCGCTGCGCCGCGTGCCCGACTACCCTGGCGGAGTCGTTTCCGGTCGGCCCGCCTGCGGGGGCAGCATGATGACAGTCCCGATGTTCGCACACGGCGACCGTCTCACGCGTCGGGACCTGGAGACGATCTCGGATGAACGCCGCCGGTACGAACTGGTGGACGGGACGCTTCTGGTGAGCCCGTCCCCGCGTCCGCTGCACCAGCGGGTGGTCGCGCGCCTCCTCGCCGCGCTCACCCCGGTGTGCCCTGCCGACTGCGAGGTCCTCCCCGCGCCGGTGGACGTGGTGCTCGACGAGTTCACGGTGATGATCCCGGACGTCGTGGTCGGCAGGCGCGAAACGTTCACCGAACGCGCGCTGGTGGGCGTCCCGGTGCTGGCGGTGGAGGTGGTGTCGCCGTCGAGCCGCCACATCGACCGCTTCCTCAAGCCCGCCCGGCTCGCCGCGGCGGGCTGCCCGTACTACTGGGTGATCGAACCCACCGAGCCGACGCTCAGCTGCTTCCGCCTGACCGACGGCGAGTACGTGCTGGACGCCGAGGCCACCGGCGACGATGTCGTCCATCTTGAGCGGCCGTACCGGCTGGACTTGCGCCCGGCTGATCTGGTGTCAAGCTACTGAGCTTCGGGCTGCGGCTTGCACCGACGTGCAGGCCGCCATCACCGCAGGCACAAACAGGTCGGCGGCGAACACGCAGGCGGTGTGCCCAGCCGGGATTTCGTACGTCGCCGCGCCCGCGATGCGTCGGGCGAGCGTGCGCTGATGGGCCGCGGCGATGAAGCCGTCGCGTGAGGTCACCACCACTGCGGCAGGCAGGTCGAGGGTGTGCAGCCATGGCGTCGAGTCGAAGCGGCCGATTTCGTCGAGTGCCACCGCGATCGCCCACGGGCTCGTGGAGCGGAACTCGCGCAGGGCCCAGCGGTGATCCTCCAGGCGGGCCAGCCGCTCGCGGCGCGGTTCGCCCTGGACGAGGCCGATTCGCGCCTGGTCGCGCAGCAGATGCAGGGTGCGGCCGAACACGTCGAGCGCGACACGCTGGCGCAGGCCGCGGCGGAAGTTGCTGGCGGTGGAGCACAGCACCAGCCCGCTGACCCGGTCCGGCGCGCGGTGGGCGGTGAGCTGGCCGACCATGCCGCCCATCGAGTACCCGCCGACGAGGAACCGGTCGATGCCGAGCGCGTCCGCGACCGCCACGACGTCGTCCGCGCAGTCGGTGAGGCTGAACTCGTGCGAGCGGATTCCCTGGCCGTGCCAGCGCTGGTCGAACACCACGACGCGATGGTTCACCGACAGCCGCTCCAGCACCGGGTACCAGGTGAGCAGCCCGGTGCAGGCCACCGAGTGCAGCAGGATCACCGCGGGCGCGTGCCGCGGCCCGACGTCCACTACCACGGTCTGCCCGCGGCCCGGCAGCGCGAGCGGCTGCGGGTCCGGCACCCCGGCGGTGGACGGGATCGTGGCGAGTTTCCGCGTGGCCTGCCAGCCGACGTCGCCCAGCGCTGATTTGAGAACCTGTTCCGCACCCACGTCGGCGTTCCGCCCCTCTCTGCTCGACCAGACCGATCCGCTGCCCGGCAACCTGGCTCAGGGGGTTGCCGAGCGCGCCCATTCCGGTTAAGACTAGAACGTGTTCCACCTAGGGCGGAGGGAGACCGGCGTGGACTTCACCCCTGACGATACGCAGGCCGAGATCACCTCGCTCGCCGCGCGGGTGCTCGCGAAAACGGACGAACCGGCCGAGCAGTGGCGGGCGCTGGCCGACGCGGGCCTGCTCGCCCTGCCCTTACCCGCGGACCTCGGCGGTGATGGCCTTGGCGTCGAGCACGTCGCGCCGGTGCTGACCGAGGTGGGACGAACTGCCGCGGCGGTGCCCGCGTACGCCGTGCTGGCGCTCGGCATTCTGCCGTTGGAGGCGCTTGGTACGCCCGCGCAACGCGCCGAGTTCCTGCCCCCGGCGGCCGCCGGCGAGAGCCTGTTGACCTCGGCATTGCACGAACCGTCGGCGCCGCTGACGACGATCCCCGGGACGATGGGTACGGCCACCGACGGGGCTTGGGCCGTGACCGGGGTCAAGACGCACGTGCCGTACGCCGCTGAGTCGGCGCGGATTCTCACCCCCGTCGCGTTGCCCGGCGGTACCGCGGTTGCGCTGGTGGACCCGCGCTCGCCGGGGGTCGAGGTGCTTCCGGAACACAATGCGACGGACTACACCGTGCGGTTTGACGGAGTGCGGGTGGAGGAATTCCTGCGAGACCGGACGCCGGGACATGCGTTGTCGACTCTGCACCGGTTCGCCCTGGCTGGGGCGCTTGCCCTCGGCGACGGACTCCTTGCCGGAGCGTTGGCTTTGACGGCTCGGCACGTCGGCGAACGCACGCAGTTCGGCCGTCCGCTGGCCACCTTCCAAGCGGTGGCACAGCAGATCGCCGATGTGTACGTCGCTTCGCGCACCGTGCACCTGGCCGCGACGTCGGCGGTGTGGCGGCTGGCGAAACGGCTCGACGCGGACACCGAACTCGACGTCGCGGCGTACTGGCTGACCGAGGAAGCGCCGTCCGCGCTCGCGATTTGTCACCACTTGCACGGCGGCGTCGGCGTGGACCGCAGTTATCCGCTGCACCGGTATTCGTCGGCGGTGAAAGACCTCGCCCGCGCAGTCGGGGGAGCGGCGCATCGGCTCGGCAAACTCGGCGAACGAGTGGCGGGATGAGCATGTACCTCGAATTGACGGCCGCACAGCAGGAATTGCGCGCGCAGTTACGCGAATACTTCGCCGGTCTGCTGACTCCCGACGAACGCCGCGCATTGCTGCGGGAACGGCACGGGCCGATGTACCGCGAGGTGGTGCGGCGAATGGGTCGCGACGGTAAACTTGGCGTCGGCTGGCCGAAAGAGTATGGGGGACAAGGGTTCGGCGAAATCGAGCAGCACCTCTTCGTGGACGAGGCTGCTCGCGCGGACGTACAGCTGCCGTCGGTCACATTGCAGACCGTCGGGCCGACGTTGCAGGCATTCGGTACCCCGGAACAGAAGTCGCGGTTCCTGCCGAAGATCCTGTCCGGGGAAATCCATTTCGCTATCGGTTACACCGAACCGGAAGCGGGTACTGACCTTGCGTCGTTGCGCACGCGGGCGGTGCGCGAAGGTGACGAATACGTGATCAATGGCCAGAAGATTTTCACCACTGGCGGCCACGACGCGGATTACGTGTGGCTTGCCGTGCGCACCGATCCGGACGCGCCGAAGCATCGCGGAATTTCGATTCTCATCGTCGACACTCGCGATCCCGGCTATTCCTGGACCCCGATCATCACCTGCGACGGGGCGCACCACGTGAACGCGACGTACTACGAGAATGTCCGCGTGCCGGTCGACCTGCTGGTCGGCGAGGAAAACCGGGGCTGGCGGCTGATCACCACGCAGCTCAACCACGAGCGGGTGATGCTCGGTCCGGCCGGTCGCATCGGCGGCTTGCACGACCGGGTATGGGCGTGGGCGGCGGCGCGGCGGACTCCGGACGGGGTGCCGCTGCTCGACCTCCCGGACGTACGCGCGGTGCTCGCCGAGACCTTCGCGGTGGCGCGGGTCAACGAGCTGCTGAACTGGCAGGTGGCGGTGTCCGAGTCGGTGGCGGTCGCGGACGTGTCGGCGACGAAAGTCTTTGCCTCGGAGCGGTTCCAGCGGATCGGACGGCTGCTGGAGGAGCTCGTGGGGCGGCACGGCGACCTCGCCGACCCGGACACCGCCGAGCTGGCGGAATGGCTCGACGTGCTGGCGAAACGCAACCTGGTGCTGACGTTCGGCGGCGGCGTCAGCGAAATCCAGCGGGAACTCATCGCCTCCGCCGGGCTGGGACTGCCGAGGGTACCACGATGACGATCGAGGAAGCCGCCGCGAAAATCGCCGCACAGGGTGAAAGTGCGCCGAGATTCGCGCGTGACCCGGTGAACCAGGCGATGGTGCACAACTGGGTCGAGGCCATGGGCGACCGCAATCCGGTGTACTGCGATCCGGGCTTCGCCGCGGGTAGCGTCCACAAAGGACTGGTGGCACCCCCGGCCATGGTTCAGGTGTGGACCATGGGCGGGCGCGCCGACGACGATCCGCTCGGCGCGATGATGACCGTCCTGGACGAAGCCGGGTTCACCTCGGTGGTCGCAACGAATTCCGAGCAGACTTACCACCGTTACCTGCGGCCGGGCGAACGCGTCGCGGCCACGACGGTGCTCGAGGACGTCACCGGGCCGAAGCGCACTGCCCTCGGCGAGGGCTGGTTCGTGACCACCCGCACGAAGTGGTCCGTGGACGGGGAATTGGTGGCGGACATGGTGTTCCGCGTGCTGAAATTTCGCCCGCAGGAAGCACCACAGTCGCCGGTCTTGCGCCCGGTGATCAGCCAGGACACCGAGTTCTTCTGGGACGGCCTGCGCGAGGGCGAGCTGCGGATCCAGCGCTGGGGCGACGTGCTCCGGCATCCGCCCGGCCCGATGCCGCCGGACGGATCCCTTGACACCACCCCGGATTACGCCGTCGCAAGTGGACACGGGACGGTGTACAGCTATGTCGTGCACCATCATCCGCCGGTGCCGGGCAAGCGGTTGCCGTTCGTCGTCGCCCTGGTGGAGCTGGCGGAAGGCGTACGGGTGATGGCCGAGCTGCTGGACGCCGAACCGGACGAGGTCCGCGTCGGGCTGCCGGTGGTGGCGGCGTTCGTGAAGGTGGACGACGAGCTGACCCTGCCCGCGTGGAAGGTGGCGCGATGAGCATCGAGGTCGGAACCGAACTGCCGCCGATGGTGGTCGAGGCAACGCCGACGTTCGTGATCAGCAGTGCGTTGGCGACCCGGGATTTCCAGGACGTGCACCACGACCGCGACGCGGCGATCGCGCGTGGGTCCAAGGACATCTTCCTCAACATCCTCACCGACACCGGGCTCGTACAGCGGTTCGTGAGCGAATGGGCCGGACCGGAGGCGCTGGTGCGCTCCGTCAAGATCCGCCTCGGAGTGCCGTGTTATGCCTATGACACGCTCACTTTCACCGGGCAGGTGGTTGCCCGTGACGGCGCGGAGGTGGAGTTGTCGGTGTCCGCTGTGGACAGTCTCGGGATGCACGTGACAGGTACAGTTTCGCTTACGCTGCCGGAGCCGGGATGACTTTCGCCGGGACCACGGCCATCGCCGGAATCGGGGCCACCGAGTTCTCGAAGGATTCCGGGCGCAGCGAACTGCGGCTGGCGGCGGAATGCGTGAGCCGCGCGTTGGCGGACGCCGGGCTTGTACCGTCTGATGTGGACGGATTGGTGTCGTTCACCATGGACGGTACCGCGGAAATCGCGCTCGCCCGCGAGCTGGGTATTCCGGAACTGACGTTCTTCAGCCGGGTGCACTACGGCGGCGGCGCTGCGGCGGCGACCGTGCAGCAGGCGGCGATGGCGGTGGCGACCGGAATCGCCGACGTCGTGGTGGCGTATCGGGCGTTCAACGAACGGTCCGGGATGCGGTTCGGGCGGGTGTCGGCGGCCGCAGCGCAACAGGTGAACTCGTCCGGAGTGGACAATGCGTTCCACTACCCGATGGGCATCGCGACCCCGGCCGCGACGGTGGCCATGGTCGCGCAGCGGTATCTGCACGAATACGGGGCCACCAGCGAGGATTTCGGCCGGATCGCGGTGATCGACCGCGCGCACGCGGCGACCAATCCGGAGGCGTGGTTCTACGGCCGCCCGATCACGCTGGCCGACCATCAGGGGTCGCGCTGGGTCGCCGAACCACTGCACCTGCTCGACTGCTGCCAGGAAAGCGACGGCGGCGTCGCGCTGGTGATCACCAGCCTGGAACGGGCGCGCGACCTGCGGCAGCCACCCGCGGTGGTCGCCGCCGCGGCGCAGGGGAGCGGGCCGGACCAGTACGTGATGACCAGCTACTACCGCGACGATCTCGCCGCGCTGCCGGAAATGGGCGTGGTCGGCAGGCAGCTGTGGGCGCAGTCCGGGATCGGACCGTCCGATGTGGACGTCGCGGTGCTGTATGACCACTTCACGCCGTACGTGCTGATGCAGCTGGAGGAACTGGGCTTCTGCGGCCGGGGCGAGGCGAAGGACTTCATCGCGGGCAACACCCTGACGCTGGCCGGGAAACTGCCGCTCAACCCGCACGGCGGCCAGCTGGGCGAGGCGTACATCCACGGGATGAACGGAATCGCGGAAGCTGTCCGGCAGGTACGCGGGACCGCGGCGAACCAGGTCTCGGACGCTCGCTGCGCGGTTGTCACAGCAGGTACCGGAGTCCCGACCAGTGGGCTGCTCTTGACCTGCGGTCCGTGAAGGCCACCTTCACGGAATCCAAGTCCGTGAAGGGAACCATCACGGACTTGGATTCCCTCATGGTTCCCTTCACGGACTTTCCCGCACGGTTGTGTTTCCCGGCATGCCGCTTGTGGGTCACGGTGGATCACCTCATTGCTGGCTGGTGCCGTCGGTACGGGCGTGTCACGGTGGTGAGGTCATGACGGAGAGCGAGGTACCGACCGTGCCCCGAAGCATCCCGGCAGGTCCGCGGTGAGTGTTCCGGTCGCGTGGCTGTTCACCGCCCTGTTCGCGGTATTGGCCCTGCCGTGCGTGCTGCGCCTGGTGCGGCTCGACTACGCCCGGCTCGGCGACCGCGTCCGCAACGGTGATCTCGCCGAACTGCTGCTGGTCGTGGCGATGGTGGCCATGGTGTCGCCGCTCGGCGGGCCGATTCCGGCCGCGGGATGGCAGGCCGTGCTCGTGCTCACCGCGGGCTGGTTCGGTTACGCCTGGTGGCGAGGGCGCGCGAGCGGCCACGGCTGCGGCCACCATGCCCTGTCCGCCGCCGCGATGCTCTACATGGTCAGCGCAATGCCCCACGGCGGTATGGTGCACGGGCCGTGGCTCACGATGTCCACAATGGACGCTCCGCTCGCCTGGCCGGTGGTCGCCATCGCCGCAGCGGGGTACTTCGCCGTCGACGCCGTCCGCTCCGGCGTGGTGGCAACCCGGTTGCGGGGCACGATGGACCCTGGGCACACGTCGCGCACCGTCTGCCGCGCCGTCATGGGCGCCGGGATGGGTTACCTGCTGCTCGCGGCCATCTGACCCCGAGCTGATCCGGCCATCTGACCCCGTGGCCAGCCGACCGGCGATTTGACCTCGGGGTTCAGCCGACCGGCGAATTGATCTCGGGGTTCAGCCGACCGGCGAATTGATCTCGGGGTTCAGCCGCAGCCGACCGGCGATTCGACCCCGTGGTTCAGCCGATCCGGCGAACCTCGCCGTCCGGCGGAGGCGTCCCAAGCCCCGGCAGGTCCCCCGCGGGATGCGCCGCCACCCACTCGCGGGTCCGGGCCACGTCGCGGGCCAGCGCGTCGATCAGCTCCTGCGCGGAGCCGTACGCCTCCTGGTCCCGCAGGTGCGAGCCGAGCCACACGGTGAGGCGCTCGTCGTAGAGGTCGCCCTCGAAGTCGAGCAAATAGGCCTCGACCAGCCGGTATCCGTCGGCACCGTAGTACGTCGGGCGGCGGCCAACGGACACCGCCGCGGCCACCCGGGTGCCGTCCGCCCGCTCCGCCCAGCCGGCCCACACTCCGTCGCCCAGTTCGCCGCGCTGGTCGCGCAACGCGATGTTCGCGGTGGGGAAGCCCAGCTCACGGCCGCGTTTGTCGCCCGGCTCCACCGGGCCACGCACCACGAAGAAGGTGCCGCCTCGCTCGTCCGCCATGCGCTGTCCTGCCTCCGTGCCAGATCGCCTCCGGACACCGTAGTACGCACACGCGGGTCAGCGGGGCTCCAGCACTGTGTCGGAGAGCACAGGCGCGTCGCCGCGGTCGGCGGCCGTGGTGGTGACGAGCAGCCGGCCGCCCTCGCGCCACACGCGTACCCGCAGCCGTTCCCCGGGGAACACGACGCCGGCGAACTTCGTCCCGAATGCCGAGACGCGCCCGGGGTCGCCGTCGAGGAAGGCGTCGACCACGGTCCTCGCCACCATGCCGTACGTGCAGAGCCCGTGCAGGATCGGCCGCTCGAACCCGGCGGCTTTCGCGAAGTCCGGGTCGATGTGCAGCGGGTTGCGGTCGCCGCACAGCCGGTACAGCAGCGCCTGCTGCGGCAGCGTCGGCAGCTCGAGCACGGCGTCCGGTTCGCGGGCAGGCCACTCGATCCGGTCCGACGGCCCGCGTTCGCCGCCGAAACCGCCCTCGCCGCGGGCGAAGATGGTGGCCCGCGCAGTCCACAGTGGAGCGCCGGACTCGTCGGCGACCTCGGTTTCCTGCACCAGCACGGCGGCCTTGCCCTTGTCGTACACGTCGGCGATCCGGGTGTGCGCGACCGCCTTGCCCTCGACCGGGATCGGCCGGTGCAGCTCGATTTCGTGCTTGCCGTGCAGCACTTTCGCCAGGTCGATGTCGACGCCGGGGAACTTCACCGACGGCGGTTCGAACGTGCGCAGGTTGATCGCGACGGCGGCGAAGGTCGGCAGTACCCGCAGGTCACGCTCGTACGTGTAGCGCAGGTCGTTCAGCGGATCGGCCCCGGCGCCCACGGCCAGGTGGTACAGCAGCACGTCGGACGGGGTCCAGGCGAACCGGACCTCGCCGAGGTCGGCACCGATCGCGACGGCGGGATCGATGGGCACGGGCTCTCCCTCACTCGTAGGTCACGGACACGTCGTCGGTCAACGGTACCGACTGGCATGCCAGCACGATCCCCTCGGCGATGTCCTCGGCGTCCAGTACCTCGTTGTTCAGCATTTTCACCTCGCCGGACACGATCCGGCACGCGCAGGCACTGCACTGGCCTTCGCGGCAGGAGTACGGCGCGTCGAAACCCTCGGCAAGCAGGTGGTCCAGCAGTTTCCGCTGCCGTGGCCAGGTGACCTGACGGGTTTCGCCGTCGAGGTCCACGGTGAGGGTGGTGGTTTCCCCGCCGCTGTCCTCTGGTTCGGGCTTGTCCTCGAAGGGGTTTCCGGTGAGGGAATGGAATTTCTCCACGTGGACCTTCTGGTGCGGAAAACCCAGCTCCCGCAATGCCTCCTGTGCCGCAGTCATGAACGGCGCCGGACCGCAGATAAACGCTTCATACCCCGGGTACGGCTTCGTGAATCCCTGCAATGCTTTCGTGGCCGGCAATCCCTGCAGGCTTTCCAGCCAATGCACGACGGTGAGCCGGTCGCAGGCCAGCTCGCGCAATTCCCGGGCGAAGATCACCGACTGCTCGTCGCGGTTGGCGTACACCAGCACGATCCGGCCGTGCCCCTTTTCCAGCGCCGCCTTGAGAATCGACATCACCGGGGTGATCCCGCTGCCTGCGGCGAACAGCAGGAAATCTTTGTCCAAAGAGGACGGGGTAAATGTGCCGGACGGCCGGAGGGTCTCGATCGTAACGCCCTCCTTGAGTTCGTCGCACACCCAATTCGACCCGTACCCGTCGGCAGTCCGCTTTACCGTCACCTGTACCCGTCCCTCGTGCGGTGCACTCGAAAGCGAGTAACATCGCGCGACGGAACCGGTCCGGTCACTGGGAATGCGTAGCGTGAGGAATTGCCCGGGGGAGTAGGTGAACTCGTCCGGTACCTCGAACACAATCGACCGCGCATCGGCGGTTTCTTCGATCACCTCGGCGACGGTGAGCGTGACTATCTCAGCCATCGCCGACCGTCCCGATCTGGCCGTCGCGCACGGCGTTGTCAGTGCTGTCGGCGAGCTTTTCGCACGTGTCGAGCAATGCGGTGGTACCGCCTGCCGCGGCATGCGCAGCGAAAACGGGACAGCTTTCCGCGGCATTGGTGGTCCACTGGATGCTGGTGTGTTTCCGGCTGTTTTTCTTCACCAGCACGCAAGTCCCGCAGCTGCGGCATTCGTGCGGCCGCAGCCCGGCGGTGAGGAACTCCGTGACCTCGGCGGTCACACCCCGGCCTCTTCCGCTTCGGCGCGCTGCCGGGCCATGTTCTCCTGAACCTCGGCCGCCCACGCCTCGTTGGCCTTCGTCGTGTCGACCTCGAATTCGAACCGGCGCGTCATGTCCTCGGTGACGTCGGCCGCGTCCACGTAGAACTGTTCGTACCAGCGGCGCAGCTGATAAACAGGACCGTCTTCCTCGCACAGCAGCGGATTGTCGATCCGGGTCTTGTTCTTCCAGATTTCCACGTCCTGCAGGAATCCGACCCCGATCCCACGGGCGAGCTTCGCGGCGATCTTGTCCGCGTGCTCGTCGGAAATCCCGGGCAGTTTCTTGACCATGATGCCCCACTGCAGCACGAAGGACGTCGGCGACACCGGGTAGTGGCAGTTGATCAGCACGTTCTCGATTTCGAAGCCCTGGAACGAATTCACCAGCCAGTTGATCATGTACGCCGGGCCGAAGTACGACGCTTCGGAACGCAGCAGATTGTCTTCGCCGCCGTAGTTCGACGCCATCCCGATGTCCGGGCGGCCCTTCGTGTTGAGGTACTGCGTGGCGATGTGCCCCTCGAACACGTTCTTGAAATACGTGGGGAAGGCGTAGTGGATGTAGAAGAAATGGGCCATGTCCACCACGTTGTCGATGATTTCGCGGCAGTTGGCGTTTTCGATCAGGATCGAATCCCAGGTCCAATTGCTCCACTCGTCGCTGAAGGCGCCCTCGACGCGCGGGATCACCAGGTCGTCCGGTGGCGGATTGCCTTCCGGATCGTGCCAGACGAGCAGCTGCTTGTTCTCCTCCAGCACCTGCCACGACCGCGTCCGCGCCCGCAGCGGAACCCTTTTGGCGTACGGGATCGACTTGCATTTCCCATTACCGCCCCACCGCCAGTCGTGGAACGGGCACGCGATTTCGTCCCCCTTCACCGACCCCTGGGTGAGGTCACCGCCCATGTGCCGGCAATATCCGTCGAGGACGTGCAATTCCCCGGCGGTGTCGGCGAAAACCACGAGCTTGGTCCCGAAAGCTTCGATGCCGTGCGGTTTTCCGTCGCGGAAGGCGTCGGCGAGCCCGAGGCAGTGCCAGCCGCGGGCGAACCGCGCGGGCGGCGCGCCCGCGTCGATGGTGCGGATGTCGGAGCCCTGAGTCGTCACTGCGTGCCTCCCGTGCCGGTCCGATCTTCGTTCGCCAGCGCCTGCGCCGCAAGGTAGCCGAAAACCATCGCCGGGCCGATGGTCGCGCCAGGCCCGGCGTACGTGCGGCCCATCACCGCCGCGCTCGTGTTGCCCGCCGCGTACAGGCCCTGGACCACGGTGCCGTCCGCGCGCAGGACCCGGGCGTGCTCGTCGGTCCGCAGCCCACCCTTCGTACCGAGGTCGCCGGGCACCACGCGGACCGCGTAGTACGGCGCCTTCACCAGCTCACCCAGGCTCGGGTTGGGACGGTTGCGCGGGTCGCCGTAGTAGTGGTCGTACGCGCTACGGCCGCGGTGAAAGTCCTCGTCGACACCGTTGCGTGCGAAGCCGTTGAAGCGCATCACGGTCTGCTTCAGCGCTTCGGCAGGGATGTCGATTTTCTCGGCGAGGCCGGACAGCGTCGACGATTTCGCGACGATCCCCGCCTGGTACCAACGCCCAGGCAGCGGCTGCCGCGGGCCTAGGCCGGTGAACAGGTAGCGGTCGCGGTAGCGCTGGTCGAACACGAGCCAAGCGGGCAGGTGCTCGGCGGGTCCGTCACCCTCGCCGTACATCGCGTGCACCGCCTCGACGTACGGCGCGGACTCGTTCACGAACCGCGCGCCACTTGCGTCGACCATCAGGCAGCCCGGCCGTGACCGCTCGGCCAGCGCGAACCACGGACCGCCGGTGAGCGGGAACGAGGGTCCCCACCATGCGTCGTCCATCAGGTCGGTCGCCGCGCCGAGCTTGAGCCCGGCGATGATGCCGTCGCCGGTGTTCGCGGCGGCGCCAACGGTCCATTCGGTCCCGATCGGCGCTCGCTGGTACTTCTTGCGCATTTCCTCGTTGCGCTCGAAGCCGCCGCAGGCCAGTACCACTCCACGGCGCGCGCGGACCAGCGCCTGACCGGTCCGCACCCCGGTGACCACGTCGTTCTCCACCCGCAGGTCGACCAGCGGGGTGTTCAGCAGGACGTCGACCCCGGCGTCGCGCAGCCCGAGCCGCAACCCGGCCGCAAGCGCTTGCCCCATCGCGAGTGGCTGCTGTCCATTCACGCGTCCGACCAGCCATTTCACCCCGAGCGACAGCATCCGCGCGACGCCACGGGGGTGTCGCGCGATCAGGCTCAGCCAGCGATAGTCCGATTGGGTGATCGGCACGCCGAGGGGTGGCGCACTGTACGGCGGCTCGAGGCGGGCCAGGTCGGCGCCGAGCAGCTTGCCGTTCAGCGCTTTCGGCTCTACCGATCGGCCCCCGGCCCTTCCGCCGGGCGCCTCGGGGTGGTAATCGCTGTAGCCGGGTACCCAGCGGAATTCGAGCGGCGTGTGCCGCGTGACGAACTCCAGCACCTCGGGCCCGTGGTCGAGAAAGGCTGTCCGCAGCGGCTCCGGAACGACGTCGCCGACGATCGAGGTCAGGTACTGGTGCGCACGTTCGGGTGGCTCGTCGATCCCCGCGGCCTTGAGCGCATGGTTTCCGGGCAGCCAGACACCGCCGCCGGAACGCGCCGTGGACCCGCCGAAGCACGCCGCCTTTTCCAGCACCACCACGGAATGCCCGCGGTGCGCGGCGGCGAGCGCGGCGGTCATCCCGGCGGCACCGCTGCCCGCGACCACCACGTCGTACTCGTCGGCCATGCCACCTCACATGCAACGTGTTATCGGCCAGAGCTGGCCTGCTCGGGGCCACTTCCGTCACCATAGACGAGAACGTGTTCCAGTTCTAGGGTGGCGGACTATGGACGAGCTCGGGGCGGACGTCGTGATCATCGGAGCCGGGGCGGCGGGCGTGTGTGCGGCCATCGAAGCAGCCGACGCGGGCGCCGACGTACTGCTCGTCGACCGGTTTTCCGGCGGCGGGGCGAGCCGGGTGAGCGGCGGCGTGGTCTACGCCGGGGGTGGAACGCCGCAGCAGCGGGCCGCGGGGGTCGACGACAGCGTGGACGCGATGTACGCGTACCTGCGGCTGGAGACGGGCGACGTCGTTTCGGCGCGGACGCTGCAGCGGTTCTGCGAGGAGAGCGTCGACATGATGGCGTGGCTCGAACGGCAGGGCGTGCCGTTCGAAGGCAGTCTGTGCGACTACAAGACGTCGTACCCCAGCAACAAGCATTACCTGTACTACTCCGGCAGCGAGCTGTCCGGCGGCTTCCGCGACGTGGCGAAACCGGCGCCGCGCGGGCATCGCGTCAAGGGTCCCGGCACGTCGGGGAAGTTGCTGATGAAGCAGCTTCTGGCGGCGGCTCGGCGACGCGGGGTACGTGTTCTGCCGCAGACTGAGGCGGTCAGTCTGGTCGGGGTTGGCGCGGTTTCGGGGGTGGTGGTCCGCAGCCTGCGTGACGCGCCGTGGTGGGCTCGGATCCGGCACGCGCGGCTGGCGGCGTGGTCGGCGAAGCCGGGGATTTACGTGCCTGCGTTGCGGCGGGCGTTGCATGCTCGCGTTTCGCGCATTGAGCAGCGATACGCTCGTGAGCTGCGGATTTCCGCCCGGCGCGGGGTTGTACTTGCGGCCGGTGGGTACATCGTGAACCGTGACCTGGTGCGTGAGCACGCGCCCGCTTATCGCGGCGGCCTAGACCTCGGGACCTCCGCCGACGACGGTTCCGGTCTCCGGCTCGGTCTATCGGTTGGCGGCCGCGCGGCGGAGCTGGACCGCGTGTCGGCATGGCGGTTCCTCACGCCGCCGTCGGCGTTCCTCGGCGGGTTGCTCGTGGACGCTTCCGGACGCCGCATCATCGACGAATCCCGTTACGGCGCGGCCATCGGCGAACGCATGATCACGTCCCACGGCGGCCGCGGCTGGCTGCTGGTCGACGCGCCTCTGGTGGCCTCGGCCCGCCATGACGGCCGTCGCCAGGGCCAGTGGTTTGCGACGCTCCAGCTGCGATACCTGCTGGGTCGGGGCCGAGTCACCGCCGGGACGATCGAGGAGGTGGCCCGGCGCGCGGGCATCGACCCGGCCGGGCTGGCGGCGACGTACGACGAGTACCGGCGCGGCCCGGACCCGGCAGGCAAACTGGCGGAGTTCGCTCGGCCGCTGGACACGCCGCCCTACTCGCTCATCGACGTGTCCGTGAAGCCGAATCTCGGCTACCCGTGCCCGATGCTGACCCTCGGCGGCCTGGTGGTCGACGAGGACACCGGCGCGGTCGCCGGTGTGCCGGGGTTGTATGCCGCCGGGCGGACCGCGGTGGGAATCTGTTCCAGGTCGTATGTGAGTGGCCTCTCGCTGGCTGACTGCGTGTTTTCCGGCCGTAGAGCTGGACTGCACAGTGCCAACGGGGTGGGCCGCGTCGACAAAAACGAGAACGTGTTCTAGTCTTGGTCTGTCGAGCAAGAGAGGACGGCCGATGAGCGAGCTGGCTGCCGTGATCGCGGGGGTGCGCGACCTTCTCCCGGTGCTGCGGGAACGCGCGCAGGAGACCGAGGACGCGCGCCGGATCCCCGCCGAATCCGTGAAAGCACTGCAGGAAACGGGGTTTTTCCGGCTGCTGCAACCGAAACCGTACGGCGGTCTGGAGGCCGACCCGGTCACGTTCTACACCGCGGTGAAACTCATCGCGAGCGCCTGCGGGTCCACCGGCTGGGTCGCGTCGATCCTCGGCGTGCACCCGTGGCACGTCGCGCTGTTCGATGCCCGGGCCCAGGAGGAGGTGTGGGGCGAGGATCACGACGTGCGGATTTCGTCGTCGTACGCGCCGATGGGTAAGGCAACCGTCGTCGAGGGCGGGTACCGGCTGACCGGCCGGTGGAGTTTCTCGTCCGGCTGCGACCACTGCTCGTGGGTGCTGCTCGGCGGCCCGGCGTTCGCGGACGGCAAACCGGTCGACTTCTGCACGTACCTCCTGCCCATTTCGGACTACTCCATTGTGGACGTGTGGGACACGGTGGGGCTGCGCGGTACCGGCTCGAACGACATCGTGGTGGACGACGTTTTCGTGCCGGCGCACCGGGCGTTGAGCTTCGTGGCGACGTCGAAGTGCAAGACGCCTGGCCAATCCGCCAATCCAGGTCCGCTGTACCGGCTGCCGTACGGTTCGGTGCACCCGAGCACGATCACCGCGCCGATCATCGGGATGGCACAGGGCGCGTACGACGCGCATGTGGAGTACCAGGGGAAACGCGTGCGGGCGGCGTATGCGGGTGAACAGTCCAAAGAGGATCCGTTTGCGACGGTGCGGATCGCCGAGGCAGCCAGCGAAATCGACGCGGCTTGGCTGCAGCTGACGCACAACATCGACGAGCTGTACCAGCTGGCTTGCCAAGGCGAGAAGCTGCCGTTCAGCACCCGGCTCCGGGTGCGCCGGGACCAGGTGCGCGGTACGGAACGGGCGATTTCCGCGATCGACCGGCTTTTCGAGAACTCCGGCGGCCGAGCATTGCAGCGGGGTACGCCGATCCAGCGCTTTTGGCGCGACGCGCACGCGGGCCGGGTACACGCAGCGAACGACGCCGAACGCGCGTACGTGATGTTCGGCACCGGTGCGTTCGGTCTGCCGGTTGAGAATGCGATGGTGTGATGGGTTCATATGTAACGGTCCAAAGTGGACTGAAGCTGCACTATCACGAGGCGGGTGTGGAGCATTCGTCGACGGTGCTGTTGCTGCACGGGGGCGGCCCGGGCGCGTCGGCGTGGAGCAATTTCGGCCGGAATCTGCCGGTGTTCGGGAAGGCGTACCGCACGCTGGCGATCGACCAGCCGGGATTCGGCCTTTCCGACAAGCCGGCCGAGCATCCGCAGTATTTCCGCCACAGCGCGGACGCCGTCGTGGAATTGATGGACGAGCTGGGCATCGAGCGGGCGCACCTGGTCGGCAATTCGCTGGGCGCAGGCGCCGCCGTGCGGCTGGCATTGAACCACCCCGATCGCGCGGGCCGGTTGGTGCTGATGGGCGCGGGCGGGTTGAGCGTGAACCTGTTCGCCCCGGACCCGACGGAGGGCGTACGGCTGCTGTCGCGGTTTGCGGCTTCTCCTTCGCGTTCGCGGATGGAAGCGTTCCTGCGGATCATGGTCCACGACCAGTCGCTGGTGACCGACGCGCTGATCGACGAGCGCTTCGCCGCGGCGTCTTCGCCTTCCTCGCTGGCCGCGCTGAAGGCGATGGGCCGGTCGTTCGCCGATTCCTACGAGGAAGGCCTGCTGTGGCGGGAGGCCTACCGCCTGCGGCAACGGGTTCTGCTCGTGTGGGGACGGGAGGACCGGGTGAACCCGCTGGACGGCGCGTTGCTCGCGCTGAAGACGATCCCGCGCGCCCAACTGCACGTTTTCGGCGGCTGCGGCCACTGGGCGCAGCTGGAGAAGTTCGACGAGTTCAACCGCCTCGCGCTCGACTTTCTCGGGAGTTCGTGATGGCCATCCGGTCACTGGGGTACCTCCGTATCGAAGCCACGGACATGGACGCGTGGCGGGTATTCGGCTTGAAAGTGCTGGGCATGGTCGAAGGCACCGGCTCCGACCCCGACGCGCTCTACCTCCGCATGGACGACTTCCCAGCGCGCCTGGTGATCGTCCCGGGCACGCAAGACCGTCTCGCGCAGGCCGGCTGGGAAGCCGCAAACGCCTCGGAACTGGACGACATCCGCGCCCGCCTCGATGCGGCTTCGGTGCCGTACAAGGAAGGCACGCCAGAGGACCTGGCGGACCGCCGCGTCGCGGAACTGGTGAGTTTCGCTGATCCGTCGGGCAACGTCCTGGAGGTCTTCCACGGCGTCGCACTGCAACACCGGCGTGTGGTAAGCCCGTACGGCCACCACTTCGTAACCGGCGAACAGGGCTTGGGCCACGTAGTCCTGTCGACCCACGACGATGCCGCCGCCTTGACGTTCTACCGCGGCGTCCTGGGCTTCCGCCTCCGCGACTCGATGCGCCTGCCCCCGCAACTGGTAGGCCGCCCGGCTGACGGCGCCCCGGCGTGGCTGCGGTTTTTCGGCTGCAACCCACGCCACCACAGCCTGGCCTTCCTCCCGATGCCGACCCCGACCGGAATCGTGCACCTGATGGTGGAAGTCGCCCACACGGACGACGTAGGCCTGTGCCTGGACCGAGCACTACGCCGGAAAATCCCGATGTCGGCAACCTTGGGCAGACACGTGAACGACCTGATGCTGTCGTTCTACATGAAAACCCCAAGCGGCTTCGACGTAGAGTTCGGCTGCGAGGGCCGCCAAGTCGACGATGAGGCGTGGATCGCGAGGGAAAGCACGGCAGTGTCGTTGTGGGGCCACGACTTCACGGTTGGTTCACAGTGACTTCGGCTGGCTCCACCTGGTGGGGGCGAGGGGTGGGGTCTTTGCCGGGGTCGGAGCTGTGGTCGTCGCCATCGTCGCCATCGTCGCAACCACCGTTACCACCACTACCACCACGGTTATCGTCACCACCGCCACGACCGTCGACGTCATCGTCGACATCGCCACCGTGGTCGTCACGACCGCAGTCGCCGCCGATCCCACCGTCACCGTCACCGTCACCGGCTCCGGCTCCGGCACCAGCATCGGCGTCGGCACCGGCACCGGCACCAGCTCCGGCACTGGCGTCAGCGTCGGCCCGATTCCGCGAAGTGCTGGGCCACTTCTGCACGGGCGTCACAGTGGTAACCGGCTGGGCAGGTACGCCGACGGGTGAGACTATTGCTCCCCCTGAAGATGGACCACCTCCCGACTTGCCGCCCGGCTCTTTGCCGACGGGCCACCTGGAGCCGAGCGCTTCACCACCAGTTTCACGACCGCACTCACCGCCACCCAACTCATCACCACTCAACTCACCACCGCGCAACTCACCACCACCACTCAACTCACCACCGCCCACCCGTCCGCCGTCGGGCCCATCGCGTTCTGGTGCATCGCCTCCCCTTTGCTCTCCGACCGGCCCGGTAGGTTTCGCCTGTCAGTCCTTTGCCGCCCTTTCTCTTGATCCGCCATTGGTGCTCTTCTGCGTGTCCCGAACTTCACGGACCTGGCCGGTCCTCGCCGCCGCGGGGAACTTCGCGGTGAACGTGCTCGCCGACGACCAGCAAGCTGTCTCCGCAGCGTTCGGCAGCCGGACCGGAGACAAGTTCGCGTCAGTGTCCTGGCGCCCCGGGCCGTCCGGTGCGCCGCTGCTGGACGGCGCCCTGACGTGGGTCGACTACGAGGTCCAGGCCGTCCACCCTGCCGGTGACCACTACGTCGTGATCGGCCGCGTGACCGCCCTGGGGCAAACTTCCGATGCTCGTCCTCTCCTCTTCCACCGCGGCCGCTACACAGTCACCGAACCGGTCCCGGACGCACTTACCTCCCTCATGCCCTGGCCCCGCCCGGACGACTGGCTCTGACCCGCCAATCTCGTTCAAGGCGGACGTAACCCGTCCGGACAGCTGCCCCTGTCCCCGCCGATCCCACTGAACACAACTGGCTCGGGCGACTCGGCTCAAACCTTCCTTTCTTCGGAACGAAACCCGCTCGAACGGCCTGGCTCCGATCAACCGGTCCTTGCGAGCGCAGACAGAACCCACCTGGGTGGCTGGCTCCGATCTGCCGTTCTCGCCGGGGCAGAACCCATCCGGATGATGGGTTTCCACCGGCTTTCCGTCGAAGCTAGGTGCAGACCGCCGGGGTTACGGGTACCGGCTGTCATTTCGGCGGGAAGGCAGACGATGTGTCCCGATGGCGGACCGTGACTGTCACTTCCACCGGAAGTGCACAAAGACCCGTCCGAAGTTGTCCTTGTCCTTCTCCACTCGGTGGTAGAGCGCCTTCACCTCCTTCCGTTCCAGGAAACGCAATACGTGCTTCTTCAATTGCCCTGATCCTTTACCCGGGATGATCTCCACGACCGGCGCCTTTTTCGCGACCGCTTCTTCGATCACCGCTCGCAGCGCCCGGTCGATCTCCCCGCCGCGGTTGTAGATCTCGTGGAGATCGAGCTTGAGCTTCATGTCTCCAGTCTGCCACGCTGAATCATCCCTGGACCGTGTTCGAACACATGTTCGCACCATCGGGTGATTGGTTGGCGCAACACTGCTTTGGCCGGTGCTCACATGGCAGTATCGAACTGTGTTGATCTAGAAATTGTCCTTGCCGGAGAAGGGATGTTGATGATGGGGGCAGTCAGAAGTGCGGTACTTGATCTTCTACTTGTGGTGCTGCAACACTTTAGCTGTTCGTGGACGGGCATGGTCCGAGGGTCGAGCTCACCCTTCGACGGTCCAAAAGCTTTGACACCGCTAGGGTTCTCGGCTGCAATGACCAACGCTGCCGGGTTGCCGATCTGCCGGTCGAAACCTCTCCGTGCGCCATCCGTCTCGGCTGCGAGATCGCCGCCGCGGGCGAGTGACCGGTTCGGCACGATGTCAGTTGACAGGTTCGCGCGTCATGGCCGAGGCCCTTCTGGTGCACGGCGTTGCGTGTCGAGTCGTAGCGAAGTTGAACCAGAGCAGGTCGCTCCGTGGAAGATTCCGGCCACGCAAAGCCAAATCCACGTCGAGAGGAATACAACAAACAGGCAGGGCACCGGTTGAGAGCCCGCCGCGCGACCCAGATGTCAAGCAGTGGAAGGAGGGTGCCAACCGACCCGGCTCGCCCGATCCGGTCAAGAGAACGACGGCGGAACCGTAGAACCGAGGCAAAGCTCTGAAATCTGACTGACTGAAACGTCCCTCAGCTGAGCGCTTGCCACCATCCGTCTACCGGCGGCGGTGCTGCCACGTCGATCCGCTGGCCCGGTTTCGGAATCGCCAGCGGGAGGTCGTTCGCCTTGGCTTCACGCCATACGCGCTCGGCGGGTTCGGACCAGGCGCGCGTGGAGAGGGTGAAGGTGGCCCAGTGCACCGGCACGAGCAGTCCGCCGCGCACGTCCAGGTGGGCGGCGACGCCTTCCTCGGGTGTCATGTGGATGTCGGGCCAATGGGAGGCATAAGCACCGATCTGGATCAGCGAAGCGTCGAAAGGACCGTACTTCTCGCCAATCGAAGAGAAACCGTCGAAGTACCCGGTGTCGCCGCTGTAGAACACGCGATGCGCGGGTCCGGTAATCACCCATGAAGCCCAGAGCGTGCTGTCGTTCGCAATGCCTCGTCCCGAGAAATGTTGCGCCGGAGCACACACGAAACGGAGACCTGAAATGGTGACATCCTCATGCCAGTCGAGTTCGACGATGCGATCGAGCGGGACATTCCAGCGTTCGAGATGCGCGCCTACTCCCAGCGGAACGAGAAAAGGAGCTTCGGTGAGCGAAGTCAGCTCCCGGACGGTCGCGAGATCGAGGTGGTCGTAGTGGTCGTGCGAGATCACGATTGCATCCAGCCGGCCCAGGCTGGCCAGCGGTACTGGCGGCGCATGGAGCCGACGCGGTCCAGCGAAAGCGGCGGGCGAAACCCGGTCGCTCCACACGGGATCGCAGAGCACCCGGGCGCCATCGATCTCAACGAGCGTCGACGCGTGGCCGTACCAGGTGAGAAACAGGCCATCAGCAGTCGCCGCAACCGGGTCGGTGACCAACGGCACCGTACCGGCTGGACGGCGGCGGTCCCGATCCTCGCCGAACAGGAATTCACGCAGGATCCCGCCAGGAGAAGAGGGAGTAGAGCGAGTGGTCGCAGCATTGCGGAACACGCCGCCGTCGTACTGCGGTGACCGCCGCATGCGTTCGGCACGTGGTCCGGTGGCCTTCGCGCCGAAAGCCACCGGAACCACAGACGCAAACGTTTTCCTCACCATGGTGCCGATTCTACGAGCGGTTCCTGAGAGGAGCCCCAGCTTCGTGGAGGTGCCGGAGTGTCTGCCGGTAGGAGTCGACGAGCCCGGTGCGCGCGTACGGGATGCCGAGCTCGGCGCAGTACCGTTCGACGATCGGCTGGGCCCGGCGCAGATGTACCGACGGCATGCTCGGGAACAGGTGATGCTCGATCTGGTGGTTGAGCCCGCCGAGCAGGACGTCGATCACTGGTCCGCCGCGGACGTTGCGCGACGTGAGTACCTGCTTGCGCAGGAAGTCGAGCTCGGGCTGCCCGGTCAGCGTCGGCATGCCCTTGTGGTTGGGCGCGAAGATCGATCCCATGTAGACACCCCACATTCCTTGGTGGACAGCGAGGAAAAGCAGCGCCATGCCAGGCGGGAGGACGACGAACAGCGCGGTGAGGTAGGCCGCGAAATGCGTGAAGAGCAGCGTGGCTTCCAGCCTGCGGCGACGCAGACCGGGATGCATTACGGCGCGGATACCGGACCAGTGCAGATTCAGGCCTTCGAGGGTGAGGAGCGGGAAGAACAGCCACGCTTGGTGCCGTCCGACGAACCGGGGCAGGCCACGGCTGGCGCGGGCCTGCCGCTGGGACCAGACGAGAATGTCCGGGTCGACGTCGGGGTCCAGCTCCTCGTGGTTCGGGTTCGCGTGGTGGCGCGTGTGCTTGTCCATCCACCAGCCGTAGCTCATGCCGATGCCGAGATTCCCGGCCAGCCGCCCGGCGATCTCGCTCGGCCGCCGCGTCCGGAACACCTGCCGGTGTGCGAGATCGTGCGAAAGCAGGGCGATCTGGCCGAAAAGGAACGCCTGGAACGCCGCCACGGCCAGTTGCCACCACGAGTTGCCGAGCAGCCCGAAGGCGACCCAGCCGCCTGCGAACAGCGTCGTGACGACGGCGATTCGGGCGGTGTAGTACCCCTGGCGACGGTCGAGCAGGCCGGCGTCGGCGATGCGGCGGGAGAGCCGGGAGAAGTCAGAGCCCTGCCGCGGGGGCGAGGGAAGGAGGAGCTTTTCGGTGGTCACCTGCCGAGTCTTTCGGCGGCGAAGCGTCGCCGGAACCCGGCAGGCCCGAGAGCCGATACGGGGGCTGGCCCCACCCCGTGGCTAGCCGAGCGGCTTCACCGGCGCCCAGAAATCCAGCGGTACCAAGCCTTCCGTATGGCCTGCCTCGTCGATGAGATGGCCCATCAGCTTGATCGTGCGCAGCGTGGTCGCCCGGTTGACCACCTGCAGCCACGGCAGCTTCTCGGACAGACCCGCTTCCAACGCTGTGGCCTCGTGGTGACTGCCCAGCCACACCACGACCATGAGGTTGGCGTCACTGCTCGTCGCCGCGCACATGCGGACCTCCGGCAGCGTCGCGAGCGAGCGCGCCGTCGTCTCGAGCGTGTCGGGCGGCACCCGGAGCCACAACATCGCCGTGACCGGGGCTGGCGACAGTGGACGCGCAATCTCGCACCGCAGCCGGATTGCGCCGTGCGCCAGCAAGATGTCCAGTCGGCGGCGGACGGTGGTCGCGCTCACCTCGAGGCGCGAGGCCAACGAAGCCGCGGATGCGCGTACGTCCTCGCCGAGTGCCAGGGCCAGCGAGCGGTCCAGGTCAGTGAACCTCAGTGGCGCGGTCGACCGCCCTGGACGGCCGACGAGCACCTCGCGTTCGCCGGGCGAGATCGCGCGGACCCGCCATCGGCTGCCCTCGGTGAACAACCTCGGCGACACGACCGTCCGGATGCGGGCCACGCCAGGACGGCGGGAGAGGCGGTGCTGTACGTAGTCCGAAAGGTCCCGCAATGTCGGGGCCATCAGGTGGAGGTGGAGGTCGCAGGGCCCGGCCAGGTACTCCACGGTCGGGACGTGGGCGTCGCGCGCAAGTTCGTGGGCGACGCGCAGCGATTCGCCTGGTGCGCAGTCCAGTTCGACGAACGCCAGCGCCATCGTGGCCAGGAGGTCGCCGCCGGGGTACGCGGTGAGCCATGCCTGACCGCGCGCGGAGAGCTGGTCCCAGCGTCGGGCGGCGGTGACCGCACCGATGCCGAGCGCGCGGCCGACCACCGACCACGACGCCCGCGGATCGGTCTGCAAGGCGTCGAGCAGTTTGAGGTCGCTCTCGGTCAACATGGCGGATTCTTCTCCTCCGGCAGGCCGAAGCGGCGGATTCCGGTGATTTTGCCGGGAACCGCGTTCGACCCTTCCATCATCGTCAAGCCAGCATAAGATCCAGCGAGGGAGTCTCATGTCCTTGCGCGCCGACGCCGCCGCCCTGCACCCGGAACTGGTCGCCCTGCGCCGTGACCTGCATCGGAAACCCGAGGTCGGTCTCGATCTGCCCCGTACCCAGGAGACCGTGCTCGGTGCTCTCGACGGTCTCGGCCTGGAAATCTCCCTGGGGCGAAGCCTCAGCTCCGTGACCGCGGTCCTGCGCGGTGGCGGTGGACCGGGTGGCACTGTGCTGCTGCGCGGCGATATGGACGCGTTGCCGGTCACCGAGGCGTCTGGCGAGGAGTTCTCGTCCCGGATCGAGGGTGCGATGCATGCCTGCGGGCACGACCTGCACACGGCCGGCTTGGTCGGCGCTGCCCGGTTGCTCGCCGCGCAACGTGACCGGCTGACCGGTGACGTCGTCTTCATGTTCCAGCCCGGCGAAGAGGGCTGGAACGGCGCCGGGTACATGCTGGAGGAGGGCGTGCTCACCGCCGCCGGTCGCGAGGTCGACGCCGCGTACGGGCTGCATGTCTCGTCGTCGCAGTTCGCGCGGGGTACGTTCACCTGCCGTCCTGGGCCGCTTATGGCCGCGTCGGATGCGGTGAAGGTGCGCGTCGCCGGCGCGGGCGGGCACGGTTCGGCGCCGGAACGTTCGCGGGATCCGATCCCGGCTGCCTGCGAAATGGTGTCCACGCTGCAAACGCGGATGACCCGCGGCCTCGGTGCGTTCGAACCGGCGGTGCTCACCGTCGGCAGCTTCCATGCCGGAACCAAACGCAACATCATCCCCGACGACGCCGTGTTCGAGGCGACTGTCCGCTCGTTCGACCCAGAGGTCCGGGAACGGATTCGTGCCGAAGTGATCCGGGTGTGCGAGGGCATCGCGATGGCGCACGGGGTCGAGGTGGAGATCAGCTATGAAGCCGAGTACCCGGTCACGGTGAACCACGACGACGGGCACGAGTTCGTCGTGGACACGGTGCGCGAGGTGTTCGGCGAGGAGCGCTTTTCCCTGCTGCCGACGCCGATGACCGGTTCAGAGGACTTCTCGCGCGTGCTCGCCAAGGTGCCGGGCGCGTTCGTGTTCCTCGGCGCGGCCAAGGGTGATGATCCGGCCACCGCGCCCGACAACCATTCGCCGCGGGCGGCGTTCGACGATGCGATCCTGGCCGACGGTGCCGCCCTGCTCGCCGAACTCGCCTCCCGCAGGCTCGCGCTCCTGGCCGCGTGATCGCATGCGCAGCTGCCATTTCCCACCGGCGATCCCGGTACTCGCGCTGGTCCTGATGCCGTTCCTGCCGTTCGTCAATTCCACCGGGTTGTGGCTGGGCCTGCCGAAAATGATGGTGTGGGGCGCGTTCTGGTGCCTGATGTTCACCCCGGCGCTGCTGCTGTCGGAGCGGCTGATGGCGCGGCGAGGGGAGCGGCGATGATCCTCGCGTTCACCCTCGCCGGGATCGTGCTCATCGGCGTGCTCGGGTTCGTCGGACGGCGCCGTCCGGTGGCGGATCTCGCGGAATGGACGGTCGGTGGCCGGAAGTTCGGTGCGCTCACCATGTGGTTCCTGCAGGCGGGCGAGGTCTTCACCACCTTCACCTTCCTTGGCATGGCGGGGCTGGCATTCTCCGGTGGTGTGGCGGCGATGTACGCGCTGCCGTACGTCCCGATCGCTTACGTGGTCCTGTTTTTCCTCGCCCGGCGGATCTGGCAGCTGGGCAAGGACCGCGGGTACCTGACCCAGGGCGACTTCCTGGAGGACCGTTACCGGAGCCGCACCCTCGGCACGGTGTCGGCGGTGCTCGGGGTCGTGTTCGTGCTGCCGTACCTGCAACTGCAGATCACCGGGCTCGGCCTGATCGTCCGGCTGGTCACCGGCGACCACGCGTCCGGCACGCTGAGCATGATCGCGGGCAGCGTGCTGGTGGTCGCGTTCGTGTTGTGGGCCGGACTGCGCGGGGTTGCCGCGACCTCGTACTTCAAGGACGCGATCATGCTTGTCGTCCTGGTGGTGCTGATCATCGCGGTGCCGGCGCACTTCGCAGGCGGGGTTTCCAGTGTATTCCACAAGATCGACCAGCTGCATCCGGAAAAACTGTTCGTGCACGCGGGAACCAACGATCACACGTGGTTCGTCACGAGCATGCTGGTGAGTGCGATCGGGGTCGGATTGATGACGCTCCCGCACAGCTGGCCCGCGCTGATGTCCGCGCGTGATCCGAAGGTGTTGCGCCGCAACTATACCTGGATGCCGGTGTACGAGCTGTGCCTGCTGCTGCCGATGATCATCGGGTTTGCGGCGATCCTGGTGGTACCGAAGGGAAGTGACGCCAACGGCGTGCTGCTGACGTTGAGCAAGGACGCGCTGCCGGGCTGGGTCACCGGGCTCGTGGTGGTGGCCGCGACCGCCACGGCGATGGTGCCGGCTGCGGGGATCTTGATCGGAATTTCTTCTTTGGTGGCAAGGAATATCGCCCGGGTCCGGAGTGAGCGCAAGCAATTCTGGATCAACCACGGTACAGTGGTGATTGTCACCGCTCTCGCCCTCGTGCTCGGCATCTTCCGTCCGGACCTGCTCGCCAACCTGCTGCTGCTCACCTTTTCCGGATCGGTGCAGCTCGCTCCGGCAAACCTGCTGGGGTTCCTGAAGAAGGTGCCGGTCGGCAAGATGCCGGTGTTCGCCGGGCTGATCACCGGCGAGGTCGTGGTGATCTGGCTGACCTTCGTGGACACCAAGGCCGCCGGGACGGTGAACGTCGGGCTGATCGGCTTGGCGGTCAACGTGGTGGTACTCGCGGTCGCCGCGTTCATCGAACGGGTCGTCACGCGATCTGCTGACGTCGTCAAGACAGGAGAACCCGTATGACGCGCACGCTTTTCGCCGGCGGCACGGTGTTCGACGGCACGGGCAGCCCGCCCGCGCAGGCGGACGTGGTGGTGGAGGACGGGCGCATCGTCGACGTCGGCGCCGGTCTCGACGGCGACCGCGTCGTCGACTGCACGGGAACCACCGTGCTGCCCGGGCTCTTCGACTGCCACGTGCACGTCACGGTGTCCGAAATTGGGTTGCTGCAGCGGGTGCAGAAGCCGTTCTCGTACCAGTTCTACGAGGCGGCACGGAACCTGTGGACCACTCTGAAACTCGGCATCACGACCGTGCGTGACGCCGCGGGTGCCGATCTCGGGATCAAACAGGCGGTCGCCGACGGCCTGATCCCCGGGCCGCGGCTGGAGATCGCGATCGGCCTCATCAGCCCCACCGGCGGGCACGGCGATGGCTGGATGCCGTCCGGACATTGCGTGCCGATGTCGCTTCCGCACCCCGGTCGCCCGGATGCGACGGCCGACGGTCCCGACGAGATGCGCCGGGTCGCGCGCACCCTCCTTCGCGCGGGCGCCGACGTGCTCAAGGTGTGCACGACCGGCGGCGTGCTGTCGCCGCGGGACGATCCGCGGCATTCGCAGTTCACGCTCGAGGAACTCGACGTCCTGGTCACCGAAGCGACCATGCAGGGCCGCGCGGTGATGGCGCACGCGCAGGGCGCGGAGGGGATCAAGAACGCGGTGCGCGCCGGGATCCGGTCGATCGAGCACGGCATTTACCTCGACGACGAGGCGATCGAGCTGATGCTTGCCCGGGGGACCTGGCTCGTGCCCACTCTGGTGGCGCCGGTGAACGTCCTGCGCGCGGCTGCGGCGGGTGCGTCGCTGCCGGTTGCTGTGGTGGAGAAGGCGAAGGAGGTCGTGGAGGTCCATGCGGAATCCGTGCAGCGCGCGGTCGCGGCCGGGGTGCGGGTGGCGATGGGGACCGACAGCGGCGTCGGTCCACACGGGACGAACCTCGAGGAGCTCGAGCTGATGCGGTCCTGCGGGATGAGCCCGGCGGACGTGCTCGTGGCGGCCACGTCCTCGGCCGCCCGGCTGCTGGGGATGGACGCCGAGCTGGGCAGGCTGGCGCCCGGGTACCGGGCGGACGTCGTGGTGATCTCGGGCGACGCGTACGACTTCCCGTCGCTGGCGGCGAACGTGCGCGAGGTGTGGCAGGACGGGGTGCGCGCCGTGTAGCGGCATACTGTGGCCCGTGATCGGGAAAACGGAGGAACGTCACGCGTCCTGGCTCGAGTTGTTCTTCGACCTCGTCGCCGTGGCCGGGGTGGCCCAGCTTTCGCACCTGGTGCGCGGAAGCCCGTCATGGGGTGACGTCGGCCTGTACGTGTTGTGCTTCCTCGCGTTCTGGACCGCGTGGATGTGCTTCACGGTGTACGGCGACGTCGCCGGCGCGTCCGCACGTGTGGTGCCGGTGCTGCTGGCGATGGCGGGACTTGCGTTCATGGCCGCGTCCGTCCACGACATCGACAAGCACGCGCAGGTCTTCGCGATCGCGTACGTCGCGGTGCGCGCGATCGCGAGCCGAGTGTGGGAAGGCAAGCAGGGCAAGCGGATCATCGTCGAGTGGCCAGTCGTGCACGCCGGGATGGGTGTCGTGCCCTGGTTTGCTTCATTCTGGGTCGATGGTCCGTGGAAGTACGCGCTGTGGGCGCTCGGGCTGGGTCTGGACCTGCTGATCGGGCTGTCGGTGCCGGGGGAGCGGTTCGCCGGCAACATCGCGGCGCAGATGTCCCGGCGGCCGCGGGAGGGTCCGCAGGTCGAGATGGCGTTTGCGCGCCTGGACATCGCGCATTTCGGTGAGCGGCTGGGCTTGTTCTCGATCATCGTGCTCGGCGAGAGTGTCCTGACAGTCACCCAGGCGATGTCGGAGAACCCGGAATGGCACGCGTCGCTGTTCTTGACGGTGGTCGCGGTCCTCGCGCTGCTCGCGGCCTTGTGGGGAGCTGCGTTGTATCGAGGGTTCGCAGGGATTCCGTACCTCACGCTGGACACGTTCGGGCCGAGGGCGCTGCTGCCGGTGCATTGCCTGGTCGCGGGGCTCTTGGCGGCGCTCGCGGGTGGTCTGGGGGACGTTGTGGAATCCGTCGGGCAGGGGCAGGTCGGCGCCGGAACCCGGTGGCTGCTGTGTGGGTGTGTGGCGGCTTTCGTGGTGGTCGGCGCGGCGGCGCGGCTGGCGTCGAAGACGTGGCGTCGATGGGATTACGCCGCCGTGGTGGTCGGGGTGGGAGTGCCGGTTGCGCTGGGGTTCGCCGGCGGGTCACTGGGACCGGCGGGGTTCTTGTGGCTGCTGGTGGTGGCTATCGTGGCGGGTCTGGCGAGGGCGCGCCGTCAGCCGGGTTGAGCTGCGGCGGGGAGTGGGCGCGGCGGTGAGCTGCTGGGGCTCGGTTGTGACGTGCGTAGGGGTGCAGGAGCGACGTCCGCCAGCACAGGGGTGCAGTCGTGATGTGTCACGGCGAGGGCGTGCCACGGCCTGCGGGTGACCTGCGGTGAAAGTGAACCGTCCGACTCAGCTGCCTCCTAGTGGACAATGCGTCGGCCGCACCGAAGGTGAGCCGTGAAGGGAGTTCGGTTGTGCTGTGGACGGGCTGACCATGCGGGTGCCTGGCAGTGAAGAGAATCGGACATGGCTTCGCCACGCGGGTACCGTGCTGTGGAGGAATCTGCTTCCGTGTTGTGTCACATCGCCCGCGACTCGGCCGGGGGGTCAGATTCCGTGAATGGTCCTTTCACAGCCTGCGGTTGCGGTGGTCGGGCACCGCGGTTTGGCGCAGCGACGCGAGTGGGTTAGGCGAGTAGCGCAGCACGGCGCGCGCCGTGCTGGGCGGCCGGAACTTCGGGGTGCAGGGCACGATTCAGGTGTCGATGAGCAGGTCCCGCAGCGCAGCGGCGAACTTGGCCGGATTGCGTTGCGGTGCCAGGTGCGCGCCGGGGACCTCGAGAAACGGCAAACCCAGTTCCAGGGCCAGGATCTTGGCCGGCTGGTAGTGGTAGCGGCCGCGGCTTGCCTCGCCGGCGACCGGCAGGATTTCGGTGTGTGCACGGCGGAGCGCGCGCAGGTCGGGCAGGTAGTCGAAGAACTCGGTGAGCTCGCGGTCGAATAGCCGGAACCAGTCGGCTTCGTGCGGAAGGCGCAGGTGCGGCAGGTCGGGCAGCGCGGCGCCGGCGATGCCGTCCGCGAACCGGGTGACCGCGCCCATCAAATCACCCGAACGGGCCATCCGGACTTGGTCGGCGGTGGCCTCGAGAAGGCCCGTCGCGTCGGGCATGAGCTGCACCGCAGGCGGTTCGTGCGCGACGAGCGTCGTCACCCGATCCGGGTAACGCGCGACGAGGTCGAGCCCGATCAGCGCACCGGCGCTCGTGCCGAACACCGAGACCGGACCGCCGCCGACGAGGTCGAGCACAGCGAGGGCGTCGTCGGCTTGCAGCTGGACCGGGACCGGGCCGGAAGTGGTGTCTGTACTGGCGAAATGACCGCGGCGGTCGTAGGTGATCACGGTGAAGTCCGCGCGAAGATGCTTGACCAGCGCGCGGAACGCGTCCGCCCCGCCGATCCCGCCCGGGACGAGCAGGAGCAAGGGCCCGGCTCCGCTCGTGCGGACGGCCAGCTCGCCCCCGGCGACCGGACAGTGGCGCCTGGCGCTGTCCGCGTTTTCCGCGATCATGCCCAGCAGTCAAGCACAACCCCGGCCGCTCGCTTCCGGGACGGCCGTTTTTGTCGGTGGTGGGTGCGACACTTCCGGCATGACAGATGGAGACGAGTTGTGAGCTGCGGGTCGGGACATTCGGAGTGGGTAGGAGCAGTGGTCGGGTCGCGAGAGGCAGGCGATGGAGCGCGAGGTCGGGGCGTGCGGCCGGGTCGTCGGGAGTGAGGATGAGTCGTGAGTAGTTGGGATGAGTTCAGTGCTGCTGCGCCGTCTCTTGCGGAGCGGGTGCGGGCACGGTTTGCTGCCGCGGAGTCGCATGTTCTGGCCACCCTTCGGCGTGACGGTTCGCCGCGGGTGAGTGGGTCCGAGATCGACTTTCGTGATGGCGAGGCGTACATCGGCTCCATGCTCGACGCCCGCAAGGCACGAGACCTCCAGCGCGACGTCCGCTTCGCGCTGCACGCGTACCCGGGCATCGAGGAGGGCGGCGACGCGAAGATCGCCGGACGCGTCGAGGAGATCACCGATCCGGCGGCGCTGGCCCGGGTCCAGCAAGGCGAGCCGAGTCATTTGTTCCGTCTGGATATCGAGGAAGCGGTGCTCACCTGGGTAGACGACAACACGCTGTGGGTCGAATCGTGGCATCCGGGCAGCTGGGTCCGTTTCGCGAGACCGGACAACGGCCCTGCGGTACGTACGGAGGTGAGGTGATCGACCGGAATGGGCGGGTCTTGGTTGCCGGAGAGTCCTAGCCTGGGCTGATGAAGCTCACGTCCACAGTGCTCGACGCCCCGGAACCCCGGGTGCTCGCAGCGTTCTACCAGGAGTTGCTCGGGTGGCCGATCGGGACTGACGAGCCGGACTGGGTCACGTTGCGGCCGTCCGGGGGCGGTGCCGGGCTGTCGTTCCAGCTGGAGGAGCGGTACGTGCCTCCGGTGTGGCCGGCCAAGCCCGGGGACCAGCAGATGCAGCTGCACCTGGACTTCGAGGTCGACGGCCGGGCAGCTCTCGACGCTGCGGTAGCGCGGGCGGTCGCTGCTGGGGCGCGGGTGGCGGACTTCCAGCCGCAGAGTGACGTGCGGGTGCTCCTTGACCCGGCTGGTCACCCGTTTTGCTTCTGGACAGACGACCGTCCTTGAGCCCAGGCCGACCCGGTCCTCGGGCGTCGGACGGCCGGGCCGGGGAGGTATGGCCAGGGAAGTATGGCCGGGGACTGGCGACGTGCTGCTGCGGGATGTGTGGTTGGTGGATGAGTCCTGCTGCGGGATGCGGCTGGCCGATGAGTCCTGCCGTGGAGCGAGATGGTCGGCGCTCGGCTGCGGACGCTCGGCGACGTGACCGCGTGGTAGCAGACAGGTGCGATTCCGGCCGTTGCTGAGGCTGCAACTCAGTCCGAGGTCTCGGGTGACGATTCTGGCTGCAACTCGGCGGAGAACGCTGTGGCAGTCGTGGCCGCGACGCCTGCTGCGGTCGAGGCGGCGACGTTGTCCGGCGCTGACTGGCGGCCGGAGTTGGGGGCGTGACCGTGGTCGGCATCGAGGCCTTGAACGAGTCCACGTCCGTAGTTGTGGCGGAGCTTTGTCACGCCTGCAGCTGCGACGGCGGTTGCTGCTGTCGGGACTGACGTTGCTGCGGTTGAGGTCGGGACTGCCACGTCGGGACGGTGCTGCGGTCGTCGGGACCGGGACTGTGGTGGTCGGGACCGGGACTGCGGCGATTGAGACCTGGACTGCGGTGGTCGGGTCTGCTGCTGTCAGGATCGAGACTGCGGCGGTCGAGACTGCGGCAGTTGGGATCAGGACAGCCGTGGCCAAGCGTGCCGATCAAGCAGGTCAACCAAGCGGGCCGATCAACCGACCCCACCAACCGACCCCACCAACCCCTCAAATACGCTCCAAAACCGTAGCCGTAGCCATCGCACCTCCGGCGCACATGGTCACCAAGGCGGTTTCCCCGTCGCGGCGTTCCAGTTCGTGCAGGGCCGTCGTCAGGAGGCGGGCGCCTGTGCTGCCTACCGGGTGGCCCAGGGCGATTGCGCCGCCGTTGACGTTCACCCTTGTCTCGTCCGGGGTGTGCATGCGTTGCCACGAAAGGACTACCGACGCGAAAGCCTCGTTCACCTCGAACAGGTCCACGTCGCCGACCTTCATTCCGGCCGCTTCCAGTACGCGCGACGTTGCCTGCACCGGGCCGTCCAGGTGGTAGAACGGCTCCGCGCCCACCAGAGCCTGTCGCCGGATTCGGGCTCGGGGGCGCAGGCCTCCGGCGCGCGCGAGTGAGGCGTCCATCAGCAATACCGCGGCCGCGCCGTCCGAGATTTGCGAGGACGTTCCTGCCGTGTGGATTCCCTCCGGTACCACCGGCTTCAGCCGTGCCAGACCGTCCATTGTGGTCTCTCGCAGGCCCTGATCCCGGGACACCACACCGGCTTCCGTGCGGACCGGCACGACCTCCCGGTCGAAGTGGCCCGAAGCCCACGCGGCGGCTGCGTTCTGCTGCGACCGCACACCGAACGCGTCGACGTCTGCGCGCGTGATGCCTCGGCGCTCCGCGATCCGTTCTGCCGCACCGTACTGGTCCGGCATGTCGATCGACCACGCGTCCGGCTTCGGGGCGCCGACTCCCTCGCCGCGGTTAGCGCCCAGCGGTACCCGGCTCATCGCCTCCACCCCGCACGCCACGCCGACACCGATGGCGTCCGCTGCGATCAACCCGGCGATCAGGTGTGCGGCTTGCTGTGCCGACCCGCATTGCGCGTCGATCGTCGTGGCGCCGGTCGTTTCCGGCAGGCCTGCGTGCAGCCATGCGGTGCGGCTGACGTTTCCGCACTGCTCACCGGCCTGCGTCACCGCCCCGCCGATCACCTGCTCCACCTCGGCCGGGTCGATGCCGGCGCGGTCGACCACCCCGCGCATCGCCGCGCCCAGCAGTTCGGCCGCGTGCAGCCCGGACAGCCATCCGCCGCGCTTGCCGATCGGCGTCCGTGCCGCGGCCACGATCACCGGTTCGCCCACGATGCTTCCCTTCCCGAGTCCAGGACCAGGACCCAAAACTAGAACACGTTACAAAAATTCACAAGCAACCCGGCCAGTACAAAGCATATCGATGAGCAAGCGCTCACCAGCAAAAACACGGACTTGACCGGTAAAGTAAACGGGTTTCACTCAACCGGGTTCCGTCAGTTAACACCGTATGCTCTACTGGGGTCATAGAACGCGTTGCAGTTGGGTATCACCGCCGATCCCGTGCAGGAGGCAAGCCGTGGCCGCTCCGCTGTTGCCCGCCGGTTTCGACTTCACCGATCCGGACATCTACGCCTGCCGGCTGCCGCTGGAGGAGTTCGCCGAGCTTCGCCGCACGGCGCCGGTGTGGTGGAATCCGCAGCCGCACAACGCGGCCGGCTTCGGCGATGACGGGTACTGGGTCGTCACGCGGCACGCCGACGTCAAGGAGGTCTCGCGGGACAGCGACCTCTACTCGTCGTGGGAAAAGACCGCGATCATCCGGTTCGACGACCAGATGACGCCGGAAAGCCTCGACGCCAACCGGCTGGTCCTGCTCAACATGGACGCGCCGCAGCACACCAAGCTCCGCCGTATCGTCTCGAAAGGCTTCACCCCGCGTTCGATCGCGAAGCTGGAGGACACGCTGCGGGACCGTGCCGAGCGGATCGTCGCGGAGGCGAAGAAGAAGGGCTCCGGCGACTTCGTCACCGACGTCGCGTGCGAGCTTCCGCTGCAGGCGATCGCCGAGCTGATCGGCGTTCCGCAGGAGGACCGGCTGAAGATCTTCGACTGGTCCAACCAGATGATCGCCTACGACGACCCCGAATACGACATCGAGCCGCTCACCGCGTCGGCCGAAATCGTCGGCTATGCCTGGAACATGGCCGAGGAACGCCGTCGCTGCCCGATGGACGACATCGTCACCAAGCTCGTGCAGGCCGACGTCGACGGCGAGGCGCTCGGCTCCGACGAGTTCGGCTTCTTCGTGATCCTGCTGGCGGTCGCGGGCAACGAGACCACCCGCAACGCGATCACGCACGGCATGAAGGCGTTCCTCGACCACCCCGACCAGTGGGAGCTGTTCAAGGAGCAGCGCCCGAAGACCGCGCCGGACGAGATCGTCCGCTGGGCCACGCCGGTGGTCGCGTTTCAGCGCACCGCGACGCGCGACACCGAGCTCGGCGGCGCGCAGATCCGCAAGGGCGACCGCGTCGGGATGTTCTACAGCTCCGCCAACTTCGACCCCGACGTGTTCGACGAGCCCGGGCGCTTCGACATCATGCGCGAGGACAATCCGCACGTCGGCTTCGGCGGCACCGGTTCGCACTACTGCATCGGCGCGAACCTCGCCCGGCTCGAGATCGACCTGATCTTCAACGCGATCGCCGACGTGATGCCCGGGGTCACCGAGGCTGCTCCGCCCGAGCGGCTGCGGTCCAGCTGGCTCAACGGGATCAAGCATTACCAGGTCCGTTACGCCTGACCAGCGCGCCGCCCGGGCCGCAGGCATGATGGGCCGGTGCGAACGACAGTCGACGTGGAATTCGGCGTCCGGGTGACGAAACCCGGTCTTGCCGCGATCTCGGTTACCGCTGTGCGCGCGGACAGCGGTGAGCTCGAGGTGTCCGACGCCGGCGCTGCGCGCACCGCAGAGTTCGAGCACGGCACGCGCGCGGAGGTCTACGACTTCGCGGAGGGCGAACACCGCATCACCTATCACGGCGAACGCGTGCTGCACCGGGCCACGGCGGAACCCGTCACTCTCGCCGACGTCGCGCGGTACACGCGGCCCAGCCGATACTGTCCGTCGGACCGGATGGGCGGCCTGCTTCCCTCGGACCTCGACGGCCAGGCGAGCCCGCGCGTCAAAGTGCAGACAATCGTCGACCACGTCCACCGCAGCCTCGCGTACGTCGTCGGCTCCGGTGCGCCCACCCACGATGCGATCGACACGGTCCTCGCGGGCGAAGGCGTCTGTCGCGACTTCGCGCACGTGTGCATCGCGCTGTGCCGGATCGTCGACGTCCCAGCGCGCTACACGTCCGTGTACGCGCCCGGCCTGCAGCCGATGGACTTTCACGCGGTGTTCGAAGCAGGCATCGACGGCCGCTGGTACGTCTTCGACGCGACCCGTTTGGCCCCGCGCCAGACCATGCTGCGCATCGCGACCGGACGCGATGCCGCCGACACTCCGTTTCTCGCGACGCTGGGGTGCGAGCTCGACTTCCTCGGCGCGACAGTGTTCGCGACGACCGACGCGCCGCTGCCGCGTGACGACGGGCACGCACCGGTTGCGTTGGCCTGAAGGCGTGTCCCATGCGACAAGCGTGGGGTTCCCTGGGTAGACAGTGTTCGTGAAGCGTTCCCGCAAGACCCCCGGGCCGAGCCGATGGGCCCGCGCGCGTGCCCGGCACCGATGGCTCGACCACCTCGCCCGCGCCACCAACCGGTACTTCGACTACGGCGGCTACCACTACGTCGCGTCGATCTCGTACTTCAGCCTGCTGTCGCTGGTGCCGATCCTGATGGTGGCGTCGTCGGCGGCCGGGTTCGTGCTCGCGACGCAGCCGCACCTGCTCGACGCGCTGATGAACGCCATCTCCGGTTCGCTGCCCGGTTCGCTCGGCGGGCAGGTGTCGTCGCTGCTGACCGGGTTCGTGGAGCAGCGCACCGGCGTCGGCGTCGCCGGTCTGGTGGTGGGGCTGTACTCCGGCTGGAACTGGATGAACGCGTTGCGGGACGCGCTGACCGCGATGTACGGCCAGAACCGGTCCGACCAGCCGCTGCTGCGCACGATCTTCGTGGACGTGCTGGCGTTGCTCGGCCTGGCCGCGGCGCTGCTGGTGTCGTTCGCGATCACCGTGTCCGGCACCGCGGTCGGCCGGTCGCTGCTGAGGCTGGTCGGCGTCGAAGACACGAGCTGGGGGCATACCGTGCTGTCGGTCGGGTCGGTGCCGCTGGCGCTGCTCGCCGACTGGCTGGTGTTCCTGTGGGTGCTCACGCGGTTGCCGCGCGAACGCGTCGGCTGGCGGAGTGCGATGCGCGGTGCGGTGGCGGCGGCGCTGGGGTTCGAGCTGCTCAAGCAGGCGGGTGGGTTCTACCTGGGGTTGATCAGTGTGTCGCCGTCCGGGGTCGCATTCGGGTCGGTGATCGGTCTGCTGGTGTTCATTTCGCTGATCGCGCGCATGCTCGTGTACATCACGGCTTGGACGGCCACCGCTCGCGACGCGCCCCGAAAGCCCATTCAGCCACCCGCGGCGACCCAGCTCCGGCCGATTATCGTGCCGAAACAACACAGCGCGACGGCGGCCGTACTGGGTGCGGTATTCGGAGCGCTCGGAACGCTTTTCGCGCTGCAGGGAAGGCGACGGCGAAAATAGTCACGACGGCTTTTCGGCGCCCACTACCCACATGCTGAAGTACTGCGAACCGCCGCCATAAGCGTGGCCGAGTGCGACCCGGGCACCGTCCACTTGGTACGCCCCCGCGCGGCCCATTACCTGCTTTGCCGCTTCGGAAAACCGCAGCATTCCCGACGCGCCAATCGGATTGGACGACAGCACACCGCCGGACGCATTCACCGGAAGCCGTCCGCTCAATGCGGTATCCCCGGCTTCGGTGATCTTCCAGCCTTCCCCTTCGGGGGCGAATCCCAGATTTTCCAGCCACATCGGCTCGAACCACGAGAATGGTACGTAAATCTCCGCGACGTCCACTTCGGACAGCGGGTCGGTGATGCCCGCGTCCCGCCAGAGGGCAGCCGCCGCGTCCCGCCCGGCTTGGGGACTCACCTGGTCCCGGCCCGCGAACGTGGTGGGCTCGGTGCGCATTGCGGTGGCGTGGATCCAGGCTGCGCCGCCCGGTACCGCGTCCCCGGCGGCCTCGTCGCCGAGCACCATCGCGCAGGCGCCGTCGGATGACGGACACGTTTCGTCGTACCGGATCGGGTCCCACAGCATTTGCGACGCCTGAACTGATTCGACGGTGATGTCGGCCTGCTGCAAATGCGCGTACGGATTGAGCGCTCCATTACGGCGGTCCTTCGCTGCCACAATGGCTCCGATGTGTTCGGGCGCACCGGAACGGCGGATGTACGACCGCACGTGCGGCGCGAAATACCCACCAGCCCCGGCACCCACTGGCATTTGGAACGGCGGGAGAATCGACAGGCCCCACATCGCGTTCGATTCGGACTGTTTCTCGAACGCGACCGTCAAGATCCGCCGATGCACTCCGGACTGAATCAGCGACGTCGCAACAAGCGCGGTCGACCCGCCGACGGAACCCGCGGTATGCACGCGCAGTAGCGGTTTTCCATTGGCGCCCAATGCATCGGCCAGGAATAGTTCGGGCATCATGACGCCTTCGAACAAGTCCGGAGCTTTGCCGATCACGACGGCCTCGATGTCGTCCCAGCCGACCTGCGCGTCGGCCATTGCGCGGTCGATTGCCTCGCGGAGCAGACCCGGCATCGACACGTCGGTCCGCTTCGCGCGGTGGTGCGTCTGCCCGGTCCCGAGCACCGCGGCGAGCTGTTTCGTCATCGTGCCTCCAGCACGGCGAGGAGGTTCTGCTGCAGCGCCGGTCCGCTGGTCGCGTGGGCGAGCGTTTTTCGCGCTTCCCCGCGGTGGATCCGGGTTGCTGCCTCGCCGATTCTGGCCAGCCCGGCGGAAAACATCGGATTACCGGTCAGCGCGCCGCCCGAGGGATTGATCCGGACGCCGTTTTCGAAGCCGAGTTCGCGGCGGAGAATCAATTCCTGGTGCGTGAAGGGGGCGTGCAGTTCAGCCAGTTCGACGCCGTCGAGATCAAGTGGTTGCGCGGCTTTCGCGGTGGACGGCGACCGCGTGAGGTCGCGTGCGCCGAGGACGGGGGAGTCGACGCGGTGTTCCAGTCCGGTGATGATCGCCGGCCGGTCGACGAGGTCGCGCGCTCGTTCCGCCGAGGCCAGGACGATCACCGACGCACCATCCGTCACCGGGGCAATGTCATGTGCGCGAAGGGGGTCAGCGAGATACGGGGTGTCGAGGAGGTCGGCGGCATCGACCGTTCCGGACACCTGCGCGGCCGGATTGCCGACCGCGTCCGCGAGCGACCGTGCGGCGACTTCGGCAAGGTCCTTTTCGGACCACAGCCCGGCATCGAGACCAAGCCGGGCCTGGAGTCCGGCGATGGCGAGCGAGTCCGGCCACAATGGAGCGACGACGTACGGGTCGAGCTGCAAGGCGAGCACCCGGCGCAGCTGTCCGGCGCTGGCCTTGCCGAAGCCGTACACGAGGGCGGTGTCCACCTCGCCGGTGCGGATCTTCAGCCATGCCTCGTACAACGCCCACGCGGCATCCATTTCCACATGCGACTCGTTGATCGGCGGAAAGGCGCCGAGTGCGTCCACTGCGGCAATGAAGGAAAATGCTCGTCCGGCAAGGTAATCCGACGAACCGGAGCACCAGAATCCGATGTCCTGCTTGGACAGTCCGGTGGCAGCGAAAACCTCGGCGAGAATCGGCACGAGCATCTCGACCCCGTTGGTGGTACCCGCGGTCTCCCGGACGTTGGGCGCCTGCGCGAAACCGGCGACGGCGACTTCAGGCATGATTCCTCACAAGTGGTGCGCGAAGGTCTCGTACGCGGCATCCGGTTCACCGGTGGGTTCGAAATGGCTGATGTTTTCCAGCGACGTCCACCATTCCTCACGAGGTTTCCAGGCGGCGCGTACCCGCATGCCCATCCGCACTTCCTCGGCGGCGCAACCCAGCACGAGGTGCAGAAAGGCGATGTCGGCGCCGTCGAGCAGAATGTACGCGGCGACGTACGGTGGATTGATCCGCTGGCCGAGGAACGGGACGTTGACAATGCAGAAGGTGGTGACAATTCCAGTGTCCGGAAGTTCCACTTCGCCGGTGGTCGGAACTCCGTCCACCGGACAGGCGCCGCGCGGTGGAATGTAGACTTTACCGCAGGCTGGACAGCGTTGCCCGAGCATTTTCCCTTCAGCGAGACCGCGCAGATAACGGCTTTCCTCGGGTGATGCGGAATGCTGGTATTTCAGGTGTACCGGAGTGATGATCACGCTGACTGGGGCGCCGTCCTCGCGTTTCGCGACGGGCGGTGGCGCTTCGGTGGGCGTGGTATCCGGCGCTTCCGCGGGTAGGAAATACGCGATATCGCGAATGTGGCCTACCGTTTCTTCCGCCCACCGCACGCGGACCCGCTGTCCGATGTGGACATTGTCGGGTGAACCGGCATCGAGGGCATGCAGGAGACTGGTGTCCGCGCCGTCGAGTTTCACCAGCACCCAGGCGAACGGGCGTGACAACGGCTGGCCGTCGAGCGGTTTCGCGCACCACGACCACGAGACCACAACGCCTTCCGCCGCAATGGGGACGAACTCGGTGAGCGGTTCGGCGGTCACCGGATCGTATTCCGGCGGGGGTACGTGCACGCGCCCGTCGCTGCCTCGGACGCCCTCGATCCGGCGGTCGCGCAGCGCGTTCACGAACCGGCCGAGGACTGGGCCGGTCGAGCGGGTGTAGTCGAAGCCGACGTCGAGCGGCGCCGACAGCGGAGCATCCGAAACCGTCACGACCCCGAGTGAAACACGTTCTCGAATCCGTGGCAAGGAAGCTGTTGTGTAGATGTGGAACGCGTTCTAGATTTGGGAGTCATGGACCTGGGACTGTGGACCATCGCCGCGGACGAGCCTGCCCGGGTGGCGCTGGTGGATCCGGGAGGGCGGGAGATCGGATACGGCGAACTCGCGGCGAAGGCCAACCGGTACGCGCGGGGGCTGCGCGAGCTGGGCCTCGGCGTCGGCGATTCCGTGGTCCTGCTGCAGCCGAACGGCGACGACCTGGTCGCGGCGTATTTCGCGGCGATCCAGACCGGGCTGTACGTGGTGGTGGTCAACTGGCATCTCGTCGGCCCGGAGGTCGCGTACATCCTGGGCGACAGCGGGGCGAAGGCGTTCCTGGCGCACGAACGGTTCGCCGACGTCGCAGTCGCTGCTGCCGACAAGGCTGGGCTACCTGCGTCGGCGCGGTTCGCGGTGGGCGCCGTGCCGGGGTTCCGACCGATCGAGGAACTGGGCGTCGATGACAGCCGCCCGGACGACCGCACCGCCGGGTCGCCGATGCTCTACACGTCGGGCACCACGGGGCGGCCCAAGGGCGTCCGGCGTCCGCTGACCGGCGCCGATCCGGATCAAGTACCTGCCGCGTCGACCTGGTTCTTCGGCGTGTTCGGGCTGCGGCCGTTCGACGGTCACGTGCACCTCTGCGGGTCGCCGCTGTACCACACGGCGGTGCTGAACTTCGTGGCCATTTCGCTGCAGCTCGGGCACACCGCGGTACTGATGGACCACTGGGACGCCGAGGACATGCTCCGCCTGATCGAGCGGTATCGCGTGACGCACAGCCACATGGTGCCGACGCAGTTCCGCCGTTTGCTGGCACTTCCCGACGAAGTGAAGGCGAAATACGACCTCAGCTCACTGCGCGTGATGATCCACGGCGCGGCGCCGTGTCCGCTCGAGGTGAAGCGGCGGATGCTGGACTGGTGGGGTCCGGTGGTCACCGAGTACTACGCGGCGACCGAGGGCGGCGGCACGGTGATCGACGGCGCGGAATGGCTGCGCAAACCGGGTTCTGTCGGGCTGCCGTGGCCGGGTTCGACCATCCGCGTCCTCGACGACGCCGGGAACGAGCTGCCCGCCGGCGAGATCGGCACGGTGTACATGAAGATGGGCGACTCGAAGTTCGAGTACCACCGCGACCGGGCGAAGACGGAACAGGCGCGCATCGGCGACCTGTTCACCCTCGGCGACGTCGGCCACCTCGACGAGGACGGCTACCTGTTCCTGCACGACCGCAAGGCGGATCTGATCATTTCCGGCGGCGTGAACATCTACCCGGCCGAGATCGAGGGTGAGCTGGTGATGCACCCGAAGGTCGCGGACATCGCCGTGTTCGGCCTCCCGCACGAGGACTGGGGCGAGGAGATCAAGGCGGTGGTCCAGCCCGCGGACGGGGTGACGCCGTCGCCTGAGCTGACGACGGAACTCCTCGCCTACGCCGCGGCGCGCCTGGCTCGGTTCAAGCTGCCCCGCTCGATCGACTACCTGCCGGAACTGCCGCGCGATCCGAACGGGAAGCTGTACAAGCGCCGACTCCGGGAGCGTTATCTTTCGTGAGTGGCTGTCTGTGAAGGGAACCCTCACGGACTCTGATTCTGTGAAGGCCACCTTCACGGAGTCCGATTCCGTGAAGGTTCCCTTCACGGACTTGCGGCGGTGGGGTCAGCGGCGGTCAGCGGCCTTCGAAGTGCGGTTTGCGCTTTTCGGTGAAGGCTTTCGGACCTTCCTTGGCGTCGGCGGAGGTGAAGACCTCGATGCCGTACTTGGCGTCGAGCTTGAAGGCTTCCTCCTCGGGCAGGCCCTCGGTGTCGCGGATGGTTTTGAGGATCGCGCGTATCGCGACGGGGCCGTTGTCGTTGACCATCTCGGCGAGTTCGAGTGCGCGGGCCAGCGCTTGACCGTCCGGGACGACGTGGCCCACCAGGCCGAGGTCGCGCGCCTCCGATGCGGAGATGTGCCGGCCGGTGAGCAGGAGGTCGGCGGCGACGGTGTACGGGATCTGGCGGGGCAGCCGCACGGCCGAGCCACCCATCGGGAACAGGCCCCAGCGCGGTTCGGACACGCCGAACCGCGCGCTTTCCGCGGCGACCCGGATGTCCGTGGCTTGCAGAATTTCCGTCCCACCCGCGATGGCCGGGCCCTCGACCGCGGCGATCAGCGGTTTGGTGAGCCGGCGGCCCTTCAGCAGCCCCTCGATCCGGCTCGGGTCGAAGCTGCCGTCCGCGAACGACTTGCCGGGAGCGTTGCGGGACATGGACTTCAGGTCCGCACCCGCGCAGAACGCGCCGCCCGCTCCGGTGAGCACGCAGCTGCGCACGGAGTCGTCGGAATCCACGCGATCCCAGGCCTCGACCATGATCGCGAGCATCTCGCCGGTGAGCGCGTTGCGGGCTTCCGGCCGGTTCATCGTCACCACGAGGGTGTGGCCTTCGCGGGTCACGAGGGCGTGGGGTTGCGCCACGGGGCTCTCCTCTGCGCCGGGACATTGCCCAGAACGATAACATGTTCTACTTTGGGTGCGTGGCACTCAACATCGCGGATCTACTCGAGCACGCCGTCGACGCCGTGCCGGAGCGCGTCGCGGTCGTGTGCGGCGAGCGGCAGGTCACCTTCGCGCAGCTGGAGGAGCGCGCGAACCGGCTGGCCCACCATCTCGCCGCGCACGGCGTGGGACGCGGATCCCACATCGGTGTCTATTCCCGGAACTCCATCGAGGCGCTGGAAGCGATGTTCGCCGCGTACAAGCTGCGTGCCATCGCGGTGAACGTGAACTACCGCTACGTCCACAGCGAGCTCCGCTACCTCTTCACGAACGCCGACCTGGTGGCCGTGGTGCACGAGCGGGGCTACGCCGACCGGGTGGCCGCGGTGCTCCCGGAAACCCCGAAACTGAAACACGTTGTCGTCGTCGAGGACGGTTCGGACACCCCGTACGAGACGGGCGTGGAGTACGAATCGGCGCTGGCGGGCGAATCGCCGGAACGCGACTTCGGCGAGCGCAGCTCCGACGATCTGTACATCCTCTACACCGGCGGCACCACCGGCTACCCGAAGGGCGTGCTCTGGCGGCACGAGGACATCTGGCGCGCACTCGGCGGCGGGATCAACTTCGTGACCGGTGAGTACGTGCCGGACGAGTGGACGCTCGCCGAACAGGGCAAGTCCGGTGCGCTCGTCCGGTTGCCTGCCGCGCCGCTGATCCACGGCGCCGCGCAATGGGCGGCGTTCGGCGCGTTGTTCACCGGCAGCCCGGTGGTGTTCGTGCCGCAATTCGACGCCCACGACGTGTGGCGTGCGGTGCAGGAGCACAAGGTGCAGGTACTCACGATCGTCGGCGACGCGATGGCGCGCCCGCTCGTGGAGGCGTACCGGTCGGGTTCGTACGACGCGTCGTCGCTCGTGGCGATGTCGAGCCATGCGGCGTTGTTTTCGCAGTCGGTGAAGCAGGAAGTGCTGAATCTGCTGCCGAACGTGGTGATCACGGACGCGATCGGGTCGTCGGAGAGCGGCTTCACGGGGATCGGCATGGTGGGCAAGGATTCCGACCACAGCGCGGGCCCGCGGGTGAGCTTCGGCAAGGACGCAATCCTCCTCGACGACGACGGCCGCGTGGTCCCGCCGGAACCGGGCGCGGTCGGGCGGATCGGCCGCCGCGGGCACGTCCCGCTCGGCTATTACGGCGACCCGGACAAGAGCCGCGCAATTTTCACCGAGGTCGATGGCGTGCGGTACGTCGTGCCGGGCGACTACGCGCGCTACGAGGACGACGGCACGGTGACGTTGCTGGGCCGCGGATCGCAGTGCGTGAACACCGGCGGCGAGAAGGTGTACCCCGAGGAGGTGGAGGGTGCCCTCAAATCGCATCCGGACGTGTTCGACGCACTCGTGATCGGCATCCCCGACGATCGCCTCGGTCAGCGCGTCGCTGCCGTCGTACAGCCGCGTCCGGGCGTGACGCCGGACCTGGCCGCGCTGGAGGCGCACGTGCGCACCGAGGTCGCCGGGTACAAGGTGCCGCGCACGGTGTGGCTCGCCGACGAGATCGGCCGCTCCCCGAGCGGGAAGCCGGACTACCCGTGGGCCCAGCGGTACGCCGCCGGGCACGAACCCGCCTAGGAGTACGCATGCGCACGTCGCTGTGCGACCGGTTCGGCGTCGACGTGCCGATTTTCGGCTTCACCCCCTCGGAGCACGTGGCCGCCGCGATCAGCCGCGCGGGCGGCCTCGGCGTGCTGGGCTGCGTCCGCTTCAACGACCCCGCCGAACTCGACGCGGTGCTGTCCTGGATGGACGGCAACACCGGCGGCAAGCCGTACGGCGTCGACATCGTGATGCCCGCCAAGATCCCGTCCGAAGGAAGCCAGACCGACCTCACAAAGCTCATCCCGGACGGCCACCGTTCCTTTGTCGACAAAGTGCTCCGAGACCTCGGTGTCCCGCCGCTGCCCGATGACACCGACGAACGCGCCGGCGTGCTCGGCTGGCTGCACTCGGTCGCCCGGTCCCACGTGGACGTCGCCCTGAACCACCGGATCAGCCTCGTCGCCAACGCCCTCGGTTCCCCACCGGCGGACGTCATCGCCCGCGCCCACGACGCCGGCGTCCCGGTGGCGGCCTTGGCCGGCAAGGGCTCGCACGCGGTACGCCACGTCGACAACGGCGTCGACCTCGTCGTCGCCCAAGGCCACGAGGCAGGCGGCCACACCGGCGAGATCGCGACCATGGTGCTGGTCCCGGAAATCGTCGACGCCGTCGGCGACCGGGCCCCGGTGCTCGCCGCAGGCGGCATCGGCTCGGGCCGCCAGGTCGCCGCCGCACTGGCGCTGGGTGCGTCAGGCGCGTGGATGGGATCGTTCTGGCTCGCGACCGAGGAGTACCGGCAGACCATGCCCGGCTCCGCCGCGATGCAGGACGCCCTGGTGGCCGCGACCTCCGCGGACACTGTGCGTACCCGCATCTACACCGGCAAACCGGCCCGCCTGCTCAAGACCCGCTGGACCGAAGCCTGGTCGGCCCCCGGTGCCCCGGACCCGTTGCCTATGCCATTGCAGAACCTCCTCGTTTCTTATGCGCACAACCGCATCCACGCCGCCGCGGACCCGGCGGTGGTGTCGATGCCGGTCGGCCAGATCGTCGGCCGGATGGACCGGGTCCGCCCGGTGGCCGACGTAATGGCCGAGCTCGTGCGGGGTTTCGCCGACACGGTGTCCCGGCTGGACAAGATCCGCTCGTGACTCAGGTCGTCGTCATCCTCCCTGCTGCGGCGGCGATGTCCGACGCGAACGTGCTCACCTCGGTGTAGACACCCGGCGCGTGCGCGCGGGCGCAGCCGTCGCCCCAGCTGGTGATGCCTACCTGGAGCCATTGGCCTGCTTCGTCGCGGCGGAACATCGGGCCGCCGGAGTCGCCCTGGCAGGCGTCGACGCCACCGTCGTCGACGTTGCCCGCGCAGATTTCCGCTTCCGGGACAAGGCCGGTGTAGTCGCCGCCTTGGGACTGGCAGGTCGCATCACTGACGAACGGGACCTCTGCTTTCTGCAGATAGCGTTGTTGCGCACCGTCTTCCGCGGCTGCACCCCAACCGGCGATGGTGAACATGCCGGAGTTGCTCGCGGCTGTGGTGGCGATCGGCAGCGTCGGGATGTCGCTGACTGGGCTGGCGAGCTTGACGAGGGCCCAATCGCCGCCGGTGGTGTCGTAGGCGGGGGAGCGGTACACGTACGTCGACCGTACTTTCTTTGCGCTGGAACTTTGCAGATCGACGACGCCGAGGGTGGCGGTGATCGACGAATCTGCGCCGGTGCGGTCCACACAATGTGCGGCGGTGAGGACGATCTGCCGGGTGTACAGTGCGCCGCCGCAGCCCATCGAAAGTCTTGTCATCCATGGGAATTCGCCTTGGCTGGCCTGTGTTCCGCCGATGATCTGGGTGTTCTGCGTCGGCGGAGGTGGGGCTGCTACGGCAGGACTGGCGAACCCGAGGATGGTCATGACTGCTGCGGCGCCTGCGAGGGAGCGTGAGAGCAGGCTGAAGAATCTGTTGCTGAACAAGGGTTTTCCTTTCGGTGTCCACAATGGAGCGAGTGCTCCGGGGAGGGGAGGTTGCGTTCGGTGATGGGTTGACTACATCAGAGAACGGGGGTGGGGACAAGCGGCTTTCTTCGGATCTTTCGGGTTTTCACCGGATTGGGAGGGGTTTCGGGGTGGGGGACGGGGATTGGGCTGGGGATTGGGGGTGTGGAGGGTTGAGTTTGGGTGGTGTGAGGGGGACCCTCGTGCGGGGCGGTGCCGTGTGGCAGGACAGGTGGGGCAAGGGTGGTGAGGTGAGGTAGGGCAAGGCGGACGGGGGAGGCAGGTGAGGCGAGGGGAATCTGGGCAAGGTGGTGCGGGTGGGGTAAATGGGGCGGGGCAAAGAAGGTGAGGAAGGAAGG
>NZ_JNYZ01000055.1 GCF_000717335.1 Amycolatopsis jejuensis
GTCCCAGGCGTCCCAGGCGTCCCAGGCGTCCCAGGCGTCCCAGGCGTCCCAGGCGTCCCAGGCGTCCCAGGCGTCCCAGGCGTCCCAGGTCAGCGGTGGGAGCTTTGCCGTTCGATCAGCTGGGCGTCCAGGGTTGTCGTCACTGCTGGGCGGGTGCTGTCGGCGATGCGGGCCAGCAGGAGCTGCGCCGCGACGCGGCCGATTTCGTACGCCGGCTGGGCCACTACCGTCAGGGGTGGGTCGACCAGTGTGGTCCACGGGGCGTCGTCGAAGGAGACCAGGCCGATGTCTCGTCCGGCGCGCAGGCCTCGGCTCGCCAGGGCCTCCAGCACACCGATCGCCATCGTGCTGTTCGCGATCAGCAGGGCGTCCGGTGGGGTCGGCTGGTCCAGCAGCTCCGCAGCGGCGCGGCGGGCGCCTTCGGCTCGGTATTCGGCTCGGCGGTACTCCGCGTTTTCGTCGCCGACCGCGTCGAGGTAGCCCGCCAGGCGGTCGTCGGCGGTGCGGACTCCGGCCGGTCCGGTCAGGCACGCCACCTGCCGATAGCCGCTCGCCACCAGGTGGCGGGCCGCTTGCCGGGCGGCGCGGCGGGTGTCGACGAGGACCTGGTCACCGTCCGTGCCCGGCAGGGGGCGGTCGACGGCCACTACCGGGGTACCGAGGCGGCGCAGGCGGGTGACGTTCGTGGTCGGGCCGGTGGGGGACAGCAGCACACCCGCGACCCGTTCCTGCAGCGCGACGTCGAGGTACCGGCGTTCCTTGTCCTCGTTCTCGTCCGAATTGCACAGCACCACCGAGTACCCCGACACCTGCGCCAGGTCCTCGACCCCGCGTGCGATCGACGTGAAGAACGGATTTTCGACGTCGGAGATGATCAGTGCGAGGACGGCCGTCTCCTGGCGACGAAGGTTCCGCGCCAGTCCGTTCGGGTGGTAGCCCAGCTCCTCGGCCGCCGCGAGCACGCGCGCGGCGAGCTCGGGATCCACTGTGGACTTCCCGTTCAGTGTCCTGGACACGGTCGCCGTGGAGACGCCTGCCCGGGCGGCGACGTCGCTGATCGTGGCCACCACGCCTCCTCGTCCTGGCTTGCTTGACACCCCGGTGACCGAAGAATACCGTCCCGGTAATCGTTTACCGTCCGCTTACCGGAGGTGCTGCGGTGCTGGTCGGCATCGACATCGGCACGTCCGGCTCGAAGGGCGTCCTCGTGGGTGCGGACGGCACTGTACTGGCGCGCGTCACCCGTCCTCACAGCACCTCCCGTCCGCGTCCGGGCTGGTTCGAACACGACGCCGAAACCGTCTGGTGGGCGGGGTTCACCGCGTGCGTGCGCGAGCTGCTGGACGCCGCCGGTGGGCGCACCCTGTCCGGGCTGGCAGTGAGCGGCATCGGTCCCGTGCTGCTGCCCGCGGACGACTGCGGCCGTCCGTTGCGCCCCGCGATCCTGTACGGCGTCGACACCCGCGCGAGTGCCGAGATCGCCGAACTCACCGCCGAACTCGGTGAAGAGTCCATTGTGGAGCGTTGTGGCAGCGCGCTGTCGAGCCAGGCGGCCGGCCCGAAATGGCGGTGGCTGTACCGGCACGAGCCCGGCGTCGCCGGACGGACGCGGCAGTTCCTGATGGCGAGTTCGTACCTCGTGCAGCGGCTCACCGGCGAGTACGTGCTCGACCACCATTCGGCCAGCCAGTGCGACCCGATGTACGACCTGCGCGCCGGCGCGTGGGCCGCGGACTGGGCGGCGCTCGTCGCACCGGGGGTCGGCCTTCCGCGGCTGGCCTGGCCGACCGAGGTGGCAGGCACGGTCACCGCCGCGGCCGCCGCCGAGACCGGGCTCCCCGCCGGGTTACCGGTGACCTGCGGGACCATCGACGCGTGGGCTGAGGCGACCAGCGCCGGGGTACGCGAACCCGGTGACACGATGGTCATGTACGGCACCACGATGTTCCTCGTCCAGGCGGTCGCCGAGGCGCGCGCGGTGCCGGGGCTGTGGGCGACGCGCGGGGTGTTCCCGGGCAGCTACTCGCTCGCCGCGGGGATGGCGACCTCCGGCGCGATCACCGATTGGCTGCGTGAACTCTTCGACGGCGACTTCGCAGAACTCGTTGCCGCGGCGGGAAAAGTGCCGGCGGGCAGTCGCGGATTGCTGATGCTGCCGTACTTCGCCGGTGAACGGACACCGGTGCCGGACCCGTCGGCGCGCGGCGTGATCGCCGGGCTGACCACCGCGCACGGCCGGGCTGAGCTGTACCGCTCCGCGCTGGAGGGAACGGCCTACGGCGTGCGGCACAACCTCGAGGCCATGGGCGCACCGGCCCGCCGCCTGGTCGCGGTGGGCGGCGGGACCCAGGGCCGGGTGTGGACCGGCATCGTCAGCGATGTGACCCGTACCCCGCAGCACGTCCCGACCGAAACGATCGGCGCGTGTTTCGGGGACGCCTTCCTGGCGGCCGTCGCGGTCGGTCTGGAGCCGGACATCGAGGCGTGGAACCCGGTCGCCGAGGTGATCCGGCCGGACGCAGCCCGCGCCGATCGGTACGACGAGTTCTACGCGCACTACCGGGCCCTCTACCCGGCGACCCTCGACACGGCGCATTTCCTTGCCCGGCACCAGGAACTGGGTGCTTACCAGGTGAAGTAGGCGCTGGGGGTGAGGCCGGTGAGCGCCTTGCAGTCGCGGGTGAGATGGGGTTGGTCGGCGTACCCCGCGGCGACGGCCAGCTCCGCGAGACTCGGCGCGGCGCGGGCCAGTGCGATGGCTCGCTGGAGCCGCAGGACCCGCCGGTAGGTGGCTGGCCCGTACCCGACCGCGAGCGTGAACCGGCGCCGGGACTGCCGCTCACTGCGACTCCGGGTGCTTGGACGCCATTCCGGCTGGGTGGCGCCGAGATGCCACGCGGACGGCTGCCCGCGTGGATCAGCGCCGTACCGGCCCCAGGCGACGCTGGGATGTCGTGCTGAGGACTGCTCGTGCCGACTCCCGATGTCCGGACCCCGCCCGGCGTTCCCGCGTTCTCGTGCCGAGGGCACGGCGTCCGGACCCCAGGTGGTGCTCCCGGGATGTCGCGCGGACAGCTGCCCGCGCCGACCCCCGGCGTCCGGAGCCGACGCCGCGCGGCCGGGCTGCTCGCACCGATCCACGGCTTCCAGGTCCTGCGTGAACGCTGCAAAATCCCCCGGCACCCCCGGCGCCCCCGGCACTACGGTGAGCTCCGCCAGCATCCGTGCCACCACCGGATCCACCGTTGCCGGGCGTTGCGCTGCCACCACTTCAGCCAGGTCGCGGCCGCTCAGGATTTCGTCGGTGAGCGTTGCGCCGTGGTGGTTCCACAGGTGCGCGAGCGGGACCCGGCTGTCGCGCAGTTCGTCGGCGCCCACGCCCAGCACCGCGGCGGCCGCGCCCGGCCGGAAGCGCAGGCCGCGCAGGTGGGTGCCGGGCGGGAAGACCGACGTCCACGCCGTCGTGTCCGGGCCTGCCACGAAGACCTCGCCGCCGCCTGCGACGAGGTCCACGCAGCCGTCGGGCACGATGTGTTTCGGCCCGTGCTCCACCGACTCCCAGCGGCAGCGCACGACCCGGCGCAGCGCGGCAGGCGGCGGTGTTTCGCAGTACACCCCGCAATCATGCCCGCCGGGTACGACAGAATGCGCGGCATGACCCCGATCGACGCTCTGGCCTGGGTCCACGTCCGGGACCGGCGGCTGCTGTCGGTGCGGACCACCGGCAAGACGAAGTTCTACCTCCCCGGCGGCAAACGCGAACCCGGCGAGGGCGACGTCGAAGGGCTGTGCCGCGAGATCCGCGAGGAGCTCGGCGTGGCCCTCGACCCGCTCAGCTTCCGCTTCTTCGCCCTCCTCGACGAGCAGGCGGACGGGTTCGCCGACGGCCGCCGCGTGCGGATGACCTGCTACACCGCCGACCACACGGGCGACCCGGCACCCTCGGCGGAGATCGCCGAGGCGGCGTGGCTGCGGGCCGGTGACGCCGCGTCGTGCCCGCCCGCCGGACAGCGCGTGCTGCGGATGCTGTCCGACGCCGGACTGGTCGACTGATCACGCTCCGTGCGCGGGGTGGCACGACAGTGTTATGGAGCATCATCCGTGGTGACCGAGTTACGGGCCGGGACCTGATACACCCATCAGGGTGAAAACAGTTCGGATTTTCCGGATCGGCTAACGCCGTGTGACGGTCTGGCGAGAAACCAGACGTCGTACTCGGTGGAAGTGCGCTCGAGGAAGAGAAGACCTCTCCATGGGTGTTCCTGGCTCGATCCGGCCCGCTGCGGCCCGGGGGGAACCGAGCAGGCTGCGGCCGCTCGGCAGCGTGGTGGTCGTGGTGGGCGTGATCGCCGTCGCGGTCACGGTGGCCTGGTACGTCATGCCCAAAGCCGCGCCGGGACGGCCCGCGCCGGCCCCCGCCGCAGCCCCCGCGGTGACCGCCGAACCGGCGATCGTCCAGGAGATCACCCGCACGGTCGTCTACGAGCTCACCGGCACCGACGGCGCCCGCAACCTCACCTACGTCGCCGCGGGCGGGGACCTCGAGCAGCGGGCCGAGGTGCCGACGCCCTGGTCGGTCACCGTTCAGCGGACCACCCACGTCGGCGACCACGTGTTCACCAGCCTCGTCGCGCAGAACGCAGGCGAGGGGGCGCTGGGGTGCCGCATCCGGGTCGACGGGCAGGTGGTCGCCGAGCGGTCGGTCGCCGGGGAGGGACGACAGCTCAGCTGTAGCGCCTAGCTGCGTCCGGCCAACACTCGGCCTGGGGCCCAGTGTTGGGGATGAGCTCGGCGTCGAGTGCAGGGCGCGTGGCGTTGCCGAGCCAAGCCCGGCCAACCGTGCCGCGCGCGAAGGCCGGCCCGTTCAACCAAACCCAGCCCCACCCATCCCGCACCCCAGCCCCCGGTCCGCCACTGCGGCAGGATCACGGGCGTGAACGGTGCGATCGGATTCGGGCCCGCCCTCATCGCCGTGCTCGTCGTGCTCACCCTCGCCGCCGCGGCGGTCGTTCGCTGGGGTGGGCTCGGTCAGGGGCGGGCGGTGCTGGTGGCGGCGGTCCGCGCGGTCGGGCAGCTGGCGCTGGTCTCGCTCGTCATCACGTTCATCCTGCGGTCCGGCTGGCTGACCGGGCTCTTCGTGCTCCTCATGTTCGCCATTGCCGCCGTGACGTCCGCTGCCCGCATCCGGGTGCCGCGCCGGGTCGGCTGGGTTGCGCTGGCGCTGGCGTCCGGCGTCGTCCCGGTGCTGGGGGTCGTGCTGGGTTCCGGGGTCGTGCCGGCGAAGCCGATTGCCGTCGTGCCCGTTGCGGGGATCGTGATCGGCGGTTCGATGACCGCGACCTCGCAGGCCGCTCGCCGGGCGCTCGACGAGCTTGCCCAGCGCCACGGCGAGTACGAAGCCGCGCTGGCGCTGGGTTTCCTTCCCCGGCACGCCGCGCTGGAGATCTGCCGTCCGTCCGCCGGGCACGCCTTGATCCCGGCTCTCGACCAGACCCGCACGGTCGGGCTCGTCACGCTGCCCGGCGCGTACGTCGGGGTGCTGCTCGGCGGCGCGAGCCCGCTGCAGGCCGGGACCACGCAGGTCCTCGTGCTGATCGGGCTGCTCGCGGCGGAGTCGGTCGCGGTGCTGGTGACCGTGCAGCTCGTCGCGGCCGGGCTGATCCCTCAGCCCAGCCGCGCCGCCAGGTGAGCCGTGTCGTTGAACCGCCGGACGACCCAGGCATCGCCGTGCACCACCACATGCGAAACCGACCCGTTGTCCGCGCCGAGGAACGCGAACCGCTCCAGCGCGCGGCTGGCCTGGGCGAGCACCTCGCCGATCACGCCGCCGTGCGTGAACACCGCCACGCGCTGGTCCGGATGCGCCGCTGCGATCCGCGTGATCCCGGCCCGGACGCGGCGGCCGAACGCCTCGTCGGACTCCGCGCCGGGAAGGACGTCCCACCGCTGCTCGCGCCACAGCTGCCGGGCCAGCGGATGCCCCTCGGCGGTGTTCTTGCGGAAGAGCCCGTTTTCCCACTCGCCGAGGAAGATCTCGCGCAGGTCCGGCTCGACCTGCGGGGTGAGGCCGAGCTTCTCCGCGAGCGGTGCGGCCGTCTGGGCGGTGCGGCGCAGCGTGGTGACGTACAGCGCGTCGACCCGTTCACCGGCCAGCCGTTCGCCTACGCGCATCGCGTGGTCACGGCCCTCGGGCGCGAGGTCGGGGTCGGCCTGCCCGTCGACGAGATCGAAAGGGGCGCTGAGCCGTTGTGGCATCGATTCCCCGTGCCGCACCAGGAAAATCTCCGTGGCGCCGGGCGGCGGGCTGAACCGGTGCTGGCGGTACTCGGCTTCCTGCTCGGGGGTGCTCATGTCTCCGACCCTAACGTGCTCAGCCGAGCTGCTTGTCCACGAAGCACCACCGCCACGTCTCGCCCGGCTCGAAGCTGCGCATCACCGGGTGCCGGCTCTCGTGGAAGTGCTGTGACGCATGCCTGCGCGGCGACGAATCGCAGCACGCAACGTTGCCGCACTTCAGGCATTTACGCAGGTGTACCCACGTGGTCCCCTCCTCGATACACGCGGTGCACGCGTCCGGCGAGCTCGGCGAGGGGTCCTGCCATTCGTGGCTGAGGTGCTTGCACGAACCGGCTGTGGCAGCGGGCGTGCTGAGTTCGCGTTCGGCCACCGGTGGTTCCTCCTCGTCGCGGTCGAGCATGGATTCTTCGATGTCCAGCCGGGCGAGTACCCGGCGCAGTACCGCGTCGTCGGCCGTACCGAGATCGCGGGCCTGGATGAACTGCTCACGTTCGGCGTCCAGCAGCTGGGTGCGCAGCCGCCGGTACGCGTCGCTCGGCGTTTCGGCCAGCGCGCTCTGCCGTCCGAGCTGTTCCCACGCCGCGTCGGAGCGATCCCGCAGCCGGTCGCGGAGCCGCTGGATCACCTCGGGCGGGTCTTCCGGACGGCGCAGCTCCTCCAGCCTGCCGAGCGCGACGCGCGTCATGTCGTGCAGCACGGCGGCCTCCTGCAGGGCATCCTCCGCCGGGTCCGGCCGGGGCAACCGCAGCCGCCGGATCAACGCGGGCAACGTCATCCCCTGCACCACCAGCGTTCCGGCCACCACGACGAATGCGGCCAGCACGAGCACCGCCCGCTGCGGGGTGTCCGCGGGCAGCACGAACGCCGCGGCGAGCGTGACCACCCCGCGCATCCCGGCCCACGCGATCACCGCGGAGTACCGCCACGGCCAGGCCTTCCGGCGGTCGACCCCCGAGCTGTGCAGGAGCCGTTTCACCACCCCGATCCCGGACATCCACAGCACCCGCGCGACGATCGTCGCGCCGAGCACGGCCGCGCAGATCCCGATCAGCTCGCCCAGCGACAGCCCGCTCTTGCCGACCTCGTCGAGAATCCGCCGCAGCTGCAGGCCGATCAGCAGGAAGACCATGTTCTCCAGCAGGAACTGGACGGTCTGCCAGTTCAGCCTGGTCGCCAGCCGCGACGGCCCGGACTGGATCCGCGGCGCCTGATGCCCCTGGATGAGCCCGGTGACCACCACCGCGAGCACGCCCGACCCGTGCGCGGCCTCGGCGAGCAGGTACGCCGCGAAGGGCACCGCGAACGACAACGCGGTGTCGGTGATGGGCTCGTCCAGCTTCGCGCGCAGGTACATCACGATCAGGCCGACCAGGAAGCCCACCACGATCCCGCCGACCGCAGCGAGCAGGAAGTCGAGCCCGGCCTGCCACAGGCTGACCGCACCCGCGATGGCCGCGATCGCCGTCCGCAGCGCGACGAGCGCCGCAGCGTCGTTGAACAGGCTTTCGCCCTCCAGCAGCCGGACGAGCTTGCGCGGCATCCCGACCCGGCGCGCGACCACGCTCGCGGCCACGGCGTCCGGCGGCGCGACGACCGCACCCAGCGCGATCCCGGCGGCGAGTGGCAGCCCCGGCACCACGACCCACGCGACGAGCCCGACCGCGAACGCGGTGAACACCACGAGCCCGACCGACAGCAGCGCGATCGGCCCGCGCAGCTTGCGGAATGCGACGAGCGACGTCTGGATCGACGCCGAGTACAGCAGCGGGGGCAGCAACCCGATCAGTACGACCTCGGGGTCGAGCTCGTACTCCGGTACCCCCGGCAGGAACGACGCGGCCACCCCGACCGCCACCAGGCACAACGGTGCCGACCAATCCATCCGGCGCGCGAGGACGGTGACCACGAGGACCGTCAGGACGAGCGCCACCAATTCCGCCGCGATGTGCACCGGCCCATCATCACCCCGCGGCGCCGCGGGGCGCGCGGGGACCGGTGTTTAGGCTGCCGCAGGTGACAGCGGTGGAAACCCGGGCCGGCACGGCGTGGTCGTGGTGACTATCGGGTACCGGCTCGGGCTGCTCCGGCTGCCCGGGATTTCGGACGGCAATCTCTCGCTGTACGACCAGGTTCTCGCGCTGGAATGGGTGCGGGACAACGTGGCCACGTTCGGTGGTGACCCACGGCGTGTCACGCACGCACGGTCTGCGTCCCGGTGTTCCAGCCCGCAACCCGTACCGACGGAGCCGAACCGTGCAGGTCAGCCGTGCGGTACGTGGCGGTGAGCGTGACGGATTCACCCGGCCAGAGGCTGACCTGGTTGTCCGACCACGTCACCGGCAGCACCGGCGTGCCCGACGTCCCGACCACGTGCGTGTCCACCATGAACGCCGGTACCTTGCCCCGTGAGGTGTTGGTGAGCTTCACCGTGGTGACGGTGGTGCCGTCCGGCCGCGCGACCGAGTCCGCCGTGCTGCTCACCTTGACCTGGGCCAGGTCCGCGAGCCCGGACAGGTCGGCGTACGAGGTGGTCGGCGTGTAGTACCAGTCGCTGTTCTTCCAGTCGAGTTTGTCCTCCTTGGTGGACAGCCAGTACACGTTCCGGCTGACCTCCTTGCCCGCCTGGTCGGTGAGCACCAGCTTGGCCAGGTACGTCGGTGACAACCCGCTGACCGGCCCGATGCCGAGCGCCTTCGTGTGCGCTCCGGCGCCGCTCACCGACAGGTCCCGCTTGGTCTGCGAGAACTTCTTCGTACCGTCCACATTGAACAGCTCGACGCTCGCGGTGAGCCCGGATGCCTTCTTCGCGGTGGAGTTGACCACCTCGACCGACTTCGTGTCGTACGAGTACTGGATGTGCAGCGGCTCGTTCGCCTTCTTGGCGCCGTAGTACGCGCCGTTCTGGTCGAGGTAGGCGTCGAAGAGCTGCCAGTGCAGGGACGTCCAGCCGCTGTTGAGCATCCAGTAGATCAGCCCGGTCGACGGGTTTTTCGCGTCGGTGAAGTTCCGCGCGTGCGATTCGAACTCCGCCCGGACGTTCTCGTACTGCGCCAGCTGCGCCTTGCGCACGAAGTCGTCCAGCCCGCTCGGCTTGCCGTACCGGCCGGTCAGCGCGTCGCCGAAGAGCTTGAGATTCGCGAAGGTGTCCGACTCCGACCGGTGGTACTGCGGCGCGGCCGGGTTCTTCCACAGCGTCTCCAGCTCGGCCGGGGACATCATCCGCTTGAGCGTGTCCATCGTCGGAATGCTCGGGCCCGCGCTGGTTTCGGAGTTGAAGCTCCATGCGCCGCCCGCGCCGTCGTGCGCCTTGTCGTACCAGTAACCCGGCGGGACCCAGTCGTACGGGCCGTTCATCTTCATCCCGGACGGTCCCAGCTTCGGCGAAGCCTTGGCCGACGCCGCGGAGATCACCGCCGCGGGCCAGTCGGCGGCGGCCAGCGCGTCGAGGTAGCCCTTCTCGATCCGCGCGTCGGGCGCGAAGTCACTGCCGATGTGGAAGGACAGCACGCTCGGGTGATCACGCAGCCGCTCGGCTTCGGCGGTCATCGAGGCCTTGGCGATCGGGTAGTCGGCTTCCGTCCACGGCTCACCCTTCTCCTTGTCGTTGACCTGGCCTTCCCACTTGTCGCAGCATTCCCAGCCGGGCATGGTCAGCACGCCCATCTCGTCGGCGAGGTCGAAGAACTCGTCGGGCTCGATGTGCCCTTCCAGCCGCACGGTGTTGAGGCCGAGGTTCTTGACGTAGGCGAGCTTGTCGGCCGCGCGTCCGGCGTCCCAGCGCAGCAGGAGGTCGGGGGACCAGCCGCCGCCCTTGATCATCAGCGGCTTGCCGTTGACGACGTACTGCCTGCCGCCGCTGGAGTTCAGCGGCGCCTTGACGTCGCGGATCCCGAAGCGGGAGTCGCTGGCGTCGGACGCCTTGCCGTCGACGCTCGCGGTCAGGTCCAGGTCGTGCAACGGCTGTCCGCCCATCCCGGCGGGCCACCAGACCTGCGGCCGGTCGACGCCGATCACCGGGAACGTCACCGTCTTCTTCTCGTGCGCGGCGAGCGAAACCTCCTGGCGCACCGGCCTGCCCGCGACCGTGCCGGACACGGTGGCGCGCACGGCTTCGCCGGAATCGTTGCGTACGTCGGCTTTCGCGGTGAGGTCGGCGTGCTCGAGGGACGGCAGCTTGGTCACGACGTGCGCGCCACGCAGCGCGACCGGCCCGCTGTGCCGGACGACGACGTCGCGGACGAGCCCCATGTTCTGGTCCGGCGGAGTCTGTGCCCAGTCGATCCAGCCCATCGACAGATCGTTGTTGGGATCGTTGGGATAGACCTTGAACGCGACGCTGTTGACGCCCTCGTGCACCTGCGCGGTGACGTCGAGGTCGTGGCGGGGGTAAGCGCCGTTGACCTCGTCCTTCGTGGCGATGCGGGTGCCGTTGACCCACACGTCGGCCTTGGACAGCACGCCGCTGAAGTCGAGGTATGTGCGGCGCGACGGGTCGGTCACCTTGACGTCGGCGCGGTACCACCACGGGACCTTGAAATCCGCGGTGGGCACGTTTTTCATGTTCGTGGAGTAGAACGGGTCGGCGTAGCGGCCGTTGGCGAGCAGCCCGGCGTACACGGTGGAGCGCGAGCCGACCGGGTACCAGCCCTTCGCGTCGAAGCCGGGCTTGGACACTGCGGCGTCGTCGGGCACCTTGGCCGAGGACTGGATGAGGTAGCCGGGGATCGGCTGCTGGTCCGGCTGGGTCTGCCGGCTTTGCGCGGCTGCCGCCACGCCGGGTACCAGCGCGACGGCAAGGGCTACGACGGCGAGCAGCCGTCCGGGGATTTTCGGCCGGCGTGGGGTCACGAGCGGTCCTCCTCGGGCTCCGGGCGGCGGCGGATCGATTGTTAGTAAAGTTGTTTTACTAAGTCGGTGATCGTAGCCGCCCGGAGCGCCGGGGAACAGCCCTCTTTCGGATCTAGAGTGCGTCGACGTAGTACCAGCGCCCGCCCTCGCGGACGAACCGGCTGTTCTCGTGCTGCACGCCGTCGCGGTGGTGCGCGCGGAATTCGACGGTGCCCTCGTTCTCCAGCAACGAGCCACCGGTGGACCCGGCGATCTCCAGCCGGGTCCACTTCCGGGCGGGGTCGAGTTCGAGGCGCGTCGGGCGGGTGCTCGGATGCCAGGTGGCCAGCAGGTAGTCCGGCTCGCCGACGACGAAGGCGGAGTAGCGGGACCGCATCAGCCGCTCAGCCGTGGGGGCGTGCTGGCCGCCGCGATGGAAGCGGCCGCAGCAGGCGGGGTAGGGCTCGGGCAGGCCGCACGGACAGGGGTTCGCCATGGTCAGCCGCGGGCCCGGCGGATCCCGGCCTGCGCGGCTTCTTGGGCACCCTTGACCGCGAGCTTGTCCGCGCGTTCGTTCTCCGGCAGCCCGGCGTGGCCCTTGACCCACAGCCATTCGACCTCGTGCCGCTCGCCGGCTTTGTCGAGGCGCTGCCAGAGATCGGCGTTCTTGACCGGCTGCTTCGCCTGGGTCTGCCAGCCGTTCTGCTTCCAGCGCGGCATCCACTGGGTGACGCCGTTGCGGACGTACGTGCTGTCGGTGTAGATCCGCACGACGGACGCGCGGGTGAGGCTTTCCAGCGCTTGGATCGGCGCCATCAGCTCCATGCGGTTGTTGGTGGTGACGGTGTCCGCGCCGCCGTACATTTCGCGCTCGTGCTTGCCGTAGCGCAGCAGCGCGCCCCATCCGCCCGGTCCGGGATTGCCGCTGCATGCGCCGTCGGTGTAGATCTCCACGGCCGGTTCCGTCTGCTCCGCCACCCGGGCGACCCTACCGTTCCGCATCATGGGAGCCGGGAATGCCACCCCGGCGTCCGTGTTGTGCTGGGCAGACGAGCGGAAGGGGCCCGGACATGACGGTGGAATTCGCGCAGGCGTGGCACGACTGGAAGGCGGATCGCGAGAAGACGCTGGCCGATCCGTACGGCTGGCTGGCGCTGGTGTCGCTCGACTGGCTCGAGGACTCGCCGCGCACCTACCCCGGCCTGCCTGGCCGCTGGTGGCAGGACGCTTCGGCCGCGTACGTGGACCCGTCGGGCGGCGACCTGCAGTACGAGGGCGCGCCGATCACCGGGGTGCAGCGGTTCGAACTGGTCAACAGCGGAGCCGTCACCCGCGTGACGGCAGGCGAGGTGGAGATCGAGATCGCCCGCCGGTCGGGGTACCTGATCCGCGTGCACGACCCGAAAGCCCCGGTACTGCACGGCTTCCACGGCGTACCGGCGTATGAGCCCGACGAGGCCTGGGTGCTGAAGGGCCGCTTCGAGCCGTTCGCCGAGCCCCAGCCGACGACGGTGGGTGCGGTGGTCGAAGGTCTCTCCCATGTCTACACCGCCCCCGGCGTGGTCCGCTTCACCCACAACGGTGTCGAACACAAGTTGACGGCTTTCAATGGCCGTGAGGAAGGGTTCAACATCCTCTTCACGGACGAGACGAGCGGGGTCACGACGTATCCGGCGAACCGGTCTCTGCCGGTCCCACCGGCGGCCCCGGACGGGACGGTGACGCTGGACTTCAACCGGGCCGCCAACCTGCCGTGCGCGTTCACGGATTTCGCGACGTGCCCGTTGCCACCGGCCGGGAATCACCTGCCGTTCGCGGTGGAGGCGGGGGAGAAGCTGCCTTACGAACGACAGGACTGAGCAGCTCGGATGGCGTGCGGTCCGGGGTCCGCGATCTGCCGGGCTCCGGTACCGCGTTTTGTCGGTTAGCGGCCGGAACCGGCTTGATGCAGGCGTTCCAGGAGGACGTGAGCCCGGGCCGCCACGATCGACAGGCGGCCCGGGCTCGCGGTCAGCTCACCAGCCCCGCGAACGCCAATCCGCCACCTTGTGCCGTTCCGCTCCCAGCGTCGAGTCGTCCCCGTGTCCCGGATAGAACCACGTGTCATCCGGCAGCTCGCCGAAGATGCGCGTCTCGACGTCACCCAGCAGGGACGTGAAATCCTCCGGCGACCCCGTCTTCCCGACCCCGCCGGGGAACAGCGAGTCGCCCGTGAAGAGGTGGGCGTGGCCTGCCGGGTCGCGGTACAGCAGAGCCACCGAGCCCGGCGTGTGGCCGCGCAGGTGGATCACCTCGAGCGCGATCTTCCCGAAGCGCAGCGTGTCGCCGTGCTCGACCAGGAAGTCCGGGGGTACCGGCAGTGGCTCCGCGTCGAGCGGGTGCGCCGCGGTGTTCGCGCCGTTCGCGCCCGCCACCGCGCCCAGTGCCTGCCAGTGGTCGGCGTGCTGGTGCGTCGTGACGATCGTGCGCAGCGCGGGCCGGTCGGGGCCGTGGCCGACCAGGTCGGAGATCCGCTCCGGGTCGTTGGCCGCGTCGATCAGCAGGGCCTCGTTCTCGGCGCGGCACACCAGCAGGTACGCATTGTTGTCCATCGGGCCAACGGAGAGCTTCGTGATCGTGAGCCCGTCCAGCGTCCGGCGGGCGGCGTCGCCGCCCGGTTCGACGTGCCCGGTGTAAGTGTCGGCGATGTTCACGAGACCACACGGTAGCCGGGCCGCCGCCCCGGCTTCCACCCGCGCGCTCCGGGTCGGGGCGCCCGGGCCGCACCTGTATCGTGGAACGGGACCCGCCCGCGTCTCCACTACGCCGGGCGGCCACCCCGGAATCCGGAAAATGCCCAGGTCGACGGCCTGCGACCCAGTTTTTGTCGGTGGTCGCGCCTAGCCTGGCCGCAGCCTCCGGCACCGGACCACCCGGGCGGGGGCCCCAGAGCAGAGAATGAACTGAAGGGACGTGGGCGTGGCTGATCGCCTCGTTGTTCGCGGAGCCCGCGAGCACAACCTCCGCGGCGTGGATCTCGACCTGCCCCGCGACAGCATGATCGTGTTCACCGGCCTGTCCGGTTCCGGCAAGTCGAGCCTCGCCTTCGACACGATCTTCGCCGAGGGGCAGCGGCGGTACGTGGAGTCGCTGTCGGCGTACGCGCGGCAGTTCCTCGGGCAGATGGACAAGCCGGACGTCGACTTCATCGAGGGTCTCTCGCCCGCGGTGTCGATCGACCAGAAGTCCACTTCGCGCAACCCGCGCTCCACCGTCGGCACCATCACCGAGGTCTACGACTACCTGCGGCTGCTCTACGCCCGCGCGGGCAAGGCGCACTGCCCCACGTGCGGCGAGGCGATCAGCAAGCAGACGCCACAGCAGATCGTCGACCAGGTGCTGGAGATGACCGACGGCACGCGGTTCCAGGTGCTCGCGCCGGTCGTGCGCGGGCGCAAGGGCGAGTACCTCGACCTGTTCCAGAACCTGCAGCAGCAGGGGTACGCGCGCGTGGTCGTCGACGGCACGGTGCATCCGCTCACCGATCCGCCGAAGCTGAAGAAACAGGAGAAACACCAGATCGGCGTGGTCATCGACCGGCTCACGGTCAAGACCAGCGCGCGGCAGCGGCTCACCGATTCGGTGGAGACGGCGCTGCGGCTGGCCGACGGCCTGATCGAGCTGGAGTTCGTCGACCTGCCCGACAATGATCCGCACCGCATCCGCGGGTTCTCCGAGAACCTGGCCTGTCCCAACGGTCATCCGCTCGCGATCGAGGACCTCGAGCCGCGGTCGTTCTCGTTCAACTCGCCCTACGGCGCCTGCCCCGAGTGCAGCGGTATCGGCATCCGGAAGGAGGTCGACCCGGAGCTGGTGGTGCCCGACGACGAGCTCACGCTGGCCGAGGGCGCCATCGCGCCGTGGGCAGGCGGGCAGAGCGCCGACTACTTCCTGCGGCTGCTGGAATCGCTGTCGGAAGCGGTCGGGTTCCGGATGGACACGCCGTGGCGGCGGCTGCCCGCGCGCGTCCAGAAGGCGGTGCTGCACGGCGTCGACGAGCAGGTGCACGTCCGCTACCGCAACCGTTACGGCAGGCAGCGTTCGTACTACGCGGCGTTCGAGGGGGTCATCCCGTTCCTGGAGCGGCGCCTGGAACAAACCGACTCCGAGTACATGCGCGAGCGGTACGAGGGCTACATGCGCGAGGTGCCGTGCCCGGCCTGTCAGGGCACGCGGCTCAAACCGGAGATCCTCGCGGTCACGCTGGAACACGCCACGCAGGGCGACCGCTCGATCGCCGAGGTCTGTGCGCTGTCCATCGCGGAGGCGTCGCAGTTCCTCGACGAGCTGGTGCTCGGCACCCGCGAAGCGATGATCGCGGGCGCAGTGCTCAAGGAAATCCAGGCGCGGCTGCGCTTCCTGCTCGACGTGGGCCTCACGTACCTGTCGCTCGACCGCGCGTCCGCCACGCTGTCCGGTGGTGAGGCGCAGCGCATCCGGCTCGCCACGCAGATCGGGTCCGGGCTGGTGGGCGTGCTGTACGTGCTGGACGAGCCGTCGATCGGCCTGCACCAGCGCGACAACCACCGGCTCATCGACACGCTCACCCGGCTGCGCGACCTCGGCAACACGCTGATCGTGGTCGAGCACGACGAGGACACCATCCGGTCGAGTGACTGGGTGGTCGACATCGGCCCGGGCGCGGGCGAGCACGGCGGCCACATCGTCCACAGTGGACCGTACAAGAAGATGCTGAAGAACAAGGAGTCGGTCACCGGCGCCTACCTGTCCGGGCGGCGGCAGATCGAGATCCCGCCGATCCGCCGGCCGGTCGACAAGAAGCGGCAGCTCACCGTGGTCGGCGCGCGTGAGCACAACCTGCGCGGCATCGACGTGTCGTTCCCGCTCGGCTGCCTCGTGTCGGTCACCGGGGTGTCCGGATCGGGCAAGTCCACGCTGGTCAACGACATCCTCGCGCAGGTGCTGGCCAACAAGCTCAACGGCGCGCGCCAGGTGCCGGGGCGGCACACCCGGGTCAACGGGCTGGGCAACGTCGACAAGCTGGTGCGCGTCGACCAGTCGCCGATCGGCCGCACGCCGCGGTCCAACCCGGCCACCTACACCGGAGTGTGGGACCACGTCCGCAAGCTGTTCGCGGCCACCACCGAGGCGAAGGTCCGGGGTTACCAGCAGGGCCGGTTCTCGTTCAACGTCAAGGGCGGCCGCTGCGAGGCGTGCGCCGGTGACGGCACGATCAAGATCGAGATGAACTTCCTGCCCGACGTGTACGTCCCGTGCGAGGTGTGCAAGGGCGCCCGGTACAACCGGGAGACGCTCGAGGTGCACTACAAGGGCAAGACGGTGTCCGACGTGCTGGACATGCCGATCGAGGAGGCTGCCGGGTTCTTCGAGCCGATCAAGGCGATCCACCGGCACCTGCAGACCCTCGTCGACGTCGGGCTCGGGTACGTCCGCCTCGGCCAGCCCGCGCCCACGCTGTCCGGCGGCGAGGCCCAGCGGGTGAAGCTGGCGAGCGAACTGCAGAAGCGGTCCACCGGCAAGACCGTTTACATCCTCGACGAGCCCACCACCGGCCTGCACTTCGAGGACATCAGCAAGCTGATCGGCGTCATCAACGGCTTGGTGGACAAGGGCAACACGGTGATCGTGATCGAGCACAACCTCGACGTGATCAAGACGTCCGACTGGATCGTCGACATGGGCCCGGAGGGCGGTTCCGGCGGCGGCATGGTCATCGCCGAAGGAACGCCGGAACAGATCGCGGCCACCGAGGGTAGTTACACCGGCGAGTTCCTGGAACACGTGCTGAACCTCGCTTGACGGCTCCAGCTCCGGGTCAGCCCTTCCCCGTCGAGCGCCGGACGACGGGGAAGAGCGGGCTGTGAAGGGAACCATCACGGAATCTAATTCCCTCATGGTTCCCTTCACGGACTACGCGAGTGCGCGAACCCGGAACGTGGCGCCCTCCTCGCCCGGCAGGAGCGGCAACGCACACTGCGTCACGTTCGGTCCGGTCACCTCGGCCGGAGCGAACTCCGGTGTGTCCTTCCGCCGGGTCTCGAGCAGGAATCCGGCTTCATCGGTCGAGCGGTCGGTCCAGGAGAACTGCACGCTCTGATCGTCAGTCCGCTGTGCCGTGGGGGTGGCGACGAGTCCGGTTGGCGCCGCACCGGGCTCACGCGTCGGCACCGTGCGTGCGGGTGCCGCGGTGCTGCCCGGTGCGCTCGGGCCGCCCGGCGATATCGGCACTGGCGCTGACACCGGCCCGGAGAAGGAGCGGACGCGGCAGAAGAAGTCCGTTTCCGGGATCAGGTCGGGATGCGTGTAGGACGTCTGGCCGGGCGGCAGACACTGCAACGCATTCCACGGCCCTTCGGGAGCGTTCGCGTACTCGAGCAGGTACTCCGCCGCGGCCTGGTCGGCGGGCCACTTGAGCACGATGTCGGTCGGCGAGTTCAAGGTGGCTGGCAACCCCGCAGCCTCCGTGCCCCCACACGCGGAAGCGACCGCTGCCGCAAGTATCACCGGGACCAGCCGACGCAACCTGGGCACGCGAGCCTCCACCACATCCAGGCAGCGGGTTCACGGTGCCGGACAGCCCAGGAACGTCCGGCAAGATCGACAAGCGCCATTCCCGCTGAACGGCATCGTCCGACCCATCCGCGGACAGGATGGCTCCGAACCCCGAGGTGCGCCGAGGTGAACCACCGGACGCTCCGGCGCGTGTGAACAACGTCGGACCACCGTCCGCGATCACGCGCGTGCGGTCGAGCTGGCGCCGACCGAGGGTGCCGCCCGTCCACCGGCCGCGCCCGAGGTGAAGCGGAGGTGACGATGACTGTGGAGGAGCACATCCCGCTCGCCGCCTACGTCTTCGGCGCCCTTTCCTCGGTCGAGACCGCGGAGTTCGAAGCCCACCTGGGCACGTGCCCTCAGTGCCGGACCGATCACCCCGGTCTGGCCGCTCTGCGTGCGTTCCTGGCGGAGGTCCCACCCGAAGCGGCACTGGACGGCCCGCCTGAGAACGGTGAAGTCCTCCTGCGTCGGACTCTGCGTCGAATCCGCGCTGAAGCAACCTCGACGGACGATCCGCGGCTGAGGGGACAATGGCGGACAGAAGGTGAGCCGTCGGCCGCCGTCGCGCCGGGGCGGGACCGTCGGGTGCGGCGTTGGCGCGCGGCGATGGTCGCGGTGGTGGCCGGGGTTGCGTTGGGGGGTGGGGTGGTCGTCGGGAGGATGAGTGTGTCCGGGCCGATCGCGGACGGGCCGTCGGCGAGTGGTCCCGGAGCGTCGTCAGGGCCAGAGACACAGCCGGGGCAGCCACAGCCGGGACAGCCACAGCAGGGGCCAGGGACACAGCCGGGGCAGGGGACACAGCCGGGCATGCGGGTCCTCACCGGAGCCAACCCGGCCACCGGGGCGTGGCTCGCGGCGGATGTCACGCCTGCGGACGGCTGGGTCCGGGTGCACGTGGCCGTCCGGGGGGTCCGAGCCGGAGAGAGGTGCAAGCTGGTGGTCGTCGCGAAGGATGGGGTGCGTTGGGAGGCCGGGAGCTGGCTTGTGTCGGCGAAGTGGGGCGAGCAGGGCTTCGGGCTGGACGGCTCGGCTCTCGTCGCGCCGGCGGACGTCACGTCCGTCGACATCGTCACCCTCGACGGGCGCGACCTCGTCTCGGCGCGGGAGTGAACCGCGATGGCCGAGTACCGGTTCCGCAGCGTGTGGTGGCTGCCCGGCATCCCGGCGCGGCGGGTGTTCGACGCCGTCGTCGACCTCGAGTCCTATCCCTCGTGGTGGCCGGACGTCCGATCGGTCCGCCAGGTCGACGACGACACCGCCGAGGTCGTCTGCCGGTCGCGGCTGCCGTACCGGATCGTCGTCGCGATGCATCGGGAGCAGCAGGACGCGTCGGCCGGACGGGTGCGCGTCCGGCTCAGCGGCGACCTCGACGGCACGCTCACCGGAGCGCTGCACCCGCTCGCGGACGGCACCCGGCTCGAGATCACGCAGCACGTCCGCGCGCGGAAACCGTTGCTGCGCAGGCTCGACGTCGTCGCGCGGCCGTTCTTCCGCGCCAACCACGCGTGGATGATGCGCCGGGGACATGACGGGCTGGCCGCCTACCTCGCCGTGCCCTAGGCAGCGACATCACAGGCTGGCCGCCTGCCTTGCCGTGTCCTGGGCCGCTACATGACGGGCTGGCCGCCTGCCTCGCCGTGCCCTAGGCAGCGACGGCCGCCTGCCTCGCTGCGTCCTAGGCCGCCACATCACAGGCTGGCCGCCCGCCTCGCCGTGCCCCAGGGCAGCCACACCAGGGGGCTGGCCGCCTGCCCCGCCATTCCTCAGGCAGCCGCATCGCACTGGACCAACGGCTCCGTGGCAGCACGGCGCGGGCGCAGCACCACCGCAGCGATCGCGGCCGCGATGAGCGTCAGCGTTGCGCTCAAGCCGTACGCCAGGCGGAACCCCGACGTCAGCGCCTCCCGCGCCGGTGCGCCCGTCTCGAGCAAGCCGCTCGTTCGCGTGGCCGCCGAGGTCGCCAGGATTGCCGTCCCGAGGGCGGCGCCGACCTGTTGCGTGGTGGTGATCAGCCCGGACGTCACGCCCGTGTCCGCGGGCGCTGCGCCCGACATAGCCAAACTCATCAGCGCCGGAATCGCCGTACCCGCCCCCGCGCCCATGAGGATCAGCGACGGCAAGACGTGCAGCGCGTAGCCGCCGTCGGTCCGGACCTGCGTCAGGTACCAGAACGCGATTGCGGTCACGAGCAACCCGGTCACCAGCACCGTGCGCGACGAAAAACGCGAGTTGAGCCGGTCCGCCAGGCCGAGCGAGAACGCGGCGATCATGACCGGCGTCGGCGCGAAGGCGAAACCCGTGGTGAGTGCGTCGAAACCGAGGACCTGCTGCAAATACAGCGCGGTCACGAACTGGAATCCCAGGAATCCGGCGACCATCACCACCATGGTCAGGTTCGCGCCGGTGATCGCGCGGACGCGGAACAACCTCAAGGGCAGCAAGGGAATTCGCGCTCGGGCTTGCCGTGCCACGAAAGCCGCGAGCAAGACGACGGCCGCGGCGAGGGCGCCGAGGTGCTCGCTCACAATGCCCAGTACCAGCAGCATCACCCCGGACGTCACGAGGAGCGCGCCGAGGACGTCGATGCCGGTTCGCAGCCCCTGACCGCGGTCGCGCGAGATCACGAACGGGGTCAGGACGAGGGTCGCGAGGCCGATCGGCAGGTTGATGTAGAACGTCCAATGCCAGTCGAGGCTCTGCGTGAGCGCGCCACCGGCGACGAGGCCGATCGATGCGCCGGCAGCTTGCGTGAAGCTGTACACGCCGATCGCGCGGACGCGGGCACGCGGCTCCGGGTACAGCGTCACGATCATCCCCAAGACCACCGCCGACGCGAGCGCTCCGCCGACGCCCTGGGCGAAACGCGAGATCACCAGCGTCGCGGCGTTCGGGGACAGTCCGGCGGCCAGTGAGGCAGCGGTGAAAACCGCCACGCCGGCAACGAATACCCGCCGCCGTCCGGCGAGGTCGCCCAGCCGTCCGGACAGCAGGAGCAATCCGCCGAACGCGACGAGGTAGGCGTTGACCACCCAGGCGAGCCCGGGTGCGCTGAACCCGAGGTCGGCTTGGATCGCCGGCAAGGCGACCGCGACGATGGTGCTGTCGAGCACCACCATCAGCGACGCGGTGCACAGCACGGCGAGCGCCGCACCCCGATGCCGGGCTGATTCGGGCATTCCGGTCCTCCACAACGTAAGAAAGCACAGTTTCCACTGGTCATCGCCAGGGCATCTCTTGTTACAGTGCCCATCATGTGTGACCATGGGAGCGCGCGGAAGGAGGCACTTTCATGTCCCAGGGGAACATCGCTGTGACCGACCAGGCCGAGACGCCGGACCCGGGAAAACTCGCGGTGTGCACGGTGATGGAGGTCGTGAACCGGATCAGCGGGAAGTGGGCGATCGGCATCCTGCTGGAGGCGACGCGCGGCCCGGTGCGGTTCACCGAGCTGGAGCGGTCGGTGTCCGGCATCAGCCGCCGCATGCTCACGCTGACCTTGCGAAACCTCGAGCGCGACGGCCTGCTGGAACGCACGGTCTACCCGACGGTGCCCCCGCGCGTGGAGTACGAGGCCACCGGCATGGCCCGCGAGCTGTACGAGTCGCTGTCCGCACTGGTCGGCTGGGCGGAGCGGCACCGCGAGGCGATCGCGCTGGCGCGGGACTCCTACGACGGGCGCGGCTGAAAACGAAAACGGTGCCGTGGCGGTGCGCACGGGGGACGCGCACTGCCACGGCACCGACAATCCGCACCCGGAGGGAAGGACGCCGGGCGCGGACCGGTCAGGGGGCCGATCCCACGGGTACCGGGTCCGGGTTCGGCTTCTCGGGGGCTTCGTCGAGCAGGGTGGCCTCGTCGAAGGGGGCCTGCCCGGCGAAGACCTCGCGGGAGCGGTCGCGGTCGAACTCCTTCATCCACGATCCGATGAGGACGGTCGCGACGGCGTTGCCCGCGAAGTTGGTGAGGGCACGCGCTTCCGACATGAACCGGTCGATGCCGAGGATGAAACCGACGCCGTCGACGAGTTCCGGGCGGTGCGATTGCAGGCCGCTCGCCAGCGTAGCGATCCCGGCGCCGCTCACGCCTGCCGCGCCCTTCGAGGCGATGATCATGAAGAGCAGCAACGTGATCTGCTCGCCGAGACCGAGTGGCTGGTCCTGTGCGGTGGCGATGAAGAGCGTCGCCATCGTGAGGTAGATGGCGGTGCCGTCGAGGTTGAACGAGTACCCGGTGGGCACCGTGATGCCGACCACCGGCTTGCTCACCCCGAGGTGCTCCATCTTCGCGATCAGCCGCGGCAGCGCGGATTCCGACGACGACGTCGACAGGATCAGCAGGAATTCGCGGCCGAGGTACCGCAGCAGGCTGAAGATGTTCACCCGCGCGCCGAGCCACAGCACCGTGCCGAGGACGCCGAACACGAACACGAGGCAGGTCAGGTAGAAGCCGAGCATGATCACCAGCAGGCTGCGCAGTGCGCTCCAGCCGGTGGCGCCCACCACCGCGGCGATCGCGCCGAACGCGCCGACCGGGGCGGCCCACATGATCATCGCGAGGATGCGGAACACGAGCCGCTGCAGGTGTTCGATCCCGCGCAGGATCGGCTCGCCGCGCCTGCCGAGCTTCTGCAGCGCGAACCCGGCGAGCAGCGCGACCAGCAGGGTCTGCAGCACCTGGCCTTCGGTGAACGCCGACACGAGCGACTTCGGGATGACACCGAGCAGGAAGTCGGTGGTGCCCTGCCCGCCGGACGCCTGCTGGTGCACCTTCGACACGTCGGCCGGGTTGAGGTGCAGGCCGGTGCCCGGGTGCAGCAGGTTGCCGACCACGAGCCCGATGGCGAGCGCGAACGTCGACATCACGATGAAGTAGACCAGCGCGGTGATCCCGACCTTGCCGACCTTCGCAGCCTTCGCGACCGAGCCGATGCCCAGCACGATGGTGCAGAAGATGATCGGCGAGATCATCATCTTGATGAGGTTGACGAAACCGGTGCCCAGTGGCGCGAGACTCTTGCCGACCGACGGCCACAGCAGGCCCACCGCGACACCGAGCACGACGGCGGCGATCACGGCGAGGTAGAGGTAGCGGGTGCGGTCTCGCTGGGGGGCGGGGGTCGGTGTCGGCACCGTTGCCTCCAGATCAGGTGGATGGAACGCCGGTCACTATGCGGGGAGGATATGACCGGAGTCACCGTTGTGTTCATTGAGTTCGCGCGTGCTGTCCCGTCCGGTGTGGACGCCCGGCACGGGAGGGCAGCCGGTGCACCGGCGTGTTGCCGGACCCGCGGGTGTGCTGGTATGGGCGGGTGCCCCCGACACCACGGATCCGGACGAGCCACTGGAGTCTCGCCCGTCAGCTGCTCGTCCTGCAGCTGGCGGTCCTGCTCGTGCTCGTCGCAGGCGGGATCACTATCGCGTATCTCGACGCCCGCCGCACGACGAGCGACCGTGCCGGGGAGCAGTCGCTCGCGGTGGCCCGCTCGATCGCCGACGCGCCGGATGTCGCCCGCGCCGCCGTCACCGCGAACCCGAGCGCGTCCTTGCAGCCGTACGCACAGCGGGTGCTCGCCGACACCGCGGTCGACTTCGTGACCATCATGTCCCCGCAGGGAATCCGCTACACCCACCCGAATCCGGCGCTGATCGGCCGCCCGTTCCTGGGCCATATCGAAGCCGCACAGCGTGGTGGCGTGGTCAGCGAGACGTACACCGGTTCGCTCGGTCCTTCGGTGCGCGTGGTGGTGCCGGTGTTCGACGCGGACCACCGGGTCGTCGCGCTCGTCGGCGTCGGGATCACGATCGCGGCCATTTCGGCCGAGGTGCAGGACCGCGTGTGGCCGCTGGCCGGGGTCGCCGCCGCGGTGCTGCTCGTCGGCGCTTGCGGGGGCTGGCTCGTGAGCGCGCGGCTGAAACGGCAGACGCGCGGGATTGCGCCGGGCGAGCTGAGCAATCTGTTCGAGTACCACGAGGCCGTGCTGCATTCGGTTCGCGAGGGGGTGCTGCTGGTGGACCGCGACGGCCGGGTCGGCCTGTGCAACGACGGCGCCCGCACGCTACTCGGCCTCACCGGCGATCCGGTCGGACAGCCGCTTGCCGACCTGGGGTTGCCGCCGGAACTGGCGGCCGCGTTCACCGCTTCGGAGACCCGCACCGAGGAACTGCATCTGACCGATTCGCGCGTGCTGGTGGTCAGTACCACGCTCGTGCGCTCGGGTGGCCGGGCACAGGGGACCGTCGTGATTCTGCGTGACCACACGGAATTGCAGACGCTCACCGGTGAACTGACCACCGCGCGCAGTCTCGCCGAAGCATTGCGGTCGCAGGCCCATGAGGCGGCAAATCGCCTGCACACCGTGGTTTCGCTGGTGGAGCTGGGACGTCCGGAAGACGCCGTGGAGTTCGCGACCGCCGAGCTGGCGCTGGCGCAGGAGCTCACCGACCGGGTGATGAGCGCGGTCGCCGAACCCGTACTTGCCGCGCTGCTGCTGGGAAAGGCGGCGGAGGCGAGCGAGCGCGGGGTCGAGTTCACCATCACGCCGGACACGATGATCGACGACCTCGGACCCGGCGTCGCGGGCCGTGACCTCGTCACGATCCTGGGCAACCTGGTGGACAACGGAATCGACGCGGCAGTGCGCGGCAGCGGGGCGCGGCCCGCGGTGGTGGTGACCGCACGGTCCGAAGTGGACGGTCTGCTGCTGCGGGTCGCCGACAACGGCCCGGGCGTGCCGGAGGAAGCCGTGGACGACCTGTTCCGCCGCGGCTGGTCCACCAAGGCCGGGGACGAGCACGGGCTCGGGTTGGCGCTGGTCGTGCAGGCAGTGCGCCGGTACGGCGGCAGCATCGACGTCGGCCGGGACGGTGGTGCGGTGTTCACGGTCCGGTTGCCGAGGCAGGAGGTCCCCGCGTGATCCGCGTGCTGGTAGTGGAGGACGAGCCGGTGGCGGCCGAGGCGCATCGGCTGTACGTGGAGCGGTTACCCGGGTTCGTGGTCGCCGGGGTGGTGCACTCCGGTGGCGACGCGCTGCGGTTCTGCGAACGCGAGCCGGTCGACCTGGTTCTGCTGGACTTCTACCTTCCCGACACGCACGGCCTCGCGGTGTGCCGCTCGCTGCGCGCGGCCGGGTTGCCGATCGACGTGATCGCGGTGACCTCGGCGCGTGACCTCGCGCTGGTCAAGGCCGCGGTGTCGGTGGGCGTGGTGCAGTACCTGCTGAAGCCGTTCACCTTCGCGTCGTTGCGGGAGAAGCTGGAGCGGTACGCCGAATTCCGCGAGGCGTCCGGCGAGGTGACCGGCCAGGCGGAGATCGACCGGGCGCTCGGCGCGTTGCGCACCACCGAGCATCCGCCGCTGCCGAAAGGCATGAGCGCGCAAACGCTGGAGGCCATCACCGACGCCCTTGCCGGTGCGGCAGAAGGACTTTCGGCCGGTGGCGCGGCCAGCGCCATCGGCGCGTCCCGCGTCACGGCCCGCCGGTACCTCGAATACCTGGCCGACAACGGCCTCGCGCAGCGCGAACCTCGGTACGGCCAGGTCGGCCGTCCGGAGGTCTGGTATCGGCTGCGTTCTGTATAACGACCTATACGGTCCCGGATCAGACCAGCGCCATCACCAGTGCAGCCACCCCGAAACCGCTCAGCGAAAGCACCGTCTCAAGAGCAGTCCATGTCTTCAGCGTCTGCGGGACGGTGAGCCCGAAGTAGCGGGACACGATCCAGAACCCGCCGTCGTTGACGTGTGACGCGATGATCGACCCGGCCGAGATCGCCACCACCACGAGTGCCAGCTGAGCTTGCGAGTAGTGCAGGTCCATCACCGTCGGGGCGATGATGCCGCTCGTCGTCACGATCGCGACGGTCGCCGAACCCTGCGCGATCCGCATGCCGCAGCTGATCACGTACGCCGCGAGGATCACCGGCAGCCCGGCGTCGCCGAGCGAACCGGCCACTGCCTTGCCGATCCCGGTCGCCGACAGGACCGCGCCGAAGAACGACCCGGCGCCGACCACGAGCAGGATCATCGCGACCGGCTTGAGTGCGTTGGCCGACAGGTGCGCGAGGTCCGCGCCGCTCATCCCGCGGCGTCGGCCGAGCAGCCACGACGCGAGCAGGGTCGCGATGGTCAGCGCGATGGCAGGCGTGCCGAGGAACGCCGCGATACCCGCGCCCGTCGAGTTCTTCGGGAGCAGGATGCTGCCGAACGTGCCCACCAGGATCAGCACCAGCGGCACCGCGATGATCCCGCTGACCAGAGCGAGCGACGGCGGCCGGCGGGACTCGTCCTCGTCCTCCCCGGCGAGCTGCGCGAAGTCTTCGGCGAGCGGAACGTTCACGCGCTTGCCGATCCACGTCGAGTACAGGATGCCGCCGATGAACCAGGCCGGGATCCCGCACACTGCGCCCATCAGGATCAGCCAGCCGAGGTCGACGTGCAGCAGCCCGGCCGCCGCGACCGGACCCGGGTGCGGCGGGATGAACGCGTGCGTGATGGACAACCCGGCGAGCAACGGCATGCAGTACAGCACGATCGAACGGCCGCCCTGCTTCGCCGCTGCGTAAACCAGTGGCGCCAGCACGAAAATGCCGATGTCGAAGAACACCGGAATCCCGAAGATCAGACCGGACAGGCCCATCGCGAGCGGGGCGCGTTTCTCGCCGAATGCCCGCAGCAGCGCCGCGGTGAGCACCCGCGCGCCGCCCGACTTCTCCAGGATCGAGCCGAGCAGCGTACCCAGCCCGATGATCGCCGCGATGTGCCCGAGGATGCTGCCGAACCCCTTCTCCAGCAAGGAGTCCGACGTCTTCTGCGCGGTACCGACCAGGGTGCCGACCGGCACGCCCGCGGCGAGCGCGGTGAGCAGGCCCACCACGATCAGCGCGATGAACGGTTCCACCTTCACCTTGATGATGAGCAACAGCAGCACCGCGATCGACACGGCGGCGAGCGTGAGCAGACCGCCGGTGCTGGTCTGCAGCCAATGGATCATCGTCGACTCCCGGGGTGACGGAGGGAATGCCCGGCGAGTGCGCCGGTGGGGTGACCGTCATCGAGCGCGGCGGTACCGTTCACGAAGACGTGGGAGATCCCCGCGGCGGCTTGCCGCGGATGGTCGAACGTTGCGGTGTCGGCGACCGTTTCCGGGTCGAACACCACCAGGTCGGCTGCGTACCCGGGCCGGATGAGGCCCCGGTCGGGCAGCCCCAGCCGCCGTGCCGCGCGCCCGGTGAGATGCGCGAGGCAGTCGGCCAGTTCGAGGACGCCCAGCTCACGGACGTACCGCGCGAGGTACCGCGGGAACGTGCCCCACGCGCGGGGATGCGGGCGGGCACCCACGAGCAGCCCGTCGGAACCGCCGGTGTGCGTGCGGTGCCGCATGATGGCCTGCACGTTCTCCTCGTGTCCCACGTGCATGAGGCACGACGTGCCGAGCCGCTCGTCGACGAGCGTGTCGAAGTACAGCTCGGCCGGGGCTTTCCCCATGCTCCGGGCAGACGCAAGCACACTGTGGCCGACGAGCGCGGAGTTCTCCTCGCGGCGGACCCCGTTGATTTCGATGGCGTCCCAGTCGATCGGCACGCCGTGTGCACCGTCCGAACCGGACTCTTCGATGTCGGCCCGGATCCGCTCGCGCGTGTCCGGATCGGACAGCCGGGCGAGCGTCGGGTCCAGCCCGCCTTCGGTGGCCCAGCTGGGCAGGAGCGCGGACAGGTAGGTCGCGCCGGGTAGGTACGGGTACGTGTCGAGGGTGATGTCGCAGCCGTCGTCGAGCGCGTTGTCCAGCAGCCGCAGCAGATCCGGTGCTTTGCCTTTGTTGACCGAGAAATTCATCGTGGCATGCGCGAGATGCAGGGGACAGCCGGAGCGGCGCGAGACGTCGACCATCTCCGCGAACGCCTCCAGCGCGCCCGCGCCGTAGCTGCGGTGGTGCGGGCTGTAGTAACCGCCGCGCTCGCCGACCACGCGGCACAGTTCGACGAGTTCCTCGGTGGTCGCGTACATCCCGGGCGTGTAGGTGAGCCCCGACGACATCCCGAACGCGCCTTCCTCGAGCCCGGTCGCGATCAGCTCCTTCATCCGGGCCAGCTCATCGCCGGTCGCGGGCCGGTCTTCCCAGCCCACCACCAGCATCCGGACGGTGCCCTGCGGGACCAGGTACGCGGCGTTCACCGCGATACCCAGGTCGAGCCGGTCGAGGTACTCGCCGACCGATCGCCAGTTCCAGTCGAAGCCCGCCGGATCGTCGTTCCACCCGGCGAGCTGCTGGCGCAAGGCCGCGAGGACGCCGTCGTCGACCGGGGCGTAGGACAGGCCGTCCTGCCCGAGCACCTCGGTGGTCACGCCTTGGCTGACCTTGGCGAGGTGGTCCGGGTTGGCGAGCAGCTGCAGGTCGGAGTGGGAATGCAGGTCGACGAACCCGGGGGAGAGGACCATTCCCGTGGCGTCGATCGTGCGGCGCGCGGCGAGCTCGCCGGGCGCGGCGACGTCCGTGATGCGGTCGCCGATGATCCCGACGTCGCGGACTTCCAGCGGTGCCCCGGTTCCGTCGGCGACCTGCGCGCCGCGGATGACGGTGTCCATCAAACGCGTGTCCATCAGAACCACGTCCGCACGAAGTCGACGACCGTCTCGCCGTCGGTGTCCACGACCGGCAGCAGCGGCCACTTGTCGAACGTCGTGCACGGGTGCGACAGGCCCAGCCGCACCCAGTCGCCGACCTCCACCGGCGAGCCTTCGGGCAGCTGGAGGAAAGCGTGCTGGTCGTTGAGTTTCGGGATGGTGTGCCCGATCAGCTCGGTGACTACGCCGTCCCTGCGCAGCAGTTGCGGTTCCGGCATTCCCTCGTCGAACGGCAGGTCGCGCTTCCCTGCAGTGAGCAACGCGAGTTCCGCCGACGGCTTCGACGTCACCTGCGCCCAGGCATGCAACGCGGGATGGAAGCTGTCGACGCCGGAGATGCGCGGGTGTTCGCCGAGCGGCGAGATTTCGCGGTAGAAGCCGTCGTCGTGGGTGAGGTACGCGCCGCTGCGGAGGATCGGGACCACGTCGAGACCGTCCGGCCATGGCTTCGTGAGCTCGTCCACCACGCGATCGAAGTACGCGCTGCCGCCAGCCGTGACGTACACCGGTCCCTCAGCGAGCAAACCCTTGTCTGCGAAAGTGGTTGCTGCTTCGCGGAGACTGTCCACATAGGAACTGATCTTCGCGAGCGCGGCTTCGTCGGTGTGATGCGACAACGCGCCTTCGTAACCGCCAGTGCCTCGCAGCCGGAGTACCGGGCTCTTCGCGGCGGCTTCGGCCACGGCAAGCGCGGTCGCGGCGTCGCGGACACCCGTGCGGCCGCCGTCCGCACCCAGCTCCACCAGCACGTCCACCGGCCGTTTGGCGTCGGCGAGTGCCTCGGTCATCAGCTCGACCCCGCGGACGGAATCGACCCAGCAGACGAACTCGAACTCCGGGTCCGCCGCCAGCTCACCGGCCAGCCAGCGCAGCCCGGACGGGTCCACGAGCTGGTTCGCCAGGAGAATCCGCTGCACGCCGAACGCGCGGTAGATCCGCACGTGCCCGGCGTTCGCGGCGGTGATGCCCCACGCGCCGTGGTCGAGCTGGCGGGCGAACAACTCCGGCGCCATCGTGGTTTTCCCGTGCGGCGCGAGGGCGATCCCGCGTCCGGCGCACCATCGGGCCATCGTGCTCAGGTTGTGCTCCAGCGCGGCCGCGTCGAGGACTACGAACGGGCCGAAGAAGCCGTCGTCGAACAGCTTCGCGCGGCGGGCCGCGGCCTCGTCGAGGGTGAGCCCGGCCAATACCAGGGAAATCGAGCGGAAGCGCCAGTCGATCCGTTCGCCGCGTCCGGCTCGGACGGCGGCGGTGAGAGCGGCGTTGCTGTTCATGTCCAGACCTCGGTTGCGTATCTTGCAACGGACGTTGCGCAAAATGCGTTGAATAGGTGTAGCATCCGGGTGGCCACAGGTCAACGGGGAAGGAAAGTCAGTGACCAGCAGTCCGACTGGTTCGCCTGAAGTTCTCTGCATCGGCGAGTCGATGGCCTTGTTCGTGCCTGCCGAACCCGGTCCGCCGGACGAGGTGCGCACCTGGCTGCGCACGATCGGCGGCGCGGAGTCGAACGTCGCATGCCACCTGCCCGCGCTCGGCGTGCCGAGCGGCTGGGTCAGCGCGGTCGGCGACGATCCGTTCGGCCGGGCGCTGGTACGGGCGATCGCGGCGGCAGGCGTGGACGTGCGAGGGGTCGTCGTCGACCCGGTGCGCCCGACCGGGCTGTACGTCAAGGAAAGCGGCGCGAGCGGCAGTCCGGTCCGCTACTACCGTGCGGGTTCCGCGGCTTCGGCGATGGGGCCGGAACTCTTGTCGCGCTTGGACTTCTCCGGTGTTCGCGTGCTGCACCTGTCCGGGATCACCCCGGCGCTGTCGGACAGCTGCCTCGCGCTCGTGCGCGCGCTGCTCGACCGGCCACGAGGTGACCTGCTCGTGTCGTTCGACGTCAACCATCGCCCGGCCCTGTGGTCCGGCCGCGATCCGTCGCTGCTCGCCGAACTCGCCGGACGGGCGGACCTCGTGCTGACCGGCGACGACGAGGCCGAACGTGTGTGGGGGACCGGCGACCCGGCGCGGCTGCGCAAACTCCTGCCCGGCCCGCGCACGCTGGTGGTCAAGCACGGCGAACGCGGTGCGACGCTCGTCGAGGGCTCGGAGTCGCTGTTCGCGCCCGCGCTGCAGGTGGACGTCGTCGAGCCGGTCGGTGCCGGAGATGCCTTCGCCGCCGGATTCCTCGCCGCGACCCTGCGTGGAGCGGATCCGCTGACCCGGCTCCGCCGCGGGCACCTCCAAGCTGCGGCGACCTTGCTGACCCAGGACGACGTCGGCGCGCCGCTGGCGGATGCCGTGGTGTCCCTGCTGCTGGACGCAGACTCCGACGGCTGGCGCGCGGCGCGTCTGACCGGGGAAGGAGTGGTGGCCACATGAGCCAAAGTCTCGACCGCGCGCTGACGCTGTTGAGCGGCCTCGCCCGCGGCGGCAAGACGCTTGACGAACTGGCCGCGGAGATCGGCGTGCACAAGACGACCGTGCTGCGGTTGTTGCGCACGCTGGAGTCGCACCACTTCGTGCGGCGCGAGGGCGTGCGGCACTACCGGCTCGGCAGCGCGCTGTTCGACCTCGCCAACCAGGCGCTGGAAGACCGCGACGTCCGGCGCAGCTCGCACGACGCCCTCGCCGCGCTCAACTCGCGCACCGGGCACACCGTGCATCTCGCGTCCTATGAGGACGGTGAGGTGGTGTACATCGACAAGTTCGAAGGTCACCACGCCGTCCGGATGTACTCGCGGGTCGGCAAACGCGCGCCCCTGCACTGCACGGCGGTGGGGAAGGTGCTGGTCGCGGCGATGCCACCGGCGAAACGTGCGGAGATCGCGCGGGAGATCGACTACGTCGTGCTCACCGCGAACACGATCACCACGCCGGATGCCTATCTGGCCGAGCTGGAGCGGGTCGCCGAACGCGGGTACGCCGTGGACAATGCCGAGCACGAGGACTTCATCCACTGCATTGCCGCGCCGGTGCGCGGCGCGGGCGGAGAGGTGCTCGCTGCCGCATCGATGTCGGTGCCTAAAGTACTGCTCGACTACGACGGGCTGCTGGCACTCGTTCCCGAGCTGCTGGCGGCCACCGGGGAAGCTTCCGCCCACAGTGGATGGACGGGGAACGGAAAGGGGCAATGATGGGCAAGACGGCGATCACCACCGCGAACGCGCCGACACCGCCGGCGAAGTTCTCGCAGGCCGTCCGCAAGGGCAACATCCTGCAGGTCGCCGGGCAGGTCGCCTTCGACCCGGCCACCGGCGCGATCGTCGGGGACGACATCGCCGGGCAGACCCGGCAGACGTTCCGGAACATCGAGGCGGTTCTTGCCGAGGCCGGGTCGAGCTGGGCGGACGCGATGATGGTGCGGGTGTATCTCACTGATACGAGCCATTTTGCTGCGTTCAATGAGGTGTATGACGAGTTGATCGGGGAGGCGCCGCAGCCTGGGCGGACTACGGTGTATGTGGGTTTGCCTGCGGGGTTGCTGGTGGAGATCGACGTGCTGGCCGTGGTGGACTGAGGTTCTTTGCCGGCCGGAATTGTTGCGGTGGGGCACCCCGAAGTTTGAGTGTCACTACGGTCTGAGGGGCTTGTCAAGGCGGGAAAGATGCCTTGACAAGCCCCTCCGACCGTGTGCGGGCTTCGGATCGGGGTGCAGGGCCGGGACTGGGTGCCGTGGTCCTGGTGGGTGCGCCGGCTGCGGTGGGGTGGTGGGAAGTCCGTGATGGTTCCCTTCACGGTCAGCCCAGGACGCTCGTGTAGGCGTTGATGGCTGGCTGGCCGCCAAGGTGGGCGTAGAGCACGGTGGAGGTTTTCGGGATCTCGCCGCTGCGGACCAGGTCGATCAGTCCGGCCATGGACTTTCCTTCGTACACCGGGTCGGTGATCATGCCTTCGAACTGGGCGGCCGTGCGGATGGCGTCCAGGGTCTGCTCGTCGGGGATGCCGTACACGCCTGCGTGGTAGCGCTCGTCGAGCAGTACGTCGTCGATCGGACCGGCGGCTACCAAAGCGGCGGTGTTCTTCGCGATTCGCGTGATCTGGTCGCGGGTTTCGGTGGGCTTGGCCGAAGCGTCGATCCCCAGGATCCGCCGCGGCTTTCCGCTCACTGCGACCCCGGCGACCATCCCTGCCTGGGTGCTGCCGGTGACCGAGCAGACCACGATCGTGTCGAAGAAGACGCCCAGTTCTCGTTCCTGCGCTTCGAGTTCCAGGACCCAGTTCGCGAACCCGAGGCCGCCGAGCCGGTGGTCCGACGCACCTGCCGGGATCGCGTACGGCTTGCCGCCGCCTGCTTCGACCTCCGCCAGCGCCTGTTCCCAGCTCTCCTTGAAGCCGATGCCGAAGCCCGCGTCGACGAGCCGGACGTCGGCGCCGAGGATGCGCGACAGCTGGATGTTGCCGACCTTGTCGTGCAGCGGATCCTGCCAGTCCACCCAGCTTTCCTGCACCAGCACGGCTTTCATCCCGGCCCGCGCGGCCGCGGCGGCCACCTGGCGCGTGTGGTTGGACTGCACGCCGCCGATCGAGACGAGCGTGTCCGCGCCCTGGGCGAGCGCGTCGGCGACGAGGTACTCGAGCTTGCGGGTCTTGTTTCCGCCGAACGCGAGCCCGGAGTTGAGGTCCTCGCGCTTCGCCCACACGGACGCGCCGCCGAGGTGTTCGGTGAGCCGTTCCAGCCGGTGTACCGGCGAAGGCCCGACGAGCAACGGGAAACGGGGGAAATCGGCAAGGCTCACGGGTCCTCCAGGAGGGTTTCGAGGTCGGTCCAGATCGTTGCGGTGAGTGCGGCCGCGGCTGCGCCGTCGCCGGTTTCGAGTGCGGTGATGAGTTCTTCGTGCCGCGTGACCGAGCGATGTGCGGGCAGCGAGCTGAAGCGGGCGTATTCGAGGCGGCGCAGCAACGGGGTGTACCGGTCGAGCGTTGCCGCGACGGCCCGGTTGCCGCACGCCTGCACGGGGATGTCGTGCAGCTCGTCGTCAGCCTCGATCGCGGCAGCCGCGTCGCCCGTTTCGACGGCGGCGCGGAACCGTTCGTTGGCCTCGCGCATAGCCGCGATCTGTGGCGCGCCCAGCCGGGGGAGTGCTTCGCGCACGGCCAGCTCGTGCAGCGCACGCACCAGCCGGACCGCGTCGCGGACGTCGTCGGCCACGAAATCCGCGACCCGCGTGTAACTCTGCGGCTTCGACACCACCAGCCGGTCTTCGGCCAGCCGCAGCAACGCTTGCCGCACCGGCGCCCGGGAGAGCCCGAGCTGCTCGGCGAGGTCCGCGTCCCGCAACGGCGTACCGGGCGGAAAGCTGCCGTCGATGATGGCGTGCCGGATTCGCTCGTACGCCTCGTCCCGCAACAACGGGCGGGAAACCTTGGGGAGTGCACTCACATCTAACATGTTAGATGTCGGATGGCGGGTTGGCAACGGGTTGGCGATGCCGGTCTTGCCGTCTTTTGCGCACTCGTGCTCGGCCGCCGGTCACGCAACCCGGTTCGCGATGGCGGGCGACCACCGACCTTCTGCACCGCAACCCGGCGGTGATGACCCCGCGGCGGCGGAGCCCGCAAACGCGAAAACCCGCCCGGCATCATCACCCACCGGACGGGCCCTCGTTCACGTATTCCCTGTCATGGCAAGGGAAACCGGCTCAATGCACCGGGCCGGTGTACTTCTCTCCCGGACCCTGCCCCGGCGCGTCCGGCACCGCCGACGCCTCGCGGAATGCCTTCTGGAGCGACTGCAACCCGTCGCGCAAGGGCCCGGCGTGCAGTCCGAGGTACTCCGCGGACGCGGTGACGAGACCGGCGAGCGCGGTGATGAGGCGGCGGGCCTCGTCGAGGTCGCGGTGCGGCGAGTTCTCCGGGTCGGCGTCGGCCAGCCCGAGCCGTTCGGCTCCGGCCGACAGCAGCATCACCGCGGCGCGGCTGATCACCTCGACGCTCGGGATGTCCTCCAGGTCGCGGGCGCCGGGGGAATACGGGGGTGGTGGCGAAGGTTGTTCTGACACGTCTGGTACCCTTCCACGTGCGACCAGCCCCCGAGCGATCGGGGGCGGCAAGTGGAGCCCCGCTCCCACCCTGTCACCGCCTGAGGTGTCCGGGTCCGGTCTCGCCGACGTGGTGCATGCCGTACTGGCATTCTCTCACGCCGGCGAAGCGTCCGGCCATCGCGGCCGGAGGCGATCGGAGACAGAGCGGGCCCCGTGCACCGGCAGCAGCCGGCGACGGGGCCTGAATCGTGTGGGCACCAGGTCGAAACGAGAAGAAACGCAACTCGGACCAAGGAGGCCCCATCAGCTCCGAGACACGCATCAACGAACGCATCCGGGTGCCGGAAGTCCGGCTCGTCGGCCCTAACGGCGAGCAGGTCGGCATCGTCCGGATCGAAGATGCGCTGCGGCTTGCGCAGGAGGCGGACCTCGACCTCGTCGAGGTGGCCCCGCAGGCCCGCCCGCCCGTGGCCAAGCTCATGGACTTCGGCAAGTTCAAGTACGAGAGCGCGCAGAAGGCCCGTGAGTCCCGCCGCAACCAGCAGCTCACCGTCATCAAGGAACAGAAGCTGCGGCCGAAGATCGACCAGCACGACTACGAGACCAAGAAGGGTCACGTGTCGCGGTTCCTGGCGGCGGGCAACAAGGTCAAGGTCACGATCATGTTCCGCGGCCGTGAGCAGTCCCGGCCCGAACTCGGGTTCCGGCTCCTGCAGAAGCTCGCCGACGACGTCACCGAACTCGGTTTCGTGGAGTCGTCGCCGAAGCAGGACGGACGCAACATGATCATGGTGCTGGCCCCGCACAAGAACGTGAAGCCGAAGACGGCCAAGGCCGAACCGGTTCCCGAGGCGTAACGCCCGGCGCCCGACCAGCACAGTCAGCGGCACACCGGGGCACCGGTGTGCCGCCGCACGGAAGAGGACGAGAACACATGCCGAAGATGAAGACGCACAGCGGCACGTCGAAGCGGATCCGGGTCACCGGTTCGGGCAAGCTGCGCCGCCAGAAGGCCGGCCGCCGCCACCTGATGGAGAAGAAGTCCAACCGCCTCACCCGCCGGCTCGAGGGCACCACCGAGGTCGCCAAGAACGACACCGGCCGGATCAAGCGCCTGCTCGGCCGCTGAGGCCCGCCCCCTTACCCGACCACCCGGGGTCCCCGCACCCCCCGAACTCGACAGGATGGACCAGTGGCACGCGTCAAGCGGGCGGTCAACGCCCAGAAGAAGCGTCGCGCGACTCTCGAACTGGCCAGCGGTTACCGCGGCCAGCGTTCGCGGCTGTACCGCAAGGCCAAGGAGCAGACGCTCCACTCGCTCAACTACGCCTACCGCGACCGCCGTGCGCGCAAGGGTGACTTCCGCCAGCTGTGGATCACCCGCATCAACGCGGCCGCCCGCGCCAACGGCGTCACCTACAACCGGTTCATCCAGGGCCTCAAGGCCGCGGGTGTCGAGGTGGACCGCAAGATCCTCGCGGACCTCGCGGTCAACGACGCGGCCGCCTTCACCGCGCTCGCCGAGCTCGCCAAGGCGAACGTCGTGACCGGCGAAGCGAAGTCGGCCTGACCGGCAGCCCCTTCCGGCCCGGGGAGGCTCCGTTCACCGAACGGACCCCCCGGGTCGTTGCTGCGCGCAAGCTCACGCGCCGAGCAGAACGCGAGAAGACCGGCCGTTTCCTGGCCGAGGGCGTCAACGCGGTCACGTCAGCCCTGGCGCACGGCACAGTGCATGAGGTCTTCGTAACGGAACACGCGGCCGCCACTCATCCGACGCTGGTCGCTTCGGCCCCACGGGTCTCGCCGATCACCGACCGAGCAGCCGCGAGCCTGTCGGAAACCGTTACGCCCCAAGGGATTATCGCGGTGTGCTCCCTGGTCGACCGTCCACTGGAGACGGTGCTGACGGACGCGCGCCTCGTGGTGGTCCTGGTGGACGTCGCGGAACCCGGCAACGCAGGCACGGTGATCCGAGTGGCAGACGCCGCCGGAGCCGACGCAGTGATCCTCGCGGGCGACACGGTGGACCCGCACAACGGCAAAAGCGTCCGCGCCGCAGCGGGTTCGCTCTTCCAGATCCCGCTGGCCCGGGTCCGTGAGGTCCCCGAGGTACTGGCCACTCTCCGCACCGCAGGCCTGCGCACGCTCGCCGCGCACGGTTACGCCGCGACGTCCCTGGAGACTGTCCACTTCGGAGACCCGGTGGCATGGATCTTCGGCAACGAGGCACACGGCCTGCCGGAGGAGGTGCTGTCTGCAGTGGACGAATCGGTCCGGATCCCGTTGTACGGCAAGGCAGAAAGCCTGAACCTGGCCACAGCGGCGGCGGTGTGCGTTTACACGGCGGCGATGGCGGTACACCGCTGACCGGGTCTCGTGGCCGATCGCCCTTGCCGACCTGATCGCGGGGCGATTGTCCTCGCCGACCGGGTTTCGGGGCGGTCGTCTTTGCTGGCCGGGTTTCGGGGCGACCATCATCGTTAACCGGGTTTCGGGTCGATCGTCCTCGCTGACTGGGTTTCGGGGCGATTGCTTCGGGTTGGCCTTGGTGCTTCGCTCGCTCGGGCCGGTTGATTCCGTCGTGCCAAGCTCGCCGATCCCGCGGGGGCCGGTGCTGGTCACCTCGCCGTGCTGAGTCATGGCCGAATTGCCGAGCCGCTCGCGCCGCCTGGCTCGTCGAACCTCGTCGACCCGGTCGACTGCAAGCCATTCGCGCCCATCGGCCCGCCGGCCGATCGGCTCCGGCTGGCGAACCAGCAGCGTCCGGCCCACGAGGCCTCGGCCGATTCGAGTCCGTCATGTCGAGCCTGTCGCGTCCATCCGCTCGTTGGCCTGACTGGCCGAGACCGTCCGATTTCTCGGACTGTCGTCGAGTTCACTGCGGTCGCACCTGTCCGCTCATCGGGAGTTTGACCGAGCCCTCCGCCTCCACCCTCTTGCCCAACCGCCGAGCTCGCTCTGCCGCGCCCATCTGCCGATCGCAAGTCTGGCCGCCCGAGTCCAGCCCTCGGCGCCGAGTCCGTCGCGCCCATCCGCACTCGTCGGGCTGAGCCGTCCGAATCCGGTCTCCCTCGGCTGCCATCGGGCCCGTGTGTCTCGTGGCGAGCGCGCTGCACCTACCCGCTGGTCCGCCCCGTCGGCCGAGCCGTCCGAATCCCGTCCCCTCGGCTGCCGTCGAGCCTGTGGTGTCCCGTGATGTCAACGCCCGCTCCCATCCGCTCCTCGCCGCCCGTCGGCCGAGCCGCCCGGCTCCGGCCCCCCCGGCTCTCCAACCAGCCCCTAAGCTCCCGCCGAGTCGAACCCACCTCGCGACCGCACCGCACCTGGCGACCGCACCGCACCTCGCGACCGCACCGCACCACACGTCACGACCGGCATCGCGCCGCACCTCACGACCCCACCCCACCTCACGACCCCACCCCACCC
>NZ_JNYZ01000056.1 GCF_000717335.1 Amycolatopsis jejuensis
GTGACAATTGCTCTGTCGCAAGAACAATCATCCCAGGCCAGAGGGCATCTGCCCGTCCAGACACGGCCTACAACACCACAAACACCGGTGGATCCAGGTCCGATTCCTTCATGGTTCCCTTCACGGACCAGCCACGAACAAGCGACAACGGCCGACCACTACCCGGCCGAACCCGCTGACCACTGCCCGGCCGAACCCGCCGCCCCCTCCCGAGACCCGCGCCCAGCTCCAGCCGCACCCCTCTCCCAGCTACCGCCGAACCACCACAACCCCGCGATCAGCCCAGCAGGAATTCCCGCGGCGCCAACGGCCGGTCGACCACTCGGACCTCACCGAGCTCACCGTAGAAGCTCCGCTCCACCTTGCCCCGGTACGACGATGCGCCGACCAGCCAGCCGCCACCCGGGTTCGCCAGGCCGACCGCCGGCGTCTTCGGGTTGCGCAGCAGCGGGCACCCGTCGACGAACAGCGTGCTGCGCCTGCCGTCGTTGACCACGGCGACGTGCCACCACTTCAGCAGCGGCAGCTCATGCCCCCAGTTCGTCGAGATTCCGTTCTGGTTCAACGGAAATACTGCCCACTGCAGTTCCGCGCTGTCCGAAACGGTGAACGTCGCGGCCGACTCGTTCGGGTCCTCTCCGGCCTTTCCGGCCGCGCCTCCGCTGCCGGCGCGTGCGAAGATTCCGCACCAGCCGTGCGTGCCGTTGCGGAAGTCTTCGGGCAAGCGGATGAATGCCTCGACCGTGTAGCCGCGCTGGAACGTCAGGCTGTTCATCGGTGCGTTGTCGATAGTCTGCAAGTACGCGCCGCGTCCGGGATTCCGGGCGCCGTCGAACCGGAGGCTCGCCCGCGACGGCTGCCGGGGCGAGAATTCGGCCGAATAGGTCAACGCGTTGGGCCCACTGCCCGGCACGGTCGCGCGGCGCAAATCGTTGCCGCGCCCGGTGAGGTCCTTGACGAGCACGTCGTCGGGCACCGGAGCCCCGGCGCGGCCGCCTTCGAACCGCCAGTACGCGACGGTCCCCGGCACGAGCTGCGGCTTCACCGGCCGGGCCGGCGGCACCGGAACGGGCGCGAAGCCGGAAAACCGTTCGGTGAAGTCGATGTCGATGCTGAAGTAGTCGACGTCCGTGCTGCGCTCGGCTTCGATGCGCTGCAACTCGGTGAGTTCGCGCCGCCCGTCGAGCCACGGCGCGAATGTACGGACATCGATCACGCCGCGGGCGACGTCGAACTGGTACAGCCGGATCATGCCGCTGCCGCCGTAGTAGCGGTCTTGGTAGTTCGTGATGTGCAGGTGCACGTCGTGACCTGCGGCGTTGCGCTTGACCAGGCGGCCCGGCGGCCAGTAGTGACCGTTGAGGGTGAGGAAGATCTGGTCGCTTTCGTTCACGAACTCGTCCCAGACGTGCGTGCCGAAGTCCGACAGAAACGCCTTGCCGTTGTCGTCGGTGTTGACCAGTTCGTGAATCGTGAGAATCGCGGGCAGATGCGGATGCTGCGCGAGAACCTGTTTCGCCCAAGCGAATCCACCCGCGGACGGACGCCAGTCCATGGCGAGCAGCAGCCATTCGCGACCGGCGGCCCGGAATACATGGTAAGTGTTGTAGCCGTCTTTGGACGCACCGCGGAACGTCGGCGAGTTGCGCTGCCGCTGCGGCCCGAACGCGTCGAGATACGGGGACCGGCCGCGCTGATCGTCGGTGGACCCCTTGACGTCGTGGTTGCCGGCGAGCGTGCTGTACGGGAACCGGAACCAGTCGAGGACCTGGAACGACCGGCTGATGCCGGCGAACTCCCGCTCCTGCCCGTTCTGGGTCAGATCACCGAGGTGAGCGAGAAAGACAACGTTGTCATCATGCGCACGGTTCAGCACGTACGACAGCGAAGCGTCGACCGGCGCCGAGTCGCCCCGGTCCTCGTCGAAGAGATACTGGGTGTCGGGCATGACCGCGATCGTGAACCGCGGACTCTCGCCATCCGGCCGGCGAGCGACAGTGGGCTCGGCCGCAGCGAGCCCGTTCAGACCACCAGGAAGCGCGGACACCGCCGCACCGGCACCGAGAATCCCAGCGCCACGCAGGAAGTTCCGCCGTGAAGAGTCAGTCACGACGGCGAAGCTACGGCCCAGCCCCAACCGCCGCGGCAACAACGACCGACAGCGCGATGAACACCTCCACGCCGACCGCCTTCCTGTCCTGCGCATGACAATCGGCACCGTGTCGAAGTCACGGTGAGCAGCGAGTGCGTGACGATTCCGGCACTCCATCGAGCGATGTCGCGCGGTTTGCGCTGATGCACCGCGGTTTGACGGCTGGCATTTGACAGCTGGCGTTCGACGGGCAGCGCTCACCAGCACAGCCTTCAGCAGCATTGCGTCCGGCGGTGTGGCCGTTTGAGCGACCCAGCGACGGCGGAGAAGCGTCCTGATGCGCAGCAACCAGCGACCCAGCCCTCGGCGGGCAGCGTCCGGCGGCGCGGCAATCACCATCGCAGTGGTCGCCGACGCGGCGGTCACCGGCACACGCCTCACCGAGATAGCGCTCACCAGCACACTGCCTCACCGGCACAGCGCTCACCGGCACACCGCCTCACCGACGCAGCAGTCACCAGCACACTGCCTCACCGGCACAGCGCTCACCGGCACACCGCCTCACCGACGCAGCAGTCACCAACACACCGCTCGCCGACGCAGCAGTCACCAACACACCGCTCAGCTACGCACCGCGCGACTGTGCTCCACGTGGCAAGCGACGTCCCGACCACCGGCAGATCGAGTGCGCACCCATCAGCGTCCAACACACCGAGACGGCCACCGCAGCGAGCCGCCAAGCCCAGCCACCCATCCGGCAACGCTGGCAGTCCCAACACGCGACCGCCAGCGGCCGACGCCCGGCTGCTGGCCGCACACCGCGACGGTCGGCGGATCAGGACGCAACGGCCCGCCACCAGGCACACCGCGCTCGACCAGCTGAAGTGACGTCGCTCAGTGACCGCCACGTCGCATCCGGTCGCCCGAGAGCATGCCGGGCACCGCGAACCACAGCAGCCCGAACAGCAGCACCGCGAGCCCGCCAACGAGCCCCATCGCCACCGGCCCGAAAACGACCTTCGCGATGAGCGCAACAGTCACCGTGATGGCCGCGGCAAGGCACCCGAACCCGACGAGCACGACCCGGTTGCCGACCCGCAGGATCTCGTCTCGCCGCCCCGTCCGGAACAGCAGCCGATGCCACGCCGCAGGCGCGATCAGCAGCGCCGTTGCCGCCACGGTGAGCAGCACCGCGAGCAGGTGCAGGACCTTCTCGAATCCGCTGGCCTCGTGGAACCGGTCCGTGAAGACCACCGAGAGCAGAAACCCGAAGAGGATCTGCACCCCAGCCTGGGCGACGCGCAGCTCCTGCAACAACTCGCCGACATTCCGCTGCAGCTTCTGGTTCCGCGTCTCACCAGTGTGCTCGAGGTCATCACCAGCGGCTTCGCCAGACCCGCTCGAGACCTCGTCGTGCGCTCTCAAGACCTCGCCAGACCGTCCCGAGACCACACGACGACCCTCGAACCCCATGGCACCGTTCGCGTCATCAGGCATCTCAGGCTCCACCGGCGCTCGCCAAAGCACCGCCGCGACCGTCCGACGCTGCCACGCACCCAGGTACCCACAGCCCGAGCCTGCGAAAACGCCACCCGGACCGGGCCCATCGACAGGATGTCACCACGTGCCCATTCCAACGCACCGCTCGCCGCGCAGGAAAGCCCTCCCGTACCGGCATACGGGAAAACTCCACACATTCGAGTGGATAACATGGCAAGGCCTGACATGCACTGGTTAAGGAAGGTTCATGCGTTTCCTCCCCAAGCTCCTCTCCGTGGCGCTCGCCACCGGTATGTCCGTCACGACTCTCTCGACCACGGCCACGGCCGCTCCTGCCTCTCCGGCGTCCGGCGCGGCAGCACCCGCCGCACTCGCGTCCGGTACGACGACGCACGGTACGACGGCCCGCGCAGCCCTGACACGGACCGCAGCGAGCGTGACCCCACCACTGCGCGTCACCTCGGCCCACGGCACGTTTTCCGCGTACGCGCCGGACGTCCAAGCCGTCACGTACCGCCCGGACCTCGTAGCCGCAGGTGCACGGGCGCGCGTCGCCGCACTTTCCGCTGACCGCGTGGGTACCACCACCGTGCTGGTGATCAGCGGCCTTCTGCCGCAGCACGAATACGGTGCCCACGCGCACGTGAACTCCTGCGGCGCCACCGGTGACGCCGCCGGGTCACACTTCCAGCACGTGCCGGACCCGGTGAAGCCGTCGGTGGACCCGGCCTACGCCAATCCGCGCAACGAGATCTGGCTGGACTTCACCACCGACCGCTTCGGTATCGGCCATGCAACCTCCACTGTGGACTGGACATTCGGCGGACAGCGGGCGAAGTCCGTGGTAATCCACGAAACCCACACCCACACCGGCCCAGGACACGCCGGCACCGCGGGTGGACGGCTGGCCTGCCTGAACGTCGGCTTCTGAATCCGGAGTTTCTGGCGCCCCCTCGGCGTCAGAAACCCCAGGATTTCTCCGGCACGATCCGGATCCGGACCGAGTAGACAGCGTCGAACTCGGCAGGTTCGGTGTATCCGATGCCGGCGTAACGCCGCTGGTACTTGCCCAAGTACCCGGGCGCCTCGGAGGCCTTGGCCTCGTCGATCCGTGCGCGCCCGTTGACCACGATGATGCTCCCTCCACTTTCGTTGCTGTTCAGATGAAAACTCACCTCCGGGTTGGCAGCGAGGTGCCGGATCTTGGCGGTGTCAGGTTTGCTGAACACCACGACGTCGTCGCCGTCGAGGACGAACCACACCGGCCTCGGTGCGGGACGGCCTCGCGGCGTGACGGTGATGAGCCATCCGACGGCTTCCCCTGCGCGTTCGAGCAGCTTCGGATCGTGGGTGTAGGTCATAGTCTGGCCCCCTTCTCGGTAGGTGACCTAGGTAACCACGAGCCACCGACAGTTTCTTCCCTCCGACCCACACGGCCACATCCGAGATCTGGCCGCCACTGGCCAAATTTGGCTACACAGAAGGAAAAACGGAACCGAGAAAAATTGTCATTACCCAGATCGGGGGACTCCTCAAGCGTCAGCGAGAAGCGACGATCCGTGCATACCGCGCCCCTGCCGCGAGCAAAACCACGCCGGCGCCGAGGAACGCTCCGACCCGAGCCAGTCCGTCAAGCGCGGCGAGGTCGAACAACACCAGTTTGGCCACGGCGGCAGCCACGAGCACGAGACCCGCGATCCGCAGGGTGATCACCTCGATCCCGCGCAGGAGCAGGACGAATGCCACGACGGTCCATGAAACTGTCACGAGGGTATGGCCGACGAGAAATCCTACCCGCCCAGGAATGGCCAGCATGGACGCAGTGACCACGAGCCCAGCGGCACCGTAAAGGGCACACAGACCGGCCGGCAACCATGGCGTCAGGCTGGCAGTTTTCACTACATCGAGTCGATGTGCCGCCCACGGCAACGCAATTGCCGCCGCGAGCAGCAACGTGGCCGCGGCCAGCGCGATGAGCAGGTCAGTGTTCGAGTGTGAACCAGGGATCAGCAGAAGTGCCGGAGTGACGTCCGAGACCAACGCGAACAGTCCGCCAATCACCGCGAAGACGAGAGAAACCCCTAGCACGAAACGATTTCGCGTGAACTTGGCCGCGAACGCGAGGGCGACCGCTTCCCCGAGGAGAACCGCTCCGCCGTCGAACTCGGTGATCGTGGCCTGCATCGCAGCAACGAGTCCCGCGATCCCGGCAACGTTCCCGGAATTCCCCCGCACGATGGTCCCTGTCGCAACAAGAACCACGGCCGTTCCGCCTGCCAGCAAAGCGGATTGCGGTTGCGGCGACAGCAGTGCGGCAACCAGAACCGGCAGCGGCGAGAGAGCAAGAACGGACAGCGCGTAAGGCTCATTGTCGTTACGGCGCAACGTGATCAACGCGGTGGTTGCACTGAGCAGACCAGCCGCCACCACAACCGCGACCGGCAACGCATGCAGCCCGACACCGATCAGCGACGTTGTCAAGGGCGGAACAGCCGCAGTGAGCGAAAGGGACCACCACGACCGTCGAAGCTGGACAGGAATGGTTGCGATCTGGATCATGAGAAGGAACGTCACGAGCTCGTACGTGAAACCCCAAGTGATCAGCGGCGCACACAGTCCGCATCCACCCACCACGGCGCTGGCCAGAAGAGAGGAATCCCATTTGACTGCAAGCAGAATCCCGCCGACTGCGATCACCAGGCCGACCGCAAGCCCGGCAGGCACCGGAAGGAACTCGTACAAGGAGGTGGCAGCTATCGTGTCCAGGTAGAGCGTCGCGATCCCAGTGGCGGCAAGGGCGAACGCACCGGTGCGCGCAGCCGGTCTGCGGTGCAGCCACGCGCCGGCCCCGATCAGGATTGCACCGAACCCAGCGCCGACTGCCACCCGCGGCAGCGGTCCCAGCCAGCCACGCTGGATGGCGAGAATCAGCAGCAGGACAACGCCGAGCAGCGTCACCGCGCCACCGATCCATGCCAGCAGCCGCGAACCGGCACCTTCGCGACTGAGCCGCTCACGGAGCGTCGGAGGCGGGGTGTACGGCTGCTGGGCATGCGGTGGCTGCTGGTGGTGCGGCGGTTGCGGGAAGTACGGCGGCTGTTGGGCGTACGCCAGCGGCTGCCCCGTACCGTCCTGAGCCGCGCCGGACTGCCCCGCGCCAGGTTGAGCCGCGCCAGGCTGCCCCGCGCCAGGTTGAGTCATGCCGGGGTGAGTCATGCCGGACTGAGCTGTCGTGGCTTGAGGCGCTGACGGGTTGGGTCCACCAGCCGTGTGCTGGGCGGAGTATGGCGCTGCGTACGGGCCATACGGGTAGTAAGCCGAGTACGGGTTGAACGCGGCCCGCTGCATCGCCGGGTAGGGCGGGGATGGGTACGCGCCTGCACCCTGGTAGCCCGATGCAGTCGGGTAGCCCTGCCCCGTTGGGTAGCCGTACGCGGCTGGGTGACCGGAGGTGGTCGGCTGAGCTGATCCGACGGGATTGTCCGCACCGGCGGAATGGCCGGAGTCGGCGGACGAGCCGAAACTGGTCGACGAGGGCGAACCGGCTGGCTGGGTGGAGCCAGCCGGGCGATCCTCGGCGACCGGCGACGGGTCCGCTGCTGGTGAGGAGCCGCCGGGTCGCGTGAGTGACTCGTCTGGTCGCTCGCCCGGGTGGACGTCGAGGGCAGGTTGCACCCCGCCACCGGCGTGGACGTCCGAGGTGGGCTGCTCTGCGGACGCCTCACCAGCCCCAGGCTGGGCGGCAGCCGACGCAGGCGGGAGCGCGCGGAGTTCGGCGCCTACGTGCGTCAGGCGGCGGCCGAGGTCGTCCAGTTCTCCGGCCAGGCGATGGAGCGTTGCGGCATCCGTGGTCATACCGGTCAGCCTCGGTGACGGGGCGCCGTGATCGGATCCGTAGCACTACTCAAGCCTGGACACGAGATGGTCACCGTCGACGCGACGTCGGCCTGAGCTGCCCGGATGCGTGTGGTGTACGTCACGCGCGACAATGGAGGTCGTGACTGCCACGCTGAGCAAGCCCGCCTTGAAGATCGGCCCCTACCAGGTCGATCCACCTGTCGTGCTCGCTCCGATGGCGGGGATCACCAACGTCGCGTTCCGGCGGCTTTGCCAGGAGTACGGCGCGGGCATCTACGTGTGCGAGATGATCACTGCACGCGCGGTCGTCGAGCGGCACCCCGGCACCATGCACATGATGACCTTCGGCGAGAACGAAAAGCCAAGGTCGATGCAGCTCTACGGGGTCGACCCGAAGACGATGGCCGAGGCCGTGCGGATCATCGTCGGCGAAGGGCTCGCGGACCACGTCGACTCCAACTTCGGCTGCCCGGTCGCCAAGGTGACGCGCAAGGGCGGCGGAGCTGCGCTGCCGTTCAAACGGCGGCTGTTCGCGGACATCGTGCGCGAGTCGGCGAAAGCGGCGGCCGAGGCCGGGGTTCCGTTCACGGTCAAATTCCGTGTAGGCATCGACGACGACCACCACACCTTCCTCGACGCCGGGCGCATCGCGGAGGCTGAGGGCGCGGCCGCCGTGAGCCTGCACGCGCGCACGGCTGCGCAGCGCTACTCGGGCCAGGCCGACTGGTCCAAGATCGCCGCGCTGAAGGAGGCTGTCACCAGCATTCCGGTGCTCGGCAACGGCGACATCTTCACTGCGGACGACGCGCTGCGGATGGTCGCCGAGACGGGATGCGACGGGGTCGTCGTCGGGCGTGGTTGCCTCGGCCGGCCGTGGCTGTTCGGCGAGCTGGAAGCGGCCTTCCAAGGACGGGAAATCCCGGCCGGACCGAACCTCGGCGAGGTCGCGCGCGTGCTGCGGCGGCATACCGAACTGCTCGTGGAACACGACGGCCACGACAAGGCCATGCGCGATATCCGCAAGCACATGGCCTGGTACCTGATGGGTTTCCCCGTCGGGTCGGAACTGCGACGCGGTTTTGCGATGGTGTCGAACCTGAACCAGCTCGACGACCTCATCGCGCAACTGGACCACGACGCCCCCTTCCCGACCGCGGCGACCGGCCCGCGCGGACGGCAGGGCTCGCCGGGCAAAGTGACGCTCCCGCACGGATGGCTGAACGACCCGGACGACGACTGCGTCCCCGAGGCCGAGGACATGCACTCCGGCGGCTGATCTCCCGGGGACGGCCGGTCATACCGCGCGTGCCAGCCAAACCCGCAGGCTGCCGGGCAGTTCGTCCGCGGTGTCGGGCCAAACACACCGCGGTCGAGTCACCTCGTCGCCAGCCTCCGCGACCAGGCGACCTCATCCGCAGTCCCGCGGCCGGGCGACCTCACTCGCAGTCCCGCGGCCGGGCGACCTTGGCTCCTGCCCCCGCGGCAGGGACTTTTCTCCGGAGGCCAGCGGTCAGGTGGCCTGAGCCGCCACGGCCCGGAGTTCTCGCCCCGCGCCCGCAATGGCGGGTGACCTCGACCCCAACCCCCTACGGCCGGGAGTTCCCGCCCCACGCCCCAGCGGTCGGGTGACCTCGCCCCTCACGGCCGGGAGTTCCCGCCCCACGCCCCAACGTTCGGGCCACCTCGTCCCAGCCCCCGAGGCCCGGAGTTCTCGCCCCAGGCCCCAGTGGTCGGGTGGCCTCATCCCCACCCGGCGGTCGGCAGGTCCGCCGCCAGCCGCAACCACAGCCCGGCAAGGGAGATCACCCCTGGTCAGCCACTACGACAACCTTCCCCGCTGCAGTGCCCGACTCGGCATACCGAACCGCGTCCGCGATGGCCGACAACGGGAACGCCCGCGCAATCCGTGCCGTGATCGTCCCCTGGGCCAGGTCCTCGAACACCGCGTCCAGGTCAGCCCGTAGCTGCGTCCGGTACCGCTCGACGTTGCGTTTGCGCCCCGCCCACAGGTTGAAGAACGTGGTGGTCCGGCCGTTGGGCAGCGCACGCCACAGGAGCAGCCGGGCCATCAGCGCCAGGATCGGCAGCTTCGCGTTGCCGCTCTGGTCGCGGGTGGACGCAGTGCCGTACGACACCAAGCTGCCGCCCCGGGCGAGCATCGACCACGACGTCTTGATGCCCGAGCCGCCGACGTGATCGAACACCGCTGCGACGCCGTCCGGCGCGATTTCCCGCACAGCGGCGGCCACGTCGCTGGTGCGATCCACCGCCAGCGCGCCGAGTTCGCGCACGTACTGCAGGTGCCGCTGCGAAACGACGCCCACCACGCGCGCGCCGCGGTGACGTGCCATCTGCACCAGCAGCGAGCCGACGCCTCCGTTCGCGCCGAGTACCACGACGGTGTCGCCGCGGCTGACCTTCGCGAACTCGATCATCCGACGCGCCGTGACGCCGTTGACGATCACCGCCTCGACCTCCTCGGCGCCCAGGCCGTCCGGGACCGGTACGAGGTCCGCAGCGTCAGCGACCATCCGGTCCGCCCAGCCGCCGATCTTCGACAGCGCCGCAACCCGCTGCCCCACCGTCAGCCCGCCCCCGTCCGGCTCTGCGACGGCTTCGACCACGCCGACGTAGTCATATCCGGGCACGAACGGAAACGGCGGCTGGTCGTAGTACTTGCCACGGCGCATCTGCTGCTCGGCGAACGACACTCCGGTCGCCTCCATCCGCACCAGTACCTGCCCGGGCGCCAGCTGCGGGACCTCCCGCGTACGCAGCCGCAGACCGTCCGGCTCGACCACGCCGGGCAGCTCCACCTCGGTGATCATCGCGTCCTCCAGTTCGTCGTCGTGCCTTCACGATGCCGCCGGGCCGGAATCGATCGCGTCGGCAAGTGCTACGTAGATCGGGCGGCTACGCAATCGCGGCATGGCTAGGGTGAAACCATGCCGTTCGTCGCCCGGAAAGCAGAGTTGCGCGCGATCGAGGACCTGCTCCGCGCGACTGCGGACGGCCGTGGCGGCAGCCTGGTGATCACGGGCGAGCCGGGAATGGGCAAGTCCGCGCTGATCGACGCCGCGATCGACGGCCTCGACGACTGGCTCGTCCTGCGCGCGAACGGCACCGAATTCGAGCGCGACCTTCCCTACGCCGGCCTGCACCAGCTGTGCATGTCGGTGCTCGAGTACCGGGCCGGGTTGCCACCGGTGCAGCGGAAGGCACTCGAATCGGTGTTCGGTCTCGGCGACGAGACGACGCCGAATCGGCTCATGGTCAGCGTTGCCGTGCTCGGGCTGCTCAACGAGCTGGCACAGGAACGTCCGGTGTGCTGCGTGGTCGACGACGTCCAGTGGATCGACGCGGGCACGCGCCAGTCACTGGGATTCGTCGCGCGGCGCATCGCGGCCGAGCGGGTCGCGATGGTGCTGGCCGAGCGAAGACCGCGCGCCGAGGCCGGGTTCGGCGACCTGCCGCAGCTGCCCTTGCCCGCCCTGAACGCCGCGGACGCTCGTACCCTGCTGAGCTCGGCACGCACCGAGCGCACGCAGCCGGACGAAGAGGTACTCGACCGCATCCTCGCCGAAGCCGGCGGAAACCCGTTGGCGCTGCTGGAATTCGGCCTGTCGACCGGACCGCTTGGCCTGCCCGCCGACACCACCGCCGGACGGCTCAGCCTGTCCATCACCGACCCCGTGACCGACCGCTCGACCGCCGGGGCGCCCGACCCGCTCGCCGGCAGCATGGCTTCTACCACCTGGTCGGCGGGCCTACCTGCAATCGGCACGACTCCCGTCGCCGGATCGGAAGGCGCATCCGCCGCCAGCCCGGCACCAGCCGTCGGGTCTCGGTCTCACGCCGCCACTCGAGTCACCGGACCGGAAGCCCTACCCGCCGCCAGCACCACTCCAGCCGCCGAACCTCGGTCTCACGCCACCACTCCAGCCGCCGAGTCGCAGGCCACACCCGCCGCCAGCGCCACTCCAGCCGCCGGGTCTAGGTCTCACGCCACCAACCCAGCCGCCGGGTCACAAGCCGCACCCACCGCCAGCGCCACTCCAGCCGCCGAGCCGCCAGCCACACCCGTCGCCAGCGCCACTTCCATCACGAGCACCACTCACACCGACGGCACCACTCCCACCGGGTCGCAAGCCGTACCCGCCGAAGACACAGCGCCAACCGTCAGGCCACACACCCCACCCGTCGGCAACAGCACTCCAACCTCCGATGCCACCAGCAGCACCACCTCCACCACCGAACCGCCAAACCGGCCAAACCAGCCGGACCCACCTGACCCGCACCCCACGAACACCCCGCTGACCGAACCGGCGAGCGCCGACGACACCATCGTCGGCGCGCTGACCGACCGGTTCACCCGGCGCGTGCAGCAGCTGCCCGCCGACGTCCGGCACCTCGTGGTGCTCGCCGCCGCGGAGCCGGTCGGCGACCTCGGCCTGGTCCGCCGGGCAGCGCGGCTGCTCGGGCTCGACCCGGCCCGTCTCGCCGTCGCCGAGGACCAGGGTCTGCTCAGTCTCGGGCCGCAGCTTCGGTTCCGGTTTCCGCTGGTGCGGTCTAGCGCTTACCAGTCGGCCACGCCGGGCGTTCGCAGGCAGGTGCACGCCGCGCTCGCCGACGCCACTGACCCGGAGACCAGCGCCGACCGTCGCGCCTGGCACCGGGCGCATTCGGTGGTCGACACGGACGAGGACGTCGCCGAGGAGCTGGTCCGTTCCGCCGGACGCGCGCAACGACGCAGCGGACTGGCTGCAGCGTCGGCGTTTCTGGAACGCGCAGCGGAGCTGACGCCCGACCCGGTGCGGCAGGGCAGGCGGTTACTCGCCGCTGCGCGTGCCCGACTGGACTCCGGAGCACCCGCGAAGGCCAGGGAACTACTCGCGCAGGCCGAGCGTCGTCCCTTGGAACCGGAAGACCGTGCTGAAGCACGACAGCAAAATGCATTGATTGCCTTCCACCTTACCCGCAGTCCGGAAGCCACCGCCGCTCTCGTCGAAGCCGCAGTCGATCTTCCACTCGATCGAGCGAGGGAGACGTACCTCGAAGCTTTCTCCACGTCCATGTTCATCGACCGTCTGCCCGGACGGTTACGTCGGCTCGGCGCGCAAATCCGGGCCCAGGCACCGACTCCGGCTCAGCCGCGACCAGTCGACCTGCTGCTCGACGCACTCCTCGCCCAAGCCCTCATCCCGGCCGAAGAGGCCATTCCCGTTATGCAGCAAGCAGTTTCGTCATTCCGCACGGCAGCGAGCCCGTGGTGGATGGATCTTGCGTGTATGATGGCGTTGGACCTGGGTGACACCGAATCCGCTGAACTGATTTCCGCCCGGCAAGTCGAACTCGCCCGCGCCCAGGGTGCGTTTTCCTTGCTGCCACAAGCGTTGCGGTTCCACGCCATCGCGCGGACCGCGTTCGGGCGCTTCCGTGACGCGGCCGCGAGCATCGAGGAAGCGAACGCGGTCGACGAGGCAGCCGGCACCGTCAGCCTCGCCTTCGCCGAGCTCATCCTCGCCGGTTGGCGCGGCGACGAAGACCAGCTGACCGAGGTGCGGGACACGCTGGTCCACCGCATCGGACGCGTCGAGGCTGTCGCCGAACTGTACGGCACCATCGTGCTGTACAACGGAATTGCCGACTACCCGGCAGCACTCGAGGCCGGAATTGCCGCGCAGCGCCAGGAAGAACAAGGGTCCTATGTGGTCTGGAACCTCGACCAGGAACTCGTGGAAGCAGCCGCCCGGACCGGACGGCCGGAAGTCGCGTCGGCGGCCCTGACCCGCCTCGAAGCCCGCGCCCGCCTCGGCCGGACCCCCTGGGCGATCGGCAAATACCTTGTCTCGCAAGCATTACTGGACCCGGATTCGGAGCACACCGACCAGCGCTACCGCGACGCCATCGACAGCCTCGCCCCGAGCCAAGCGCGCGTCGACTACGGACGCGCCCGGCTCGTGTACGGCGAATGGCTGCGGCGCGAAGGGCGCCGCGCCGAGGCACGCGCCGAACTGCAGGCCGCGCACGAAACGTTGTCCATCATCGGCGCGACCGGATTCGCGGGCCGCGCGGCACGCGAACTGCTCGCCACCGGGCAACGTCCGCGCCGGGAGGGCAAGAACCCGCTCGACCTGCTGACCGCGCAGGAACGGCTGATCGTCGGCAAGGTCGCCGCGGGCGCGACGTCCAAAGAGGTCGCGGCCGAGCTGTTCCTCAGCCCGCGCACGATCGACACGCACCTGCGCAACAGCTACCGCAAGCTCGGGATCTCGTCCCGCCGCCAGCTGCGCGAACTCCCGCTCTGAGTATTGCGTAGCGGCGGATCTACGCAGTTCTCACGGACGCGGCCGGACCCGCCGCCAGGAGAAGCTCACTGCACAGACCCAGTCCGAGCAGGAGTTTCGTGATGACCTTCTCCGTTTCCCGCCGCAGCAGGCGGCGAATCGCCTGGGCCGCCGTCGCGGTCTCCGCGGCCGGTGTCGCCCTGTTCTCCGCGTTCACCTACCTGAGCCCCGACCCGGCGTCGAGCCGGATTCCGCTCAACCCGGCGATCGGCCTGCACTACCTGACGATCGTGCTGCACGCCCTGCCCGCGAGCCTGGTGCTGCTGATCGGGCCGTTCCAGTTCGCCGCGAAACTGCGCGCTCGCCGGCCGAAACTGCACCGGGTGCTCGGCCGCGTCTACGTGGTGAGCATGATCTTCGGTGCGGTCGCCGCGATCGTGGCCGCGACATTCTCGGTCGACGGCATCTCCGCGCAGATCGCGTTCTACCTGCTGTCCGCGGCCTGGCTGTACACGCTCTACCGCGGGTACACCTTCATCCGCCAGGGGCAGATCCAGCTGCACCGGATCTGGATGATTCGCAACTACGCGCTGAGCTTCGCCGCCGTCGTGCTCCGCGGGTTCCTCGGGATCGGCCTGGTGATGAAGGGTTTCTTCCCGTCACTGAACTTCGCCGACATCTACACGACCAGCGTCTGGGGTTCGATCCTCGTGTGCGCGGTGGTCGCGGAGTACTTCGTGATCAACAAGACCCTGACGCCGCTGGTGCGCAAGCGGACGGCAGAGGTCCACAGCCAAGCGGCCTGAACGCAGTTGTCCCCAGGTTATCCACAACCCACTGTGGATAACCTGGGGACAACTCATGGGTTACCTGGTCGACCGCGTCAGGCGTCGATCTCCTTCGGCGCGCCACCGACCGTGATCTTGCGCGGCTGGGCCTTCTCGGCGACCGGAATGCGCAGGGTCAGCACGCCGTCGACGTAGTCCGCGGCGATGTGGGTGGTGTCGAGCGTGTCGCCGAGGAACAGCTGGCGCGAGAACTTGCCGCGCAGCCGCTCGGATACCTGGACCTGCGCGTCTTCGGCCGGAGCAGCGGTGCGCTCGGCTCGGACGGTGAGCACGTTGCGTTCGACGCTCACGTCGATGGAGTCACGCGCGACTCCCGGAAGGTCGAACTTGACGACGTACTCGTCACCGGCGCGGTAGGCGTCTATCGGGACGGCGCGCAGCGTGGTGCCCTGGCCACCGAAGAACTGCTGGGTGAGGCGGTCGAACCGGGCGAACGGGTCGGTACGGATCAGCATGTCGAGTCCCCTTTCGGACAACTGCGGCCAGCTAATGGACTGCTGACCACGCCTTCTGAAGTTGACAACGATCCACTCAACTTATTTGTTCCCATGTCGCTCAGATCACAGCGCCGGCCGAAATTGTCGGTGGTGGTCCGTAGAGTGCGTTTCGTGATCGACCAGCTGACCATCCCCACCGACTCCGGATCCTTCGACGCGATCGCCGCAGGCCCCGGCGACGGCCGTCCGGTCCTTCTGCTGCACGGCTTTCCGCAGGCCGCCGTGGAGTGGGAGCACCAGGTGGCCACGCTCGGCGTGCTCGGCTACCGCGCCGTCGCGCCGGATCAGCGCGGTTACTCCCCTGGCGTGCGGCCCGAGCGCCCGGAGGAGTACGGCATCGCGACGTTGGTGGCCGACGTCGTCGCGATCGCCGACGCCCTCGGCTGGCCGACGTTCGACCTGGTCGGTCACGACTGGGGCGGCGCTGTCGCGTGGTGGACGGCCGACGAGCATCCGGAACGGCTGCGCAGCCTCACCGTGGTGTCCACGCCGCATCCGGGTGCGCTGGCCGAGGCGATGCGCACGGACGAGGACCAGCACCTGCGGTCGGCGTACATGACGGAGTGGCGGCAGACCCCCGCCACCGAGCGGCGCATGCTCGCCGACAACGCCAAGGCACTGCGCGACATCTTCGACCGGCGGATCCCGCCGAGCAAGATCGACGAGTACGTGCAGCGGCTGTCCGAACCGGGTGCGCTCACCGCCGCACTCAACTGGTATCGAGGCGGGCGGCCGGGCGGCAAGATCGGCAAGGTGCCGGTGCCGACGATGTACGTGTGGTCGACCGAGGACGTCGCGTTCGGCTCCACGGCCGCGCTGGACACGGCGAACTGGTGCACCGGGCCGTACCGGTTCGAGATGCTGGAGGACGTATCGCATTGGGTGGCAGAGGAGGCGCCGGAGGCACTCACGTCGTTGATCGTGGAACACCTCGGAGGCAGGTGACGGATGGGCTCACCGTTCTGTTCGGTGGTGGCCGGGTTCTGCTGCGGAATCGGGCGTTCGGTGATGGGCGACCACTCGAATCGGGCGAAGTGGCCACCCGGCTCGCGGTATCCGACGGCGGGTTGCGTCGTGTTCAGTAGCCGGAGTGGACATCAGCACTGAAGTGGAAACCGAACGCGTTGTCTTCGTGACCGAGGACGGAGAACCCACGGGCGAGACCGGGCCGAAGCTGGCGAGCCACCACGCGGAGACCAGGCTGCATCTGGCGTTCTCCTGTTACGTCCTGCGCCGGTCGGACCGCGCGCTGCTGATCACGCAACGCGCGCTGCACAAGAAGGTGTGGCCGGGGGTCTGGACGAACAGCGTGTGCGGCCACCCCGCGCCGGGCGAGGCGCTGGCCGACGCCGTGCGCCGGCGCGCGGGATACGAGCTCGGGTTGCCGGTGCTCGACGACCTCGAATGCGTGCTGCCGAAATACCGGTACCGCACGCCGCCGTTCCAGGGGATCGTGGAGAACGAGTTCTGTCCGGTGTTCGCCGCGTGGACCGACCGCGATCCGGCGCCGAATCCGGAGGAAGTGGGCGGCTGGCGCTGGATTTCGTGGGCCGATTACACACAGTGGCTCCAAGATCCGGTGACAGACGTGAGTTACTGGGCCCGCGATCAATTTCCGCAGCTCAAAGACAAAATGCCATTCTCGGAGCTCTGACCGGAAACTCCGCTGCGTGACAACAGCGGTCGTACATCGTCCACTTGAGCGAAATTCACCTTCGTACGTACTGATGTCTCAAGCCACCGCTCCTTTACGACGACAACCATGACGTGGCGGAGGTCGGTGTGTCGGCGGAGGACGAGCTCGGGACTACGGAAACCGCGCCGGATCTGCTCACGCTGCACGAGTCGATCGCGGACCTTTTCGCAACCCGCGGCGACTGGCGGCGCGCTTACCAGCATTTACGGTCGGCGCTCGACATCGCCCGGGCAGGCAGCCTGCGGGACCCACTCACGTCGAGCTACAACCGTCGTTATCTCGACCAGCGGCTACCCGGATTGCCGGCATCGAGGTCGGTAGCTGTCGCATTGGTCGATTTGGACCGATTCAAATCCGTAAACGACACGTACGGTCACCTTCTCGGCGACCGCGTCCTCTGCCGGGTGGCAGATCTCCTCCAAGAGGGGCTTCCGCCCGATGCGTTCTGCGCACGGTACGGCGGCGAGGAATTCGCTCTCGTCCTGCCCGGAGTGGATCACCGGCGGGCCGTGCGCATTGCCGACGCCGCCCGCCTTCGCGTCGCCCGTCATCCCTGGTCAGAACTGCAGCCGGGATTACGGGTGACAATCAGCGTCGGACTCGCCCACGGCGCCGGATCGGGGTCGCGACAGCTTCATCACGCCGACAATCTCCTTTACGCCGCGAAGCGGGCGGGACGCAACAAAGTTGCTTTTCACGACCGCGAGACGGCTCGCGTGATTACGCACTCTGAGTAACTCGCACGCCCGATTACGCCATTCCTGGAACCCGAACTTCACCTGTTCGTCCGCTTCAGCACGCGTCAGGTCGACGCATGGTGAAGAAATTCCCGGGAGGGTGTCGTCACGAACGGCGGGTATCCGTACGATAACGAAAAGCTCCCCCGGTACGACGAGTCCTGGGAGACCCGGTCCGGAAGCCGGGTATTCGAAGGCGAGCCGCCCCAGCCAGGCGCCTGACGTGCGAGAGGAGACCGAGTGCCCGACGAGCGCAACACCCCCGGCACCGGTCGCCATTCCGACAGCACGCCGCGCACCGGCCGCCGCCGCTCGATGGACACCCATGGCGGCATCAGCGTGTCCGACGTGGTCGCCCGGCACACCGGAGAACGCCCCACCTTCGCCGGCGAGGCGGGCACCCGCCACGCGGAACCGGGCAACCGCCTTGCGGAACCTGAGGGTGAGCAGGGCCGGGGGGAGGTGGGTCCCGCCGGAGCGCGGCGTCGTGGTGAGTCAGGTGCGCGAGTGGACCCGGGTCAGGCCGGTTCGAGTCGCGGGGCTGGGGTTAGTGGCCCGGGGGAACCGCGGCGGCGACGGGCGGAGCCGGATGGCGATCGGATGGGGGCGGACCGGCTGAACGGTGCTGTTCCCCACGACGGCACTCCGTCGGGCAACGGCACTGGTCCCCGTGGCGGTCCCTCGTCGGGACCCGGTGCTGGCCCTCGTAACGGCACCCCATCGGGTAACGGCGCAACTTCCCACTCCGGCACCCCGTCAGGAATCGGTGCTGCCCCTCGTAACCGCACGCCCTCAGGCACTGACGCGGCTCCCCGTAACGGTGCCCCTACGGGAACTGGCGTCGCTCCTCGTAACGGCGGCCCCTCTGGAACTGCCGCGGCTCCCCACAACGGCGCCCCATCGGGGACCGGTGCGGCTCCTCGTAACGGCACCCCCTCGGGAACCGGCTCGGCTCCGCATAACGGCACGCCCTCAGGGACTGATGCGGCTCCTCGTAACGGCACCCCCTCGGGAACCGGCGTCGCTCCTCGTAACGGCGCTCCCTCTGGAACTGGTGCGACTACGCGTAACGGCATGCCGCCGGATGACGGACAGCGGGCGAATGGTGTCGGCAACCGTCACGTCGGGTCTCCGACAGATGGTTCACCTACTAGGGCTGGCGACCATCACGCGAACGGCGCCGGTGGCTCCCCGCGAGTCGGCGGGCGGGCGCTGCTCGGCGATGCCGTCGTCAACGGGCAAGGTTCTGACAGCGGCAACCGCCACGGCAGCCCGGCGACCGACGGTTCGTCGCGTGACGCCGGTGTTCCGGTCGGTGACGCGGGCCGTCGCGGGGAAGCCGGGGCGCATCGGTCGGAGTCGTCGGGTGGTGGTGAGGTTGCGAACGGGCAGGCAGCGCCCAACGGCCGTCATGCCGGGGGCGGGCCGACTCGACAGGCAGTGACCGGTGGACACCATCGGGCCGAGCCTGACCAACGCGCCGGTGACGTTGGACGGCCGAGCGGTCCCGGGGAGCCGGGCGCGGGCCCCGGTGGGCGGCGCGGCGAACCGGCGGCTGTCCCCGTCGAGGCGCATCGACGTGGGGTGCGACCCGCTGGATCTGGAGAACCGGCTGGGCCCGACGGCCGTCCCGCGGGCGAGGTTGGTGCTCGCCTGCGCGGTGAATCGATGGCTCCGTCGGACGAACCCGCCGGTGGCCCGGGGCTCGACGCCCGGCCGCCGGGGGCGCACGGCAAGCCGGCGGCGCCGTCCGACGGTCGCCCGTTGGATCTGGGCCAACCTGCACGTCCTACCAGGGCGACCGGATCGGCGGAAGCCAACGGCCGTCCCATGCACGAACCCCACGCTCAGCCCGCCGGGCCGCGGAACGAACCGGTGGATCCCACCCGCGCGGGCGAAGCCAACCCACGTCCCGCCGGATCTCACGACGAACCGGCGGAAGGCAACGGTCGGCCCATGGGGGGTGGCGACTCCGGTGCCCAGCCCGCTGGACCGGGCGGGCGGCGCGGAGGACCTGTTGTCCGGGCTGGTGAATCCGGCGGTCGTCCGGGCGTCGGTGGTGCTGCTGCGGAGCGGATGTCCGGCGAGGACAGGGCTCGGCGTGCGGTAGGTGGCGACGGCGTTGGCCACTTGAGCGAATCCCCGTCCAGTCAGGCACGGCCGGTGGGCGGGATCGAGGACGCGTTCGGGGAGCCGGAGTCTTCCAGCCGCCTGCGGCGGGTTATGGCGCGGCGTTCGGAGTCGGATGAATCGGCGCCAGGGCAAGGCGGGGCGCCTCGGCGGGGGCCGGTGGGCGGGGTTCCGCCTCGGCCTCGGCAGGGGGCTGGGGTTCCGGTTGCGCCGGAACCGCCTGGGCCCCGGCGGCCGGTCGGGGCAGATCAGGTGCCTGGGCCGGACGCGAGGTCTCGACGGCCGATCGGCGCGGATCAGGTATCCAGCCCAGACGCGGGACCGGTCGGGGCGGATCGGGTGCCTGGGCCAGATGCGGGGCCGCGGGGGCCGGTCGGGGCGGATCAGGCGCTTAGGCCGGACACGAGGTCTCGACGACCGATCGGGACGGATCAGGTATCCAGCCCAGACGCGGGACCGGGCGGGGCAGATCAGGTGCTTAGGCCGGACACGAGGTCTCGACGACCGATCGGGACGGATCAGGTATCCAGCCCAGACGCGGGACCGGTCGGGGCAGATCGAGTGCCTGGGCCAACCGCGGGGCCGCGGGGGCCGGTCGGGCAGGAGCAGGCTTCCGACGATGCGCGTGGGCGAATCGAGGCGGAGTCCGAGCGAGTTCGGTTCGGGCAGGGGCCTTCGGTGCAGCGCGGCCGGAACAATCCGAATGACGAGGTAGAGCACGGCCATCCCGGGGCGGAGCGCGTCCGGAATGGCGAGCGCGGGCGCAACCTGGCGCCGGGTGCGGGGCGGCGGCCTGGGGTACCGCTGGGGGCGGCGGACGTCGGGGCGGCGGCCGGTGCAATTGCGCCGGATCATCGGCGGGGCCAGATCAACCCGGCGGGGGGTCCGGAACGCACGCAACTCAACCCCGCCACAGGCCCAGAACGCACACAACTCAACCCCCCGACAGGCCCAGAACGCACACAACTCAACCCCGCCACTGGCCCAGAACGCGCCCAGCCCAGCCCCGCCTCAACGCCGGATCCGGAACGTACTCAGCTCAACCCCGCCGCAAGCCCCGATCCCGAGCGCGCCCAGGACCCCGAGAAGACTCAGCTCACTCCCGTTCCGGGGAAAGCCGGGAAGCGGCCCCGGCGGGCTCCGGCGCGGTCGGCGGCTTCGGTGCGGGCCGAGATGGATCCGTTGACCATGACGGATGAGATGGAGGCCATCGACGAGGCGACGCAGTATCGGCGCAAGATCGATCACAGCCTCGCCCGGTTCTCGGCTGCGCATGACGATGCGGCGGCGGAAGAGGCGAAGCGGCGGGAACGCCGGGAGCGGCTCACCACCCGGTCGATGGCGTTGATCGAGCAGACGCGGACTGCGTTGCAGCGGGTCGTCACCGTTGACAGTGAAGAGAAGCCGGAACAGACGCGGCTGCAGGAGAAAAAACAGCGCCACAACGAACGCAACATTCGGATCGGGCGGATTGCGCTCATTGTCATTGCTGCCTTGATCTTTGTCGGGACCGGGGTCGCCTGGGGGGCGATCAACTGGTTCGACGCGAAATTCACCGAAGTTTCCGCGCTCGACGAGAATTCCGCGGACATCCAGAATGCCGACGCGCAGGCCAATGACGAGAACTTCCTCATGGTCGGTTCCGACACGCGCGACGGGGCTTCTTCCGAGGAAGGCGTCGGCGATGCGGCCAACATTCCCGGGGCCCGTTCGGACACCGTGATGGTCGCGCACGTTCCCGCGGACCGGAAACGGGTTGTCGTGGTGTCGTTTCCGCGTGATCTGGAGATCGACCGGCCGGACTGCAACGTCTGGGATCCGGCCAAATCCGTGACCACCGACAAGATCGAGCCAGGGCAGAAGATCGCCAAGCTCAACACCGCGTACGCGATCGGTGGACCGCAATGCGTCACGAAAGTGATCCAGAAGATCACCGGACTGCGCATCAACCATTTCGTCGGCATCGACTTCAATGGGTTCAAAGGCATGGTCGACGCGGTGCACGGCGTCACCATCCAGAACGACAAGCCGATCGACGACGGCGTGCTCGGCAAGGTGCTGCTGGAAACCGGCGACGTCACGATTTCCGGGGACCAGGCGCTGAACTACGTGCGCGCCCGGCACGTGAAGGGCGATCCGACGTCCGACTACGGCCGGATCAAACGGCAGCAGGGGTTCATCGGCGCATTGCTCAAGAAAGTGATGTCGTCCGACGTGGTGCTCGACCCCGGCAAGCTCTCCGGGTTCATCACCGCTTTCGCGAAAGCCACGTTCGGCGACAACCTCGGCGTGCAGCAAATGATGACGCTCGCCCAGTCCATGCGCGGCCTCGACCCCGGCAAGATCAATTTCCTCACCGTGCCCACCACCGGAATGGCGAACAAGCGCGGCAACGAAGTCCTCATGACCGACCGGACGCAACAACTGTTCGATGCCCTGCGCGACAACACCCCACTACCCGGCGACAAACCGGCCGACAAACAGGGCGACAAACCAGCCGCCGGAACCGGCCAGGAAAAACCGGCTGACGCGCGCAAGAACACGACGTCCGGCTAGCCGCCCGGATTCGTTAGGCGGGGTTCACGCGCGGTTCACCCGGCGACGAGGTATTCGGCCGATCCACCCCGTAGGGTGGGCTCATGCGTGAGGCCTACCATGTCGAACTCGATCAACTCGCCGAAAACCTGGCCGCGATGTCGGTCCAGGTTGCCGACGCCATGGAGCGGGCGACCAAGGCACTCCTGGAGGTCGACCTCGGCCTCGCCGAACAGGTGATCAGCGACGACGCGAAGGTCGACGACGCGCGCGCCGAATGCGAGGAGCAGGCGTACGCGCTCCTGGCGTTGCAGGCGCCGGTCGCCACCGACCTGCGCACCGTGCTCGCCGCGATCCACGCCGCGGAAAGCCTGGAGCGGATGGGAGATCTCGCGCTGCACGTCGCGAAGGCCGCCCGCCGCCGTCACCCCGACCCGGTGCTGCCGGAGGCCGTGAAGCCGTACTTCTCCGAGATGGGCCGCGCCGCGGTCACGCTCGCGCGCCAGGTCGAGCAGGTGATCCAGACCAAGGACGTGGCCGCCGCCAAGGATCTCGAGGCCGAGGACGACCAGGTCGACGACATCCACCGGCACCTCTTCACCGTGCTGATGGACCGCGAATGGCCGCACGGCGTCGCGTCCGCGGTGGACGTCACACTGCTCGGCCGCTTCTACGAGCGGTACGCCGACCACGCGGTGTCCGTCGCGAAGCGGATGATTTTCGTGGTCACCGGCCGGATGCCGGGCTACGGCCACGACGACGAGGACATCTCGATCTGAGCCACCGAAGCCCGCGACCCGAAGCCGTCACCGCAAGGTGGCGGCTTTTTCATGCCCCGGTACGGCGACGCGGCTGCCATTGCAGTCCGGCCGCGGTGATCATCTCCGGATCCGGCGGCGGCACCGGCAGCACGTCGCCGCGATCGGCCCGCAGCCCGTCGAGGAAAATCGCGAGATACCGCCGCCACCCCTGCGGATCCACGGTGTGCAGGTAGTCGGCGGCCGAGCCGACCATCAAGTGCAGCAACGGAAACTCGGCCGCGGTGAAGTCCTTGCGCAGCTGCCCCGACTCCTGCGCGCGGGCGACGACACGGGAGACCGCGGGCAGCACTTCGGCCCGTATCGCGGCGACGTCGTGTCCGCCGAGCTTGACCGACAGCATCACGTCGTAGAGCCCCCGGTCCGCGGCGAACCGCTCGGCCGCCGCGGTGCAGAACCCGACGAAGCCCTCCCAGGGATCGTCCACCGCGAGCGTATTTTCGGCCAGCTCCAACACGTTCTGGACCCGCTCGGCGAACATCGCGTCGATCAGGTCCTGCTTGCGCGGGAAATGCCGGTAGACCGTGCCGACCCCGAGACCGGCGTGGTGCGCGACGTCGTCCAGCGTCGCCGCGATTCCCTGCTCCGAGAAGACCGCGTCGGCCGACTCCACGATGCGCTTGCGGTTGCGCAGGACGTCCTTGCGCACCGGGCGGGAGTCCGTCATCCGAGCACGGTACCACCAATACGGAGATGGGATGTCCGGATTGCTGGTACGCTAATACGGAGATAACTACTCCGTATTAGCGAGGAGTCCCATGCAGACCGAAGTACTCATCGCCGGTGGCGGCTACGCCGGCCTGTCGACCGCGATGTATCTGGCACAGCACGGAACCCAGGCCCTGCTGGTGGAACGGCACGAGACCACCTCGCCGCATCCGAAGGCCAGCGGCCAGACCTGGCGGGCCATGGAGCTCTACCGCTTCGCGGGCATCGACGAGGAGGTGCGCCGGGCGTCGCTGCGCACCCGGGACGACGTGCTCATCTCGACCGGGACGAGCCTGTCCGGGCCGCTGCACCGGATTTCGAGCCCCGGATACGACCCGGATGTCCGCAAGGCGACCGCGTTGCGCTCGTCACCGGCCGGGCAGGACGCGGTCGAACCCATCCTCGCCCGGCGGGCGGCGGAGCTGGGCGCAGACGTGCGCTTCGGGGTCGAACTGGTGTCCTTCGACCAGGACGACGACGGCGTGCGCGCGCTGATCCGCGACCGGAGCACCGGGGTGGAAACCCAGGTACAGGCCGGTTACCTCGTTGCCGCAGACGGAGCCCGCAGTCCGATCAGGACCCGGCTCGGCATCCCGTTCGACGGGGAAGGCGGCCTGCACCACATGATCGGGGCGGTCTTCGACGCCGATCCGATCGAAGCTCTGCCGCACCACGAGTACCACATCTGCTTTCTGCAGAACGGTGAACTCTCCGGGATGGTGACCAACTCGGAGCGGCCGGGCCGGTACATTCTCGGCCTCACTTACGATCCGGCGCGCGGCGAATCCCCGGACGACTTCACCACGCAGCGGATCACGGACGTCATCCGCGAGCTCACCGGCCGGACCGCGGACATCGTCGGCATCGCGCCGTGGGAAATCGCCGCGAAAGTCGCCAGGACCTTCCGCGACAAGAGGATCTTCCTGACCGGCGATGCCGCAAAGGTCGCGCCACCGAGCGGAGGCCAGGGCGGGAACACCGCGGTCGGCGACGGCAACAACCTCGCCTGGAAACTGTCCGCCGTGCTGCGCGGCGAGGCCGGAGAAGAACTGCTGGACACCTATGAGGTCGAACGCCGTCCGATTGCCGAGGCAGTGGTCGACCTGTCGATGCGCAACCTCTCCGTGCTGACCGACCCCGTCGCCGGATTCGCCGAACTGACTGCGTCGGCGGCCGCGATCAAGCTCGTGCTGGGGTTCCAGTACCGCTCGAGCGCGGTGTCCAATGAGGACGACGACCTCTCGCTCACCGAGGATCCCGGCACCCCGAGCGGGCGACCGGGATTCCGCGCCCCGGATCAAACCGGGCAGATTTCGCATCTCCTCGGAAACGGCTGGATCCTGCTCGGCCGTACGGGAAACTGGGCGTCGGCCGCCGAGGACTGCGGGATCACCTTCCGCCTGCTGCCGGACCTCGATGCCGCCTACCGGCAAGCCACCCTCGTCCGCCCGGACGGCATCGTCGCCTGGCGCAGCGATTCGCCGCACGGCAAGGCAGCGGAACTACGAGCGGTCCTCGACCGGCTGCTGAGCCGCACATGAAAACGGCCGCCCTGGCAACGGAAACCAGGGCGGCCGTCGAGCGATCAGCCGAAGCGGCCGGAAATGTAGTCCTCGGTCGCCTTCTCGTCCGGGTTCGAGAAGATCTTCTCCGTGTCGTTCAGCTCGATCAGCCGTCCCGGCTGGCCGACACCGGCGAGGTTGAAGAACGCCGTCTGGTCGGAAACCCGGGCGGCCTGCTGCATGTTGTGCGTCACGATGACGATCGTGTATTCCTTCTTGAGCTCGCCGATCAGGTCCTCGATCGCGAGCGTCGAGATCGGGTCGAGCGCCGAGCACGGCTCGTCCATCAGCAGCACGTCCGGCTGCACCGCGATGGCGCGGGCAATGCACAGCCGCTGCTGCTGCCCGCCGGACAGGCCGCCGCCCGGCTTGTTCATCCGGTCCTTGACCTCGTTCCACAGGTTCGCCCCCCGCAGTGCACGCTCGGCGATCTCGTCGAGCTGCTTGCGGTTCTTGGTGCCGCCAAGGCGAAGCCCGGCCACCACATTGTCCTTGATGGACATCGTCGGGAACGGGTTCGGCCGCTGGAACACCATGCCGATCGTGCGGCGCACCTGCACCGGGTCCACCGCGGACGCGTAGATGTCCTCACCGTCCAGCAGCACCTGACCGTCGACCCGGGCGCCGGGGATGACCTCGTGCATCCGGTTCAGCGTGCGCAGCACGGTCGACTTGCCACACCCCGACGGCCCGATGAACGCGGTCACGTTCCGCGGCGGGACGTTCAGCGTGACGCTGTCCACGGCGTGGAACTTGCCGTAGTAGATGTCCAGGTCCTTGACGTCGATTCGCTTGGCCATGACTCACTTCTTCTTCGGGGCGACGAGGCGGGAAAAGACCGTGGCGAGCAGGTTGATCACGGCGATGATGAGCACCAGGGTGAGCGCGGCACCCCAGATCCGGTCGAAGCCGACACTGCCGGGGTCCATCGAGTTGGTGGCGCGTTCGTTGTTCATCACCAGCGGCAGCGACGCCTGTTCCCCGCTGAAGATGTTCCAGTTGGTGTAGGCCGAATAACCGACCAGCACCAGCAGCGGGGCCGTTTCGCCCATCACGCGGGCGAGCGCCATCATGATGCCGGCGATGATGCCGGACAGCGCCGTCGGCAGCACGATCTTCATGATCGTCTTCCACTTCGGCACGCCCAGCGCGTACGACGCTTCACGCAGGTCGTCCGGCACGATCCGCAGCATCTCCTCCGACGATCGCACGACCACCGGAATCATCAGCAGCACCAAGGCAAGCGACACCGCGAACCCGCTGCGCGGCAGGCCGAGCGTGGTCACCCACAGCGCGTAGATGAAGAGCGCGGCCACAATGGACGGCACACCGGAGAGGATGTCCACCATGAAAGTGGTTGCCCTGGCGAGCTTTCCGCGGCCGTACTCCACGAGGTAGATCGCCACCAGCATGCCGATCGGCACCGCGATCACCGCGCACACCAGGCCCTGCAGCAAGGTGCCGACGATCGCGTGCAGCACGCCGCCGCCGACCTCGTCCGACAGCACCGAACCGAAGTCCTGGCCCCACCAGTTGCTGAACGGGATCCGCTTGATCCCGTTGGCGATCACCGTGTACAGCACCCACACCAGCGGGACCACGGCGACGAGGAACGAGAGCCACACCAGCGCGGTGGCGACCCCGTTCTTGACCTTGCGGCCGACGCTCACCTGCTGGAAAGCAGGTGTGACAGCGGGCCGTTCGAGGGTGGTCGACATCGTCACTCCCCCTTCTTGCCGACGATCGAGCGGGCGGCGAAGTTGACCAGGAACGTCAGGACGAAGAGCACCAGACCGGCCGCGATGTACGCACCGGCGGACGTCGCGTTGTTGAACTCGCTGTAGTTCGCGGCGATCTTCGACGCGAACGTCGAGCCACCGTCGAACAGGCTCCAGTTGAAGTCCCGGCCCTGCGGGATCAGCAGGATCACCGCCAGTGCAATCGTTTCCCCGAGCGCCCGGCCGAGACCGAGCATCGACGCCCCGACGTAACCGGCCTTGCCGAACGGCAGCACCGTGGTGCGGATGACCTCCCAGCGGGTGGCGCCGAGCGCGAGCGCGCCCTCGATCTGCGCGGTCGGTGTGCGCTCGAAGACCTCGCGCGAGAGCGACGTGATGATCGGCAGGATCATCACCGCCAGCACGATGCCCGCGGTGAAGATCGTGCCGCGCACGTTGGGTGCGATGTTGCCCGGCGCGAAGAACGGGATCCACGAGAACGTGCTGTTCACCCATTGCGAGAACGGCTCGATCACCGGGGCGAACACGAGGATGCCCCACAGGCCGAAGATGATCGACGGCACCGCGGCGAGCAGGTCCACGATGTAGGCGAACGGCCGGGCCAGCCTCGACGGCGCGTACTGGGTCAGGAAGAGCGCGATACCCAGGGAAATCGGCATCGCGACGATCAGCGCGACCAGCGAGGTGGCGACCGTGACCTCGGCGAGGTCGGCGATGCCGAACGACATGTTCGCCGGGTCGTTGGTGGACCACCCGTGGTTGAAGAGGAAGTTGACCTTGTCCGCACGCAACGCCGGGATGGCCTGGATGACCAGGAAGATCCCGATCAGGCCGATCAGGGCGACGATGAAGAGCCCGGCCCCGGTGGTCAGGTTCTTGAAGATGCGGTCACCGGCCCGCACCTTCGTCGGCTTGGTGCTCGCGGGCGGCGCGTCCGGCGCCGGCGCGGATGGCTTGTCCGAAATCGGATCCTCCGGGAACGCTCGGGCGGACGACGAACGCCCACCGGGGTCGCCGGTGGGCGTTCGCGTCGAGGATGGCTCGCTCATCGACAGTTCTCTGTCCAGCCTTTGTACTACTCAGGAGTGGGTCAGGAAATTGCCTTGACGGCGGTCAGCACCTTGTCCTGCAGGCTCTGCGGGATCGGCACGTAGCCCTTCGCCGACAGCGGCTGCTGGCCTTCGGTGGCCGAAACGGTCAGGAACGCCTTGATCGCCTTGGCGACGTCCGGGTTCGAGTACTTCGAGCAGACGAGCTCGTACGTGGTGAGCAGCAGCGGGTAGGCACCCGGCACGTTGCTCGAGTAGATGGCGTTGAGGTCGAGCGCGAGGTCGTTGGACCCCTCGTGCGCGAACTTGGCCGCGTCGAGCGACTTCGCCACGTTCTCCGCGGACAGCGCGACGCCGCCGGAACCGCTGTCGATCAGCGCCGCGGTGACGCCGTCCTTCGCGAACGCGCCCTCCACGTAGGTGATGGCACCGTCCTGCGACTTGACCGTGCTGGCAACGCCGTTCGAACCCTGCGCACCGTTGCCGACGCCGCCGTTGAACTTCTTGCCCGCACCCTGGGTCCACACGTCCTTCGCGGCGGCACCGAGGTACTTCTGGAAGTTGTCGGTGGTGCCCGACTCGTCGGAGCGCGAGACGACCTGGATCGGCTTGTCCGGCAGGCTCAAGCTCTCGTTGCCCTTGACCGCCTTGATGGCCGGGTCGTTCCAGTTCTTGATGCCGCCGTTGAAGATCTTCGCGACGACCTGCGGGGTCAGCGTGAGCTTGTCGACGCCGGAGAGGTGGTAGCCGACCGCGACCGGGCCGACGACCAGCGGGATGTTCCACGCCGGGGCGCCGCAGCGCTTGGTCGCGGCCTCGAGGTCGGCGTCCTTGGCGGGCGAGTCCGTGCCGCCGAAGTCGGCCTGGCTGGCGTTGAACTGCGCGATGCCCTTGCCGGAGCCGCTGGCCGTGTAGTTGACCTGCTGGCCCTGGCACTTCTTGCCGTACTGCTGCTTGAAGATCTCGACAGCGTTGTTCTGCGCGGTCGAGCCCTCACCGGACAGCGGGCTCTTGCCACCGCAGTCGACCTGAGCGGTTCCGGTGGCGGCGGGAGCGGACGAGTTCGAGCCGGAGCCGCTGTTCGCCGCGGGGTCGGAGCCACAAGCGGCGAGCACCAGGGCTGCACTCGCCACGATGCCCACGGCACCCAGGGGCCGCATGATCTTCACTGCATTTCCTCCACTCGGAGACGTGCTTTAGGAAATCCGGTCCGGATCGGCGGCCGTTCAGCCGCACCGGAAACGGACACTAGGCAGCCACGGTGGACGGGTGCCCTTGGTCGAGTGAACGGAAGGTGAACAAGTCACAGTTTGTGAGCAGGACCTCTCCCCCGAACGAGTGTCGTGGCCGGGCCGTGACCTGCTAGTACGCAGAAAGTGACATGGCCCGCCGAAACCACTGTTGGTGATCACGCACCGTACTGAACGTCGGTCTCGAAACGGTCGAACCCCAGCTTGGTGTACACCGCCAGTGCCGGCGCGTTATCGCCTTCGACGTACAGGATCACCCGCAGTAGCCCCCGGGACCGCAGGTAGCGCAGGCCGGCGAGGGTCAAAGCCTTCCCCAGGCCACTACCCTGAGTAGCCGGATCCACGCCGACGACGTAGACCTCCCCGACCGGGTCACCGTCGAACCGCCCGGGAACCGGGTCGTGCACCTTCGTCCAGTGGAAGCCGACGACCTCGCCGCGGTCGTTCTCCGCGAGGAAGAACCCGGCCGGGTCGAACCACGCCTGCCGTTCCTCTTCCCGTACCTCGGCCACGGTGAGCGCGCCCTGTTCCGGATGCCAGTCGAACGCCCGCGCGTTGACCGCGACCATCGCGTCCTCGTCCTGGCCGGGCACGAACGTCCGCAGCCGGAAACCGTTGTGCAGCACGGGCTCCGGCCAATCCGCCCGGTCGGCGTCGGCGTGCAGGACCAGGAGTTCGCGCCGGCGAGCGAGACCGAGCTTCCCCGCGATTGCGGCCGCACCGGGGTGGTCGCCGTGCGCCCACACCCGGAACCCGGCCGCCGCTCGCTCGGTCAGCGCCTGCGCGAGCGCGGTACCCACGCCGTGGCGCCGGTGCGCCGGGTGCACGAGAAGTTCCGCGACCTGGTGCCCATGGGAATCGCCGTCGACATCGAGGTGGACGTACCCGGCGGGAACGCCGTCATGGCGGGCGAGCAGATGCAGACCGCCGTCGAACTCATGCGGCAGCGGACCGGTCGCGTCGACCTCCGGCCGTCCGTCCTCGGTCTTCACCGCCAGCAGTACTTCGCGCACTGCCGGGTCGGGGTTCGCAGTCCATTTACCCAGGTCGATCGCCACAACCCGACCCTACCGGCCTTCAGCGGGAGGTGAGCTCCGAAGCATCGTCGGGAACCGCGATCGCGGGCTTCGCCGCGCCCTTCGCGGGCCGCTCGAACTTGTAGCCGACGTTCCGCACGGTGCCGATCATCTGCTCGTGCTCCGGGCCGAGCTTCGCGCGCAGGCGCCGGACGTGCACGTCGACCGTGCGGGTGCCGCCGAAGAAGTCGTACCCCCAGACCTCCTGCAGCAGCTGCGCGCGGGTGAACACCCGGCCGGCGTGCTGGGCGAGGTACTTGAGGAGCTCGAATTCCTTGTACGTGAGCTCGAGCGTGCGACGGCGCAGCCGCGCGGTGTACGTGGCCTCGTCGATGACCAGGTCGCCCACGCGCAGTTCGGCGTCAACCTGCATCCCGGCGCCGTCACGGGTGGTGGCCAGCCGCAGCCGCGCGTCGACCTCGGCCGGGCCCGCGGTGGGCAGCAGGATGTCGTCGGTCCGCCATTCGGCGCTCACCGCGACCAGACCGCCTTCGCCGACGACCGCGATCACCGGGGTACCCGTCTCGTCCTCGGCGCCCTTGAGCAGGCGGCACAGGCTCTTCGCCGAGGCGAGATCGCTGCGCGCGTCGAGGAGGATGACGTCGCGGTGACCGGCGTCGAGAAGGGCCGTCACCTCCGGCGCCCGGACGCGTACGGTGTGCGGCAGCAGGTCCAGCGCGGGCAGCACGGAGGTGGCGTCCGGTTCCGCCGTGAGCACCAGAAGGTCCAAGCTCATGAGCCGCACCGCCTTCACAGATTGTCGCCTCGAACGTGGCGTCGGTCGGTGCTGAGTGAGAATAGCGGGTGAACACGTCCGTACCTAGCTCGTGCTGGATCGATCACACCTGGGCGAACAGCCCGGACGTGACCCGGCCCACGACGATTTCCACCCGAACAGGAGAACCGAGGCGATGGTGAGCAGGCCCGTGACGCGGGACGACCGACCGGCCCCGCGACCGGACAGCGGACGTCGCGGAAAGCGCGTGCGGCGGTGGCTCATCGTGCTGGGAGTGCTGGTGATCCTGCTGGTCGGCGCGGATTTCGGAGCGGCGGCGTTCGCCGAGCACACGATCTCGCAGAAGGCGCGCACCCAGCTCGGGCTGAGCGACGATCCGTCGGTCAGCATCCACGGGTTCCCGTTCACCGTGCAGGCACTCTCCGGTGACTACAGTCACATCAGCGTTTCGGCGGACGGCGTCCCGGTCGGCAGTGAGCTGCGCGACCTGCGGGTGAGCGCCGAACTGGAGGACGTCAAGGCGCCGCTGTCGGACCTCACGTCGGGTAACACGAAGGCCGTCAAGATCGGCAAGCTCACCGGCGCGGTCACGATCAAGGCGTCCGACCTCGCGCGCGTCTCGCCGCTCAACAAGATCCAGAACCTCAAGATCGACCAGTCCACCCAGGCGTACGTCAAGTACGGCGACACCGACGAGGGCAAGCAGCCGGACCCCACGCCGACCAACGCCGACGGCGAACCGGCCGACAGCAACACCGCGGGCCTGCGCATCTCCGGCGACGTGCAGGTGGCCGGGCAGAAGGTGGAGATCTTCTGCTTCGCGCTGATCCAGCTCAAGGACAAGACGATCTCGATCGTTCCGCACCGGCTGCAGTTCGGGAATGATCAGAGCACCACGGTCGTTCCGGAAGCAGTGCAAAAGGCGTTGCTGCCGAACTTCCGCGCCAGCGTCGACACGAGCAGGCTGCCGCTGTCGGTCACCCCGACCGCGGTCCGCGTGGACAACGGCTCGGTGACGATCAAGGGCGAGGCCCGCGATGTGAACTTCTCGGACCTCTCGACCACGAAGGGATGACCCGCCGGTGACCGGAGCATGGGTGCTGCTCGCGACGCTGGTCGTCGCGGTCGCCGCGGGGTTGCTGCTGCGGGCGCGCAACGGCCGGATCCGCGCGGCCAAGCCGTCCGCCGCCACCCGCCCGCTGCCCGCTCCGGTCGCCGAAGCGCTCGATCCCGAATCCGCCGTCACGCTGGTGCAGATCTCCACCACGTTCTGCACGCCGTGCCGGCACGCGCGGGCGATCCTGTCGTCGCTCGCGGAGAAGACCGACGGCCTGCACCACGTCGACCTGGACGTCACCGAGCGGCCCGAGGTGGCGCAGGCCCTGTCGGTGCTCAGCACGCCCACCACGCTGGCGCTGGACGCCGAGGGCCGGGAACTGCTGCGCATCGGTGGCGTGCCCAAGGGCGCTGAGCTGCTGGAAGCGCTCCGCCCGCACCTCGCCGTGGCCCGCTGAACCGCCCCAATGTGGCATTGGGTGCATCTGACGCACCCAATGCCACATTCGCTGCGTCGCATGCACCCAATGCCACATTGGGGTGAGGTTGGCGACCCGGTTGATTCTCACCATCCGGAACTCGTCCCAAGGTATGAACGGTGTTCCCAGCCTGAGGGAGCACTGGGTACCCTGCCACCTGTGGACGAGCTGCCCATCACCCTCCTGACGCAGCGCCGCGCAGTCGACCTGTGCCGCGTGCGCAGCAGCTTGTGTCTGCGTTCCACCGGCCGGCGCTGAAGCACGTCCCCGGCCTTTTCGTTCCACGGTCTTCGCCGCGTGCTGCCCGCACGCCATCCCCGGAGCACGAGCAGGAGGAACCATGTCCGCCGGACCGGCTGTCGACCCGCGGGGTCCCAGGTTCGCCGCGATCCTGACCGCGGTGGTGCTTGCCGTCGTGCTCGTCACGCAGTGGTGGCCGCTGCTGGCACTGCAGACGGTGGTCTTCGCGATCGGTGCGTTCATCGGGCTCAAGCCGGCGCCGTACTCGGTGCTGTACCGCCTGCTGGTCGCGCCGCGGCTCGGGCCGCCGACCGAACGCGAGGACGCCGCCCCGCTGCGGTTCGCGCAGGCCGTCGGGTTCGTGTTCGCGCTCGTCGGCACGGTCGGGTTCGCCACCGGGGTCACGCCGCTCGGCATCATCGCGACCGCGTTCGCGCTCTTCGCCGCCTTCCTGAACGCGGCGTTCAACTACTGCCTCGGGTGCCAGGTGTACCTGCTGATCAAGCGTTTCAGCCCAGCACGGGTGTCCTCGTAGTAACCGATCGAGAAAGAGAGTCCGCTCCATGAGCCGAGAAGACGTCCTGGTCACCACCCAGTGGGCCGAGGAAAACCTGGACACCCCGGGCGTGGTGTTCGCCGAGGTCGACGAGGACACGACCGCCTACGACAACGGGCACATCCGCGGCGCGGTGAAGCTCGACTGGCGCAAGGACCTCCAGGACGGGGTCCGCCGCGACTTCGTCAACAAGGAAGGCTTCGAGAAGCTGCTGTCCGAGAAGGGCATCTCGAACGACGACCGCGTAATCCTCTACGGCGGCAACAACAACTGGTTCGCCGCGTACGCGTACTGGTACTTCAAGCTGTACGGCCACGAGAACGTCCAGCTGCTCGACGGCGGCCGCAAGAAGTGGGAACTCGACGGCCGCGAGCTGAACTCCGACGACGTCAAGCGCGACGCCACGGACTACCAGGCCAAGGACCAGAACCTGTCGCTGCGCGCGTTCCGCGACGAGGTCGTCCAGTCGATCGGCGCGAAGAACTACATCGACGTGCGCTCGCCGGACGAGTTCTCCGGCAAGCTGCTCGCCCCGGCGCACCTGCCGCAGGAGCAATCCCAGGTACCGGGCCACATCCCGGGCGCGCTGAACGTGCCGTGGGCGAAGGTCGCCAACGAGGACGGCACCTTCAAGTCCGAGCAGGAGATCAAGGACCTGTACTCCGAGGCAGGCTTCGAGGAGGGCAAGGCGACCATCGCGTACTGCCGCATCGGCGAGCGTTCGTCGATCGCCTGGTTCGCCCTGCACGAGCTGCTCGGCCAGACGGACGTGAAGAACTACGACGGTTCGTGGACCGAATACGGCTCGCTGGTGGGCGTGCCGGTCGAGTTGGGAGCAAAGTGATGGCAGACGGCTGCAGCGCACCGGCACAGGTCGCAACACCGGCAGACTTCGACACCAACGGCCAGGTCGTACTGGCCGGCAAGGTCACCGGCACCGAAGGCCCGGTAGGCGGCGCATTCGTCCGCCTGCTGGACGGCGGCGGCGACTTCGCCGGCGAGGTAGTGTCCTCCGCCGACGGCGACTTCCGCTTCTACGCCGCCGAAGGCACCTGGACGATCCGCGCCCTGCACCGCTCCGGCAACGGCGAGGCAAGCGTCAACGCAGCCGGCCCAGGCCTACACCAACTGGCGATCTCCGTCGCCTAAGCCACACATTCCGTGAAGGGAACCATGAGGGAATCTAATTCCCTGATGGTTCCCTTCACAGCTTTCACCCCCCACCCACCCCACCGCAGCCGACGCACCCTCCGGGACCGGGCACCCAGCCCCCGCCCTGCACCCCGATCCGAAGCCCGCACACGGTCTGAATGGCTTGTCAAGGCATCTTTCCCGCCTTGACAAGCCATTCAGACCGTCGTGACAATCCAGCTTCGGGGTGCCCCCAACGCAACAGT
>NZ_JNYZ01000057.1 GCF_000717335.1 Amycolatopsis jejuensis
ACCGCATCCCACCGCCACCGCATCCGCCCGCCACGACATCCGGTCGCCACCGCATCCCACCGCCACCGCATCCGCCCGCCACGACATCCGGTCGCCACCGCATCCCACCGCCACCGCATCCGCCCGCCACGACCTCTCACAGCCACCGCATCCGCTCGCCACGACCTGCCGCCGCACGGCATCCGGCCGATGCCAACACTCCACCCGGCCCGACGCCACCGCTCCCGCCACCCGGCCAGGTGCCGCCGCTCCAACCACCCGGCCCGACACCGCAACCCCAGCCACCCGACATCGCAACCCCAGCCACCCGGCGCCGTCGACCCAATCACCCGGCACCACCGGCCCGACCGGCCCGGCATCAGACCCGACCGCACCCCATGTGACTCCTCCAAACCTCTACCCAGACAACTCCTTCTCCGCCGGCGTCCGGAACTTGGGCAGCACCCGGGCATCGCCGAGCCATCCACTCAACCGGTCTGCCTCCGCCTCCACTTCCGCGCTCTGCTCGGCTCCGATGTCCTCCAGCAAGCGGAGCGCCACCTCACCCGTCGGCCGCTGGGACCACGCACCGACGATCCGCCCGTCGCTCCAGATCGTCGGGCCGATGTTGCCGCTGCGGTCGAACAGGTGGTGCCGATGCGGGCCGACGTACCAGTCCCGGACCGACCAGCCCATCGCCGTCGGGTCGAGGGCAGGCAGGAGCGCGACCCACGGAGCGGATTCGGGGATCGGTGCGAGGTCGTCGGCCAGGATGATCGCCGGTTCGCCGTCGAGGTCGACCTCGGCGGGGGCCACTGCGGCGAGGGCCTTCTTCGTCTGGCCGGCCGTCCAGCCGGTCCACCAGCGCAGGTCGGCGACCGGCGCCGGGCCGAACGCCCGCAGCCATCGACGCGCAAGTCCGGCCCGTGCGTCATCCTCGGTGCAACCCGGCCAATCCCGGCTTGCACCGGCCGTCTCGCCGAGCCACTCATCCAGCGGCGACCAGTGATACTGCGTGCTCTGCCAACTCCCCCGCGGACGCCCGCGCACGATGCGGCCTTCCGCAGCCAACTGGAACAGCACCCGGCTGGTGACGTTGCCGATCGACTCGTAAGGCTTTCCCCTCGCCAGAAGCAATTGCTGACGTAACCTCGGTTCATCGTCCGCAAGTTGCTGTGCGGTCGCGGATCCCCTGGCGCGCAAGGCTTTTTCGACGCTTTGCATGACGTCGTCGAGCCACCGTGCCGGATCGGCGACGTTCTCCGGATGGCCTTCCGTACCTAAATGTTTTTCGAGCAACCGGCGTTGGCGGACAGCGACGTCGAAGGAACAACCGGCTTGGACGAGCGCCGCGGTGGCGATGTCGGTGACGAACACGGTGCGCCGCATGCCGAGTATCCGCAGGATCGTGCGATCGTCGTACAGCGCACGCTCGACGTCGGCGACCGAGACACCACGCACGCGCGACCATGCCGACAGGTACACCGACGCCGGGTCGGTGGCATGCAGTGCGACGACCCCGTCGACTGCTTCCTCGACGGTCGCCGACCGCGCTGCGAGATGATGGCGTACACCGAGCCGGGCTCGGCGCTGGGCAAGGGAAATCTTCACCCCTTGATTCCTACCAGGAGGGTCCGACAAAAACGGCTCATGAGTTGTGGACGTCGGTTGTCGGGGTCGTTCGGCGGGCGCGGTCGGATGGACACGTGGGTCGGCTGCTCGTCGTGCGATTGATGCAGTGCGTGGGTGGTCGCTTGCATTTGTATCGGCGTCGGTGGTGAACGTGCCGGGTGAGCCCCTCTGGTCGGCCTGGTCGGAGTCCTTGCTTGCCTACGACGAGGGACCCGGCCGGTAACCGTCGGCAAGGCAGGACCTCGGGAGAGTTGACCGGTTCGAGTGATGCATGGTCGAACTCGTGTTCGATACCGTGGTGATGTGTCCGAGACGGAAAGCCTCCCGCTCCGGCAACTGTCGGAACGGGAGCTGAAACAGAGAATCCTTGACATCCAAAGAGAAAGCGACATCGCCTATGCCCGACAGCTGGAAGCCATCCGCGAGCTGAACGACCGCGGTGTAACGCCCTGGGGTTACCCCTCCATGGCAGAGTTCATGGCAGCGGTCTTGCACATGGACCTAGGCGAGGCGCGCGCTCGGGTTGCCCAAGCGGTGGGCGGCTCGCCGTTGGCGCCAAGTCATCCCGCGGACCGCCGACACCCGCAGCCGCAACTCGCGACACAGCAAGATTCACTCTCCCCGATCAGAACACCTCGAGACAGGTCTGCAGATGAAAAGCAATGACAGCACAGGAAACTGCCGATGCCTTGGTGGATGTACGCGAGGTCCCGCGCGGCGGAGCGCGCTCGTGAGGTGCGTCGTTCGATCAGAGCACGGGACGGCTCAGTGGGGGCACTCGCCACAGTCGCCACCATGTCGACGGGAGGGCCTGTCCTACTCGCTGAACACGGTTGGAATGCCAACGGAAACTGCCTTGGCACCGCCATGAATCGTTGAAGTTCCGTCAAACGGTTGGCATGCCACCGGAAACCATTGGAGTGCCGCCGCAAGCCATTGGAGTGCGGTCGGAAGTCGTTGGAGTGCCGTCGGAAGTCGTTGGAGTGCCGTCGGAAGTCGTTGAAAAATCCAGGAAAGGTGGCAATTTGCCAAGAACATGATGACGAAGGGCCCGGACGCCGTGCGATCGTGGCGGGGAGGTCTGTCCGGACGACAGCGTGACTCGTCCAGGCGGCAGCGGGTCAGCTGAGTGCGGATACCAGCTCCGGCAGCCATTCCGGTGGGACCGCGTCCACGTGGAACACCACTTGGTCGGCTCCGCCGGTTCGGTACTCCTGGAGCCGGGTGGCAACGGTGTCCAGGGAGCCGTGCACCACGACTGCGTCGACGAGACGGTCCGCGCGGGTCTTGACGTCCTCCTCGGTGAAACCCATTCGCCGGAAGTTGGCGGCGTAGCCTGGGCCGTCGGCGAGGAAGCCGAAGGCTCCGGCGCGGGCGGTATCGCGGGCGCGGGCTGGGTCTGGGTCCGGGACAATGAGGGTCAGGACGGCCAGCGCCGTGCCGGGGCCAAGGAGATCTCGTGCCGACGCTACGTACTCCGGTGTCACGAGGTACGGATACGCCGCCGACGCGCGGGCTCCGGCGAGTCGCAGCATTCGCGGGCCCAGTGCGGCGAGGGCGCGCCGGTCTGACGGGACGGCCGGGTCCAGCTCGTCGAAGTACACCTCCAGCGTCTGGACCGGGTGTGGTCCGTGCGCGCCGCCCAGGCCGGGCAGGTATCGGCCCGGGTGGGTGGCCTCGGCCTGGCGGTAGGTCGCGGCGACGTTCGTGGCGGGTATCCGGTCCACGGACAGGATCCCGTGCGAGACCGTGACCCGCGACGTGCCGCGCAGCACCTCCGGGACGAGCGGCAGTGAGTCTGCTGGCCCTGGCAGCCACAGCGTCGAGAAGCCAAGGCCCTCCAGCCGACCGGCCTCGTCGGCCAAGGCCAGGCCCGCCGACGTCCGCGGCTGCACCGGGCCTGTCGACGTCCGCGGCGGGGCCACTCCTGCCGACGTCTGCGGCAGCGCGGCGCCCGCCGAGGTCCGCGGCGGCACCGGGCCTGTCGACGTCCGCGGCAGGACCGAGCCCGCCGACGTCCGCGGCGGCACCGGGCCTGTCGACGTCCGCGGCAGGACCGAGCTCGTCGACAGCTGTGACAGCGCTGCGCCCACCAACCTCCGTGGCAGTGCCGCGCCGACCGGTCCCCACGAGGTCGTCATGTGCAGCTGAACATCCTGGAAGGCCGACGTGTTCCCCCTCAGGCCGCAAACCCCAGGCCGCAGGCCTCAGGCCGCGAACCCCAAGGTCTCAGAACTCAAGCAGGCTGCTCAGCCTCCCGGCTGAACATCCGGGTCGCTGACAACCGGGCGACCCCGTCCGGATCTCCGAGGTCGTCCAGGGAGTTCCGGATCGTTCCGTCGACCGACAGGTACTTGCGGCCTGCTCGGAGGTCGGCGTCGTTGCGCAACCGGACGATCAGCGGGAACTCCGCCAGCGCGCCCGCGTCGAAGAGGCCCGTCGTGTAGATCAGCTGCACCCCCAGTGCCTCCGCGACTGCGCGCTGCAGTTCCAGCAGGTACCCGGCCGACGCGCGGCCGATCGGGTTGTCCAGGAACAGCACGCCCGAATGGCGGTTGCGCGCCTTTCCCCGGTTGTTGGCGCGCAGGGCGGCCAGAGTGCAGTAGAGAATGATCGCGGCCGTCAGCTGCTGGCCGCCGGAGAAGACGTCGCGGATTTCCGACACTCGCTGGCGTTCGGTGCGCAGCACGGAGTCCGGCTTGAGCATGTCGACCCGGTATCCCTTCGGCGACGCCACGTGCACCCCGCGCAGTACCAGCGACAAGCCATCGCGCTTTACGTCTCGGCCGTCGGCTGTCTTGCCTGCCGCGGCTTCGTCGACGACCTCACCCAGTTTCTCCGCCAGCACATGATCTTCCAGCTCGGTGAACCGGATCCGCAGGAATTCCTGGCCCGACCAGTCGCCAAGGCCGTCCGGCAGCCGCGAAACCCGTTGCGCGGAACGCAAAGTACGCAACGCACCCTCGACCATCCCCTGCAGCCGGGTGATGATGCCGCCGCGGTGGCGGTCGATCTGGGCGAGGTCGTCGGTGAGGGTGCGCAACCTGGGCCGCAAGGCCTCGGCCCATTCTGCGGCATGCGCGGGAAGCTGGTCCCGCTTCACCGAAATCACCTGTTGCCGCACGGGAGTGCTGAGCTTTTCGAACCGCTTCTCGGTCGCGTACTGGGCCAGCTGGTCCGCCTCCGCGCGGACCCGGCGGTCGCCCGCATCGGCCGCGGCCTGGGCCTCGTTCAGCACTGTGTTCAGCTGGTTGTACCGCGTCCGCGCGGCCTCGACATCGCCGTCATAAGCGTCCGCAGGCTCCTCTGGACGCAAGTGCGCCAGCGACTCCGACAGCAACCCGAAACCCGACGCCGACGACTTGCCCGTGTCCAGCGTCGCTTCCGCAGCCGCACGGCGTTCCTGCAGCTCTTCCCACTTCCGGGCGGCCGCGGACACCTCCAGCGAGGCCGCGTCGATCAGCTCCAGCCCATGCTCGATGTCCCGCGGACGCTCGGCCGGGGACGCGACGCCGGTCTGCAGCGGCAGCACGTCCAGCTCGGCCCGCCGCGTCGACACCTGGCCGATCGCCTCGGTCCGTTCCTCCTCCAGCGCGTCGACGACCCGCCGCGCCCGGGCCAAAGCCGCGGCGCGCGCGGAAGCGTCCGAACCGTCCGGCGTCTCCAGCAGCGAAGCAGCGCGGACCCGGACCTCCTCGTCCAGCGCTTCGAGCGCGGACGAAGCCGCCGCCTCCGCAGACTCGGCCTGCTCCAGCTCGGCCCGCAAATCGCTGCCGACCTCGACCTTCGCGTACGCCTCCGAAGCCGATGCGAACGTCCGCCGCAACGCGTCCACCGGCTCCGATGGCGCGTCGACATCCTCCGGCAGCTCCGAAGCACCCGGCACCTCGGCCAGCTCGGACCGCGCGGTGGTGGCGGTACGCCGATGGCCGTCGGCAGTCCGCTGCTCCTCCCCCGCCTGCTCACGCAGCCGTGCCGCACGGGCCGCCGCGTCGGACGCCGAGGTCTCCGCGCGCTCCGCAACTTCCGTTGCCCGCTCGACTTCCTCGGTCCACTCCGCGACCCGCGCCGCCCGCGCAGCCAGCTCACCGAGCCGGCGCGCCTTCTCCTCGGCCTCGGCGGAAGCGGTACGCAACGCCGGGACCCGTTCCCGCAGCAACGCGGATTTTTCGCTCAACCGGGCGAATTCCGCCTCCGCCTGAGCGAGCGCGGTCTGCGCCGTCTCGCGGGCGACCCGGGCGCTTTCGGACTGTTCGGCAAGCGTCGCAATAGCTCCGGCCGGGTAGTCCTCACGCCAGGTGGTGAGCTTCCAGGTCAACGCCCCGTCGGCGGCCAGCGACTCCGCCAGCTGCTCCAACCGGCGCTGACGTTCCGCGTGCCGCAGCGCCACGGCTTCCCGCTCAGTGTCGGCGGCTTCCTCGTCGTACATCGCCGGGTTCGGCGGCACGAGGAACTCGACCCCGGCCGCAACCGGGACATCCGCCGCCTGGAACGCCTCCGTGGTCCCGACCGCGATCACGGCACTCGGCAGCAGCCGCCCGGCTGCCAGCACCTCCCGTGCCCGTGGCACCTGCGCCGCGTCGTTGAGCAGGACCCCGGCGACGAGCTGCGGCATCCGCTCCAGCACCTCGTCGCGGCGCACGGAGTCCAGTTTGGACAGATAACGCCAGCCCGACCACGCGGTGATTCCGGCCTGCTCCAACGCATCCAGTGCAGCCTGGACGTCCTCCGGCGGCGGCAGCAGCCCACCCGACCCGAGCGCGGCCAGCGCCCGTTCGTCGGCCGACTCCTCCATCCGCAGCCCGGTCTGTTCCTTCTCGACGGCCGCACTCGCGTCCCGCAATCGCTGCAGCAGCACCGGAAGGTCGCTCTCCAGGTGCACGTCGTCGGCGCCGAGCAGCTCAATCAGCCGCGGTTCGGCGGCCAGCGCGTCGGTCCGCCGGTGTGCCCGGGAGAGGTCCTCGACGGCGCGCGCCAGGCGGTCCTGAGTGGACCCGGCGAGCTGGTGCGCCTCGTTCACCGACCGCTGCGCCGCCTGCAGATCCTCGCCGACCCGGTCGAGTTCCTGTTCCCGGCGAACGGATTCCGCAGCCGCAGTCTCGGCCTCGGTCCGCGCCGACCGGGCGGACTCGGCGACGTCGGCTCCCGACGGCAAGAGTCCACTTCGGACAGACTCGGAGACTTCCTCCCGCAGCTCGGCAATCCGTGACGACAACCCGCGCGCCTCAGCCCGACGTCCGGCCGCGAGGTTCGCCGCCTCGTCGCGTTCGGTCTGCGCCTTCTCCGCCTCGGCACGCAACGCGTCCGCGTGCGCCTCGGACTTGTCCGCCTGCCGTTGCGCGTCACGCGCGAGCGCCAGCAGACCCCGAGCCAACGAGGCAGCCGCAGCATCCCGTGCGGCAAGCGCCGGTTTCGCCTTCTCCTCGCGGCTACCGACCAGCTCACGCAGGTCTTTCGCCTTGCGCGCGGCATTCAGCCGGTTCAGCACCGTCGCGGTTTCCCGCCACGCCTCGGCCTGGGTTTTCGCCTCGGCCAGCTCGCCGTCGACGCGTTCGCGCTCGGTCTGAGCCTCGTCCAACCGCAGCACGGCGACGAGACGGCGCAGCTCGGTGACGCCCGCGGTGAGCCGCCGATGGTCGCCCTCGGCAAGCTTCTCCGCGCTGCGTACCTCCTCGACGTGCTCCTCCAGCCCGGACAACCGCGCGTTCTCCAGCTCATTGCGCGCGTGGATCCGCCCGGCGAGCTCGCCCAGGTCCGCCCGCGCCGATTCGGCAATCCGGCGCGACGCGTCAGCGACGCCTTCCTCCTCGGCCAGCGGCCCGAGCCGCTCCAGCGCGCCCTCGACGAAATCCTTCTCCGCCATCAGATCGCCGCGTTGCGCCAGGTTGTTCGCGTACGTCGACACGACCTCGGCGAGGTCCTTCGGCTCGTCCTCGGACAGCACCGCACGCAGCAGGAACTCGATGAACGCCTCGTCGGTGGAGAACTGGAACGCGTCGGCCGCCTCGCCCTCGCCCGCGTTCATCGCGCGCTGGTAGCGGAACAGCTCGGTGTCGATGCCGAGCTGGTCGAGCCGCCCGGTCCACTCGTGGTGCCGACGCGTCCAGAACAGCTCCAGCTCCGGTTCGGCCATCGCCGCGCCCGCGATCCGGTCGTGGAAACCGGACATCGTGAGCAGCCTGCCGTCCTCGGTGAGCGGCAGCGCGTCGAGGCCCAGCTCGGCTGTCGGACGGAAGCAGTACCAGGAGTCGACGAGGTTTTCCGAATCCGCGGACGTGACGTGCCCGCGCCATTCCGACACCTTGCCGGTGATCACGCGCTGCCCCGTCTCGACGTGCAGCCACTCCAGCACCACGTGCGCGACGTCCTTGGCCGTCACGAACTTCTCCAGCACCTTCGTGCTCGTGGTACCCACGACCTGCCGCCGACCCGGCAGCATCACCGAGAAGATCAGCTTGATCAGCACCGATTTGCCGCCGCCGTTCTCAAGGAACAGCACGCTCGCCGGCGACGGACGGCGCACCGGGCCGCCCGCGTGGATGCCCGCGGAGAACAGTGCGTCCTGCTTGGGCGCGGTGATCGTGGCGCCGACGCCGCTGAAGTCCAGCACCACATCCTGGTACCGGGCGCCCGCCGGGCCCACCGAGTGCAGGCGGACCCGCGAAAGCTCGTACATCCGTTTCCCCCTCTTACTGCAGCGTGTCCGACGCTGCTGCACGCAGCGTGCCGCCCGCTCCGGTGACCGCCACGACGTCAAGCGCCAGCAGGTCGTCGAACGCAGCGTCGGCGGCCAGCTCGCGTACCTGGATCTGGTACCGCGGCGTGGTGCGATAGGTGCCGCCCTGCTCGTCGCTCACCTGCACCAGGAAGCCTTGGTCGGCCAGGAACCGCAAGGCGCGCGACACCATGCCGCGCGTGGTGTCAGCCGCCATCCGGCCGTCCTTCGTGGCCGCAGCGGCCGGGCGTCGTGCGTACGCGCGCCACGCCTGTTCCAGCTCCGGCGCGTCGGCGAGCGGGTCGTTGTTCGCTTCGGCTTCCTGCGCACGCTCGTCGAGCACGCGCGCCGCTTCGCGCACCATCGCGTCGACCTGCTCCACGCTCACGCGGCCGATGTAGGTGTCGTTCGCGAGGTCGTCCGGCCGCGGGTAGCCGAGCGCGGCGGTCGCGAGGTGGATGAGGCCGTGAAGCACCTTCTCCGTTTCGCGTCGCTCGCGGATCTTCGCCTGCCGCGCGTAGCTGTCCATCTTGATCTCGAAGACGGACTCGTCAGTGGCCGCCAGGACACAACCCGCCTGCTGCGTCACTTCCAGCACCATCAGCCCGAGCCCGGACGCGACTGCGTGCGTAAGCGCCTTGAACGCGTTGTCCTCGCTGTAGCGGCGCACCAGCTCGCCGTACACGACGTCGCGCGCAGGCAGCTGCTTCGGGCGCATGCCGAACGCGACGAGGCGCGCGGCGGCCTCGGCGTCGACGCTCGTGTGCGTGACCGCCATCAGGCGACCTCCTCGGTTTCGTCGTCCATGCGCTCGACCTGCGCGGTGGTCAGCAGCAAATCGGCGCCGCCGAAATCCGGGTCGTCGAGCAGGGTGCCGTCGTCGACGGCGAGCAGCACCTGCCGTTCCCCCTGCCGCCGCGCCGCGCCGACCTCGGGACTGTATGCGTGCAGCGCACGCAGCGCGACCAGGGACGGCAAGCCCGGCTGGCCCGACCGGCGCGCGTCCTCCAGCAGGCCGGACAGCCGGCGCGGCACGTCGGGAAGGTCGAGCAGCTCGTCGGCCATCCGCCAGACGTCGTCGCCGAAGCGGTCGGTGACCTCCGCGGGTACCAGCTCCGGCTCCGGCACCTCGCCGACCAGCTGGTCCCGCTCCGGCGCGGGCCGCAGCAGCAGCGACACGAGCGACGACAGCGACGGCACGACGGGGGTCGCGATTCCGGCGACGGCGTGGAAGAAGTGCTCGGCGGGCGCGGTCGCGTCGGCCAGCGGCAGGCCGAGGGTCGGCATCAGCAGCTGGCCGAACAGGTCGAGCGTCGCGCGCTGGGGTGGTCCGGAGAACTGCTGCCGGTCCTGTTCGGCGCGGAAGACCGCACCGGCATCGGCGAGCCGCGACTGCAGCCGCGTGTGCCGCCGGATGCAGTCGGCGACGATGTCGACCAGCTCGGCCGCGCGGCGCTTGTGGTCGGCGTCCTCGGATTCGTCGCGCGCGGTGGTGATGTTCTTCAGGATCGCGTTTTCCGCGCGGAACCGGGACTCGATGTGCCCGAGCGCGGACTCGATCAGCTCCGGGACCTCCTGCTCCCAGTCGACCGCGCGCACGTCACGCCGGGTGGCGTCGAGCTTCGCGCGCAGTGTCTCGCCGTACTGCACGGTGCGGTATCGCGCCTGTTCAGCGGCGAGCTTGGCATCGGCCAGGCGGCCGCGGTTGATCAGGTTCTCGAGCTTCACCTCGGCCGCGATCTGCGCCGACTCGACGTCCGTGTCCAGCGCTCCGACCAGCACGTTGATCGCCTCGTCGGTGGCCCGCAGGTAGACCTCGCCGTCCGGCGCAGCCAGCTCGACCAGGAGCTTGAAGTCGAACTGGCGGCGCTGGTAACCACCCGGGCCGAGCGAGCCGTACACCCGCCGGAAGCCGCGGTCGGTGGTGCCGACGTTGATCAGGTTGTCCAGCACCCACTTCGCGACCCGGACGTGCTCCTCGGGCATCCGCGACCGCGCCTGCACCGCGATGAACGGCAGCACGCGGTCGATGACCTGGTCGTGCCCGGCCCCGGTGTCGAAGTCCATCGCGATCGTGACCTGGTCGATCGTGTGCAGCGCGATCTCGGCCATCTGGTAGATCGTGGCGTCGGCCCAGTCGAGCTTGGCCTTGCGCGCGTCGAGGTCGTGCAGCGGCGCGGTGCACGCGAGAGCCTTCAGCCTGCGGGTCAGCCCCTCGTCGGCCAGTCCCATCTCTTCCTCTCGCACAGCAGGTCAGGCTAGTCGGCCCGCCCCGGTGCCCGCACACGCGGACGGCTACCGTGCCCCGGATGCGGGAGATGACGAGGGCGGAGTGGTGGGAGTTCGCGAGCGCGGGCACGCGGACGGGCATGCTGGCGATCGTCCGCCGCGACGGCTCGCCCGCGGTCACGCCGGTGTGGTTCCTGCTGAACGAGGGCCCGGACGGGGACGAGCTGATCTTCACGACGGTCACGGAATCGCTGAAGGGCCGGACCCTGCGACGGGACCCTCGCTTCTCGCTTTGCGTGGACGACCAACGGCCGCCGTACTCGTACGTCCAGTTCACCGCCTCGGCGCAGCTGCACCAGGACCCGGCCGAGACGCTGGAGTGGGCGACGCGGATCGGCGCGCGGTACATGGGCGCGGAGAACGCCGAGGCGTTCGGGAAGCGCAACGCGGTACCGGAGGAATCCCTCGTCCGGGCGAAAATCACGAAGGTCGTGGGGCGGGCGGGGATCGCCGACTGACCGGTCTGCCTGGTCTGTCTGGTTGCTCTGGTCGCTTCGGAGAGTGATGGTCTTGACACAGTGCCGGGTCAGGGTGTGTGATCCGATAGATAGGAAAGTTTCCTAACGAAACTCTTGGGGGAGCCCTGGTGGCGCGACAGGTGACGTTAGGCGGTCGGCGCTCGGCGGTCGGCGGTCGGCCACGGACGACTCGCGCGGGGCGGCTGGGGCAAGAAGGGGCGGCTGGGCGAGAAGAGGCCCTGGCATGCACGAAGGTCCCGGGGGGCGAGGAGGGTCCCAGGGGCTACCACCGTCCCGGGGCGAGCACCGTCTCTGGGAGCGAGCACCATCCTGGGGCCAGCACCGTCCTGCGTGAGCACCGTCCTGCGTGAGCACCGTCCCCGTGGGCGAGCACCCTCCCCGTGGACGAGCACCCTCCCCGTGGGCGAGCACCGTCCCGGGGCGAGCACCGTCCCTGGGGAGCGAGCCGGGACCCTGGGGGCGAGGCAGGGTGCCGAGAGCGAGCAGGGTGCCCGGGCGAGAAGGGTACTGCCCGGCTCGGCGTCCGCCGGATGAGCCGCGGCAGGGGTGACCGGAGCGGCGCCGGTCACCCCTGCCGCACCTAGCCGGTTCCACCGGCTTGTCGCGGCGGATTTACTTTGTGCACCAAGGGTTTCGGCGCGATTCCCAGCGTAGGCCAGTCGCCGCGGATGTGCATCACGCCGGTTTCGAGGCAGCGCCACCATGGCACCGGATCGGCGCTGCGGACTTGTATCGCACACACCGGCGTCGGGGCAGCGGCACCAGCTCGCCAGTCCGGATTTGCCTCATGCGCTCAGGGCTCGTGGCGGCGCCCAGCATGACACCGGCTCGACGGTGCGAATCTGCCTCCTGCACCCCGGTTTTGCGCCAGTGCCTAGCTTTTCACCAGTTCGTAGCAGCGGATGCGGGCTTTGGCGTCGTAGACCGGCATGGTCACCATGAGTTCGTCGGCGCCGGTTTGGGTGGACAGGGTGGACAGGCGCTCGGCGACGTGGTCCGGGCCGCCGTGTGCTTGTGCGGCGCGGAAGTGCGCGATCTGCTCTGCCATCTCCGGGGCGAACTCGAAACCCTCGGCCTGGTCGGGGGTGAGGAGTTCCTGGTCTCCCCCGCCGCCGGCGAGGAGGTAGGACTTCAGGACGTTCGACGGGCCGGCGAGGTAGGCGGCCTCGGCGTCGGTGTCGGCGCAGATGGTTTCCACGCACAGCAGCACGTACGGCTCGGACCGCCACTTCGACGGCCGGAACCGCTCCCGGTAGCGGGCCAGCGACGGCGCGGTGTTGTCCGGGCGGATGTGGTGTGCGAAGGCGATCGGCAGGCCGCGCTCGGCGGCGACGTCGGCGCCGGCCGGGCTGGAGGCGAGCAGCCACGGCTCGGGCACGGTGACCCCGCCGGGCAACAGGTTTTCGGCGCTGAGGTGGCCGAGCAGCTCGTCGAGGTCAGCGTGGTAGTCGGCTTCGACGGCGGGTTCCGCGCCGCGGCGCAGGGCGCGGATGATCACCGGGTCGAGTGCTCCGGGTCCGCGGCCGACGCCCAGGTCGGCGCGCCCGCCACTGAGGGCGGACAGCGTGGCGAACTGCTCGGCCAGCGCGAACGGCGCATGGTTCGGCGCGAGCACCCCACCGGACCCGACGCGCACCCGCGACGTCACCGCGGCCGCATGAGCAGCGAGCACCTGCGGCGAGGCACTCGCAATCGCCGGGGACCCGTGGTGCTCGGCGAACCAGAGCCGGTGGTACCCGAGCTCGTCGAGCCGCCGTCCGACCCCGGCGAGCGGTTCGAGCGCCGCAGTGGCCGACCGCCCGGTTTCCACGAGTGCGAGTTCGAGTGCGGAGAGTGGCAGATCGATCATGACAACCACGGTAGCGAAACCGGCGGCACCGTGTGGCGCTTTCGTCCACTGTGGACCTGGTGGGCGGCGGGAACCGGCCGGGCCGGAAAGCGAATCCGGCAGGCGAACCGATGACGGCGAAGGACACCGCCGACGAGCAACTCCGGTGCGCGAAAGCGGCAAAATCCAGCCGAGGACCAAGCGCGGGCAGACGAGCCGGGGCCGAACTACCAAGCAACACCAGCACGCAACCAGGCAACATCCAGCCACGAGCAGACCAACCGGAGCCAACCGCCGGGCAGTTCCAGGATGCGATCAGGCGCGAGTACAGCCGCTCGAGGAAGAGCAGTGCGGCGGTACTCCGTGGGCGGCCGGGTTCCCGTGAGGGCCGAGGCCGCCGGTCGAGCCGGTCACGAACCCCCACGAGACCGGTGACGCACCCGGCCGGGTACAGCCGCGGCTCAGGCGTCTTCTTCCAGCATTTCCGGGGTCACGGCCGATTCGGTGTCCGGGATGTTCAGTTCCTTCGCCCGTTTGTCCGCCATGGCGAGCAGGCGGCGGATGCGGCCGGCGACTGCGTCCTTGGTCATTTGCGGGTCCGAGAGCTGGCCGAGTTCCTCCAGGGACGCCTGGCGGTTCGACAGGCGGAGCTTGCCTGCGGCCAGCAGGTGGTCCGGGGCCGTGTCACCCAGGATGTCCAAGGCTCGTTCCACCCGGGCGGCCGCCGCGACTGCCGCGCGGGCGGAGCGGCGGAGGTTGGCGTCGTCGAAGTTGGCCAGGCGGTTGGCCGTTGCGCGGACCTCGCGGCGCATGCGGCGTTCCTCCCACTGCAGGACGCTCGAGTGTGCGCCCAGGCGGGTCAGCAGGGCGCCGATGGCGTCTCCGTCGCGGACCACCACCCGGTCTGCGCCGCGGACCTCGCGCGACTTCGCCTGGATGCCCATCCGCCGCGCGGCGCCGACCAGCGCCAGCGCTGCCTCCGGGCCCGGGCACGTCACCTCCAGCGACGACGACCGGCCCGGCTCCGTGAGCGACCCGTGGGCCAGGAACGCGCCGCGCCAGGCTGCCTCCGCGTCGGCCACTCCGCCGGACACCACGGCGGCCGGCAAGCCGCGCACCGGGCGGCCGCGCTGGTCGATCAAGCCCGTCTGGCGGGCCAGGCCTTCACCGTCCTTCACCACGCGCACGACGTACCGCGTCCCCTTGCGCAGGCCGCCGCTTGCGGTGATCACGTGCACGTCCGAGTGGTGCCCGTACAGCTCGTGGATCTCCTTGCGCAGCCGCCGCGCCACCGAACCCGTGTCCAGCTCCGCCTCGACCACCACCCGGCCGGCCACGATGTGCAGGCCGCCGGCGAAGCGAAGCAGTGACGCGACCTCCGCCCGCCGTGGCCCGATCTTCGTGATCTCGAGCCGGCTCAGTTCGTCCTTCACCGCGGCGGTCATCGCCATGTACTGCCCCTCCTGCCTTCCGCTGCGCGCTCACCCGCAGTGCTCCCCGCCGAGGCCCAGTGCCTCTCGCATGCACCGGGCGAGCGCACCAGGATCATGCCGTCCTGCCACGACCGGGTCGGCCACCGCCCCCAGGCAGGCCTGCGCACCCAGCCGCTGCGCCGCCCGCCGCAGGCTCGCCGGGTCGGGCACCGAATCGCGGTCCGCGACGACGGCGTCGACCCGCAGCGCGGGCGCGTGTTCGAAGAGTACGTCCAGATGCCGCTCCGGGGAGAATCCGGCAGTTTCCCCCGGTTGGGGGACGAGATTCAGCACGACGACCTTCGTCGCCGGAGTGCGCACGAGCGCGTCGAGCAGATCCGGCACCAGCAGGTGCGGCAGCACGCTGGTGAACCACGACCCGGGGCCGAGGAACACCACGTCCGCGCCCAGCACCGCCTCGATCGCCTCCGCACAGCCGCGCGGCGGCCGGTCGTGGTCCCCCGACGGGTGCAGGCTGATCCGGTGTACCTGGCCGGGCGTGCTGGCCACCGCGACCTGGCCGCGGATCCGCCGCACCGCCTCCGGGTCCTCGCTGTCGAGGCCGCTCACCTCGGCCTCGATCTCGAGCGGCTCCGGCGACATCGGCAGCACCCGGCCGGAAATCCCCATCAGCCTGCTGGCCTCGTCGAGCGCCGCCACCGGGTCGCCGAGCACCTCGAACAGCCCGGCCAGCAGCAGGTTGCCGACGGCGTGCCCGGCCAGCGCGCCGTCGCCGCCGAAGCGGTGCTGGAACACGTCCGCCCACAGCCGCCCGCCGTCCTCCGCGGCGAACGCGGCGAACGCCTGCCGCAGGTCACCCGGCGGAAGCAGCCCCAGCTCGCGGCGCAACCGGCCGGACGACCCGCCGTCGTCGGCCACCGTGACCACCGCCGTGACGGCGCGGGTGATCCGCCGGAGCGCGGTCAGCGTCGCGTGCAGCCCGTGTCCTCCGCCCAGCGCCACCGCACGCACGTCACTCGCGGCCAAGATCCCGGTGCACCACCTTTACTGCCATACCGTCCTCATTGGACAGTCGCTGGGCCAGTTCTTCGGAGATCGCGACGCTGCGGTGCTTGCCGCCGGTGCAGCCCACCGCCAGCGTGAGATACCGCTTGCCCTCGCGTTTGTAGCCGGCCCCGATGAGCCGCAGCAGCTGGTGGTACCGGTCGAGGAACTCCTCGGCGCCTTCCTGCGACAGCACGTAGTTGCGCACCTCGCCGTCGAGCCCGGTGTGCTCGCGCAGCTCCGGGATCCAGAACGGGTTGGGCAGGAACCGGACGTCCATCACCAGGTCGGCGTCCATCGGCAGGCCGTACTTGTACCCGAACGACAGCACCGTGACGCGCGTTTGCGTGCTCGCCTCGGAACCGAACGCGTCCTCGATCTTCGCGCGCAGGTCGTGCACCGACAGCGCCGACGTGTCGAGCACCAGGTCGGCCTCTTCGCGCAACGGTGACAGCAGCTTGCGCTCGGCGGTGATGCCGTCGGCGAGCCGTCCGTCGCCCTGCATCGGATGCCCGCGGCGGACCGCCTCGAACCGGCGCACCAGCACCGCGTCGGTGGCCTCCAGGAACAGCACCCGCGGTTTGTACCCGCGGGCGTCCAGGTCTTTGATCACCGACGCCAGGTCGTCGGTGAAGGCCCGCGACCGCACGTCCATCACCACGGCCACCTTGGTGATCGCCCCGCGCGCCTGCGCGCCGAGCTCGACCATGGTGGCGATCAGCTCCGGCGGCAGGTTGTCGACCACGAACCAGCCGAGGTCCTCCAGGCATTTCGCCGCCGTGGAGCGGCCGGCGCCGGACAGGCCGCTGACGACCGCGACCTCCATCCCGCTGCCCCGCTGCTCTTCTTCCGCACTCACGTCTCTTCCTTCCCGATCACGACCCCTGATCCCCTCCCGGTACGGCGCTGGTCTCCCCGGCCAATGCCGCCACGACGGCCTCCGCGGTGCGCCTGCCGAAACCGGGCACCGCTTCGATTTCCTCGACCCGGGCCTGCTTGAGCTTCTTCACCGAGCCGAAATGCTTGATCAGCGCGGTGCGCCGAGCCTGCCCCAGTCCGGGCACACTGTCCAATTCGGACGCCTGCATGCGTTTCGCCCGCTTTTCCCGGTGGTAGCGAATGGCGAACCGGTGTGCCTCGTCGCGCAACCGCTGCAGCAAATACAACGCGTCGGACGTGCGCGGCAGGATCACCGGGTCCGGATCGCTCGGCAGCCACACCTCCTCGAGCCGCTTCGCCAGCCCGACCACCGCGATGTCGGTGATGCCGAGCTCGGCCAGCACGTCGGCGGCCGCGGTGGCCTGCGGACCTGCCCCGTCGACCACCAGCAGGTTCGGCGGATACGCGAACTTGCGCGGGCGGCCGGTTTCCGGGTCGATTCCGGCGCGGACCGGCTCCACCGCTTCGTCGCTCTCCACGGCGGACTCGATCGGCTCGGTGGGGTTTTCCTTGAGATACCGATGAAACCGCCGCCGAACCACCTCGGCGATCGACGCCACGTCGCCCTCGGTGGCCGCCTCACGCAGCGCGAACTTGCGGTACTCGGACTTCCGCGGCAGCCCGTCCTCGAACACCACCAGCGACGCCACCACGTCGCTGCCCTGGATGTGGCTGATGTCGACGCATTCGATGCGCAGCGGGGCAGTGTCGAGCGCCAGATAGTCCTGCAGTTCCTGCAAAGCCGCCGACCGCGCGGTGAGATCGCCCGCCCGGCGCAGCTTGTGCTGGGTGAACGCCTCCAGGGCGTTGCGCTCCACCGTTTCCGCGAGCGCCTTCTTGTCCCCGCGCTGCGCGACCCGCAGGCGCACCCGCGACCCGCGCAGCCCGGTGAGCCATTCGGCGACCGCATCGGCGTCCGCGGGCAGTTCGGGCACCAGCACCTCGCGCGGGACGACCGGCCCGGTGTCGACGTCGTCGTGGCCCGCGCGGTCGTTTTCCTCGCCGTAGAACTGGGTGAGGAAGTGGTCGACCAGCGCCGGGACGTCCATTTCCTCTGCCTTGTCGATCACCCAGCCGCGCTGCCCGCGCACGCGCCCGCCGCGGACGTGGAACACCTGGACGGCGGCCTCCAGCTCGTCGTGCGCGAACGCGACCACATCCGCGTCCGTGCCGTCGCCGAACACCACCGCCTGCTTCTCCATTGCCCGGCGCAGCGCCCCCAGGTCGTCGCGCAGCCGCGCGGCGCGCTCGAACTCCAGTTCCTCGGACGCCTGGGCCATCTCGCGTTCCAGGCGTTTGACCATCGCGTCCGTGCGGCCGGCGAGGAAGTCGCAGAAATCCTCGACGATCGCCCGGTGCTCGTCGGCCGACACCCGCCCGACGCACGGCGCCGAGCACTTGTCGATGTACCCCAGCAGGCACGGCCGGCCGATCTGCCCATGCCGCCGGAACACCCCCGCGGAGCACGTGCGGGCAGGGAAGACGCGCAGCAGCAGGTCGAGCGTCTCGCGGATGGCCCAGGCATGCGAGTACGGCCCGAAGTAGCGGACACCTTTCTTGCGCGCGCCGCGGTACACGTGCAGCCGCGGGAACTCCTCGTTGAGCGTGACGGCGAGGACCGGGTAGCTCTTGTCGTCGCGGTAGCGGACGTTGAACCGCGGGTCGAACTCCTTGATCCAGTTGTACTCCAGCTGGAGCGCCTCGACCTCGGTGGTGACGACGGTCCACTCGACGCTCGCCGCCGTGGTGACCATCTGCCGGGTGCGCGGATGCAGCCCGGCGAGATCGGCGAAGTACGAGTTCAGCCTGCTGCGCAGGCTCTTCGCCTTGCCCACGTAGACGACGCGCCGGGCGGCGTCGCGGAACTTGTACACGCCGGGCGCGTCCGGGATGCTCCCCGGCTGAGGTCGGTAGGTGGTCGGATCAGCCACGTGCCCACTGTATGGCGAGGGACCGACAGTTCCGGCGACGCCCCTGGCTGCCCGGCCGGAAACCCGCACCGGCCGCCGTACCGTAGGATCATCGGCTCGCCGCATGATCAGGAGCTGTCCATGGCCGTCCGAGTCGCCACCTGGAACGTGAACTCCATCGTTCCCCGGTTGCCCCGGGTGCTCGACTGGCTCGAACGGACCGCGCCGGACGTCGTGTGCCTGCAGGAGCTCAAGAACACCACCGAGGCCTTTCCCTTCGACCCGGTGAAAGCGCTGGGCTACGAGGTCGCCGCGTTCGGGCTCGGGCGGTGGAACGGCGTGGCGGTCCTGTCGAAGATCGGGCTGGACGACGTCGTGCGCGGGCTGCCGGGTGAGCCGGTGTTCGACGGGCAGGCCGAGGCGCGCGCGATCGGTGCGACGTGTGGCGGAATCCGGGTCTGGTCGGTCTACGTGCCGAACGGGCGCGAGCCGCAGAATCCGCACTACGGCTACAAACTCGAGTGGCTCGCCGCGTTGCAGAACGTCGTCCGCACCGAGCTCGCGCAGGACCGGCCGTTCGCGGTGCTCGGGGATTTCAACGTCGCGCCGACCGACGCGGACGTCTGGGACATCGCCGCGTTCGCCGAGTCCACGCACGTCACCGAGCCGGAACGGGACGCGCTGGCGAAACTGCGCGAAGCGGGGCTGTCCGACGTCTTCCCGCGCCCGCTGAAGTACGATCATCCGTTCACGTACTGGGACTACCGCGCCGGGAATTTCCCCAACAACAAAGGAATGCGCATCGACCTCGTGTACGGCAATGCGGAATTCGCCGGTGCCGTCACCGATGCCTACGTGGACCGGGAAGCCCGCAAGGGCAAGGGACCCTCGGACCACGCGCCGATCGTGGTGGACCTCAGTCGGTGAGCGCGGCCCGGTGCAGCCGACGGAGTGCGCGCACCGCTTCGACCGCCCGGTCGCGATCCACCGCCTGCACTGCCATCACCGAGAAGTACTCGTCGTCCGGCAGCTCCAGCCGGGCCCACGACGCGCCGTCCGGGAAGCTGACCGACAGCACCTGATCCCACGGGAACCGGCGCGTGACCAGCACATTGCGGACCTCGATGCCGGTCGCGTCGGCCCGTACCCGGGCGTTCGCGAACAGCATCGTACCCGCGGCGAGCAGCACGCCGATGCCGATCATCGCGACCTGGTCCGCCGTCTCGAAGACCACGCCGGTGCGCGAACTGCGCAGCAGCACCGCCACCACCACGAACACCGCGAGCAGCGCCACGGCCAGCACACTGCACATGATCACCGACCGGCGCGGCCGGATGACGAGGGTGGTGCCCTGCTCGGTCATCGGAGCGCTCACACGAATCCCCGTTCGGTCCACGGCTGCCGCAGGCCACGCAGGACGTGCGCGGTGTCGAGCGCCGCGACAGTCGCTTCGTAACCCTTGTCCTCCGCGGAACCGGGCAGGCCGGAACGGTCGAGCGCCTGCTGCTCGGTGTCACAGGTGAGCACGCCGTTGCCGATCGGCGTGCTTTCGTCGAGCGCGACCCGCGTGAGACCGGCTGTGACCGCGTCGCACACGTACTCGAAATGCGGCGTCCCTCCGCGGATCACCACACCAAGAGCGACGACCGCGTCGTGGTTACGGGCCAGCGCCTGCACTGCCACCGGGAGCTCCACCGCGCCCGCCACGCGGACCACGGTGGGCTCCTCTTCCAGCTCCGCGTCCTTCGCCGCGGCGAGGGCACGCTCCAGCAGCGCGTCGGTGATCTTCGCGTGCCACCGCGTCGCGACGACCGCGAGCTTCAAGCCCTTGCAGTCGCGCAGGTCGAGCGCCGCGTCCGGCCGCCCCTCGCCGCTCATCGCGTGGTGTCCTCCTCGCTGCCCAGTTCGGTGGCGCCGACCTGGTCGTAGTGCTCCAGCTGGCTGAGGTCGTGCCCCATCCGGTCGCGCTTCGTGCGCAGGTACCGCAGGTTCTCCGGGTTCGGCGAGATCGGCAGCGCCATCCGGCCGGTGACGCGCAGCCCGTAGCCCTCGAGCCCGACCCGCTTCGCCGGGTTGTTGGTGAGCAGCCGCATCGAGCGCACGCCCAGGTCGCACAGGATCTGCGCACCGGTCCCGTAGTCCCGCGCGTCGGCCGGGACCCCCAGCGCCAGGTTCGCGTCGACCGTGTCCGCTCCCGCGTCCTGCAGCTGGTACGCCTGCAGCTTGTGCAGCAGGCCGATGCCGCGGCCCTCGTGCCCGCGGATGTAAAGCACGACCCCGCGGCCCTCGTCGGCGACCTTCTGCAGCGCGGCTTCGAGCTGCGGGCCACAGTCGCAGCGCAGCGACCCGAAGACGTCGCCGGTGAGGCATTCGGAGTGCACGCGGACCAGGATGTCCTCGCCGTCGCCGATCTCGCCGTACACGAACGCGACGTGCTCGATGCCGTCGAGCAGGCTGTCGTAGCCGACCGCGCGGAACGTGCCCGCGGTGAGCGGGATCCGGGCCTCGGCGACGCGCTCGACCTGCTTCTCGGTGCGCCGCCGGTACGCGATCAGGTCCGCGATCGAGATGATCCGCAGGTCGTGGTCGGCGGCGAACACCTCGAGCTCGTCGCGGCGGGCCATGTCGCCTTCGTCCTTCTGCGACACGATCTCGCACAGCACCCCGGCCGGGTGCAGGCCCGCGAGCCGGGCCAGGTCCACCGACGCCTCGGTGTGCCCGGGACGGCGCAGCACGCCACCTTCCTTGGCACGCAACGGCACCACGTGCCCGGGACGGCGGAAGTCCTTCGCGCCCGCCTGCGGGTCGGCCAGCAGCCGCGTGGTGCGCGCGCGGTCTGCGGCGGAGATGCCGGTGGTGATGCCCTCCGCGGCGTCGACCGTGACGCTGTACGCGGTACCGCGCTGGTCCTGGTTCGTGTGGTACATCGGCGGCAGGTCGAGGCGGTCGGCCTCGGACTCGGTGAGCGCGACGCACACGTACCCGGACGTGTAGCGCACCATGAACGCGAGCAGCTCGGGCGTCGCCTTCTCCGCCGCGAAGATGAGGTCGCCCTCGTTCTCCCGGTCCTCGTCGTCGACCACGACCACGGCGCGCCCTGCCGCGATGTCCGCGATCGCGGCCTCGATGGCGTCCGCGTCGAACACCGCACCGGCGCCGCACGGGGTCCATCCCGTCTGCGGCTCGGCCGCCTTCGTCTCGCTCACGGGTGCTCCTTACCTGCCGGCTGGATGTCACACATTGTGCGCGCTGGACGCCACATGTGGAGCAGTGAGCTTCTCCACGTACTTCGCGACGACGTCCACCTCGAGGTTCACCGGGTCACCTTCCGCGCGCCTGCCGAGGGTGGTGACCTCCAGCGTGGTGGGGATGAGGGCGACGGAAAAGCGGTCTTCGGACACGCTCGCGACGGTGAGCGAAACCCCGTCGACCGCGATCGAGCCCTTCTCCACGACGTACCGCGACAGGGCCGCAGGCAGGGCGAACGTCGTCACCCCCTGCTCGTCGCGGGACAGGAACACCCCGGTGCCGTCCACGTGTCCCTGCATGATGTGGCCGCCGAGCCGCCCGCCCGCCGGGGTCGCGCGCTCGAGGTTCACCGCGTCGCCGACGGCGACCTTCGCGAGGCTGGAACGCTTGAGTGTCTCGTTCACCACATCCACGGTGAACTCGCCGCCGGAGACGGTGACGACGGTGAGGCAGACGCCGCTGACCGCAATCGAATCACCGTGCCGGGCATCCGACGTGACCAGCGGGCCACGCACGGTGAGCCGCGCGGCGTCGGTCCGCTGCTCGACCGCGGTGACTTCACCGACCTCTTCGACAATTCCCGTGAACACTGCTGCCTCCTCGCCCGGCCACCGCCACCGGTGGCCCCTCCATCCAACACCCGCGCGCGTCCGGCGGCTCAGCCGACGCGGAGGCGGGCGGCCTGCTCGCGCAACGCGGCGACGGCACGGCCCGGGTCCTCGGCGCCGTACACCGCCGAACCGGCCACGAAGCAGTCGACCCCGGCCTCGGCGGCCTGCTCGATGGTGTCGGCGTTGATCCCGCCGTCGATCTCGACGACCAGCTTGAGGTGCCCGGTGTCGACCAGCCGCCGCGCGGTGCGGACCTTCTCCAGCACGTCGGCGATGAACGACTGCCCGCCGAAGCCCGGTTCGACCGACATGACCAGCAGCGTGTCGTAGTGCTTGAGGGTGTCCAGATGCGGTTCGAGCGGTGTGCCCGGCTTGATCGAGAGCCCGGCCTTCGCCCCTGCCGCACGCAGGTTCTTCGCCAGCTTGACCGGGTCGTGCGCGGCTTCCGCGTGCACCGTGACGTTGTACGCGCCCGCCTCGGCGTACCCGATCGCCCAGCGGTCCGGGTCGTCGATCATCAGGTGGCAGTCGAGCGGCAGGTCGGTGGACTTCAGCAGCGACTGGACCACCGGAAGGCCGAGCGTGAGGTTGGGGACGAAGTGCGCGTCCATGACGTCCACGTGCACCCAGTCGGCCCTGGTGTCGCCGGGGCGCGCCACCGCCGCGATCTCCTCGCCGAGCCGGGCGAAGTCGGCGGACAGGATGCTGGGGGCGATGAGAGGGACGGCCACGTCCCGAGTGTAGGAGGGCGCGGTTCCCTCCCGTTCACCGGCCGTGACCGCATCGGAGTTCGCCATCCGGACACACCGCGATCATCCGGACGACGGCCCGGCAACACATGCGGCCGACCTAATGGGACGCATCCGGAAGTTCCGGACCCGAAGTCCCCGAGGAGAAGCATGAGAACGGTCTTGACCGGCCGCCGCAAGTGGGTGACCGCGGGCGTGCTGGGCGCCGCGCTGGTCGCCGCCGCCCCCGTCGCGTTCGCCGCGTCGCCGGAAAGCGACGATTCCGCAGCCCGGGCCGCGGCCGCTTCCGGCGACCGCACGCAGGAGGTCCGCCAGGCGATCCAGGGTGGCGCCGCCCGCAACGTGATCCTGTTCATCGGCGACGGCATGGGCCAGTCCGAGATCACGTCCGCGCGCAACTACGAGCGCGGCGCGGCCGGGCGGCTCGCCATGGACGAGCTGCCGCTGACCGGCGACTACACGACGTACGCGGTCGAGAAGGGCAACCCGGCGAAGCCGGACTACGTCACCGACTCGGCGGCGTCCGGCACCGGCTGGGCGACCGGCACGAAGACGTACAACGGCGCGATTTCCGTGGACGCGTACGGCAATCCCGTACCGACCTTGCTGGAGCTGGCCAAGCGCGGTGGCCTGCGCACCGGTGACGTGACCACGTCCGAGGTCCAGGACGCGACCCCGGCCGTGCTCGGCGCGCACGTGGTCGACCGCGACTGCAAGGGCCCGGACGAGACCACCAAGAAGTGCGCGCAGAACGCCAAGGAGAACGGCGGCGCGGGCTCGATTTCCGAACAGCTCGTGCAGACCCGGCCGGACGTGCTGCTCGGCGGCGGGGCGAAGTACTTCGACCAGAAGGCGACGGCGGGCCAGTTCAAGGGCAAGCCGGTGCTGGACCAGGCGAAAGCCGCCGGGTACGACGTGGTGACGACCTCGGACGACCTCGCGAAAGCACGTCCGGGCAAGCCGCTGCTCGGCCTGTTCGCGCCGGGCAACCTGCCGGTGAACTGGGTCGGGCCGAAGGCCGTTCAGGGCGGTACCGCGCCGTCGCGCTGCACGCCGAACCCCGCGCTGCCCAAGACGCAGCCGAAGCTCGCCGAGCAGACGCGCAAGGCGCTCCAGCTCCTCGACGACCGCCGTGGCAAGGGCTTCTTCCTGCAGGTGGAAGGCGCGTCGATCGACAAGCAGGACCACGCGGCCGACCCGTGCGGCCAGATCGGCGAGACGATCGACTTCGACGCGGCTGTCGCGGCTGGTCTCGCGTATGCGCGGAGCCACGCGGACACGCTGGTCGTGGTGACGGCGGACCACGGGCACACGAGCCAGATCGTGTCGAATGACGCGAAGTCGCCCGGGCAGACGGCCACGTTGGTCACCAACGAGGGCGCGAACATGACCCTCAACTACGGCACGGCGCTGCCCGGGTCGTCGATGGAGCACACCGGGACCCAGGTGCGGATCGCGGCTTACGGACCGCAGGCGGCGAACGTCGTCGGGCTGACCAACCAGACCGACCTCTTCGGCACTGTGAAACGGGCCTTGCGCCTGCGCTGAGTTCCCCGTCCGTGAAGGGAACCATCACGGAATCTGATTCCGTGATGGTTCCCTTCACGGACTTCCCGGTAGCAGATCCAGGGCACCGGACCAGGGGCGGCGCGGGTCGAGGCGGTACAGGCGGACGCCTGCCTCGGTCAAGGTGTCCAGGTGCCGCTGCCAAGCCGGATGATGGACCCGGGTGTCCTGGATCTGGTACGCGACCACGATGGTGATGCCGGGCGAGCCCAGTACATCGCCGAGGAGCGTGAGGGCCTGGTTGTCGGCGATGCCCAGGGCGAGTTTGGCGATCGAGTTCGCCGAGGCCGGAGCGAAGAGGAAGGTCTGCGGATCGGGGTGCGGCCGGGGTTCGCCCGGCAGCCGGGAGATGCTGCGGATCGGGAGGTCGGTGGTGTCCGCCAGTGCGGGGAAACCACCGGCCTCATCCAGCCAGCGGGCCGCGGTGGGGGTCAGGGTGATGGCCAGCCGCCAGCCTCGCGCGGCTGCGGGTTTTGCCAGCTCGGCGGTGAACCGGGTGTCCAGTCCACCGCACGAGCTGGCGACCAAACCCAGGTCCGTCACGATTTGCGCAGGACGGCGCAGAACATCGCGTCGGTGCCGTGCCGGTGTGGCCACAGCTGCACGTACGGGCCGTCGCCGAGGTGCGGTACGTCCGGGAAGAACGCGCGCGCGTCGATGATCTCGGACTTCGTACGGCGGGCGATTTCCCCTACCACACCTTCGGTTTCGGCCAGGTGCGGCGAGCAGACGACGTACGTGAGCACACCGCCCGGGCGCAGCAGGTCCAGTGCGGCCGTGATCAGCTCGCCTTGCAGGCGCGTGAGATCGGCGACGTCCGACGGCTTGCGTCGCCACCGTGCCTCCGGGCGCCGCCGCAATGCGCCCAGGCCACTGCACGGGGCGTCGACGAGGATGCGGTCGTACCCGGGTTCCAGGCCGGACTCGCGACCGTCGGCGACGTGCACAGTGACCGGCAGGCCTCCGGTGGCGTTCTCCACCAAACGAGCCCGGTGCGGAGCCTTCTCGACCGCATCGACGTGCGCGCCGCTGATCTTCGCCAGCGCGCCGAGCAGCGCAGCCTTGCCGCCAGGGCCCGCGCACAGGTCGAGCCAGCGTTCGTCGGACCCGTCGAGCGGCGCTTTCGTGGCCGCGATGGCGCACAGCTGGCTGCCCTCGTCCTGCACCGCGGCGAGGTGCTCGCGTACCGGCTCGGCGTCGGCCGGATCGCCTGCGCCGGCAGGCAGATGGACGCCATACGGCGAGTACGGCGCGACGTCGCCGCCGGTGATCGCGGCCAGCTCGTCAGCGCTGATCTCGCCGGGCCGGGCGACCAGGTGTACCTCGGGCCGCGCGTCGTCCGCTTCGAGGGCCGCCTTCAGCTCGGCGCCCTTGTCCCCCAACGCTTCCGCGAAGGACCGCGCGACCCAGCGCGGGTGTGCGGTGCGCAGCGCGTACGCGCCGATCGGGTCGGTGGCCTCGTCCGGGGCCAGCTCGTCGAGCCACTCCGCTTCGTCCTTTGTGGACACCGTACGCAGGATCGCGTTGGTGAATCCCGTTGCCCACGAACCGGCTTCCGCGCGTACGAGGTCCACAGTGGACCCAACGGCGGCGTGCTCCGGGATTCGCGTGCGCAGCAGCTGGTACGCGCCGAGCCGCAGCGCGTCGAGCACCACCGGGTCGGTCTTCTCGATCGGACGGTCGACACACGCGGCGATGACCGCGTCGAGCAGGCCCTGCGCACGGGCGGTGCCGTAGGTGAGCTCGGTGGCCAATGCCGCGTCGCGACCGCTCACGCGCCGTTCGCGCAGCAGCTGCGGGAGGACGAGGTTCGCGTACGCGTCCTTCTCACGCACCGCGCGCAGCACGTCGAAGGCGACCTGACGGGCCGGGTCGACGTCCGGCGGACGCCGCGGGCCCTGTTTGCGCGGGGCCGGGCGGCCCCGTTGCGGCCGCGACGGCCTCCGCTGTCCACGCTCGTTCACCGCAGGCGCTCCCCTTCTTCGATCCTCGTACCGCGCGCCCAGTCGGTGGCCGCCATCCGTTTCTTGCCCGCTGCCTGGACCTCGCCCAGCCGCACCGGTTTCGTCGCCGTACCCACGAGCACGCGCTTGCGCTCCACCACCAGCTCCCCCGGCGGCGGCCCCGGCTCGTCGACGACAGTGACCAGGCCCAGCTTGAACCGCTCGCCGCGGAACTCCGCCCACGCGCCGGGGTCGGGCGTGACCGAGCGAATCAGCCGGTCGACCGCGACAGCCGGGTCGCCGAACGACACGCGCGCGTCCTCGACGGTGACCTTCGGCGCGTAGGTCATGCCCTCGCCGGACTGCTCGACCGCGCGCAGAGTGCCGTCCTCGATGCCGTCGACGGTGGAGCGCAGCAGGTCAGCGCCGGATTCGGCGAGCCGCCCGAGCAGCACACCCGCGGTGTCGGCGGGTCCGATCTTCTCGGTGACCACGCCGAACACCGGACCGGCGTCGAGCTCCTTCACGATCCGGAAGGTGGACGCACCGGTGATCTCGTCGCCCGCCCGGATCGCGGCCTGCACCGGCGCCGCGCCGCGCCAAGCGGGCAGCAGCGAGAAGTGCAGGTTCACCCAGCCGTGCGCCGGGATGTCGAGCGCGGACTGCGGCAGCAGCGCACCGTACGCGACCACCGGGCAGACGTCCGGCGCGAGCTCACGCAGCCGGTCCAGGAACGCCGGGTCACCGGCCCGCGCGGGGGTGAGCACCTCGATCCCGTGCTCGTCGGCAAGCGCCCCGACCGGCGACCGCAGCACCTTGCGCCCGCGTCCGGCCTGGGCATCCGGCCGCGTGACGACCGCGACGACCTCGTGCCGCGTCGAATCCAGGAACGCCCGCAACGAGGCGACGGCAGGCTCCGGGGTACCGGCGAAAACGAGCCGCATCACCGCACCTCCGGCAGGGAAAAGGGGAAATCGTGCTGGTCGGACATCGGGAGCGAGTCTAGAAGACCGCCACGAGCGCCGCCGCCGCGCGGGTGCCAGGATCGACCCATGACGCTGAAGGCGACCTTGCACGACGACCTGACCACCGCGATCAAGTCGCGCGACCAGCTGCGCTCGGCAACGCTGCGGCTGACCCTGTCGGCAATCGGCTACGAGGAAACCGCAGGCGACACCGCCCGCGAACTCTCCGACGACGAGGTACTCAAGATCATCACCCGAGAGGTGAAAAAACGCCGCGACGCCGCCGAGGCCTTCGAGAAGGCAGGCCGGGCAGAGTCGGCGGAAAAGGAGCGAGCCGAAGCCGAGGTACTGACCGGGTACCTACCGGCACAACTGTCGGACGACGAACTGCGCACGCTGGTAACGGAGGCGGTGGCCGAGACGGGCGCCTCCGGCATGGCCGGAATGGGCGCAGTGATGAAGGCGGTACAGCCGAAGATCGCCGGACGCGCAGACGGATCCCGCGTCGCCGCAGAAGTAAAACGCCAACTCGCCTGACCCCGCGCTCCCCCGCCCGCCCGCATTCCGTGAAGGCCACCTTCACGGAATCAGATTCCCTCATGGTTCCCTTCACAGCCTTCCCCCCGCCACCCAGGCCGCACGCGCGAACCCCACGAGACCCGGGCAGCCAGCCCCCGCCCTGCACCCCGATACGAAGCCTCCACACGGTCTGGGGGTGCTTGTCAAGGCATCGTTCCCGCCTTGACAAGCACCCCCAGACCGTAGTCACAATCCCGGCTTCGGGGTGCCCTCAAAGTCGCTTCGGGGTGCCCTCAAAGCCGCTTCGGGGTGCCCCCCAAGCCGCTTAGAGTTCCTAACAGAAGGTTTTGATGTGGCGGTAGCAGATCACGCATGTCGCCAGACCGAGGAACGCTTCGTGGATGTCATCGCGGCGTTCCCATCGGA
>NZ_JNYZ01000058.1 GCF_000717335.1 Amycolatopsis jejuensis
TCGGCATTTGCACGACGTAGGGGCGCCGCTGCGCGCGACCTCGGAACGTGTATCGGGATGACCGTCGTGCGCCAGCGGGAAACCAGCCCGGAAGGCAAGTTGGGACCGCCTTCCGCTGCACGGCGGACCGTGCGCTTGGAAGGATTCCGCTCCACTGATCCGCACACGATCATGGCGCCCGGCACGGACTCACGGCGGGTCAGCCTGCTCGTGGTGCCGCCGGAAACGCCCGGCGGAATGGCGCGGGCCGTGCTCCGCTCGGCCGCGGCAACTCCACCGCCACGGCCGGGGAAATCCTGTTCGGCAACGGCGTTCCCGGGCCCGGCCGTGATGCCCGGTGAGCTACCGGGTTCCGTACGCGTGTAGTGTCGGTGATGTCCGGGAGCATCCCGTATCCGGGCGCTTGAGCCCGCATCATCCCCTGTTCCTCGTAGTTCGCCTGGTCTTCGCGCGCCACGTGGTAACGATCGCGGCACGCCGGTCTTCCCGTCCCAGCCTCCGGTGGTTGCCGGAGTCTGGAGCGTCATGACCTGCATCGCCATCGACATCCGGCAGATCCTCGGCGTCGCCGAGCTCGATGGGTGCGGGAAAGCGACCCTGGTGGAGCTGACCGGCATCCGGCTGCCCGGCCCGATGGAAGGGGCGATGGTCCGCCGAGCCGATGCGGAACGCGCCGGAATCGTCAGCGCCGGGGGCGAGTCGCCGTCCGCTCCCGGCTGCCCGGTCTGCCCGCACGAGCGGGACGCGCACGACCTGATCGCGGACCGCTTCTGCACGGCGACCGCGGCAGGCGGATACCTCCGCGGATGTGCCTGCGCCGCAGGAAGCCGCGAAACGAGAAAGAGGAACCACCCATGACCGCCGACGTCGTCTTCGTGTCGCGCTACGACCAGCGCGTCGCCCAGGTACGGGACCTGCTCAAGCAAGACACCGGCCTCACCGACACCGCCTGCCAGGCACTGGCGGTGCGGCTGCTGCACCTGCTCGACGAAGCACCGGAGAAGCTGCGCCGCTGACGCCGTCCGGCGGGCAGTGCCCAGACCACAATCGAGCAAAGGGGCCCGGTACAGCAGCTCACTCCCGGCGTCGTCGCGCGTTCGCGGAACGTTGCGCGGCACAGTCGAGGGTGCTGGTCGATTGTGCTGATGGTCCGCGGCATGGGGATGGTGAGGCGTGATGGCTGAGTTCGACACACCGTTGCTGATCTCGCCCAGCTTCAGTCGGCGTCGTGCGAACTGCGGAGCTCAGGCTGTGCTCCTGAAGGGACCGGTCCCGACGCGGTGATTGCATACTGGCCGCATGGCGGTGAAGAAACTGAACGTTCACCAAGACGTACGCGCGCGGCTCGGCAACGCACTGATCGACGAGCTCGCGGCACACATGTACGCGGTCGACTGTCAGACGTGCGGGCACGCGCTGGGCAGATTGCGGGCGCCCGCGCTCGGTGTGCGTGACTTCGGCGAGGTCGCCAACGCGACCCTCAACCACCGCCGGTGCCTGAAGCAGCCGTGGGTGTCGGCTGCGGAACCGCGGCTGTCGGGCCCACGCCACCTGAGCTGGCGGACGAAGATCCTCCAGCTCGACAGCGACCGCAAGCTGTTGTTCCTGGTCAACCCGTCGCTCGAGGGGGCGACGCTGCTGCCGGGGGAGGGCGGCTGGCGGTACGGCACTGTCGAGTACCGCGTCCGGTCCGGCATGCGGACCGACGACGATCCGGGGTTCGTCGATGCGATGACCGCCCGGCTCCTGCCGGAGGGCCACCTCGAGGTGGAGTTCGCGCCGGTGGCGGGGGTACCCGCGGAGGTGTGGCGGTGGACCATCCCGGCGGTCCATCCCTTCGCAGCCGTTCTGCGGTCGCTCGACCAGGTACTGATCGCCATCACCACCGCGCTGGACCTCGACGCGCCCACGACCGGCGACGCGCTGGAGCAGGCGATCGTGGACGGGCGGGTCGCGTTCGGGTCGGCGGAGCTGACCCGAACATGACGGCTGGGGACGGTGCACAACCGAGGTAGGCCCAAACGCAGCGGGGCGGTTCTCCTGGTATCCGCTTGTGCCGCAGCACCCCGTGTCAGCTGGGCGCGCCGATGGGTGCGCCCAGCTCGATAGACGGATCGTGGGCGACGAACGAGGCTTCTCTCACGGGCTCCGAGTTGTTGATCTCTGGGCAGCGTCTGGTAGCTGCGCAACGTCCGGTCGGATAGAACAGCGGCGCTGCCGTGTGGGCCAGCCAGTGCGGGGCGTGTCCAGTGAAGAACCTCATGACACCCGTCCTGCTCAGCGACGCGGCGGGTCCACCGCTCACACTGGTTGTTCCGGTCACGCCGCGCAGCTCTTGGTCGTGACATGCTGGCGCTTTGTCGTGCGGCCGAGCTACGCCCTGCCCTCGGCTGTACGCGGGGAGCTTCGCGATGAGCCGGCTCTCGCCGCTGGCGTTTCTGCCCCGTCGTCGACAAGCTGCGGAAGGGAGCGTTCACGAAGGTCGTGCTGGCCGGGCATTCGCTCGGGTCGAGTGTGGTATTCGACGTCGCGTCGAAGTACCCGGGTGATGCTGACGGCGTGATCATCACCGGCATGGCGCACCGCTTCGGCGCGGGCATCGCGTCGGTGTTCCCGGCGCTGCTGTGGCCGGCGCTCACCGAACCGCGATTCCACACTCTCGGCCCGGCGTACCTCACCACCCGGCCGGGTACCCGGGGAGAGTTGTTCTACGACACGGCGAATGCCGATCCCGAGGTGATCGCCACCGACGAGGTGACCAAGGGCACCACCGCTGTGCCCGAAGCCGCGACCTTCCTGCCGTACCTGATCGACGGTACGACCAGCCGCATCCACGTGCCTGCGCTGGTCGTGCTGGGGCAGCAGGACCGGCTGTTCTGCGGCGGTGTCACCGGCACCGACTGCACGAGCAGCCGGACTTTGCTCGACCAGGAACGGCCGTGCTATCCGCCGGATGCCGGGCTGGAGGCGTTCGTCCTGCCGGATGCCGGGCATGACATCAATCTTCAGCGGGGTTCTCATGTTTGGTTCGACGTCGTCGGTGAGTGGCTGTCCCGGCGGTTTCCGTCGTGACGGCTGCAGTGCGGCCGATGGTGATCGTCGCCGCGTGCGCCGGGACATTGATCGAATTTTACGATTTCACCGTCTACGGCTACCTCGCCGTGACGATCGGCCGCGTGTTCTTCCCGTCCGGCGACAGCGCGGCGGCCACTTTGTCGGCGCTTGCCGTGTTCGCGCCGGCGTTTTTCGTCCGACCGCTCGGTGGGCTGCTCTTCGGCAGCCTTGGCGACCGCTTCGGCCGCCGGAACGTCCTGTCGGCCACCATCCTGATCATGGGCCTCGCGACCACGGCAATCGGACTGCTGCCCACGTACGCGACGATCGGCGTGGCCGGGCCGGTCCTGGTCGTGCTGGCCCGGCTGGTCCAAGGACTGGCGGCAGGCGGCGAACTGGGCGGCGCACTCACCTTCATCGCGGAGTCCGTTTCCCCACGCAGGCGCGGATTCCTGACGTCGTTCACCCAAGTAGGGTCACACGGTTCGGCGGCGCTGGGCGCGATCGTGGTAGCCGTGGTCACGTCTTCGGTGAGCCAGGAACAGTTCCTGACGTGGGGCTGGCGCCTGCCGCTGCTGATCGCGTTGCCGCTGGCCGCAATCGGCCTCTTCATCAGAACGAAACTGGCGGACACGCCGGAGTTCACCGCCCTGCGCCGCGACGGCCACGTCACGCGCGCCCCCATCAGGCAAACCCTCCGCGAAGGACGGTCGGCTCTGGTACGGATCTGGGGCCTGATCGTGCTGCAGACCGTGTCCGGGTACTTCTGCATCACGTTCCTCTACCTGTATCTTTCGCACTACCTGGGTTTTTCCGTCCGGAGCGCCTACTGGGCGACCGTGGTCGAAGTCCTGGTCGGCATCGCGACACTCCCGCTCTTCGGCTGGCTGGGCGACCGCTGGGGCCGCAAACCGCTCCTGCGCGCAGGAGCGCTGGGGTGGCTGGTGCTGGTGTACCCGATGCTCGCGCTGATGGGCACCGGCAGCTACCCCGCAGCCCTCACCGCGGCGGTGGTGCTGTTCCTGCTCAACTGCGTCTACGCGCCATCAGCCTTCGCCACGATCACCGAACTCCTCCCGACGCGGTTTCGCTTCACCGGCGCAGCCCTGGGGATCAACGTCCCGCTCGCCCTTTTCGGCGGCAGCGCCCCGTATGCATCGGCTTGGCTGATCGAACATACGGGAAACAGCCGTTCGCCTGCGTTCTTGATCGGTGGTGCCGCGGTGATCGCGTTGTTCACCACGGGGAAGATTCCGGAAACCGCTGTCCGGAATGGTGACACTCGGATGCGGATCGCCGGTTGATGTGCTGCGGACCCGGCTGGCCCGTGGCCGTGTCTTCGGCTCGGCCACGGCCGCAAAACCCGGGCCGCTGGGTGACCGTCGCCGCCGGTCTCCCAGGCCTCCCGGCCCGGCCGCTCGGAACGTCAGCCGGCCGCCGCTGCGGTCTTGCGCCGTCGGCCGCTGCCGATGACCAGGTCGCAATACGCCTTGGCCAGGTCCTCCGGTGACCGTTTGTCCCCGGGCTCGTACCACTGCGCCGTCGCGTCGACCATGGCGGTCAAGGCCCGGCGGCCGAGGTCGGGGTCAGCCGGGCCGATACCGTCGGCGGCCATGCGGTCGAAGAGGCCGCCGAGGACGTCGTCGAACGTGTCCAGCCGGGCGCGTACCTCGGTGAAACGCTCGTCCGGCCGCACCGACCTCCACTCCTGCCCGAAAACGATCACGTGGTACCGGAATTCGAGCACGTGCCGCAGCCACCCCCGCACCAGCGCCCGCAGCTGGCGATCCGGGCGATCCGGGGTTTCGAGCGCCTCCTCGGTGATCGCCGCGAGCGGCTCGGTGAGCTGCTCGAACAGGCTGACGAGGAGGTTCTCCTTGCTGTCGATGTAGTGGTACAGCCCGCCCGGCTGAAGGCCGGTGGCCTCGACGAGCTCGTTGATCGACGTCGCGTGATACCCCCGGTCGGCGTACACCTGCGCGGCACTGCCGAGCACAGCGGCCCGCCGCTTGTTGTAGCGATCCCGCAGACGCGGGCGGCTCGGTGGCTCGGGCATACCCGCAGCCTAGCGGTTCATGCCGGCAGAAAAAACACCGGCGGATCATTCTGACTTCGCACGGCTCTTCGAAGTTCCCGCGCGGACCGGCCCGACGTCTCCGCCAGGGGAAGGGCCTCGCCGAACCGCTCGAGAAGGCGGCCAGGTGCTGGATCGGCCCGATAGTGTCCCGGCTTCGGCACGTGATGCGCTCAGAAGGCCTCGTGGGGCAGCCTCCGCCGGCACCTCGCCGACACCCGGCGACCGAAGATGCGGAGGGGGTTTTTCATGAGGATCTGCTGTGTCGCCTCAGCTCCGAGCCGGGCCTTCATCAGCGGCACGAAGTCGGTGATCAGGGTGGCCGCGTTCCCCGAATAGGCCGGGTCCGGGAGGCGGGCCAGTGAGGCGTCGTTGGAGACGAGCACGCGATCGCCGTACCCGGCTTCGCACAGGGCCGACACCTGGTCGAGGAGCACCTTCTCCGGGTCGGCCAACGCATACGGCTCCGGCCGCTGTACCGACATTCCGTCGAACTGCAGGTTGACGCCCCACCGCAGTGCAGTCAGATGCTCTTCTCCGCTGGAGAATTCCCCGTGTCCCCAGACGATCTGGCGCGGGTCGAGGAGGTCGGTCGACACCAGGCGGAAGGCTTGCTCGAACGCGGCGAAGTCGAGGGCGTGCACGCACAGGGCCGCGCCGGTCATCGAGGCGGCCTGGGCTGCCGCTACGAGGACTCGCCGTTCGGCCGAGGTGGGGCCGCCGTCGAGGGCGGTGACTTTGATGAACGTCGCGGTCACCGGGGTGTTTTCGATGCCGGACCGGAGCTCGTCGACGAACACTTTCGCCAGCTCGTCGGTGGTTGCCGTGCTCAGCGACGGGGGCAACGCGCCGGCGCCGACCCCGGTCGCGGCGGCGATCTTCACGCCGGACCGCTTCGAGACGTCCCGGAGGAACAGGATGTTCCGCCCCATCCCGATGGCCGTCCAGTCCACCAGCAGGGAAACACCCACGGCACGCAGCTTGCCGAGCTCGGCCACGACGTGCCGGCTGGTGGCTTCCCAGTCGACGTCGAGGTAACTGTCGTGTGCCGGGCCGTGGGCGTCCACGCACACGTGCTCGTGTGCCAGCACGTACCCGACCTCGTCCGCGGCCACCGGGCCGGTCACAGTGTTGATCACCCAGTCCGAAGGGGCGAAAGCCGAAAGGTTCATCTGACGTCTCCAGGCTGGGTTGCGCGCTCGAGCATGTTCCGCTTGAAATTGATGGCGACCTCGGCGATGTCCCGGTCGGGGCGGGGCCGCCGGCCGTGGTGGCCGGAATCGTCGTGCACATCGAGTTTCGCCACGATGACGTGCGGGCCCGGAGTCCGGAGCGCGTGCTGCAGCCCGGTCTCGAACGCGGCGAGCGTGTCGGCCTCGCTGACCTGGCCGGGGGGCAACCCGCAGGCCAGCGCGACGGACCGCAGCGAAGTCCCGCATCCGGTCACCGTAGCTCGCCTGCCGTCCGCCGTGCTCGCGTACACCTGATCGTCCATGACCAGCAGGATGAGATTCGGCGGCTGATATCGGCCGGTGGTGGCCAGGATCGTCATTCCGGCGACCAACGACCCGTCCCCTTCGAAAGCGATCACCTTTTCCTCCGGGCGCGCGATGGCCAGCCCGAATGCCATCGCCGCCGAATAGCCCAGCTCCATGTTGTAGAGCGTCGCCGGTTCGTATCCGCACACGTAGAGTGCCCCGGAGAGCGCGCCGGGGCCGGCGATCACCGGAGCGCGGCCACGCAGCCGGTGCACGACGCGCGCTGCCTCGTATCGATCAATCACGGGGCCACCATCCGATCGAGCAGGTTCGCGGGAACGATGAAGCCCACTGCCGTTTTCTGCGATGCGCACGTCTTGAGTGCCTCGTGGACGGCCCACCTGGGATCGGTGCCCGGCAGCAGGGTGTGATGCGGGATGTCGAGGCCGCGAAACACGCCTTCGGCGGCCAGCGCCGACGCCTGGTGGTAGTCGTGTTCCTCGCCGAAGACGCGGCTGTGCCCGGCAAGAACGAGCGCGGGAATGCGGCACACCCGCATCCGGGCCAGGATCAGGCCGCAGTAGCCGACCCCCGAACCCTCCATGGCGACAACGGGAGTCTTCCCGCCCAGCCACGCGCCGGCGGCGATCGCCATGCCTTCGTCCTCCCGCGCGCAGATGACGCTTTCCACCGCCGGGTTCTTGGCCAGCAGTTCGATCACCGGCGTCAGCACCCGCTCGGGAAGGGACACGCAGAAGTCGACACCGCCGTCCATCAGGCCGGCGTAGACCTCGTCCGCAATGGATTCACCGTCAGCCATTGCGCACTCACTTCCCCGCGGGTACGGCGGCCAGGTCTTTCGGGCCGAGCTGGTTGATCGTGATGGCCGAGACCGCGTCCGCCGCCACCCCGTACTTGTCGAGGATGCGGTGGTAGGTACCGTTTTCGTGCAGCTTGACCAAACCGGCCTTGATCGCGTCGAGAAGCTCGGACTGCCCCTTCTTGACGGCGAACCCGTCGGCGAAGTTCACCGTCCCGCCCAGGCCCTCGTCGTCGCGGACGGAGGCGTAGGAGCCGCCGCCGTCCACGGTCCGCGCGAGGAAACCGGTCAACGCTTCGGACTGCACCATCGCGTCCGACTGCCCGGCCTTGATCGACAGGTAGGCCGCCGCGTTGTCGGGATACTCCCGGGTCTTGATCGCTTCCTTCCCCGCGGCCACGCACTTCTTGCTGCGGTCGGCAACCACTGCTTCGGGCGGGGTCTGCCCCTGCACGAGGGCGACCCGCCGGCCGCAGAGATCGGCTGCTCGCTGCACCCCGTGCGGATTGCTTTTGGGCACGAGGACCCCGAAGGGAACCTTCAAGTAGACGACGAAGTCCGCGACGGCAAGGCGTTCGGCGGAGGGCAGCAGCACGCCGGTGGCATCGATCTTCCCGGACTGCAGTGCCGGGATCAGCGACGCGGACGTCAGGCGGACGAATTCGATCTTCAGCCCGGACAGGGTGCCGAGTTCCCGGTACAGATCGATGTCGATCCCGGTCAGCTGCTCCTGCGGGTCCATGAACTGCAGCGGCGGGTTGGGGACCTTCAGGCCGACCGTGAGGGTGCCGCGCTCCTTGACGGCGGCCGGAAAGGCCTCCGCGAGCAGTGCCTTCCCGGTATTTTCGGTCTTGCCGTCACCGGGAGCGGCACACGCCGTCAGTGCAGCGGCGAACAACACCGCCGAAGCGGCGGATGTCCCGGCGGTGCGGAAACGGGAAAAGCGCATGGAAAACTCCGATGAGTGAGCGGAAGATACGGGCCAGGAAAGGAATTGCGGTCACGCGGGCGGAACAAGGGCCGGGCGGCTGCCGAGGAATGCCGTGGCCTCGATCTCGACGAGCAGCTGCGGGTCGGCCAGCGCGCTGACCGCCACCGACGTGTTGACCGGGCGGATCCGGGCGAACACCTCTCGGTGCGCGCGGGCGAATTCCGGAAAGCCGTCCGGCATCGTCAGGTACGCCCGAGTCTGGATGACCTCGGCCAGCGAACCACCCGCTTCCTGCAGCGAGGCAGCGATCTTGCCGAGCACGAACTTGGTTTGCGCATACATGTCCCCGGGCGCCACGACGGTGCCGCCGTCGGTGGCGGTCGTGCCGGCGACCATGATCAACGACCCGCACCGGACGACCCTGGCGTACCCGGCCAGTTCCTCGTTCGGCCAGGTGGAGAAATAGCGCTGCGCAGTTTCGGGCATCGCACCGAATCCTTTCCGTAGCCGCCACCCAGGGGCGGTCAGAACACCGGCCACTTCGGCTTCAAGTCGATTCCCGACCTCGTCATCACGGTTTCGCGGGCCCGCCGGCTCGCCTGCCACAGTTCGGCCGGGTCGAAGCCGGTGGCAACCCGGTCTTCGACGAGTACCCGGCCGTCGACGACAACGGTGCGCACGCTGGAGGAATCGGCCGCATAAACGAGATTCGCCACGGGATTGAAGTACGGATCCGGCTGCCAGGCCGGACCCGTCAGGTCGAGCGTGACCAGGTCGGCCCGTTTGCCAACCTCGAGGGATCCCACGCGATCGTCGATCCGGAGTACCCGGGCGCCGTCGATGGTGGCCATTTCCAGCGCCCGGTAGCTGCCCGCCGCCAAGGGATCGGCCGTGACGTCCTTGTGCGCGGCCGCGGCCAGGTACATCACGCGGATCAGGTCGAGGAACCGGCTGACGGCCGCCGCGTCCGTGCCGAGACCCACGACGACCCCGGCGTCGAACATCTTCGGGAAGCCGCCGGACCCGACCACCCCCATCGCGCCCACCATGCTGGCGGAAGGGCAGTGCACGACCCGAGTCCCGGTCGCGGCCAGCAGCTCGGCTTCGGCCTCGGTGACCGCCCCCATGTGCACCAGGGCCAGGTGCGGCCCGAGGATCCCGAGCCGGTCCAGCCGCTCGATGTCCGACGGCGGGCGCTGCGGCTCGTTGCCCAGGATGAGATGCATCTGCACGGAGCCGCCGCAGCGTTGCGCGGCCGCGCACATGCCGATGCGTAGCTCGTCCGAGGTGGTTTCCATGTCCCGCAAGGAAAAACCGGCGCTGATCCGGCCATCCGCCCGGCCGTCCCATGCGTCGTGGAACGCGGCACTCGCGGCCAGCACCTCCTCGGTCGATTCCAGCCGGGCACTCGCCGTGGGCATCGACGCGGTGCTCCGGTCCTGCGACGAGCGGGCGACGACGCCCCGGATGCCGATTTCCTCAGCCGCCGCACACACCGCTTCGGGGTGCGTGCTGCCCGGATCGGCGAAACAGGTCGTTCCGTTGAGCAGCATCGCGGCGAAGTTGCCCATCGCCGCGGCCTGCGTGTCCGCCGCGGAGATGGCTTGTTCCAGCGGCCGGATGCGGTTTGCGATGCGCCACCGCACCGGGACGTCGTCGGAGAATCCCTGGGAGAGGAAGTGCACCGGGTGGTTGTGCGCGTCGATGAGCCCCGGGATCACCAGCCGGTCCGTGCAATCCACCCTGCGCGCGGCCGGGTACTGCCCGCGCAGGTCGGCGGACTTGCCCACCGCGACGATGGCGCCGTCCGTGACCGCCACCGCACCGTCGCGGATCATCCGCCGTTCCGGGTCCATCGTGACGACATAACCGCCGTCGAAGAGCAGATCCGCGGTCATGACGCGACCTCGTCCGCCCGGCGCGGGAGCACGGCCCGCGCAGCCGCCCGGTCACCGCCGGTGGCGCGGAAGATCTCGTAGGCGCGGACCAAGTAGTAATGCCGCAGTTCCGGCCGGACCCGTTCGTGCAGTTCGGCCAGCAGCTCGTCGTGGAACTCCGGCGGGAACTCCCGCTCGAAAGCGAGCCGTTCGCTGCCCACCGCGAACTCCCCGGGAGCCGGCGCGGTGCGGGACCTCAGCTCGCGTCGTTTGCGTGCGGTCCCTTCGTAATCGATCTCGTGGCCGTCGATCAGCACGCCGTAGACCTGTTCCGCGTGGCCGGCGTCGATGTACTCGTTGAGCACGTCGGCCAGCACCGCCTCGGGGGCGCGCTGCAGCGGCTCGCCGAACCCGCCGCCGCCCGCACTGATCATCCGGACGGTTTCCCCCGGCTGCAGGCGCAGCACGTCGATCTTGCCGAGGTGCCGTTCCCGGCCGGTGCCTTCGTCGACGATGATCCGGCTCAGGCTGCCCGGTGCTCCGCCCCTTCGCCCCCACGGCCGGAAGACGTTGCGTTCCCAGCCACGCGCGGTCAGCACGCTGTCCGGGACGATGGCTTCGACGCACATGTCGCGGCCCAGCCCGCCCCGGAACTCCCCGGCCGCGGGTGCCTCGTCGGCGAGCCGGTAGTGCCGCAGGACCACCGGCAGCTCGGTCTCGATGACCTCCGCGGGGATGTTGCGGGTGAACCCCGCCAGGATCCCGACCCCGTCGACCGCGTCCTTCCCGGGCCGGGCACCCGAACCGCCCCCGAGCGGCGAGACCACGTTGACGATGCGCTCGCCCGTTTCCTCGTCGAAGACCGACATCGCCATCACCCCGCCGATCCCGGCTTCGGCGGCCGGGATGACCCCGGCGACGGCCTGCGCCCCGCCGGTTCCCTCGCACGCCTGCGACAGGGCCCCCAGCAGGGTTTCGAGCGCCCGCAGGCCGGTGGCGAACCGGACCCCGACCGGGGCGGGCGCCACCGGCGTCAGGATCGTTCCTTCCGGGATCACCACCCGGATCGGCCGCCACAGCCCCTTGTTCAGCGGGGCATGCGGGCTGAGGGACAGGAAGAAGCCGGCGAGGCCGCCGGTGAGGAAATGGTGGTTCCGGCCGAACGTCGCGAGGTTCATCGCCGCCCGGACCTGCGGGTCGGTGCCCGTGTAGTCGATGGTCATCTCGTCGCCCCGGACCGTCGCCGCCACCGAGATGCGGGCGGGCGGCATGTCGATCATGTCCAGTTCGAGGTAGTCGTGGAACCGGTAGCTGCCGTCCGGGATGCGCGTGATGATCTCCCGGCTGACCGTCTCCGCGTAGTCGAGGACCTGGTCCCGCGCGGCTTCGACGACGTCGATGCCATACCGGTCGATCGTCTCGGCCATCCGGTCCTCGGCGACGTTCATCGCGGCGTTGAGCGCGTTGAGGTCACCGCGGTTGGGCAGCGGAATACGCGAGTTCGCCAGGAAGAGGTCCATGACATCCGTGTTGAGCTCGCCCGCCCGGTAGAGCTTCAGCGGCGGGATCCGCAGGCCTTCCTGGTGGATGTCGGTGGCGGTCGGGCTGATGCTGCCGGGGGCGATCCCGCCGACGTCCGAGGAATGGATGAAGGTCCAGACGAAACAGACGATCCGCCCGTCGTGGAAGATCGGTTTGAGCAGCTGGATGTCCGGCAGGTGGCTGGCGAGGCCGCCGCTGCGGAGGTACGGGTCGTTCGAGATGACGACGTCGCCGGGGACGAGATCGTCGAACACGCGCACGGCCTGCTCGAACGGTGCCGCCACCATGAACGACACGCCGATGTCCTTGGAGTATGCGAACATCTCGCCGTCGCAGGTGACCAGGCCCATGCCGAAGTCCCACGCTTCCTTCACGAAGGGCGTGAACGAGGAGCGCCAGATGTTGCGCCCCATTTCGGTGACGATTCCGGTGAACCGGTTGTTGAGGATTTCCAGGGTCACCTGGCTCACGGGGGTCATCGGGCTCGCCTTCCGATCAGGCTCGTGCTCGGGTCGACGGTGACGGTGAAGCCGGGCGGGACGAACGTCGTGGTGTCGTACTGCGCGATGATGGCCGGACCGGCGAAGGTCCCGCCGGTGCCGAGCGAGTCCCGTTCGTACACCGCGCAAGTGATGAACCCTCCGTCCAGATAGACGTCCCGGGTTTCCTGCGCTTCGGGCACCTGCGCCGAGCCGGCGACCACGGGTGCCTCGGTGACCTGGGTCGGCGCAACGGCCGTCACGCGGAGATTGACGAGGTCGACGTTGGTGCTGAGGTTGCCGATGCCGAACTGGGCGACATACGCGGTTTCGAACTGCCGGACCATACTGGTGGCGAGCTTGTCCGTCGTCTGATCGAACCCGTCCAGCGGCACTTCGATGGTGAAAGCCTGTGCGGCATAACGCATGTCGGCCGAGAAGACCAGCGAGTACTCGCCCGTGCTCCGGTTTTCCCGGTCGAGCCAGGCTTGCGCTTCCTGCCCGAGCGAGGCCAGCCACCCAGCGATCGCCGGGGACGAATCCTCCAGCGCCGTCTGCCGCACCTGCAGGTTGACACTGCGGATGAAGTCGCTCTTCACATCGGCGACGAGCGCGCCCAGCGCACACAGCGTGCCGGGCCGCGGCGGGACGATCACCGTGTCGATCCCGACCTCGCGAGCGAGCAGGAACGCGTGCGTGGGACCGGCGCCGCCGTAGGCGACCAGCGCGACCTGGTTGCGGTCCACCCCGGCCTGGGCCAGCTGCGGAATCAGCTTGGCGTACATGTTCGACGTGGCGACGTGCAGGATCGCTTCGGCGAGCTGCACCGGAGCCATCTTCTCGCCGAGCAACGCGGCCGTTGCCGCGAGCGCGGCCCGGGATTCCTGCGGGTGCAGCGGCATCTTGCCGCCGAGGAACCGGTCCGGGTGGAGAATGCCGAGCTCGAGGTAAGCGTCGGTGATCGTGGCTTCGCGCCCGCCGAGCCCGTAACACGCCGGTCCCGGGTCCGAGCCCGCGCTGCGCGGGCCGACCTTGAGCACACCGGAGCTGTCGAGCCACGCGATGGACCCGCCACCGGCGCCGAGGGACTGCACGTCGACGGTCGGCAGTACCAGGTGGAAATCTCCCACCACGCTGTCGGTGGACATCCGTGGCTCGTTCCGGATGATGGCCGCTTCGGTGCTGGTGCCGCCCATGTCGATGGCGACGACGTCTTCGAAACCGGCCCGGTGGGCGATGTAGCGTGCCGCGACGACACCGGCCGCCGGCCCGGACAGCAACGTCTCCACCGGCCGCTGCTGCGCTGCTGCCACGCTCATGATCCCGCCGTTGGACTTCGTGGAATACACGCGGCTCGTGATGCCTTCGCGGTGCAGATCGCCGAGCAGCGAGGTGTAGTACCGCTCCATGCCCGGCCCGACGTGACAATTGATGAGCGCGACCATGGCCCGCTCGTATTCGCGCATTTCCGGCCAGACCTCCGAGGAGGCGCACACGAAAAGGGCACCGGCTGTCTCCCGCACGATCTCGGCGGCGCGCAGTTCGTCCTCGGGATATTTGTAGGAGTGCAGGAAACAGATCGCGACGGCGTCCACGCCGGATTCGAGAAGCTCCTGGGCGGCCCTGCGCACGCCTGCCTCGTCGAGGGGTTCCCGGCAGGTGCCGTCCGCGAGCCGGCGGCCCCGGATCTCCTTGACGAAGCGCCGCGCGGTCAGCGGAACCGGCAGCTCCACCAGGTAGTTGTAGACATCCGGAAGGCGCGCCCGCCCGAGCGTCAGCAGGTCGCGAAAGCCCTCGGTGACGAGCAGCCCGACCTTGGCCCCGCTGCGCTGCAGCAGGGTGTTCACGCCGATCGTGGTGCCGTGCATGATCTCGTGCACGGCGGCCGGGGGAACGCCGAAGTCCGTCCGCAGCTGGTCCAGTGCGGCGAGGACGGCCCGGTGGGGCTCGGCAGGTGTCGACGGAGTCTTCACCACGTGCTGCCTGCCGGAGCCCGCATCGAACGCGACGAGATCGGTGAACGTACCGCCGACATCGATTCCGATCCGTACTCCGGTGGCATTTCCTGCATCCGACATCGGGCAGCTCGCTCTCTGTTCGCCGGAAAAGGGCATGCGACATCACCGCGGGTGCCGCCGGGAAAAAGCGGCACCTGCGTTCTCGGCAGTGCTCGGCCGGGCTAGAGAATCCGCTCCAGGAATGCCTGGGTCTTGGCGTGCGTGGGATTCTCCAGCAGTTCCCTGGCCGGTCCGCTCTCGACGACCTGGCCGTCGGCCATGAAGGCCACCCGGTCGGCGACCTCGCGGGCGAAGCCGATTTCATGCGTGACGACCAGCATGGTCATCCCGTCGGCCGCGAGTTCCTTCATCACGTTGAGCACGTCACCGACGAGCTCGGGATCCAGCGCCGAGGTCGGCTCGTCGAACAGCATCAGCGACGGTTTCATCGCCAGCGCCCTGGCAATGGCGATCCGCTGCTGCTGGCCGCCCGACAGCTGCCGGGGGTAGGAGCCGGCCCGGTCGGCGAGCCCGACCCGTTCCAGCAGGACCATCGCCTCGGCCTCGGCCTGCTTCCGCGGCACGCGTTTGACGTTGCACGGCGCCAGGATCAGGTTCTCCATCACGGTCATGTGGGAGAACAGATCGAAGTTCTGGAAGACCATGCCGACGACGGCCCGCTGCCTGCTGATCACGTCCTCGGGCAGCTCGTACAGGTCATGCCCGTCCCGCCGGTAGCCGAGCAGCTCACCCTGGACGTAGATCTCGCCGGCGTCGATCACTTCCAGGTGGTTCACGCAGCGCAGCAGCGTGGATTTCCCGGAACCGGAGCGGCCGAGCAGGCAGACCACCTCGCCGCTGCGCACCTCGAGGCTGACCTCCCGCAGGATCTCGTTGTGCCCGTAGCTTTTCGACACCCGATCGACGATCAGGATCTCCTTGCGGCTGTCCATGGCCGTGACCGCTCCTGCAGGCTGTGCGGTGGGGTGCCGTCCGTTGTCGACGGCGGTACTCGCATCGTTGTTCATAGCGCACTCCGGGGCACAACCTGAAGGGACCGGGTCGACTTCGCATAGTGCTTTTCGATCTTGCTCTGGGCGAAGGACATCACGCTCGTGATCGCCAGATACCACAGCGCGGCCACCGTGAGCAGCGGGATCACCTGGTAGTTCTGCCCGTAGATGTGCTGGGCGGCGGTCATCAGCTCGGCGCCGCCGATGATCGACACGAGCGACGTGCCCTTGAGCAGGTTGATGAGGTTGTTCCCGGTCGGCGGGATGATGGCGGGCATCGCCTGGGGGAAGACCACCTTGCGGAAGACCGCGCTCCGCTTCATGCCCAGTGCACGGGCGGCACGGCCCTGGCCGGGATCGACCGACAGGATGCCCGCGCGGAACACTTCCGCCGTGTACGCCGCTTCGATCAGGGTGAGGCCGATGATGGCGGCGATGAACGGGGTCAGGACCGAGTTGGTGTCCACTTCCACGAAGTTGATCGAGGTGAACGGGACCCCGAGGACGATCTGCGGGTAGAGGACCGCGAAGAACCCCCAGAAGATCAGCTGGACGAGCGGCGGAACCGACCGGAAGAACCAGACGTAGAGCCGCGCACCGGTCGACAGGACCCGGTTGCCCGACAGGTACATGACCGCCACGACGAGCCCGAGCAGAAGGCCGATCACGAACGAGACGACGGTCAGCACCAGGGTGATCAGCACGCCGCGGACGATCTGGTCGTTGAACAGGTACTCGCGGATCAGCGGTACCCCGAGGTTCTCGTTCCGGTACAGCGACGTGATCAGCAGGCCGAAAAGCAGGATCGCCACGGCGGCGGCCAGCCATTGGCCGTAGCGGCGGCGAACCCGCACCCGCGGTGCCGGGTGTTCCGCGGTTTCCGCGGGCGGTCCGCCGCGGATGCTCGATGCGGTCATGGCTCAATCCCCAATCGGAAGGACATCGGCTACTTGCCCCGGTCGGCAGGGGCGAGATCGTTGATCGAAATGGTGCTGACCGCGTCGTTTTCCACGCCGTACTTGTGCAGCACCTTGACGTACTCCCCGTTGTCCACGAGCTTCTGCAGGGCCTTTTGCAATGCTTTCAGCAGGTCCTGGTTGCTCTTGAGCACGCCGTAGGCGTCGGTGAAATACACCGTGCCGCCGAGACCCTGGAGGTCGGGCACGGACACGAACGCCGAGCCGTTGTCCGCCGTCTTGGCGATGTAGGCGGTCAGGGCTTCCGATTGCACGAACGCGTCCGCGTCCCCGCTCTTCACCGCGAGCAGCGGGCTGCTGTTGTCGGAGTAGAGCCGCGTCTTGATTTCGGGCTTGCCTTTCTGCGCGCATTCTTTCTGCCGGTCGGCCACGATCGACTGCGGCGGCGTCGAACCTTGCACGAGGGCCACGGTGTGGCCGCACAGATCGGAGACGCCCTTCACGTGGTACGGATTCTTCTTGGGCACGAGGACCCCGAACGGCACCTTGAAGAAGACGGCGAAGTCGGCGATGGCCCGGCGGTCGGGCGACGGGAGTACGGTGCCGGTCGCGTCCGCTTTGCCTGCCTGCAGGGACGGCATGATCGCGTCGAACTTCACGTTGGTGAATTCGACCTTGAGCCCGGCCAGCTCACCGACCTTGCGATAGAGGTCGATGTCGATTCCGCCGAGCTGGTCGCCGTCGAGGGTCGCCATCGGCGGCGCGGGAGCGGTGAGGACCACCCGTAACGTGCCGCTGTCCCGGATCTTGGCCGGAAAGGCCGCTCGCACCTCCTTGTCGACGTTCGGCCCGGGAGTGCCGTCGCTGCCCGGCGACGTTCCGCCGCAGGCGGACAGCAGGCCGGTCAGCAAGAGCGCGGTGGTCGCCACACTGGCCCGGACGAGGGTGCGAGTTGTCGTGATACTCATCTTCAACCTCTTTGTTGATTATGATTTCGAACAAGTCCCGGCACGGAAATTTCGTTCTCCGGTGGCAGGTCGGGTACTCCTGTCCCGGCTTGGGCCTCCTGAAGGGATCTTCGCGTGCAGCGGGCGAGCAATGCCGACGCGGCAACCGGCTTCCACGCGGTCCCGGGCAGCGGGTGCGCCTCGGCAGTCCACGCACCGGCGGCCCGCTCGATCAGCTCGTCCGTCGCGCGCTGCCCGAGCAGCGCCTGTTCAGTCGCCGAAGCCCGGTAGGGAGTCGGGGCGATCCCGCCGAGCACGGCCCGGCATTCGGTGACCGCACCCGCAGTCGCCTGCACGGAAACGCATGCGGACACGAGGGCGAAACCACCGTCGTACAGCTGGAGTTTCTCGAAGGTGGTCGTCCTGCGCAGGGCAGCCGCAGGCACGACGAGATGGGTGATCACGTCGGCGTGCCCGAGGACGGTTTCGCCCGGTCCCCGATACAGCTCGCCGATCGGCATGCGCCGGGCCCCTTGTGGGGTCGCCAGGTGCACGGTCGCGTCCATGGCGGACAACGTCGTTGCGAGGTCCGAGGGTGTCGTGGCCTGGCAACGGTGGGCGCCGAGGGCAGCGTGGTAGAAGCGATGATCGCCCAGCACCGCGTAGCAGGGACAGGTGCCGCCACCTCGTTTGTAGCACGCGAATCCGTTGCGGAAGAAGCCACATCGCTTTTCCTGGCACAGATTTCCCGCGACCGTGGCCGTCGCGCGGAGCTGCGCGGTGGCGATCGTGCCGATGGTCTCGGCGAGCGCGCTGATCTCGTGCCGGCGGGCGAATTCCGCGAGCTGGGCGAGGGTGACTGCGGCCCCGATGACCAAGTCCTCGCCGGGCGGGTGGGTGAGGCGGGTCAGCTCGGGCAGCCGGGTGAGGTCGACGAGCAGCGACTCCGACCGGATGCCCTGTGCCCGCGCGACAAGCAGATCGGTACCGCCACCGAGCGGCCGGGACCGGGGTTGCTCCTGCAGGGTGGCAGTCGCGGCGGGGACGGTCGGTGGCTGGTGCAGGCGGATCGGTTCCGGAGGCCGTTGCGGCCGGGCGAGCCGGGTCCCGTATCGGTGCAGGAGCGCGTGCAGCCCGTGCGGATAGGCCCACCGCATCGCGGAAATCCACCAGCGGTGAGGGTCCCACCGGAGGCCGGCGGGCCGTTCCGGAATGCCGAGCGCGCTCAGTACCTTGTCCGGGGTGATTGGCAGCTCGCGGACCCGGGCACCCACGGCGTGCGCGACCGCGTTCGCCACGGCGGCGGGAATCGGGGACAGGGCGATCTCGGCCAGTCCCTTCGCGCCGAGTGGCCCGGTGCCGTCCGCGGACTCCAGGAAGACCGGGGTGATGTCGGGGACGTCGACCGCGCGGGGCAAGGCGTACTCGGTGTAGCTGCCGTTGGCCAGTTTCCCTTCGGCGTAAGTCAACTCCTCGCCGAGCGCGGCGCCCAGCGCCATCGCCACACCGCCGACGACCTGTCCGGCCGCCCCGGTCGGATTGACGATGGTGCCGGAATCGTGCACGGCCACTACTTTCAGTACCCGCACCCGTCCGGTCGCGCGGTCGACCTCGACTTCCACCGCGTGGGCGGCGAACGAGTAGGCGGGGGAGAGATTGCCGATGCCGGACGGGTCGTCGGCCAGGGGCAGGTCGACGGTGTGCCGGTAGGAGAAACCCAGCACGCCGTCGACGGTGTCCGGGGCGGCCGTGACGAGATCACCGATGCTGATGGCGTCGGCGCCCGCGCGGACCATGCCACCGTCGAGACGGACCGATGCCGCAGGGGTCGCGAACTTCCCGGCGGCGAGCTCCCGCAGGTACTCGGCGGCGGCCCGGCCTGCGCCGAGCGCGGCGTTGCCGGTCATGTAGGTGCCTTTGGACGCGCCGGCGCCTGGGTCGTACGGAGTCTGCGCGGTGTCCTGGTAGACGACCTCGACGTCGGCCGCATCGAGGCCGAGCTGGCCGGCGACCAGGATCCCGGCGACGGTCGACTGTCCGGTGCCCGGGTCGCCGGCGCCGGTCCGCACCCTTACCGAACCGTCCGTGCCGAGTTCCACGCGCGCTTCGGAGTACGTCGCATACGGGGTACCGAGTGCGCCGGAAACGTGGATGGCCGCGGCGATGCCGACTCCGCGGCCGCTTCCGCCGAGTGCTCGTTTCGTTTCCCAGCCGATCCGGTCGCGCGCGGTCTGCAGGCACTCGATCATCCGGGCACTGTCGATCTCCCAGCCGGCAATGGTGCGGTCACCCGGCCGGTTCGCGTTCCGGATCCGCAGCTCGACCGGGTCCTGCCCGAGCTGCGCGGCGAGCTCGTCGAGCTGCGACTCGATCGCGAACACCGCCTGTGGACCGCCCGCGCCCCGGAATGCGCCACCCGGCCGCCGGCTGGTGTAGTAGGCGGCACCGCTGACCCGTGCCGCGTCCAGCCGGTACTGCGAGGCGAGCACCAGGCTGCAGAAGTTCAGTTCGTTGCCGGCGGCCTGTGCGTAACCGCCGGCCTCGACCTTGACGTCGGCTTCGCGGCTGATCAGGCGTCCGTCCCGGGTCGCGGTGGTGGCGAGGTCGACGACGAAGTCGTGGCGGTGCTTGGTGTGCGCGAACTCGTCGGCGCGGGTGAGGGCCAGCCGGACGGGACGGCCGGTCTTGATCGCCAGCGCCGCGGCGAGCACTTCGACGTCACCGGGCCGTACGCGTGAGCCGAAGTCGCCACCCGCGGCGATCCGGTGCAGCCGGATCCGGTCTTCGCCGAGGTCGAGCAGGTGCGCGAGTTCCCGCCGGACCGTGCGGGTGCCCTGGGTGGGGGTCCAGATGTGCAGGCATTCGGCGTCCCACCTCGCGACAGTGGTGTGCGGTTCCATGCAGGCGTGCGCCTGGCTGCCGAAGCGGTAGCGCCCCGAAACCGTGACCGGGCCGGGGGAGGCGGGCGCCTCGCCGAATGTGCGGTCGAACGAAACCGCCACCCCGCGCGAATCCCGCGACCGCAAGGCCGGGTCGGCATCGAGCGCTTCGTCGAACGAGCGCAGCCGCGGCAGCGGGGCATAGCGGACCCGGATGCGAGCCAGTGCCGCACGGGCCTGTTCCTCGGATTCGGCGGCCACCGCAGCGATCTCGTGCCCCACGAAACGCACCGTGTCGCGCGCGAGGGCCGGCCGGTCGCCGATGCCGTAGTCGAGGTAGCGCCGGTCCGGCAGGTCGGCCGCGGTGATGACCGCCTGTACGCCGGGCATGCGCTCGGCCGCGTGCACGTCGAGCTGGGTGATTCTGGCGTGCTCGTGCGGACTGCGCAGCACGGCAGCGGCGAGCATGCCGGGCAGCCGGAGGTCACCCGCGTACCGGGCGCTGCCGTCGGTACGCGCCTGCCATTCGGCGTGCCGGACGTGAGGCATTCTCATCCGCACTCCTCGCCCGGTCCGGCCATCCGGATGCCCTGCACGATCGCGGAGTATCCGGTACAGCGGCAGATGTTTCCGGCGAGCTGGTGCCGGAGCCCGTGGTCGTCGGCGGGCACCTCGCCGGCGCGCAGCAGGGCCGCGGCGTGCACGAGCTGCCCCGACGTGCAGAACCCGCACTGGAAGGCCCCGGCGTCGGCAAACGCTTCCCGCAGCCGCGCCGTTTCCCCGGCAAGTCCTTCGATCGTCTCCACCGGGCCGCGGACGCGAGCGGCGAGCGTGATGCAGGCGAGTACCGGGGTGCCGTCCACGAGCACCGTGCACGCGCCGCATTCCCCGTTGCCACAGGCCAGTTTCGTGCCGGTCAGGCCGAGCCGGTCGCGCAGGAGCTCGAGCAGGACCGCGCCGGGAGCATGCCGGAGCAGGTGCCGGGTCCCGTTGACCTCGAGCTCGGTGTCGGTGGTGGCGGTGCGGTCCCCGGCCCGCCGCCGGCTCAGGCGCCGCATGCCGCGAACTCCCGTTCCAGTGCGGCTTCGTCGAGCCCGGCGCCGATCAGCACGAGGACCGACCGGCCTGGCTGCGGCTCGGCGCCGGCCGGCAGGTCGTCGAGGTCAACCGAACCGGACACCAGGTGCACGGCCTTCGCGGCGGCGCTTCCGGCGAGGTGCACGACTCCCTTGGCGCGGATCACGGACGAGGGCAGGCCGGCGAGCCAGCCGCGCAGCCGGCCCGCGTCGAGCTCGCGTTCGGTGCCGACGGTGACGCTGGCGAACCGATGCTCGCCGGGTCCGTGGGTGCTGGGCGATCGAACGCCGTCGGCCGGGGCGCGCCGCTCGTCGAACACCGCTGCCGCCGGGACTTCGCAGCGGACTGCGGTCAGCTGGGTGGCCGCGGCGTTGACACGGCGCAGGCCTTGCCGGATCAGTTCCAGCACTTCGCCGCCGACCAGGTCGGCCTTGTTGATGATCAGCAGATCGGCATGGGTGAGCTGGTGGTACGCGGCTTCGGCGTGTTCCAGGTTCGCGTCGAAGTTGGCGGCGTCGACGCACGTCACGGTGCCGGTGAAGGTGACCCGGCCGGAAAGCGGCGGGCTGACCAGCGATTCGATCACCGGCCCCGGGTCGACCAGCCCGCTGCCCTCGACGAGGATGTGGTCGAATCCGGGCCCGGTGGTCAGCAGCGTGTCCACCGCCCGGATGAGGTCACCGCGGCTCGCGCAGCACACGCACCCATTGGCCAGTTCCAGCACACTGCCGGTGCGATGGGTGATGAGCGAGGCGTCGATGCCGAGTTCGCCGAACTCGTTCACGATCACCGCGAGGCGGCCCGGCGGCCGCGCCGTGAGCAGATGGTTGACCAGGGTTGTCTTGCCACTGCCCAGAAAACCGGTCACCAGCGTGAGTTTCGTCGTGGTCGCCATCGCTACGCACCTGCTCCCGACATCGAGGCACCGGCCAGCAGCCGGGACCGCACGGACGGCCGGTCCGCGAGATCGACGATGGTGGCGGCCAGCAGCGACGCACCGGCGAGCATCGCGTCGTCCGCCGCCGGGGTGGCACACGCCCTGGTGAAGTCCGGCTGATGGTTGACCACCGGCCAGGTACCGAGACCGACGAACGGGTGCAGCATCGGTATCGCTTGGGAGACGTTGCCCGCGTCGGTGGAGGCCAGGAAACCGGCGACCTGCTCCTCGGGATCGAACTCGCGCCCCGCGGTCACCGCGTTGGCCCGGTACAGCTCGGCCAGCTCGGGATCGGCCCGGAACTCCGCGTACGGCCGCTCACCGCCGCGCAGTTCCACCTGACATCCGGCGGCCAGTGCACCACCACGGAAACAATCCGTGACGCGGGTCCGGACGTCGGACAGCGCGGCCAAGGTCGGCGCGCGCAGAACGTACTCGGCCCGGGCCGACGCGGGGATGATGTTCGGCACTTCGCCGGCAGCGGTGGTGATGCCGCTGATCCGGATGCCGGGGTCGATGTGCTGACGCAGCAAGCCGATCGCGATCTGCCCGATGGCGAGCCCGTCGGCGGCGTTGCGCCCGCGCTGCGGTGCCGCGGAGGCGTGCGCGGCCTGACCGGTCACCGCCACGTCCATGGTGGACGCTGCGATCATGGCCGGGGAGACGGCTTCGAACGGGGTCGGGTGGATCATCAGCGCGGCGTGCACGCCGTCGAAGCCGCCCCGCTCCAGCATCAGGATCTTTCCGCCGCGGGACAGCACTTCCTCCGCGGGGGTGCCCAGTACGGTGATCGTGAGGTCCAGCTCGTCGGCAACCGGGCCGAGCGCCCGCGCCGCGGCGTAGGCGGCGGCCGCGATCATGTTGTGCCCGCACGCGTGTCCGATGCCGGGGAGGGCGTCGTACTCGGCGACCAGCGCGACGTTGAGGCTGCCGCTGCCGAGCTGCGCCCGGAAAGCCGTCGGCAGACCACAGATCCCGGCCTCGACCGAGTAGCCCTCGGCAGCCAGCGCCTCGGCCAGCCAGCGGCTGGCGTCGGCCTCCTCGTAGCCGATCTCGGGCCGGGCGTGCAGGGCATGGCTCAGCCTGACCGCGTCGCTGCTCCCGTGGCGTACCCGGCCGGCCGCGCGATCCTTCTGGTCAGCGCTCATGGACGAGCTCCCCGCCGACGTAGGTCTGCAGCACCTTCAGCTCCGCGACCTCCTGGTCGGAACAGGTGAGGATGTCCCGGTCCAGCACGGCGAAGTCGGCGAGCTTGCCGGTTTCGAGCGAGCCGCGGACGTTCTCCTGCCAGCAGGCGTACGCGTTGTTGATGGTGTACATCCGGAGCATCTGCTCACGGGTGATTTCCTGGCCCGGTGCCAGCACCCCGGCGAGCGTGTCCCCGGTGAGTGCGGCGTACTGGCTCAGGAAAGGACGGTCCGGGTCGTAGACCACGGCCGGGTTGTCCGAGCCGCCGGTCACCATGAGGCCGGCGTCGAACCAGTCCTTGAGCGGCATTCCCCAGTCCCGCACGGTGCGCTTCCACGGGTCGTGCTCCGACATCTTGGCGATGCGCACCTGCTCCATGATCTCGTTCATCCGCATGGACCGCGCCGACGCGTAGTAGGCCAGCAACGGATTGGCGGCGAGGGTGACGCCGAGTTCACGCGCCCGTTCGTAGTGATCGCGTTGCTGCAGGCCGAAACCGTGCTCGAAACTGAGCCGGCGGCCGTCGATCGGCCTGGTCTTGGCCGCTTCCTCCAGCGCCGAGATCACGATCTCGGCGGAGTCGCCCGCGCCACCGGTGTTGATGTGGATCGCCATGTTCCAGTCCCGGCGGTTGTACTCGGTGATCAGGAACCGCAGCTTGTCGGCGGAGTAGGCCCACCAGCCGTCGTTGACCACGACGAGCTTGATGCCGTTGAGCCGCAGCATGTCGTCGCCGAGGTGCTGCCGCGGCCCGAAGTAGGAGTCGATGGCGGTGAGGATCTCGTCGTTCGGCAAGTACCGGGCAGGCAGCCCGAGAATGAGGTCGGTGCGGATCTTCAGCAGGCCCCGCCGGCGTGCCTCGACGAACGAGTCGAGCTCGTCGACCGACGTGCCCATGTCGCGCACGCCCACCACTCCGCACGAGTGGTAAATGCGTTGCTGCGCCATCAGTGCCTCGATCTGCATGTCCTGGTCGAAATGCAGGAAGTCCCACTTCTTGATCGGCTGCCCGGCCGCCTTCCACCAGGCTTTGCGGGCCAGGTCGCCCGCGCCCGCGATGAGGTGCCCGGTGGGCTCACCGGCCCCGTCGCGCACGATCCAGCCTTCCGGCTCTGCCGGATGCGGGGTGTCGCGGGTGATGCCGGCGAGCCGCAGGGCATAGCTGTTGCAGATGACGTTCTTCCCGGACTGGAAGATGTACACCGGATGATCCGGCGCCACCTTGTCCAGGTCGTGCCTGGTGGGAAAGCGACCGTCGGCGAGCGCGCCGCGGTACATGCACGAGGTGCCGATCCATTCGCCCGCGGGCGTGACGTCGACCCGCGCCTTGATCTCCCGCAGGATCTCGTCGATCGACTGCAGCGTGGCAATGTTGACCTTCGCGGCGCCCCCGAGTGCATCGAGGCCGGCCAGCACGAAATGCACGTGGTTGTCCATCTGTCCGGGCACGACACAGCGGCCCTGCAGGTCGACCGTCTTCGTCCGGCGGCCGGCCAGTGCCCCGATCTCGTCGCTCGTCCCGACCGCAACGATCTTGCTGTCGAACACGGCGATCGCTTCGGCGACGGAGAAGGCACCGTCGACGGTGACGATCCGGCCATTGGTGAGAACGAGGTCAGGAGCAAACTCGACAGGCACTGCATTGCCTCCATGGTTGAGGGTTTTGCCGGCAGGCGGCGGGAGCACACCGGCCGTTTCCGGCTGTCAACCGAGCAGTTCCGCACTCGCCGGCCCGGTCAGGTGGCGGTTGCCGGCACCAGCAGGCAAGAGCTGGGAGATCCGGGCCGCCGTCTCGACCAGCGCGGGTGCGACGGTCTGGGTCATCTCGGCCATCGAGACCAGTGGAGTCGGCATGACGACGTTGACTGCGGCGACCGGATAGCCGTCGGGGCTCATCAGCGGGGCAGCCACCGAACGCACGCCGAGCGTGGTCTCCTGGTCCATGACGGCGAACCCGCGTTCGCGCGTCTGTGCCAGCATCTCCTGCAGCTCGCCGGGTGACGCCGCCGCGTACTCGGTTGTTGCCTGGAACCGGATCTCGCCGATGACCTCGGCGCGTTCCTGCTCCGGCAGGTAGGCGAGCATCGCCTTGCCGAGCGAGGACAGCTGGATCGGCAGCCGGTCTCCGATGTGCACGTTGACCCCGAGCCGGTAAGTGGCCCCACGCAGGCAGTCGATGAACATCACTTCCGCACGGTGGCGCACCGCCAGGTTCACCGACTGCCCGAACTGCTCGATCAGCGCGACGAGGTGCGGACGGGCGAGCTGGCGAAGATCGAGGCTCTGCAACGCAGCGTAACCCAGCGTCAGCACGCATACTCCGGGCCGGTACCGGCGCGTCTGCGGGTCCTGCTCCAGGTAGCCGAGGTCGTACAGGGTCGACACCAGCCGCTGGGTCCGCCGCTTGTCCATCTCCAGCATCCGTGCCAGCTCACCCACGCCGAGCTCCGGGCGGTCGGCCGTGAAGGCGGCCAGCACCCGCAAACCGGCGGCCAGCGAAGCCACGAAGTCGCCTCGGGAGGGTAATGCACTATTTGCATCAGCGGTGCGCATGCACTGCATGTTACGGCCGTCATGACCAGTGCACAAGCCCGGGTGTGCGGTCGACAGGCTCACGTGGGGCCGGGTCCGGCTGCGTCGCGCCGGGGTCGTGCTCGGCTCGGTGCGGAGCAGGTCAGCGGGCGAAACAGTGACGATGTTCCCCGCGGGCGAGGACTGCCTGCGGGAGGTGATCCATGCGTTCGACGTTCAGGGCACGGGCGTTGGACCCAAGATCCTGCGGTGGCCGACCGGCTGAATCCGGTCCAGCCGCCGTGAATTGATCTGCCGCGTCGCCCGCAGCGACGCGAAGGGGCTGGGGCCGCCCTTCGTCACCCGGCGGCCTCACGAAACTGGTCGCAGATCCGTGCGGACACCATCGGCTGGCCGTGTCCGCCGAGACCGTTCGACCACCCTGCGCAAGGCCGGCGTCAGCTGGCAGCGCACGAACCGTGGAAGGTGACCGTGACCCGGACTTCGCCACGAACGGCCAGGATCATGGACCTCTGCAACCGCCTCTCCGTGACCGGCACGCTGTCCGCAGTTGCTCGACTTCTGCACGCAACTCCCGTGCTTCCCTGCCAGTGCAGCGGCGTTGGCGCAACCGGCATAGCCACCCGTCGCTGCATGACTGGGCAGCGGGCTGTGCCGCCACCAGCTGCTTGACGGTCCGATCGACGTTCTTCGGGCCGAACAGCTCCCCAATCCAGCCGTTCACCGCATCCCGCAGTGGCTCTTCCCTTAGAGTTCCTAACAAGTTGATCACTTGTGGTGCGTGAAGGTTCATGATCGTTGATCATGAACGGGTGAGGAAAGGTGAACAGCCACCGTGGAT
>NZ_JNYZ01000059.1 GCF_000717335.1 Amycolatopsis jejuensis
GCAGCTCGTTGATCTCCCCCGAAATCGACGGCGCCAACGCGCCATAGTCGTAATCCAGATCGGGCAGCACATACCGGGCCATGGGCCCTCCTTCTGTCTTCGACTCCAAGTCTTCCTCCCTCGAACCTAGTAGCACACCCGGGTCCCGGGCGAGCGGGGGCGGCGTCGGCACCACAGGGTGGAACCTCCGCGGAGTGAATGTTCAACTTTCCGTAACGGAACCGCCCGGCAGCTACCCAGCGTGACCGCCGGTCGCCCTCGGTACGGTGCGCTGCTCGGGGTGGTCGCCATGCAGCACGTACCGTCGCCGGACGGTCACGCGATGCCGCATCCCGTCCGACGACCGCGCGTGGCCGGACCTGATGATCAAGCACCACGAGGGCGCAGTCATCCGGCCCGTGCCGGTGTTCCGGAACCTCGGCCCGCGCGAGTGGTTTCGAGAACTCCGCCCGCAACCTCCCGGACGAAACGAGCGTCGAACTTTTCAAGCAGCACGAAGCGTTCTCCGTGCCGACGCACCGATCTCCTCGGCGGCCGTCGTGGCCGCGCGGCTCACCGGGATGGCGGGCCGCCGGGCCGCCGGTTTCGTGAAACAGTAGCGCCTGGATGGCAGTATCAGAGGTACCGGAGGAAAGGAGCGGATGGGTGGCCGACGACGATCTGCAGTCCATCGTGGACGAGCTCGCCGAGCGGCTGGAGCGGTCGGTCGCGATCGACGACCCGGCGATCCGGCTTCTGGCCGCCAGCAGGCATTTCGGCGACGAGGACCCGGTGCGCGTGAGCTCGGTGCTCAACCGCGCCATTCCGGCGGAGATCTCCGACCCCATTTTCGCGCAGGGCATTGCCGGCTGGGTCGAGCCGGGGATGGTCGACATCACCGCGATTCCCGGTGCGCTCCCCCGGCTCTGCGCGCCGGTGCGGTGCAACGGCCTGCTGCTCGGCTACCTGTGGCTGATCGACAAGAAAGGCGAGTTCCGCCAGGCCGAATTCACCGCGGCAGCCGAGGCCGCCGAACAAGCGGGCACGATCCTGTACCGGCGGCTGCTCATCCACCAGCGCTCGCAGGCCCGGCACGAGGCGATCCTGCGCGAGCTGGTTTCGCCGGACGCGCTGATCCGCGCGCAGGCCATCGACGATCTCCGCGCCGAGGAGCTGTTTCCCGAATCTGCCATGCAGTTCACTGTCGTGGCCGTGCATTGCCGTACCGGCGGGGCCACTCCCCCGCCGCAGGAGGTCGCGCTCGAAGCAGCGGTGGAAGAAGGGCTGCGCGCGGTGTCGCCGGACGTCGCATTGATGGTCGCGAACCGGGCGCGGGCCTGGATTCTGCTGGCCCAGCGGCAACCGCCGACCCGGCTGCTGATCAGCACGGTGACCGACCGGATCGCCGGCCGGTTCACCCGGCTCACCCACGCCGGTGCGGCGCCGGTGTTCGGGATCGGCACCACGGTCGGGCGCCTCGACACCATCACCGAGTCCTACCGGCACGCGTCACTGGCCGCCCGGGCGGCGCTTCTCGTGCCGGGCATCGGCGACGTCGCATACTGGAACGAGCTGGGCCCGTACGGGCTGCTGCTCAAGCTTTCCGCCGACGACCTCGCCGGTGCCGCCGAGGTGCCCGCACTCACCGCGCTGGAGCAGGAGGACAACCACCACGTCCTGGCCGAAACGCTGGAGACGTTCTTCGACCACGGGGGCAACATCCGCCGCACGGCCGAGGTGCTGAACATCCACCGCGCCACGCTGTACCAGCGCTTGAAGCGCATCGAGCAGGTGACCGGCCGCACCCTGGAGAACGGGGACGACCGGCTCACCCTCCACTTGGGACTGAAGCTGCGCGGGCTCGCCACCGCGCTGCGGGACCACCTCGACGGGAGTCCTTAGTGGATCACGCGGGCATGAACCGCGCGAACCATCCGGTGATGCGAGTGAGGAAATCCGTCAAGGCCGGCTGCGCGAACACCCCGTGACCTTCGCCCGGGTAGAGCACGAGTTCCGAAACCACGCCGTGCGCCTGCAGTGCCCGGTGGAACTCCTCGGCCTGCCCCGGCGGGGTGCAGCGGTCCAGCGCACCGGCGACGTTGAGGGTCGGCGTGCGGACCCGGCTCGCGTGCAGGACCGGGCTTCGCTCGTGCACGCTACCGCCGGGCCGCTCCGGATCCCCGCCGAGGAAGGCGTTGCCCCATCCGGCGATGTTGCTCGTGAAGGACTGGCTGTACCAGTCGGTGACCGGCGACGTCGGGATCGCCGCGGCGAACCGCGTGCTGCGGGTGACCAGCCACGACGACATGAATCCGCCGTAGCTCCGGCCGATCAGCCCGATCCGCGCCGGATCGACGATTCCCCGCTCCACCAACGCGTCCATTCCGGACAGCAGGTCGCTGGCGTCGGCGCCGCCCATGTCGTGCACCACCGCACCGGCGAACTCCTGACCGCGGCCACTGCTGCCCCTCGGATTCGGGTTCAGCACGGCATATCCGCGCGACACCAGCAGCGGTACCCAGGCGTAGTTCATCGTCCAGCAGTCCTGAAAGGACCAAATGGGGCCACCGTGGATGTTCACCACCAACGGAAACGGGCCCGGTCCGTCCGGAGTGCACAGCACGCCTTCGATTTCCCAGCCGTCCGGCGCGGTCCACGAAACCGGTGCGGCGGTACCGGCGACGGCAAGCAGCTGCTTGGTCCCGTCGTGCGCCACCGAGGCCAGTACGTCGTCCCCGTCCGGTCCGGAAAGGACGATCTGCGGCGGCAGGCGGTAGGCATGCCGGACGGTGCAGAGCCGACCGTCCGAAGTGAACGTTCCGTCGGGATACCAGCCGCCACCACAGGCATGTCCGACGGAGAACAGCTCGCTGCCGCCGGCGATTCCGGCCACCGAATCGAGGTGCCGCCGCCCGAGATAGCCGAGCCGGCCCTCGTCGATCCACTGTAGACACGTCACGTCCGTACCGGCGGTGTCGACGACGGTGCTCTCCCCCGTCGCGACCTCGAGCAGCACGAGATCTCCGGCCACCAGCCAGCGATCGCTGCACACCGCTTGGACCACCGCAACCCGGGTGCCGTCGGGAGATCCGGCCGGAACGCCGAGCTGGACGTCGCTGCGGTACAGCTCACGCGTCGCTCCGGTCGGCACGTCGAGCAAGGTGACCACGGCGGAGTACCAGTGGTCCTCACCCGGCGCCGGTGAGGTCACCGCGACGACCTGCGACGGCCCGCACCAGGTGGCTTCCCAGCAGTTCAAGCCTTCCGGGGAAAGCCGGACCAGCTCCCCGGAGTCCACTGTGTACAGCCACAGCGAGCGCCACGCCGGAGTGTCCTCAGTGGACTCCACACGGGGCAGCCACTCCGCGGCGGCCGGTGCCGCGCCGACGTTCGTACCGGAGCCCTGTCCACCCGAAAGGTCGGCACCCAAACCCGCGACACACAAGAGGATCTGGCGGCCGTCCGGGGACCAGTGCGAGAACTCGACCGTCCCCGGAACGTCCGGCGCCGCGTCGTCCCCCAGCAGCCGCAGCTGAAACGCTCCTGGCGAACCCGCGTCGGTGAGGTAGGACAGGGTCCCGTCCGGGGAAAACCGGGCCCAGCGCGCGGAACCGTCGGCCAGTGGCCACAGTTCGCCGTTCTCCACGCGATAGAGCGCGGTTTTCGGGAGCCCGTCGAGCTTCTCGTACACCGATCCGGTCACGACGACCTGCGTGCCGTCCGGAGAAACGTGCACTTCCTTCAGCGAGTGGGGCTGGGAAAGCGCGGGTTCGTGCAGCCGCCGGAAATGGTCCGCGACGGCTTCGTACTCGGCCGTCCCTCGAAGATCCTGCTGCATCCCGGGTCAGCCCATCACCGTGCCGGAGCTGCCCGTGTTCGGGCTGCGCTTCCGGGAGAACACGCCGAGGTCGATCTTCGCCCCGGTGTGCGGAGCAAGGAACTGCACCGGGTTCACGTCGTGGTCGGCCCCGTTCTCGACGTTTTCGATCAACGTCGTGAGGAAGTGGCCGACCACCGGGGCGTTCTTGAACTGGTTTCCGCTCGTGCCGATGGCCACATAGAACCCGGGCAGCTCGGTGCGGTCGTAGATCGGGGTCCAGTCGTCGGCGACGTCGTACACCCCGGCGACGCCGCGGGCCCGGTTCGGCACCGCCAGCTCCGGCAGCCGCCGAGCCGCACGCGTGACCTGGGCCTCGAACACCGCCATCGTCGGGTGCAACACGGCCTCGTCGGGGTCGTCGAGCCATTGGAACGGGTCGCATTCCGGCTCCGTACCGCCGATCAGCAGCCCGCCGCCGACCTCGCCGCGGAAGTACGTGCCCAGGTCCATGTCGGCGATCGCGGGACCCGGCTTGCCGTCGCGGTGGTAGCCCTCGGGCGCGAGCACGTGCGCGACTTCCTGCCGCATCGGCCGTACCTGCACAGTGAAGTCCGTACCCACGCCCGCCAGCTTGTTCAGCGCGCCCGACCACGGACCGGCCGCATTCACCACCACATCGCACGAGATCCGGGTACCGTCCTCGAGACCCACTTCGGACACGCGTCCGCCGTGGGCCGAAACCGAGGTCACCGTGCTGCGGAAGCGAAACTCCGCGCCGGAAGCGGCCGCGGCCGTCGCCAGGTTCACCGCAGCCAGCGCGGGATCGGTGACATACCCGGCGTCCGGCGTGTACACCCCGCCGAGAGCGGCTTTCGTGTCGTCCCAGAAGCGGGCGTCGTCGATCCGCTTCGGCGGCCAGTACCGGCCGGTGTCGATGCCCGGAATCCGCGCGGCGAGGGACGCGCTGTCCCATTCCTCGTACGGCACCCCGACTTCGTCGAACAACGGCAGCCAGGCCGCACGCGGGGCGGCTTCGACGTCGAGCATCACCAGGCCGCTCTTCTCGAACCGTGCGAGCTCGCCGACGTCGTGGCCGAGGTGGTCGGCCCAGCCGAGCCAGCCGTAGTGCGCCTCCCACGCGGCAGCGACCCCGGCCGCGGTCGAGAAGTTGTAGCGCACCACCGCACTCGACGCCGACGTCGAACCCTGCCCGGGACCGGCGGCGCGGTCCAGCACGGTCACCCGGTGCCCCCTGCGGGCCAGTTCCAGCGCGATCGACGAGCCGATCACGCCGGCGCCGACCACCACGATCTCCGTGCCCATTTTCTGCCTTTCTCCCGGTGTCTTCCCCAGCATCCCGGGCCGGTACCCCCGCGGGCAGCAGGCAGCCGTCGCCACTTGCCCCCGGTCGTTACGACATCTGTCGCAGGACTACGGACGAAGATCCGTGCCCTTCGTTTCCGGAATGCGCAACAGCAACGGCAACGCGAGCAGCGCCGCGATACTCGCGTACACCGCCGGGGCGAGCAGGCTTCCGGTCCCGTCCACCAGCAACTGGCTGATCAGCGGCGCAGTACCGCCGAAGACGGCGTACGCGAGGTTGTACGGCAACGCCATCCCGCTGAACCGCACGCGCGCCGGGTACAGCTCCAGCACCGACAGCGCACCGGTGCTGAGCAGCGAAACCGAAAGCAGGAAGACCACCAGCGCCGCCAGCACCGCGACCACGTTGCCGGTGCCGATGAGCAGGTACGCCGGAACCACGAGGACGACCGCGGCCAGCGCGCCGGTGCGGATCTGGATGCGCCTGCCGTGCCGGTCAGCGAGAATCGCGAGCCCCAGTCCGACCGGGATGCTCAGCAGGTTCAGCGCGCTGGTCAGCCACAGCACGGTGGTGGCGGTGAAGCCGGTTGCTTCCACCAGGTACGTGGGCATGTAACCGAGGAAAGTGTGGGTGAAGAGGCCCAACACGGCGAAGTAGGCGAACAGGATCAGCAACGTCCGCCAATGTCCGCTGACCAGCTCGCGGAACGGCCGGGCGGGCGGCTGCTTCTTCGCCATCTCCTTGAACACCGGCGTCTCGTCCACCCGCATCCGCAGGACCAGCCCGGCCACCGCGATCACGCCGCCGATCAGGAACGGCCAGCGCCAGCCGCCGGTGGCGAACCCGTCGCCGGTCAGCGCGCGGAAGAGGAGCACGATCCCGGTCGCCCCGATCGCGCCGAGCCAGGTCGACGAGCCCACCAGCGCCATGTACCACGCGCGGCGGTGGTCCGGGGCGTGCTCGACGCTGAACGTCATCGCGCCGGTGTACTCCCCACCGGCGGAAAAGCCCTGCACCAGGCGGCAGACCAGCAGCAACACCGGCGCCAGCACGCCGACCGACGACCAGCCGGGCAGCAGCCCGATCGCCGCCGTCGCCGCCCCCATCACCAGGATCGACAACCCGAGCGACGTACGCCGCCCGCGCCGGTCGCCGATCCGGCCGAAGACCACGGCGCCGAGCGGCCGGGCCACGAACGCGACGCCGTACACCGCGAACACGCCCAGCAGCGCGGCAACCTTGTTGCCGGACGGGAAAAACGTCGCGGCGATGGCCGTGGCGGCGTAACCGTACAGGGTGAAGTCGAACCACTCGACAAAGTTGCCGACAGACGAAGCGAACAGCACGGAACGGGCGGACGAAGTGGTCTTCGTTCCCTCCGCCCGCGTTGCCGGTGCGGACTGGTTCATCACGCCTCCTTGGGGATGGGTCGGCCCAGTGTGAGCAGCGCCACTGTCGAGTACCAGCGGCGAATGTCGCGCGCTACGCGCGGCTGCCGCGACATCTGTCTCACGACGCCCCTCCCGGGACCGCGGCGAGCAGCCGGCGCGTGTAGTCGTCGCGCGGGGCGGCAAGGACGTCGGCGGTGTCGCCCACCTCGACGACCTTCCCGCGGAACAGCACGAGCATCCGGTCGGTCATCTGCCGCACCACCGCCAGGTCGTGCGTGATGAACAGCATGCTCATGCCTTCGCTGCGGCGGATTTCCCGAAGCAGTTCGAGCACCTGCGCCTGCGCCGACACGTCCAGCGCGGCCACCGGTTCGTCGCAGATCAGCACCTCCGGGCGCATCGCGACCGCGCGGGCGATCGCCACCCGCTGCCGCTCGCCGCCGGACAACGCCGAGGGCAGCCGGTCCGCATACGACGAAGGCAGACCGACCTTGCCCAGCAGTTCCGGAATCTCCGTCGCGGGATCGCCGCCGCGTTGTTCGAGCGCTTCGCGCAAGGCCGAGCCGACCTTCAGCGCCGGGTTGAGCGACGCGTACGGGTCCTGGAACACCACCTGCACGAACCGGCGCACGCGACGGCGCTGGGTCCGCGAGAGTTTCCGGTAGTCGCTCGCGTCGATGCCGTCCAGTTCGATCGTGCCGACGTCGGGGGTGACGAGCCCGAGCAGCGACCGCGCAATGGTGGTCTTGCCCGAGCCGGTTTCGCCGACCAGGCCGAGGGATTCGCCGCGGTTGATGGTGAACCCGACGTCGTCGAGGGCAACGGTGGTCCGCGTGCGCCCGAGCAGCGGCCGTGTGCGGAACACCTTGCCGAGGCCGGTCACGGTCACGATCGCGGACCCGCTGGGTACCGGCGGCGGTGACGCGACAGCCTGCTCAGCTACCGTGCCGACCAGGTCCGCCGCGATCCCCGGCATCCGGACGCACGCCGAGCTACGGTCCGGATCCAGCACAGTCAGCGTTGGTTTGCCGTCGACACAAGCGGATTCCTGCCAGGTACAGCGTGCGGCGAACGCGCACTGACCGGTGACCGAGTCCGCGGACGGGACGTTGCCCGGAATCGACGCGAGCCGCTCGACGTAATGCCCGGCCGGCGGTTCGGCAACAAGCAGCCCGGCCGTGTACGGATGCGCGGGCCGCTCGGCCAGCTGCGCCGCCGGGGCCCGTTCGAGCACCGATCCGGCGTACATGACCTGGATGCGGTCACACACCGAGAACGCGACGCGCAGGTCGTGCGTGATGAGCACCAGCGCCATCCCGCGGTGCCGCTGGATTTCCTTCAGCAGCCGGAGAACCTCGTCCTGGGTCGTCACGTCGAGCGCGGTGGTCGGCTCGTCCGCGACGAGCACCTCGGGGTCCTTCGCCAGCGCCGCCGCGAGCGCCACCCGCTGCCGCATGCCGCCGGAAAGCTGGAACGGGTACCGCGAGGCGACGTCCGGGCCGAGGCCGACCTCCGCGAGCCGCCGCCCGATTTCCTGCCGGTCGCGCCCCGCGGGCAGCGATTCGGCGATGTGCTTGCCCGCGGTCTGCAACGGGTTGAGCATTGTGAACGGGTCCTGCATCAGCAAGGAAATCCGGGTCCCGCGCACGCCGCGCAGCACGCGTTCGGGCGCGTTGAGCAGCTGCGTACCGGCGAAGGTCACCGACCCGGTCGCGGACAGGCCGTCCGGCAGCAGTCCGACGATCGCCCGCGCGGTCAGCGATTTGCCGCTGCCGGATTCGCCGACGATCCCGATCGTCCGGCCGCGTTCGAGCTCCAGCCCGACGTCGTCGACGAGCAGCCGGTCGCCTTGGCGCACCGACAATCCGTCGACCACCAGCAGAGTGTCCACAGTGGACTTCAGGGTCACCGTCATGCGCGTCCTCCGTGGTTCGACAGGCGTTCGTGGACCCAGTCGCCGAGCAGGGTCGCGCTCGACGCGGTGAGGATCAGCAGGATTGCGGGTGCGGTGGCGAGCCATGGGTTCTCCGCGATCAGCGGCTGCCCGGCGGCGAGCAGGCTGCCCCAGTCCGGGCTGCCGGGCGGCACGCCGAGGCCGAGGAAGCTCATCGACGCGAACCCGATGAGCGCGCCGACGAAGTCCAGCAGCACGGTGGCCACCAGCGTCGGCACGATGTTCGGCAGCACGTGCCGGAAGATCGCGCGGGACGCGGGCAGGCCAAGTGTCCGCGCCGCGTCCACGTACGGCATCCGCACCTGCACCATCGCCGCGCTTCGGCACAACCGGATCTCCGACGGGATCGACAGCACCAGCAGCAACCCGGCGGTCACCCAGTACCCGCCGCCCGCGATCCCGACCACCACCGCGGCGACCAGCAACGCAGGCAACGCGAAAACCAGGTCGGCGAACCGGTTCGCGAGCAGGTCGCGCCAGCCGCCGAAGTACGCCGCGGCCAGCCCGGTGAGACCGCCGATCACCCCGCAGCCGAGCGCGACCATCAGCGGGCCGAAGACCGCCGCGCGCGCCCCGGCGATGAGCTGGGAGAACACGTCGCGGCCGAGCTGGTCGGTGCCGAGGAGGTGCCCGTTGCCCGGGCCGCTCACGCCCAGCATCGGGTTCTGCGCGGCCGGGTCCATCGGGGCGAAGAGGTTCCCGGCGATCGCGCACACCACGACCACCAGCAGGAAAGCCGCGCACGCCGCCACGAGCGGCGAACGCCGTAACACCGAAACCATCGCGCTCATCCCTTCGCCGCGGACCGCGTCCGGGGATCGATCAGCAGGGTCAGGAGGTCGACCAGCAGGTTGACGAGCACCACGAACGCCGCGACGGCGAGCGCGAGACCCTGTACCACCGGCACGTCCTTGGCGGTCACCGACTGGATCATCAGGCTGCCCACGCCCGGCAGGGAGAACACCATCTCGACCAGCACGGTGCCGGAAATCGCGACGATCAGCAGCAACCCGGCCGCGGTCACCACCGGCAGCGCAGTGGTACGCAGGGCGTACTGCACCAGCGTCCGGCGCCGGCTCAGCCCGCGGGCCCGGGCGAAGGTGACGTAGTCCTGCTGCATCACCTCCATCGCCGCCGCCCGGGTCTGCCGGACGATCAGCGCGACCAGCCCGGTCCCGAGCGCGATGGCCGGAAGCGTGAGGTGCGAAAGCCGGTCGACCACCGAATCGTTGCCCGCGCCGAACACCGGGAACAGCGAGAACTGCACGCCGAGCAGGTATATCAGCAGAATGCCCACCGCGAACCCGGGCGCGCTCATCCCGACGATCGTCAGCCCGGAGATCCCGCGGTCGACGCGGCTGCCCCGGCGCATCCCGGCGAGCATGCCCGCCGGGATGCCGATCACGAGCACCAGCACCAGCGCGTACGCCGCCAGCTCCAGCGTCACCGGCAGCCGGTCGCCGATCAGGCCGAGCACCGTGTCGCTGGACTGTGTCGAGCGGCCGAAGTCGCCGTGCAGCACGGAGGTGAGCCAGGAGCCGTACCGCACGAAGAACGGGTCGTCGAGGTGGTAGCGCGCGGTGAGCTCGGCGATGACCTCGGGGCTCGACGGCCGGGTGCCCAGCAGGGTCGCGAGCACCGAACCGGGGCTCAGCTCGAGCAGCGAGAACACCAGCAGGCTCACCACGACCATGATCACCACGGCCGCGAACAGCCGCTTGAGCACGAACAGCACGATGGGCATCGGGCTCAGCCGGCCTTCAGGGCCGACACCCAGGTGCCGTTCACGTCGAGGTCGAAGAACGACAGCTGCCGGTCGAAGGTGAAGCCGCCGCCGAGCACCGCGACGATGTGCGGGGCGAACAGCGGAAGGTACGGGACATCCGCGGCGACGGCCTTGAGCAGCGTCTGCGTCGCCTGCCAGCGCTGGGCCTTGTCCGTGGAAGTGGTCAGCTGCGTGTACGCGGCCTCGACCTCCGGGGTCGACCAGTTCGCGAGGTTGAAGCCCTGCGGCCGGATGTTCTCCTGCCCGGTGACCGAGCCGAGGACCGAGTTCGGGTCGGGGACCGACGGGACGAGGCTCATCGTCTGCATGCCGAGGTGCTTGCCGTCCTTGCCGTGCGCATAGATCGTGCTGATCCACTCGCTCGCGGTGACCGTCTTCGCGGTGATGGTGACGCCGAGTGGTTTCATGTTCTGCGCGAGGTTCTGCACGACCAGTTCGGACGCCGGGTCACCGCTCAGCACCGGCACGTCGAGGGAGAACCCGCTTGCATGGGACGACTGGGCCAGCTCGGCCTTGGCTTTCGCCGGGTCGAGCGCGTATTGCGGAAGGCTGCCGAGGAACGTCTTCGCCGCGTCGTCCGAGGGGGCGACGTCCACCAGGAGCCCGGGTGCGGCCAAGCCTTTCAACAGCGTGGCGTACTCGCCGTAACCGGCGGCCATCACGCCTGCCCGGTCGACGGAGTACGCGATTGCGCGGCGCACGTGGATGTCGTCGAGCGGTGCGCTGGACGTGTCCATGGTCAGGAAGGTGGTGTACAGCGAGGGCAGTTCGTACTTCGTGGTGCCCGGGATCGCTTTCCACTGGTCGACGGTCTTGAGGTTGCTGACCAGCGAGCCCTGCAGCGCGCCCGAGCGCATGGCGAGCTGCGCGGCGTTGCCTTGGGAGATGAAGCTGAAGTGGATCTGGTCGACCCGCGGGGCGGGGCCGCGGTACTCCGGGTTGCGCGACAGCGTGACCTGCTGCGGGGTGTCCTCGGTGACGCGGTACGGGCCAGTGCCGACCGGCACCGCCGCCGCCGTGCCGAGATCCTTTTCGTGCGCCTTGGCGAACTCGGCCTGCTGGATGAAGCTGACCACCGCAATGCTGGCGCGGGCATTCGGCACCGGATGCTTTGTCTTCACCGTGACCTCGAGCGGGCCACTCGCGGACACCGACGAAACCCAGTCGATGTTGCCCGCGGTCTGCGCGCCCGCCTTGGCGTCACCCGCGTGCTGGAGGCTCCACACGACGTCCGCGGAGGTGAGTGGTTTGCCGTCGGAGAACTTCACTCCCGGCCGGAGCGTGTACACGAGCGTGGTCGGGTCCGGCTCGGCCACACTCGTCGCGAGGCCCGGGGACACTTCACCGGTTTCGGACACCAGTTCCAGCTTTTCCGTGACCGGAGCCATGATCTGCATGATGTTGCCGTCGAAGTCCTTGGTGATGTCCAGGGAAATCGGCGCCGCAGGCAACGCGAAGGTGAAACTCGCCGCCGCACCCCCGGCTCCCCCGGACGCGGGTTGCCCGGTGCACGCTGCGGTGAGGAGAATGGCGACGGCGGCCCCCGGGATTATCAGGCCCCATTGACCCCACAGCCTGGTCTTCGTTCGCATTTCCGCTCCTGTCCTCCGGTCGGGCACCGAGTGTCACCGATCGGTCCGGCAGGCCCTATCGACGAACGTCGCGTCGTCCAGCCGGGTGCACTCGACGATTGCTGCTGGCCTCCTCCGGTGCGGGGAAGCAGAGTGAGGGGCCGCAGGTACGTCTTCCCGAAGGAGTGAAGCCGCATGTGGCTGGTCGGAGCGACGGTGATCGATGGGACGGGGGCCGATCCCGTGCCGGGACAGTCCGTTCTGGTGGAAGACGGGAGGATCGCCGCGCTCGGCGGTACGCCGCCAGCCGGAGCGGAGGTCGTCGACCTCACCGGGCTGGTGCTCACGCCCGGCCTGATCGACGCGCACGTGCACCTCGGCCTCTCCAGCGACATCACCCGCGCGCACACGTTCGAACTGTCCGCCGCGGAACGGGCCGCGGACATGTTCGAGAACTGCCGCCAGACGCTCGATTCCGGCTTCACCACGGTCCGCGACACCGGCGGGGTCGACCGGGGCATCGCGGACGTCGTGGCGAGCGGCAAGGTTCCCGGCCCGCGCATCCTCCATTGTGGACCGCTGCTCGCGCAGACCGGAGGGCACGGACACCTCGGCGCTGCGTGGGAGGACCCCGCCGACTGGAGCGACCACCACGTTCCCGGGCTGGCCGCTATTTCGCTGGTGAGTGACGGCGCGGAGGAAGTCCGGAAGAACGCCAGGGAAGCCTTCCGCCGTGGGGCGAGTTTCCTGAAGATGTGCGTGACCGGCGGCGTGGTCTCGCATTACGACAGCCTCACCGACACGCAGTTCACTTTCGACGAAATCGCTGCCGCGGTTGCCGAAGCGACCGCGCGCAATACTTACGTGACCGTGCATGCGCACAACAACCGAGGCCTCCGGATTGCCATCGAGGCCGGGGTGAAATGCGTCGAGCACGGCACGGAGATCGACGGCGAAATGGCGCAGCTGATGGTGGACCACGGCGTCGCGCACGTACCGACGCTGGCGGTGTGCCACGCTTTGCTGGCCGATTCGACCGAGGCCGGGCTGCCCGCGCACATCGGCGCCCGCGTGGGTGATGCCATCGACGGACAGCGCCGCGCCATTCTCGCCGGACGCGCGGCCGGCGTCCTGATCGGCTCCGGGTCCGACCTGATCGGCCCGAACCAGCAGCACCGCGGCCGCGAGCTGGTACTCCGGTCGGAGATCGAGAACCCGTTGCAGGCACTGGTGTCCGCGACCCGGGACAACGCCAGGGTCCTCCGGATCGACGACGAGGTCGGCACCGTCGAACCGGGCAAGATCGCCGACCTTGCCGTTTTCTCGGCGAACCCGCTGAACGATCCGGCGGTGTTCGACGACCCCGCGCGGATTCCGGTCGTCATCCAGGCCGGGCGCCTCGTGAAGGACCGTCGCTGAATCCCCGTCACCCGGAGGTGTGCATGTCCGACAGATACCGCAAAGCCCATTCCCTCGTCCCGGAACTGCTGCCCGGGATGATGCGCAACCATTCCGTGAAACCGAACTGGACCGGCGAAGGCGACCGGTTCTGGTATCGCCGCGACGCCGACGGTGGCGGCCACGAATACGTGCTCGTCGATCCGGACGGATTCCAGCGCGAACCGCTTTTCGACCCGGCGGAAATCACCGCCCGGCTGTCGGCGGTGTTCGATGATCCGGTCGATTTGGCAGCCACACCCGTCGCGCGGTATCGACAGGACGGTGCCGATGTCCACATTGGACTCCTCGACGGCCGCTCAGCGGTACTCGGTGCCGATGGGGACACCGCGGTCCCCGGCCCGGATCACGCTGCCCTGCCGAGCCCGGACGGAACGCGCGCGCTCTTCCTCCGCGAGAACAACCTGTGGCTGCGCGAGAACGATGCGGAGCGTCCACTCACGACAGACGGGGAACCGTTCCACGCCTGGGGCGCAATGCCCGACTACACGCGGGCGATGCTGCCGCTCGCCATCGCGGACCGGACCCTGCCACCCGCGCTCACCTGCTTCTCCCCCTCCGGCCGGTTCGTGCTCACCGGACGGCTGGACGAACGCGAGATGCCGGAGCACCCGTTCGTCGACCAGCTGCCGCCCGACCGGGCGCGGCCCCGGCTGCGGCCGTTCCGGTACTACCACGTCGACGAAACGCCGTCGGGCGACCACCAGCTCGCCGTCCTCGACCTGGAAACCGGCGGGCGCACGATGATCGCCGCCGACGACGACCTGCTGTCGCAGTTCGCGAGCACCGGACCGGACGCGGTCACCTGGAGTTCCGACGAGACGAGCGTGTACCTGCTCGTGCACACCACCGGCGCGCGGACCGGATCGCTGGTGCGGGTGGACGTGCAGACCGGCGAGAAGACCGTGGTGCTGTCCGAAACGGCCGAGCCGATCTACGAAACCAACACCTACCTGTACAGCCTGCCGCTGATCCGGGTGCTGCCGGAGTCGAACGAGGTGATCTGGTTCTCGCAGGAGGACGGATGGGGACACCTCTACCGGCACGACCTCACCACCGGCGCACGGCTGGGCGCCATCACGAGCGGCCACCTCGCGATCCGCGACATCCTGCGGGTCGACGAGCGGCGCCGCGAGGTCATCTTCGTCGCCGGATGCGGCGACGGCGGCGAGAACCCGTACTGGCGCAAGGTGTATCGCGCCGATCTCGACGGCGGCGCAATGACCCTGCTCACCCCGGAACCCGCCGACCACGACCTGATCGCGCCGACGCCGTTCTTCTTCGCCGCGATTTTCGGCGTCACCCCCGCCACCTCGATCAGCCCGAGTGGACAGTGGTTCGTCGACCGGGTGTCCACTGTGTCCACTCCGCCGGAAATCCTGTTGCGGGACACCCGAACCGGTGCGGTGGCGGGCAAACTGGAGCACACCGACGTCACCGGGCTGCTCGAAGCCGGTTACCCGGTACCCGAGCAGTTCCGGGTGACCGCCGACGACGGCGAGACCGACCTGTGGGGGTACATCACGCTCCCGCCGGACCTCCCGCCGGGCACGCGGGTGCCGGTGATCGACCTGATGTACGCGGGATTCCAGGTCGTCACCCAGGCGTCGGGCTGGCTGAGCGGCGGCGGCAACGAGGCGTGGGCGCAGCTGGGAGCGGCGTACGCGGCACTCGGCTTCGCGTCGATCGTCATGGACGGACGCGGTACCTCCGGCCGGGATCGGAAGTTCCGGCAGTGGACCCACGGCGCACCCAGCGAACCGCGCGGTCTCGAAGACCACGTCACCGCGCTGCGGGCGCTGGCCGAGCGGTACCCGATCGACCTCGACCGCGTCGGCGTCACCGGGCATTCCTACGGCGGCTACAACTCCGTGCGTTCGATGCTGTACTTCCCGGAGTTCTTCAAGGTCGCGGTGAGCTCGTGCGGCGTGCACGACGCGGCGAAGATGCCCCACGGCAGCTGGGACTGGTTCCTCGGCAAAGCCGGCAAGCACGACCCGGAAGCGCTGCGAGACCTCGGCAACCTGCACCTCGCCGAGCGCCTGCAGGGCAAGCTGCTCCTGCTCACCGCGGACCACGACGCGAATGCCACCATGGACCACACGTTCGCGCTCATCCGCGCGCTGATCGCCGCGGACCGGCCGTTCGATCTGAAGGTCTGGCCGGGCGGCGACCACTACAACACCACGAACTCCTACACGCGCACCGTGCTGTGGGACTACTTCACCGAACACCTGCTGAACTCCCGAGGAGGAGCATGACCACCATCGCCAACGGAGACGACCTTGGCCGGGTCGGCGCCAAGGAAACCACCACCGGCCACCGCGCCGTCGCCTCCAGCCAGCACACCGTCGTCACGAACACGATGCTCGACACCATGCGGTCCGGCGGCAACGCGGTCGACGCGGCCATTGCGGGCTGTCTCGTGCAGGCGGTGGTGCAGCAGGACATGACGAACCACACCGGCACCGTGTCCGCGCTGGTGTACGACGCCAAATCCGGCGAGATCGCCGAGCTGAACAGCATGGGCACGATCATTCCCGGACTCGCCCCGTTCGCGCCCATCCCGGCCGGGAAGGGGATGTACGCGCAGGTGCCGGGTACGCCGCGGGCCGTCGTGCCCGGGTTCATGCCCGGGATGAAGGCGCTGTACGAGCGGTTTGCCACGCAGCCGTGGGAAAAGCTGTGCGCGCCCGCGGTCCGGTGGGCCGAGGAAGGGCACGTCGTCACGTCGTTCGAGCACCTCGTGATGGCACAGACGGTGGATTTCTTCCTCTTCACCGAATCCGGCCGGAAGCACTTCACGCCCGGCGGGCACCTGCCGCAGGTCGGCGACCGGTGGGTGTCGGCCGAATTGGCGGAGACGATGCGCAACCTCGCCGCCGAGGGACCGGACTACTTCCTCACCGGCAAGTGGGCACAGGACTTCGTCGCGCGTGGGACCGAGCTCGGCTGGCCGGTCAAACTCGAGCATCTGACGGCAATCCCGCCGCGCTGGGCGTCCGGACATCGCTGGGAGCACAAGGGAAACACGGTCGTCCAGCAGTCCGCGCCGGAACGGCAGGGCATCTTCTGCCAGATCGTGCTGGGCATGCTGGACGAGCTGGACGTCCCGTCGCTCGGCCACTGGTCGGAAAACCCGGAGGCGCTGTACTACCTCGCACACGCTCTCCGCCGCGCCGCGCAGGAAACGGGACTGCTCAACGATCCTCAGGTCTTCGAGGATCCGACGGAAGCGTTGACGGCGAAGGCCTTGATCAAGGGGTTTGCCGCAATCCTGCGGTCCGCCAAGGCCAAAGTGGACCTCACCGAACACGTGAAGCTCACCCGCGGCATCCCGGCGATGGCCGCGTCCGGCGCGGCGAAGCAACCGGCGGGCAGCTGTGAACTGGCCATTGTGGACGAAGAAGGCAACTGGGTGCAGATGATGAACACCCTGCAGAGCGGCGGAATCCCGGGCGAGGTCGTCGGCGGGGTGCCGATGGTCGGCAGCCACTGGCTGAACGGCCTCGACTCGCCGTTCGAGGGCTGGGTGACCGGTGGCGGCCGGATGCGCTCGACGCTGTCGAACACGATGGTGCTGCGCGACGGGAAACCGTGGCTGTCGCTGGGTTCGCCGGGGAACGTGCACTGCACCGTGCCACAGGTGCTGTCGAACATCCTGGACTTCGGGATGGACCCGTACGCCGCCGACGACGCCCCGCGCTGCCTGCCGTACCAGCCGGACCACACGATCTCGGTGGAATCGCGCCTCGCCCCCGGTGTGAGCGAGGGCCTGGCGAAGCTCGGGGTGCTCACCAACCCGCTGCCCGAGTACGACTACCACATGGGCACGTACCAGATGGCGTGGCGCGCCGAGGACGGCACGCTCTCCGCCTGCACCGGCCCGCGCCGGGAAGGGCGGGCGAGCGGGTACTGAGCCTCGCCGGGTAGAGCCTTGCCGGGTACCCGGCTAATCTCGGCCGGGTGATCGAACACATCAACGTCGAAGGCGAGTTCTGGCAGGCGCCGTACTCGCACGCCTGCCGGGCCGGGAACTTCCTCTACGTCACCGGCCAGATGCCCATCGACCCGGCGACCGGGGAATACGTCGCAGCGGAGATCGAGGTCCAGTCCCGCCGGGTGATGGACAACCTGCGGATTGTCCTGAAGCACGCCGGGATGAGCGAGAAAGACGTGGTGAGCGCCCGCGTCTTTCTCGCCGACATCGCCGACTACGACGTCTTCAACCGGGTCTACTCCGAATACCTGACCGTGCCCCGGCCCGCGCGTACCTGCATCGCGGTCAGCGGCCTGGCCGGGGGCGCACTGGTCGAGGTGGACCTGGTCGCCTACCGCGACTAGTGCCGGTAGTCCGGCGCGATCCGGTCCAGCAGGCGCAGCAACGCGGCCCAGGCCATGGCGTAGGCGTCCTCGTCGTGGAAGTCCGACGCGGTGTCCGTGCCGGTGAGCTGGCGTGCGGTGAGTTCCGCGACCTTCGGGTCCGGCAGCACCAGCGCCATCCCACCGGCCTGCGCGCTCACCTGGATCTCGCACGCGCGTTCCAGGTAGTACATCCGCAGGAACGCCTCCGCGGGCGTGCGCCCGACGGTCAGCAGGCCGTGGTTGCGCAGGATCATCGCCGGATGCGCGCCGAGGTCCTCGACCAGCCGCTCCTGCTCGTCGAGGTTCAGCGCGACACCCTCGTAGTCGTGGTAGCCGACGCGGTCGTGGAACTCCATCGAGATCTGGTTCACCGGCAGCAGCCCGTCCTTCTGCGCGGCGACCGCACACCCCGCGCGGGTGTGCGTGTGCAGGACGCAGTGCGCGTCCGCGCGGGCGGCGTGGATCGCGCTGTGGATCACGAACCCGGCCGGGTTGACCGGGTACTCGCTCTCCCCGACCGGCTGCCCGGACAGGTCGATCTTCACCAGGTTCGACGCGGTGATCTCCTCGAACAGCAGGCCGTACGGGTTGATCAGGAAATGGTGGTCCGGCCCGGGCAGGCGCGCGGAGATGTGGGTGAAGATCAGGTCCGTCATCCGGAAGTGCGCCACCAGGCGGTACACCGCGGCGAGCTCTCTCCGCAGCCGTGCCTCGCCGGCACCGGGGGTCGTCATCGAGGGGTCCTTTCGGGTTCCAGTACCGGGGTGAGCGGCGTGCCGGTGCGATGCCAGGCGATCACGTTCTCCGCCGGACGTTCCACGTACGCCCGGCGCGAAGTGCCGGACAGGAACGCGCAATGCGGAGAGAAGAGCAGCCGCGGGTGGGTCAGCAGCGGGTCGTCGGGAAGGGGCGGTTCGACGGGCAGCACGTCGAGCGCGGCCCCGGCGAGCCGGCCGCTGTCAAGCGCGGCCAGCAGCGCGGTGTGGTCGACGAGCCCGCCGCGGCCCGCGTTGATCAGGAAGCCGCCGGGACGCATCCGCGCCAGTTCCGGGGTGCTGATCAGGTTTTCGGTTTCGGGGCTGAGCGGGACGTGCAGGGTCACGATGTCGGATTCCGCCAGCAGGGTGGCGAAATCCCGCCGGTCCGCGACATCGGGCCAGGTCTCGCCGGGGTGCTGCAGCCCGCAGCCAGCCACCCGGCGGAACAACGGCGCGGCGACCTCGGCCACCCGCGTGCCGATCCGCCCCATCCCGACCACACCCAGCGTCAGGTCGCCGATGCGGAGCGGCAGCCGCGGCAGGTCGACGGTCCAGCCACCGCTGCGGACCACGGCGTCGCCCTGCGGCAGCTGCCGGGCCATGGCCAGTGCGAGCGCGAGGACGTGCAGTGCGACCTCCTCGGTGCAGCCGTCCGGGAGGTTGCAAACCCACAGGTCACGGGCACGGGCCGCGTCAAGGTCGACCATGTCGTACCCGGAGGACATCGTGGCGAGGATCTTGAGCGCGGGCAGCCGGTCGAGGAGGCCGGCGTCGATGGTGGCGTACCCGACGAGCAACGCGACCGCGTCCTCAGCGGCGCGCACGATGTCGTCCGGACGCGCGCTCACGGCCACTTTCGCCTCGAAACCGGCTGCTTCCAGCAGCGCGATACCGGGCGCGGGGTCGAGGTCGTCCAGGTCGGTGAAGACCGCGAGCGGGCGGGTCATATCCGGGTCCTGGTCCGGCCCGCGGAGGCGGACACGATCTGGCCGACCAGCGACGGGAGCCGTTCGTCGGCCAGCAGGCCCACCGCCTCGGCCAGCTGCGCCGGGGTACCCACGCCGTCCGCGACGGTCACCGCGTTCACCGCGACTCCCGCCGGTGCCAGCTCCCTGGCCAGCGATTTGGTGAGTGCGATGGCGGCCGAGGCGACTGCGGCGTCGACGCTCGCGTCCGCCTGACCGCTGACACCGGCCTCCGCGACGACGAACACGATCCGGCCCCGTCCGGCGGCTGCCATGGCCGTTCCGACGGTTCTGGCCACCTCGAAGAGCGCGGACGACCGGCGCATCGTTTCGGTCCACCACTCGGTGGCGTCGGTTTCGAGGAATGCTTGTCGGTGCTGGTTCTTACCGGTGCCGATCACCGCGATTTCGGGGGCGTGGCCGTCGAATTCTTCGAGGACTGCGGTGTCTTCGGTGGACAGTTCCTTGGTGAGCTCGTCGGGCAGGAAAGCCAGGATTTTCCGCATCAGATCACCGTTCCCGCGTTCGGAGAGACGACCTGCCCGGTCACCGCGGCGGGCCGCTCGAGCAGGAAGGCCGCAGTCACCGCAATTTCCTCCGGTTGCACAAGTGCTCCGGTGGGCAATCCGGCCACGTATTCCGGATCGCGCCAGATCGTGCCGGGAGCGAGCATTGCCGTATCGGTCGGACCGGGGGCGACGGCGTTCACCGTGACCCCGGCGTCGGCCAATTCCACCGCCAATGTCCTTACCAGGCCGAGAATCGCGCCTTTGGCCGCCACGTAATGTGCTGCGTCGTCCCCGCCGGTCAATGCCAGTTCGGAAGCAACCGCGACCACTGAACCGCCGTCGGTCATCAACGGCACTGCGGCGCGGGTGAGATGAACGAGGCCACCGAGGTGTACGCCGAGCATCTTTTCGAAGTGGCCGGGGGAAATGTCCTTGAGCGGGATTTCCTCGACGTACCCCGCAGCGCTCAGAATGCCCGTCGGCTTTCCCAGCCGTTCGGTTGCCTCTTTTACCGCTGCGGTGACTGCGTCCACATCGGACACGTCGACTTCGAGGTCCACATCGGACTCCCGGCCCGGGCGGCGGTCCAGCCCGGCGACCCGATGTCCGCGCGCCCGCAGCTCCCGCACACAGGCCAGCCCGATTCCGGCCCCCGCTCCGGTCACGATGATCATGCGCCGAACTCCGCGGCCACCAGGTCCCCCAACCTCTTGTCGACCAGGCCGAACAGGCCCCGGCCGATCTCCGCACTGCTCCCGGCGGCCGTCCGCAGCACGCCCGACGGGTCGACCTGCCCGGGCGGCTCCGGGAGCCGGGTGTACGGCGGAGCGGTGACTGTGGCGACGTGCGGGCTGATCAGCGCAGTGTCCACCCGAGACGGATCGACGTGCAGCATCAGCGACGTCTCGACCACTCCGGCGTGCTCGGCCTCCCAGCCGGGGAACCGGCCCTCGAACAGCTCGTCCAATGCCTTGGCCTCGATGATTTCCCACCAATTCACCACGAGTACGTCGGTTTCCGCTTTCTGCTCCAGCGCCAGGTTGATCCCCTCGATGGCGAACATGGTGTTCTCGAAATGCCCGTTCACGAATACGATCCGGCGGTGCCCGTGCCGCGCGTACGCCACCACGAGGTCCCGCACGAGCGCGCTGTACGTGGCGCCGGACAGGCTGATCGTCCCGGGGAACAGCTCACCGCCGCCGCTCACCGGCTGCGATCGGTACCCATAGGCGAAATCCGGGCCGACTATCCCATTCGTCCTTTCGGCACCGGCTTTCGCGAATGCCCGCGCGAGACACGCGTCGGTGTCGACCGGCAGATGCGGACCGTGCTGCTCGACAGAACCCAAAGGCAGAAAAAGGATGTCGTCGGCACGGCGGCCGATGTCCGGGCCGGTCAGGTCGGTGAACAAGGTCATACTCGGCTCCCGAGGGTCGTGTCTTTGAGCAGTCCGTCCCGGCTGGAGGCCGGGTGCCAGCCGAGGGCGCGGCGCGCGCCCGCGTTGCTGAACACCCCGGTCCGGCCGGTCAGGACTCCGGGTGGCGGGCCGATTTCGCTTTCGTACCACTGCATTGTCGGCTCCGGATGGGCGCTGTCGTCGGCGCACAGCAGGTACGGGCCGAAGCCGGGTTCCGCTGCTTCGGCGGCGGCGCGGAAGGCCCGTGCGACGTCTTCAGCGGCCACGTAGTCGTGCAACGTGCCGGGTGCGGAGGTCAGTACCGACTCTGCGTTGTCCGCGAAAACCACCGCGCACGGCCGGAGGCACACCACGCTCAGCCCGCCGTCGGACATCCCGCGGCCGAGCACTTCGAGCGCGGCTTTGCTGATGCCGTAAGGGTCAACGGGACGAGCCTCGTGGCTGTCGTCCACCGGAAGGTTCGCCGGTACCCAATCGGGCCGCATTTCGTGCAACCCGAGCGCGGCGACGCTGGAACACAGCACCACGCGTCCGACGTTCAGTTCCCGCGCGGCCTGAAGCACATGCCAGGCTCCCATGACGTTGACCCGCACTGTCCGATCAGGATCGTCAGCGAAGTCGTAGTCGATCCCGGCGAGGTGGACGACCACGTCGGCACCGTTCAGCGCGCGCCGTACTTGGTCGGGATCGGTGAGGTCCATCGGCCGGTATTCGCCGTCGGGCCCGGGTTTGAGGTCTGCGTTGACGACGTCGTACCCGTCGGCGAACTCCGCCAGCACGTACCGGCCGAGCCGACCGGAACCGCCGGTCACCACTACGCGCTTCATGAAGCGTCCACAGTGGCCGGTGCGGTCTGCGCGCCGTTCTCGGACCGCGTGGTCCGGCCGCGGCGCAGCGCCAACACCGCCAGCCCGACCAGCATCCACAGCGCCACCACGGGAAGCGCCCAGCTGAACGGGCTTTCCGGCAGTGGGTTGAGCGATTCGTACGCGACCAGGATCAGCGCGGCGGCCCCGATGACCGGAATCAGCACATGCTTGACCACATTGAACTCGTGCCGCGCAATTGTCCGGTACATCCGCCATACCGCGACGCTGCCCATCAGGTACACGACAGTGAGCGCGAAGGTGAACATCAAGCCGGTGAAGGAGTAAACGTTGTACAGACCCACCGCGACGACCATGAGCAAACCGACGCCGAGGTTCAGCCCGGATTGCAGAAGGTTGGCCGTACTGGGAGTTTGGTGTTTGCTCAGCCGGGCCAGGGATTTCGGCAACGCGCCGGTGCGCGCCATGCTGTAGATGAATCGCGTGGACGCATTCATGCACGCGATTGCGGCGCCGACGATCGAATTCATCAAGGCCAGCAAGGCCAGAATCCACAGCGCGCCCCAGTATTTGTGGGCCAGCACGAAGATCGGGATCGATTCGGAGTTCACCAGGCCCTGGATGTCCTGGGTACCCCAGCCGGCCAGCTGGCCCCACGTCGTGAGCACCACGAAAATGCCGAGAATGACCACCGAACCGAGCACCGCACGCGGGATGTTGCGGCGCGGGTTGGCCGTCTCCTCGCCGAGCGACGCGGCCGCGTCCCAGCCGGTGTAGGTGTAGATGCTGAACACGAACCCGAGGAAGAACCCGCCGCCGCTCGGCGCACCCGACCCGGTGATCCACGACAGGCTGGTACCGCCGTGGCCCGGCTGCACCAGGCCCCAGATCGCCAGCGCCACCATCACCGCGATCTCGAAGAGGCCGAGCGCCACCGTCACGCCGATCGCCAGCTCGATGCCGCGGTACGCGAGCGCGGAGATCGTCACCAGTAGCACGAGTGATGGGATCCACCAGGCGAGGTCGAAGCCGAACTCCTGCAGCAGCACCTTGTGCAGAGTGGACCCGAAGAGGCCGCACAGCATGGCGGTGGCGACCGGGTAGAAGAGCAGGTACGCCCATGCGGCAAGGAATCCGAACCGCGGGCCGAGCAGCTTGCCGACGAAGGTGTGGTAGGTGCCCGCCGAGGTGAGGTGCCGGGCCATCTGCGCGAGCGAGTAGCCGAGCAGGTACGAGACGACCGCGGCGAGCAGCACGACCAGCGGGCTGGCGAGCCCGGAGGTCCCGGCGAGGAACGGCACGGTGAAGGCCACCGTGATCGCGGGCGACATGGTCGTCACCGACTGCATGATCGCCCCGGGCAGCCCGATGGCGTTGGCCCGCAGCTGCGGATGGTCGGTACTCATCGTCGGTTCTCCTCGGGGCGTCGTCGGCCGGGGGTACTTGCCTGCGAGCACGGTAAATTTCGGCGGCGCCGGTCGGCAGTGTCGTCTTCATCCATTAATCTGGCTTGTCATGGACGGACCATCCACCTCGATCGGGGTACCGCTGCGCGCTCTGCTGGACTTCCCCGGCCTCGGCCTGCAGCAGGTCGCCGGGCCGGCCGGGGACCGGTTCGTGACCTGCGTCGGCATCACCGAACTGGAGGACCCGACGCGGTACCTGGTCGCCGGGCAGCTGCTGCTCACCGCGGGCGTCCCGCTGCCGGTCGACGACGCAGGCATCGACGCGTACACCCGCCGCGTCGCCGACGCCGAAACCGCCGCGCTTGGCTTCGGCGTAGACCCGGTGTACCACGACGTCCCCGCGCACCTCGCCGAAGCCTGCGATCGGTACGGGCTGCCCCTGCTGCGGATCCCCGCGGAGACGCCGTTCGTCGCGATCAACCAGGCCGCGTACACGATCATGGCGGAGGCCCGCTTCCGGGAGCTGCGGCAGATCTCAAGTGGACAGTCGGCGCTCGCCACCGCCGCCGGCCGCCGCAACGCACCCCAGGCAGTGGTGACGCAGCTGGCCGGCCAGGTCGACGGCTGGGTAGCCCTGTTCGACGGAAACGGCAACGAAATGTTCACCGCCGGCCGCCTCCCGTCCCCCGCCGCGCGGACCGGCGTCCGGCACCTGGCCGAAACGCAGCTGACCCACTCGACCGCCGCCGTCGACCATCAGCCCGGCCTGCACCTGATCGCACACACCGTCCCCGGCACGGTGCCGCTGGCCCTGGGAATCGCGACCCCTGCGCCGCCCACTCCCGCACACCACTCGATCACCGCGTCCGCCGTCACGCTGCTGTCCCTGCTGACCAGCCCGCGGTACGCACTGGGCAGCGACGGCCAAAGCGCCGCCGCCCTGGTCCGCCTGCTGCTGGGCCACTCCCCGACGGAGGTCGCCCCCCTGCTGAGCGACCGATGGACCGTCGTACACGGAACGCTGACGACCACCACCCACGACGAACCGACCGCCCACCTGGCCGCGCTCGCGTCGGCGCTGGGCACCCCGTACCTGGACCTCACCGGCCGCACCCTGCACGCCCTGATCCCCGCCGACGCCACCTCCCCGGACGACACGTCCCACCTGGGCTGGACCCTGGGCTTCAGCGCCCCGGTACCCACGTCCGACCTGCCACTGGGCAACGTACAGGCCGAACGGGCGCTGCACCGAGCACTGGCGGCCGGCCAGCGCATCGGCCGCCACCCGACGACCGACCCGAGCTTCGACGCCCTGCTCACCCCCGAGGCAGCAGCGACCCACGCACGCGCCCGGCTGGGCCCGCTGACGGCCGACCCGGTACTGCTGGAGACGCTGTGGACGTGGCTGGCCCACCACGGAAGCTGGGACCGCACGGCCGACGCACTGCAGGTCCACCGGAACACGGTACGGCAGAGGATCGGGAAGGTCGGCCGTCTGTTGGGGGAGGATCTGCAGGAGCCTGATGTGCGGATGGAGCTGTGGTTCGCGTTGCGGTGGTTACCGCCTGAGTCTGGTTCTGGGGCCGGGTCTGGGTCTGGGTCTGGGTCTGGTTTTGGGGCCGGGTCTGGGGTTGGGGGTCGATCCAGGTCTGCATCTGGGTCTGGGGCCGGGTCTGGGGCCGAGTCAGGGTCTGGGTCAGGGCCTGAGGGCCGGGTCTGAGGTTGGAGGTCGATCTGAGGCTGGGCCGGGCAGTCGGCCTGCGTCCGGAAGCCGGGCTGGTCCGGAAATCCGCCTGGGTCCGAAAGCCAGGCCGGTTCCGAAAGCCAGGCCGGTTCCGGAATTCGCCTGAGGCCGGACTCCGCATGACGCGGGCGCAGTAACCGGATTTCCGCCCACCGGGTTTCGGGCTGCGTTCGGACTGCGGATTCCGACTCCCCGGCATTGATATCACCGGAGTCTGCCCCCACCCGCGCAGCGTCCCTGCCTCGCAATCACCAGGCGCAGAGCCAGGAAACACGACCGCATGACACAGACAGGCCCCCACACACGCTCAACTCGGCCACCGCCCACCTGTCCCCCGGAACCACCGTCCCCACTCGACGACAACCAGCAAACCTTCCCCCGCGAAACCGGCCGACATCGCCCCACGCCACCGGCGTCCACCCCACTCACACGACCTCCCGCCTCGCCCGCCCATCGACGCCGAAGCCCGCACCAGACAATCCCCACACCGAAGGCACCCCGGACACCAAGATCATCAGCGACGAACGCCCCCTCTCGGAAATACCTCATTCCCCGCGCTGCATCCGAAACACATCGAAGTCGAACGATAACTGTGAGTTACCACATCTCCCCCGTTTCGAGTGATGCATGGTCGAACAGGCGTTCGATACTGTGATGGGGTGACTTCGCCGATAACCCTCCCGGACTGGCAGTTGTCGGCACGGGAGCTGACCGAGTTGATCTTGACCGCGCACCGTGAGCAGAACATCTGGTACGCCCGGCAGCTGGGCGCCATCCGGGAGCTGGAGGACCGTGGCATCGCGCCCGCCGAACACCCCACGATGGCCGCCTTCCTGACGACAGCCCTGCACATCACACCGAGGGAAGCCCGGACCCGGGTAGCCCAAGCGAAGGGCGATTTACCCTTGGCGCGCAAGGCATTGGCTGCAGGAAACTTGACGGCGCAACACGTCGCGGTGATCGCGGAGTGTCTCGCCGCGGCCCCGGATTGGCTCACGCCCGAGGACTACACCGTCGCCGAAGACACCCTCGTCACCCTGGCCACCCAAGCCGACGCCACCGTCGTCCACCGCGCCGCCACCCGCCTACACACCTACTGGAACCACGAAAGCACCCCACCCACCGACCACGCCGAGGCTTCGGCTCGCCCCTGGCGGGAGTTCCGCTACCACTGGACCCGGGGCGGCCGCTTCCACTTCACCGGCAACCTCGACCCCGACACCGGCACCCTCCTCGAACAGTTACTCGTCCCCCTCGCCGCCCCCGACCCCGCCGACCCCTCCGGCACC
>NZ_JNYZ01000060.1 GCF_000717335.1 Amycolatopsis jejuensis
CTGGTCCGAGCCCGCGGCATCACCCCGCTGATCGCCCGCCGCGGCGTCGAACACGGTTCCGGTCTGGGCAAGATTCGCTGGCCAGCCGAACGCACCTTCACCTGGCTCAAAAGTTCCGCAGGTTACGCATCCGCACCGAACGCCGAGCCCACATCCACCAAGCCATCCACAGCCTCGCTTGCACGATCATCTGCCTACGCAAACTCATTCTGAACTGATGCTGAGCGGCGCTTACGAGACGTGCACGTGCCGAAGGACGTCCACCACCGGGTCGAGCCGGGTGTCGGCCGTGCGGCGGAGGAGGAAGGTGGTCAGTTTCGCGGCCAGGTCGTCGATCGGCAGGACGGCACATTCGGTCGGGTCGAGCGCCAGTACGGTCGCCGATTCGACCGGCGCCAGTGCAAAGCTCTTGGTGCCGCGCAAGAAGATCAGCAGGCCGCTGATGTCGGAGAACTGGGCCTCCGGGTCGATCAGCACGCCCTTGGTCGCGAGCTGTTCGGCCCGGCGCGCGCCGAGGTCCCAGTGCCGCGGGCCCTGGAGGTACTGGAAGCCCCGCAGGTCGGCCAGGGTCAGTGACGTCCGGCCCGGGAAGCGCGACACGTCCACCACCGCGCCGAGCGCTTCGCGGTACAACACGATCGTGGACAGCCGGTCGTCGCTCGTGCCCAGATGGGACACCGCGAGGTCGAGCGAGTTGCTGAGCAGCGCCGATTCCATGTCCAGCGACGGCATCTGCCGGAGCACGAACCGGTACGTGCTGTCCAGGTCCCGGATCGAGTCGCTCAGCTGACGGCGGTGCCGCGGGTTGAGCACGTCGGGGATGGCGAGGCGGACGTCGGCGCGGTGGTCGCGGGAGCGCATCCGCGCGGGGATGGCGTCGAAGCCCGAAACGACCGATTCGGCGAGCGGCAGCAGGGCTTCCCCCGCCGCCGACAGCCGCGTGTGGTGCGTGGAGCGGTCGAACAGCGTTTCGCCCAGCTCGCGTTCCAGGTCGCGGATCCGCTGGCTGAGCGGGGGTACCGACATGTTCAGCGACCGCGCGGCACGGGTGAAGTTGAGCTCACGCGCGACCGCGAGGAAGTACCGCAGGTGGTGTATCTCCACGTCAGGAGCGTACCCACGGTGTTACCACGATGGTCATACCGTTCTGATGCACTCGGTCATTCCCCCTGCGCGAGCCGGGCCCGTATGGTCGAAAACGCCGGGTTGATCAACGGGGATGGGACGTATGGATCTCGAACTCTCCACCGAGGATGTCAAGTTCCGCGACGGGCTGCGCGAGGTGTTCCTCGGCGCCATCCCCGCCGAAATCCGCAAGCGCACGGCGCTCAGCGAGGTCACCCGCGACGACATCGTCACGAGCCAGCGGATCCTCAACGAGCACGGGCTCGCCGTACCGCATTGGCCGCAGGAGTGGGGCGGCCGCGGCTGGAGCCCCACGCAATCGCACATCTATGCCTCCGAGCTGCAGCGCAACGCCGTGCCGACCCCGCTCGCCTTCAACGTCAGCATGGTCGGCCCGATCATCGCGGAGTTCGGCAGCGACGAGCAGAAGCAGAAGTTCCTGCCTGCCACCGCGAACGTCGACATCTGGTGGTCGCAGGGCTTCTCCGAGCCGGAAGCCGGGTCCGACCTCGCCGGCCTGCGCACCACCGCGCGCCGAGAGGGTGACCACTACGTCCTCAACGGGCAGAAGACCTGGACCACGCTCGGCCAGTACGGCGACTGGATGTTCGTGCTCGCGCGCACGAACCCGGACGCACCGCGCAAGCAGCAGGGCCTGTCTTTCCTGCTGCTCGACCTCACCACGCCGGGCATCGAGCGCCGTCCGATCAAACTCGTCGACGGCAGTGCCGAGGTCAACGAATTCTTCTTCGACAACGTGGTGATCCCGGCGGAAAACCTCGTCGGCGAAGAGAACAAGGGCTGGACGTACGCGAAGTACCTGCTCGGCAACGAGCGCAACGGCATCGCCCAGGTCGGTACCTCGCAGCGGGTGTACGCGGACCTCGCCGCGGCCGCCGCCGACCTGCCCACCGAGACCGGAACGCTCGCGCAGGACCCGGAGTTCCGCGCGGCCATGCACAGTGCGAAGACGTCGCTGCTCGCGCTCGAGGCAACGCAGCTGCGGGTCACCGGGGCGTCGGAGAACGGGCAGGCCAGCCCGGTGTCGTCGCTGCTCAAGTTGGAGGGCACGCAGACCCTGCAGGCGCTCACCAAGCTGCGCATGCGCGCGGCGGGTGCGGACGGGATGCTGCTGGACACCGAGTCGCCGGTGCAGGCGGGCGAGGCGGCGGCGGTGGCCGCGGCGCAGTACCTGAACCAGCGCAAGCTGTCGATTTTCGGTGGTTCCAACGAAATCCAGCGCGGCGTGATCGCCAAGACGATCCTCGGCCTGTAAGGGACGGCTCATGAACCTCGAATTCAACGAAGACCAGCGGCTGCTCTTCGAGACCGTCGACACCGCGGTGGGCCGGGGCTATCCGGCAGGCGGCCGCGCAGCCGCGACGAGCAGCGAACTCGGCTGGAACGACCAGGTCTGGAACACCCTCGGCGAGCTGGGCCTCACCGGGCTCACCATCACCGGCGAGCACGACGGCGCGGACGCCGGGCCGGTCGAGGTGTACGCGACGCTGGAGGCAATGGGCAAGCACGCGGCGGCCGAACCGTTGCTGGACGGCGTTTTCCTGCCGTCGTGGCTGATTGCCGCGCTCGGCACCGACGATCAGGTCAAGCAGCTGCTGCCGGTGCTCGCGAGCGGTGGCACCACGATCGCGGTCGCGCACGCCGAACCCGCGCGGCCGTGGGGCGTCGCGCCTTCGGTCACCGCAACCGGGTCGGCGCTCACCGGCGTGAAGTCGCCGGTCCGGAATGCCGATCAGGCGGACAAGTTCCTGGTCACCGCGGTCGATGAGAACGGTCGTGCCGGGGTGTACCTGGTCGAGGCGACTGCGGACGGCATCAGCCGCACCGATGGCCGCGCGGCCGACTGGGGACACACGTCTCAGGTCGAATTCTCGGGGACCCCAGCGGTTTTGCTCGGCACCGGCGACGCGGACGCGGTCGCCGCGCTGCGCACCGCCTTCGCGCGGGCGCGGGTCGCGGTGACCGGCGAGGCGATCGGCCTGATGGAGACCGGTCTCGCGATGACGGTCGAATATCTCAAGTCCCGCAAGCAGTTCGGCGTGCCGTTGTCGACGTTCCAGGCGCTCGTGCACCGCGCGGCGGACCTGTACGCGAAGGTCGAGCTGGCTCGTTCGCTGGCGCTGTGGGCAACCGCGAGCGTCGAGGCTTTCGACGCCGGGGCGGAGGTCGATCTCGAAACCACCGCGGATGACGCCTTTGTGTTCATCTGCGACGCGGCGACCGCGGCGGCTGAGGAGATTGTCCAGCTGCATGGCGGGATCGGGATGACGTACGAGTCGGAGGTCGCGCATCATGCGGCTCGGCTGATCGCGATCACGGAGAGCTTCGGCGGTGTTTCGGCGGCTCGGCGTCGGGCCTTGGGGTCGGAGTCGTTGCTGCGGGCACCGTCTGCGTTGCTGAACAATGCGGATGTGGTTACGGCGTAAGGAAAACTAGGCCGCAATCCCGCGGAGGATCATGTCCAGCACGTTCAGCATGCGTTCTTCCAGGTCGAACGGCGCCGGTTCGGTGTCGATCCAGGCGCTGAGGGTCGCGAAGTAGGACGTGGCCAGCAGTAGTCCGGCCTGTGCCGCGTCGATGTCTGCGCGGATTTCCCCGGCCACCTGCGCGCGGGCGACGAAGGTGCCGAACTGGCGGGCCAGTTCTGGGTTGCCGAAGATGTTGGTGGAGTGCACGGCCGCGCCCATGCAGGCGACCGTTTCGGCTCGCGTGTCCACGCTGATGCGCGCCAGCTCGACCAGGTAGCGGCGGAGCATGTCGCGCAGTGGCCGGTCTTCGAGGTGCTCGGTGCGCACTGCCGTCATCGCGCGTTCCCGGCGGCGCAGGCTCCACTCGTCGATGAACGCCGTCTTGCGCTGGAAGTGGTTGAACACGGTGGCGCGCGCGGTGTCGGCACGCTCGGCGATGTCCTCCATGGTCGTGTTGTCGTAGCCGCGTTCGACGAACAGTTCCACGGCCGCGCGGAACAGCCGGTCGCGGCGTTCCTGCCGCTGCCTGGTGCGCCGGTCGGCCACCGGATGGGGATTCGCTTCTGCCGTCATGTCTCGCAGTCAACCAGTGACCGCATCACTCCTCACCTCGGGCTTCACCCTTGACGTCGGCGGTGCTGTGTCGTAGCTTACCATCTTGTTGGACTTGCGTCTAAATACGGACCCTGATCCAGGGAGGCAAAGTTGCGCCTGGTCACGTACGAATCCGCATCCTCCGTCCGGCTCGGAGTGCTGCACGGCGACACGGTGGTGGACCCCGCGCGGGTGCTGCGCGCCGAGCGGGCCGCGCGCCGGGGCTCGTCCGCCGCGGGGGACGCACCGGAGGTCCCGGCCGAGATGGTCGCGTTCTTCGAAGGCGGCGCCGAGGCCCGTGGCCTGGCCGAACGTGCGCTGGCCGCGGCCGGCGCGGCGGCTTCCCGGGGCCAGGAACTCGTCGACGACGGGCATCCGGCGGTGCTTTCGCAGGCCGACGTCCGGCTGCTCGCGCCGGTCCCGCGCCCGCGCCGGATCCGCGACTACCTCACCTACACCCAGCACGCCGCCGGCTCCGGGCTCAAGGTTCCGCCGGCGTTCGAGGCGATGCCGATCTGCTACAAGTGCAACGTCGAGACGGTGATCGGGCCGGACGAGCCGCTGCTTTGGCCGTCCTACACCGCGCAGCTCGACTTCGAACTCGAGCTCGGCTTCTTCACCTCCGGCGGTGGCCGTGACCTGACGCCGAAGGAGGCCGCCGAACGCATTGCCGGCGTCACGATTTTCAACGACGTCAGCGCCCGCGACATCCAGTTCTTCGAGATGAGCCTGACGATCGGGCCGTCCAAGGGCAAGGATTTCTGCACGGCAATGGGTCCGTGCGTGCTCACCATCGACGAGGTCGACGAATGGGCGGTGCAGATGTCGGCCTCGGTCAATGGGGAGGTGTGGGCTTCGGGGTCCACAAAGGAGCGGCAGTTCTCGTTTGCCGAGGTGCTGGCGTGGGCGTCGCTGGACGAAACGGTGTACCCCGGCGAATTCTTCGGGCTGGGCACGGTCGGCGGCGGTTGCGGGCTGGAACTTGACCGCTGGATCCGGCCCGGTGATGTCGTGGAACTGGCTGCCTCCGGGGTCGGCGTACTGCGGAATCCGGTCGGGCAACGGAAAACTCCACCGGACGGCGCCGGGGTGGCGTCCTATCAGGGCTCGCCCGAGGTGCACGTCAAGTGAACGGAGGTACGTGGTGACAACCGGATTTCCCCGTCTTCCCGAGGATGTCCCCTATCTGAAAGGACATCATCGGCTCACCGAACACTGTTCGGCCTGGCTCGTGCCGGACGGAACCTGGGGCTGGAGCAACGCCGGTCTGATCACCGGGTCCGGCGAAGCACTGCTCGTGGACACGCTCTTCGACGTCCCGATGACGCGCGAGATGCTGGACGGCCTGCGAGACAGCACAGTGGACAGTCCAATCCGGACAGTGGTGAACACGCATGCCAACGGCGACCACTGGTTCGGCAATGAACTGGTCGCCGACGCGGAGATCGTCGCCTCCGTGGCAACGGCCGGGGAAATGCGGACCAACGGCCCCGATCTCATTCGTGGGCTGCTGAAGCACGAGGGCCCGCAGGGCCGGTTCGCCCGGCACATCTTCGCCCCGTTCGACTTCGAGACGATCACGCCCACCCCGGCGACGAAGACGTTCAGCGGCAAGCTGGAGCTGGACGTCGGCGGCGTCGTGGTGGAGGTGCATTGCCTCGGCCCCGCGCACACCGCCGGGGACAGCGTGGTGCTCGTGCCAGGAGAAAGCGTGCTGTACGCGGGTGATCTGCTGTTTATCGGCGGTACCCCGATCAGCTGGGCAGGTCCGGTGTCGAACTGGATTGCCGCATGCGACGCAATGCTCGCGATGGACGCCGAGTTCATCGTCCCCGGCCACGGCCCGGTCACCGACGAGAACGGCATCCGCGCCGTTCGCGACTATCTGGAGTGGGTGAAGTCCGAAGCCGCCGAACGGCACCAGCGCGGCATGTCCGCGGAAGACGCGATGCGCGACATTTCGCTGGGCCGCTTCGCCGCGCTGGACGAGCGGGGCCGGATCGCGCAGAACGTCCTTGCGGTGTATTACGAACTCGACCCGGACATGGAGCGGGTGGACACCCGGGAGGTGTTCCGCCGGATTGCGGAGCTGGAAGGGTTTGCGTGAGCGCCGCCGTTCAGCGTGCCCAGGTCACCGGCAGCCGCACCGGACCGTAGATCGACGCGTTTTCCGGCACGTCGATCTCACTGGACGGCACGGCAAGACGCAGGTCCGGGAACCGATTGAACAGCTCGGACAGCGCAACCCGCATCTCGACGCGAGCGAGCTGCTGCCCGAGGCATTGATGCACCCCGTGGCCGAAGCCGATCTGGCCGGTCGCCTTGCGGGTGATGTCGAGTACCTCCGGGTCCGGGAACTTCTCCGGGTCGCGGTTGGCGACTGCGATCGAGAACGTGATGCCGTCGCCTGCTTTGATGGTCACGCCGCCGATCTCGATGTCCTCGAGTGCGGTGCGGATCGGCCCGATGTGGATCACGCTGAGGTAGCGCATCAGCTCCTCGACCGCATTCGGGACGAGCTCCGGGTCGGCTCGCAGTTTCGCGAGCTGCTCCGGGTTCTCCAGCAGCGCGAAGGTGCCGAGCGCGATCATGTTCCGGGTGGTCTCGAACCCGGCGACGAGCAGCATCATGCCGATGTTGGCGAGCTCCTGGGCGGTCAGCACGTCCGCGTGGATGAGGTCGGACAGCAGGTCGTCGCCCGGGTTTGCGCGCTTGGCCTCGACCTGCTCGGCGATGAAACCGACCACGCTCTGGGTGGCGGCGAGCCGGTCGTCCATCGGCACGTCGTTGCCGAACATGACCGACGTATGCCGGTGGAACTCGTCGCGCCGCTCGTACGGGGCGCCGAGGAGTTCGCAGATGACCAGGGTCGGGATCGGCCGCGCAAACGCTTCCACCAGGTCGACCGGCCCGTCTGCCCGCGCGGACACCCGCTTGTCGGCGAAAATCGCCCGCGCCTCGTGGTACCCGCTCACGAACCAGCCCGCGCTGCCGTCCGGGTACGTCATGGGCTCGATCGGAGCCCGCCCGCGCTGCGCCGGCGGCGGATCGAACGGACATCCGCCCCTTTCGAGCGGAAGTCCTGCCTGCTGGGTCATCTTCGCTCCTCCCTCCCTGCGGTACTTCAGAAGGTACACATATTTCACAAACTTGTGAAGCAAATGTCCATGCTGAAGTGCCGATGGGGAGAGATTCACCGTCCTGGCTTACGCCGTGAGTACTGCGTCCAGCGGCTCAGGGTCGCGCCCGGTTTTCTGCACGACCACCGCGCGGGCCGGGTCGTGCTGCGCGAGTCCGGATCCACGCAGAACCGCACCTTCAAGCAGTTTGCCGAGGAGTACCTGTCTGGTTCAGCGTGACCGGGAGCCGCACCGGCCCGTAGATCGAGGCGCCTTCGGGCAGTTCGATTTCGCTCGCCGGGACGGCCAGCTGCAGGTCGGGGAATCGGGTGCACAGCCCGGGCAGTGCGATGCGCAGTTCGACGCGGGCGAGTTGCTGGCCGAGGCATTGGTGTACGCCGTGGCCGAAGCCGATCTGACCGGTCGCTTTGCGGGTGAGGTCGAGCACTTCCGGGTCGGGGAACTTCTCCGGGTCGCGGTTGGCGACCGAGAGGGAAAGGGTGATGCTTTCCCCCGCTTTGATCGTCACCCCGCCGATTTCGATGTCCTCGAGTGCGGTGCGGATCGGTCCGAGGTGGATCACGCTGAGGTAGCGCATCAGCTCCTCCACCGCGTTCGCGGTGAGGGCCGGGTCAGCGCGCAGCAGGGCGAGCTGGTCCGGGTGCTCCAGCAGGGCGAAGGTGCCGAGCGCGATCATGTTGCCGGTCGTCTCGAGGCCCGCGACGAGCAGGGCCATCCCGATGTTGGTGAGTTCTTCCCCGGTCAGCACGTCGTGCCGGATGAGGTCGGACAGCAGGTCGTCGCCGGGGTCCTTGCGCTTGGCCTCGACCTGCTCGGCGATGAAGCCCAGCACGTGCTGGGTCGCGGCAAACCGTTCGTCCGGCGGCACATCGGTGCCGAACACGAGGGCGGTGTGCTTGCTGAACTCGTCGCGCCGCTCGTACGGGGCGCCGAGGAGTTCGCAGATGACCAGGGTCGGGATCGGCCGCGCAAACGCTTCCACCAGGTCGACCGGCCCGTCCCCGTGCGGACACGCGGTTGTCCGCGAAGATCGCCCGCGCTTCACTGAATCCGCTGACGAACCAGCCGGAGCTGCCGTCCGGATACGTCAGCCGGTCGATCGGGGCCCGCCCGCGGTGAGCCGGCGGCGGATCGAACGGACACGTGCCCCTCTTGGTCGAAAGTCCTGTCTGGCTGGCCATGAGGGCGAGGCTAGTGACGCTGACCGGCGGGTGCCCGTGCACGGAAACATTGCGCCCGTTTGTGCCGGGTTTCCTTCACGGAATGCGGCTAACGCCGATCGGCGGCGGCCAGGGCAGGCACCAGAGGTTCGAGGGTGCGCCGCAAGAGATCTCCCAGTGAGCCGGTCACCACGACGAGCCCGCTGCCCGTGGGCCGGGTCCACTGTTCCAGCGCGACCCGGACCGCCGCGGCGACGCTGGCCGCCAGCACCCGCGCGGTCGATTCGTTGCCGGTTCGGGCGGAAATGGCTTCGCACAACGGGTTTTCGAGGGCGGCCGGGGCGTCGAGGAACGCTTCCCGCAGGCCGGGGTTCGTGGTGATCAGCAGGAGCGCTTCACGGCTCTGCGCGCCGGGATCTGTGTACTGCTCGGCAATCGCGTCGAGCACGGCGTCGGCCAGTCGCGTGTCAGGTGAGCGCGCGGTGATGGCGTCGGCGATCCGTCCCTCGCGTTCGGCCGTGACCGCCGCGACGATCGCTTCCTCGCGGCTGGAGAAGTAATTGTTGTACGTGCGCGGCGAGACCCCGGCTGCTTCGGCGATGTCGTCGACCCGCACGTTCGCCGGTCCGTGCTCGATCGCCAGCCGCAGGGCCGCCTCGCGCAGCGCGACGCGGGTGGCCTGCTTCTTCCGTTCGCGCAATCCCGTCACGACGCAATCCTCTCAGAATTTCTGCGCGAACGCAAACTTGCGTGCACGCAAAAATCTCCGGTAAGCTCGGCCCCATGCGAGCCAAGGGAATGACCTACGACACCGGATTCGTCCGCAATGGACACTCCGCACGAGAACCCTTCGACCCCGAGGTGGTACAACGAGAACTGGCCATCATCCGAGACGACCTCCACTGCACCGCCATCCACCTCATCGGTGGCGACCCGGCCCGTCTCGAACAAGCCGCCGGATGGGCAGCCGACCTTGGCCTGGAAGTCTGGTTCTCGCCTTACCCCCTGGACCTGACAACGGACGAGATCCTGGCACTCTTCACCGACTGCGCCGAACGAGCCGAACGCCTGCGGGAAACCGGCGCCGACGTCGTATTCGTCACCGGGGTAGAGCTGAGCATCATGAACAAGGGCTTCCTCCCCGGCAACGACGTCCAGGAACGACTCGACGGACTGTTCGTCGACCCCAAGGGCAAATTCGCCGAAGTGAGCAAGCGGCTCAACACCTTCCTGGACACCGCCGTCCGCGAGGTGCGAGCGCGCTTCCACGGCAAGGTCACCTACGCGTCCATCCAGTTCGAGCAAGTGGACTGGACCAGGTTCGACTTCGTCACAGTGGAGCTGATCCGCTCCGCCGAAGTCGCCCACGTGTTCCGGGAAGGCGTACGAACCCTGGTAGCGCAAGGAAAACCAGTGGCAATCACCGGCTTCGGCACCGCAACCTGGCGCGGGTCCGGCGACGTAGCCCCGCGCAGTATGGAAATCGTCGAGTACGACAAGGAAACCGGCCACCCGCTGCGCATCGACGGCCAGTATGAACGCGACGAGACCGGTCAGGCCACCTACCTCCGCGAACTCCTGGAGATCTTCGACGACGAGGGTGTCGACAGCGCGTTCGTGTTCCTCTTCGCCCTCTACGACTACCCGCACCGGCCGAATCCCGAGGACGACCTGGACCTCGCGAGCTTCGGCCTGGTCAAGGTGCTGGAAAACGGCGCCGGCTACCAAGGCCTGAACTGGGAGCCGAAAGAGGCGTTCGCCGCGGTCGCCGAGCATTTCAGCGGATGAATCCTTGACGCACCGGGGTTCGAACCGGTGAGATCCGCACATGACGAGCGCAGCAGGCACCCGGGTCATGGCCAAGGCGGCAGTGCGGATCATGCCGCTGCTGATGGTGCTGTACTTCGTCAACTATCTGGACCGCGTCAACATCGGGTTCGCCGGTCCCAACGGGATGAACCGCGAGCTCGGCCTCACCGCGACCGCGTTCGGCCTCGCGTCCGGGATCTTCTTCATCGGCTACCTGATCCTGGAGGTGCCGAGCAACCTGGCGCTGCACCGGTTCGGCGCGCGCCGCTGGATCGCGCGGATCATGATCACCTGGGGTGCGGTGGCGGTCGCGATGGCGTTCGTGCCCAATACCGCGACCCTGGTGGTGCTGCGGTTTCTGCTCGGTGTGGCCGAAGCGGGGTTCTTCCCGGGCATCATCCTGTACCTGACTTACTGGTTCCCGGCGGCGCAGCGGGCGAAGGCGGTCGCGCTGTTCATGTGCGCGGTGCCGGTTTCGAGCGCGATCGGGTCGACCGTGTCGAGTCTCCTGATCAGCGGCGGGCACGGGGTGTTCGGCCTGTCCAGCTGGCGGTTCATGTTCCTGGTGGAAGGCGTCCCGGCGATTCTGCTGGCCGTCGTGACGTGGTTTTTCCTCAGCGACCGGCCGGAAACCGCGAAATGGCTGTCGGCGGAGGAACGCGGCTGGCTCACCGCCGAACTGGACGCCGAACGCCGCGCCACCGAAGCCGAACACCACTGGCCGCTCCGGAAAGCCTTGACACACCCGAGAATCCTCGGCCTCGCCTTCGTCTATTTCGCGGTGGTCTACGGCCTGTACGCGCTGGGTTTCTTCCTTCCGACCATCATCGCCGGGTTCGGACAGGAATTCGGCACCAAGCTGTCGGTGTTCCAGGCGGGTCTGGTGAACGCAGTGCCGTACGTGGCCGGAGCGCTGGTGATGATCCCGTGGGCACGGCACGGCGACCGCACCGGCGAACGTACCTGGCATGTGGCGATCCCGATGCTCGTCGGCGGCGCGGCGATCCCCGTCGCGCTGTATCTGGGAAATCCGTACGCCACCATGACTGCCGTGACTATTTGCGCAATGGGAGTATGCGCGGCGTTGCCGACTTTCTGGGCGCTGCCGACGAATTTCCTGTCCGGCGCCGCCGCGGCGGGTGGAATTGCGTTGATCAACTCGCTGGGTAATTTGAGTGGTTTCGTGGCGCCGTACGTCACCGGCTGGCTGCGCGATCTGACCGGTACCCAGCGAACGGGTTTGTGGGTGGTCGGCGCCTGCATGGTGGCGGGTGCGTTGCTGGCAGTGGCGCTGGGCGCGAAGCCTAGGAAATCCGTCCCGTGAGCACCTGCACCTCGGTTTCGAAAAGCGCGTCCGCGTCGAGGTGCATTGCGGTGAAACCGCCGCCGATTTCGAGGCTCACGAACCCGTGCAGCCGTGACCACACGGCGACCGCCAGCTGAAACTGGTCGGTACCAGCGCTTCGGGCGGCGAGCACCTCGTCGTTTCCGTACGCCGCCGGGGAATCGCGCTGGTGCAGCACCCCCATCACCAGGCCCATCAGAGCCCGCGCGGCTTCGGCCAAGGGCTGGGCGTGCGCGTCGTACCCGGGGATCGGCGGCTTGAACAGCAGCTCGTACCGATGTGGTTCGGCCCGTGCCCAGGCGCGGTACGCGGCGGCCAGAAGCCGGATCTGCGCTTCGGCGTCCAGGCCGGGTTCGAGCACGCGCGCCATGGCGGCGTGCAGGTCGCCGTACGCGTCGATGACCAGAACGGTCAGCAGCTCGTCCCGGCTTGCGAAGTAGCGGTAGAGGGCCGGGCCGGACACGCCGAGGTGCTTGGCGATGGCGTTGATCGAGATCGCCTGCGCGCCGCCCTCGGCGAGCTGGGCGAGCGCGGCGGCTTTGACCTCCTCGCGCACCTGCTCGCGGAACCGCTCGCGCATCGGCTTGCGCGCGCCTGCTGCCGGCATCCCACCTCCTCGGGTGATCGGTTACAGGATTCACCACTCCGGTTGATTCTCCCCGTCACCCCCGCTCAGGCGCGTGCTTCGAAAGCCTCCTCCACGCCCAAGCGCTCGACCGGGGGGCCGGGTACGTCGACCGGCCCTTCGGCCGCCACGCCGTTGAGGAAGTGCGCGATGTGGCGCCGGGCGAGGTGTCCCCAGTTCAGCGCGGGTGTCATCGGCTGGGTGAGCAGCGCACTGAAGGTGATGATGTCGGTGGCGTTGATCGCCGCGCGGACGCTGCCGTCCTCGCGGCCGGTCGCGATGAAGAGGTCGAGCCGCCGGTAGATCGACTTTCTCGCTTCCACGGCTTCCGGGGTGACCAGCGGTGGTGCGCCGTGCAGGGGCAGGACCAGCTGGTCGGCGATGTCCATGCCGCCTTCGAGGTACCGGCCGACCGCCTGGAGCCCGGTGATGCCCTCGGTGGTTTCGATCTTGTCCAGTATCCCGTTGAGCATTCCGTACGCGCGGTACTCCAGCGCGTGCAGCAGCGCGTCGCGGTCGGGGTAGCTGCGGTAGAGCGTGCCGATCCCGAGGCCTGCCTCGGCGGCGATCGTGGCCAGCGGGACGCCCCGGCCTTCCCTGAGCATGGCCGAGACGGCCGCGGCGAGCAGCCGCTCGCGGTTCGCCTCGGCGTCCTTGCGGACCTTGCGGGGACGGGACATCGGTTCTCCTCGCCGTGGTGTGACGTTCGGCTCCTGGTGACTGGACAGTGTCGGTCAGCCTAGGCTAGTGTCGCATAAGCGGACGAAATGTTCCGGATTTTTACCGGCCCCGAACCCCCGCCGCCCCGCCGGGCGCGAGTTCGCCGCCGCTCGAGCAAGAAGGAGCAGACGTGGTCGATGTCGCAGTGACCCCGTTCGAGATCGAGGCGCGTACGCGGGCCGGCGATCTGGTCCGGGCCGACGTGTATCTCCCGGAGGGCGTTACCGGGCCGGTTCCCGTGCTGCTGGGCGCTTCGCCGTACCAGAAGTCGCTCCGCTGGCTGCCCCCGCACCCGATCTTCCCGTTCACCGAGTACGGCCCGATGCAGTTCTACCTCGACCACGGTTACGCGTACGTGGCCATGGATCTGCCCGGTACCGGCCGCTCCGAGGGCACCTGGGACCCGGTGTCGCGGCAGGAGGGCGAAGCCATCCACGACCTGATCGAGCACCTGGCCGGGCAGGAGTGGTCCACCGGCGCGATCGGCATGATCGGGATGTCGCACTACACCTGGAGCCAGTGGAACGCCGCGCGCACGCGTCCGCCGCACCTCAAGACGATCGTCGCCTACGACGGTGCCACCGACATGTACCGCGACTGGATGTACCACGGCGGAATCCCTACCACACAAGGGTTTTTCGCGTCGTGGCTGTTCGGCTCGGTGCTCGTGCAGCACCAGCTCAACGGGATCGACTTCGAGGTCGGTGACAAGCACCAGTTCGTCTACGAGGCGCTCCGGCATCCGCTCGACGACGAATGGCAGCGCCGCCGGTCGCCGTACTGGGAGCTGGACCAGGTCGACATCCCGGTGTTCTCGGTCGGCGTCTGGGGCAAGGGCTCCCTGCATTTGCGCGGCAACTTCACCGGGTACGAGCGCGTGAAGGGCCCGAAGCAGCTGCTCGTCGCGCATCCGGACAGCTTCGCCGGTGCCCAGCAGTACTTCTTCGACGAGGAGTTCCACCGCGCCGAGGTGCTGCCGTGGTACGAACATCACCTCAAGGGCGTCGACAACGGCGTGATGGACCGGCCGAACGTGCGGTTCTTCGTCAACAACGAGAACGTCTACCGCGAGGCCGAAACCTGGCCGCCGCCGGACGGGCAGCCGAGCGCCTTCTACCTCTCCGGTGTCCACAGTGGAACGGTGACGTCGCTCAACGACGGTTCGCTCACCGAGGAAAAGCCGGTCGTGGCCGAGGAGAGCACGTCATGGTCCTATCCGGACCCGCAATGGCGGGCCGGGGTCACGATCTTCGATCACGAGGGCAAACCGGACCACACCGCGCGGGTCAACACGTTCACGTCCGCGCCGATGGACCGTGACCGCGAGTTCACCGGACAGGGCGTGCTGACCCTGCACGCGTCCAGTGACCAGGAAGACCTGGACCTGATCGTTTCGCTTTACGTGGTACCGGAATCCGGGCGGCCGAAGCGGGTCAGCCAGGGCTGGCTGCGGGCTTCGCACCGCGCCGAAGACCCCGATCTGACCACGCCGCTGCGGCCGTTCCACTCGCACCAGAAGGTGGAGCCGCTCACGCCGGGGACGGTGTACGAGCTGCGGGTGGAACTGCTGCCGATGTCGTTCCTCGCCCGGGCCGGCGACCGGATCCGGCTCACCGTCAGCAATCACGACTCCGCGATCCTCGATGCGCCGATGACCCACTTCTACGGCCAGAAGGTCGGCACCGACACCTATCACCACGACCAGGTCCACCCGTCCGCTCTCGAACTCCAGGAACGTCCACGATGATCACTGTTGCCGGGGCCACCGGAAATGTCGGTAGCCGCATTGTCCGTATCCTGCGCGAACGCGGCGAACGGGTACGCGCACTCGTCGGCCCGGGGGAGAACCCGCCGTGGCAGCCGAGCGAAGACCTCGAGGTCGTGGAGACGAGCTTCGACGACAAGGAGGCCATCGGCCGGGCGGCCGAGGGAGCCGACGGTTTCTTCCTGATGTCGCCGCCGAACGTGCGGCAGGTCGAGTGGCAGCGCACACAGGTCGACGCCGCGAAACGGGCCGGTGTGGCGCGCGTGGTCAAGTTGTCGGCCTACGACACCGGTCCCGATTCCGAGTGGACGCTCGGCCGCTGGCACTGGGACGGCGAGATCGCGCTGCGCGAAGCCGGGCTGCCGCACGCAATCCTGCGGCCGCAGTACTTCCAGGAGAACCTCCTCATGAACGAGGCGGCCCTGCGTACCGGACGCCTCACCACGTACATCCCCGACGACCGCAAGGTCGGCGCCGTGGCGGCCGACGACATCGCGGCCACCGCGGCGGCATTGCTAACCACCGAACCGCTCGACGGCCAGGTGGTCACGCCCACCGGACCGGCCGCGTTCACCACCCGCGAGGCCGCCGATGCGGTGGCGGAGGTGCTGGGCTTCCCGGTCGAGGTCGACTACGTCGAACCGGAGCGGGCGTGGCGGGAGCTGCGGGCGGCCGGATGGCCCGACTGGCGCATCGCCGACCGGCTCAACATCTGTCTTTTCGCTTCGCCGGAAGTCAACGACGACGTCCGGCGCGTGGGCGGGCAATCGGCGCACACCTTCGCCGAAACCGTCCGCACCCGTTTTGCCTGACCTGTCAACCCCGTTGTCCCACAAGGAGAATCCCATGACATTCAGCACGCTCGTCCCGGAAGACACCGCGGTCCTGCTGATCGACCACCAGGACGGCACGATGAGCTGGGTCGGCTCGATCGACCAGAACGTGATGAAGGCCAACGCCGTCGCGCTGGCCCGGGTCGCCGACGCGCTCAAGATGCCGCTCGTGCTCACCTCGTCGCTCGAGGACCACGCGCAGGGCCCGCTGGCCAAGGAGTTCGAGGAGCACGTGCCGGAGGACTACGCCAAGCGGATCAAGCGCATCGGCGTCGTCAACGCCTGGGACGACCCGGCATTCGCCGCCGCGGTCGAGGCGACCGGCAAGCGCACTCTCGTCATTGCCGGTGTCACCAACGATGTCTGCACTGTCTACCCGACGATCACCGCGCTCGAGCGCGGCTACGCCGTGCACGTCGTCGCGGATGCGGGTGGCTCGCCGAACAAGATCGCCGACGACGCCGCGCTGCGGCTGATGGAGAATGCCGGCGCGCACATCGTGTCCACGAACATGGTCCTCACCGGGCTCGCGCGTGACTGGAGCACGCCGGCCGGACAGGCCGTGCTGCCCGTCGCGGCTTCGCTGATTCCGGCGTGACGTGGAGACACTTCCGGAAGGCTTTGCCCGTCGCAGTGCCGAGGTCAACGGCACCACGCTGAGCTACCTGGCCGGCGGCGAGGGCGATCCCCTCGTGCTGCTGCACGGCTGGCCGCAGACCGCTCGCGCGTGGCTTCGCGTCCTCGAACCGCTTGCCCGGGAAGGCTTTTCGGTAGTGGCGCCGGACCTGCGCGGACTCGGTGAGTCCGCGCGGGCCCGGTCCGGGTACGACAAGGACAACCAGGCCGAGGACGTGTACGCGCTGCTCGGCTCGCTTGGTCTGGACCACCGTGTGCACATCGTCGGGCACGACATCGGCGCGATGGTCGCCTTCGCGTACGCGCGCCGGCACCCGGAGTCCGTCGAACGGCTCGTGCTGGCCGACGTCGCCATCCCCGGCCTCGGTCTCGAACGGGCGATGGACGTCGCCAACGGAGGCCGGTGGCACTTCGGGCTGTTCATGACGCCGGAGATGCCGGAGCTGTTGTTCGCCGGGCATGAGCACGAGTTCTTCCGCAAGTGGTTCTCGGACCTGTCGGCCACGCCGGGTGCCATCGACGAGGAGACGATCGCGGAGATCGCCCGGTCGTACTCCGGGGTCGAATCACTGCGCGCCGGGTTCGAGCACTACCGGACCCTGCTCGCCGACGGCGAGGTCAACCGCACGTGGTTCGAGAACGGTGGCCGGCTGACCATGCCGGTACTCGCCATCGGCGGCGAACACGGGGCGGGTACCCGGCTCGCGGCGGGTGTGCGGCCCGCAGTACCCGGAGTCGTCCCGGCGGTGGTGGCCGGAAGCGGGCATTTCGTCGCGGAGGAGGACCCGGCGGAGTTCCTGTCGATCCTGGTGCCGTTCCTGCACGGCAAGCCTGCGGTGGACACCGTGTCGGCCTGATGGCTAGAGTGAGCGAAGCGGATGAAATCATCCGCTTCGTTTTCTTGTGCCCTAGGGAGAAACCGATGACTGCGTCCGTCCCGCCCGACGACCCGGCCAGGGAACTCACCGTCGCCCGGCCGAGTGACGATGCGAGCCTGAAGCACATTGCCCTCGTCGGTGACATCTACACCATCCTGGTGTCCGGCGAACAAACCAACGGCCGCTACTGCCTGATCGACATGCAGGTCCCCCCTGGCGGCGGCCCGCCACCGCACCGGCACGACTTCGAGGAGATGTTCACCCTCATCGAAGGCCAGCTGCGCTTCACCTTCCGCGGCGAGGAAACCATCGTGAACGCGGGCGAAACGGTGAATGTACCGGCCAATGCCCCGCATTTCTTCCACAACATCTCCGACAAACCTGCCCGCATGTACTGCATGTGTACCCCGGCCGGACAGGAAGAATTCTTCCTCCGGGTCGCGGACCCGGTGCCGAGCGTGAACTCGGCACCGCCGCATCTGACCGAGGCGGAAATGGCCGAGCGGGGGAAGCTGGCGCAGGAATTGGCACCGGAGTACCACACGGAACTGTTGTAACCCCTCCGGGTGGACTGGCAACCCTGCCCGCAAGTACTGCCGGTGCCACCCCGGCGGGACAGGAAGGGTTCTTCCTCCGGGCGGCGGACCCGGTGCCGAGCGTAAGTTCGGCGCCACCGCACCTCCCGGAGGAAGAACATGGCCGAACCAGAAGCATCTCGGGGTCCCCGTCTCGTCGCGGCCTGCTGGACCACGGCGGGCGACGTGGCGCCGGGGGACGTCGACGCGGTGAGCCCGGTCGAGTTCTCCGCGCGGGTGGCCGCTGCCGCCGCGGCCGGGTTCACCGGGCTCGGGCTGAATCATCCGGACCTCGTCGCGGCACGGGACCGCCACGGTGATGCCGGAATGCGGGCGATCCTGTCCGGGCACGGGATCGACCATCTGGAGCTGGAGGTCCTCACCGGCTGGTACGCGACCGGGCCGGAGCGCGCGGCGGCGGACGAACGACGCCGGACGCTGCTGGACGCCGCGGAGAAGCTGGGCGCGAAGCTGGTCAAGGTCATCGCCGGGATCGGGGCGTCCGGCGGGGAAACCGGGCCCGTCGTCGAGGCGTTCCACGAGCTGGCCGCTCTCGCCGCCGGCGCGGGTACCCGGATCGGCATCGAACCCGTTGCGGTGTGCGAGATCGCGACCCCGGCACAGGCGCTGGACCTCGTCCGGGCGGCCGGGCATCCGGCGGGCGGGGTCGTACTGGACAACTGGCAGATCGCCCGCGCCGGCGTGGACACCGCCCGGCTGCGGGATTTCCCGGCCGAATGGATCGCGTCGGTCGAGCTGTCCGACGGCCCGCGGGTACCGACGGTGGATTTCGTCGACGATTGCTACCACCACCGCGGTTTGCCGGGATCGGGTGAGCTAGAGGTGACGGATTTCGTGGCCGCGGTGCGGAAGACCAGGTACGCCGGGGTGTGGGGAGTGGAGATTCTCGACGCCGGGTACCGCACGCAGCCGGTCGAAGCTGCCACCGCGTCGGCTTACGAGGCGGCGATCGCGGTTCTCTGACCGGCTGCGCGGTGTTCGCTCGGCCTTATCCCGCGTCGCCGCTTGAATGCGACGCTGAGCGCAAATGTGTTGGCATGACCCACTTTGCGCGCGATGGTGTCCACTGTGTACTCCGTGCTGCGCAGCAGATCGGCGGCGAGGGAAAGCCGCCAGCCGGTGAGCGCTTCCGCACGTACGCGCCGGATGACCTGGTCCGGCGCCCGCTGGAGCTATTCCAACACCAACTACGTGCTGGCCGGTCTGCTCATCGAGGCGGTCACCGGGCATTCCTACGCCGACGAGGTAACACAACGCATCCTGCGCCAGGGCCGTCATCAGGTGCTCGACGTCACCCGCGTGAACCCGTCCTGGGCCTCCGCGGCAGGCCCGGCCGCAGCCGAGCGCCTGCAGGAGAAAGTCGACACGGTGGTCAAGACCGCCTTGTGCGGGTGATCAGCGAGGCGTCCGGCCGAGGAGCGCGACCAGCTGGTGCAGCGGCGGTGCATCGTCGGCGACCGGGACCGCCGGTGCGAACGGGCTCCGGCCCGGCGGGACGTCGGCGAGCTTGGCCCGGGTGAACGCCACTTCCGGCGCCACCACGTCGTCGGGGTACTTCGGCTGCTGACCGGTGGCCTCGGCCAGGTCCCAGCCGTGCGTGACCTCCTCGACGATCCGCAGGTGCAGCGCGGCAATCCCGGGTACCTCGCCCGCCGGGACCCGGATCACCCGGTCCAGTGCGCCCGGCAGGCGGAATGCGGCGACGAGGGCGTCGGCCGCGCGGCGGTAGGTCGCGGCCGGGTCGTCGCCGAGCACGTCGGCCTGCTTCGGGTCGAGTGAATGTGCCTCGCCGCTGCCGCGCAGCACGTCGGCGAAGAGCCGGTTCCCGAGGACGACGTGTCCGACCAGCTCGCGCGCGTTCCACTCCGGGCACGGCGTCGGCGCCGTCCACCGGTCCGGCGGGACGGCCGCGACCAGCGCGGCAGTGGAGTCGAGGACGGTGGCCAGGTGGTCGACAGGGTTCATGGGTTCGCCTTTCTCCGGGTACGAGTGTGCAGACCCCGCCGGACCCGGAAACGGAACGGTGCGTGGCAGGATGCGGAGGTGAGCCAGGACACGCTCGACCGCGCGCGAGCCGGGGACGAGCATGCCTTCGGTGAGCTCGTCGAACCGTACCGGCGTGAGCTGCAGGTGCACTGTTACCGGATTCTCGGCTCCCTCACCGACGCCGAGGACATGCTCCAGGAGACGCTGCTCGCGGCGTGGCGCGGTCTCGGCGGGTATGCCGGGCGGGCGTCGGTCCGCACGTGGCTGTACCGGATCGCCACCAACCGCTGTCTCAACGCGCTCCGCGATGCCGGACGGCGCATCCCGGCCGAGCCGTCGCCGCCGTTCACCCCGACCGAGCCGAGCCGCCGTACCGAGGTGACCTGGCTGCAACCGGCGCCGGACGCGATGCTGGAGCACCTTTCCGACCACGAGCCGGGTCCGGCTGCCCGCTACGGCGCGAAGGAATCGCTCGAGCTGGCGTTTGTCGCTGCGCTGCAACACCTTCCGCCGCGACAGGCCGCGGTCCTCGTGCTGCGCGACGTGCTCGGCTACTCCACCACCGAGACCGCGGATCTGCTCGACACCAGCGCGATCGCGGTCAAAGGCGCCCTGCAACGCGCCCGCACGCAGCTGCGGCAGAGCTACGAACCCGCGCCGCCCGCACCGGAGGAACGCGAGGTCGCGCAGCGGTTTGCGGACGCGTTCAGCGAAGGCGACGTCGAGCGGGTCGTCGCGCTCCTCACCGACGACGGGTGGCTGGCCATGCCACCCGCACCGCACGAGTACACCGGCCCGGCCGTGGCCGAGTTCCTCACGATGTTCGGCGAATGGCGTGGACCCCGTCGGTTCCGGCTCCTCCCGACGCGCGCCAACACCCATCCGGCCTTCGGCTGCTACCTCACCGAATCCGCCGGAACCGTGGCGTACCCCGCCGGAATTCTCGTCCTGACACTGCGCGGCAACCGAATCCGCACGGTCACCTGGTTCCTTGACCCGACGCTCGTCACGCGCTTCGGACTCCCCGGGCAGGTGCCGTGCTGACCACCCTGGCGATCGAGAACTACCGCTCGCTGCGCGCCTTGGTGCTGCCGTTGTCGCAGCTCACCGTGGTGGTCGGGGCGAATGGCACGGGCAAGTCCAGCCTGTATCGCGCGTTGCGGCTGCTCGCCGACGCCGGGCGCAACGGCGCGGTCGCTGCTTTGGCGAGCGAGGGCGGGCTGCCCTCGACGCTGTGGGCCGGACCGGAGACGATCGGCCGCGCCGTCCGCGAGGGGCGGACGCCGGTGCAGGGCGTCCAGCGGACGAAACCGGTCGCTTTGCGGCTCGGCTTCTCCGGCGACGAGTTCGGCTACGCCGTCGACTTCGGCCTGCCGATTCCGGCCAAGACGGCTTTTCATCTCGACCCGGAGTACAAACGGGAATGCGTGTGGCACGGCCCGGTGCTGCGGCCGTCGACCCTGCTCGCCGACCGCGCCGGACCGCGAGTCCGCCTCCGCGGCGACTCGGGCTGGACCGACAGCGGCCACTCGATCGCCCTCACCGACAGCATGCTGAGCGAATTCGCCGACCCCCGGCTGTGCCCGGAGTTGCTGATCGTGCGCGAACGGGTCCGCGGATGGCGGTTCTACGACCAGTTCCGCATCGACGCCGCCGCCCCAGCCCGGCAAAGCCGCATCGGCACCCGAACCTGGGCCCTGGACCACGACGGCGGCGACCTGGCCGCCGCCCTGTGCACCATCCAGGAGTCCACCGACGCCGACCTTCTCGCCACGGCAGTCGACAACGCCTTCCCGCGCTCGTCGATCGAGGTCACCGCCAGCGACGGCCGCTTCGAACTGCGCTTCCACCAGCACGGTCTGCTCCGCCCGCTGAACGCAACCGAACTTTCCGACGGCACGCTGCGGTATCTGCTGTGGGTGGCGGCGCTGCTCAGCCCACGGCCGCCGGAACTGCTGGTACTGAACGAACCGGAGACGAGCCTGCATCCGGAGCTGTTGCCTGCGCTGGCCGCGCTGATCACTGCTGCGGCGCGGAAAACGCAGCTGCTGGTGGTGTCGCATGCGCAGCTTTTGGTGCGTGCGCTGGAGGACGCGTCGGTGCTGGAACTGGAGAAGGAGTTCGGAGCGACGGTGGTTGCGGGACAGGGCCGGTTGGACCGCCCGGCGTGGCAGTGGCCGAAGCGCTGAGTGGCTACCTGGGGCGCCGCAGCGGGCGGTAGGGCGGGGGAACGGGAAGCCGTAGGAGCCGTCCGATCCGGCCCGGCCTAGGTGCTGCAGATCCGCTACCGGACTCTTCGGAGGCAGTCGGCGTTCCTGGGTGTGGGTGGCGTGTGGCTCAGCCCGCAGCCGCCCGGACTGCGGGTGTTGACTTGTTACCTTGGGCGTCGGGCGGTAGGACGGGGGAGCAGGAGCCGTCCGATCCGGCCTGGGCCGAGGTGGTGCAGATCTGCCACTTGCTCAGCTCGCGGCCGCCCGCACTGCGGGTGTTGACCGCTACCTGGGGCGCCGCAGCGGGCGGTAGGGCGGGGGAACGGGAAGCCGTAGGAGCCGTCCGATCCGGCCTGGGCCCAGGTGTTGCAGATCCGCCACCGCGGTGGGTTCGTGGCGGGCGCAGGCGGCCAGCACACCGAACAGGAACATCGTCACGATCAGCGACGTGCCGCCGTAGGACACCAGTGGCAGGGTCACCCCGGTGACCGGCAGCGCGTTCACCACGTACCCGATGTTGATCGCCGCCTGTGCTACCAGCAATACCGTGATTGTCGCGGCGACGCTGCGGATCCAGGGGTCCAGGTTGCGCGTCGCGATGCGGAGGCCGACCAGGGTCAGCCCGACGAACAGCAGCAGGACCACTGCGCAGCCGAGGAAACCGAGTTCCTCGCCGATGAGGGCGAAGATGAAGTCGTTCTGTACGTTCGGCAGGTACTTCCACTTCGACGCGCCCTGCCCGAGCCCGACGCCGAACAGTCCACCCTCGGCGAGTGCGTACTGCGCTTGCACTGCTTGGTACCCGGCGCCGGAAGTGTCCGCGTCGGGGGAGAAGAACGACAGCACCCGCGCGAGCCGGTATTGCGCGACCAGCGCCAGCACCACGAACCCGGCTACGCCGCCGGCCAGCAGGGCGCCGAACAGCCGTCCTGGGGCGCCTGCGAACCACAGCAGGGTGAGCAGCACGATGCCGAGCGAGATGGTGCCGCTGAGGTTCGGCTGGGCCATCACCAGGGCGAACATCAGCAGCGCGACCGGTACCAACGGCACCAGCAGGTGCCGCCAGTGATGCAGCAGCCGGGCTTTCACCACCAGAATGTGCGCGCCCCACAAGGTCAACGCGACTTTTGCGATCTCGACCGGTTGCACGGTGAGCGGGCCGAGCGCGAACCACCGTTGCGCGCCGTTCACGGTGGCGCCGAGCGGGGTGATCACCAGGACGAGCAGTACCAGCGCGACGATCATCAGCTTCGGTGAGAGAGATCTGATGCGTCGCAACGGAATCCGCAACCCGGCCCACAACGCGACCAGCCCGATCGCGACGAAGATCAGCTGCCGCACGAAGGTGCTGTACACCCCGCCGGGCTGGGCCGACGACGCCGACAGCACCATCACGACCCCGAGCAGCGTCAGCAACCCGCACAGCGCGAGCACCAGGTGGAACGACGCCAGCGGCCGCGACAGCCATCCGACGACCGCCACCCAGGCCCGCGATTCTCGCGAGCGTTCCCGAGAACCGCGATCAGCACCCACGACGCGAGTCTCCCCGTGCCGCCCTGACAGAATGCTGAGTGACCCAGGTCACAAAAGCGGACTGTCGAGAACGCCGCCCCGGCTCCGTCCCCGGGGCGACCAACCCGCCGACCAAGGAGGCCGACCGTGGACCAGCACCGGATCGCCGAGATCCTCGACCGCCCGCTCAGCCAGGAGCTGCTCGCCCGCGACGTGCTGCGGCTGGCCTACGTCGCCGAGGACGGTACGCCTCGCAACGTCCCGATCTCGTTCGTGTGGAACGGGTCCCAGATCGTCATGTGCACCACCGTGAACGCTCCGAAACTGCCGTCGCTGCGGGCGAACCCGATGGTCGCGCTCACGATCGACACCGAGGTCCACCCGCCCCGGATCCTGCTCCTCCGCGGCCGGGTCGAAACGGACTACGTCGAGGGCATCCCGGACGAGTTCCTCCAGATCAACGGCAGCTACCGGATGACGCCCGAACAGCGCGTCGAATGGGAGGCCGAGGTCCGCTCGCTCTACGAGGGCATGGTCCGGATTCTGGTGACCCCGACCTGGGTGAAGCTCATCGACTTCGAGGACACCCTGCCGAGCGCGGTCGAGGAACTCGTCCGGCAGCGGGACGAGCGGCAGCGCGCCTAGCGGATCGGTCCGAGTGCATCGGCCCCGGCCTGGGCGAATGCCTCGTCCTGGGCGCCGGACGGGGCGCCGGCCACGCCGATCCCCGCGATCGGCGTCGTGCCCGCGTCCACCGGGACCCCACCGGCGAGGAACAACGTGCCTTCGATGTCCTTCAGCGTCGGGGCCTGCTGCAGGCGGCCGACGAGGTCCGACGTCTTGGCGTTCCACGACACCGCGGTGAACGCCTTCTCCTCCGCGGACGAGTACGACTGCGGGCCCGCGCCGTCGCCGCGCAGGGTGACCACGGTGTTGCCGTTCCGGTCGACCACCGCGACCGACACGTGCTGACCCGCCTTCTCGGCCGCACTGAGCGCGGCCTGCGCGGCCTTCTGCGCGGATGCGATCGACAGGTGTGAGGTCTGGACCAATCCCGCGGGCGCGGGGGCCGCCGGGGTGGCCGCGTTGGCGGCGAGGGCGCCGGAAGTGGCCGCCCCGATCACACCCAGACCAGCGACGACGGTGGCGATCCGGGCTTTGGCGGTGAACTTCTTCATCACATGCTCTCCTGAGTTGTCGGTGATGGGTCCATCGTGTGCCGCGCGGACCCCTCCCGAGATCGGAGTCCCGGCTCGGTTCGCGGCGAGGATCGGCCGACCCGGATGTCATCCGATCGGCTGATGCCGAGCCCGTCCGCGCAGGTCAGGCTCGACGATCGAGGAGGAGGTGACGGATGACCGACCGGGACGCGCGCTGGCTGGCCGCGATCATGCACACGGCGTTCTTCCTGCTGCTGGTCGCGTCGGTCGTGCGGTTCCTCGACCACCACCACGGCGAACCGGCCGCGCCGTGGGTGATCGGGCTGACCGGCTGCCTTGCCGCGGGGTACGCCGTGGGGCTGGTGCTGGGGGTCACCGGGCCGGAGCAGGTTTCGGTGCCGTACCTGGCCTGGCTCACCACGGTGACCGCACTGTGGGTGGTGCTCGTGCTGCTCGCGCCCAGCTTCGCGTGGTGCGCGATCCCGTTGTTCGTCACCGGGTTGCGCACCCTGCCGACGGTTCCGGCGCTGGTGCTGGTCGCTGTGGTCACCGCGCTGGTCGTGATCTCGCAGAACCGGCTCGCGACCGGCTTCGACCCCAACCTGACGATCGTGCCGCTGGCCGTCGCCGCCGTCACCGCCGCGGTGATCACCTACCTGCGGCGCCAGGCGGTGCGGCTACGGGAAACCGAGCGGCGCGCCGGAATGCTGGCCGAGCGGCAGCGGTTGTCGCGGGAGATCCACGACGCGCTCGCGCAGGGGCTGTCCAGCCAGGCGATGCTGCTGCAGGCGGCCGACCGGGCGTGGGCCGACCCGGATCTTGCGCGTGAGCATGTGCATGCGGCACAACGCATCGGGGCCCGAAACCTGGCCGAGGCACGGAGTCTCGTCCAGGATCTCGCCCCGGCCGACCTCGACGGCCATTCGGTCGAGGAAGCCCTGCGGAACGTGGCCGGACGGGAAGCGTTGCCGGTGCGGGTCCGGGTCGACGGGACCGCTCGCGCATTACCCGGCCGGGTGCAATCCACGTTGGTGCGGATCGCGCAGGGTGCGCTGGCCAACGTCCGGGAGCACGCGGACGCGTCGGGGGTGGCGCTCACGCTCACCTACCTCGACGATGAGGTGGTGCTGGACATCACCGACGACGGCCGCGGCTTCGACCCGGGCGGGCCGGGCACCGACGCCGCGGGCCGCGGCCACGGCCTGCCCGCGATGCGCGCCCGGGCCGCGCAACTGGGCGGGCGGCTCACCGTGGAATCCGCGCCCGGTCAGGGAACCGCCATCTCGGCGGCGATTCCGGTGGGCCGAAGCCATGACTGACCGGCCGATCCGCGTCATCCTCTGCGACGACCACGCCATGGTGCGCGCCGGGTTGCGGGCCCTGCTGACCGGGTCCGATATCGAAGTGATCGGCGAAGCCGCAACCGGGCAGGAAGCCGTCTCCATGGCCGCCGCGCTGCACCCGGACGTGGTCTTGATGGACCTGCAGCTCGGCGACGGCATGGACGGCGTCGAGGCGATCCGGCGGATCCGGGCGGCCGAGCCCGCCCCGCGCGTGCTGGTGCTCACCACGTACGACACCGACGCCGACATCACCCGCTCCGTCGAGGCCGGAGCCACCGGCTACCTGCTCAAGGCCGAATCGGCCGACGAGCTTTACGCGGCAATCCGGTCGGCTGCCGCGGGCCGCACCACGTTGTCGGCTCCGGTGGCCGGGCGGATGCTCGCCCAGCTGCGCGCGCCCCGCCCGACGCTCACCGACCGGGAGCTCGACATCCTCGGCCAGCTTGCGCAGGGGCTGGGCAACCGCGAGATCGCGCGCCGGTTGTTCATCAGCGAGGCGACGGTCAAGACGCATCTGGGGCGGATCTACGAAAAGCTGGGCGTGGACACCCGCGCGGGCGCCGTCGCGGTGGCGAAGGAACAGCGGCTACTGTCGTGACGCTTTGACCTGCCGTCCGGCTTTCCACACTCCGGTGATCGTGGCCGGGTCGGCGATCACCGAGATGTCGGCCACCGGATTTGCCGACAGGGTAAGGAAATCGGCGTTGTACCCGGCGAGCAGCTGCGCGGTGCTTGCGGGCCGAGCGTCCGCGGCGCCGCGGCGGTGGCGGCCTCGATGGCTTCGAGCGGGGTCAGGCCGCAGCGGGTGAGCAGGTCCAGCTCGATTGCGTGGTGGCCCCACGAGTTCGGTGCGCGGGTGGCGCGGGAGAGGAACACGTCGCTGCCCATCGCGATCGGCACGCCCTTCTGGTGCGCCAGCGCGACGGCATCGGTGTAGCGCTCGCGGGCCTTGCGGGCCACGTGCTCCGGCAGGTCCGTGCGGGCCAGGACACCGTGCATCACGGTGAGCGTGGGAACGAGGATGGCACCGGTTTCGATGATCGCGTCGCAGGCTTCCTCGTCGAGGTAGACCCCGTGTTCGATGGTGCGTACCCCGGCTTCGAGCGACGCCATGATCCCGGCCTTGCCCGCGCAATGGGCGGCGACGATTCGCTCGGACAACGCCGCGATCTCCACGATCGTGCGCATCTCGGAAACGGTGAACTGCTGGTGATGTGGGTTGTCCCGAACCGAAAGGCCGCCGCCGGACGCGCTGAGCTTGATGACGCGCGCGCCTTTTCGGAGCTGTTCGCGGGTTGCCTTCGCGCATTCGGCTTCGCCGTCGCACTGCCGGAACTCCCCGCGGTACCCAGCCCGCACAGCTCCCGGAGCGAGGTCACCCCTGCGGCGAGCCCGGCGCGCAGGTCGCCGACTGCACGGGCTGCGCGCAGCGGCGGCGGTTCGACCACGGCGCGGGAAAGCTGATAACCGGCCGCCGCGGACATGCCCAGCAGATGCGTGTGACAGTCCCACAATCCCGGCATCACCACCGGCGTGGACACCACCACCTCGTCGCCGTCGCGCTGCGGGGCGGAAGCGCACGGGCCGGCGTAGTCGATCTGCCCGTCGCTGACCAGCAGGATGGCGTCCGCGACGGGTTCGCCGCGGCCGGGGATCAGCAGGTCGGCCTCGATCCGCCATGGGCCCGCCGGTGCGGCGGGGCCGATCTCGGACACCCCGTCGGCCAATGGTGCGGTCATCAGTCGCCTTCCTTCCCGGCGACGAACCCGATCACGATGCCTTCGGGAATGGCGAAGGAATGGCTGCCGTGGATCGCCCCGGACAGGTTCCACCGGAACCCGGTCACCGGCATGCGGATCTGCTCGACCAGGTCGCCCCACGGGTCGGTCAGCTCGGCGATCACCGCGCCCGCCTCGACCAGCTCGCCCATCGGCCGGGTCGACCACAGCAGCCCGGACTTCTTGTTGACCAGCGCGCCGTGGTAGGCGAACCGGCCCGGGATCCGCGGCCGCGGCGAGGTCTCGGCAGGGCTGTCGAGCATGCCCAGCTCCCGCATCACGTTCATGATCGCGATCCGCGCCGGGTCGGTCCCGCCGACGTTCTGGTGCCCGGCGACCTCGAGCATGATCCCGGCGATCCCGTGCGTCGACGCGGCCGCGGCAGGCTGCCCGGCAATCGAGCCGACCAGTGCGCCGCTGCCGTCCTTCGGCTCGAACATCCGCACCGGCGTCACCCCGGTCGCCTCGGCCATCCGGGCCTGGTCCGCGCGCACCTGATCGTCGGCGGCCTGGTCGGGGAACAGCATCACCATCGGATGCGCGTACCCGGGGTCCCAGTGGCCGTGCACGTCGAGGTAGTGGGTGGCGACGTCGAACGCGGGGCGCAGGCTGGCGGCCAGCCGCTGGGTGATCATCCCGTCCGGCATGGCGGGCCACAGCAGCGGCATCGCCATGTGCGCGAGGTCGTAGGGCGATCCGTAGCTGGCAGCGTCGAACGCGAGCGGGTTGGTCACCGTCACCGCGATCAGGGTCCCGCGCAGTTTCTCCGGGTCCAGCCGCCGCAGGGTGGCGGTCAGCGCCGCGGTGCCGACGACCTCGTTGCCGTGCGTCGCTCCGGTCACCAGCAGCACCGGGCCGGGCTCTCGTCCGTGGACCACGACGACCGGCAGCCGTGCGATCGCGCCGGACGCCAGCGACACCCCGCCGAGAGTGCCCTTGGCCACGGAACCCGGCGTAGCCTTGAGGCCGGACAATACGAAGTCGGACATCGTCATCCCTTGCGTCATGGTCGGTCCCCAGCTCCGTCAGCAGTGTCTCGGGGCCGGGGCGCACGGCGCGCCGGGAGAATTCCCGGTTTCGGCGCTAGGCCGCGACCAGGCGCTTGAGGTGCCGGATCGCCAGGTCGGCCATGAGCCGGGTGCCGGGCGACAACGGCGTGTCCGGCCGGCGCACGACGGCGATGGTGTCGGGCCCGGCCGCGGAAGCAGCACCTTCGGGACGACGGAGTCCCCGAAACCGCGGCCGACCAGCTTGATCGCGGTCTCGATGTCCTCTACCTCGGCGCGCACATCAAGGGGTACGCCGAGGTTCTGGACGCGAGCCGGTACGGATCCTCGGTGCGCCACTGCGCCAAGGGCAGGATCAGCGGCGAACCGGCCAGCCTGCGGGCGGTCAGCCGCGCCGGGTCATACTGATGAAGACGTGCTCGCGCCGGGCCGCGTCCAGCGCTTCTCTCGTGCTGCGCCCGACGAGCTCGACGCGCAGGCCCGGATGGTGTCCGAGGACGTCCGCGATGAGGTCGGCCTCGATGAACAGCGGCGCGGTGCCGAAGAGCCCGAACCGGATCGTGCCCGTTTCGAGGGAGGCTTCCGCCCGGACCGCTCGTTCGGCTTCCGCGGCGGTCGCAGGAAAAGCGTGGTGTGCAGGGTGCGTTCGAGCTGCCGGACCTGTTCCGGCAGTGTCGGCTGCGTGAAGCCGAGCCGTTCGGCTGCCGCCGTGAACGATCCGTATTCGTAGGTCGCGAGGAAGCACCGGAGCAGGAGGACGTGATGGTGATGCAGGACGACGTCGACGCCATCGTGATCGGTGCGGGTTTCAGCGGATTGCGCGCGCTGTACGAACTGCGCGAGGTCACCGGGTTGTCGGTGCGGCTGCTCGAGGCCGGGAGCGACGTCGGGGGAGTGTGGCACTGGAACCGGTACCCGGGCGCCCGGTGTGACAGCGATTCCTTCACCTACTGCTATTCCTTTTCCCCGGAGTTGCAGGAGAGTGGAATTGGAGCGAACGTTACGCGACACAGCCGGAGATCCTGGACTACCTCCGCTTCTTCGCGGACATGTTCGACCTGCGCCGCGACATCGTGCTCAATACGCGGGTCCGTTCGGCCGTTCATGACGAAGCGACCCGCTGCTGGGTGATCCGCGCCGAGGACGGCTCCATCTTTTCCAGCACGTATCTGATCAGTGCCGTCGGGCCGTTGTCCGAGGTGTTCCGGCCGCCTTTTCGGGGCCTGGAAGAATTTCAGGGGGAGCTGTATCTGGCCGCCCGCTGGCCGGAGGAGGCAGATTTTTCCGGCAAGCGGGACCCAGCAGGCGCTGGCCGCGGGCGTGACGACAGTGATCGACTGCGGCGGCCGGGAGTACGTCACGATGACCGTGCGTGACGCGATCGACGCGGGAATCGTGTCCGGCGCGCGAGTGCTGACCACCGGACCCGGCATCACCATCACCGGCGGCCACTTCAACTGGTTCGCCATCGAGGCCGACTCCGACACCGAACTGCGCAAGGCCGCCCGGACGCTGGTGAAGCACCGCGCGGACCACATCAAGCTCTTCGGCACCGGCGGCGGGCTCACGATGACGTCCAATCCGGCGCGGGCGCAGTACTCGGTCGACGAGTTCCGGATCGTCATCGACGAAGCGGAGCGCGGCGGCATCACCGTCACCACCCACGTGCACGGCACCCCGGGCATCCGCAACGCCATCGCCGCCGGGATCCACCGTCTGGAGCACTGCCAGTTCTTCGACGAGAACGGCGGAATCAGCTTCGACGAGGACATCGTGCGCCAGATCGTCGACAGCGGGATTCCGGTGAGCCTTGGCATGGCGCGGCGGTGGCGCACGGATTCCTCGATCGAGGAGCACCTGACCCCGCGCCAGCTGAAGCAGCGGGCCATCCGCGACGAGCGGATCGACGTCCTGCGCCGGTTCCGGGATCTGGGCGTGCAGCTCATCGCCAGCACCGACGCCGGGATGACGAGCACCCCGTTCGACGACCTGCCCAACCTGATGCGCTTCCTGGTCGGCTCGATCGGGATGGGTATCCCGGAGGTCATCCACTCGGTGACCGGCCGGGCCGCCGCGGCCGTCCGGCAGGACGACCGGCTGGGCACGATCCAGCCGGGCAAGGCGGCCGATCTCCGGCTGGTGCACGGTGATCCCGAGGCGGACCCCGCTGCGTTGAGCGCGGTCGCCCACGTCATCCGGGCCGGTTCCCCGGCCGAAGTCAGGAGGGGTGCGTCATGAGACGGCAGTACCTGGTGTTCGGGGCAGTCATACTCGCGGTCGCCGTCGTGGTCTGCGTGCAGTCGGCGGCACTGGTGATCTGGACGCCGATCGGCCCCGGACCCGGCTTCTTCACGGTCATCCTCGGCGCCATCCTCGGCCTGCTCGCCCTCGGCGTGATGTGGGAGCACCGCAAGCCCGATGGAGCGGAACCTCGCCGGGAGAAGCAAACAGTCCGGCGCCGTCCGCCGCGGGTGTGGCTGGTGGTCGGGGCGCTCGTGGTCATCCCCTTCGTCCTCGAACCGCTCGGCTTCCGGCTGACGATTCTCGCGTTGCTGCTCTACCTGCTGCTGTTCGTCGAACGGCGGCGCGTGCTCGGCAGCGTGCTGGTCGCGGTCGGAACGAGCGCGCTGTCCTTCTACCTGTTCTCCGACCTGCTGGCCGTGCCGCTGCCGGTCGGCCTGCTGGGGGTCTGATCCATGGGCGACTCACTGAACCTGCTCGGACAAGGCCTTTCCCTTGCCCTGCAACCGGAAAACCTGATCTTCGCGCTGATCGGCTGCCTGCTCGGCACCCTGGTCGGCGTGCTGCCCGGCATCGGCCCGACCGCCACGACGGCGATGCTCATCCCCATTGCCGCCGGATTCAACCCGGTCGCCGCGATCATCATGCTGTGCGCGATCTACTACGGCGCGCAGTACGGCGGCACGATCACCTCGGTACTGCTGAACACTCCCGGCGAGGTGGCGTCGGCGGTCACCTGCCTCGACGGGTATCAGATGGCCAAACGCGGACGGGCCGCCACCGCACTCGCCTCCGCCGCCATCGGCTCGTTCATCGGCGGCACGATTGCGTCGCTGGGACTGGTGTTCCTGGCGCTCCCGTTGAGCAGCATTGCGCTGAAATTCGGTCCGGCGGAGTTCTTCGCGCTGCTTCTCTTCGGTCTCACCCTGGTGGTCGGCCTGGCCGGGCGGTCGCTCAAACTCGCGTTCATCAGCGCGATCTCCGGTGCGCTGATCGCGGCCATCGGCATCGACCCGGTCGTCGGGGAACCCCGGTTCACCTTCGGCAGCACCGAACTGCTCAACGGCATCGAGTTCGTCCCGGTGCTCATGGGACTTTTCGGGGTCAGCGAAATCCTGCTGAACCTCACCGGCAGCGACCACGCGGGCGCGGCGATCCGCAAGACCGGCCGTCCGGAATGGCGGGCGATCGCCAAGACCGGTCCGTCGGTGGCCCGTGGCACCGCGGTCGGTTTCCTGCTGGGCCTGGTGCCCGGGGTGGGCGCGGCGGTCCCCACCTTCATGTCGTACGGCCTGGAACGGCGCATGTCGAAGAAGCCGGACGAGTTCGGCAAGGGCGCGATCGAAGGGGTGGCCGGACCGGAGACGGCCAACAACGCGTACGCGAACGCGTCGCTGATCCCGTTGTTCACCCTCGGCATTCCGGCGTCGGCGACCCTCGCGGTGCTCACCGGGGCCTTCCTGCAGAACGGGCTCACCCCGGGACCGTTGCTCTTCACCGAACACGGCGACCTGGCGTGGGCGATCATCGCGAGCTTCTTCGTCGGCAACGTCATCCTGCTGGTGCTGAACCTGCCGCTGATCCCGGCGTGGGCGGCGATCCTGAAGGTGCCGTACTCCCTGCTGTACGGGCTGATCATCGTATTCGCCGTGGTGGGCGCGTATGCCTTGCGGACCAACGTGTTCGACGTCGTGGTCCTGATCGTCTTCGGCTTCATCGGGTACGTGTTCAAACGTCTTGACGTACCGCTCGCGCCGTTGTGCCTGACGTTGATCCTCGCCCCGATGGTCGAAAAGGCGTTGCGGCAATCTTTGTCGGTGTCGCAGGGCGATCCTTCGATCCTCGTGTCCAGTCCTATCTCGATTGTGCTGCTGTGCTTGAGCGTCGTGGCGGTCGTCGCCTTCGCGACGCGTGCGGTGCGCGCCGAACACCGTGTCACCGTCGACGAATGACCTTCCGTGAACGAAAGGGAAACCATCATGACCAGGAAAACTCTGCGGGTGATGGCGGTGGTGTTCGCCGCTGCCATCGGGCTCTCCGCCTGCACGACCGGTAACTCCGGGGCGGGAAAGAGTGACTTTCCCAAGAAGGGCAAGCAGATCACGATGATCATCCCCTTCGCGCCCGGTGGTCTCACCGACGTCTCCGCGCGCGTGCTGACCCCGGCGCTCGGCAAGGAACTCGGCACGACCATCGAGGTCGTCAACCAGGCCGGGGCGAGCAGCCAGGTCGGGGTGACGGCGTTGAGCCAGGCCAAAGCCGACGGGTACACCTTCGGCTACACCCTCCTGCCGACCACCCCCAACGCCTACCTCGACCCGAAACGGAAGGCGGCGTTCAAACGCGAGAGTTTCAAGGGCTTCGCGAACTACTTCTCGACCCCGATCGTCGCGGTGGTCAAGGCCGACAGCAGCCTCAAGTCGGTTCCAGACCTCGTCACGAAGGCGAAGGCGAACCCGGGGAAGGTCGCGGTCGGTACCGGCGCGCTGGGCGGACCGGCGGACATGGGCCGGGTGCTGCTGGAGAAGAACGCCGGAATCGGTTTCGCGAATGTGCAGTTCGACGGCGGTGGCCCGACCGCGGTCGCGTTGCTCGGCGGACACGTCGAGGTCGCGTTTTCGTCGGTGCCGGAGATTCAGCAGTACGTGAAGAGCGGTCAGATGCGCGTGCTCGGCGTGATGACCAAGGAACCGGTTTCGCTGCTGCCGGACGCGAAGACCTTTGCCTCGCAAGGGTTCGACCTGGAGATGGCGTCGATCGGCATCCTGTCGGTTCCGGCGGCGACACCGGACGCGATCGTGACCCGGCTCAGCGAGGCGACCAAGACGGCAATGCAGGACCCGGCCGTGGTCGCGAAGGCGGCGGAGCTCGGCTTCCTGCTGGATTACCTTACGCCGCAAGAGGTCGACGCCGCGTGGACGAAGAGTGACGAGCAGGTCGCGCAGATTCTGAAGGGGAGTGGAGCGTGAACGAGGGTCTTCCGGCGGAGGTGCGGGAGCTCTTCCGCCTGCCGGCCGAAACGGCCGACCCGGCGCTGGTCCCGCTGATCGCCTCGCTCACCGAGGCGATCAGCGGGATGGCCGAGGTGGATGTCCGCGGGGTGGTCCCGGATGCCGGGCTGCCGCTGGTACGGGGGTGGTCCGATGACCTTTGCTGAGTTGTCGTTGGGGGTGTTGTCGGGGTTGTTGCGGCGGGGTGAGGTGTCGCCGGTGGTGGTGGTGGAGGAGGTGTTGGAGCGGATTGCTGGG
>NZ_JNYZ01000061.1 GCF_000717335.1 Amycolatopsis jejuensis
TCCCACGGCCTGCGCTGGGCCACACCAACCTCCCGCCACATGATCAACAACAGGAGACATCAAACCACAAACCAAGATCATTCTGTTAGGACCTCTTAGCGGAACCGGGACCCCTCCCGTGGACGGCGTGGCAGGCTGTCCCCGCACAGGGCGGATCGAGGAGGACCGGAGTGCCGAGGAACTGGCGATTGTTCGGGCGGAAGCACCCTGCCTCGGAGCCGATGGAACCGATGCCGCCGGTCGGCACGGATGGTGTGCCTCAGGTCGGTGGCCTCGCGTCCTCGGCGGCCGGGCCGGCCCCGGACGGCAGGCGCGCGGCGGCCGTCGCTCCCGTGGCGGAGGCGGCCGAGAACGCCGCCCGAGCAGCCGAAGCGGCTCGGCGAGCCGAAGCCGGAGCGCTGCTCGTCGAAATCCGGACGTGGCTCGAACTCCCGCTCCACCCTCACCTGCGCGCCTGCCACGGCCTCCGGCTGATCGACGGCAGGGTCCAAGTCGCCGCCGAGGAGGCGACCGGCGAAGACCTCGGCCAGGCGGCGAAGAACGGGCGATTCGCGACGGAGGCCGACGTCGCCGACGTGGCCGTTCAGCTGGCTTGGGCGCTCCAGGCGGTACACGAGGCCGGTCTCACCTACGGACGCCTCGATGCGACCGGTGCGGTCATCGGCACCGACGGCGTCGTACGGCTGACCGATTTCCGTTCCCTGCGCCTGGGTTCGGCTGCCGAGGACATGCGGGCGCTGGCGGACACGGTGGCGCAGCTGGGGCCGGTTTCCGACACCGTCGCGGGGGTGTTGCGGACAAGCCCGACCGCGAAGGTCGCTGCCGAGCGGTTGCTGGCGATCCACCCCGGCAGCCGCGCCGTGCCGCGGGTGGTGGCGCCGACGGCCGGGCACTGGAACAACCGCGCGATCTCGTTTGCACTGGCGGGGGAGCGGGCGGCGGCCGAGGAGTGCTGGGCGCACGCGTTGCGAGCCGACCACCGCCATCCCGGCGCGACCTTCAACCAAGGCCTGTTCCAGTGGCGCGCCGCCGAGATCACCGACGACGAGGTGACCCGCCGGATCGAGGCGGTCGAACAGGCGGTGGACGAACCGGTCGGCGAACTGCGGACGCTCCTCGGCCAGGAGGGTGGCGAGGCAGGGCCACCGGCTACCGCGACCTGCAACTCCGGCTGGTCTTGGGGGATGGCGTGCACCCCGGACGGGCGGCGCGTCGTGTGGGGTGCGGAGGACGGCGGCGTGCGCTGGTGGGATGTCGGCGCCGAAGACGTGGTCAAGCTCTCCGGGCACACCACCGACGTCTGGCCGGTGGCGGTGACGCCGGACGGCCAGTATGCGCTGTCCGGAGACGCCGACGGGAAAATCCGCCTGTGGCACTTGGAAAACGGGCGCTGCGTGCGGAAGTGGTCTGCCCACAAAGGACGGATCCGCGGCCTCACCATGACCGCGGACGGCCAGTACGCGGTGTCCGGCGGGGAGGACGGCCAGATCCTGCAGTGGGACCTGCGCAGCGGGCGGTTGGTGCAGACGGTCGCGACGGAAGAGGTCTGCGTGCTTTCGGTGGCCGTGACACCGGACGGCCGATACCTTGCGGCAGGCGGAAACCAGGGCATGCTGCGCTGGTGGGACCTCCACAGTGGACAGTGTGTGCACACGCTTTCCGGGCACACCGACCACATGCAGTCGGTCTCCATCACCCCCGATGGCCGGTACGCGTTGTCGGCGAGCAAGGACCGGACCCTGCGCTATTGGGACCTCCACACTGGACAGTGCCTGCGCACGATCACCGGGAACAAGGCCCGCGTGTGGTCAGCGGCGATTTCCGCCGATGGCCGGTACGGCGTGAGCGGCGGTCTGGATCGGACTCTTCGCTACTGGGACCTCCACAATGGACGGTGCCTACGCACGATCGACCACGAGTACATCGTCCTCGCGGTGGCGATCACGGCTGACGGCAGTCAGGTCTTTTCGGCGGCCAGTGACCATATCGTCCGGACGTGGGGGCACCGGGAACCACAGCCCGTGTCATGGCAGTACAGTCCGGTCGCCGCGGCGAAGGAGCTCGAAAAAAACGAAAGCGAGCTCCGCACGGAAATCACGGAAGCGCGAGACCTCTTGGCGGCAAACGAATTCGACGCGGCAACGAAAAGACTGCGGACGGCACGCAGGATTCCCGGCCACGCCCGGCATCCGGAAGTACTGGAACTGTGGCGAGAGGCCGGTAAACACCGCACCCGCACGACGTTCGCCGACGCCCGCCAGGTCCAGCGCATCGACAATCCCGCCGGGTTGACCTCGCTCGCGCTGGGCAAGCAGACCGCGCTCACCGCGGGCTGGGATTACGTGGTACGCCATTGGGATCTCGAAACGGGGGAGTGCCGCGCCGAATTCACCGGGCACCACGACGCGGTGACGTCTGTCGCGTTCGTACCGGACGGCCGGACCGCGGTGTCGGCGAGCGCCGATCACACGGTGCGCCATTGGGATCTTGCCACGGGTGAATGTCTCCGAGTCCTTTCCGGACACGCCGACGAGGTCACCGCGGTTGCGGTACCGGCGATGGCTGGGCACGCCGTGTCCGGCAGCGCGGACAACACCGTGCGCTGGTGGGATCTCCGCACCGGTGAATGTCTGCGAGTCCTTTCCGGGCACACCGACCGGATTTACGCGGTGGCAGTCCAGCCGGACGGGCGCGCGGTGGTCTCGGGTAGCGCGGACACCACGGTGCGGTGGTGGGACATCGCGACCGGAGAATGCCGTCAGACGTTACGCAGTCACTCGTGCGGGGCGCGGGCCGTCGCGCTGACTCCCGACGGCAGTCTCGCCCTGTCCGGGGAGGACTGCGGGAACCTGCAACAGTGGCAGCTGCCCAGCGGGAACCGGCTCGAAAGCATGACCGGGCACCAAGGGCCGCTGCTCGCGCTGGGGCTGGTTCCGGGTGGCGAGCACGTCTTCACCGCGGGAGCCGACGGCACCGTCCGGTTGCGGCAGCTGGCGACCGGCGCGAGTGTGCGGCTGCTGACCGGGCACGACGACGAGGTCTGCGCGGTCGCCGTCGCGGCGGACGGCTGGTCGGCGCTTTCCGGCAGCCGGGACGGCGCGGTCCTCGTCTGGGCGCTCGACTGGAACCACTGAGCTGGACTGGAACCACTGCGCTGGACTGGAACCACTGAGCTCGGCTGAACCACGGAGGAGGACGGGAAGTGCGGTTCCGGAAGCAGCGCAAGGCAGTCCCGGCCGCGCCGACGCTCACCGGTACCGAGTCCACTGTGGACGAAGGCGGTGGCATCGGCTGGGAGATCGGCCGGACCGTACTGGGCACGTACCGGATCGAGCATGAGCTCGGCGCGGGTGGGATGGGCGTGGTGCATCGCGTGCGGCACCTCGGCTGGGGGATGGACCTCGCGGTGAAGAGCCCGCTGCCGCGGATGTGGTTGTCCGGGCTCGGTGCGTTCGTCGAGGAAGCCGAGGTGTGGGTCGGGCTGCCCCCGCATCCGAACCTGTGTACCTGCCACTACGTCCGCGTGCTCGACGGGGTGCCGCGGATCTTCGCCGAGTACGTCGAGGGCGGCACGGTGGCCGAGGCGATCCGGGCCGGGCAGGTGCGCGGGCTCGGCCGGATCCTGGACATCGCGATCCAGATGGCGTGGGGCCTGCATGTCGCGCACGAGGCCGGTGTCGTGCACCAGGATGTGAAGCCCAGCAACGCTTTGCTCACCAGGGACGGCGTCGTGAAGATCACTGACTTCGGCCTCGCCCGCGCGCAGCAGCGGTCCGGCCCGAGCGGCCCGCTCGAAGGTACGGAGTCGATCCTCGTCACCCATCGCGGCCTCACCCCGGCCTATGCGTCGCCGGAACAGTACAACGGGCTGCGCGCCGGACGTCGTGGTGACGTGTGGTCGTGGGCGGTTTCCGTGCTGGAACTGTTCACCGGCAAGGTGACCTGGCGGATCGGTGCACTGGCCGCGGCAGCGGTCGACGAGGTGCGGATCCCGAAATCGGTCGCCCGTCTGTTGCGGGAATGTTTGACCTACGACCCGGCGGCCCGCCCCGCCGACCTGGGGGTACTCGCCGACCGGCTGATCGAGATCTACGCCAAGGAAACTGGGAAACCGTACCCGCGCCCGGCAACCAGCGCGGTGGCAGTGCTCGCCGACGGGTTCAACAACAAGGCACTGTCCATGGTGGACCTCGGCCGGACCAATCAGGCCAAGGAGTTCTGGAACGCTGCCCTCGAAGCCGATCCCCGGCATCTCGACGCGACGGTCAACGCTGCGCTCTGCCGTTGGCACGAAGCCGAAATCACCGACATCGACCTCGTCGAACACCTCGACCGCTTCCGCTTTTCCGTGCCGGACGGCGATTCCCGCGCCCAAGACCTGGCGGACGTGCTCGCTGCCGTGCACACCGAACGCCGGGACGACGGTCAGGAGATCCCGCACGTATCGTTGGCGGGATACGACGGCGAAAGCTGTCCACTGAGGATCGCCGGAGAATACGCGGCTGACGGCGGTGAAGACGGCATTGTCCGCTGGTGGAATCTCCAGACCGGACAATGCGAACGGACCATGATCGGCCACAGTGGACCGGTGCATGCGGTCTCCACAATGGACGGGCAGATCATTTCCGGCGGTGCGGACGGCACGGTCCGGCTGTGGGATCCGAACACCGGCACCTGCCTGCGCATTTATCAGGGCGACAGCAGCATCCGAACCATCGCCACGGACGGCAAGTCCATTGTGGCCGGTGATGAGGCAGGAACGCTGTGGTGGTGGCACGTCGAAACGGCAAATGTGCAGCAAACGGTCCATGCACACGACGGACCGGTGAACCACCTGGTGCTCTTGCCAAACGGCGACCTGCTGTCTGCCGGGGAAGACGGTCTCATCCGCCATGGGGACCAGATCTTCCGCGGGCACCGCAAAGCGGTCTACACGCTCGCGTTGCTGCCCGACGGCTTCGTCTCAGGCGGACACGACGGCACCCTTCGCCAGTGGGACTTCACCGGCCGATGCGTGCGCGTGATGACCTACCAGCACCGCGTCCTCGACGTGCTCTCCTCACCCTTCCACGCCGTGGCCGTCGATGGCCACAATCTCGTCGCGGGCAACAACTCCGGTGAACTGACCTGGTGGGACCTCGACACCGGCCGTTGCCTGCGCACCGTGGACGTCGACGGAACGATCGACCAGGTGACCCTCCACCAGGGAACCGCATTCTTCAGTGGGTCCGAGCGCACCGTCTACCAATGGGCACTGAAAACCGGCACCCCGGCCCCATGGCGGTACAGCCGTCCGAGGTCCACAGTGGACCTGGGCAGGCAGGCGGACATCTTCGAACGGCACCTCGGCGCCGCCCGGGCCCTCCTCGACCGTGGCAACGCTCCCGGTGCGGCAGGGGAACTCCGTGCCGCCCGGTCGGTCGCCGGATTCGAGAACAACCCGGACCTGGCGCAGCTCTGGCGCCAGACCGGCCACAGTGGACAGCGGACGACGATCATCGGCAGCAGGCAGACCCGGCACCTGGACGCGCCGGGCCACCTTGCGCGGGCGGTGGCCATCACGTCGAACGGACGGCATGCGCTGTGCTCGACCGCCGACACCCTCCTGCGCTGGTGGGACCTCACGACCGGGCAGTGCAAACAGGTACTGGACAGCGACGACGGCCTCGCGCACGAGATCGACGTGACCCCCGACGGCCGCTCCGCCGTCTCCGTCGGTGACCACTACGTGCACTGGTGGGACCTCAGCCAGGGCAAACGCCGGGCCGCGCGGCCGCTCGACGACGAACTGATCACCTTCGCCGCGGCCATCACCCCCGACGGCCGTCGCGCGCTCACCGGCAGCACCGATCACCTGCTGCGCTGGTGGAACCTGCCCACCGGCGAATACCGCACCCTCGCCGGGCACGACGGGCACCTCAACGGGGTGGCGGTGACCGCGAACGGGCGGTACGCGCTGTCCGGCGCCGCCGACCGGACGATGCGCTGGTGGGACCTGGCCACAGGCGAATGTCTCCGCGTTTTCCCGGACGAAAGCGGCGGTTCGATCGGCGCGGTCGCGGTGACGCCGGACGGCCGTTACGCGGTGTCCGGCAGCACCACCGGCGCCGTGGTCGCCTGGGATCTCGCCACCGGGACCGGCCGCCCGCTGCCCGCCGGGCACACGGCGCAGATCAACTCCGTCGCCATCAGCGCCGACGGACGGCACGCGCTGTCCGGCGGCGAGGACCAGACGATGCGCTGGTGGGACCTCTTCGCCGGGCGCTGCCTGCACCAGGTCAAACGCACGTACGTGGCGTCCGCGGCGATGACGCCGAGCGCGCACCACGTGGTCTCCGGGATGTCGGACGGCTCCCTCCTGCTGTGGGAGATCGACTGGGACTACGGGTTTCCGGGCGATTCCTGACCGGCGCTAGCTCTACATTACATCTGTAATGTACCCTCGGGCCGATCGGAAGGAGGACGCGAAGTGCCCGAAGACTCGACGGAGCTCAAACGCGCGCTGCGCCGCGCCGCGGTCGAGGTGGTGGCCGCGGAAGGCCTGCGCGGCCTCACCTATCGCGCGGTCGCCAAAACGGCCGGTTGCACCACGGGTGCGGTGCAGCACCATTTCTCCTCGCTCGACGACCTGCTCCAGTCCTCTTTGGACCTGGTGCTCGAGGAAAGCGCGGAGAACGGCCTGATCGGCGCCCGCACCGGGGTGTACGCCGACGGTCCCGAGGTGCGCCAACGGTTCCGGGACAGTGCGGCGCTCCAGATTTTCCAGTACCAGCTCGTGGTGGAGTCGGCGCGGCGGCCCGAGCTGCGCCCGGTGGTGCGGCGGCTCTACGACGGCTACCTCGCCGCGGTCGGCAAGGAACTGCCTGCCGGGGACGGGCTCGCGCAGCTCGTCTTCTATGCGCTCGATGGGATGTTCCTGCATCAAGTGGCGGACCCGGACGTCGATCCGGGCCCGGCGCTCGAAGCCCTGCGCGGCCTGCTCGCCGCCGCGCACTGAACTGCATCACCGAACGACCCCGATGAGTCATCGGGGTCTTCAGTGCTGCCTTTTCCCTTGCAGTGCAGCAAAAATCAGGTGTTGACTTAATCAACACCTGGGGTCAGACTCAGCGCGTCCCCCCACCGATGCGAAAGGCGACCTGATGCCCGCTACCTTGCTGATCGACGGCCGCTGGGTCTCCGCCCCGGCGACGTTCGACGTCGTCGACCCCGCGAGCCGCACCGTGCTCGGCCAGGCCGCCGACGCGGGACCCGGGCAGGCGCAGGAAGCGCTGACCTCCGCGGCGGCCGCATTCCGCGGCTGGGCCGACACCGACCCGGAGACCCGCGGTGGCTACCTTCGTGCCGCCGCCGCGGAAATCCGTACCCGGCAAGGAGAACTCGCCACCCTGCTGAGCCGCGAGAACGGAAAACCGCTGGCGGAAGCGAACGGCGAGCTGGCCGGTGCCGCGCGGATGCTGGAATGGGCCGCGGAAGAGGGCCGTCGAGCTTACGGACGGGTCACCCCGGCGAACGCCGCAGGTCCGGGGCTCGTGCTGCGCGCGCCGGTCGGGCCGGTTCTCGCGATCACGCCGTGGAACTTCCCGGCCAGCATGCTGCTGCGCAAGGTCGGACTGGCGCTCGCCGCGGGCTGCCCGGTGATCGCGAAACCCGCCGAGCAGACGCCGCTCATCGCCACCGCGCTGCTGCGGATCGTGCAGGACACCGGCCTGCCCGCGGGCGTCTTGCAATCGCTGACCACGACCCGGCCGGGCGAGCTCGTCGGTGAGCTGCTGGCGGACCGGCGGCTGCGCAAGGTCAGCTTCACCGGGTCGACCGAGGTCGGGCTGGGTCTGCTGCGGCAGACCGGCGACCTTCTCCGCCGCACGTCGCTGGAAATGGGCGGGCACTCCCCGGCCATCGTGTTCGACGACGCCGACCTCGAAGCGGCCGCCGCGGGGGTCGTCGCCGGGAAGTTCTTCAACGCCGGGCAGAGCTGCACCGCGGTGAACCGGCTTTACGTGCACGAGAGCATCAAGGACGACCTGCTCGCGCTGATCGAAAAGAAGACCGCCGCGCTGCGGGTCGGCCGCGGCGACGCGGAGGGGACGAATGTCGGCCCGCTCATCGACGAAGCCGGGCTGACGAAGGTCGAAAACCAGGTCGCCGATGCCGTCGGCAAAGGCGCGCAGGTGCTGGTGGGCGGGCACCGCCGCGACGATCTGCCGGGGCATTTCTTCGAGCCGACCGTGCTCGTCGACGTCACACCGGACATGCTGATCAGCCACGAGGAAACGTTCGGCCCGGTGCTCGCCGTCTCGGCCTTCGCCACCGACGACGAGGCCGTCGAGCTGGCCAACTCCACCGACTACGGCCTCGCCGCGTACGTGTTCGGCAACGACCTCCGCCGCCTCTGGCGCACGCTCGACCGGCTCGACTTCGGCGTCCTCGGCGTGAACGACCCGGCGCCGGTCCGCCCGGAACTTCCCTTCGGCGGCCAGAAGAACTCCGGCCAGGAACGCGAAGGCGGTGCCGAAGGCATCGACGCCTACACCGAGACCAAAGCCGTCGCACTGCGGCTGCACTGAAAGGACTCCCCAAGTGACCCTCGCTGCCGTTGACCAGCGCACCCTCATCCATCCGCACACCGTGATCGGCGCCCCGGCCGAACCGTTCGTCCTCGACCGCGGGGAAGGCGCGTTGCTGTGGGACACCGACGGCAACCAGTACCTCGACGGGACCTGCGGTTTGTGGCAATGCCCGGTCGGCCACGGCCGCGCCGAGCTCGCCGACGTCGCCGCCGAGCAGATCCGCCGCCTCGAGTTCTACTCGTCCTTCGGCGACTACTCCAACGCCCCGTCGATCCGCCTCGCCGAACGTCTGCTGTCACTCGCCCCGGCTGGGCTGGAACGCGTCTTCCTCACCAACGGCGGGTCGGAAGGCAACGAAACCGCGATCAAACTCGCCCGGCTAGCCTTCCACCACGCCGGTTCGCCCGAGCGCACGGTGGTGCTCGCGCGGCACGGCGGGTACCACGGCATGGGTGGCGCTTCCCTTGCCGCGACCGGGATCGAGGGCCTGCGGGCCGGGTTCGGCCCGCTGCTGCCGGACGTCGAATGGCTCGGCAAGCCACACGGTCTGAGCCCGGATGCCACCGATCTCCTCGTGGCCGACCTGGAGAAGCGCATCGACGAGATCGGTGCGCACCGGATCGCCGCGTTCATCGGGGAACCGGTGCTCGGCGTCGGCGGGATGGTGCCGCCGCCGGACGGGTACTGGCCGCGCGTGCAGGAAGTCCTGCGCCGGCACGGGATCCTGCTGATCGCCGACGAGATCGTGACCGCGTTCGGCCGCACCGGGCACTGGTTCGGCAGCGAGCACTTCGGCATGGAGCCGGACATGATCGTCACCGCGAAAGGGCTCACCAGCGGGTACATTCCGATGGGTGCGGTCCTCATCGGACGGAGGGTGCTCGAACTCGCCGACGGCGCAACGTTCCTGCACGGCTTCACCTACAACGGCCACCCGGTCGGCGCGGCGGTCGCGCTCGCGAACCTGGACATCATCGAGAAGGAGAACCTGCTCGAACGCGCCCGCGTCCTCGGCGCCCGGCTGCGCGCGCGGCTCGATCCGCTCGCCGCGTTGCCGCACGTCCGCGAGGTGCGCGGGGTGGGGTTGATGCTCGGCATCGAGTTCGCGGACCGGCCGACCGCGCCGGTCCAGGCGGGCTGCCGTGCCGACGGCGTGGTGGTACGCGCGTCCGGGACCAGCATTGTGCTGTCGCCGCCGCTGGTCATCACCGAGGAGCAGATCGACACCCTGGCCGACGTGCTGTGCCGACACGTCGCGGCCGCGGCGGGCTGAGCCGATGAAACGCCGGATACCGACGCTGTTGTCCGCCGTGCTTCTGCTGGCCACCTCCGGATGCGCGATCTCGGAGGGCGGCCCGAACTCGCTCGTGTTCGTCTCCTACGGCCAGGGCGCCTACCAGGCCGGTCAGCGCGCCGCGTGGCTCGACCCGTACGAACAGCGCACCGGGACCACGGTCACCATCGACGGCCCGTCGAGCAACGCCAAGCTCAAGGCGATGGTCGAGGCGGGCAAGGTGACCTGGGATGTCGTGGACACGGATGCGTCCGCGGCGGCCGCGGTGTGCGGGAGCCTGCTCGAACCGATCGACATGGGACCGCAGGCCGCCGGATTCCCGGACGGCTCGCTCACCGACTGCGGGGTGCCGGACGCGTTCTTCGGCATGATGCTGATGTACGACTCGAAGGTGTACGGCAACCATCCGCCGACCAAGCTCGCGGACTTCTTCGACCCGAAGCAGTTCCCCGGGCGGCGGATCATTTACGGCGGCGACCCGAGTGTCGGCACCATCGAAGCCGCGCTGCTGGCCGACGGCGTGCCGCGGAACCGGCTGTACCCGCTTGACATGAAGCGTGCCCTCGGGATGTACGACCGGATCCGCCCGCAGCTCACGATCACCAGCACGTACGGCGATCAGCAGCAGCGGATGGCCGGCGGCCAGGCGGACCTGGCGCTGATCGTCAGCGCGCGGGCGTTCTCGCTGCTCAAGGCGGGTGCGACGAACTGGAAAGTGGTGCCGGGCATTCCGGTCCCGGTGACCTGGGACGTCCTGGTGGTGCCGAAGGGGACGGCACGCGCCGAAGAGGCGAAGAAGCTCATCCGGTTCGCCTCGGAACCGGCGCAGGCAGCGGATTTCGCCGCGCGGGCAGGGGTCGGACCGGCTAACACGGCCGCCCCGGCCGCGCGGTCGGAGATCGGACGGCAGCTCGACATCTGGGGGGATGAGAAGGAAGGCTTGCGAGTGCTCAGTGACGTGCGCTGGTGGGCGGCGAACCGGCCCCGGCTCGTGAAGGCGTGGTCGGATTGGACCACGGGATGACCGCCGTACTGACCCGCCGCCCGGCCGTGGAGCACGGCACGCGGCGGACTTCCTGGCTGCTGCTCCCGGCCGCGGCGGTGGTCGCGGTGTTCTTCTTCTACCCGCTCGCCGTGATCCTGTGGCGCAGCTTCACCGAACCGTCCTTCGGCGTCGGCAACTACCTCGCGGTGCTTGGTGACGAGGTGCAGATTCGCGTGGTACTGCGCACTTTGCGGACCGCGTTGATCATCACGGTTGCGACGCTCGTCGTCGCGTATCCGTATGCGTACGCGATGACACTCGTCGGGCGCCAGGCCCGCGGAGTGCTGACCCTGCTGGTGCTGATGCCGTTCTGGACCAGCCTGATGGCCCGCAACTTCGCCTGGTACGTGCTGGAACAACGCGGCGGAGTGATCGAGAACCTGTTGTCCGCCATCGGAATCGACGGCGTGGTGCTGCTGGGGTCGGTGGCTGGCGTGACGGTGGCGATGGTGCAGGTGATGCTGCCGTTCATGGTGCTGCCACTGCAAAGCGCGATGCTCGGCATCGACCGCAGCCTGCTGCACGCCGCGGGAAGCCTCGGCGCCCGTCGTCCGGTCGCGTTCCTGCGGGTGTACCTGCCGCTGTCGATGCCGGGCGTGCTGGCCGGGGTTTCGGTGGTGTTCATCATGTCGCTCGGCTTCTACATCACGCCCGCGCTGCTGGGTACGCCGCAGCAGGCGCTGGTCGCGCAGGTGATCGGTACCCAGGTCAACGACCTGCTGGACTTCGCGGGCGCCGGTGCGCTCGGCGCGATCCTGCTGGTCCTCACGCTCGTGGTGCTCGCCCTGCTCAGCCGGGTGGCCGCCCCGCTGGGCACCAGTGCGGCAGGAGGTGCCGACCGTGACCGATAAACCTTCCATCAGCCGCGCTGCATTGCGGCAGCGCAGCCTCGGCTGGGGCCTGCGGGGGTGGGTCGCGGTGGTGGCGTTCGTGCTGGTCGCGCCGACACTCGTGGTGATCCCGATGAGCTTCGGGGCGGGTTCGACGTTCCAATTCCCGCCGGAGCGCTGGTCGTGGCACTGGTACGCGGAATTCTTCACCAGCAAGCAATGGCTGGCTGCGTTGGCGAACTCCGTGCAAGTCGGGCTGCTCGCGGCGGCGCTGGCCACGGTGCTCGGCGTGGCCGCCGCGCTGGCACTCGACCGAGTGCGCTTCCGCGGCCGTGGTCTGGTGCGGCAGCTGCTGATGGCGCCGATGATCCTGCCCGGCATCGTGGTCGCGGTCGCGATCTACGGGGTTTTCCTGCGCTGGCAGCTGAACGGCACGATGCTCGGGTTCGTGCTGGCGCATGCCGTGCTGGGGCTGCCGTTCGTGCTCACGTCGGTGCAGACGAGCCTCGCCGGGTACGACCCGATCATGGAGAAAGCCGCCGCCAGCCTGGGTGCGCCACGGTTCGCGACAATGCGCAAAGTGGTCCTCCCGATCATTGCGCCGGGTGTGACGACGGGTTTCATTTTCGCTTTCGCGACTTCGTTCGACGAGGTCGTAGTCGCGCTTTTCCTGCAGACGCCGGCGATCAAGACGCTGCCGGTGAAGATGTACGAGTCGATCGTGCTGGAAATCGACCCGACGATTGCCGCCGCGTCGAGCCTGATCGTCGTGTTCACCACGATTCTGCTGTTCGTCCCCACCTTCTTGCGCCGACGGAGCAACCATGACTGAAGGCATCACCACCGCGAATGTGACCAAGGCGTACGCCGGAGTGGACCGGCCTGCCGTGGACGACGTTTCCCTGCACATTGCCGACGGCGAGTTCATGACTTTTCTCGGCCCGTCCGGGTCGGGCAAGACGACGATGCTGTCGATGATCGCCGGGTTCACGCCGCTGACCGCCGGATCGATCACTGTGGACGGTCAGGAGATCTCGCGGCTCAAACCGCACCGGCGCAATCTGGGCGTGGTGTTCCAGCAGTATGCGTTGTTTCCGCACATGTCGGTGGCGCGGAATGTCGCTTTTGGACTGTCGCAGCGGAAACGGCCGAAGGCCGAGATCGCGCAGCGGGTGGACGAGGTGCTGGAGCTGGTCGGGCTGTCGGCAGTACGGGATCGGTTGCCGCGGCAGCTTTCCGGCGGGCAGCAGCAACGGGTCGCGCTGGCTCGGGCCGTGGTGTACGAGCCGCGGGCGTTGCTGATGGACGAACCGCTGGGTGCATTGGACAAGAAGCTGCGGGACCAATTGCAGCGCGAAATCGCGCGGATGCACCGGGAATTGGGGATGACGTTTCTCTTCGTGACCCATGATCAACAGGAAGCGTTGACGCTGTCGGACCGGATCGCGGTGTTCAACGACGGCCGGATCGAGCAGGTGGGTACGCCGGAAGAACTGTACGAACGGCCGGAAACCCTTTTTGTGGCGCAGTTTGTCGGGGAATCCAATGCGCTTTCGCTCACTCCGGGAGAGGTGACGATCGTACGGCCGGAACGGTTGACGCTGCATTCCCGCACTTCGGCGGTCCCGAGTGGACACCAGCGGACGAGCGCTTCTGTCACCGACATCGTGTACGTCGGCGATCACACGCGGATCTGGCTGCGGTACCACGACGGCAGCCGTGGTTGCGCGGTGCTCTCGGCAGGCGCGGTCCACGAGCATCGCCCGGGGGACGACGTGACGGTGGCGTGGGATCCCGAGCATCAAGCCGTGGTACCCAGTGGTGCGCCGGAATTGGCGGCAGTATGAGGGATCTACTGCTGCGCGGCGGGGTGGTCCGGACGCTGGATCCTGCCTTGGGGACTGTCTCGGCCGTGCTGGTGTCCGACGGTCGCGTGGCTGCTCTTGGTGATGATGCGTTGGCTGCGGCTTCGACTGACGCGCGGATCGTCGAGCTGGACGGCCGGACTGTCCTCCCCGGGCTCAACGACGCCCACCTCCACCTCGCGTTCCATGCCGCAGCCGGGCCGGAGTTCTGTGTCGACCTGTCGACCGCGGCGGACCTCGACGCGGTGGCGCGGGCGCTGGCCGGTGCGCCGGAGGGGGAGTGGATCGTCGGCCGCGGCTGGCGGGAGACGACCGTCGCGGAGTTCGCGGACGGCCGGGCGATGCCGTCGCGGACCTGGCTGGACGGCGTGACCGGGTCGCGCCCGGCGGTGCTGCACCACGCTTCGTCGCACCAGGTGTGGTGCAACAGCGCGGCGCTGGCGCGGGCCGGAATCACCGCAGCGACCCGGGATCCCGTGGCGGGCTCGCTCGTGCGGGACGCGGCCGGTGAGCCGACCGGGGTCCTCGTGGAGAGCGCGCAGGAGCTGGTGGCCGGGCTGGTGCCGCCGCCGAGCCGGGAGGAGCGGCTGGACGCGATCGTGCGGGCGATGGCCCGGTTGAACGGCTTGGGCATGACGAGCCTGACCGACCCGATCGTGCCGCCCGGGCTGTGGCAGGACTACCGCGACCTGCACGCGGCCGATCGGCTGCGAATGCGGGTTACCGCGCTGCTGCACTGGAATTGGCCGTCACCGACGACGTCCGCTGCGGATCTCGCTGGTTTCCTGGACTCGACGGACTTTTCGGTAGGCGACGACCTGCTCCGGATCGGCGGGATCAAGCTGTTCGCCGACGGGGTCCCGACGCACTGCACGGCGTGGATGCACACGCAGTACGCCGATGGCGGGCACGGCAGTCTCGTGACCGCTGGCGAGGACGACAGTGCGCGGCTGGCCGAGCTGCACGAGCTGGTCGCGGTCGCACATCGGCGGCGGGTACGGGCGCAAGTCCACGTGACCGGCGACCGGGCCGCGGACGCGGTGGTCGACGCCATCGAGGCAGCGCAGGCGGCCGACCCGTGGCCGGACGCGCGGCACGCCTTGATCCACGGCACGTTCCTGTCGCCGGACGTGCTCGGCCGGCTCGCGCGGGGCGGGATCGGCGTGATCACGAGCTCGCTCATGCGGACGTACAGCGGCCCCTCGATGGTACGAATCCTCGGCGCGGCGCGGTGGTCGTCTGCGTTCCCCGCGCGGGCTTTGCTGGACCACGGCGTGATGGTCGCCGACAGCTCGGACGCCCCGGTGACCGTCCCGGACTGGCGACGCGGGGTCGCGACTTTCACCGGCTCCCCGGGTCCGAACGAGTTTTCCGCGGTGTCTTCGCCGCTGACGCGGGAGGAAGCCGTGCGGCTGTGGACCACCGGCCCGGCTTGGCTGGAACGCTCCTCGGGGACGCTGTCGTTGGGTGCGGTGGGTGACCTGGCTGTCCTCGACCACGACCCGTTCACCGCTTCGGGCTTGGACCTGCTGCGGACGCGGTCGGAACTGACCGTGCTGGGCGGGCGTGTGCTGTGAGCCAGGTGTACTGCAGCAACACCGACGCCGACCACGGCGCGTTCGTGTGGATGGTGAAGAACGCCATCGTGCCACGGCCGATTGCTTGGGTGAGCACAGTGGACAGCGCGGGTGTCGCGAACCTCGCGCCGTTCAGCTACTTCGCCCCGCTGACCATGGACCCGCCGACCGTCGTCTTCGCCGTTTCCGGCGGTGCGAAGGACACTTTGGCGAACGTCGTCGCTTCGGGAGAGTTCGCGATCACGATGGCCCTGAGCGGACAGGAGGAGTTGATCGCGCGCACAGCGTCCGCAGTGGATTCCACAGTGGACGAAGCCGCCGCCGTCGGCCTGTCGTGGGCCGCCGGGGTGTCGATCGGCGTGCCGCACCCCGCAGGCGCCGGGCCGAGCCTGGAATGCACGCTGGTGAAGGTCGACGAGTTCAAGGGCTCACACTTGGTATTCGGCGAAGTACTGGGCGTATCGGTGGACGACGCCTTGCTCCGCCCGGACGGCCGCCTTGACCAGGACGCCTACCACCCGATCGGCCGCATGGGCGGCGCCACGTTCACCCGGGTGGACAACTGGGTCCGCCACCCGATCCCGTCCGCGGAGGAGTTTCTGGGCTGATCAGCACTCCGGCTGGGGTTGCTTGCAGGTGAACTCGTGCTGGAGCTCCCCGGAGGTCTTGGGCCGCCCGGGCCCTCCGAGCTTTCCGGGATCGAGGTAACCCTGGTATTCCTTGCATCGCGGGCGCAGAGGCGGGCTGCGGAGTCCCCATAGTCGGGTTGGTGCCGCAGCCCGCGTTCACCAATCGCGGCTACCCGGCAGGTCAGACGGTTCGGCACCCCCGCGTGTTACCCCCGGTGCCGCGCGGCCCCCCGTAAGGTGGGCTTCAGCCGGTACAGGAGGTTTTTCGTGGTCGAGCCGACGGTCGATGGGGTCTTGAAGGAGCTGGCGGCGCTGGAGGATCCGAAGATCCGCGCCGTCAACGAGAAGCACGGGGACGACCACGGCGTCAACCTCGGCAAGCTCCGGACGCTGGCCAAGGAGCTCAAGACCCAGCACGAGCTGGCCCGCGACCTGTGGCGAACCGGCGACACCGCGGCGCGGCTGGTAGCGCTGCTGATCTGCCGCCCGAAGGCATTCGACCGCGACGAGCTCGACGCGATGCTCCGCTCCGCGCAGAAGCCCAAGGTGCACGACTGGCTGGTCGGCTACGTCGTCAAGAAGACGCGGTACGCCGAGGACCTCCGGACCACCTGGCTGGCCGATCCGGACCCGGTCGTCGCGAGCGCAGGCTGGGCGCTGACCACCGAGCGAGTCGCGAAGAACCCCGAGGGCCTGGACCTGCCCGCCCTGCTGGACGTCATCGAGTCCGACCTGCAGACCGCCCCCGACCGCCTCCAGTGGGCGATGAACCACTGCCTGGCCCAGATCGGCATCGAGCACCCGCCGCTACGAGCCCGCGCAATCGCGATCGGGGAGCGGTTGGGGGTCCTGAAGGACTACCCGACCCCACCGAACTGCACGTCACCGTATGCGCCGACCTGGATCACGGAAATAGTCCGGCGGCAGGAGGCCTGACCGGAGTGCTCGTGGCCCGGGCTGGCCTTCTGATGTGGGGCTGCTGACCACGGCTGTCCTGGTTTTGGTTCGGCTGGCTCGCGGTTGTGGGTTGTGGTTGCGGTCCGCCTGGCTCGCGGTTGTGGTTTCGGCCGGGCAGGTTCGCGTTTCTGGTTTCGTCCCGGTTGCCCGGTTGCCCGGTTGACTCGCTCTTCTGGTTCCCGTCCGCCTGACTTGCGGCTGTGGTTTCGGCCCGGCTGGTTCGCATTTCGGGTTTCGGCCCCGCGTGATTCGCGTTTTGTGGCTTCGGCCCGGCTCCCGCGTGACTCGCGCTTCTGGTTTCGGTGCAGTTGCCCTCCTGGCTCGCGCCTGCGGTTTCAGCCCGGATGCCCGCCCGGCCGCCCAGGGGTCGTTTCAGTGCGGCGAAGTCATGCACCTGCCGATGCCCGAGCTTCCCTCATCCTCATCCGGCAGGTGGGCACCATGGCTGAGCGGCTCGAGAACGGCACTCCGGCCCACCATCTGACCGGCGTGGCAGCGCGGTAAAGCGGACATCGCGCCCCCGTAGTCGGCGCGGCTCGGTGTGCGCTGCGCCACTGGTCGCCACCTGGCGCCAGCCATCCGGCGGGGGTGGACCGGCCGGTCGGCGGGGCGTGGTCGTCCGGTTAACGGATGGCCCGGGTGTCGCTGGGCGGTTACTGTGCAGAGTATGACCTACCATCGCGCTTCGGAACGGACTGAATAGACGGCGCATCCGTCACCGATGAGGTGAAAACCGGTTGCGCGCCGGGTTTTTTGACGTGCGCGCCGGGTTTTTTGGTGGGCAAGCTGCGGAAGTGCTCCTCCTGGACGGGAGTCCGAGCATTTCGCGTGCGGAAATCGGATCGGGATGTGCTGCGCGGTCGCGCGGGAACATTCTGCCGCAGTACGGAAAGGGAATGAGGAATGTCCCTCGGGGACTCCTTCTGGGGCGATGTCCGGGGCGTGGAATTCGCCGGAACACCGGCCGAGCCGGTGAAGGTCGACGGTAAGCGGATCTGGCGGCTTTTCGCTCCTTACAAGTGGTGGCTGGGCGGCGTACTGGCGCTGATCATGCTCACGTCGGTGGTCGGGATGATGATCCCGTTCGTCATCAAAGCGATCGTCGACATCGCGTTGCCGGGCAAGGACATGCGGCTGTTGCTGCTCCTGGTCGGCGCCTTCGTCGCGATTGCCGCGGTCGAGGCGCTGATCAGCGTGGTGCAGATCCTGATCATGTCGCGGGTCGGTCAGGCCGTGATCCACGACCTGCGGGTGAAGGTGTATTCGCACCTGCAGCGAATGTCGCTGAAGTTCTTCACGTCGACGCGTAACGGCGAGGTCCAGTCGCGGATTTCGCAGGACATCGGCGGAATGCAGTCGTTCGTGACGAATACTGCGGTGGAAGTGACTCGAAATGTCACCATCGTGGCCGTCGCGATTATTTCCATGCTGGTACTGGACTGGCGGCTCGCGCTGTTTTCGTTCATCGGCCTGCCGTTGTCGATCTGGATCAACGGCCGGATCGGCGAAATGCGGGAACGCGTCACCACGCGGCAGCAGGAACGGCTCGCGGACATGTCGTCGCTGGTGCAGGAATCGCTGTCGGTGTCCGGCATGGTGCTGAGCAAGACCACCGGCCGCGCGCGGCGGATGGTCGCGCTGTTCACGCGCACGTCGCGCGACGTCGCCGACCTCGAGGTCCGGTCGCACACCGCGGGGCAGTGGGAGTACTCGATCGTGACGCTGCTGGTGTCCGCGATCCCGGCGCTCACCTACCTGCTCGGCGGGTACCTGATGGGGATCACGCCGACGATGACCATCGGCACGATCGTGGCCATGATCGCGCTGCAGGAAACGCTGGTGTGGCCGTTGGAAAGCCTGTTGCACACCGCAGTCGAGTTCCGGACGATGAAGGCGCTTTTCGCGCGTGTTTTCGATTACCAGGACCGGAAGGTCGACATCGTCGAGGCGGCGGACCCCGTGAAGGCCGCGCCGGAGAACGTCCGCGGCGAGGTCCGGTTCGACCGCGTGTCGTTCCGGCACGAGGACGCACCCGAACCGACGCTGCGTGAGGTCGACCTGGTGGTCCCGCGGGGCGCGAAAGTGGCGGTCGTCGGGGAAAGCGGGTCGGGGAAAACGACGCTCGGGTACCTGCTCGCGCGACTGTACGACGTGGACTCCGGCTCGATCACCATCGACGGCGTCGACGTGCGGGAGTACGATTTCGAGTCGCTGGCGGGAATTCTCGGCGTGGTGTCCCAGGAACCGTACCTGCTGCATGCCTCGGTGGCGGAGAACCTGCGGTTCGCCAAGGAGGACGCGACCGACGAGGAACTCGTGGCCGCGGCCAAAACCGCGCGCATCCACGACGTGATCGAACGGCAGCCGGAGGGGTACGAAACGGTGGTCGGAGAACGAGGTTTCCGTTTCTCCGGCGGGGAAAAGCAGCGCATCGCGCTGGCTCGGACGATCCTGCGCAACCCACCGGTCCTGCTCCTCGACGAGGCGACGAGCGCACTGGACACCCGCACCGAACGCGAAATCTCGGCGGCACTGGACGAGATCATGGCAGGCCGCACGGTGATCACGATCGCGCACCGCCTGTCGACCGTCCGGCACGCCGACGAGATCGTGCTGCTGGACAAGGGAGAAGTAGCAGAACGAGGCACGCACGAGGAACTCCTCGCCGCGGACGGCCGGTACGCCGACCTGGTCCGCGGCCGGGAGGAAGCCGCCGGATCGACCGATCGGGTTTCGTGGTGATCGGGGTGGCCCGGGATGGATCGACCCCTTGGTGGGTGGTCCTTCCCGGGCTGCCGTACCTTGCGGGCCGGTGATCTTGGCTGGAGTCCCGCGGCTTGCCGGGGGCGCTCTGCTCTGCCGGTATTGGCGCGTGGCGGGCTCCGTGCCCTGGTTGGGGGAAGGGGCGCGGCGCCCGTCTGGTCTGAGGAGCATGTGTCGACCTTCCGGTTGGTGAGGCGGGATGGCTGAGTTCGGCTGTACGAACGAGCAGCCGGGGTTCGACCTGCTGGGGAGCAGCTCCGCCCCGTCGGCAGGCGGGCGCGGACCGGCGGCTGTTCCGTGGACCGTCGGCTGATCCTGCGGACCCGCGGCTGGTTCTGCCGGGAGGTGCCGCGCGCTCGCGTGCGTGCATGCGTCAGAAGCTGGCCTGCCCGCCGGCGGTTGGGTTCCGCGAGCCGGTGTGTGGGTGCCCTTGGTCGTTGACGCCCTGATGGGCAGGGCAGGGGTGCGCGGCAGCGTTGCGTGTGTTGCGCGCTGGGGAGCTCATGGTTCGCCGCTCGGGTTCCGTTGGGGTGCCACGCTTTCGTGTCAGGGTTTGGTGGGAGGCGGGCAGGACGCGATGGATTCATTGCGCTCTTGGCCAGGGGTGACTCCTATTTGGGGTGTTCGGCGCAGGCGGGCGCTATTTGCCCGCCGCCTTGGCCGAGGCGATCTACCGGGACTCGTGTCGGGGTGGTGATTGGTGTTCGTGCGGTGGGGGTGGTTGACCGTGACGCCAACGTCCAGGCCGGTGCTTGAATCGGGATCGGGAGTGGCGGCGGTGTTGGGCTTGGGGTGATTCCCGGCTCGCTGTGGGTGCCGGGTTGGGTGTCCTTGCCGGGCTAAGTGTGCTTGCCAGGCTGGGTAAAGGCGGCGGGCTGGGTGTCCCCCTGGCGGTCAAGGCGGCTGAGGGCACCGCGGTGGAACTCGTGGACGGCGGGCTGGGTGTGGATGTCGGGCTGGGTGTGGATGTCGGGCTGGGTGTGGGCGGCGGGCTGGGTGTGGGTGCCGACATTGGCTTCGCCGCCCGGGCTGGGGTTGGTGTCGATGTGGGTTGCGGGGTGGGTGGTGGGTTGGGTACGGGTGGTGGGTTGTGGGCGGTGTTGCGGAGGGGTTTTTGTTCGGGGTCGAGGATTGTGGGTGGGATC
>NZ_JNYZ01000062.1 GCF_000717335.1 Amycolatopsis jejuensis
CTACTGGCTTAGTTCACTAGCACACTGTTGAGTTCTCAAGCAACACACCCCGAACCAAACCCAGAAAAACCAGGCCAAGCCCGATGCGTCGTTTCAAGCAGTTTTAGGTGGGACACCCACTCAATCACCCGAAGGGCAAGAGCTTGGTTCGTGTCCCGGCGGCCACCCGGTCTCCCTGGCGACTCGGAGAACTTTACACTCCCGGAAAGGTCCCGGAACAGGGGGGTACCTTAACCGCGTTTCCGCAGGTCAAACCCCTGTTTCGGGCCCCGGAGCCACTCACGAGCCGAGCCGCACCCCGGCGACGTTCCGCTTGCCCTTCCGGACCACCAGCCACCGGCCGTGCAGCGCGTCCGAAGCGGACGGCTTCCACTCCTCGTCGGCGACCTTCACGTTGTTCACGTACGCGCCGCCCTCCTTCACCGTCCGCCGCGCCGCGCCGCGGCTGTCGGCCAGTGCCCCGGCGATCAGCAGGTCGACGATCGTCGCGTCGCCGCCCGGGTCGACCTTGCCGGTGGGCACCTCGGCCATCGCGGCGTCGAGCGTGGCCGCGTCGAGGTCCGCCAGCTCACCGCGGCCGAACAGCGCCTGGCTCGCCGCGATGACCTGCTGCGTCTGGTCCTCGCCGTGGACCAGGTTCGTGAACTCCTCCGCGAGCCGCTTCTGCGCGGCACGCAGGTGCGGGCGCTGCTCGGTGTCCTCGGCCAGCGCGTCGATCTCCTCCCGTTCGAGGAAGGTGAACAGGCGCAGGTACCGGATCACGTCGGCGTCCCCGACGTTCACGAAGTACTGGTACCAGGCGTACGGCGACGTCATCTCCGGGTCGAGCCACACGTTGCCGCCGCCGGTGGACTTGCCGAACTTGCGGCCTTCGGCGTCGGTGACCAGCGGCGCGGTGAGCGCGTGCGCGCTGCCGCCCTCGACCCGGCGGATCAGGTCGACGCCGCCGACGAGGTTGCCCCACTGATCCGAGCCGCCGACCTGCAGCTTGCAGCCGTACTGCCGGTAGAGCTGCAGGTAGTCCTGCGACTGCAGCAGCAGGTAGCTGAACTCGGTGTACGACATCCCGTCCGACTCGAGCCGCCGCTTCACCGTCTCCCGGTTGAGCATCACGTTCACCGAGAAGTGCTTGCCGACGTCGCGGAGGAATTCGAGGACGTTCTGCTGCCCGGTCCAGTTCAGGTTGTTCTCCACGACCGCACCGGTCGGCGAATCGCCGAAGTCGACGAACCGCTCGAGCTGCCCGCGGATCCGCCCGGCCCACTCGGCGACGGTGTCGAGGGTGTTCAGCGTGCGCTCGCCGGTGTCGCGCGGGTCGCCGATCATCCCGGTCGCCCCGCCGGCCAGCACGATCGGCCGGTGCCCGGCCCGCTGGAACCGCTTGAGCATCAGCAGCGGGACGAGGTTGCCGGCATGCAGGCTGGGGGCGGTCGGGTCGAAACCGCAATAGAGCGTGAGCGGGCCCTGGTCGAGTTCCCGGCGCAGTGCGCCGAGGTCGGTGGACTGCGCGATCAGGCCGCGCCAGGACAACTCGTCAAGGATGTGCTCACTCACGTCTGTAGATCCTCCCGCACCAGGTCAAGCGACTATCCCGCGGGGCGGACCTGGCGTCGTTTCCCGCCGCGGCGATAGGCCGAAACGGCAGGCGAACCGTCGACCCAGAACCGCCACGGCGTGTCCATCGCCATCGCGACGCCGACGCGCGGCCCGGTGCGGACGTTGTCGGCAGGCACGCGCTCGCCGATCCGCAGCCGGACCGGCGACGCGGGGTCGGTGAGGTCCGCACCGTTCTGCTCACGAGCCAGCCCCAGCACCGACGTGAGGATCGCCGGGCCTTTGGCGAGTTCGCCGTTGCCGCGCGCATTCGGCCGCCGCGCCCGCACGAGGTCGGCCCCTTCGACGACCTCTCCCGCGCGCAGCAGCACCGCGCCCGGCTGCCCGTCCTCGGTGCCGACGACGTTCGCGCAGAAGTGCATGCCGTAGACGAAGTACACATACAGGTGCCCGGCCGGACCCCACATCACCGCGTTGCGCGGGGTTTTGCCGCGGTAGCAGTGTGACGCCGGATCGTCGAGCCCGCGGTACGCCTCCACCTCGGCCAGGCGCACCCCGACCCGGCCGTCGGGCAGGTCGGCCTCGAGGACGGCACCCAGCAGCAGCTTTGCCAGGTCGACCGGGTCCAGTGCCAGTTCCTCGCGCCGGAACAACCGGTCCACGTGCACTCCCCTCGTCGTGCGATCAGCCTAACGCGAGGGTCATTTCAGCCATTGCCGGTGCGCGGCAACGCGTTCGACCAGGCGTTCTCGCTGTTCGGCCACGCGATCCGGTGCCGTACCGCCGCGGGCGTCGCGGGAACGGACCGAACCCTCGACCGTCAGCACCTCGCGTACTGCAGGTGTGAGCGAAGGGTTGATGGCCTGGAACTCCTCGTCGGTGAGTTCGTCGAGCCCGACCCCGCGCGATTCCGCCACTCGCACGCTCTCGCCCGCCGCCTCGTGCGCGACGCGGAACGGCACTCCCTGGCGGACCAGCCATTCCGCGATGTCCGTGGCCAGCGTGAACCCGGCCGGGGCAAGCTCGGCGAGCCGCTCGGTGTGGAAGGTGAGCGTGCCGAGCATCCCCGCGATCGCCGGGAACAGCAGCTCCAGCTGTTCGACCGAGTCGAAGACCGGCTCCTTGTCCTCCTGCAGGTCGCGGTTGTAGGCGAGCGGCTGCGCTTTCAGCGTGGCCAGGAGGCCGGTGAGGTTGCCGATCAGGCGACCGGCCTTGCCCCGGGTCAGCTCTGCGACGTCCGGATTCTTCTTCTGCGGCATGATCGAACTGCCGGTGGCCCATGCGTCGTCGAGCGTGACGTAGCCGAACTCGGCGGTGTTCCAGATGATCACCTCTTCGGCGATCCGCGACAGGTTCACCGCCAACATCGCGACGGCGAACGCGAACTCGGCCACGAAATCACGGGAGGCCGTGCCGTCGATCGAGTTCTCGACGCTGGAGTCGAAGCCGAGTTCGGTGGCCACTGCTTCGGGATCGAGGCCGAGCGACGAACCGGCCAGGGCACCCGAACCGTACGGCGATTCTGCGGTGCGAACGTCCCAGTCGCGCAGGCGGGAGACATCGCGCAGCAGAGCATGTCCATGGGCCATCAGGTGGTGCGCGAGCAGCACCGGCTGGGCGTGCTGCAGGTGGGTGCGGCCAGGCAGGATCGCGTCCGGGTGCCGGCTCGCCTGCGACACCAGCGCGTCGACGACCTCGAGCGTGCCCGCGACGACCCGGCGGGCAGCGTCGCGCAGCCACATGCGGAAAAGCGTGGCCACCTGGTCGTTGCGGGAACGACCGGCGCGGAGCTTGCCGCCCAGCTCGGCCCCGGCACGCTCGAGGAGACCGCGTTCGAGCGCCGTGTGCACGTCCTCGTCGGCGACGGTCGGCGTGAAGGCACCCGACGCGACGTCCTGGGCCAGCGCGTCGAGCGCGTCGAGCATGCCGGCGAGCTCTGCTTCGGTGAGCAAGCCTGCCTTGCGCAGGACGCGGGCGTGCGCGCGCGAACCCGCGATGTCGTAGGGCGCCAGGCGCCAGTCGAAGTGGGTCGACGCGCTGAGCGCCGCCATCGCCTCGGCCGGTCCGCTGGCGAACCGGCCGCCCCACAGCTGCACCGGCTGGTCTTTCCCGCTCACGTTCTGCCTTTCTCGGTCCCGCGTCTCACGACGCCTGGGTGTTCGGATGCTGGGTGCTCCCCAGCGGAGTCTGCCCGGTCCCCGGACGGTACCGCCGTCCGACCGGGCGAAGATGCCTCCCGGCTGCGGCTGCCCGGCCCGCATGTAGCACCAGCCGGACCTCGCCGGACACGCTTTCCTGGGCCTGCCGGACGAACGCGTCCAGCGGCCGCCGCAGCGGCGAGACCCACAACCCGTCGGACACCAGCTCGGCCCATCGCCGGTCGACGCCGTGCTTGAACCTCGCCAGGTCACGATCGAGCGTGATCGCTTCCAGCTCCCGGTGCGCCGCAATCAGCGCTGCAGCGCCGGGCGCCTCATGGCTGACCTGCCCTTCGAACCGGCCGATGCCGTGCGCACCGGCGCGATGCCCGAGCCGCTGCACCGCCTCGGCCACGCGCACGGTCTCGCCGTCGACGGCGATCGGGACGCCGCGCTCGAAGGTGACGACGACCTCGTCGGGCACGCCGAGGTTGACTGACGCGTCCTCGGTGCACTCCCACTGACCGACGCTGCGTCCCCACAGCGTGCGGCTCGTCGACAGATGCGGCGTCCTCGCGTGAACCCGGATCCCGTTGGGGACAAGCACATCCCGCGCCTTGGTCAACGGGTGGACTGTTTGGGTGTCGTGTTCTCGCGCAACCGCACCAAGATGCTTTGCCAGCAACGGCCGGGCCAGCGATGCCACCAGCGGATGCCCGTCGACGACCAAGGCATTGGCCTGCAACGCAGGCAGGCAGTAGCCGTTGGCGAACTCCTCGCGAGCGTCCACCACGACGACCTCGGCAGCACCTTCGGAAACCGCCCGGCGGCGGAGCGCGCAGAAATCGACGTCTCCGGCACCGAAGTCGACCGCGACGGCGATCACGTCGGCCTGCTCGGCGAGAAGCTTCAGCGCGGCGGAAGAACCATGCCCACCCGAATAGGCGAGCACGACCCGCCGGGTCACGGTTCTCCTCCGCCCGCGAAGCCTGGAGCAGGCCTTCCTTCTCCGCCCGCAGAGCCCGGAGCAGGCCTTTCTCCCCCGCCCGAACAGGCGAGCACGACCCGCTGAGTCACGGTTTCTCCCCCGCCCGCAGAGCCCGGAACAAGCCTTACTCCTCCACCCGCGGAGCCCGGAGCAAGCACGGGCCGCTGGCGCATTTGCGGCCAACCCGGAGCAGCCACGACCCGCTCGTCCCCTGCCGCGGTCACGGTTCGTCCCCCTCCGCCGAGCCATGCGCGAGGGCGCTGAAGCGTTCCGCGAGGTCGCGCCCGGTAAGTGGCTCCCGCGCGATCACCGCGACCGTGTCGTCCCCGGCGATCGATCCGACGACCTCCTCAAGCGCCGCCCGGTCGATGGCGCTCGCGAGGAACTGCGCCGCACCTGGCGGCGTACGCAGCACCGTGAGGTTGCCCGACGCGTCCGCCGACACCAGCAGCTCGCTGAGCAGCCGCGACAACCTCGACGTGCCGCCCTGCACACCACGCACCGGGCTGCCGTCCTCCGGGATGACGTAGACCGGCGCACCCGAGTCGGCGCCGCGCAGCTTGACCGCGCCGAGTTCGTCGAGGTCGCGCGACAACGTCGCCTGCGTGACCTCGATGCCCTCGGCCGCGAGGAGCCTCGCCAGCTCCGTCTGGCTGCGAATGGCCATTGTGGACACCAGCTCGGTGATCCGCGCCTGGCGCCCGACCCGGCTGCTGGTCATCGGCCGTTCTGCCCGAACAGCCAGACCAGCAGGGCTTTCTGCGCGTGCAGCCGGTTTTCCGCCTCGTCCCAGACCGCGCTGGCCGGGCCGTCGAGGACCTCGTCGGTGATCTCCCATCCGCGGTGCGCGGGAAGGCAGTGCAGCACGATCGCCTCGTCCGCGGCTCGCTTCAGCAGGTCCGCGTTGACCTGCAGGGCCCTGAACGGCCCGACCCGGTCGAGCCCGTCGTTCTCCTGCCCCATCGACGTCCACGTGTCGGTGACCAGCACGTCCGACCCCTCGACGGCCTCGCGCGGACCGGTGTACACCGTTGCGCTGCCGCCGGTTTCGGTGCCGTGGCGCTTCGCGTCGAGCATCACCTGCTGGTCGGGCTGGAAGCCCTCCGGCGACACGACCCGCACGTTCATCCCGGCGGTGGTGCCGCCGAGCAGCAGTGAATGGGACATGTTGTTGGCGCCGTCGCCGAGGTAGGTGAGCGTGAGCCCGGCGAGCTTGCCCTTGCGCTCACGGATCGTCATGAGGTCCGTGAGCACCTGGCACGGGTGGAACTCGTCGGTGAGCGCGTTGATGATCGGGATCGTCGCGACCGAGGCCATCGAGTCGATCCGCTTCTGCGCGAACGTGCGCCACACGACGGCATCGACGTAGCGCGACAGCACGCGCGACGTGTCCTCGATGGTCTCCTCGCGGCCGAGCTGCATCGAACGGCCGTCGACGATCACCGGGTGCCCGCCGAGCTGGCTGATGCCGACCTCGAAGGAAAACCGGGTACGGGTGGAGTTCTTCTCGAAGATCGCGGTGACCGTGCGTCCGGCGAGCGCCTTCGTGCCGAGCGGGTCGGCCTTCAACTGGTCGGCAAGGTCCAGCAGGGCGGCCTGTTCGGCGGGGGTGACGTCGTCGTCGCGGAGGAAGTGGCGGGGCATCAGGCGGGATCCTTCGTGGTGGTGGAATCGAGTGCGCCCGGGAGGGCGGCGAGGAAGCCGTGCGCCTGCTGCTCTTCGAGCACGAGCGGCGGGGCGAGCCGGATGGTGTCGGGCGCGACCGGGTTGACCAGGTAACCCGCGTCCTGGGCCGCCTTCGCGACCGCCGCGGACACCGGTTCCCGCAGGGTGATGCCGAGCAGCAGCCCGGCCCCGCGAACCCCGGTGACGAGCGGGTGGCCGAGCGCCTCGACCCCGGCGGAAATGTCCTTGCCGAGTGACGAGACGTGGTCGAGCAGGTCGTCCCGGAGGATGGTGCGCAGCACGGCAAGGCCGGCCGCACAGCACACCGGGTTGCCGCCGAACGTGGTGCCGTGCTGGCCGGGCTTGAGCAGGTCGCCCGCCGCGCCGACGCCGATCACCGCACCGAGCGGGAGGCCGCCGCCGATGCCCTTCGCGAGCGTGATCACGTCCGGCACGATTCCGGCTTGCTGGAAGCCGAACCACGTGCCGAGCCGGCCGATGCCGGTCTGCACCTCGTCGAGGACGAGCAGTGCCCCGGCGGCCTTGGTGATCTCGCGCGCGGCCTGCAGGTAGCCGTCCGGCGCGGGCTTGACCCCGGCCTCGCCGAGCACGGGTTCCAGGAACACCCCGGCGGTTTCGCCGTCGACGGCGGCACGCAGCGCTTCGACATCACCGTAGGGAACGTGCGTGATCCCCGGTACCAGCGGCGCGAACGGATCACGCTTCGAAGGCTGCCCGGTGAGCGACAGCGCGCCCATCGTGCGTCCGTGGAACGCACCCTCCGCCGCGACGATCTTGGTGCGGCCGGTGAGCCGGGTGATCTTCAGCGCCGCCTCGTTCGCCTCGGCGCCGGAGTTGACGAACAGGACCTTGCCCTGCCCGTTCAATCCCGCGACGTCGAGCAGGGTCTCGGCGAGCTCGACGGCGACCGGGTTCACATACAGGTTGGACGTGTGCCCGAGCTTCGAGATCTGCTCGGTGACTGCGCGGACCACCTCGGGATGGGCGTGGCCGAGCGCGTTGACGGCGATGCCGCCGAGCAGATCGACATACTCGGTGCCGTCCGCGTCCCACACTCGCGCGCCTTCGCCGCGCACCAGCGTGAGGCCGGGGGTTCCGTAGTTGTCCATGACCGCCGACTGCCAGTGCTGCTGTCCGTCGGCATTGGACTTCAGAGTGGTCACGAATGCTCCGTTCCGGAAGGCGCCGCCTCGGGCAGCACCATGGTGCCGATGCCCCGCGAGGTGAAGACCTCGAGCAGCACCGAATGGGCGAGCCTGCCGTCGATCACGTGCGCGCCGCGTACTCCGCCGCGCACCGCGCGCACGCACGCCTCCATCTTCGGGATCATGCCGCTGGCCAGGCCGGGCAGCATGCGTTCGAGACGGTCGACGGGAATCCGGTCGATCAGCGACGACCGGTCCGGCCAGTTGGCATAAAGTCCTTCGACGTCGGTGAGCACGACGAGCTTCTCCGCACCGAGCGCGGCGGCGAGCGCACCGGCCGCCGTGTCGGCGTTGACGTTGTGCACCACGCCGTCGATGTCGGGCGCGACGGTGGAGACCACCGGGATGCGGCCCGCGTTCACGATGTCGAGCACCGCGTCCGGGTTGACCTCGGCGACCTCGCCCACCAGGCCGATGTCCACCTGCTCACCGTCCACAGTGGCCTGTTTGCGCTCTGCGGTGAACAGCCGCGCGTCCTCGCCGGAAATCCCGACCGCATAAGGCCCGTGCGCGTTGATCAGGCCGACCAGCTCCCGGCTGACCTGCCCGACCAGCACCATGCGCACGATGTCCATGGTCTCCGGCGTGGTGACCCGCAGGCCGCCCTTGAACTCGCCCGGCATGCCGAGCCGCGTCAGCATCGCGCTGATCTGCGGACCGCCGCCGTGCACCACGACCGGGTGCAGACCGGCCAGCCGCAGGAACACCATGTCCTCGGCAAAGGCGGCCTTGAGCTGGTCGTCGATCATCGCGTTGCCGCCGTACTTGACCACCACCGTCGCGCCGTGGAAACGCTGCAGCCACGGCAGCGCCTCGATCAGCACGCCGGCCTTCTCGGCCGCGGTGGCGAGCCGCTCGTCGGCGGAGATGAGCCCTTCGGTATCCGTCATGACGAGTACGCGCTGTTCTCTTCGACGTACCCGTGCGACAGGTCCGTGGTGTAGATCGTCGCTGCGTCCGTGCCGACGCCGAGGTCCACGACCACGTCGATCGCCCGGCCAGACAGGTCCGCGGCAGACCGGTCCTCCGCCGTGGTGCCACCGGCGAAAAGCGTGACACGATTGATGGTGATCGACACCGTATCCGGGTCGATGCGCGCGGGTGCGCGGCCGAGCGCCATCGCGATCCGGCCCCAGTTGGGATCCGATCCGAACAACGCGGTCTTGACCAGGTTGTCCTCGGCGATGGTGCGGGCCACGACGATGGCGTCGGCCTCGGACGCGGCGCCCTTGACCGTGATGTCCACGTCTTTGGTGGCGCCCTCGGCATCGGCCCGCAGCTGCAGGACGAGGTCGTGGCTCACCGCGGTGATCAGTTCCGTGAGCTCCGCTTCGGTCGGCTCGACCCCACTCGCGCCCGACGCGAGCACCAGCACCGTGTCGTTCGTGGACGTGCCGCCGTCGACATCCAGCCGGTCGAACGTGATGTGCGTAGCTGCGCGCAGCGCGCGGTCGAGGGTTTCCTTGTCCACCACGGCATCGGTGGTGAGCACGGACAGCATCGTGGCCAGATTCGGCGCGAGCATACCCGCCCCCTTGGCGAACCCGCCGACACTCCATCCGGTGGCGTGCTTCGCGAAAGCCTGTTTCGGCTTCGAATCCGTGGTCATGACGCCCTTGGCCGCATTGAGCGCCGCTTCCGGGCTGGTGTCGAGCGCCTTTACCGCACTGTCCACCCCGGACAGGACAACCGGCATCGGCAACCTTTCGCCGATCAGCCCGGTGGAGCAGACGGCGACCTCGATCGCCCCGGCACCCAGCACTTCGGCGACTTTCTCCGCGGTGGCATGGGTGTCCTGGAACCCGCCGGGACCGGTGGCCGCGTTTGCGCCGCCGGAGTTGAGCACGACGGCCTTCAGCTTCTGCTGTTTGAGCACCTCCTGCGACCACAGCACCGGCGCCGCCTTGATCACGTTGCGCGTGAAGACGCCCGCCGCGACGTCGAGCGGGCCGTCGTTGACGACCAGCGTGAGGTCGAGCGCGCCGGACGCCTTGATCCCGGCAGCGACGCCGGCGGCGCGGAAGCCCTGGGGGCCGGTGACGGTCACGGTGCCACTCCCACGGTGGAAAGTCCGGTGGCCTCGGGGAATCCGAGCGCCAGGTTCATCGACTGGACGGCACCGCCCGCGGTGCCCTTGGTGAGGTTGTCGATCGACGTGACGACGACCAGCCTGCCCGCGTCGGCATCGACTCCGAGCTGAAGCTGGACGTTGTTCGAACCGACCGTGGCCGCAGTGGTCGGCCATGTACCGGCGGGCAGGACCTGTACGAAAGGCTCGCTGTCATAAGCCTTTTCGTACACCGCGCGTGCGGTGGCCTCGTCCACATCACCAGCGAGCGCAGCGCTCGCGGTGGTGAGAATGCCGCGCGGCATGGGTGCGAGGACTGGGGTGAATGACACGGTGACCGGTTTACCAGCGGCCACCGACAAATTCTGCGCGAACTCCGGTGTGTGCCGGTGCGCACCGGCGACACCGTAGGCGCTCGCGTTGCCCATGACCTCGGACCCGAGCAGATTCGGCTTCAGGCTCTTGCCCGCACCGGACGTGCCCGTCACCGACACGACCGTGACCGCCGGCTCGACCAGCCCGGCCGCCAGCGCCGGCGCGAGTGCGAGGGAACCACCCGTCGGGAAGCAGCCGGGGACCGCGATCCGCTTGGTGCCCACGAGTTTCTCGCGTGCGCCCGGCAGCTCCGGCAGACCGTACGGCCATTGCCCGGCATGCTCGCCGGAGTACCAGCGTCGCCAATCCTCCGCATCGGCGAGCCGATGGTCCGCCCCGAGGTCGACGACCAGCACGTCGGGCCCGAGCTGCGCCGCGATCTCGGCCGAGTGGCCATGCGGCAGCGCGAGGAACACGACGTCATGGCCCGCGAGCGTTTCCGGGGTCGTCTCGAGCAACACCCGCCCGGCAAGCGGCACGAGGTGCGGCTGGTGCGTACCCAGCGTCGTCCCCGCGCTGCTCGCCGCCGTGAGTGCACCGATCTCGACCTCAGGATGCGTCAGGAGCAGGCGCAGCAGTTCGCCACCGGCGTACCCGCTGGCTCCGGCCACCGCGATCTTCACCGTCATACGCATGATTATGCATGACCGTGCAAGCTCAAACAAAGAGGGTTTGCTCACCCTGGACGTCCCTCCCCCGGACTTCCTCATTTTTCGGTTACCTGACACGGCAAATCGACCGCCCCGCAGAGCTGTGGCAGCGCTACTTTGCGCCGACGGACTCTCCGCACGGCACAACGGCTTTCGTCCCGCCGTCGTCCTGACGAAGGTCCGCCCGCTGGCTTCGGCAGCTGCTGCCGACCGCTCCACCGGTGGGCCTCGGCGCTCTCGGGGGCACTCAGGTCGGTCGCCCCGGCATTGTCAGCAAGCAGCTCTCCCGGAGCCACCGGCCGAATTCCACCCGGCCGCCTCACGACATCGGCCACCGGGCACGTTGGTCCAAGCCGCCCACTTCAGGCACCCCGACATCGCGACCGACAGCCATCTCAAGCGACTCGCCGATTCAGCGCACACCTCCGGCACCCCAGGTCGATGGTCCTGCCGACCTCGGTTCGCCTGCCAACATCACTTACACGCCTGCCACCTCGTTACTGCTTCCGCCTCGCCGATGCCCACCAGCCCCATTTACGCCCGCCGACTCGGCTACGCCTGCCAGCCCCACTTACGCCAGCCGGCCTCGTCGCGCCAGCCTTGCTCGCATCAGCCAGCCTTGTTCGCGCCAATGAGCCTCGCTTACGCCCGCCAGCCCCACCTACGCCTGCTAGCCAGCCTTGCCAACGCCACCCAGCCTCGTTTGCGCCTACCAGCCCCACCTGAACCTGCCAACTCGTCCACGCCAGCAAGCCTCCCTTGCACCGACCAACCCCACTCGCGCCAACCAGCCTCGTCGCGCCAGCCAGCTCCACTTGCTGCAACCAGCCCCATTTGTGCCCGCCAGCTCCGCTTGCTGCAACCAGCCTCGTTCGAGCCAGCCGACGTCGTTCGCGGCCGCCAGCCGCACCACACCAGTCGACTCACTCGACAACTACCAGCAACCACAGACCGGCCCACCTCCATCGACCCGCCCACGTCCGTCGACCCGCCGGACTCATGCCATCTGACCGGCGGACGCCTCGCCCCAGCGGACGATGCCTCGCCGGGCCCGCGTCGGGATGCGAACCCGGCGGGCAGGTGTCAGTCGACCCCTTCCTCTGCTTCGCGCAGGCTCGGCGGGGTCGGCAGATGGTTTCCCGGATGCTCGGGGTCGCAGCCGACCCGCGGCAGCCGCGCGCGGATCCCGCCTGGCGTGCGAGCGAAATGGCGCGCGAGGTCGGTGATCGAATCGCCGTCGAGCCAGCGGGCCTCCAGTTCCGCGTCCATCTCGTCGGTCCACGGCCGCCCCTGTTGAGCGGGCCGTCCACGCGATCTTCGCCGCGTGCCACCGCCCGCAAAGGTGCGCAGGCTTGTGTCGAGCAGCTCCGCGACAGTGGCGACGGACGCCACCTCGAGTTCGAGTCTGCCGTCCACAACGGGTTCGCCATCGGGTCTTTCGCCGCCGACCGTGACGGTGACCCGATCCGGCTCGCCGCCGTCGCTGCGGGTCACGACGGCGACCTGGTACTGGATGTCTCCTGACCGGATCTCGGTCCGGTGCTCCTGGATGATCGTCATGGCCGCGAAGGTAGCCGCCACCCCCGACAATTTTCGCTCACTTAACGCTATCGGGTGACTGCGGACCGAAATTGTCGGTGCCGGGTCGTACCGTCCCCGGCGACCACCAACGACAACCGAGGGGGATCGGTGGACCAGCGGAAACGGGCAGTGCCCCGGCCTGGCAGACCAGGCCGGGGCACCGGAAGAACCAGCTCAGAAACGCAGCAGCCGCGCCAGCGGATCCTGCTTCGCCTGCGCCGCGGCCTTCGCGTCGGCGTCAGCCTTCTGCTGCGCGCCGGACGCGACCGGCGCCGGAACCGGCTGCGGCACCGGAGCGCACTGCGCGTCGGACCGGTCGCCCGGCACACGCTTCGGCAGTGCACCGGTCGCGAGGTAGTCGGCGACCTTGTCGTCCACACACGCCACGCCGGAGAGCGATCCGGCGTGCGTGGTGCCGCCGGGCGCGCTGATCAGGCTCGAGCGCGGATAGCGTTTGCGTACCTCGAGGCTGCCCTCATATGGCGTGGCCGCATCCAGCTCCTCGCTGACGAGCAGCAGTCCGGGAACCTTGGCGCCGTTCACCTCCACCGGCTGACCGGCCTTCGCGGGCCAATTGAGGCAAGGCGCGTTGAACCACGTGTTGCCCCACGTCTCGAACGGCGCACGGAAGTAGGTGGACCAGGTGTCGCGGCGCCAGCGGTTCCAGTCCTGCGGCCACTGCACGTCGGTGCACTGCACCGCGCTGTACACGGCGTACCCGTTGTCGTCGCCCGGCGGGTTCGAGTTGTCGTACAACGTTTTCAGCGTCTGCCAGTCACCGCGGTGCACCCAGCCGTCGAAGGCCTTGGCCATGTCCTCCCAGCCGAACACGTAGTAGCCGGCCTGGAGGAAGATGTCGGTCCACTCGTCACCGCCGATCACGCCGCCCGCGGGCGACCGGTCGAGCTTGCGCTGCTGGTCGTACCAGAGCTGCTCCACCGCGATCCCGGTCTTGCCGAGGTGGTAGACCCCGTCGTACTTGGCGAGCCAGTCGAAGTAGATCTTGATGTTGCGGTCGAAGGCGACATCCTGGTCGAGGTTCGCCTGGTACCACACCTTGCGCGGGTCCACGTTGCCGTCGAGCACCATCCGGCGCACGCGATCCGGGTACCGCGTGCTGTAGACCTGGCCGAGGTAGGTGCCGTAGGAGAAGCCGTAGAAATTGATCTGCTTTTCGCCGAGCGCCTTGCGGAGGCTGTCCATGTCCTGCGCGACCTCGATGGTCTTCACGTGGTCGAGCAGCGGACCGTTTTTGGCGCACGCGTCGGCGTACCCCTTCGCGCGCTCCCGCCAGGTGTTCTCCAGCTGCGGCGTCTTGGGCACGTAGGCCGGGCGGGCGTAGGAGAAGTACTTCCCGTCGCAGGTGATAGCCGGTTTGCTGGAGCCGACGCCGCGCGGGTCGAACCCGATCCAGTCGTAGCTGTCACCGGCGTGCCGCGGCACGTTCCCGCCCAGCCTCGAAAGACCCAGCCCGGATCCACCGGGGCCGCCTGGGTTCACCAGCATCACGCCCTGGTACTGCGCGGTCTTGTGCTTCACCCGCGACACCGCGATCTGCACCGTCTCTCCGGACGGCCTCGCGTAGTCCATCGGAACCACGAGGAAGCCACACTCGGCACCGGCCTTCTTGAGGCTTGGCGTGGTGCACGGTCCCCACTTGATCGGTGGCGGGTCGTAGCCTGCCTGCACCGCGGTGGCGGCAGGAGCGGCGGCCAGCGTTCCGGCCGCGACGGCGACGGCGGCCAGTGCGGTGACGATTTTCCTCACGGTGGTCCTTTACGTCCGGCAGCAACCCGAGGTCGTCGAAACTACCGGCTGCACGGCACAATCTCGGTTCCCGACACGAGATGCGCCGTCCCTCTTTCGTCGGGATCCGAGACAGCGGAGGTGACCACCTGTGGGTGCGGGCAATGCGTTGATCACAGCGGTGCGGACCGGTCTTGCCGAGCTGGCCGACCCCGCCAAAGCACCGGAAATGCGGGCGTACATGAAGTCCGACATGCCGTTTCGCGGGGTACCGAAGCCGGGCCGCAGCACGCTCATGAAGGCAGTCCTCACCGAGCATCTTCTGCCCGATCGGGTGACGTTCGCCAAAACAGTCCTCACGTTGTGGCGGGAGGCGAGGTACCGCGAGGAGCGGTACGCGGCGATCGACCTCTCCGGAGATCGTGCCTACCGACGATGGCAGGACCCGCAACTGCTGGAGGTGTACGACGAGCTGATCGTCACCGGGGCATGGTGGGACTACGTGGACGAGGTCGCGATCCGCCGCGTCGGGCCGATCCTGCGCGGGTTCCGCGCCGACGTCACGCCCGTCGTACGCCGCTGGATCACCGATCCCGACCGCTGGCGCCGGCGCGCATCGGTGATCTGCCAGATCGGCGCAAAAGGCGACGTGGACCACGACCTGCTCACCGACGCGATCGAGGCGAACATCGACGACCCGGACTTCTTCCTGCGCAAGGGAATCGGCTGGGCATTGCGCGATCATGCGCGGTCCGAGCCGGGGTGGGTCCGGACGTTCGTCCATGACCACCCCGGGTTGTCCCCACTGTCCACACGGGAGGCGATGAAACATCTCGGCTGAGAAGAAGGAAAGGCCGATGTCAGACGGCGTCGGCGGACAGGAAAGGAGGAGGGTGCCATGACAGCAGCGCTCCCCTGCCCCGGCTGACCAGCCGTGGCCGGAGCGCGAGGCGGCGCAGCCGCGGGGCGATACCGCAGCAGGGTTGTGCAACCGCGGGTGGAGACAACCGTGAGGCTGGGTACCGCAGGGCGCGGCGGCAGCGTGCCAGACGAGCAGTACGTCGAGGCATCGGCAGGCCGTGTCAGGTCAGCTGCAGGCCGATGTGCTGCCCGTCAGGACAGCAGGCCGGGTCAAGTTTGCCGCAGGCCGACATGCCGCACGTCAGCACAAGCAGGCCGGGTCAACGCAGCTGCGGGTCGAGCACGCTGTGCGTCACGACTGCGGCAGGCCACGTCGACACAGCTGCTGGCCGGGTTTGCCGCGCGTCAAGCCCGCAGCCGGGCACTGACCGGAGGTGTGTCGGGACGGTAGCTGGCCAGGACCGCAACGCGTCAGGACAGCGGCGCCAGGACAGCAGCGCGCCAGGACTGCACCGAGCCGGGGCCTCAATGTGCCGAAACTGCACCGAGCCGGGGCCTCAATGTGCCGAAACCGCAGCGGGCCACGACCGCAACCTGCCAAGACGGCAGCGGGCCGGGACGGGCTGGGACCTGTGGCGCAGGGCCCGGGATGTCCAGGCAGCGGCGAGGTCGAGCGCGCAGCGTAGCGCCGCCCGCCCGGCGGCACCCGGCATCGCAGCGCTTCGGTCCGGCGGGAGCCGACCCTGCGCATCGGTCGGACGAGGAGCGATCCTGCGCGCCGGTTCGACGAGGAGCGACCCTGCGCGCCGGTCCGACGGGAAGCGCCCCAGCGCGTCGGCCGGGCGGGAAGCGACCATGCGCGTCAGCCTGGCAAGCAGCGTCACCGCGCGTCGACCCGGCGGCTCCGCCATCGCTGGCACTGCCGGTGGGCCGAGCGGAGGCGCGCAAGATCAGCGTAGGTCTGGGCGCGGCGGCACCCCGAGCGATCCGTCGCGCGGAATCGCGCGGAGTGCGTCCCGGGTGGCGGGACCACTCCGCGCGAGTCAGGCGCGCAGTGTCGCTCCGAAACGTTCGCCGGCTGCGGCGACCGCGGCGTCACGGGCCTTGGTGGCCTCGTCGACGGTGAGGGTGCGGTCCGGGGCTCGGAAGCGGAGCTTGTATGCCACGGATCGCTTGCCGTCGCCGAGTTGCTCGCCGGTGTACACGTCGAAGAGCGTGATGTCTTCGAGGAGGTCACCGGCGCCCTCGCGGAGTACGTCGGCGAGGTCTGCGGACGGGACGTCCATGGCGGCGACCAGGGCGACGTCCAGCAGGACCGGCGGATAGGCCGAGATGCTGGGCGCCGGGCGGGAGTCGGGCAGCGGGATCGCGTCGAGGTCGAGTTCCATGGCGACCGTGCGCGGCGGCAGGCCGAGGGCCTCCACCACCTTCGGGTGGAGCTCGCCCGCGTGGCCCACCGGCCAGTCGCCCACGCGCAGCTGGGCGCAGCGGCCCGGGTGCCACGGCGGCAGGTCGGCGGCTTGCACCGTGAGCTGCACGCCCGCGGCCTCGGCCACCAGGCGCGCGGCCTGCACGGCGTCGGCCCAGCCTGCCTGGTCGCCCTTGCCCCACCAGCCGGCGCGCGGGCGCTGACCGCTGAGGACGACGGCGACGTGCACCGGCTGCGCGGGCACCGCGGCCTCCAGCACGGCCAGGTCCTCGTCGCTCGGGCGGTGCTCGACGCCGAGGTCCGGGACCTTGAGCTGGTTCGGTTTCGGCAGCACGACCTGGCCGATGTGGAAGAGCGACACGTCCTTCATGCCGCGGGAAACGTTGCGCTGCAACGTGTCCAGCAGGCCCGGCAAAAGGGTGGTGGCCATCCGGTCACGGTCGGCCTCGAGCGGGTTGCGCACGCGAACCGTGGTGCGGCGGATGTCATCGGCGGGCAAGCCGAAGGCGTCCCACACCTCGTCGCCGATGAACGGGAACGGCAGCACCTCGACGTAGCCCGCCTCGGCGAGCGCACGGGACACCGCGCGGCGGCGGCGCTGGGTGTCGGTGAGACCGCGGCCCGCGGGCGCGGCTGGCAGCACCGACGGGATGCTGTCGTAGCCCTCGAGCCGCAGGACCTCCTCGACGAGGTCCGCCGGCTGCACGAGGTCGCCGCGCCAGCTCGGCGGCACCGCGGTGACGAGGCCGACGCCCTGGTCACTGGTGCTGACCTGCACCTTGCAGCCGATCTGCCCGAGCCGCCGCACGGTGACGCCGCGTTCGTAGCGCACGCCGGCGACCTGGTCGGGCAGGTTGATCGGCATGCTGACCGGCGGGTGCAGCGTCACACCGCCGACGTCGGTGCGGCCCGGGCGGATCGCGCCGTCGCCGTAGCGGCGCAACAGGCGCGCGGCCAGCTCCACCGCGGCTGCGCACAGCGCCGGGTCGGTGTAGCGCTCGAAGCGCTTCGCTGCCTCGGAGAACAGCTTGTGCCTGCGCGCCGTACGGCTGATCGACGCCGGGTTCCAGTGCGCTGCTTCGAGAAGCACATCCGTGCTCTCCGGCGTGATCTCCGTGCTGGCGCCACCCATCGTGCCGGCGAGCGAGATGACGCCGCTGTCGTCGGCGATCACGATGTCGTCGGCATCGAGGGTGCGCTCGGCGTCGTCGAGGGTGGTGAGCTTCTCCCCCGCCTTCGCGCGGCGTACCACCAGGTCACCCTGGATGGAACCGGTTGCGAAGGCGTGCAGCGGATGCCCGAGCTCGAGCATGACGTAGTTCGTGACGTCCACCGCGAGCGAGATGGACCGGATCCCGGCCAGCATCAGGCGGCGGCGCATCCACCACGGCGTCGGCGCGGTCGCGTCCAGACCGGTCACGCGGCGCAGCACGAACCGCGGGCAGCCTTCCGGGTCCTCGACCCGCACCGGCCACGCTTCGCCCTCGGCTTCGGGGAAGTTGTCCAGCACCGCGGGGTCGCCGAACGGCACGTCGAGCGCGTTGGACAGCTCGCGCGAGAGACCGCGGATCGACAGCGCATAGCCGCGATCGGGGGTCGGCGTGACCTCGATGACTGTGTCGTCGAGGCCGAGCAGTTCCTTCGCGTCGTCGCCCGGGCTCGCTGCACCCGGCGGCAGCACGAGGATGCCGGAGTGGTCGTCGCCGAGGCCGAGTTCCTTGGCGGAGCAGATCATGCCGTCGCTGACCTTGCCGTAGGTCTTGCGCGCGGCGATCGCGAAATCGCCCGGGAGCACGACGCCGGGCAGCGCGACCACGACCAGGTCACCCTCGGCGAAATTCGTTGCGCCGCAGACGATCCCGCGGGTCTTGATGCCGTGCGGACCCTCGTTCTCGATCGGGCCGTCGTCGTCCTCGTCTTCGTCCTCTTCGGACAGTGCGGCGTCGTCGGGCTCAGGATCGGGCTCCTCGCCGACCTCGACGCGGCAGTACCGCACCGGCTTCTTGAAGGCGGTCAGCTCCTCGATCTCGGCGACCCGGCCGACCACGAGCGGGCCGGAAACCGGGCCGAGCGGGCTCAGCTCGTCGACCTCGATCCCGATCCGGACGAAAGCGTCGGCCAGGTCCTGGGGCGTGACCTCGGCACCCACGTCGAGGTGCTCGGTCAGCCAGCTCACCGGGACTCGCACTACGCCTCCGTTCCGAAGGGAAGGGTGAACCGGACATCGCCCTCGACCATGTCGCGCATGTCCGGGATGCCGTTGCGGAACTGCAAGGTCCGCTCGATGCCCATGCCGAACGCGAAGCCGGAGTAGACCTCCGGGTCGACGCCGCACGCGCGCAGCACGTTCGGGTTGACCATGCCGCAGCCGCCCCACTCGACCCAGCCGGGGCCACCACGCTTCTCCTCGAACCACACGTCGACCTCCGCCGACGGCTCGGTGAACGGGAAGAAGTGCGGCCGCAGCCGGGTTTTCGAGCCCTCGCCGAACATTGCGCGGGCGAACGCGTCGAGCGTGCCCTTCAAGTGCGCCATGGTGAGGCCCTTGTCGACGGCCAAGCCCTCGACCTGGGTGAACACCGGGGTGTGCGTGGAGTCGAGCTCGTCGGTGCGGTAGGTGCGGCCCGGGCACACGACGTACACCGGCAGCTCGCGGTGCAGCAGGCTGCGGGCCTGGACCGGCGACGTGTGCGTGCGCAGCACGAGGCCCGAGCCTTCCTCACCGACGTAGAACGTGTCCTGAAGCTGGCGCGCGGGGTGGTCCTTGCCGAAGTTGAGCGCGTCGAAGTTGAACCACTCCGCCTCGAGCTCGGGCCCCTCGGCGACCTCGTACCCCATCGCGATGAAGGCGTCGGCGATCCGCTCGGACAGCGTGCTGATCGGATGCCGGGCCCCGCGCGGGATCTGGTCCCAGGGCAGGGTGACGTCGACGGCCTCGTCGCGGAGCACCCGCTCGTCACGCTCGGTCTGCAGCACGGCGCGGCGCGCGTCGAAGGCGGACTGCACGGCCTGGCGGGCTTCGTTGACCCGCTTGCCTGCTTCGGCCTTCTCCTGCTTGGGCAGCGCGCCGATCTCCCGGCGGGCGAGCAGCAGCGGAGACTGGTCCCCGAGATGGGCCGGTTTGACGGTGGCGAGCGCGTCCAGGTCGGCTGCGCCGGCAAAGGCCTCTTCGGCCGCCTTGATCGCCGCACGCAGGGTCTCCGGTGCAAGCACGTCGACCGGCTGTTCTGTGGCTCCGGACATGACTCCTCGGCGTCCGCTGGGACTGGTGTGGTCGGCGGCACGCGGGCGTGCTGCCGCACGTGCACATCGGGCAGCTCAGTCTAGGGGATCGGCCACGGGGCCCGGCCGCTCACCCTCCGCTTCCGGAGCGGACACGCCGGAACCAGCGGTGATTACGACTGCCCGTGGTGGAAGACCCGAACGGAGGTCAGCACATCGGGTGATGGTTGCCCGCGATGGGGCCGGGGCCGGGCTGGAGTGGGCGGGGCGATTTCGACCGGCTCGGGCTACCGGGAGTCGGCGGGCGGAGGGGTCGGGTGGGGTGGGGTCGTGAGG
>NZ_JNYZ01000063.1 GCF_000717335.1 Amycolatopsis jejuensis
CACCCGACGGACACCCCGTCGTCGCAATGATCCCCGCCGCATTCTCCGCAATCAGCTCACGATCCATCCGCGGCTTCCGGTAATACCCCTGCATCGACGACAACGACGACAACTTGAACAGATTCCGCAACCCCGTCGCATTCTCCGCCAGCATCGTCATATGCGTATACGCGCCACCACCCGAAACATCGCCACCCTCACCGAACTCGTCCGACCCCCGCTGCGACGCCTGCCCCCAGAACACCGGCTTCTTGTGAAACCGCGACTCCGGCGCAACATACGCCTCAATCCCGATAATCGGCTTCAGACCATGCTTGCGCGACGTCTGATAGAACTCGTCACCGCCGTACATGTTCCCGTGATCGGTCATCCCCACCGCAGGCATCCCCAACCGGGCCGCCTCCGCGAACAACGGGCCGATCTTCGCCGCACCATCCAGCATCGAATACTCGGTGTGAACGCCAACAACCGACACGCGCGTGGAGACCACCAACGGTTGTCTCGCAACCTCAGTGCACTGGCCTCGGACGTTCCGCTCGCGCGGCCACCTCGATCACGGCTCGGCTCAGATCGGCACCCGGGACCGCACCCGCCGCCCGACGTCGCGCGCCCATGCGCGGATCCGGTCCCAGTCGCGGAAGTCGCCCGCGCGCCGCCCGGTCGCCATCAGCTTCTCCGCGACACCGCGCGCGGTCGCCGGGTCGAGGCGGCCGCCGAAGGTTTCGGTGCGCTCCGCGTCGATGGCGGCGGCGAGCAAAGTCACCCGCGCGGGCAAGCTCACCCGGGTGAGGTTGGCGTCCGGGCCGCACGGTCCACTGTGGAACAGCCACACCGGACGCGCCCGCAGCGCGTCGGTGTTCCGCTCCAGCAGCCGCACCGCCTCCGGGCGCCAGCGCGAGTAGTAGAGGGCGCTGCCGAGCACCACCGCGCCGTAGCCGTCGACGTCGTCTACCTCGGCAGCAGCGCGTACCTCGACGGTGAGCCCGGACGCACGCAGCTCGTCGCCGATCACCTCGGCGATCTCGCGCGTGCCGCCGTGCTTGCCGGCGTACGCGACGAGGACTGCGGTCATGCCGCCATTCTCCGCGCTCCCCGTCACTTCGGCCTCTCGTGTCCCGGACGTTCCGCCGAACGGGCAGCCGGTAAGGTCGGCCGAACGGCAGGCGGGAGGATACGGCGTGGCGAGGCAGCGGGTTCCGGTGGTGCTCATCGCCGGGTTCCTCGGCTCGGGTAAGACGACCCTGCTCAACCACCTGCTCGCCAACCGCCGGGGAGTCCGGGTCGGGGTGGTGGTGAACGACTTCGGCAGCGTGAACGTCGACGCGCTGGCCGTCGCGGGCCAGGTCGACACGATGGTGTCGCTGGGCAACGGCTGCCTGTGCTGCGCGGTCGACGCAAGCGGCCTGGACGCCATGCTGGGCAAGCTTTCGCGCCCCGAGGCGGGTATCGACGTGATCGTCGTCGAGGCCAGCGGCATCGCCGAACCCCGCGACCTGCTGCGGCTCATGATCGCGAGCGAAAATCCGGACATCCGGTACGGCGGCCTCGCCGAGGTCGTCGACGCAGCGGAGTTCGAGGCCACCCGCGTACGGCATCCGGAGCTCACCGAGCATCTGCGCATCGCCGACCTGGTGATCCTGAACAAGGCCGACCGCGCTGCCGACGTGGACAAGGTCCGCGCGACGGTCGAGGAACACGCGCCCGGCGTGCCAGTGCTGGTCACCGAGCACGGCCGCGTCGACCCGGAGCTGTTCTTCGACCCGCGCCCACGCGAGCGTTACGGCCAGCTGTCCTTCGACGATCTGCGCGAACACGACCATTCGGAACATCTGCACGCGCAGTACGAGAGCGTCACGTTCACCGCCGAGCGCGCCCTGTCCCCGCGGCGGTTCCTGGCGTTCCTGGAAAACCGCCCGGCCGGGCTGTACCGGGTGAAAGGCCAGGTCGACCTGGGGTCAGCGGAGGCACGGTCGAGGTTCGGCCTGCACACCGTCGGCGCGTTCATTCAGCTGAACCGCTCGACCTGGCCCGGCCCCCGCCGGACGGAACTGGTGCTGATCGGCGCCGGTATCGACCCGGCAGAGATCGAACGGCAACTCACCACCTGCCTGTCCGACGACGACACCCCCGACGAACGCGGCCTGCTGCGAATCCAGCGTTACCTGGACGAACCCGCCAAGGACTGACCCGCCCGCCACGCCGAAGAACGCCAAACGCACCGTTACGCGCGCCACCCGTCGCACCATGGCGAGGTAGGTAGAACCAGCCTCCCAGGAGGACGAGTTCCATGCCGAAGACGATGACGGCCCGCTGGTACCTGGTAGGCGCCCTGCCCGACGACCACCCGACCGCCCACCTCATGACCCGAGCCGACGACCTCCGCTACCGCCGAACCGCCTGCGGCGACCGAGACTCCCGCACATGGACCCCGATCGACCTGACCGCACCGGCCACCGGCCACATCACCCCATGCCCCCGCTGCGCAGCCACCCTGTCCGGCACCCCCGCCCCGGCAGGCGGACTGGAACAACTGGCCTTCGACCTCCCGTTGGGCTAACTCACGGCAGTAACGTCAACGCGTCGACGTGACGTGGCCGGACGACGGTGAAATGCCGCAGGTCGAGAGTGGCGACCTCGTCGACGTCCAGACGCTCGGCCAGCGCGATCACCGAGGCGTCACTGGTACCCAGTGGCAGATCGTGGTACTGCTCGACGAGCTCGGACATCCGGCGGTAATCATCCGGAGTGAGCTCGACCGTTATGAAGTCCCGGTCTGCCAGCGCCTGGAGGAAGAACGACTCGCTACGGGCCACCCGCCTTCCGCCCCAGGAGATACCCCACCTCGGCGATGATCGGCGCAGGCAGGAGAAGCTGCCGCTCGGCGAGCCGGAGGCCGGTGAACAGCTCGACACAGCGGTAATGGTCGGGATCCTTGTAGAGCGCAGCCGCGACGAGCGGCCCGGTGTCACAGATGATCACGATCGGCCGAAGCCCTCGCTCAGCAGTTCGTCGGCCTCCTCGGCGATGCTCACGCCGTCGCCAGGAGCGCTCGCGAAGAACGCGGGCGGCCACTGGTGACCGGGCGCGAGCCGCAGGTGCGCACGCAGCTCGTACAAAACGTCCGCCACCTGGTCGTCCGGGATCTCCTGGACCAGCCGGATCAGCTCGTCCCGCTCGGGGATGCTCATAACCTCAGTTTACTGGATCTCCAGTTTCACCCCAATGTCAGTTTAGCGGCGCTTCTCAAGCCGCCAGAACCTCACTCAACAGGCTTCCGAGCCCGACTAGGCGCAACCCGAGGCGGTTCATTGGGCATCTTCGGATAAACCGGCGGCCACGGCGCATCCATCAACCCACCCGCCAAATCCTCCCGGGACATCTCCAGCAACGGTTCGATCGACTGCAACCGCTCATTGGCCCCCGCCCAAGGATCCCCGCGAGACTCCAGCAACGACGGCACCGTGGACAACGTCAACGTATCCGGCTCCACCGCACCCAGCTCGTCCCAAGCAATCGGCGTCGAAACCTGACCCCCGGCCCGCGGCCGTACACACCAGGCACCGAACACCGTCTTATGCGGCGCATTCTGGTTGAAATCCACGAAAACCCGCGACCCACGTTCCTCTTTCCACCACTGCGCAGTGATGAGGTCCGGATGCCGCCGCTCCAGCGCCCGCGCCAGCGCAACGGCCGCCGCGCGGACCTCGTAGCCGTCCCAGCGTGGTTCGAGGATCGAGTACAGGTGCAGCCCGCGCGAGCCGGACGTCTTCACGTGCACCTCGATTCCCAGCTCCGCAAGGAATTCCCGGACCAGCACCGCCGCGTCGCGCAGCTGCGGGAACCCGATCCCGGGTGACGGGTCCAGGTCGATCCGGAGCTCGTCGGCGATGTCGAGCGCCGCGGCGCGGTTGGGCCATACGTGGAAGCCGAGGCAGCCCTGGTTCACCGCCCACAGCACGTGCGCCAGGTCGGCGGCCACGAGCGCGTCGCTGGTCGTGCCGTTCGGCGTGGACACGACGGTGGTGGTCAGCCAGGACGGCGCCGTCTTGGGAACGCGCTTCTGGAACCAGCTTTTGCCACCCGCGCCATCGGGAAACCGTTCGAGCAGCAGCGGACGGCCACCCAGCCGGTCGAGCAACGGCCCGGCGACTGCCTGGTAATACCGCACCAGATCCAGCTTCGTCTCACCGTTTTCGGGGAAGTACACCTTGTCCGGACTGGAAATCGTGAGTTCGACCCCGTCCAGCTCCAGCACGACACCGCTCACCGGGCCTCCCCGAACAGATCCGCCAGCTCGGCCGGCGGCGCTTCCTCCAGCTGCGCATACGTGCACGACTCCGGGTCCCGATCCGGCCGGAACCGCACCAGCCGCCCGCCGTGCCGGAACCGGCCGCCCTGCAGGTGTTCGTACCGCACCTCGGCGACCTGGTCGGGCCGCAGCGGCTCCCACGACAGGTCCTTGTCCGGCGCCCACCGGCTGTTCGCGCCCGGGCGGCGGACCTCCTCGGACTGCCACTCCGCCCACGTGCGCCACGGATGCCCGTCGAGCGCGTTTTCCCGCCACGGCGCCAGTTCCCCGACCAGCTCTCGCCGCCGCGCCGCGGTGAAACTGCTCGCGACCCCGACGTGGTGCAGCGCGCCGTCCTCGTCGTACAGCCCGAGCAGCAGCGACCCGACGCCCTTGCCGTCCTTGTGCCACCGGAACCCGGCAACGACGCAGTCCGCGGTGCGCTCGTGCTTGACCTTCCACATCACGCGCTTGTCCTGTTCGTACGGCTGATCCGCGGGTTTCGCCATGACGCCGTCGAATCCGGCGCCCTCGAAGCGGGTGAACCAGTCCTGCGCGGTGTCCGGATCGGTGGTGACCGGGGTCAGGTGAACGCGCCGCAGCCCACCCTGATCGGGTCCGAAAATCGCCTCCAGCGCCCGCCGCCGCTCGGCGAACGGCTCCGCGGTGAGGTCCCGCTCGCCCAGCGCGAGCAGGTCGAACGCGACGAAACTCGCCGGGGTCTCCGCGGCCAGCTTGCGGACCCGGCTCGCCGCCGGATGCAGCCGCAGCTGCAGGGCACCGAAGTCGAGCCCGCGCGGCGTGACGAGCACGATTTCCCCGTCGACGACGCATTTGTCCGGCAGGGCAGCCTTCAGCAGGTCGACCAGTTCGGGGAAGTACCGGGTGAGCGGCCGGTCGTTGCGCGAACCGAGCTCGACCTCGTCGCCGTCGCGGAACACGATGCAGCGAAACCCGTCCCACTTGGGCTCATACCAGAACCCGCCGTCGCGCGGCACCTCGTGCACGGCTTTGGCGAGCATCGGCCGCACGGGCGGCATCAGGGGTAGGTCCACGTGCGCGATCCTAAGCGGAATACCGGCTGACCTGCACCTTTTTCCGGGCGGTCATCGCGGCGCCCGCAGGTCGGGGCAGCAAGACGATCTTGTGACACAACGCTGACATCGTGCCCCAAAGATCTCGAAAGACTGCCGAGACCAACGAAAAGGCCGCCGCATGAGAAGCTGACTGTGGTCGCCGCCCTTACTGCACCACCGCGGCCCCGGCCGGCGCGAGTACCCAGATCCGGGGCGGCTCCAAGGTTGCCTCGACATCAAGCCGGTCCCGCTGTACGTCAAGGTCGGTGACGTGGCAATGGGCAAAGGCATCCAGTCCACTGTGGACCGGCAAATTTCCCACCAGGATGCCGACATCGCCCTGCTCCACCTCACCACCCCGTACCTGACGCTCGCCGACCGGGAACCCGCCACCGGCGACATCAACCAGGTCCACGGCTGGGGAATCGCCGAGGACCCCGGGCCACCCGACCGGAAAGTGATGTCACCGGTGCTGCCCCCCCGCTCGCGAACGGGCTCCACGTCGGCGTGGCCACAGGCTGCAACGGACCGGACACGATCCACGGGGACAACTACTACGCGAGCGTCCCCGCCTACCGGGACTGGATCCGCGACACCTCCGGCGTCTGAGCAACCTGCGCCAGTACCAGCCCACCCCGGGGTTTCGGCATGAAGTACGTCGCCTTGCGGGGCATTCTCCGGCCCGCCGCGTGCACCGCCAGTACCGTCTCGAACGGCACCGGGGCGAGCTGCACCACCGCGTCCACGTCCGGCGGCAGCGCCGAGCCCGGCAGCAGCGGGCGGACGAACGGGCCATCCGGATCCAGGCCCAATGCCTCGCCGAGGAGCACGTTCTCCACCACCTCGTGGTCGATCACCAGCGGATCTGCCGACGGCAGCCGCACCTGCAGCACGTCGTGCCCGGCCAGGACCACCGCCCGGCCCGGGCACGACGGCGGCGTCCGATCCTCGACAGTCGTCACGTCCAGCCCCGCCGCCTGCCAGGCCGCGCGGAGCCTCGCCGCGGGGTAGCCGGTCCCGGTGAGCACCCGGTGGATCGCCCGGATCTCCAGTTGCGGACCGGACGTGATCAACGCGAGCAGCCATCCGCTTCCGGCCGCCGCCGCGACCCGGTGGTTTCCGTCCGCCACCAGCAGATCGCTCGCGGACGCGGCCTGCAGCAGACGATCCTGCATCGGCCCGGGCCGCACGATCCACAGCTCGTGGTCCTGTCCCGAGCGATCCACAGTGGACACGTCAGGGGCACCGGCCGCGGCTTCCTTGACCGCGGCCGTCAGGTCCGTGCCATCGCCGGCCGGGACCAGCAGTGCCGCGCTCGTCGCGCAGCCAAGACCGGCCAGCACCGCGGCCCGCTCCGCGACCACCTCCGGGTACACCTCCTCGGTGTGCCGCACGTGCGCCCCGCCGGACGTCAGCTCCCGGACGTCGACCATGGCCAGCACCCCTGAGGTCTCGCCGACCCGGTAGGCCGCCACGAACTCGCTCTCCGGCCGGTAGTACCGCGTGCGCAGCCGGTCGAGAGTGGCTCTGGCCTGCGGTAACGCGGCGGCCAGGGCAAGCCCGCCGGCCAGCGCGCCCGGAGTGCGTGCCGGATGCTGCGCGGCCAGCAGCGTGTCGCCCTCGGCGGTGGCGAGCTCCGCGGTCACCGCCTCGGGTTCGGCGAACTCGTCGACGTCCGGCCCCGGCACTTCCCCGCGCACGACCCAGCCGCGGCCGATCGGCCGCACCCACCTGTCCATCCCCCCATCATGGCGTCCGGGTGAACCGTGGCCGCTGATCCCATCGGTGTGGAATGCTTACCCCTGCGAAGGAGTTTATTCCGATCATGGGTACCACGAGCAGTCCACCTGCGGCGAAGCGTGCCGCCGTCGGCCTCCGATCCGAGCGCGGGCCCGTCCTCGCCGCCGTGATGCTGAGCACCGCACTGGTCGCGCTGGACAGCACGATCATCGCCACCGCGGTCCCTTCGGTGGTCCGTGACCTGGGCGGATTCTCGCAGTTCCCGTGGCTGTTCTCGATCTACCTGCTCACCCAGGCGGTCACCGTCCCGCTGTACGGCAAGTTCGCCGACGTCCTCGGCCGCCGTCCGGTGATGTTCTTCGGCATCGCCGTGTTCCTGCTCGGTTCGGTGCTGTGCGGGTTCGCGTGGAGCATGCCGGTGCTCATCGCGGCGCGCGCGGTGCAGGGCATCGGGGCCGGTGCGGTCCAGCCGATCAGCATGACGATGGTCGGCGACCTGTACACCGTCGAGGAACGCGCCCGGGTACAGGGTTATCTGGCCGGGGTGTGGGCGGTCGCGTCGGTGGTCGGGCCCACGCTCGGCGGTGTTTTCGCGGAGTACCTCAGCTGGCGCTGGATTTTCTTCGTCAACCTGCCGCTCGGCGCAATCGCCGCGTGGATGCTGTACCGCAAGTTCACCGAGCGCGTCGAACGCACGCGTCACCGGGTCGATTACGCCGGTGCTGCCCTGCTCACGCTCGGCTGCGCGCTGTTGATCCTGGCGCTGCTGGAAGGCGGGGTCGCCTGGTCCTGGACGTCCGCGCCGAGCATCGCGATCTTCACCGTCGGCGTCCTGCTGCTGGTCACGTTTGTGCTGGTGGAGCGGCGGGCGGAGGAACCGGTGCTGCCGCTGTGGGTGTTCACGCGCCGGACTCTCGTCGGCGGAAACCTGGTCGCGCTCGTCGTGGGCGCGGTGGTGCTGGGGTTCAGCTCGTTCCTGCCGACATACTCCGAAGGCGTGCTCGGCACCAGCGCGCTCACCGCGGGCTTCGCGCTGGCCGCGCTCACCATCGGCTGGCCGATTTCGGCGGCGCTGTCCGGCAAGATCTACCTGCGGATCGGCTTCCGCGACACAGCGCTCATCGGTAGCGCATTCCTGGTCGGCGGGGCGGTGCTCACGGCGTTTCTCGGGCTGCAGTCGGTGATCTGGCTCGCGGTGGCGGCGGTGTTCGTGGCCGGGCTCGGGCTGGGGCTGCTGTCGAGCCCCACCGTGGTCGCCGTGCAGTCCACGGTGGGCTGGGAGCGCCGCGGCGTGGTCACCGCCACCAACATGTTCAGCCGTTCGCTGGGCAGCGCGGTGGGCACGGCGGTGTTCGGCGCGATCGCCAACGCCACCCTCGCGAACCGGTTCGCGAACCCGCCCGCGAACGTCGCCGGGCACCTGCCGGACAGCGTCGACGCCACCAGCCGCGTGCTCGGCGGCAGGCAGGACAACTCCCCCGTGACGGCGTACGTCCGCGAATCCCTGGCCGACGCCACGCACCACGTGTTCATCGCGATTCTGGTGGTGTCGGTGCTCGCCGTCGGCGCGCTGCTGCTGATGCCCCGGCGCACCGAACAGCTCACATTCGTCGACTGACGCTCAGTTCTGCAACGGCATCAGCTCGCGACGAAAGTCGTCGAGAAACTGCCGGTAGTCGCCGGAATACCCGGGCCGGACCACGAATTTCGACAGTCCGGCATCGATGTGCTGCTCGATCAGCCGCCGCGCTTCGGACCAGCTGGTGGCCACGAGGTCGGTCACCGGCCGGCCCGGGTTCCGCCGTTCGGCGATCACGCGCAGCCGTTCCGGAATGCCGTGCAGGGCCACGATGAGGCTGAGGCCGAAGTGGTCGGGTTCGATCTCGCGACCGGCCTCGGCGGCGGCCTTCTGCATGGCCAGCCGGGCCGCACGGGCCTGGTCCGGGGTGTGGAAACTGCCGAGCCAGCCGTCGGACAGCCGTCCCGCACGGCGCAGTGCGGCCGGTGCGGTACCGCCGACCCACAGGTCGAGCCGCTTCGCCGGACGTGGGCCGATTGTCACGCCGTCGACCTGGAAGAACTCGCCGTCGAAGTGCACGTCGTCCTGGTCGAGGAGCAGCCGGAGCAGCGTGAGCGATTCGTCGAAAACCGCCGCGCGACGGCCTTCCGGCACCGGGAACAGGTCGCGTTCCGCAGGCTGCGCGGGCATCAGCCCGAACACCGGCAGCACCCGTTTCGGCGCCAGCCCGGCCAGCGTGACCAGCTGTTTCGCGACCAGCACCGGATGCCGTCCGGGCAGGATCGCCACGCCGGTCCCGAGTTTGAGCGTCTTCGTGCGGGCGAGCGCGTGGGCCATGCCGATCATCGGGTCGACATCGGACGAATAGATGACCTCCGACAGCCACAGCGAGTCGATCCCGGCCGCCTCCACCGTCTCGGCCAGCTCCGCGAACTCCACCGGCCCCGTCCCGAGCGCCGGAGCCACCCCCAGCCGGATCTTCAGCTCGTCCACTCCTCCCACTATGCCGGGAAGCGGGGCGGATCAGGCAGTAGCTTCGATCACTCGGCCCAATGCGGCGTGCAGCGCCTCGAGCTCGGAGACCTCCATCCCGAGCGTTTCCACTACGCGGTAAGGGATCTTCTCCGCCTCGGCACGCAGGGCGCGGCCCTTCTCGGTGAGGTCGACGGTGAGCTGGCGCTCGTCGGCGCGGCTGCGCCCGCGGGTGACGTAGCCGATTGCTTCGAGCCGTTTGAGCAGCGGCGACAGGGTGGCGGGCTCGTGTCTCAAGGCGCCGCTGAGGTCCTTCACCGACCGCGGCGTCTGCTCCCACAGTGCCAGCATGACCAGGTACTGCGGATGCGTGAGCCCGTACGGTTCGAGCAGCGGCCGGTAGATCGCGATCACGCTGCGCGAGGCGACCGAAAGCGCGAAGCACACCTGCCGGTCGAGTTTCAGCGGGTCCTCGCCCAGGTCGATCTCCACTCGTCCTCCTCACGCTCGGGTCCTCACCTTAACGCGGCGTGGGCCACACTAATAGTTAGTGTACTAACAGTTAGGGTACTGTGGCCACTGGACACGAGGAGGAACGATGACCGAACGGCCCGGCGTTCTCCGCTGGTTCCGGTACGCCGTGAGCGGGCGGCTGCCCGAGCGCTATCACGAATGGCTGCTGCACGACACCACGTCGAAGCACTGGAAGGCGCGGCACGTCCTGCGCAGCACGGTGGGGATCGCGCCGTTGTGCCTGGTCTGGCTGCTGCTGCCGGGTCCGCTCGGGCTGCGGCTGGCGCTGGTGCTGATGGCCGCGCTGGTGGCGTACTTCTACTCGTGCGCCTACATGGAGGAAAGCATCGACCATCGGTTGTCCCGCAACGGTTTCCCGCCCGGCACCGGTAAGCGGATCCGCCGCGAGAAGGCTGCCGAGGCCAACGCCGAGGCGACCGCCCGCTACATCGCGATCTACCGGCAGAACTCCGGCGACTAGACTCGGTCTCCGATGAGACGCAAGCGCCAGGCCCCGATCCCGCCGCGGCACGGCCTCGACCCCGCGCGGCTGCGGCTGCCGGACGAGGGCCCGTGGACCACGCTGCTGGAGCACCTGGTCGAGCGGCTGCCCCGGGTCGCACCAGGGCGAATCGAGGAAATGCTGCGCGAGGAGCGGATCTTCGGCGAGAACGGGCCGCTCGGGGTCGATGCGGCTTATGTTCCGGGGTCGTTCATCTGGTTCCATCGCGACCTGCCCGACGAGGTGCCGGTGCCCTTCGACGTCACCGTCCTGCACCGCTCCGAGCACCTGCTGGTGGTCGACAAACCGCATTTCCTGGCCACGATCCCGCGTGGACGGCACGTTCTGGAGACCGCGCTGGTGCGGTTGCGGCGTTCGCTGGACCTGCCCACGCTGTCCCCCGCGCATCGGCTCGACCGCGTCACGGCCGGGCTGGTGATGTTCGTGATCACGCCATCGGCGCGCGGGGCGTACCAGACGATGTTCCGCGATCGCTTGGTGTACAAGGAGTACGAGGCGATCGCGGCGTACGATCCGGCTTTGGAGCTGCCGCGCACGGTACGCAGCCGGATCGTGAAGGAGCGGGGTGTGCTGGCTGCGCAGGAGGTGCCCGGTCCACCCAATGCGGAGTCCACAGTGGAGCTTCTGGAGCACCGGGACGGGCTCGGCCGCTACCGGCTCGTCCCGGCCACCGGACGCACGCATCAGCTGCGGGTACACCTGAGTTCACTGGGGATTCCGATCCTCGGCGACGATTTCTACCCGGTATTGCGCGAAAAACCACTCGACGATTTCACGAAACCGTTGCAGCTGCTGGCGAAGGTACTCGAGTTCGACGACCCGGTGACCGGCGAGCACCGGCGGTTCACCAGCCACCGGCAGCTCGCCGCATGGGACTCGCCGCACGAGTGGGCGGTCTCCGCGTCCAGCACTTGATCCGCTCCACTGCACGGTGATCGGGCCGGTGCCGCTGGCCGTGCGGTACGCGCCGACCTAGTCATACAACTGTCGACCCGTTTTCCACGGTGTCGAGCCAGCCGCCCTTCTCGACCGCCAGCCGGAAGTACGGACCGGCGTTCGGCCCGTCCCGGAAGGTCTGTTTCAGGCTGATTCGCGAGCCGCCCATGCTGGCTTCCAGGTACCGCCCCCCGACCTGCGCGTTCGCTACCAGTGCCAGGACGACCGTGATTGCCGTGATGATGACTGGGGTTGTCCTGTGCATACGCCGCCCCCCGGGGAACTCGGGCGGCGGTAGCGTCACGGTGGCGCCGGACCGGCCACGGACAAAAGCCTCCCCCTTGACGACTTTGTTTGTCACTGCTTGGCTCAAGGGATGCGTGACGTCGAAGTGATCGAGGACCCGGCGACGGCGGCCGCCGCCCTGGACCCGGTACGGGCCCGCCTGCTGGCGGCGCTGACCGAACCGGCGTCCGCGGCTTCGCTCGCCACCCGGGTAGGCCTGACCAGGCAAAAGGTGAACTACCACCTGCGCGCGCTCGAGTCGCACGGCCTCGTCGAACCGGCCGGAACGCGGCAGTGGGGCGGGCTCACCGAACGGCTTTTCGCCGCCACCGCCGCGGCGTACCTGGTGTCCCCCGCTGCGCTCGGCTCGGTCGGCACGGTGACGATGAAGCCGGACCGGCTGTCGGTGAGCTACCTGCTCGCCGTCGCGGGCCGCACCTTGCGCGAGGTCGCCGGGCTGGCCCGACGCGCGGCACAGGCGGGTAAACCGCTGTCCACGCTCACGTTGGACACGGAAATCGCCTTCCGCTCGGCCCGCGACCGCTCGGCCTTCACCGACGAGCTGACCACCCTGGTCGCCGATCTGGTGTCGCGTTACCACGACGAGTCCACCCCCGGCGCCCGGCTGCACCGGCTCGTGGTCACCGCTCATCCGAAACCCGCGGAGTGATTAGCCCGAACAGGTGTTCGATTGTCGTGTAGCGTGGAGGAATGAGTCAAGCACTTCAGGGCTCGCTGTTCGGCACCGGCGGGCCGGCCACGCTGGCGCCGCTCTCCGGCGTGCAACGCACGGAACTGGGCCAGGGCGCGTGGGTCGACGTCCTGCCGGGATGGCTGCACGGCTCGGACGAGCTGTTCGCGCACCTGGTGTCGAACGTCCCGTGGCACGCCGAGCAGCGGCAGATGTACGACCGGGTCGTCGCAGTCCCGCGGCTGCTGTGCTTCTACCGGGAAGACGCCCGCCTTCCGCACCCGATCCTCACGTCGGCGCGCGACGCATTGTCCGCCCACTATGCGGAGGAACTGGGAGAACCGTTCCGCACCGCAGGTTTGTGCTACTACCGAGACGGCCAAGACAGCGTCGCCTGGCACGGCGACGACCTGGGCCGAGGCCGCACGGAAGACACCATGGTGGCAATCCTGTCCGTAGGCACCGCCCGCCACCTGGCCCTACGCCCCCGCAGCGGCGGCGAATCCCTGCGGTACCCCCTGGGCCACGGCGACCTGATCGTAATGGGCGGCTCCTGCCAGCGAACGTGGGAGCACGCGGTACCCAAGACCAGCCGCGCAGTGGGGCCGAGGATCAGCGTGCAGTTCCGACCTCGGGGGGTGCGGTGAGGGTTCATCGGGGGTGCCGTGTCGTTGCGCTGCTTCCGGATGAGGACGTGTGCCTTATCCGGCGGTCCCGACGGTTACCCCGCTCGCACCAACGCTCGGTCGCACCAGCGCTCGGTCGCGCCGCCGCTCGCCGCTCGTCGCTCGTCGTCTGTCGCCCGCAGCTCGTCGCCTGTCGCCTGCCGCCTGTCGCTCGTCGCCCACAGCCGTCGCCTGTCGCCTGTCGCCTGTCGCCTGTCGCCTGTCGCCGCGAGCAGCAAACCCGACACCTGCGCCCACCGACCGATCGCCCAGCCACCCGCGCCATCGATCCGCGGTCCGGGCCTGGGTCGCGCCTCCCCAGCCGACCCTGCGTCCGCTCACACCCGCGCCCCGTCGCCCGTCGCGAACCACTCCCGCCACGCAAGCCGAGGCCGCACACCGAGCCCACCAGTGCCATCGAACCGTCCGGGCATGGCCCGCACCGTTCCAGCGCATCCCGCACTCACGCCGAGCATCCACCCGGCCATTCGCAGCTGCCCACCCGACCCGGAACCACACCCGTCCGCACCGCCGCGACCCGGCCGAACCCCGCCGCACCACCCCAGTCCCAGCCACCCCAGCACAACCCGGCCGAACCCCGCCACGCCACCCCATCCCCGGCCGACCGGGTCCCCGCTCAGTCCACCAGCACCGGCAGCGAATCCAGCCCGTACACGATCGACACCTTGCGGAACGCCAGCTCCTCCGGCTCCACCGCCAGCCGCAGGTTCGGGAACCTCCGGACCAGCGCCGGATACGCCGCACGCAGCTCCATCCGCCCCAGTTCCGCCCCGATACAACGGTGAATTCCATAGCCGAACGCGAGATGTGACGAAGGTTCCCGCGCCGGGTCGAAGTGGTCCATGTCGCCCGTACCGAGGGCCGGGTCGCGGTTGGCGACCGACAGCGACACCAGCACGATGTCGCCCTCGCTGATGTGCACGCCCGCGACGTCCATGTCCTGCTTGGCAAATCGCGGGAACGCCATCTGCACCACCGTGAGGTACCGCAGCAGTTCCTCCACGAAGCGGTGCACCGACTCGTCGTCACCGCGCACGGCCTCGAACGCCGCCGGGTCGCGCAGCACCACCAGTGCGCCCAGCGCCAGCATGCTCGCCGTCGTTTCGAGGCCGCCGGTCAGGACGCCGTCCGCCAGACCGGCCAGCTCCCGGTCGTCGATCTCGTCGCCGTGTTCCTTGATGAGCATGCCCAGCAGGCCGTCACCCGGCTGCTCGCGCTGCTTCCGCACGATCTCCAGCAGGTACCCGAGCGACTCCGAAATCGCCCCCAGCGACGCCCCCGCACCACCGAACAGGTCGAACCTCGCCGTGCTCAGCCGCTGGAAATCCGCCCGGTCCTCATAGGACACCCCGAGCAGCTCGCAGATCGTGAGCGACGGGATCGGCAGCGCGAACTGCTCCCACAGGTCGACCGGTCCGTCGGCGGCGGCCATCGCGTCCAGCCGCTCGGTCACGATCTCGTCGATCCGCGGCGTGAGCCGGGAAAGCCGCCGCATCGTGAACTCCGGCGTGAGCAGCTTGCGCAGCCGCGTGTGCACCGGCGGGTCCGCGAACCCGAGCCCACCGGGGTTCTGGTCCTCGGTGACCCCCGCATTGCCGACCAGGTTGGTGAAATCGTTGCTGAATTCCGTGCCCTTCCCGAGCACGGCCTTCGCTTCCTCGTACCCGGTCACGAGCCAGGCGTTCATCCCGAACGGCAGGTCCAGCTTGCTGATCGGCGCCTCGGCGCGGCGGCGGCCGAGGTCGGGCAGCGGGTCGAGGCCCTGGCGGCGCAACGGTTCCAGCGCGGAATCCGGCAGCAGCGCCATCTTCTCGAGATCGAAACCGCGTTTCTGCTGGCGGGCGATGTACCGGCGGCCGGCCCAGGCGAGGACACGCGAACGGAGACTCCCCATGCCCGCGACACTACCCCACCGGCCCGGTCCGGTGACCGGGGGCGGAGACGGCCGTCACGCTGCGACCAGCGCCGGTCCACAGTGGACGGGACGTCACCCGGCCAGGTGACAGGCCGCCGCCGCGCACCGGAAATTGTCGGACCCCGCGGACACAATGATCCGGCCTGCGTGACCGGGCGGTCGCGTCCGGTGAAAGGACGCGACGGGCACGCGGGTGCCATGAGAAGCTCGGCATCGGAAAGGGAGGAACCGGACATGACTGCGGCGCTGATCGGGCGGGCACACCCCGCCGCGACCCTGCGTGCGCAGCTTTCGCGCGCCATCGCCAGCCACGGCGGCCTCATCCTGGTCACCGGCGAGGCGGGAATCGGCAAAACCACGCTGGTCAGCGCGCTGGCCGACGATGCCCGGGAGGCCGGTGCGCTCGTGCTCACCGGCACCTGCTGGGAGTCCGGGGCCGCGCCCGGGTACTGGCCGTGGGTCCAAGTCATGCGCGCGCTGCGCCGGGAAGCGCCGCACGAGTGGGCCCGTTCCCCGGCGCTGTCCGCATTACTCGGCGAGGAACCCCCTGCGGACGACGGGTTCCGCCTGCCCGACGCCGTCACCAGCGCGTTGGTCACGGTGTCCCAGGAGCGGCCTGTCGTCGTGGTCCTCGACGACCTGCATTGGGCCGACCCGGCGTCGCTGCGGCTGCTCGAATTCGCGGCCCGGCACACGTGGTTCGAACGGCTGCTGCTCATCGGCACGTACCGCGACGTGGAGGTCGACGCACCCGGCCATCCCCTGCACCCGCTGGTGCTGCCGCTCGTCGCCAAGGCCACCACGATCACGCTCACCGGCCTCGACGAGGCAGGGGTCGCCGAGCTGATGAACCGCACGGTGGGCGCGGATCCCGGCGCGGAGCTCGCCACCGACGTACACCGGCGCACCGGCGGCAACCCCTTCTTCGTGGAGCAGACCGCACGGTTGTGGCGCAGCGGCAGCACGGTGTCCGCGGTCGCGCCCGGGGTCGCCGATGCGTTGCAGCGACGGCTTTCCCTGCTTCCCGAGCAGGTTGCCGACCTCCTCATGCACGCCGCCGTGCTCGGCCGCGAGTTCTCGCTGCAGTTGCTGGCCGCCACGGCCGGAGCGCCAGCCGCGCAGGTCGACCATCTGCTGAGCCGGGCCGTCGCCGCCCGGCTGGTGCGGGCGCTGGGCGATGGCCGGTTCACCTTCGCGCATGATCTGGTGCGGGAGTCGCGGTATGCCGAGCTGGCGCCGGAGAAAGCCCGGCAGCGGCACGCAGCGGTGGTCCACGCGGGTGAACACGCCCCGGCGCTCATCGGGGTCGCCGAACGGGCCCGGCATGCGTACCTGGCGGGCCCGGATCTGGAGCCCCGGGAGGTCGTCCGGCTCCTGCTCGCCGCGGCAGCGGACGCCAGCGCGCGGCTGGCCAGCGAGGAGTCGATCACGCACCTGCGGCGGGCACGGGAACGCGCCGGGGAAGAGCGCAGCCGGGCAGTGGTGGCGCTGGAACTCGGCACGGCGTTGTGGCGGTCCGGCGAAAAAGACGAGGCGTGGGAACTGTGTTCGGAGGCGGTCGCGGTCGCACGCGCTCTAGGCAACCCGAACCTCATCGCCCGCGCCGCCCTCACCCTGGCACGACTCGACCCGAGCGGCCCACGGCACGGATTCGTCGCCGACCTGCTGCGGGAAGCGCACGCGAAGTTGTGCGGAGGCGGCGAATCCCTGTCCCTCGACCGCATCACCTTGGAGCTCACAGCCCGAGCCACGATGCTCGCCCGCGACGACGAGGACGACCACGCGCTCACCTTCACGTTGTGGGCAAGGCACGACGCAATCTGGGGCCTCGGCAGCGGCGCCGAACGCGAGCGGCTCACCGACGAGCTGTCGGCCGTCGCGCGACGCACCGGTGACCGGGAGAACGAGTTCTTCGCGTCGTCGCTCAAGTGGGTCGCGCTGCTGGAACAGGGAGATCCGCGATACCTGGAACAGTTCCGCGCATTCCAGACGATCGCCGACGAGGGGCTGCCCGCTGCGAAGGTGGGGGAAGCAGTCGACCGCAGCATCATCAGCGCCCTGCGCGGCCGGTTCGCCGAAGCCGAGGCAGCGCTGGCGGAAGTCCTCGAGTCCGCCGCTTTGTTCGGCGACAACGGCGATTTCGGTTATCTGCCAGACCAGTTGCGGTGGAGCGCATTGATGCTGCAGGGCCGCTTCACCGAGGCAGCCAACCTGCCCGCACGCATGACCGACGCCGGGTTCCCCCATCCGGCCTTGCTGCGCACCCTGGCCGCCGCCCATGCCAGCGACGTCGCCGCAACGAGGCATGAGCTGGCCGAAGCAGTGGCGGAAGGTCCGTACTCCCGCACCTTCACGCCTCTCTGGCTCCGCTGCCAGGTACAGGCAGCTGCGGTACTTTCGGACGTCCCCGCAGCGGAACGCTTGCTACGCAAGCTTTCCCCACACGCCGGCGAATGGCTGGTGTCGCTGTACGGCTGCGATCTAGGCGGCCCGGTCGACCTGTGGACCGGCCTGCTGCACCAAACCTTGGGAGAACACGACAAGGCAGCCGAGAGACTAACCGCCGCCGCGCGCTCCGCGGACCGCCTCCGCGCCCGCCCGTGGGCAGTAGAGGCACGCAGCCACCTGGCGAGGGTCATGCTGGAACTGGGCGACATGGACCGCGCAGGAACGCTGTCCAAGACTGCCGCAGCTGATGCAGAGGAGCTAGGCATGCACCACATCCCGGCCCGCCTGCAGCCGGTACTTTCCCTGGTCCGTGCGGCTTCCTCAGCACCTTCAACGCCCTCACCCCCGTCCGCCCTCGCTCCCCCTTCCACCCCGGCTTCTCCTTCCGCCCTCTCAGTCCCTTCCGCCCTCTCGGCCCCTTCCGCCCTCTCGGCCCCTTCCGCCCTCTCGGCCCCTTCCAGCCCCTCGGGCCCTTCCACCCCCTCGGGCCCTTCCGCCCTCTCGGGCCCTTCCACCCCCTTGGCCCCTTCCATTCCCTCCACCTTCTCGGCCCATCCCGCGGCGCCAGCTCCTCCCACCTCCGGCGCGACCTCCACCCCCGCCTCAGCCTTGGCCCCGTCCGCCCCCTCAGCCGCACCTCCTCCGTTACCGGCCAACGAATTCCGCCGCACAGACGCAGTCTGGACCCTCCGCTACTCCGGCCGCGAAACCCGCATGCCGGACGCAAAAGGTTTGCGAGACTTGAACTTCCTCCTGAGCCGCCCAGGCCGAGAAATCCCCGCAGTCCAGCTGCTTTCCCCCGAAAGCACCGAACACCCCACCCCCACCTACAGCGGCGACCCCATCCTCGACGACACCGCAAAAGCCGCATACCGCCGCCGCCTGGACCAGCTGGACGAAGCAATAGACGAAGCCACCACCCGAGGCGATGACACCCGCGCCGCCACCCTGGACACCGAACGCGCAGCCCTGCTCGACGAACTGCGCACGTCGACGGGCCTGTCCGGCCGCACCCGCCGCCTGGGCGACGAAACGGAACGAGCCCGCAAAGCAGTAACCGCCCGCATCCGCGACACGATCCGCAAACTCGCCAGCCTGCACCCAGAACTCGCGGACCACCTCCAAGCGAGCGTCACCACTGGCTCGTCCTGCAGCTACCACCCGGAAACGCCCATCACCTGGCGCCTATGACCGAACACCGCACCGCAAGATTCGACCACGCACCACGGTGCCCGCCCGCCAGGAGCACACCGGGAAGCCCGGACCCGGAGTCGGTCAGCTCGGCGGACCGAGCAGAAGGAGCACCTCGAAACGGAACCAGCCAGGCCCAAGCCACAACAGATCGATCCGGATACCGAGCAGACCACCGCACGGCACCGGGCACCGGGCACCGGGCACCGGGCACCGGGCACCGGGCACCGGGCACCGGGCACCGGGCACCGGGCACCGGGCACCGGGCACCGGGCCGAAATTGCGGGCGAGTGCACGCCGCCACGAACCGCCAGCCGGGAGTTGCCCGGGGCGGGAGTTGCCCGACGGGAGCAGGTCGGCTGGGGCTGCCCGACGGGAGCAGGTCGGCTGGAGCAGCCTGGCTGGAGCGGGTCGGCAACCCCCGGTCGGCGAGTGCACACGATGCACCCGGGTCATCGCAACCGGGGCAGCAACCCTGGTCGGTGCGAAGGCACACCACGTGCCCGGGTTGCCGCCCTTCCAGCGACAAGCGGGGCGGCGAGGGCACGCGGCGGACCCGGATCACCCCCTCAACCGCCAACCCAGGCAGCGACCGCACACGACCCACCCCGGCCACCCCCTCAACCGCCAACCCAGGCGGCGAGGGCGCGCGGCGTGCCCGGATTACCGCCTCCTGGGATGGCAACCCTGGGGCGGTGGCACCGGGGCGGTGAGACGGCGCGACAACCCGGAGCAGTGAGCCCGACCGGCAGCCCGGTTCGGCGAGCTCAGCTCAGCCGGAGCGGCCCGCCGACACCGAGCCCGCGGACACCGGACCCGCCGGGACCGGCCCACGACGACGGCCGGGCCGCGCCCCCACCACCGGGGCCGAGGGTCACTTTCGGTTGTACAGCCGCATTGTCCAGGTGCCGAACACTGCGGTCAGGGCGGCTGCTGCGATGAGGGTCCACATGATTGCGCTGCCGTCCCACGCGCCGGACATCATCGAGCGGACCGCTGTCACCAGGTGGGTGATCGGGTTGGCCGTGACGAGTGTCTGGAGCCAGCCGGGCATGGTGGAGGGGTCCACGTAGATGTTGCTGAGGAACGTGAGCGGCATGATCACCATCATGCTCACGCCCATCACCGACTTTTCCGAGCGAAGCAGCAACCCGAACATCGTCCACACCCACGACAGGCCGAACGAGAACACCAGCAGCAGCACCACTCCTGCCGCGACGCCGCCTATTCCGCCGTCTGGGCGGAAGCCCAGGATCAGGCCCACGACCATGATCACGACCGACGCGATCAGGTAACGCAGCACATCCCCGAGCAGGTAGCCGACCATCGGGGCCGGGCGCCAGATCGGCAGGGTGCGGAAGCGGTCGAACACGCCCTTCGCGATGTCGGTGTTCACCGCGACGCCGGTGTACATCGTGATCATCACGACGCTCGACGCCAGGATGCCCGGCAGGAAGAACTGCAGGTACTGCGTGGGTGAGCCGGCCAGTGCACCGCCGAAAAGGTACGTGAACATCAACGTCATCATGATCGGGAATGCGGTGACGTCGAACAGCTGCTCGGGCACGTGCTTGATCTTCAGCACCGCGCGTCTGCCGAAGGTGAGCGAGGCGGACAGCGCGCTCGGCCGCGGCGGGCGTTCGGTGGCGACCAGTACCGCTGCGAGGTCCTCCGGTTTCGGGGCGGCGAGGTCGAGATCGGGTTCCTTGACGGTGGTCACGCCGCCTCCTCGGTAGCCGTGCGGTCGGTGAGGGCCAGGAAAACCTCGTCGAGGCTGGGCTGGCCGAGGGAGAACGTGTCGACGGTGATACCCGCCCTCGAGAGTTCCGCGAGGGCGCGCGAGGCGCGGTCGGCCGCGCCGTCGTGAGCCTCGGACGACAGCCGGGCGGTGAGCGCGACCGGGTCGGGTTCCAGCTGCACCGCGGCGGACAGCGTGCGTTCGAGGACCTCGGCCGCGGCCGGGCGCTGGCCGGCGTCCCGCAGTCGCAAGTGGACTGCGCCGACCCCGACCGATGCCTTCAGCTCCCCCTTCGTACCTTCCGCGATCACGCGGCCGTGGTCGATGACCGCGATCCGCGATGCCAGCTGGTCGGCCTCGTCGAGGTACTGCGTGGTGAGCAGCACGGTGGTGCCCTGCGCGACGATCGCGCGCACGATGTCCCACACCTGGTTGCGGCTGCGCGGGTCGAGACCGGTGGTCGGCTCGTCGAGGAACAGCAGGTCCGGGGTGTTCAGGATGCTCGCGGCGATGTCGAGCCGCCGGCGCATGCCGCCCGAGTAGTTCTTGACCTGCCGCCGCGCCGCTTCGGTGAGCCCGAACGCCGCGAGCAGCTGCGCGGCCCGGTCGCGCGCGGCCGCGTTGCGGTGCCCGAGCAACCGGCCCAGCAGCACCAGGTTCTCCTGTCCGCTGAGGTCCTCGTCGACCGACGCGTACTGCCCGGTGAGGCTCACCCGGCTGCGCACGGTGTCGGCCTCGCGCACCACGTCGTGGCCGAACACCCGCGCCTCACCGCCATCGGGCCGCGTGAGCGTGGCGAGCATGCGCACCGCGGTGGTCTTGCCCGCGCCGTTCGGCCCGAGCACGCCGTACACGGTGCCCGCGGGCACGACCAGGTCGATCCCGTCGACCGCGCGGGTTTCGCCGAACACCTTGACGAGCCCGGACGTTTCGATCGCCGGTTCCCCGGCTGCGTGAGTCATGGACGTTTCCTTCCCCTCAGTTCCCCTCAGTCATCCGCAGTACGGCCGCGCGCGACGGCCGTCGCGGAGCGCGAGCCCCCACCAGACCAGTTCGTCCAGCAGAGTCGTGACGGCATGGCCGGCTCCCTCGGCGTGCGGACCCGCGCCGAGATTGCCGCAGTCGTGCTCGAGCAGGTCCAGGCACACCGCGTCGCGCACTGTCGCGGTGTGCAGCTCGGTGAAGACATCGCGCAGATGCTCCACCGCGTAACGCCCGCCTGCGCGATAGCCGTAGGACACGAACCCGACCGGTTTGGCCCGCCACTCGGCATACGCGCAGTCGATCGCCTGCTTCAGCGAGGCCGGGAAGCTGCGGTTGTACTCGGGCGTGACCACGACATACGCCTCGGCCACCGCGATCCGTTTCGCGAACCCGGCCATGGCCGCCGTCGGCTCGGCCGGGTACCGCGCCGGGATCGCAAACGTCGCAAGGTCGAGCACGTCGAGTGCCAGCCCGCCGTGCCCGGCAGCACACTCGACGAACCATCGGCCGACCTCGTCGCCGACCCGGCCTTCCCGGGTACTCGCGACGAGCACGGCCACCCGCAGCTCCTCGTCCACACTGATAGGGCGCCAGATGGGGTGCTAGTGCCGCGCCCCAGAAGGTTGGCGAGGTAATAGCCCCCTTCGGGCCGCTCATTTGCCACGCCTGGCACTCTGCCGGGTGGAGGTGGTGCCCGTGGCTCGTCAGCCCGAGGTGTTCGTGCACGAGTTAGAGCCCG
>NZ_JNYZ01000064.1 GCF_000717335.1 Amycolatopsis jejuensis
CGGCAGCAACGAAAACACCAACGGCCTGCTCCGCCAGTACTTCCCCAAAAGCACCGACCTCTCAGCCCACACCGCCGAACACCTCGCCGCCGTCGCCGCCCAACTCAACCGCCGCCCCCGCAAAACACTCGACTGGGACACCCCCGCCGAACGCCTCACTACACTCCTCACCCACACCAACTAACCACCCGCGTTGCAACCACCCCTGGATGGTAAGGCTGTCCCCACCGTCGTGACGCCGGTCGGCACCATGGTTGCGCCCCCTCTCCCGGCCTAGTTTCGGAATGTCAGCCGGGACTAGCGAGGGAGTGTGGCGGACATGACGGCGGGGACAGATCTTCGACCACCGAGAGCGACGAAGCCATCCAAGAGCTGGTCGTGGGTAACGCCGCTGGGCCTGCTGGTGGTCGCCTTCCTGGCGTACTCACTGCCGCCGTACCTGGCGTTCGACCCGGCCCAGTCGCGAGTACCGGCGTCGTTCGGCGCGCATTACTGGTTCCTGGTCGGGCACGTGGTGTTCGGGTCGATCGCGATGGTGACCGCGGTGCTGCAGATCTGGCCGTGGATCCGGCGGCGGTACCCGACGCTGCACCGTTACTCCGGCCGGGTGTACGTGTTCGCCGGGGTCCTGCCGTCCGGCCTGATGGCGCTCACGATCGGCGCGGCGAGCCCGTTCGGCCCGGCCACGCGGGCCAGCGACGTGCTGCTGGCCGTCGTGTGGCTGGGCGTCACGGGCGCTGGCTACCGCGCCGCTCGCGAACGTCGGTTCGGCGACCACCGGCGCTGGATGATCCGCAGTTTCGCGCTCACCATGTCGATCATTCTCAACCGGCTGATCGCACCGCTTGCTGTGATGTTCCTGGAACCCCAGGTACCCACGACCTTCGGCGGCAGCGAAATTGCGCTGATGCAGTCGGTGTCGGCAATTGCCGCCTGGGTGAGCTGGACCCTGGCCTTGATGGGCGCACAGCTTTGGCTGGACCGGAAACCTACTTCTGCAAAGATCGCGCGATAATGGTCCGCTGAATCTCCGACGCGCCTTCGTAAATACGCGGCGCCCGGACCTCGCGGTAGAGGTGCTCCAGCAGGTGACCTCGCCGCAAGGCCCGGGCGCCGTGCAGCTGTACCGCCTGGTCCACCACGTATTGCGCGGACTCCGTCGCGAACAGTTTTGCCATAGCCGCACGTCCGGCCAGATTCTGTTCGCCCGCGTCGTAGGCTGCGGCAGCTGCGTACACCAGCAGTCGCGAGGCTTCCGTGCGCGTCGCCATTTCCGCCATCGTGTGCGCCACCGTTTGCTGCTTCACCAACGGCCCACCGAATGCTTCGCGCGACGCCGTATAGCTCACCGTTGCGTCCAATGCGGCTTGCGCCATCCCGACCGCGAAGGCACCGACACTCGGCCGGAACAAATCCAGCGTCCGCATGGCAACGACAAATCCGCGGTTTTCCTCGCCCAGCAGCTCATTCCGGTGCACCCGGACGCCGTCGAACACCACGGTGCCGATCGGATGCGGGCTCACGAGATCGAGGTGCTCGCCACTCACGCCAGCCCGATCCCCGGGAACCACAAAAGCGCTCACCCCGCGTGACCCGGCATCCGGCGTCGTCCGGGCGAAAACAGTGTAGAAATCGGCTTCCGGCGCGTTCGAGATCCACATCTTGGTGCCGGTGAGCCGCCAGCCGTCCCCGTCGGGTTCAGCCGCCAGCTGCAGTGCGGCGGCGTCCGAACCAGCCTCCGGTTCGGTGAGTGCGAAGGCCGCCACCGCGTCACCCGCTGCCACTGCGGGCAGCCAACGCTGGACCTGTTCGTCCAAACCGGACTGCAGGACCGGGTAGCTTCCCAATCCCTGCAACGCCAACGCGGTCTCGGCCTCGGTGCTCTGGGTCGCGAGGGCTTCCCGAAGCAGGCACAGGTCGGTCGCTGCGGCCTGCCGAGTCGGCTGTCCACTTTCGACCCCGGGGAACAGCCGCGCCAGCAAACCGTGCGCACCCATGGCCTTGAGCAGCGGCCGGTTGACTGCGCCCTCCTCCCCGGCGGCAGCCAGCGCGACGAGCTGCTCGGCGGCGATCTGCCGCACGGACGCTGCGTACGCGGTCTGTTCCGGCGTGAATGCGAAGGCGTTCATCGGGCACTCTCCGGTCGCCAGCGGGCATGTGCGGTCTGGTGGCCGCCGGTGCGGACCAGGTCCAGCCGCGGCTCGGGGCCGTCCGAACGGCCGGTCTGCGGCGGCCGTTTCCCGGCTGCCCACTGCTTCGGCCACGCCATCGGGTACTCCTGCGCGGCCGCCGCGTGCAGTGTCCACTGTGGATTGAACAGGTGGGTCCGGCCGAGGGCGCACAGATCCGCGCGACCGGCCAGGATGAGCGAGTTCACGTCGTCGTACGAGGAAATCGCGCCGACCGCGATCACTGCCGTGCCATAGCGAAGTCCGACCTCGTTGCGAATCCGGTCCGCGTACGGCGTCTGGTAGCTACGCCCGAACTTCGGCTCTTCCTCGCTCACGACCTGGCCGGTGGACACGTCGATGGCCGCCGCGCCGTGTTCGGCGAACGCTTTCGCGATGGCCACCGCTTCGTCGGCGTCGTTGCCGCCCTCGAACCAGTCAGTCGCCGAAATACGCACCGTCAGCGGCCGGTCGGCGGGCCAGACTTCCCGCATTGCGTCGAACACCTCGAGCGGGAAACGCAGCCGGTTTTCCGGTGAACCGCCGTATTGATCGGTGCGATGGTTCGTGAGCGGGGAGAGGAACGACGACAGCAGATAGCCGTGCGCACAGTGCAGTTCCAGCAGGTCGAACCCGGCCCGCGCGGCCGACTTCGTTGCCGCGACGAACTGGTCGCGAATCTCCGCCAATTCCGCCACACTCAGCGCACGCGGCGTCTGGTTGTTCGGCGAATACGGCAGCGGCGAGGGCGCGCAGACCTCCCAGTTGCCTTCCGGCAACGGGTCGTCGATCCCGTCCCACATCAGTTTCGTGGAACCCTTGCGCCCGGAATGTCCCAGCTGCAGCCCGATTTTCGCCGGAGTTTCGCGGTGCACGAACTCGACGATCCGCTGCCACGCGCTTTCCTGCTCGGCGTTGTACAGCCCGGGGCAGCCCGGCGTGATCCGGCCCTCGGCGGACACGCAGATCATTTCCGTCATGACCATTCCGGCCCCGCCGAGCGCCTTGCTTCCCAAGTGCACCAGGTGGAATTCGCCGGGAACGCCGTCGACCGAGGAGTACATGTCCATCGGCGACACCACGATCCGGTTCGGCAGCTCCAGCGAACCGATTTTCACCGGCTGGAACATCGGCGGCGCGACCGAAGTGCCGAGCGACCCGGCAAACCATTCGTCGAGCGACGCAGCGAATTCACGGTCCCGCAGCTTCAGATTGTCGTAAGTGACGCGGCGGCTGCGGGTAAGAATGTTGAACGCGAACTGCTCCGGTTCCTGGTCCGTGTACTGCCCCAGGTTCTCGAACCACTCCAGGCTCGCCTGCGCGGCCCGCTGCGTGGACGCGACCACCGGACGTCGCTCTTCTTCATACGCGGCAAGGGCTTCCGGCACGCTCGGCTGCTCGTGCAGGCACGCGGCCAGCGCAAGCGCGTCCTCCATCGCGAGCTTCGTGCCCGACCCGATGGAGAAATGCGCGGTGTGCGCGGCGTCGCCGAGCAGCACCACGTTGTCGTGGACCCAGTTCTCGCAGCGGACGGTGCCGAACGTGGCCCACTTGGAGTTGTTGGCCAGCAGCTGGTGCCCGTCGAAGATGTCGCCGCAGAGCTGGCGGATCAGCTCGATCGACTTCTCGTCGCTCTCGCCCGGCCCGAGCCCGGTGGCGGCGATCGGCCCGAACGCGCGCTGCCAGACGTCCTCGTGCATCTCGAGGATGAATGTGCTGCCGTCGCTGCCGTATGGATACCCGTGGACCTGCATGACCCCGTACGGCGTTTCCAGGATGTAGAACTTGAACGCGTCGAAGACGAGGTCGGTGCCCAGCCAGATGTACCGGCATTGCCGCGTCTCGACGGTCGGCCGGAACGAGTCGGCGAACGCCGCCCGCATGGCCGAGTTCACGCCGTCGGCGGCGATCACGAGGTCGTACTCCGCCGCCAGCTCCGCGGGGTCCGGCGCGAGCGTCTGGAACCGGACATCAATGCCCATTTCGCGGCACCGCTGCTGCAGGATCGCCAGCAGCCGCTTCCGGCTCATCGCGGCGAACCCGTGTCCACCGGATGTCGAGACGGTGCCGCGATAGTGCACGTCGATGTCGTCCCATCGCGCGAACTCCCGGCTCATCGCCTCGTGGACGGCCGCGTCGGCGTGTTCGATTCCGCCGAGCGTCTCGTCGGAGAAGACGACGCCGAAGCCGAACGTGTCGTCCGGCGCGTTGCGCTCCCAGACCGTGATCTCGTGGTCCGGGCCGAGTTGTTTCGCGAGCACGGCGAAGTAGAGGCCCGCAGGCCCACCGCCGACGACTGATATCCGCACCCACCCAGGTTATGTTGTTTACCGCACGGTCGTCAAGAAGACGATAGATGGGTTACGCTCCCGGGCATGGAACGGATCAATCCCCCCGAGCTCGGCAAGCCGTCCGGGTTCTCGCACGCGGTCGCGGCCGAGGGCCGGTTCGTGTTCCTCGCCGGGCAGACCGCGCTGGACCCCGAGGGCCGGATCGTCGGCGACGGCGTGGTGGAGCAGTTCGAGCACGCGCTCGGCAACCTGCTCACCGCGTTGCGTGCGGCCGGTGGCGAGCCCGCGGACCTGTGCAGCCTCACCGTGTACATCGTCGACATGGACGACTACAAGGCGCACGCCCGTGACATCGGCCGGGTCTGGAAGCGGCTGGCCGGCGCGGATTACCCGGCGATGGCCGGCATCGGGGTACGGCGGCTGTGGGACGTCGAAGCGCTGGTGGAAGTGCAGGGCTTCGCCGTGGTCAACCGCTGAGAACCTGCCCGAGATACGTGCGCGCGGCGTCCTCGAGCCGGTCGTGCAGGGCGAAGAACACCTCCGCGGCGCGGATGCCGGACCATCCGGCGGGCAGCAGCTCGGCGGGCAGGCACGGGTCGAGGTACGGCATCCGCCGCCAGCCGGTGAGCACGCGCAGGTAGTCGGCGAACGCCTCGTCGGCGGGGGTGGTGCGGCGGCGCTGCCAGCGGCGCAAGGCCGGTTCGTGCTCGTCGAGGAAGGCCGTGTACAGCTCGTCGAGCTGGTCCAGGTCCCACCACTCGTGCACCTTGTCTCGCGGGTCGCCGAAGGCGAGGTGCTCGGCGCGGAACAGGTCGGCGTACTCGGCGAGGCCGAGCCGCGTCAAGGTGCCGACGGTGACCTCGTACAGGTGCGCGGGCGCGATCCAGACGCCGGAGGAAGCCGTGCCGAAACCGAGCCGGGACAGCTGGGTCCGCAGTACGTGCCGCTTGTGCCGTTCGGTTTCCGGCACCGAGAACACCGCCAGCAGCCAGCCGTCGGCGAGCTTCGCGCGGTCGCGGCGGAAGATCCGTTCGTCCCCTTCGCGCAGTAATTCCAGGGCGGTACCGGACAATTCGTACCCGGCGGCCCCGTCGCGGCGCACGGCTTCGAGCACCGCGCGGCGCTTCAGCCGGGAGATCGACGACCGCACGGCAGGCTCGTCCACCCCGACCGCGGCGAGCACGTCGATCAGCGAGGCGACGGACAGCCACTCGCCGCCTGCCTGGTGGTGCACGCCATAAACCGACACGATGAGATGGCGGGGCTGGGCGGCACGCCCGGCGTCGACATCGGTTGTTTCCGGTACGGCCGTCACTCGGTCACCATAACAAGCGGACCCGGGCGGGGCGGGTAGCATTTTCCTCGCCATGGCGTTTGTGAGCGAAGCACCTTTGGTGAGCAGGCTGACCCGCCGCGGCCGGCTCATGGCGAAACGCACCTGCGACCGCCGGGGGCACGCCTTCGCGCTCGGCCGGTTCCTCTTTCGCACCCCCACGGCGTGGGAGTACGCAGCCGCCGTCGCCTGCGGCAGTGATCCCGACGCCCAGCGCTGGCTCGGCTGGCTGCCCGGGTCGGTGGTGGCCGAACCGATGCGGACCGAGGCACTGCGGGTCACGCCGGGCACCGGTCCGGAATGGACGAAGCCGGACCCGCAGTCGGTGGACGTCGTCGCGATCGACCTCACGGCGGGCCGTTGCGCGGGTCTCGTGAGTGTGCACGCAGGCGAGGACGGCGGCCCGGAAACCGGCGGTTACCTCGCCCCCGGCTACCGCGGCCACGGCTTCGGACGGGAGCTGTTCGCGGCCGGTCTCGTGCTGGCGCACGAACACCTGGGCCTTTCGCGGGTCCGGGCAGGCGCGGAGGTCGGCAACGTCGCGAGCGGACGGTCGTTGGAAGCCGCCGGGTTGCGCCGGGTGGCGGGGCCGCCGCACTACACGCTGCCGAATGGCCGGGCCGGTGCGGCTTGGTGGTACCAGCACGACGTCGCGTGGCCTCGGCAGTGCGGGGGTCCGCAGGCGCAGTGGCTGAGCGTTTCCTAGCCGTACTGTTCGAAGACCTTCAGCGTGTTGATCACCAACGCGCGTTCAGCCGGGCTGAGCGGGGTGAGCGCGTGCTGCCACGCCTTCGCGCCGCGCGCGAGCCATGCGTCCACTGCCGGACGCTTCTCCTCGCTGATGCTCACGATCGTGCGGCGCCGGTCGTCCTGGTCCTCGGTGCGTTCCAGTACCCCCTGGCGGGACAGATCGCCGACCATCAGGCTCGCCGTCGTGGGTGCGACCTCCAGCCGTCCGGCCAGTTCGGTGACTGTCATCGGGCCGTCGAACAGCAGGTAGGCCAGCAGGGACAGATGCCGTGGCGCGAGGGAGACGTCGTCGAGTTCCGGGGGCGGCGGCGTCCGCTTCGCGCGCCCGACCAGTCGGGGCATGAGCAGCAGCAGCTCGCGCACCCCGTCCTCGACACTCGGACCCGGTTCGGTGGCCATGCCGCGACAGTACCGGCGTGGGTGTTGACAGCCCGACTGGCGGAATTCTAGGTTCGTTGTCGCATCAACAACAGGGGAGTGGCAGATGTCAGACCAGAACCAGGCCATCATCGAAGAGTTCCGCGCGAACAGCGGCAAGGTCGGCGGCTACTTCGAGGGCAAGACCCTGCTGCTGCTCACCCACACCGGCGCGAAAAGCGGTGCGCAGCGCATCACCCCGCTCGTCTACACGACCGACGGCGACCGGCTGGTGATCACCCCGACCAACGCCGGTGCGGACACCAATTCCGCCTGGTACCACAACGTCATCGCGCATCCTGGGGTGACGGTCGAGGTCGGCACCGACACGTTCCCGGTCACCGCGAAGGTGGTCGAGGACCGGGCCGAGCGCGACCGGCTGTACGCCGGGTTCGTCGCCGCCATCCCGACCTTCGCGGACTACGAGAAGAAGACCGACCGGGTGATCCCGGTGGTCGTTCTCGAACGCTGAACTACCCGAGCGGCTGCCCGTACACGAAGCTGCGCAGCCGTCCGGTCGATGGCGCGTCCAGCTGGGCGAACAGCTTGGCGTGCGCGGTTTGCACGGTTGCCGCATCGGGTTCCACCACCGACAGCGCGCGCACGGTGTAGCGCGAATCCGGGGTGAAATCCGGTGCTGACGAATGCTGGTAGGCGCCGCCGAGCAGGTCGATGATCAGCACGGTCGGCACGGGTGCGCCAGGGCCCGCGTGGTCGAGGACCGCGGTCAGGATGTCGTCGGGCAGGGCCGGCAGGACGCGGTTGTCGCCGAGGTACGAATGCGGGTGCGGCGGCTCGGCGGCGATCTGGCCGGAGTCGGTGAACGGCATCGTGACGAGGGTGTCCTGCAGCGGGCCGAGGGCACGCAGCGGCGCGACCAGCCGGTCGCCGCCGGTGCCGAGGTAGGCCACGCGAACGTGGGCAATGTGCTTGCCCCGCAACGGTTCCGGCACCATCGGCAGGTCCGGGTACGGCAGGAGCGCCACCGAGGTGCCGACGGTGTCGGGGAGGCCGGTGGTCCAGTCGCGCCAGGTGCGCAGGACGTCGGGGATCTTGGCGGTGTCGAAGTACAGGCCGCCGCCGTAGAGCGCGGTCACCGGGACGAGCCCGAATTCCAGCGCGGTGACGATGCCAGTGCCGAGCGGGCCGCGGGTGGCCGTGCCGTCGGGGAGGACGACGTCGGCGGCGCGCACGCGGTCGGACGCGAGGCCGAAATGCCGTCCCAGCAAGCCGAAACCGCCGCCGAGCGTGTAGCCGACCACGCCGACGCCGGGTGCCGAACCACTCAGCGGCGCGAGCCCGTGCTCCGCGGCGGCCGTGATCACGCTGCCCCAGGTCGCGCCCGCATCTACCCGGGCCACCGCGCGATTCGGGTCGACAGTCACGCCGGTCATCCGTCGCGTCGAGATCAACACGCCCTCGGCGGGTGCGCGCAGGCCGTGGCCGGTGGCTTGCACCGACACCGGCAGCTCGCGTTCGGCGGCCTGCCGGACTGCGGCGGCGACGTCGGCCGCGGTTTCTGCGACGACGACGAGCTGCGGGGTGGAGCGGATGCCGGTCTGGAATCCGGCGATCTCTTCGCGGTAACCGTCCTGGTCAGGGGTGAACGTCTGCATACCGTCAGCCTGCGGGATCGGTGGCAAGAAGTCCAAGAGATACTGATTCCGGTTGCTAGAATCAGTGGTTATGGAACTGCACCAGCTGGAGTACTTCGTCGCCGTAGCCGACGAGGCCAACTTCACGCGTGCGGCGGCCCGGATGCACGTCGCGCAACCCGGCGTCAGCGCGCAGATCCGGCGGCTGGAACGCGAGCTGGGCCAGCCGTTGTTCGACCGGTCCGGCCGGGCCGTGCGGCTCACCGACGTCGGCGCCGCCGCCCTGCCGCACGCGCGTGCTGCGCTGGCCGCCGTTGCGGCGGTGCGCGAGACGGTCGCGGAGCACGAGGGCCTGGTCCGCGGCCAGGTCGCGATGGGGATGGTCACGTCGGCCGGTCCGGTCGCGCTGCCCGATTTCCTCGCCGGGTTCGCCGAACGCTACCCGGGCGTCGAGATCACGCTGGGTGAGGCGAACTCCGACGTGATGGTGGCGGCGTTGCGCGAAGGACGGCTGGACGTCGCCGTGATCGGGCTGGCCGACGGGGTTCCGGCCGGGCTCACCACGCAGGTCGTGCTGGACGAGGAACTGGTCGCCGTCGTCGGCCCGCGTGACGAGTTCGCCGGGCGGGACGAGGTTTCGCTCGCCGACCTGGCGACGCGGTCGCTCATCTGCCTGCCGAAAGGTACCGGCCTGCGCGGCGTGCTCGACCGAGGGTTCGCCGCCGCCGGGCTGCACCCGCGCGTGACGATCGAGGCGAGCGACCCGAACGTGCTGGCGCAGCTCGCGGTCCGCGACCTCGGCGTGGCGCTGATCCCGGAATCGCTGGCGCGGTACTACCGCAAGGAGCTGCATGCGCTGCGGCTTCGCCCGGAGCTGCGCGGACAGCTGGCGCTGGCCTGGCGGGCCGACCCGCCCGCCGGTCCTGCCGCTCGCGCGCTGATCGACTTCGCCCGGTCGGTGCTCTGACCGATCTTGACAGGGCGTCAACGGACGGGTTCCCCTGGGTGCATGCTTTCGGACGGCATGCTCGGCGTCAGCCTGCTCGCGGGCAGCGCGAACGTGATCATGCAGCTCGGGCGGCCGGGCTTGGGGTACGGCGTGCTGGAAAGCCGGGTCGATTCGGGGAATCTTTTCAAACATCCGCTGAAACGCTCGCGCACCACGGTCACGTATCTCGCCGTCGCGATGCTGGGCACTGACGACGAGCGGGCGGCGTACCGGCGGGCGGTGAACACGGTGCACGCCCACGTGGTTTCCACCGACGCGAGTCCGGTGCAGTACCACGCTTTCGACCGTGACCTGCAGTTGTGGGTCGCGGCTTGCCTGTACCACGGGGTCGAGGACGTGCACCGCGCGTTTCTCGGCTGTCCGGCGCCGGAATCGTGGTACGCCGATGCGGTGGTGCTGGGTACGACGCTGCAGGTACGGCCGGAGCAATGGCCGGTCGATCGGGCTGCGTTTGCGGCGTATTGGGCCGACGGGCTCGCGCGGGTCGACATCGACGACCGGCTTCGCGAATACCTCACCGCCATCGCGAATCTGGAGTTCCTGCCGCGCCCGTGGCCGCTCCTTTTCGGACGGTTACACCGCTTCGTGACCACGGGATTCCTGCCGGAGGTGTTCCGCGAGCAGATGCGGCTGCCGTGGTCGGCGGCGGATCAGCGCCGGTTCGACCGGCTCATGCGCGGGATCGGCCGGATGGTGGAACGGCTGCCGCTGCGCGCGCGGCGGTTTCCGTACGACGCCTGCCTCGCGGACTTCCGGCGTCGCCTGCGGGCCGGGAAACCGCTCGTCTAAGCGGTTGACCGGAATGCCGTGTTCGGCAATGGTGGCGATATGGCCACTCCCGATGAAGTGCGCGAAGGCGTTTCCCTGACGCATCTCGACCAGGAGCTGTTCGCCGATTCCGGGGTGACCAAGCGGGACCTCGTCGACTATTTCGACGCCGTTTCGGAACGGTTGCTGCCGGTGCTGCGGGACCGTCCGCTGTCGGTGATGCGGGTGCTGCGCGGGCAGGACGCGTTCATGCAGAAGAACCTGCCGAAGTACACGCCGGAATGGGTGTCGCGGGCGAAACTGTGGGCGGAGAGTTCACAACGGACAGTCACCTATGGACTGTGCAACGACCGGCGGACGTTGCTGTGGTTCGGCAATCAGCGGGCGGTCGAGCTGCATCCGGCGCTCACGCGCGTCGACCCGGTGGGCCCGACGGATCTGATCATGGACCTCGACCCGCCGGAGGGTGCGCCGTTCTCCGTTGCGGTGGCGGCGGCTCGGCTGGTGCGGCAGGCCTTGGCCGACGTGGGGCTGGCCGGTGCGTTGAAGACCAGTGGGTCGAAGGGCGTGCACGTGTTCGTGCCGCTCGTCACCGGGCTGTCCTTTGAGGACGTTGCGGCGGCGACGCGGGCGGTCGGGGCGCGGGCGGAACGGATCGACCCGGAGCTGGCGACCACGGCATTCATCCGCGAAGACCGTCATGGCAAGGTGTTTCTGGACTCGACTCGGGCCGGTGGGGCGACGGTGGCGGCGGTGTACAGTCCGCGGATCCGGCCGGGGGCGCCGGTGTCGTTCCCGGTGCGCTGGGCCGATGCGGATTCGGTGACTCCGGCGGATTTCACGGTGAAGACTGCGCTCGATCTGCTCGGGTCGGCGGATCCGTGGGCGGAGGAATTGCCTGCGCCGCAGGAGTTACCGGCCGACCTGGTCGCGGAGGGGCACACGATTCCGGTCGCGCGGGTGGCGGCCATGCACGAGGGGAAGCGGCGGGCTCGGGCGCGGCGGAAGTCAGGGGAGGGCGAGTAGGTCTGCGTGGTGCACGATCACGCTGGTGATGCGGCGGTTGGGTACTTGTATCTTCGGGTCTTGTTCCTTCGCTGCCGCAACGAATCCCTGGTACCAGGTGGTGATGAGGCGTTGTTGATCCGCGCCCAGCCGCCAGGGTGACGGTCTGGTGTGGACTGTCCAACCACGACTCCGGAACTCCTGTGCGGTGAACGCGACGGCGTCCGGGCCGAGGCGGTCTTCGCGGCGTTGGTGGTTGTTGAAGGCCTCGCTGAGTGCTGCGTCCGCCTTGTCCGGTGGAGTGATTTCGACGGCTCCGGTCACGGACAACGTGAAGAGTGCCGGGATTCGGGAGTCTGCACAGGACTGTACGAGACGGCGGATTTCGTTTGCGGTCAACAGGTCCAGTAGTGCTGACGCGGTGACCAGAGTGGTGTCGCCGAGGTCGGTGAGCCGAGTGATGTCGACGGCTTCGACGGTGGTCGGGTGTGGAAGGCTGCGGGCGGCGATCTCCAGCAGCCGTGGGTCGAGGTCGTGCAGGATCCACCGTTGTGGGGTCGGGAGCCGTCCGGACAGCCAGCGGCCCAGGGAACCGGTGCCGCAGCCGAGGTCGCGGATCACCATCGGAGTCTTCCTCGGGATGAGGTCGACGAGGTCGGCCGCGCGGGCTTCGGCGTCGGCCGGTTCCCGCAGCCGCAGCCATTCCGGTGCGTACCCGGAGGAGTCCACTGTGGTCACAGCGCGCGTTCGTATCCGGCCGAAGCGACATGGGATTCGTGCAGGGCAACTGAAATCCCGGACAGTCCCCGAGCACCCTCGCCGAGTTCACCCGCGTGTACGCGATCGGCGAGCCGGTCGGCGATCACCTTGGCGAGGAATTCCGTGGACGTGTTGACCCCGGCGAATTCGGGTTCGTCGTCGAGGTTGCGGTAGTTCAGGTCGGCGAGCACGGCGCCCAGCTGCTGGGTGGCGAGCCCGATGTCGACGACGATGTGGTCAGTGTCCAATTCGGACCGGCGGAAGGTCGCGTCGACGACGAACGTTGCGCCGTGAAGCCGTTGCGCCGGGCCGAAAACCTCGCCGCGGAAGCTGTGGGCGACCATGATGTGATCGCGCACGGTGACACTGAACAACGGTTTCTCCTTCACGGGTAAGTGATCCGGTGCGTCAATCCTGGGCCACGGACGATTCCGGGCAGCTCGGCGAACGTCGATTCCCCGGTGATGAGCACGTCGAACGCCGGATCGGCGAGCAAGCGCAACGCCAATGCCATCCGGTCGCCGTAGCTGCGATGTGCGGCGGGCGAAACGGTGCCGACCTGGCTGCCGCGCACCGTGAGCCGTCGCGAATGGAAGTTCTCCCCGAGCGGCAATGACACGCGGCGGTCGCCGTACCAGCTCAGTTCCACCACCGTGCCTTCGGTCCGGAGCAGCTCGAGCGACCGCGTCAGCCCGGCTTCTGTCGCGCTGGCGTGTACCACCAGGTCGAGCTCGCCTTGTGCCGTTTCCGGGCTGGCGTAAGGAATTCCGAACGCGTTCGCGACCTGTTCGCGCGCCGGATCGATGTCGACGAGCTGCACGTCGACGCCCGGGAACCGCGACAGCAACCGCGCGACACAGCAGCCGACCATCCCCGCGCCGACCACCGCGATCCGGTCGCCGATCAGCGGCGCCGCGTCCCACAGCGCGTTCACCGCGGTCTCGACCGTGCCGGCGAGCACCGCGCGCGCAGCCGGAACGTCGTCCGGCACCACCGTGACCGCCGACGCAGGTACGACGTACTCGGTCTGGTGCGGGTAGAGGCAGAAGACCGTGCGGCCGGTCAGTTCCGGCGGCCCGGCAACGACTTCGCCGACGTTCAGGTAGCCGTATTTGACCGGCCACGGAAAGTCGCCTTCCTGGTACGGCGCGCGCATGACGGCGTACTGGCTCTCCGGCACTCCGCCGCGTCGCACGAGGTTTTCGGTGCCCCGGCTGAGCGCCGAAAATCGGGTGCGGACCAGCACTTCGCCCGGACCCGGGTCGGGTACCTCGGCGGGCCGGATCTCGCCGCCTTCGGCCGAAGTGAACCAAAAGGCGTACGCGGTCCGTGTCAAGGTCGTCCTCCGTCACCGCGGGAGCGAGGGTCAATGGCTGTCACCACGTGTACACGATCGCCGGCCGCGCTGGGTTCAACCGTTGCCCAACAGGCACCGGCAGTGACCGCGCAGATCGCGTTGCTGGTGCTGCTGGGCGCCGGTCTCGCCGGCTGGGTGGCAGGCCTCGGCTACCTCGTCGGGCTGTCCGTGCTGCTCACGAGCGCGGTACGGCGGACCGGGATCGCTCGCCTCGGCCCCGCCGACCACGTGACGCTCGCCCGCGCCGCCCTCATCGGCGGGGTCACCGCGCTCGTCGCAGATCACCTGACCGGGGGATCCCCGCCGGTGGTCGCGATGGTCCCCCTCGCCGCAGTCGCGCTGGTGCTCGACGCGGTCGACGGCCAGGTCGCCCGCCGCACCGGAACCGCGTCGGCGCTGGGCGCCCGCTTCGACATGGAGGCGGACGCGTTCCTGATCCTGGTGCTCAGCGCGCTGGTCGCGGCCTCGACAGGCCCGTGGGTGCTGGCGATCGGCCTGATGAGATACGCCTTCGTCGCCGCGGCGTGGCTCCTGCCGTGGCTGCGCGCCGACCTCCCCCCGAGCCGCGCGCGCAAAGCCGTGGCCGCCCTGCAGGGCATCGCCCTGACGACCGCCGCCGCAGGCATCACCCCGACGGCCCTCGCGGCCCTCGCATTGACCGCCCTGACCTGGTCTTTCACCCGCGACGTGCGGTGGCTGTACCGCGTCAGCCCTGTCCGGGTGCGCTCAGCTGCCAGGACACGCCCCACCGGTCGTTGACCCACGCGAACGGCCCGAAGCCGTACTCGTCGATCGGCATGAGGGTGCCGCCGCCCTCGCTCAGTGCGTCGTACACCCGCTTGAGCTCGGCCTCCGAGTCGACGGTCACGAACAACGAGCTGGACGGCGTGAACTCGAAGGCGTGCTTGACGAAGCTGTCACTGCAGCGGACCCGCTGCCCGGCCACGGTGAACTCGGCCATCACGACGGTCCCCTCCGGCCCGGGCCCGTCGGCGCCGTAACGCTGCTCGGACAGCACCGAATCCCCGGGGAACAGCGAGGTGTAGAAGGCCATCGCCTCACCGGCGTCGCGCTTCTGGAACATGAGGAACGGTACGAGATCGGTCATCGGCCCGGTACGTCCTTTCGCAAGATCAGTAGGTGCGGACCCTTCGAACGTGGCATTGACAAGAAGATTTGTCAAGCGTGGCGAACCCCGGATGGATGACGGGCTCCGGTCAGGAGCGGGTGCGCATCGATGCAGGTGGGGCCGTTCCCAGTAGCCTTGCGGCGACCCATGCGAGCCCGTCGGCCGTGGATGACGGCGTGCCGGACGGTTGCATCACATGGCTCAGCACCGAGCGGACCACGAGGTCCATCACCACGGTGAGCTGGCTGTCGTCCAAGGGTGGGGCGTAGCTGCGCACCCGGTCGTGCAGTTCGGCTTTCGCCTCGGTCAGGAGGGTGCCGGCGCGGGTGGTCAGCAGGGGCAGGAACTCCGTGTCCGTGCCGTGGGTTGCCGAGGCGATGGCGCGCAGCAGGATGTTGTTCTCGGCCAGTTCGAGTACCGCGCGGACGGCGTCGTAGATCGCCTCCACCAGGTCGGTCGGGTGGCGTTCGAAGGCGGCGCGGACGACGGCCAGGAACCGGCCCAGTTCGTGCGCGATCATGGCTTCCGCGAGCGCCGGTTTCGAGCCGATCTCGTTGTACACGGTCTGCCTGCTCACGCCCACCAGTTCGGCGAGCCGCGCCATCGTGACCGCGGACCAGCCGGAACGCGCGGTGAGTTCGATTGCAGCGGTGATGATCGGCTGCCGGTGCTGGCCGCCTTCGGACGACGGGACCGGGACCACGCTCATGGCAGTCATTCTAGGCGGCCATTTCCGTCGCGAACGCCACTGCCTCGCGCCACGGCGCCCGCGCGGCGATCCGCTTGCGGTACTTCATGATGTCGCGCGGGCGGTCGATGGTGAAGGCGCCGACGATCCGGTCGCCGCGGCGGTAGAGCGCGGTGCAGCCCGGCCCGGTGACGACGACCTCGTCCGCGCGTGGGGTTCCGACGAACTGGATCCGATGTGCGTACCAGTCCGACCAGAAGTACGGCACCGCGCTGAACTCCCGCGCATTCGCGGGGTCCAGCGCGTGCCGCGCCGCGGCCGCACCCTGCTCGGCCGCGTTCGTCCAGTGTTCCAGCCGCATCAGTTCGCCGTCGAACAGCGAGTTCGCCACATGCGCGACGTCACCGGCCGCGTACACGCCGGGGGCGGCGGCGAGGGTGGCGTCGCAGATCACGCCGCCGTCGCGTTCGTGCAGCGGGATTCCGCTGTCCCGGAGCCAGCCGGTGGCCGGTACCGCGCCGATTCCGGTGACGACGAGGTCGGCTGGAAGCACTTCGCCGGTCGACAGCCGGACCCCGGTCACGGCACCGTTCTCGGCCTCGAAACCGGTGACGTCCGTACCCAGCCGGAGATCGGTTCCTGCCTCGCGGTGCAGTTCGGCGCACACCGAACCGACCTCGGGTCCGATCGCGCGGACCAGCGGCGTGTCCAGTGATTCCACAATGGACACGGGGAGGTCGCGTTTCCTTGCTGCCGACGCGACTTCCGAGCCGATGAACCCGGCGCCGATCACGACTGTCCGGGCGCCACTGTCCAATGCGGACCGGACGGCGGCGGCGTCCTCGGCGGTGCGCAGAGGGTGGATGCCGGAAATCCCGGCTGCGGCCGGGAGAACTCGGGCGGTGGCGCCAGTGGCGATCACGAGCGTGTCGTAGCTGACCGGACCGGCGGCAGTATCGACCAGGCGCGCTACGGGATCCAGGCTCAAAGCACGGGTGCCCAGGAGAAGTTCGACACCCAGCTCCTGTAGCTCCTCCGCGGGCAGAAATGGTTCCACTGCACGAGGTCCGTCGGGTGAGAGGAACGCTTTGGACAACGGTGGCCGGTCGTACGGCAGGTGTTCCTCGGCTCCGATGAGGACGATCCGGCCGGGATACCCGGTGCGGCGCGCGGATTCGACCGCTCGCAGCCCGGCCAGCGACGCGCCGACCACTGCGAGAGTCATGACACCAGTTTCAACGCGAGTACCGGGCAGGCGTCGACTGCGGCGGCGAGGTCGGTGCGGTGTTCCTCGCCGGGGTTCGAGTCGAGCACGACGACCGTACCCTCGTCGCCGACCTCGAAGAAGTCCGGCGCCATTGCTTCGCACATGCCCAGGCCGTCACATTTACCCAGGTCCGCTTCGATCCGCATCACACACTCATCCTTCCGGGAGCCACGAAGTCGACCTTTTCCCTTACCCCGCAGTCCGGACAGCACCACGAGTCCGGAATGGACGACCACGGTGTACCAGCCGGGAAGCCCTCCCGCGGGTCCCCGCGCTGCTCGTCGTAGACGTATCCGCAACCTGGGCACATACCACCCTCGGAAGCGTCCCCGCGCACATCGTCCAGCACGGCAACGGGAGCAGACTCACCATACTGGGCAAGGACTTTCGCCCGCTTCGACGGCTGGATGTTGGCCCGGCTGAGGTCGCCACCGAAATGCGTGAGCACCCGCTGGTCCATCACGCGCCGCCACAACGGCGGGAACAGCGCCAGCACGATCATCCCCGCGTACCCAGTGGGCAGCACCGGCGATTCGGCGAAGTCACGCAGAGTCTGGTACCGCCGCGTGGGGTTGGCGTGGTGATCGCTGTGCCGCTGCAGGTGATACAGCAGAACGTTGGTGGCGATGTTGTTGGAATTCCAGCTGTGGCTGGGATCCACGCGCTCGTACCGGCGTCGCTCCGGTGGTCCGGCCTGCTGCCGCAGCATCCCGTAGTGCTCCATGTAGTTCACGACTTCCAGCAGCGAGAACCCGATCACCGCCTGGATCACCAGGTACGGCAGGATTCCGACGCCCAGCCACGCGACCATCGCCACCCACAGCGCCGCCGACATCAGCCACGCGTTGAGCACGTCGTTGCCGATCCGGAACGGGTGCCGGTCGCGGCGCGCGTACCGCTTGCGCTCCAGCCGCCACGCGGATTTCAGCGAGCCGAACACCGTCCGCGGCCAGAACCGGTAGAAGCTCTCGCCGACGCGGCTGCTCGCCGGGTCCTCTGGCGTCGCCACGCGCACGTGGTGGCCACGGTTGTGCTCGATGTAGAAATGCCCGTAGAAGCTTTGCGCCAGCGCGATTTTCGACAGCCAGCGCTCGTGGCTTTCTTTCTTGTGACCGAGTTCGTGTGCGGTGTTGATGCCGATCCCGCCGATGCAGCCGATCGAGATCGCGAGCCCGACCTTGTCCACAATGGACAGGTCGCCGCGCGCGATGAGCCAGAACGCGAAGACGAACCCGACGTACTGGATCGGCAGGAAGAGGTAGGTGATCCAGCGGTAGTAGCGGTCCTGTTCGAGCCGCTCGATCACGTCGTCCGGCGGGTTGCTCCGGTCGAGCCCGGCGACGAGGTCGATCGCGGGCACGATCACCAGGATCACGATCGGCCCGATCCAGAACCAGACGCCCCATCCGGTCGCCGCGTGCAGCCCGATCGCGAGGAACGCCAGCGACGGCACGACCAGGCCGATCAGCCACAGGTACCGCTTCCGGTCGGTCCAGCGCTCGGTGGACCCGAGCGGCACGGTGCCGGTCATCTCGCTCATCACGCCCTCCTCCGTTGGCTGGCTTTACAAGAAGGTACGTCATGTACACCGTGTTTGACAAGAGGTGGCTAGATGTAAAGTTTCGATCCTAAGGGATCAGGTCAGAATGAGCTGGGGTGTCGGTTTCGGTTGCGGTGTTGGGTGTTCCAGCATTGCCGGATGCGTGAGCAGGTCGTGACCGCCAGCTGTGGGTGCGAGCCGTTGGTACCGGCATGTCCGTGACGGTTCGCTTTCCGGGTCGACGTCGTGCGGATGACCGGTCTGCGTTGGAGGGCATCCTCTAGGTCGTGCACACCGGCATGGGCCGGAACCGGCTGCCCACGGCCCTGTTCGGCGCCTCTGGCGCCACGTCGACCGGCGCAAGCCCGGCTCCGAGCACCACCTCATCACCGATGCGCACGGCACTCCGCTCGCCGTCACGCTGACCGGCGGACACCGTCACGACGTCACCCAGCTGATCCCGTTGCTCGACGCGGTCCCGCCCATTCGGCACGCCACGCCGGCGGCCCAGGCGGCTCTACGCCGACCGCGGCTACGACCACGACAAGTACCGACGCCTGGTCCGAGCCCGCGGCATCACCCCGCTGATCGCCCGCCGCGGCGTCGAACACGGTTCCGGTCTGGGCAAGATTCGCTG
>NZ_JNYZ01000065.1 GCF_000717335.1 Amycolatopsis jejuensis
ATCGCGGACGGGTGCAGCGATCGACATGTGACCTGCTTCGAGCTCGTCGATCGCAATGCAGCACGCCGTTTGCCGCTCGCGGTGGAGCGTGTCGAGTACCTCGGCTACGGATGTCTTCGCGCCGGGACCGGCATCCGTGCGCGATATGTCGGCGCTGATGAGGTCGCGGACCTCCTCGTCGCTCATGTCCAGCATCAGGGCGCGTCCCGAGGCGGCGATGTGCAGCGGCCACGGCTGCCGGGTCGTCGCGGCGGCCTGGATCGTACGGTCCGGCTGCTCTCGCAGCAGGGTGAGGGATTTGTCGCCGTCCAGTACCGAGAGCAGGGCTGTTTCGCCGGTTTCCCGGACCATGGCACGCAGCACGGCGGAACCGGCGTTGAGCAGAAGCTGGTCGCCCGCCTTGCGGCCCAGGACATACGGCTGCCAGCCGAGCCGGTAGGCGCGCGTGTCCGGGTCTTGTTCGACGAAGCCGGCGCCGGACAGGCCTTCCCGTCCCGGACGAGAGCCGAGTACCTGCAGTACGACCGCGATGGCCCGCAGATCGCCGGCCGCAGCGTCGAAACGGAACCTACGTCGTCATCGAAGGCGTCGAAACACCTGCCAGCAGGCCGCTGGTGTGGTCCTGGCGGCGTCGTCAGCCGAACCGGGATGCCGCAATTCGAGCACGCCCCCTCGGGACCGGCAGCCTGCGCGGCGGGAACGTCTCCATCCCGGCCCGCGGCTACCTCGACTGCCGCCCGCCGGACGACAGCTATTCGCGGATCAGCTGTGCGAGTTTGAGGCTCAGATGCGCCGCGAGGCGATCGTCACCGCGGGACAGGTTCAACCCCGTCAGCTCCTCCGTCCGTCGCAGGCGGTAGTACAGGGTGGCGCGATGGATGTGCAACTGGCTGGCTGCGCGCTGTACGTCGCCGGCGTTGTCGAAGTAGGCCTTCAGGGTTTCGATCAGCTCGGCATGTCCCAGGGAGGAATCGAGCAGCAGGCGGATACCCGGGTGGATGCCGTCGGCGAGTTCGTCGGGAGGAAGCTTTGCCAGTACCGCATATACCCCCAGCCGCAGGTACGGCACTGTCGAGCCGAGTGCGCCGGTGATCCGGGCGACGTCTGCCGCATGGCGGGCCTCCCGGTAGGAGCCGTGTACCTCGGCGATGCGCTGGCGGGTGGCTCCGATCCCCACCCAGCAGGCGCCGGTGGCCGGCACGCCTCCGGTCACCAGCCCGCTGTGCATCGCGCCGGCCAGCTCTTCGGCCGTTTGCTCCACACTCGTCGCTCGGCGGCCGGGGGGCACGGCAAGCAGCAGCGAGTGATCAGGCCGGTTCAGTGTCAATGCGTGCTTCGGGGGGAGATTACGGCGGCCGTGATCGACCGCAATGTCGAGCGCCACCCGGCTCTGCTCGTCCAAGGGCTCGCCGCGGTCGTGGTTGATCGTCACAACCAGTGCGGTCACCGGTCCGGCGACGATCAGCTCCTCTTCGATCAGGGTGTCCGCCGCCTCCGCGCGCAACGTCGGATCGAGCGAAACGAGGTCGCGGACCAGCTCGCGTTCGCGGCCGCGAGTCACTTCACCGGCGAGGTACTCGCGGTGCAGGATGAGGGCAGCGTCGCCGGCCGCCCCGCGAAGCGCCGCCGCGTCGGTACCACTCACTGCTCCTTCGGAGTCCAGCAGCCACAGGTAGCCGAGCAACGTTCCCTCGAGGCGGATCGGCATGCCGATCCGAGCCACCCCCAACCCGAGCGACGGACATGCCAGAACCGTGAACACGTCGTTCGCCTTTGCCGCGCCCTGACTGTTGAGGTAGTCGATCAGTTCGCCGGACACGCTTCGGCGCATGATGGATTGGGTCCGGACGGTGTCCACCTCGCCTGCGTGCGACGTGTAGGCGAGCAGCCGGAAGTGGGCGTCATCGATGGCCACCGAGCGTTGCAACCGGACGGCGAGGTAATCGGCCAACCGCTCCAAAGCTGTTGCCATCGCGCGCACTGGGGCAGGCATATCACGCACTGTAGACCTCAGGCACCGGAGAGGGCACCTCGACAGATGTCGTAATCGGTGCCGCAACCCCTGAACAATCGTCGGAACGCGGACGAACCGGGCTGCCTCAAACTTGGGTCACCCCAGCTGCCCGGCCGGGGAAACTTCGGCCCTGCGGGGGGCTTGCAAGGCCTGGACGAGGCAGAGAGCGAGCGCGACGTGATGAGGCTCAAGCATCGGAAGAGTGCGTCGGTTCTGTCGTTGGCGATAGCCCTGCTGGCCCCCGCAATCAGCGCTTGTGGCGGGTCATCCGGTGGCAGCGGCGACGACGGAACGTTCACCCTGCGCGTGCCGGGCGCACCCAACTCCCTCGACGTGCCGAAGAGCTACCTGCTCGTCAACACCCAGTTCATCGGGCTGGTCACGGAAAAGCTCGAGACCATCTCACCCACCGGCGAGTTCGGGCCGGATCTCGCAACATCGGTCAAGCAACCGGACCCGACGACGCTGGTCTACTCGCTGCGCTCGGACGTCAAGTTCTCCGATGGAACGCCGATGACGGCGGACGACGCGGTCTGGAGCATCGTCCACGCTGCGACCGGAATCTCGCAGCTGGCAGGCAACTTCAAATCCTTCGCGAGCGCGACTGCGACCGGGGATCTGCAGGTCACCGTCAAGCTGAAGACGCCAGACGCGTTGGCTCGAAGCGAGATCGCCGCACTGGTATTCGTGCAGGAGGCGAAGTTTGCCAAGGCGCACCCGGATACCCTCGGCACTGCCAGCGCCCTCCCGGTGGGTACCGGGCCGTATGCGTTCAGCAGTTTCAGTCCCCAGTCGACCACGATGACGCGTAATCCCCATTACTGGGGCAAAAAACCGGCGCCTGCCAAGATAGCCGTCAACACGATCGCGGACGAGAACGCAGCGCGGTTGGCGATGCAGTCCGGTGCACTCGACGGCTCACTCGTCACGAACCTGAAGACCGTCCCCCAGTACCAGGGAATCGAAGGCACTTCGACCCACAAGCTTCCCCCCAATATCACCCTGGACTACCTCTCTCTGGACACCTCGAAAGCCCCCTTCAGCGATCCGCACGTGCGAAAGGCGTTCGCCTACGCGCTGGACAAGACCGGAGTGATGACAACGACCTATGGCACGAACTTCGAGCCGGCCGGTGCGCTGTCCACCGCCGGTGAGTTCGCCGGTCTGTCTCCCTCCGCCAGCGTGATTCAGGACTTCTTGAAATCGCTTCCGCAATATTCTTTCGACCTCGAAAAAGCCAAAGCGCAGCTGGCGCAGTCGGCTTATCCGCGCGGATTCGAGATGACGATCAGTTACAATGATGCCAATCCGTGGCAGAAACTGGTCGTGTTGAACCTGCAGCAGAACCTGGCAAAGCTCGGGGTCACCATCACGCCGAGGCAGGTCACCGTCAGCGAGTGGATCGCGAACATCTATGCTCACAAGGGCGAGATGCAGCTCATCGACTACAACTCGGCGAGCCCGGACCCGAATTGGCGCCTGACCGCTCTGACCACCAAATCGAACATGGGAGCCAACGGTTTCAATACCGCCGAGTACACCACCCCGGCCGTGGAACAGGCGGACACCGCTCTGGTCAAGGAATCCGGCAAGTCCGTTCGGCTGAGCGCGGCGCAGACCGTGCTCCGGGCAGTCGCCGACGATGTGCCCTACATTCCCGTCGGCGCACCGGACAACGTGTACGTCCTGGGAAGTGGCTGGTCGTTCCGGGCGGCGCCCAGCATTTTCGACCTTTACTGGAACGGGACCTGGGTATCGGCTCTGGAAGCGAAGTAGCTTGCAACCGCACTCGTCAATGGCGTAAGAGAATTGAAGGGAAGCAGCCGTGGCAATCACGATCTTCCTGCTGAAGCGAATCGGCCGCATGGCGGCTGTCCTGGTCCTGGTGACATTTCTCGTCTTCAGCCTGCTCGCAATGGCACCCGGTTCGACGGTGGCGACGTTGCTCGGCACCCAGCCCGCGACGCCGGACTTGGTTGCCGCGCTCCAGTCGCGGTACCACCTCAACGACCCGTTCCTCGTGCAGTACTGGCACTGGCTGGTCGATGCCGTGCAGGGCAACCTCGGCACCTCGGTCCAATCCGGCGACACGGTCACCCACGTGATCGCCACGCATCTGCCGGTGACGCTTGAACTTGCGCTCTACGCCGGGGTGCTGGTGATCCTCGTCGGTGTTCCCGCCGGCCTGGTGGCGGGCATCCGGCGCGGCCGGCCGTTCGATCGGGCTGTTTCGGGCGCGACGGTACTTTCGATGAGCGCGCCGCCGTTCGCGGTCGGGATCCTGCTCATCTACCTGCTTGGCGTGAAGGCAGCGGTATTCCCGGTTTTCGGAGCGGGATCCGGCGGAGTATTCGACAGAATCGAGCACCTCACGCTCCCCGCGATAGCTCTGGCGCTCGGACTCGTGGCACTCGTGATGCGCCAAACGCGGGCCGCGGTCCAGGACGTGATGAACCAGGATTACGTCACCTTCGCCCGCGCAAGAGGCCTCGGGTCCGGGAGGATTTTGCTCCGCTATGCGCTGCGCAACACCGCGCTGCCCATCGTGACCGCGATCGGCCTGGTCCTGGTTGTCGCGATCTCGGCAGCCGTATTGGTCGAGACGGTCTTCTCGCTGTCCGGCGCCGGACAGCTCATGGTGCAAGCCGTCGGGGCCAAGGACATCCCCGTGGTCCAGGGGCTGGCATTGCTGACCGCGCTGGCCGTGATCGTGGTCAACCTGGCCACGGATGCAGCTACCCTCGTCATCGACCCGCGGACCCGCACCGCGAGGAAGGCCGGTCAACGGTGACCGCCACTGTCGAATCGCCCGGGCTTGCCCGGCCCCGGTCCCGCCGATCGGTGCCTATCATTCCGGCATTCTGCGCGTTGTTCCTCCTGGCGGTCATCGTGTTCGGGATTGCGGGTGCCCGCCTGAGCCCGTACCACCCGCTGGCTCAGGATCCGCTGCTCGGCGTCACCTCGGGCGGTGGTGGGCACCTGCTCGGGACCGATCAGCTGGGACGTGACGCCCTGTCCCAGTTGCTGGCCGGGACCCAGTCCGCGACCCTCGGCCCGCTTCTGGTCGCGCTCGGCTGTCTCGTGGTCGGCGCCAGCCTGGGAATGGCCGCTGCATACTTCGGCGGGACCACGGACACGATCGTGAATGGCGCCGCCGACCTGATCTACGCGCTGCCGGCGCTGCTGATCGCAATAGTAGTTCTGGGAGTGACTGGCGGCGGCTATTGGACGACCGCATTCGTCCTGCTGGCCTTGTCGCTGCCGTACGAAATACGGATCTGCCGAAGCGCAGCGATGGCGCAGGTGCATCGGCTCTACATCGATGCGGCTCGCACGGCCGGCCTGTCGCCGGTCAGGATCATCTTCCGGCAAGTGGCGCCGAATATCGCACCCACCCTCGTCGCCTCCTTTCTGCTCGATTTCGTTACGGCGCTGATCGGCTTTGCCGCATTGAGCTATCTCGGGCTCGGAGTTCCTCCTGGCAGCCCGAACTGGGGGGTGATGCTGGCGGACGGTCAGTCGCTGATTGGCGAGAACCCGTGGCTGTCCGTCGGTCCCGCGGTACTGCTCATCGTGACCGCCGCGAGTGCCACTCTGCTTGGCGACTGGCTCCATGAGAGCCTCGAAAACAAGGGAGAACGTTCGTGACAGCGCCGAATGTGCCAGCGTTCAGGTACGGCCCTGAAGCGCGACCGGCTGCGTCCGACGACGCGCTCCTCGAGGTCAAGGGGCTGAGCGTAAGGCGTGGTCACTCGACGACCCTGGTGCGTGCGGTGGACCTTGCTCTGCCTGCCGGTAGCACGCTGGGAATTGTCGGCGAGTCCGGCAGTGGAAAATCGTTGACCGCACGTTCGATCGTCGGCCTGCTGCCGCCCGGACTCCGTGCCACCGGGTCGATTCGCTATCAAGGCGAAGAGCTGATCGGAAAAAGCGAGCGCGCTTGGCGAAAATTGCGCGGTGGCGAGATCAGTCTCTTGATGCAGGATCCGTTCACCATGCTCAATCCACTGCAGTGGGTCGGAACGACGATTGCGGAATCGCTGCCCAAGCAAGTGCGCGACGACCGGGCGAAGCTGCGTCGCGAGATCGCCGCTCGCCTCGATGAGGTCAGATTGGTGCCGGCAGTCGCCGACCGGTATCCCTTCGAGCTTTCCGGCGGGATGCGGCAGCGGGTTGCGCTGGCCGCGGCACTCGCTCGGGACCCGAAGGTCCTGATCGCCGACGAGCCGACCACGGCACTGGACGTCACCACGCAAGACGAGGTACTGGCGTTGCTCAGGGAGATTCAGCGCAGCCGGAACATGTCGATGCTGTTCATCACCCACGACCTTCCCGTGGCGTTTTCGATCTGCAGCCGGATCCAGGTCATGTACGCCGGCTCGGTTGTCGAGCTGGCGTCCGCCGACCGGCTGCGCGACGAGCCTGCTCACCCGTACAGCGTCGGCCTCCTGCTCGCTGAGCCGGACATGGAGCGCTACCTCGACCGGCTCGTATCCATTCCCGGCCGGGTTCCGGCGGCCGATTCCGTCGCCGGACAGTGTTCGTTCGCCGAGCGGTGCGCCTGGGTGCGGCCCGAGTGCACGGCCGGCCGGCCGGCTCTCGTGCAGCACAGTGAAGGACACCTGTCGGCATGTGTTCGGGTCGAGGAGATCGGCAAGGAGCTTGTGAGCGCACTGCAGGTCCGGCAGCGGCCGGGCTCGCCGCCGCCGACGCCGTCGTCCCGATCGCCGATTCTCGTCGTGGACCAGCTGCGCAAGACATTTCACACCACCCCGTTGATCGGCCGCGGGCAGCAGCACGTGGCGCTGGACGGCGTCAGCTTCAGCATCGGCGAGAGGGAGTCTCTCGGTTTGGTCGGCGAGACCGGCTCGGGGAAGACGACAATTGCGCGCTCGATTCTCGGTCTGACCACACCGGACTCGGGCGAGATCACCCTCGGCGGGATGGCGATCACCGATCGCCGGAAGCTCGATCGCCGCGAGCGGCGGGAGGTTTACCGCAGCGTCCAGGTCGTTTTTCAGGACCCGTATGCGTCGCTCAATCCAGCTCGTTCGGTCGAGACGACGTTGCGGGAGGTGATCGGCCGGCGGGGGGACAGCGACGATTCGTCCCGGGAGGCGCGTGAGCTGCTGGTGCGCGTGGGGCTTCCCGAGTCCTACCTCGGCCGGCGTCCGGACGCTCTTTCCGGCGGTGAGCGGCAGCGGATCGCCATCGCCAGGGCAATCGCCATGAAGCCACGGCTGCTGATCTGCGACGAGCCGGTCGCCGCGCTTGACGTGTCCGCTCAAGCCCAGGTGCTCGAGTTGCTGCGGGACATCCGCCGGGACGAGGGAATAGCGATGCTGTTCATCACTCACGATCTGTCGGTCGTGCGGCAGATGACCGACCGGGTGATGGTGCTGTGCGGTGGCGAAATCGTCGAGTCCGGCGACACGCCCGCTGTCCTTGACCATCCATCCCACCGCTACACGCAGCGCTTGGTGGCTGCGGTTCCCGGTTCGACCGCAAAGCAGTGAGAGGCGGTTGTCGTACAGATGATCATGGATCTCCGACATTTGTCGATGTCCATCCATCAGCCGGCGGCATAGCCTACGTGATCCATCCGGCCAACCACCGAAAGGAGACATCGATGTCGCGAGAGCACCCGGCGGACTGGGACATCGCCGAGGCATCCGATGCCATGCGCGCTGGTCGGATCAGCGCAGTGGAACTCACCGAAGCGTGTCTGGAACGAATCGCGGTCCGTGACCACCGGTACGGTGCGTGGATCTGCGTCTACGAATCCGAGGCGCGCGCCGCGGCCGGTGCTGCAGATCGAGCAATTGCCGCCGGCCAGGGAGGGCCACTGACCGGGATCCCGGTAGGGCTCAAGGATGTCATCGGTGTCGCCGGCCTGCCGGTGACCGCCGACAGCGCGATGCTGCAGGGCAACGTCGCGGACACTGACTCGACGGTATGGGCGAAGCTGCGGGACGCGGGAATGGTCCTGTTGGGACACCTTCACTGCGGCGAGCTCTCCTGCGGGTCGTGGGGGGCGAATCCCTGGGACGCGGCCCTTACCCCCGGCGGGTCGAGCAGCGGCAGCGGGATCGCGCTGGCGGCGCGCACGGTGCCGGCGACCGTGGGCACCGACGGCCGCGGCAGTCTCCGGCTGCCGGCCGCATTCAACGGGGTGACCGCGGTGAAACCCACGTTCGGGCTGATCAGCACGGCCGGATGCATCCCGATCACGTTCACCTACGACGCGGTGGGGCCGATGGCCCGCAGCGCGGCCGACTGCGCGCTGCTGCTCGCGGCGATGGCCGGGCGCGATCCGCTGGACTACTCCACCTATACCCAGCCGGCGTCGGCGACCTATCCGGTGCGGCCGCGGCCGGGAGCCCGCCCGGCGGCCGGAACGCGGGTCGGGGTACCGCGGTTTGCCGACCAGCCGATGACCGACGGCGTCGCGACGGCCTACGAGCGATTCACCCGGGACCTCGTCCGGATCGGCGTGGAGCTCGTCGAATTCGACTGGCCGGCCAACCCCCTCGAGACCGGCCCGGACGGTGCGGGCCTGTGGACCACCATCCTTGCCGCAGAAGCGCATGTCGTGTACGCGCAGTTCTCCGATCGCCGCCATCTCGGTCGCGACGAGTTCGCCGCGATGTTCAAGTCGCTGGACAGCAGCGGCAGCGCCGTCGACTACGTGACGGCACAGGTCAAGCGGGGCGAGTACGTCGCGACGTGGCAGCAGATCTTCGCCGAGCACAGTCTCACCGCCGTTGCGCACCCGACGCTCCACAGTGAAGTCCCCGGCTCCGTCCTTGACGTGCCGCTGACGGGAGGGCTGGGCGCCTGGAACGACGCCAATTTCCCGGTCGTCGCAGTGCCTGCCGGGTTCAGCCCGGCCGACGGTTCGCCGGTGGGCGTGCAACTCGCCGGACTGCCCTACACCGAGGCAAGCCTGCTGCAGCTGGCGATCGACGTCCAGGCGGTGACGGACCACCATGTGCAGGTCCCTCGCGCCCTCGACGACGGCCCGGCGTTCATCGGCCCGGAGCGAAAGGATGCCACGGCCGCGCAGAAGCCGTACACGCCCCTCGTCCACCCGCTGAGCTCGACGATCTTCCCATCATCACAAGGAGGGCAAGGACAATGTGGCTGACCGGAGCAACCGTTGTCGACGGGACCGGCCGGGAGCCGGTCGACTCGCTGTCGATCCGGGTCGAGGACGGGAGAATCGCGGACCTGGGTGCCGTGCCACCTGCCGGCGCGGAGGTCGTCGACTGCTCGGGCCTGACGATTGTTCCCGGTCTGATCGACGCGCATGTCCACTTGGGACTGTCCAGCTCGATCGACGCGAGTTACCGGCACGAGATTGCGGCTGCCGAACTCGCTGCGGACATGTTCGAGAACTGCCGCCAGACGTTGGACGCGGGCTTCACGACCGTGCGCGACGCCGGGGGAATCGACAACGGCCTGGCGGGAGTGGTCGCGAGTGGCAAAGTGCCGGGGCCACGGATTGTGCACTGCGGCCCGCTGCTCTGCCAGACCGCCGGCCACGGCTACCTCGGCGCCGAGTGGGAGCCGACCGATCTGTGGCATCAACACGATTTACCCGGCCTGCGATTTTTCGCCCTGCCCGGCGACGGCCCCGACCAGGTCCGGCGCAACGCCCGCGAGGCCTTCCGCCGGGGAGCGAGCTTCCTCAAGATGTGTGTCACCGGCGGGGTGGTTTCACGCCACGACAAGCTTACCGACACCCAGTTCACCGTCTCGGAGATCGCGGCTGCGGTCGAGGAGGCCCGAGCTCGGGGCACCTATGTCACGGTGCACGCACACAACAACGAGGGCATCCGGAACGCGGTGTCGGCCGGCGTCCGCTGCATCGAACACGGTACCCGGATCGACGCCGAGACCGCGGCATTGCTGGCCGGGCACGACATCGCGCACATCCCGACCCTTGCCGTGCTCCGCCTGCTCCAGGACGACATCGGCGGGGTCGGGCTGCCCTCCGACATCCTCGGCCGGATCGGGGATGCCTACGAAGGGATGGTCGCGGGACTGCTCGCCTCCCGGCGGGCCGGGGTCCGGGTGGGCTTGGGGTCCGACCTGATCGGGCCGAACCAGGACCACCGGGGCCTCGAACTCGTCCTCCGGTCCGAGGTGGAGCCGCCCGCCGCGGTGCTCGAGTCGGCGACGCGGATCAATGCGGACATCCTCGGGATCGGCGACGAGGTGGGGACGATCGAGGTCGGCAAGCGTGCCGACCTGGCCGTGTTCGCCGCCGATCCCCTGGAGAACCCCGCATTGTTCGACGACCGGGCGGCCGTCGTCCTGGTGGTTCAGAACGGCCGCGTGGTCAAGGACATCCGGTAAGCAAGGAGCAACGGAGCATGAGCAATATCGAAGTGCCCAAAACCCGCACCGGCGACGACCTCGACGAGGTCGCCGGGGTGGAGTTCGCCGATCCCTATCGGTGGCTGGAAGAAGACACCGACGAGGTGAACGCCTGGCAGGACGCGCAAGGGGAAGCGGCGACCCGGTACGTGCGCGACTGGCCGCATTTCGACCGGTTGCGTGAGCTGGTCGGGCGCTACGACTGGGGTGACGACAATGAGCGATTCGGCTCGGTACCGTTGTTCGCGGCAGGTCAGTGGTTCCGGATCGAACCCGTGCCCGGAGCGATGCACTCGAGGGCAGTCGTAGCCGGGGAACCCTACGGAACGGGCCGGGTCGTGTTCGATCCCGCGTCGGAGAACGCGGAACGACCACCGTTCCTGTCCTGGATCTCTCCCTCGCCCGATGGCCGCGTGCTTGCCGTCGGCGGGTGCCTGGACGGCAGTGAGCGCAACAGGATCCGGCTCGTGGCGACCGCGACCGGGGAACTGCTGCCGGAGCCGCCTGCCGAGTTCCTCAAGGACAACTGGACCGGCGGGGCGAAATGGTTACCCGACTCATCGGGGTTCTTCTACACCGCCACCGACGACGACCCGGTCAGCGCCACCCACCGGGTCCTGCTGCACTTGCGGCGGGGCGCGCCCAGCACTGTCGAGGTCGAGACCCCGTGGCTGCCCGGCGGGGACTACCGCGCGGTGGTCGCCTCGGCTGACGGGCGGCATGCGGTGGCCGTACAGGGGTTGTTCGACCCGATCCCGGTGGCAGTGGCGGAACTCGCCGACCCGGCGGCTCTCGGGTGGCGCCCGTTCGTCACCGACGCTTCGCTCAACCTCCCGGGTTACCTGCTCGGGGACGAGTGGATCGCGGTCAGCGACATCGATGCCCCGCGCGGCCGGGTGGTGGCAATCGGGCTGGACAGCGCGGACCCCAGCGATCCGGGTTCCTGGCGCACCATGGTGCCCGAGTCGGACAACGTGGTGCGGGCCGTGCGCCCGGTGGGTGAATTCGTGTACGTGCACGAATTCGTCGACACCTACGCGGGCCTGCGCATCGTGGACCGCAACGGCCGGCCCTGCGGGAACGTCCCGCTGCCGGGAAAGGGCGCGCTCGGCGAACGGCCGTTCACCCTCATGAACCTCCTCGATCCCGTACCCGAAGAGCAGCTCGTATTCGCCTTTTCCACTCTGACGAGTTCCTGGGGCACCTTCCGGCATCGCCCGGGTGCAGCGCTGGTGGAGACGGTGCGGGAACCCGAAGTCACCATGGAAAACTGCGTGGTCGAAGACGGCTGGGCCACCTCCGCCGACGGCGCCCGCGTGCCCTATCACCTGGTCCGGCGCCGCGACGTCCTGCTGAACGAGCCGCGTCCGGCGCTGCTGTGGGGTTACGGCGGGTTCGGCGCGCCCTGGCTGCCCCAGTTCCCGGGCTCCCTGGCGGCATTCGTCGACTCCGGCGGAACACTCGTGCACACCCATCTGCGTGGCGGCACCGAACTCGGCCGCGAGTGGTGGGAGGGCGGTCGCCTGCAGGCCAAGGAGAACGGCTACGCCGACCTGTACGCAATCGCCGAGAACCTGATCGCCACCGGGGTCACCACCCGCGACCTGCTCGCGGTCACCGGCGTGTCGAACGGCGGGCTGCTGTGCGGAGTCGCCGCCACCCAGCGCCCCGGCCTGTTCCGGGCGGTCGTCCCGCGCGTCCCGCTTCTCGACCTCATCGGCGCCTGCCGCGACGGCTACGACCGATGGGTCATCGACGCGGAGTTCGCCCATGTCGATGACCCCGCCGAGGTCCGCAGGCTCGCCGGATTCTCGCCCTACCACCTGGTCGACGACGACACCGCCTACCCGGCAGTCTTCATCGAAGCAGGCGACACCGACCCCCGCTGCCCACCCTGGCACGCCCGCAAATTCGCCGCCCGGCTCCAGGCAGCCGGCGGCAACGAGTCCCCGGTACTCCTGCACATCTGGCGGAACTCGGGACACGGCTTCGCCAACGACCGGAAAACCTTGCTGAGCCAGGAAACGGAATGGCTCGCTTTTGTGGAGAAAACCCTCGGGATGGTGCCACCCGGCTGAGCGCACGGGCGGAGCGGGTGAGCGTGGATCCGGCGCGTCCCGGATCCACGCTCTCTGTTGCCTTATCCGGCAATGAGCGCGCGATGCGGACCTCCAACACCAGCCGTGGCATATCCATGTGCTGACCGGGTCGGCCTCACCGGCCAGCCGAATGGCCCGAACCCCTTGCCGGACGCCGCATACACTTCGGCGCCTCCGGACCGATCGGGAGCCGGTGGGTTCTTTTGCCACATTCCACGAATGACGGGGAAAGTGAGCTTGATCGACGCGCAGCGGGACCGCATGCCCGCTTGGTGACCGCCTCGGTCGGCGGCTGCCCGACCGGAGGCGTCCAGTACCGGTTCGCGGCACGGTGGTCCGGCTGCCACCATTGAGGCGTTCACGGATACTCAGTGGCTCACCGGGCGGGGAGACCTGCCCGGCTACCCGTTCTCACGGTGGGCGCTTCCCGGCCGCCGATGCTCGGTAAGGGGACGAAATGAGCGGCAGGCTGCAACGTGGCGCGATCTCGGTCGTGCAGGTTTTCGGTCTCGCGGTGTGGTTTTCGGTGTCGGCCGTGGTGCCGAGCCTGCGCACGGACTGGGGGATCTCGGCGGCCTCGGCGGTCTGGCTCACCGGTGCGGTCCAGCTCGGATTCGTGACCGGGGCCGTGGCGGCCACGCTGCTGAATCTGGCCGACCGGGTCCGTCCGCACCTGCTGATGGCGGGCAGCGCGGCGGCTGCGGCCGGCTGCACGATGGTGCTGGCGGGATCGGTGACCGGTATGGCAGGGGCGATCCCGCTGCGGTTCCTGACCGGGGTGTGCCTTGCCGGGGTGTACCCGGTGGGGATGAAGCTGATGGCGTCCTGGTCGGGCAGCGACCGGCGGGGGATCGCGCTCGGCATCCTGGTCGGCGCGCTGACCCTGGGATCGGCGCTGCCGCACTTGATCGCCGGGCTCGGTGCGTTGCCGTGGCGGGTGGTGCTGTTCACCGCGTCGGGGGTCGGGATCGCGGGCGCACTGGTCGCGGTGACCGTCGTCCGGGCGGGCCCGCATCTGGCCGCGGGGGCACCGGTCCGCAACCCGCGGTACGCGATGACGATGTTTGCCGAACGCGGTCCGCGGCTGGCAAATCTCGGCTATTTCGGGCACATGTGGGAACTTTACGCGCTCTGGACCTGGATCCCGGCGTTCCTGCTCGCCGCCGACGACACGGGGAAGGTCGAGATCTTCGTCTTCCTGGCAATCGGTGCCGCAGGCGCCGCCGGCTGCCTGCTCGGCGGCTGGTGCGCGGACCGCTACGGCCGTGCGCCGACGGCCATGGCGGCGCTGCTGGCCAGTGGCTTGTGCTGTCTGCTGTCCCCGTGGGCGTTCGGGATGCCGCCCGCCTTCCGTGCGGTGTTCTGCATCGTCTGGGGAGCAGCGGTGATCGCCGATTCGGCCGTGTTCTCGACGTCCTTGAGCGAGGTCGCCGACTCCCGCTACGTCGGCACCGCGCTGACGGCGCAGACGGCCATCGGGTTCGCGCTCACCGTCGTGAGCATCCAGCTGGTCCCCCTGCTGGCCGGGCTGGTCGGTTGGCGATACGCGTTTCTGCTGCTGGCCCCCGGGCCGTTACTCGGCGCGGCCGCAATGCGCGCCTTCGGTTCGCGGTTGTCCCCGCCCCGCCCGGCCTGACCCTTTGCGGGGAACACCTTTGCGAAGGACACGACGGCCGTAGTCATGCCTTCCAGCCACCCGGTCCAGCCCGGCCCCGCTCGCCCTGAGGATCGTTCGAGAACCCACGGCCCGCCATGTTGTTCTCGTCGGCGGACATGCAGCGACCACGACCGGCAACGGACTCAGCACCGGTGCCGCTCGGATAGTCGCCAGCAGCGACAGCCCAATCGGGCCGGCCCGCTGCGCTGTCGCGATCTGCTGGCCGTGGGCACGCAACGTCCCGATGGCGGCCTCTGCTCTGCCTGCTTGGCCGGTCCACGGGCGAGTTCGTCCGCATCCGACCGGTGATCGCGGCGGGCCGGAATCGCAAGAGATCAGCCGCACGATCTCGGTCCGCCTCTCGACGATGAGTGCCGGCGCTACTCGAATTCGACGACGGCGCGATAGTGGGCATCGCCCTTGCGGACCCGGTCCAGTGCCCGTTCGAAGTCCGCGACGGGGAACGTTTCGACTTCGGGCCGGATGCCGTGCCGGGTGGCGAAGTCGAGCATCTGCCGGGTTTGTGTGGCGGAGCCGACGATGCCGCCGGTGATCGACTTCGCTGCGGGTAGCAGGCTCATCTGGGAGATGGTGATGGGCCGTGCGGGGAATCCGACTACGCACAACCTGCCCTGGGGGCGAAGCAGGCCGAAGTAGTCGTCCCAGGGGAGGTCGGCGTTCACGGTGGACATGATGAAGTCGAATGAACCGGCTGCGTCCTGGAGTGCGCCTGGTTCGCCGGAGGCGATGAAGTCCGTGGCGCCGAAGCGTTCTGCGTCGGCTCGTTTCGCCGGTGTCGTCGAGATGGCGGTGACGGCGCATCCCCACTTCGCGAGGAACTGGACGGCCAGGTGGCCCAGACCGCCGATGCCGACCACTGCGACGCGGTGTGTCGGCAGGACGCCGTTGTCGAGAAGGGGGGCGAACACTGTGGTACCAGCGCAGAACAGGGGACCCGCGTGCTCGGACCTGATCGCGTCGGGAATCGGGTAGACGTGCCGCCAGTCGCCGGCTCGGACGTGGCTGGCGAAGGCGCCTCGGTCGCCGCGCAGGACGGTGTCGTCCTTGTCGGCGCACAGGTTTGTCCGACCGCTGAGGCACCACTCGCAGCGGAAACACGAACCGGCGGTGGCGCCGACGCCGACACGTTGCCCGACGGCCAGAACGGTGGGGTCGACCGCGTCGCCGAGGGCCTGCACCACGCCGACCGCCTCGTGCCCGGCGACGACGGGGTACCGGGAGATTCCGTGCGTGTTGTCGATCAGGTCGGTGTCGGTGTGGCAGATGCCGCCGTGCGTCACGCGGACGTCGACCTCGTTCGACCCCAGCGGGCCGGCCTCGTACTCGTGCGAGCGCAGCGGCCCGCCTGCGTCGTGTGCTGCGTACGCGTGGACCTTCATGCTCGGTCGGCCTCCCCGTTGGTTGAAACAAACTAGTTAGTTGCATCCTAGCCGGAGCCGATCATGGCGTCAAACAAACTGGTTAGTTAGAGTGTGCCGGTGAAGGATGGACAAGCCACCCGGCGCCGGTTGCTGGATGCGGCGGCCGCGGAGTTCGCGGCGTACGGCATCGCGGGGGCGAGGGTCGACCGGATCGCGGCCACTGCCAAGGCCAACAAAGCGCAGCTCTACGCCTACTTCGGCGACAAGGACCGCCTGTTCGACACGGTGTTCCAGGAACACGCAGGCGACCTGGTCAACGCGGTGCCGATGACCGCTCGTGATCTGCCCGGCTACGCCGTCGGTATCTACGACGCCTGCCTGGCCAAGCCGGACCTGGTCCGGCTGGCGACCTGGGCCCGGCTGGAACGCCGGCCTGCGGGCGACCTGGTCACCACCATGGCCGAGGAGACCGGCCAGAAGCTGAGCGCCATCGCCGACGCCCAGCGCGACGGGCACATCGACCCGGCGCTCGCGCCCGCGGACGTCCTGGCGATGGTGTCGATGATGGCGCTCACCTGGTCACCGGCAAGCTTGTTCTACGCGGCAACCCCGGCCGACCCGGAAACCGACCACCAACGGCGCCGCGAAGCCCTCGCCGAAATGGTCCGGCGCGGTTTCTGCCCGGCCGACCCGCACGGCGTCGCAACCGTATCCGGCACCGCTACGCCGCCGCGGCCGACGATTCCTTGATGCAGAGGCGGAAAACCTGCTGCACGATCACCGAATGAGGTCGTGTTCGGCGAGGCTGCGGGCGGTTTGCTCGATTGCGTCGGGGATGGAGCGCAATGGGTGTCCGAGGAGGGTTTCGGCGGGGGTGTGGTCGAAGCTCTGTTTGCAGCCGATCAGCCAGCGGTTGTCGCGCAGCTGGGGTTCGACCACGCTGGCGAGCCGGGTGAACCAGGTCGGCATCGCTCGTGCCGGCATTTTCCGGCTTGGTCCGGGGAGGCGTTCGCGGATCACGTGGGCGACCTCGGTGAGCGACATCGGGTCGGTGGCGACGATGGTGCGGCGGCCGGCGGCGGCGGGGGAGGTCATCGCGGCGAGGTGGGCGTCGGCGATGTCTCGGATGTCGATCCAGGGCAGCCGGAGGTCGGGGATCATCGGGAGGGCCCCGGACATGAGTTGCTGGATTGCGGTGACGGAGGTTCCTGGATCCTTGGTCAGGAGTGGCCCGATCACCGCGCCGGGGTTGATGAGTGCGAGCCGGTCCGGGGCTCCGCGGTGCTGCGCGAGTTCTCGGGCGGCGCGTTCGGCTTTGATTTTCGAGACGGTGTACGCGTTCAGGCGCGGGTCGTCCGGGTCGGTCCGGTCGGCGTCGGTGTAGAGGTGCCTTTTGGGTGCGCGGGCGAACTGGATCGTCGCCAGCGCCGAGGTCATGACCACGCGTTCCGCGCCCGCGTCCAGCGCTGCCCCGACCGCTCGGGTCGCCCCCTCGACGGCGGGACGGATCAGCTCGTCCGGGTCTTTCGGTTTCGCCAGCACGAACGGGGAGGCCACGTGCAGGACGTATCGGCATCCGTCGGCGGCTTCTGCCCACCCGTCGTCGGAGAGCAGGTCGAGGAGACAGATCTCGAGCTGTGCCGGGTCGACGCCCGCGGTCGCCATCGCTGCGTGTACCTCGCTGACCCGGGTGCAGGACCGGACCGAGCCGCGTACCGCGTATCCGCGTCGGAGCAGCTCGGCGGCGACGTGCCCGCCGATGAACCCGGAGATGCCGGTGACCAGCACTTTGTCTGTCATGTCGATACCCCGTCCGCTCCATCTTGACAGTGAGCAGTTTACGGATCATCTACTCACTGTCAAGATGGAGCGATGGGCAAGGAACGCGTCGCCGGGGATCAGTACCATCACGGCAATCTGCATGCAGCGCTGCTCGACAGTGCGCTGATCGTGTTGACCGAGAAGGGTGTCGCCGGGTTCAGCATGCGCGATGCGGCGCGACGGGCGGGGGTGTCGCAGTCTGCGCCCAAACATCATTTCGGTGACGCGCGCGGGCTCCTGGGTGCGCTCGCGACGCGCGCGTACCGGCAACTGTGCGATCGGCTCGAATCACTCGACTTCGCAGGGCTCGATGCTCGCGAGCGCGTCGGGTGCATTGCGGCGGAATATGTCGCCTTCGCGAGCGAGAATCGTGCCGTGTTCGATTTGATGTGGCGGATGACGCAGTTCGACTTCACCGCGCCCGAGCTGGCCGAGCAGAAGCACCGCGCGCTCCTGATTTTGGATCGCGGCCTGCGCGGCGAGGGCGCCGCACCGGCGTCCGGCACCGACCCCGCACTGCTGCCGAGTTACGCGGTCTGGTCCCTCGTGCACGGGTACACGACCCTCGCCCTGGAGGGCGCGATCGACAGCAGCAACCCGGATCCCCTCAAGGGAGACCTGCTTCCGGAAATGCTTGCCCTTCTTGACATATCCGGCTCTCCGCGTCGATCCACCGCGCTCGAGGACTGAATCTCAGCCCAGCGCTGCCGCGGTGGCGTTGGTGCGGACCCGCAGCACCGCGAGGGCTCCGACGAGGGAGACGAGCCCGGCGATCAGGTAGAGGGACGAGTACCCGCCGAGCGAGCTGACGATCATCGCGCCGATGAACGGGCCGATGACCTGCGGTGCGGTGAGCGCGATGTGGAACACGCCGAGGTCGCGGCCGGTGTCGCCGGCGGCGGGCAGGACCAGGGTGGCCAGCGCGAGGTCGACGCGATGCCCTGCGCGGCCGTCAAGCCGGCGGGCATCTTGATGTAGTCCTGCAGGGCGTACAGGGTCATGCTGCCGATCATGGACGGGCCGAGGTAGAGCACCGCGCGGGAGATGAACACCCAGCGGTAGTCGCGGAAGCGCAGGCTGGCGAACGTCTGGCGGAATTCGGTGAACACCGGACGGCGTTCGCGGACTTCCACCGCGGTGCTGCGTGATTCCCGGGTGAGCCAGGCACTTGCCAGCGACGCGAGCGGGACCAGGATGGCCAGCAGCAGGTACCCGGTGAAGATCGAGTTGACGAAAAAGGCGCCGGCTTGGACGCCGACGATGGCGCCGAGGGGTAGTCCGAGGCCTTGGACTGTGCTGGCGAGGCCGTGCCGGTGCGCGGGGATCCGGTCGGGGATGGTCGCGAGGATGACGTTGAGTCCGACGTTCACCAGTGCCTGCATGAGGAACCAGCCGACGACGAGCCCGGCTACCGAGGACGCGGTGCCGAGCATGATGAGGGTGCCGCCGGTACCGATGCCGCCGAACAGGATCCACGGGGCACGGCGGCCCCATCGGGTGCGGGTGCGGTCGGACAGGATTCCGATGAACGGCGGCACGGCGAAGGCGGCGATGGCCGCGATCCCGGTGACCAGCGCGAGTGCGGACGGGGCGTTGTCACCCGCGATGATCCGCACCTGGGTGGGCAGCAGAACCTGGAGCGCGCCGACGATCGCCGCGTAGGCGAAGACGTTGAGCAGGAACATCGACAGCAGGACCGGCCACACCCGGACCTTCCGCGCGGGGGCGCCGGTGAGTTGCTGTTCGTCACACATGGCTTCGAGCAGCGGATTTCCCCTCCCCGCCGATGACGACGGGGCCGTGCGGGTCGCCGCGGTCGCCGCTGTCGTTTCGGAGCCGGGTCTGCTGATCGGGGCCGATGTCGGGGGGACTGGGATCAAGGCTGTCCTGGCGGATCCTGACGGGACGGTGCATGCGCGG
>NZ_JNYZ01000066.1 GCF_000717335.1 Amycolatopsis jejuensis
GATCCCACCCACAATCCTCGACCCCGAACAAAAACCCCTCCGCAACACCGCCCACAACCCACCACCCGTACCCAACCCACCACCCACCCCGCAACCCACCCCGACTCCAATGCCAGCCGGGTCACCGGCATCAAGGCCAGCTACCCCATGCGCCAACCGCAGCCCGCTGGTGACCCCGGCGGGAACACCTGCCCTGCCCAGCCGCCCAGTCGGTGCCCGCCTGCACAGAGCCCACCACCGACACCCGGACCGGCGGCTGGCAGGCAAGCCCGCCCCCTGATGTGCTGGCCTGACCGCCGATCCGAGACACCGCATGGCGGTTCCCGGACCCGCTTACCCGTCGGCAAGAACCGCTGCCAGCCGCCAACCCGCCCGACGGTCCACGGATCCAGCCACCGATCCGGCGCAACACCAGGCCACCTGGCGACCCCCGCTTGTCGCCGCGCGAACCTGGTTGCGGCCGGGCGACCCGGTTCCGGCCGGGCGAACCCGCTTGTGTCCGGGCGATCCCGGTTGTGTCCGGGCGATCCCGGTTGTGTCCGGGCGATCCCAGTTGCCACCGTGCGAATCCGCTGTCGTCGGGCGAACCCGCTTGCGTCCGCGAACCTGGTTGCCATCGGGCGACCCCGATTGCCGCCGTGCGAACCCGCGTGGCACCGCGCGAAACCCGGTTGCCATCGGGTGAACTCGCTTGTCGCCGGGCGAATCCGTTCGCTCGATGGCGAGACCACTTACCGTCGGACGAAACCGCTTGCCATCCGACGAAACCGCTTGCCAGTGGACGAAACCTGCTCGTCCACCCGGTGACCGGTCACCCTCCCGGTCACTGGCCGTCCGTCCGGTAACCGGTTGCCGGTCCGGGCAGCCAGCGGCCAGACCGGGGTAAGGACCTGTCGGTCGATGAACTCACCCGCCACGTCGTCGACCACGTGAGGGACCCGGCGGGCACCACACCCAGCCCCGGCACGGGGCGCAGGACCTACCCCGCGGCGGACCGGCCCATCCAGCCACCGCAGGCGCACGCGCGCACCGGCAGGACCGCAAGCAAGGCATGCACCACCGGAAGCAGCGCCAACCGGCGTCGGTCAGGCTCCCGGCCAACCGGACTCGGGCGGGGTTTCGACGTCGCATCAGGTGGCCGGGAGCATGGTCGTCCGGCGTAGCTCGGGAACTGGGTCGACCGGCGTAGCTCGGGACCCCGGTCGACCGACGCGGGTCCGGAACTCGGCCGACGGGCGTCGATCAGGAGGTCCGGCCCGTACTGGTCAGGCGGGCGTGGGGCAGATGCCCGGGAGTCTGGTCACCCTCCGCGGGTCAGGACCCAGCCGACCGGCATCGGATCAGTGCAGGTCAGGGCTTCCCGGGTGGGGTTCCCGCAAAGCGGCCAGGCCTTCGACCCGTTCGCGGGCCTCGGCGTCCTTTGCGGTGAGTTCGGCGTCGGTCAGGACGATGGCGTCCGGGCCGGGGAAGACTGTCGAATCGTGGTCGGCGCCTTGCCAGCGGACGGTGAACGGCGGGGCGCCGTCCGGGGAGCCGACTTCCACGATGCGGCCCCGGTGTTCCGGCAGGTCCACCCGGGATCCCTTCACGACCAGCCAGTCGCCGCGGTGTGCATGCATGTCTCCTCCTCGGGGGGCGGCTCGGGACGCGTCTCGACTGAGCGTTACCTCGCCACGCCTGCGGTGAAACCTGCATGGGAAAACCCGGGGGCCGGACGGCCCCCGGGGCTCAGCCTGCGAGGTGGGCCAGGAAGGCGTCGTTGAACGGCTGGCCGATCCGCTGGACCGCGTGCGGGCTGCCGGGGAACAGCACCCGTTTGGCGGACAGTGTTTCGGCCAGTGCGTCGGCGACAGCTTCGAAGCCCGGGGTACCGCCGCCGGTTACCACGAGCTTCGGGAATGGCGTCTGCGCAAGGGTTTCCGCTGGGACGCCCGTTTCCCACGGCCGCTCGGTCATCAGGTTTCGGGCGGCTTCGAGCAGCGGCGGCGGGAGGGGGTCGGGTAGCTGCAGGTCGACGTTCAGGACCTTCAGGAAACCGGCTACGAACGTCGCGGGATCGTTGTCGCCGGACGTTGCCCAGTGGTCGCGCAGGGCTTCCGCGAGGCGGTCGGCCTCGGGGCGGCCGGCGCCGTTCGGCAATGCGGGCGGCTCGACCACGGTGAGCGACCAGACCTTGTCCGGCGCGAGCGCGGCTGCGCGCAGGGCGACCACGCCGCCCATCGAGGTGCCGAGCAGGTGGGCGCCGTCGCCGAGGAGGTCGGCGACTTCGGCGGCGTCGCGGTCCGGGTCGATGCGGTCGGTGGGCGGGCTGGGCTGGTATCCGCGGCGGTACGGTGCGATGATCCGGTACCGGTCGGCCAGCACCTTCTGCTCGCCGAACGCCGCGGCCGCCGAGCTGAGACTGCCGTGCACCATCACGATCGGCGGGCCGGATTCTCCCCACCGCTCCGCTGCCAGCTCAGCCACGGGACACCGCCGCGGCTGCCTCGGCGCGGGCGAACACGCCGCGGTCGATGTCCAGCTGCCGCGATGCGAACCGCCAGCCCTCGGCCGTCCGCACGACGACGTCCTGGTACAGCCCGGTGGCGATGATGAACGGCGGCGCCTCGACCTGGAGCTTGGTGACGATGCACGTGACCGTGGCGGTGTCGCCGTCGCCGTCCACCACGTAGTTCGTCAGCAGGTGCCGGGCGCCGTCCTCCTTGCCGGCGGCGATGTGGCCGCGGATGAACTCGGTGCGCTCGGCGACGCCGGTGAAGGTGCCGTAGGTGGACACGAACTTCCCGTCCGGGACCCACGCGCCGACCCACCCTTCGACGTCGTGGTTGTCGAGCGCGCGCATCTGGGAGTTCGAAAGCTCGATGATCGCGGTTTTGTCTTCGACGGACAAGGCCATGGCAGTTCTCCTCGACGGTGCGATGTAGTGCGTCGAGTCTGCGAATGACACCGCCGCAGAGCTATCGCCGAAGCGAACCGCCGCCATCGGTTTTGCGAAGCACCGCAGACGGGGATTCGCCGAACCGCGCCTTGAACTGGGCGGCGAAATCGCCGAGATGCACGAAACCGCAAGCAGTTGCCGTCGCGGTCACCGTGGTCGCCGATGGGTCCGCCGCGGAGAGCACGGCATGCGCCCGGTCGAGCCGCTGCATCCGCAGCCATTCGCCGGGGGACAGCCCGGTTTCGCGGCGGAAGCCGAGCTGCAGGCTGCGCAGCGAAACCCCGCAATGCTGCGCCACTTCCGCCAGCGGGAACGATTCTGCAATACGAGCCTGCAGGTACTCCATCGCCCGCCGGACCCGCGCGGACGACGGCGTTTCGGCCGTACCACCCAGTTTTCGGCCCGCCGTGTTCGGGTAGCCGAGCAGCAACGATTCGGCAAGCAAGGCTTCGAGATGCCACGGCCGCCCGCCGAGCTGCGGGTCGGTGGCCAGGTGGACGGACGCCTCGACGAGCGCCAGCACCCCGCGGGACAGCTTGTCCGCCTTGAGATCGAACTGCACCGGCAGCGTTCCGGACGTACCGGCCAGCTGCGCGGCGGTCCGCTCCACGAGCTGCCGGTCGAGCCGCACGACGACCTGGTCGAACTGTCCGTCGAGGTCGAGCCGGAAGGCCCGGTACGGGCTCACCACCGACGCGGTCCCCGGCTCCAGCACCGCACTCGTCGCGCCGTACGCGAACCTCGCCCGCCCGCCGACCGGCAGCGAAAGCAGGAACTCGTCCTGCTCCGGCGCGATTTCCGAGATCGTGACGTCCGCGCCGTACTGCAGCCGGTTCAGCGAAATCGTGCCGCTGGCAAGGTGATCGAGCCGCGCGGACAGCCGCCGGTGGACCCGTAGCGTGTGCGGCCGGAGCGCGGAAGAACAGGCGCCGACGACCTCGTCGACGTCGTCGGTGGTACCCACCATCCGCTTCCCGTGCAGGCGCACGAGATCGGCGATTCCGGTGGCGGGCACGGGGTTCATCTGCCGGATGGTACGCCACTGCCATGCTTCGCCCGACCGAGCGAAGTCCGTGAAGGGAACCTTCACGGAATCTGATTCCGTCATGGTTCCCTTCACGGAGTGCGCGCCGGTCCGGCCGGAACCGGTCCAGGTAACTTTCTCGGCTCGGGGGCTAGCCAAGCGCGCCGAACCGTCCTATAACAGTCGGCATGAAGCTTCCGAGTGTGCTAGTCCAGTTGCCTGCCGGGGGCGAGGTCGAGCTGACCCTGGACCGCGACACGGGGGTGTCGCTGTACGTGCAGCTCTTCGAGCAGCTCAAGCACTTCATCAACACCAACGAGCTGCCCCGCGGGGCCGAGCTGCCCTCGGTCCGGAATCTGGCCCGTGACCTGGGTGTCTCCACCGTCACGGTCAGCCGCGCGATCGAGGCGCTGCGGGCGAAGGGCCTGGTCGAAACGGTCTCCGGCAAGGGGATCTACGTCGTCGACTTCTTCCGCAATGCCGACCGCGGCGAGCGGCACCGCTCCGCCGCCGATTTCGCCGGCGCCGTGGCACGGGAAGCGGCCCAGCTCGGGCTCGACCTTTCCCTGGTCGCGGCCGCTTTGCAGGATCTCGCCCGCGACGGTGGCGGCGCCCGCGACCCGAAGCGGATCGTGTTCATCGACGAGTACTCCGCGGATTTCCTCGCCGACAGCCTGCAGCAGCAGCTCGAGGTCGACGGCATCCAGGTCGTCGCGGTGCGGCTGTCCGACGTGCTCGACGAGGCCGCGATGATCGAAAGCGCGGGCACCATCGTCACCACGCCGTACTGCTACGGGGTGGTCCGCGAGCGGCTGGCCGACCGGGCAGGTGACGTCATCGGCCTCACCATGAACCTCGACCCCGAGGTGCTCACCGAACTGCGCCTGCTCCCGCCGTCCAGCCGGGTCGCGCTCATCGCCACCACTCCGGCGTTCCTCGGCTGGATGGCGCAGATGGTCAGCACCACGACGCTGCTGGAGAAACGCCCGTCCGGCGCGTCCGCGACCAACCGGCGCGCGGTCAGCCGGGCGGTGCAGGACGCGGACACGGTGATCTACGGCAGTGGCTGCCGCCGTCAGCTGCCGTCGATGCTGCCGCCCGGCGCGCATTCCATCGAGCTGCGGCATGTGCCCGACGCCGTTTCCCTCACCAGTGTCCGCAGCCGGCTCACCGCGCTGCTGAACCAGGGCGGGTGAGCGCGCCGTGCGGATAGGCCGCTACCTGCTCCGCCGGGTGCTGCAGCTGATCCCGGTGCTGTTCGTGATCGTGGTGATCGAGTTCGCGCTGATCCACCTCGCCCCCGGCGACGTCGCCCGGATCATGGCCGGGGAGAACCAGGATCCGGCGTACATCGAGGCCGTCCGGCACCGGCTCGCGCTCGATCAGCCGCTGCCGCAGCAGTTCCTGCACTACCTCGGCGGGCTGCTCCGCGGCGAACTCGGCGACTCCTCGACGTACGGCACACCGGTGCTCACCGTGATCTGGCAGCGCGTCGGACCCACGATCCTGTTGCTGGGCACGAGTCTCGTGATCGCGTCGGTGCTCGGCACGGTGCTGGGCACCTGGCTGTCGCGGCGCGTCGGCTCGGCCACCGACACCGTGCTGAGCGTGCTGGCCGTCGGCTCGTACTCGATTCCGGTGTTCTGGCTGGGATTGGTGCTGATCCTGATCTTCGGCGTATGGCTGCGCGTACTGCCGACGTCCGGGATGTCCGACGGCACCGGCGGCATAGGCGACGTGCTCCGTCATTTGATCTTACCCGTGGCCGCGCTCACCACTGTCTACCTTGGACAGTACCTGCGGCTGTCCCGCACCACGGTGCACGACACTCTGCGCGAGGACTACGTGAAAGCCGCGCGGGCAGCGGGATTTTCCGAACGAACCATCCTGTTCCGGTTCGCGCTGCGTAATGCCTTGCTGCCGATCGTGACGGTGTTCGGCCTGCACCTCGGGCTGGTGCTGGCCGGAGCGGTGCTCACCGAGGCCGTGTTCTCCTGGCCGGGGCTGGGAACGCTGCTGTACCAAGCGATCCTGGCCCGTGACATCCCGCTCGTCACCGGCACGTACCTGATCATCGGCGTCACCGTCCTCATCGCCACGATTCTCACCGACCTGTGTTATGCGTGGCTCGACCCGAGAGTGGAGTACCGATGATCGCGTCGCGCGGTTTTCTGACCGCTTACACGGGTTATCGCGCGGGCCTGGTGTCCGGGGTCGTCCTCGGCCTGCTGGTGGTGCTCACGTTCGTGCGCCCGCTCCTGCCGCTGCCGGATCCGGCCGTGTTCGGCCCGGACATCCTCTCCGGCCCGTCCGCCCGGCACCTGCTCGGCACCGACAACTTCGGCCGCGACCTGCTGAGCCGCGTCGTCGCCGGTACCCAGACCGCGCTGCTGGTCGCCGTCGCGTCCGCGCTGCTGACCCTCGTGCTCGGGGTGCTGCTGGGCAGTCTTGCCGGGTACCGCGGTGGCTGGCTCGACGATCTGCTCAGCCGCATCTTCGACGTGTTCGTGCTGATCCCGGCGTTCTTCCTGCTGGTGCTGGTGGTCGCGTTGTTCGGGCCGAGCCTGTGGCTGGTGATCGTGGTGATCGGGCTGACATCCTGGCCGAGTTCGGCGCGCATCATGCGTTCGCAGGTGCTCACTTACCGCACCCGCGTGTTCGTGGAAGCGGCCCGCGCGGCCGGTGGCGGGTCCTGGTACCTGCTGCGCCGGCACGTCGTGCCCAACGGTATCGCGCCGGTCATCACCAACACGACCATCCTCATGGGACAGGCGATTCTCACCGAGGCCGGGCTGAGCTTCCTCGGGCTCAGCGATCCCAGCACGATCAGCTGGGGCCGGATGGTCTTCGAGGGCCAGCAATATCTGTCGTCGAGCGTGTGGATGAGCGTGGTGCCCGGCGTCGCGCTGCTGGTCACCGTGATGTGCCTGAACCTCACCGGGGACGGGCTGGCCTTCGCATTCGCGCCCGGAGCGCGGGGGAGGGTGCGGGCATGACCGGCGAAGCACTGGAACTGGACGGCGTCGGGGTGCGCTATCGGTTGCACCGCGGCGAACTGCACGCGGTCGACGGCGTACGGCTCACGTTGCATCCGGGCGAAACTGTCGGCGTGGTCGGTGAATCCGGTTGTGGCAAAACGACTTTGGCGCAGGCGGTGCTGCGGATGCTGCCGGACAGCGGGCGGCTCGCTGCGGGCAGTTCGATCCGGCTGGGGGAGCGGGAGCTCACCGGGCTCACCGACGAGCAGTTCCGCCGCGACATCCGGTGGAAGCGGATAGCCATGGTGTTCCAGAGTGCGATGAACTCGCTCAACCCGGTTGCGCGAATTGGTGATACGCTCACGAGACTCACCCGGTTGCATCTGCCGCAACTGTCTGTTGTGGACAGTAGTGAGTGGACGGCCGCACTGCTCGAACAGGTAGGTCTGTCCGCGGATGTTTCGCAGCGCTATCCGCACGAGCTGTCCGGCGGGATGCGGCAGCGGGTCGTGATCGCGATGAGCCTGGTGGCCGAACCGGACGTGCTCATCGCGGACGAGGCGACCACCGCGCTGGACGTGGTGGTGCAGGCCCAGATCCTCAGTGAGCTGAACCGGCTGCGCCATCGCCGGGGTCTCGCCGTGCTGGTGATCTCGCACGACATGGACGTGATCGCGGCGATCTGCGACCGGATCGCGGTGATGTACGCCGGGCAGATCGTGGAAACCGGGCGGACCGCGGAGGTGCTGGCTGCACCCTCGCATCCTTACACCGCCGCGCTCCTGGCTGCATTGCCGCGGCTGGACGGGCCGAAACGGCGGCTCGCCACCCTGGCCGGGGACCCGCCGGAACTGATCGGGGACCAGACCGGCTGCCGGTTCCGGGACCGGTGCCCGATCGCGGTGGCGCGCTGCGAGCAGGAACCGGAGCTCACCACGCAGCCCGGCGGCCGGCTGGTCCGCTGTCATTTCCCGGCCGACCCCGGGATCAGCCCGGAAGCGCTGGCCGAACCCGAACCGACCGGGGGTGTCTCGTGACGACGGTGCTGCGGGCCGACGGGCTGGTCAAGGAGTACCGGCCACGCGGCGGATTCTTCGCCCGGCGGGCACCGGTCCGCGTGGTGGACGGCGTCGACCTCGAGCTGCGGGCCGGGGAAGCGGTCGCGATCGTGGGCGAGTCCGGGGCCGGGAAGACCACGGTGTCCCGCATGCTCGCGTTGCTGGAGAAACCGACGCACGGCCGGATTTCCTTGGGGGACAAGGATGTCACCACGATCGGGGCGCGGGGACTACGCGAGTTCCGCCGTCAGGTGCAGATCGTGTTCCAGAACCCTTACGAGTCCCTGGATCCACGGCATACGGTGCGCGTGGCGGCCGGTGAGCCGCTCGACATCAACCGCATCGGCAGCCGCGCCGAACGCGCCGAGCGGACCCGCGAGGTGCTGCGGATCGTCGGCCTCACCCCGGTGGAGCGGTACCTCGACCGGTATCCGCACGAGCTTTCCGGCGGGCAGCGGCAGCGTGTGGCCATTGCCCGCGCGCTCGCCGTCGGACCGTCGGTGCTGATCGCCGACGAGCCGGTGTCCATGTTGGACGCTTCCATCCGGTCGAGCATCCTGAACCTGTTGTCCGACTTGCAGTCCACTTTGCACCTGGCGATCGTCTTCGTGACGCACGACCTCGCCACCGCGCGGTTCATGTCCGAGCGGCTGATGGTGATGTACCGCGGCGAGGTCGTCGAAACCGGACCCACCGAGGACGTCCTCGCCGCCCCCGACCACCCCTACACGCGGTTGCTGCTGTCCGCGGCAGGCAACCGGCTGGCCGACCACGGGAAGGAAACCCTATGAGCAGCGACTACGACCTGGTGATCCGGGGCGGCCGGATCCTCGACGGCGCAGGCAATCCCTGGTTCCCCGGCGACGTCGGGATCCGCGACGGGAAGATCGCGGCGATCGGCACAATCCCCGGCAAGGGAGCACGGGAACTGGACGCCACCGGCAGGTACGTCGTCCCCGGATTCATTGATGTGCACGCGCATTCGGATTTCGCTTTGACGATTCACCCGGAGGCGGAATCCCAGCTGGGACAAGGAATCACCACCGAGGTGATCGGCAACTGCGGATTCTCCGCGTATCCGCGAAACGATCGTACGCGGCGGTTGATGTTCGACCCGGAAGGCGTGGACGGTTCGTGGACCACGCCCGAGGATTACCTGCGTACCTTGGCTTCCCGGCCGCTCGGTGACAACGTCGTGTCGCTGCTGGGACACGGTACGATCCGGCACGCAGTGATGTCCGAACAGGACCGGGCGGCGACCCCTGAAGAAATCGAACAAATGCAGAAGCTCATCCGCGAGGCCATGCTTGCCGGGTCGGCGGGGCTTTCGACCGGGCTCGACTATGTACCGGGGATTTACGCGTCCACCCCGGAACTCGTCGAACTGTGCCGCGTGGTCGCGGAATTCGGTGGCGTGTATGCGAGTCATTTGCGCGGCTACACCAATACGGTGCTGGAGTCGGTCAAGGAAGCCATTGCCATCGGGGAGGAAAGCGGCTGTTCCGTGCAACTGTCCCATATGGACGTTTTCGGCCGGGACAACTGGGGGATCATCGACCAGGTCATCGGCGCGGTGAATGCGGCACGGGACCGCGGCGTCGATGTCACCGCCGACATGATGGCGTTCCCGACCGCCGGTTCGTGGTGGGCGCCGCGTGCGGTGTTCCCGCCCGGCGTGTACGACTACCTCGCCCCGGCCCGGCAGGCACAGGCGGATCTGCAGGAAAAGCTGCGTGATCCGGCGTACCGCGCGGACATGCGGGCCCGCGTGGAAGCGCAGCGAGTGCAATCGAAGAAAGGTTTCGACGAGGAACTGCTGATGTTCAGCACTTGGCAGGACATCATCCTCACCGGCACCGCACCGGGCAGCCCGAACGCCTCCGACATCGGCAAGGACCTGCAGACCCTGGCGGCCGAACGCGGTGCCGAACCGGTCGACGTGTTCTTCGACCTGCTCGTCGAGGAGGGCGAAGACCTTTCGTCGGTACGGATTTCGGTGAACGAGGACGAGTACCGGCGGCTCTGCAGCGAGCCGTGGGTGATGTTCGGCACCGATTCCATTGCGACCGCCGACCGGTACCGGCACGAGCCGTTCAACACGATCATGTCGCATCCCCGGCATTACGTGAACAGCATCCGCGTGCTCACCCACCACGTGTTCGAGAAGGGCTGGCTGTCCTTTCCGGACGCCGTGCGCAAGATGACTTCCTTGCCCGCCAGGCGGTTCGGGCTCGGCGACCGCGGGCTGGTCGCCGAGGGCATGGCCGCCGACCTGCTGGTGCTGAACACCGAATCGCTCGCCGAGGTCGCCACCTGGCTCGACCCGCGCCAGCATCCGTCCGGAGTGGACTACGTCGTGGTGAACGGGGTCGTCACCCTCGACCACGGCCGCTTCACCGGCGACCTCGGCGGCCGTCCGCTGCTGAGTGCCGCCGCCACCCGCTGACCGGCCACCCCACCCCCCACCGAAGGAGTTCCGCTGTGCCGACCTACCCCCTGGAGCTGACCGAAGAGCAGGAGAACCGCGCTGTCCGCGTGCACCGGGAAGCGGTGGTGATCGACTGCTCGTCGGTCGTGAAGGCCGAACCCGGGCACATCGACCGCGCCCGCACCGGCGGGATCACCGCCACCAACCACACCGTCACCCATCCGAACGCCGATCTTCCCCAAGCCTTGCGGGAAATCAACGAATACCGGCGGTGGATCGAGGCCAATCCCGCCGACGTGCTGCTCGCGACGAAACCCGAGCACATCCACGAGGCCAAGAAAACGAATCGCGAGGCGGTCATCTTCGGACCGCAGAACACCGAATTCCTCGGCACCGACGTGGCCACTGTGGACACGGTGTACGACCTCGGCATCCGGGTCATGCAGCTGACCTATCAACGGCAGAACTGGGTGGCCGGCGGCTGCGGCGAGCAGCGCGACGGCGGGCTCACCGGGTTCGGTCGCGAGGTCGTGTCCCGGATGGACGAACTCGGCATCGTGGTGGACCTGTCGCATTGCGGGCACACCACCGGATTCGACGCCATCGCGGCGTCGCGCAACCCGGTCATCTTCAGCCACGCGCACCCGTACCGGCTGGCTCCGCACATCCGCGCGAAGCAGGACGACCTGCTGCGGGCGCTGGCCGAGGGCGGTGGGGTCATCGGCATCACCGCGTTGTCCACGTTCCTGTACGACCCGGACAACCTCGACGAGCGGCCGGGTCTCGGGTCCTTCGTGGCCCATCTGCAGTACCTGATCGACCTGATCGGGATCGACCACGTGGGCATCGGGCTCGACTTCGACGAAACGATCAACCGCGAAACGTGGATGGAATCGGCGAAGGCGTGGCCGGAGCTGTACAAATGGAACTTCGACGACCGCCGCGCGCGCGAGCTCACGAACTCCGCCGAGGCCGGGAACATCACCCGGGCGCTGGTCGCCGCCGGGTTCACCGACGACCAGATCCGCAAGATCCTCGGCGAGAACTTCCTCCGGGTCTTCGAGCAGGTATGGGGGACGGCGCGATGAAACGGTTTTCCTCCCGCAAGCTGCTGGTCCTCGGGGTCGCGGTGGTACTGGCCGCGGCCGGCTGCTCCTCGGGCGCCACGCCCGGCGCGAGCGGCGGCGGCGGAACGGCGGACTCGGTCACCATCCCGTTCACGCCGGAACCCAAGTCCCTCAACCCGGACTGGCAGAACGACACCGGAGCCTGGTACCCGGCGGGCAACATCTACAGCAGGCTCGTCGACCTCGACTGGGGCGCCACCGCGGGCATCGTCGCGTACCCCGACCTCGCGAAGAGCTGGGACACCTCGCCGGACGGCAAGACGTACACCTTCCACCTGCGCGAGGGCGTGAAGTGGCACGACGGCAAGCCGCTGACCTCGGCTGACGTGGTGTACACGTACCAGACGATCCAGGAGAAGCGGTACCCGCTCGCGCAGTATCTGAACGGGGCCACGATCACCGCGCCGGACCCGCAGACCGTGGTGATCGCCTTCGCGAAGCCGAATGTCGCGTTCGTGCCACTGCTGGCGCAGGCAAGCAACTGGTACGGCGCGATCCTGCCGAAACACCTGTACGAGGGCACGGACTGGACGAAGAACCCGGCCAACACCCAGCCGGTCGGCACCGGGCCGTTCAAGTTCGTGTCGTGGCAGCGCGGCGGCCAGGTGAGCCTGGAGGCGAACCCGGACTACTTCCTCGGCGCGCCGAAGGTCAAGAAGCTGAACCTGGTGGTGGTGACCAATGCACAGGTCGCGATGGCCGGGTTCCAGTCCGGGCAGTACCCGTTCGTCGCGGACAACCTGCTGTCGAACTACCAGCAGATCAAACAGCTCGAATCCGGTGGCGGTGACACGACAGTAGTCCGCACCCCATCCCTGTACGGCCGTGACGTGTATTTCAACCTGCGCAACTCGATTCTCGCCGATCTGCGGGTCCGGCAGGCGATTTCGTACGGCATCGACCGGGATGCGATCAACAGGACCGCATTCGCCGGATTGTGGCCACCGGATTACAACGCCGGGATCAGCAGTTTCGCGGAGTACCTGAACAAGGACGCCCAATTCCCGCACTTCGACCTGGCGAAAGCGAAACAACTGCTCGATGAGTCCGGACATCCGGCCGGCCCGGACGGCACGCGGTTCACCTTGCGGCTGACCAACTATCCGTCCACCGACAGCACATTGATCGCCCAGGTACTGGTCGAGCAGTTCAAGGCCATGGGTATCGCGGTGAAATGGCAGCAGTTCGACCTGACGACGTGGCTCACGAAACTGGGTACCGGCGATTTCGACTTGAGCACGTATTACGTGCGATACGGCCCGGACCCGGCGGCGTACGCCGAGCATTTCGGCACCGGTGGACCGCGTAACTTCACGAAGTATTCGAACCAGAAGGTCGATGCTTTGCTCGCGCAGGCAGGCAGCACCACTGATGTCGCGACCCGAAAGCAGCTGTACAACGAGGTGCAAACGCAATTGGTCGCCGACGTGCCGTACGTGAACCTGTTCACCGAGAACAAGTTCAGCCTCGCCCGCAAGGGCTGGGACGGTTTTGCCGTGCAATCCTCGGCATTCGGCAAAGCCATGGGCTGGTTCAGTTTCTACGCCGTGCACCGGACTTCCTGACACGGAGGCGAAAATCGTGATCGTGATCGACACGCATTGCCACATCGGGCATTCCCAGAATTCCGACAGTGGCGACATCGGCGGAGAGTCCCTGATCCGCGGAATGGACGCATACGGCATCGACGCGGCAATCGTATTGCCTTTACCGAGCGTCGAAGACCACGCCACCGAACACGACGACATCGCGCGCCTGGCACAGCGTCATCCGGGCCGCATCTTCGGCACGGTCTGCATCCGCCCGCAACTGGGCTCGGCCGCAGTACACCGCGAAACGAAGCGCTGCGTCGAGGATTATGGTTTCGTGGCCATGAAATTCCACCCGATGCACCACGGCGGCTCACCCGCGTCACCGCGCGGGGACGTCATCTTCGAGGTAGCACAGGAGTTCGGCCTGCCGGTGATGTGCCACACCGGCCCAGGCGCACCATGGGCACTGCCGTCAATGCTCATCCCGGCAGCGCGCAAATACCCGGACGTCACCTTCATCGCCGCACACTCGGGAATGGAAATCTACGCCGAAGACGCCTGGGTAGCCGCAAGCGAATGCCAAAACATCGTCCTGGACTCAGCCTGGACGAGCCCCGGCCGGACGGCGTGGCTGATCGACCGCCTTGGCGCGGACCGGATGATGATGTCCACCGACCTGCCGACGAACAACAGCACGGAAACCGCAAAGTGGCGAGACCTGGACATCAGCGAAAAAGACAAGGAGACCTGCCTGCACCACCTCCCGGTCCGCCTCTTCGACCTGGCCGCCCACGGCTTCGACCCGGCCCGCTTCACCAAGGCCCCGGCCGCCTGACCCCCCGCCCGCCGGCCCGCCGGTCCGTGAAGGGAACCATCACGGAATCAGATTCCCTCATGGTTCCCTTCACGGACCTACATTCCGTGATGGTTCCCTTCACAGCCAGCCTTGCCCCCCACCCACCCACTGTCTCTTATACACATCTGACGCTGCCGACGAG
>NZ_JNYZ01000067.1 GCF_000717335.1 Amycolatopsis jejuensis
TGCAGATCAACCGTGAGCGTGGTGCGACGCTGGCGGACGTGCGGAACCGTTCCTGGCGCTAAATCCCCCGGAAAGGGCCTGGGGGGTGGTGCCGTCCAGAGGATAGACCCGGCGGCACCGCCCCCTGCCATTCTCAAAAGAATCGCCGGACGCAAAATTAGCTGCGTCCGGCGAATGAAGAAACCTTGCGGCCAGTCTCGCGCCTACAATTCTCTCCTCCTCCCTGCCTGATCGAAGACCGGCGCGGCAGTGGCTATTTCGGATGACCAGCGCCACCACGGCGCAGTGAGCGACAAGTCGCGAACCCATGAGGTGAGTCCATGAACATGCCACGCCACACCCGTCGCGTCGAGCGCCATGGGGCCGATTACATTCCCGAGGACGAACGCCATTCCAATCCGCGCAATCAGGCGCGGGTGTTCATCGGCGCGCAGATGTGTTTCAACCTGGTCATCCTCGGATGGCTGCCGATCTCGTTCGGGCTCGGCTGGTGGGGTTCGTTCACCGCGATCACCATCGGGCTGCTGCTCGGGGTCGCGGTGTACGCGCCGTACGCGCTCTTCGGCCCGCGCACCGGCACGAACAGCGTGGTCAGCAGTGGCGCGCACTTCGGGGTCGCCGGCCGGCTGATCGGGACCTGCCTCCTGCTGTTCATCGGCCTCGGCTTCTACGCGCTCGTCATCTGGGCCGGCGGCGACGCACTCACCGGCGGTATCGAGCGGTTCTCCGGCATCCACGTCGGCGGCGGCACGCAGGCAATCGTGTACGCGGTCCTCGGCGTCGTTTCCCTGCTGATCGCGTTGTTCGGGCACGACATCGTGGTGGTGGCGCAAAAGGTCGTCGTCGTCGTGGTCGGGTTTCTGCTGCTGCTCGGCGTGGTCGTGCTGGCCCCCAAATTCGACCCGGGATACGCCGGCGGATCGTATGTCCTCGGCTCGTTCTGGCCGACCTGGGTGCTTGCCGTCGTTGCCTCGTTGGCGGTCCCGATCTCGTACGGGCCTTTCGCCAACGACTATTCCCGCTACATTTCGCCGAAGCGGTACTCCAACCGATCGATCGCCCTTGCCAATGGCGGCGGCCTTTTCATCGGCTGCTGGGTGGTCATGCTGTTCGGCGCATACACCGGCACCATGTTCAGCGTCCAGCTCGGCAGCCCGGTGCTGGGAATTCTCAGCGTCTCCCCGCTGTGGTACGTCATCCCGATCATGCTGATCGGCCTGCTCGGCCCGCTTTCCCACGGCGCTTTGTGCGTTTACGCACCGGGAATCGATGTCGCCTCGGTACTGCCGAGACTCGGCCGAGCCGCCACCACGGCCATCATCGGAGTCATCGGTATCGCACTCGTATTCCTGGGTGCCTTCGTCTGGAATGCCGTCGACGCCTTCACCGCATTCGTGCTTCTCTTCACTGTCGGCACCACGCCGTGGATGGTCATCAACCTCATGGGGTACCGCAAGCGGCGAGGCTTCTACGACCCCGAAGACCTGCAGGCGCTCAACCGCGGCAAGCGTGGCGGCATCTACTGGTTCTCCGGCGGGTGGAACATGCGCGCAATCGGGGCCTGGGTACCGGCGGTCGTGGTCGGCGTGCTGCTCAGCCACACGACGATTTTCACCGGACCTTGGGCGGGGATCGCCGGTGGAATCGACCTGAGTGTTCCCATCGCCGGTCTGGTCGGCGCGGTCCTTTACGCCATTGCCCTGCGGGTGTTCCCGGAATCGCCCGCCGTCGCCGGTGGCCGGACTGCGACCAATGCGACCGCGTCGCCCGCCGTCACTGCCGAGGACCTTTTCTGATCAGGCCGACACAAAGAAGGGGCTGGATATGACATATTTGCTGCTGACCGGTGGCCGGGTCGTCAACAGCACCGGGTCCACGAATGCGGACGTCCTCGTGCACGCGGGCAGAATCGAGGCGATCGGAAACCTCACCGACCTGCCGATCGTGGACGTCGAGCGGGTCGACTGCACCGGGCGGCTGCTGCTGCCCGGCGGGGTCGACGTCCACACTCACCTCGATTCTCCGATGATGGGTACCACCACCTCGGACGATTTCGCCAGCGGCACCCGCGCCGCGGCCTGCGGGGGCACGACGACGCTGGTGGACTTCGCCATGCAGGGCGCCGGGCAAACGCTTCTCCAGTCGCTGGAAACCCATCGGCAGAAGGCCAAGGGCAAAGCGGTCATCGATTACAGCTTCCACATGTGCGTCACCGATCTCTACGAAGGCGCAACGGACGAATTCCCCGAGATCGTGAGTTCGGGCGTTACCAGTTTCAAGGTCTTCATGGCGTATCGCGGCACCCTCATGCTGCACGACGGCGCCTTGTTCGACGTCCTGCGCACCTCGAGTGCCGCAGGTGGCCAGGTGTGCGTGCACGCCGAGAACGGTGACGTCATCGACCGGCTGGCGGCCGACCTGGTCGCCGCCGGTCGCACCGGACCCGGCTCGCACGAGATCTCGCGTCCGCCGTCGACGGAGGTCGAGGCTGTGCGGCGAGCAATCCAGATCGCGCGAATGGCCGACTCACCGCTGTATTTCGTGCACCTGTCCACCGAAGGCGCCGTGGAAGCTGTGGCGGAGGCCCGGGCCAACGACTGGGCGATTGCCGGGGAGACCTGCACCCATTACCTCACACTGGACCGTTCCCTTTACGACGCACCAGGTTTCGACGCGGCAAAGGTGGTACTGACTCCGCCGCTGCGCACCGAAGAACACCGCGACGCGTTGTGGCGTGGTTTACGGGCCGGCACGCTCGGGGTGGTGAGCTCCGACCATTGCCCGTTCTGCCTGGAGGAAAAGCGGCGCCTGGGAGAGCACGATTTCCGGGCAATTCCCAACGGTGGTCCCGGCGTGGAGCACCGGTTCATCGTGATGTATGCCGAAGGAGTCCGGAAGGGCCGGATTTCCCTGGAGAAATTCGTCGACCTGACGGCGACGGCACCGGCCCGGCAGTTCGGGCTGTCCCCGGCCAAAGGGGCGATCGTGCAGGGAGCCGACGCCGACATCGTGGTGCTCGACCCGGAAGGTTCCACCACCATCTCCGCCGAAACCCAGAACCAGCGGATGGACTACACCCCTTACGAGGGATGGAAACTGCCCGGTCTCATCGAAAATGTCTACGCCCGCGGAGAACTGGTCTCCGAAAGCGGAAAATACGTCGGTGCGGAGGGGCGGGGCCGTTTCCTGGAACGGTCTGCGCTGTGACGTCCGGCGGACTATCCTCTCTCTAGCAAAGGAATGACCATGTCGTCGAATCCGGACCTGCTCGCGGCAATTCCGGAGCGGTGTGAAGCCGATCTGATCGGGCTGTCCCGCATCCATGATCCCGACAGCGAAGGGTGGACCAGAACGGTATTTTCCGATCCTTATCGCGAATCGCGGGAGTGGATCCGGGCGCGGATGATCGACGTCGGCCTCGAGGTGCATCCCGACGGCGCCGGGAACCTGGTGGGGGTGCTGCCGGGCCGCAACCCGGCGGCATCCCCGCTGGTCACCGGGTCGCACACGGACACGGTGCGCGGCGGCGGCCGCTTCGACGGCGCGGTCGGGGTGCTCGGTGCGCTCGAAGCCGTCCGGCTGCTGCGTGAGCACGACCTCCAGCTGGATCGGGACCTGCTGGTCATCGACTTCCTCGGCGAGGAGTCCAACGAGTTCGGCCTGAGCTGCATGGGCAGCCGCGCGCTCGCCGGTGAGCTGTCGGCGGCGGACCTCGACCGGCAGGACCATCACGGGACCCGCCTCGGTGACCGGTACGCCGCGTTCGGCATCGACCCGTCCGGCGTGCTCGCGTCGTCCGGCTGGGCGAAAACCCGCGCGCTGCACCGGTATGTGGAACTGCACGTCGAGCAGGGGCCGCTGCTGGAGGAATCCGGCGTACCGATCGGCGTGGTCACCGCCATTGCCGGGATCGAGCGCATTCTCGCGACCTTCACCGGCCGTCCGGACCACGCCGGGACGATGCCCATGGGCGACCGGCGGGACGCGCTGGTCGCGGCCGCGGAAGCCGTGCTCGCGGTGCGGCAGGAGGGCTGCGGAGCACCGGTACACGGCGTGGCGACGACGTCACAATTGGTGTCGGAACCCGGTTCTCCCAATGTGGTACCGGGGCGCGTGCGAATGCAGGCCGAGATGCGCAGCGTGGACCCGGGCTGGCTGTCGGAAGCCCAGCGCAGGCTAACCGAGAAGATCACTCTCCAAGCCAGCGCGTACGGGGTCGATGTCGATTTCGAATGGTCCCACGACAACGAATGCCGACCGGCCAGCCCGTCGGTGCACCAAACGATTTCCTCCGCGGTGGATTCGTTGGGAATCGCATGGGAACCGGTCCCAAGCGGTGCCACGCACGACGCGGTGCACATGGCCCGGCTCTGCCCGATGGGAATGATCTTCGTCCCGTCGCAGGGCGGGCGCAGTCACTGCCCGGAGGAATGGTCGGAGCTGGACCACATCGCCACCGGAGTCCAGGTGCTCGCGATGACGCTGGTGGAGCTGGATCGCACTACGGATTGAGAAAAGCATGGCCGCCCGTCGTGGAGACCCCGACGGGCGGCCTTGCTGTCACGATCCTGCCGACCTCAGGGCGCACGGCGGAGGCGAACAGTTCCATGGACCGATCCGCCTCCGCAGCGGCCAAACCGGGTACGTGGAAAGACAAATCCAGCCCGTGCAAACCGGCCGACATCAGATAGTCGGCCAACTGCGTGGCAACGCTCGCCGGCCCACCGACAATCCACCCCAGCTGCGCACAAATGTCGTCCAGCTCGAACGGACGGCCGACCGCAAGCACTGTCTTGCGCCATTCCGGCGACGGCGGCGTGAAATGGGCCCAGAAATACAACGCAGCAGAGCGGATGGCCTGGCGGGCAGCCCGGTCATCTTCTGCCACGAAGACCATCCGGGCAGCTCGCGCCGTACCGCGTCCGCCGAAATCGCGGAAAGAACGCACCAGATCGGCATGCCGTACGCCGCCGAACATGCCCGCAAGATAATTGAACCCTTCGCGCGCAGCGAGCGCAATCGAACGCGGGTCCGTGGTGGCGACGTGAATCCGGCCGGAGAGTTCCCGTCTCGTGAGGACGAGACTCGCGGAAGTTCGGCCGTGCAGAAGGTCGGCGAGTTCGGTCGCCCGAGCGCGGAGCAGGCCCCGCCGGGCCTCCCGTGCGGCGCGGCCCGGCTCCCGCGCCATTCCTGCGCCGATGCCGAATTGGACCCGCCCATGGGTGAGCAGGTCCAGAGTGAGCAGTTCTTCGGCGAGCCGATCCGCTTCCTGATCGGCAATCAGCCGGACCGAAGTCCCCAAGCCGATGCGGTCGGTTTTCGCTGCGAGATGAGCAATCAACAACTGTGGCGCGGCAATGCGTCCCCACGTTTCCCCGAACATGCGCGTGTGCTGTTCGGTGAACCAGGCGACGTCGAAGCCCAGGCGGTCGGCGAGCACGGTGGACCGGATGACCTCGCCGAGCACCTCCGCGTCACTGCGTTCCCCGGTGGCCCAGCCCTGGTGGAAAACACCAAAGCTGGGCCACGGGGACGCAGGACCGGACATGGCTAGAGCTTCCCCAGCGCCCGCAGCACCCGCTCCGGGGTCAGCGGTAGCTCCGTGAGGTGGACGCCGATGGCATTCGCCACCGCATTGACGATTGCGCTCGCCCCGTCGTTGTTCGCCGATTCACCGATTCCCTTGGCGCCGAACGGTCCGGTGTCCTCATAGGTCTCGGCGAAGAACACCTCGAAGTCCCGGCAGGCATCCCGTGACGTCAGGATCTTGTAGTTCAGGAAATCGGGGTTGAGCGTGCGGCCGGTTTCGCGGTCGACCTGGATTTCCTCCAGCAGCGCATAGCCGAATGCCTGCGCGGCACCGCCGTGGATCTGGCCTTCGACCAGTACCGGATTGATCACCTGTCCCACGTCCGAACCGGCCACGACCCGGTCCACGGTGATGTGCCCGGTCTCGGTGTCCACCGAAACCTCGACGAACTTGCACGTGAAGTGGGACGCGGTAGTCACCGCGCGTTTGCTCGCTTCGGCAATGATCGTACCCCATTGCCGCATTTGGGCAGTCCGCGCGATTTCCTCGATGCTCACGGCTTTTCCGGCCTCGTTGATCACCCGGGCGTGGCCGTTGCACAGCTCGATGTCTTTGGCCTCGGCCTCGAGGATCCGGCCCGCCATTTCGCAAAGCAGGTCACGGACCTTCTCCGCGGCGAGTTTGGCCACCATGCCGGACACGTACGTGCTGCGACTCGCGTGCGTGACTACGTCGTAGGGCGAGGAATCGGTGTCGGTGGTCGTCACGATGACGTCCTCGACCCGCATGCCCAATACCTCGGCCACGATCTGGGCGTGCCCCATCAGGTTTCCGGTGCCCATGTCGATGAGCGCGGTGGTGAGGCTTGCGGTGCCGTCCTCGTTGATCTTGACGATGCTTCCGGTGTACTCGAGGATGTCCGACACTTCATTGGCCTGGCCGCATCCGGAAGTGTGGAAGGCGCGGCCCATCCCGATTCCCTTGCGGATCCGCTTGTCGCCCTGCCGCGCGAATTCCTGCCGCCGCTCCCATCCGATCCGGCGCGCGCCCGAGGTGAGGATTTCTTCCACGCCACAGCTCTTGATGTGGTCCACCACATTCGGGCCCTGTGCGTAGTAGGCGTCGCCCTCCCGGATGTAGTTCTTGAGCCGGAGTTCCACCGGATCGATGCCGAGCCGGTCGGCGATGATGTCCATGTGCGATTCCACCGGGACGTTCGCCCGCGGATTTCCGAATCCCCGGAAACCGGCCGCCGGTGGGGTGTTGGTGTAGATCACGTGTCCGGTGAAATCCTGGTGCGGCACCCGGTACATCGACATGAACCAGCCGCCCATGCACTTGGTGACCCATTCGCCGGAACAGGCGTAGGCACCGGTGTCGACGTGTGCTTCCATTTGGTGCGCGACAATGGTTCCATCACGTTTCGCGCCCGTCTTGAGCCGCACCGTTGCCGGATGCCTGCTCGTGGACATCATGTCTTCTTCGCGCGTGAGCTGCAGGCGGACCGGACGTCCGGACTTCATCGCAAGCAGCGCGGCAATGGGCTCGTCGACGTTCATGTCGAGGCGCGCGCCGAAGGCACCGCCGAGGAATACCTGGTGCACATTGATCCGGCCGTACGGAATGCCGAGGGCGCGGGCGAGATTGTGCCGCAGGCCGTGGATCGACTGGGTAGTGGCCCATACGTCGAGCCGGCCGTCCGGCCGCGGGTTGACCACCACGCAGCGTCGTTCCATCGGGCTCTGCTGCTGCTTCGGCACCGTGAAGGTGTTCTCCACGATGACGTCCGCCTCGGCGAAACCTGCCTCGACGTCACCCACGCCCATCCGGATCGTCCGCAGGATGTTGCCGGTCAGGTCGTCCCGTTCGTCGCCCCAGTACACGGTGTCGTGGACCTGGGGTGCACCCGGTTCGATTGCCTTGAACGGATCGAGCGCAGCCGGGAGCTTTTCGTAGTCGACCTCGATCGCGGCAATGGCCCGAGCCGCGATTTCCGCGGTGGTCGCCGCGACGGCAGCCACCACGTCACCCACGTACCGGGCCTTTTCGGGAATGACGAAATTGTCCCGCGGCATGTATTCGGGCGGGAGCGCGAACTCCCGCCCGTAGGGGTGGGCAGGCGCATCCTCGTGGGTGATGATCGCTTGTACCCCGGGAATCTCGCGTGCCTTCGCCGTGTCGATCCGGCGGATCCTGGCGTGCGGATGCGGACTGCGCAGAATCTTCACTTCGAGCATGCGCGGGATCCGGATGTCGCCGACGAAGGTCATCTGACCGGTGGCCTTGCGCACGGCGTCGAACTTGGGGACGCGGCGGCCGATGTTCCGGTACTCGTCGGACCGGGCAGGCAGCGTTTCAGTCATGGTGCCCTCGCAGATTCTCGCCGGCCGCCGCCAGCGACTCGACCAGCTTGACGTATCCGGTGCAGCGGCAGAGGTTTCCGGCCAGTTCCTCGGCCAGTTCGTCGGCCCCCGCGCGCGGATTTTCCGCGTACACCGCAAGGGCCGCCATGAGGGCACCGGGCGTGCAATAACCGCATTGCACCCCGCCGCCGTCGACGAGCGCCTGCTGAATGGGATGCGGCTCCCCGTTGGTGGTCAAACCCTCCACTGTGGACACCGACTTGCCCTCGGCGCGCAGGGACGGGTACATGCAGGAGTACACCGCCTGGCCGTCGACCTGGACGGTGCACGTGCCGCAGCCACCGGTGTCGCAGCCCCGCTTCGTACCGGTCAGGTTGAGCCGGTCACGTAACACGGAATTGAGGCTCTCGTAGGGACCGACCGCCAGGGTGAGTGGTTCGCCGTTGACCGTCAGATGGAGAACCCGGCTCGGCGCTTCGGAATTCGTCATCGTGCCCTCCTGGCTGCCTGCACGAGGCAGCGAGCGATGTAGACCTTGAGGAGATGGTTCCGGAACTCCGCCGAGCCCCGGAAATCGCTGAACGCGCGGACGTCGTCGCCGACCCCGCGCACGGCTTCCTGGATCGTTTCGGCGCTGACCGACCTTCCCAGCAGCGCGTGTTCGACACTGACGGCCCGCGTGATCTTGCGGCCGATCCCGCCGCCCAGCGCGATCCGCGCGTCGGTGAACCGGCCTTCCCGGCACTGCACCTGTACGCCGATGCTGACCAGCGCCCAGTCCACCGAGTTGGATTCGAACTTCTGGAAGGCCCCGCCGGTGTCGGCGGGCGGAAGGTCGAACTCGACCTCGGTGAGAAGCTCGCCGAAATGGAGGTCGGGAAGGAAGAAGTCCCAGAAGAACGTCTCGATCGGAACGGTACGGGAATCGCCGTCGAGCCGTTTCGTCGTCACCCTCGCGTCGAGCGCGACGAGCGCGGCAGGCAGGTCGAAGAAAGGCAGGCTCGAACAGATGCTGCCGCCCACCGTGCCGACGTTGCGGATTTGCATCGGCCGGATTCCGGCAATGGCGTCGGTGATCGAGGCCAGCCGTTTCGGGTGCGCTGCCGTGACGAATGCGGCCAGGTCGGTGAACGAGACGGTCGCACCGAGCTTGACCCCGGTCTCGGTCGGGGTGATCTGGTCGAGCGGGAGACGGGTGATGTCGAGAAGCGTGTGGACGTCACCCATCCCTTTGCGATAGGCGAGTTCGTGAATGGTCGTACCGCCGGCGATGACGCGCGCGCGATCTCCCTGCTGGCCAAGGGTCTCCAGCACTTCGTCCACGGTCGCAGGGAAACGATAGTCGTGGGGCTGGAATAATGTGGTGGGCATTCTTCTTCCTCAGCTGACTCGCATGATGACGGGCCCCAGCTTCTTCAGCGAACCGAAGACCACGGGGTGGTGCTGCTGAACACGCTCGCCGAGAGTCCGGAACCTCGTGGCGTCGGACGGTGCGCCGTAGACCTCGTACTTCTTGTTGACGTACGCCTCATCGGCCAATGCGGTGTCCAGCATCATCCGGAGGAACAACCGCGCAGGCGCCTCGAAGACGACGTCCGGCTCGGCCGTGGCACCGCGGACGACGCGGGCCTTCGTCCCTTCCAGCACGAGGTGGAACGGACGTTCCCCGTCGAGATCGAACTGGAGGATCTTGTGGCGGCCTTCCATCATGTCCCGGACCTGGGGGGTGCGGTTGAGAAAGAAGACGAATACGCGGATGGCGAGTTGACACTTCACGGTGGTACCCACTCTTTCTGCTTCAGCCCGCGCAGGCGGACGCGACCGTGGCGCACCTGCCGGGACGGCGGGAAGGCTGCAGTGGTGGCAGGGGGCGGTGCCGCCGGGTCTATCCCCTGGACGGCACCACCCCCCAGGCCCTTTCCGGGGGATTTAGCGCCAGGAACGGTTCCGCACGTCCGCCAGCGTCGCACCACGCTCACGGTTGATCTGCA
>NZ_JNYZ01000068.1 GCF_000717335.1 Amycolatopsis jejuensis
CGAAGCCTGGCTGGCGTCGGTCCCGCCCGCTCCCACCTGCCCGGAGGACTACGAGCCGAAGCACGTCAACCGGGTCGCATCCACCAGCCCCGGCAACGCCAACAACAACTACCGAGCCCTCAGCTCCTGGTCCCACTGGCTCGTCGACGAGGACGAGATCGAACAACCACCCCATGGCCCGAATGAAACCACCGCACATTCCCCCGCAGCCAGTCCCGATCACCCCGGTCGACTTCATCCAACAGGTCCTCCACGACTGCCAAGGACGCGACTTCCTCAGCCGCCGCGACGAAGCCATCATCCGCCTTCTGTGGGACACCGGCGGACGACTGTCCGAAATCGCCACCATCGACCTCGAACTCTCCCGCCGGGTCGTCAACGTCCTCGGCAAAGGCGGAAAGTGGCGGGCTCTGCCCTTCGGACCCGCCACCGGCAAAGCCATCGGCCGCTACCTCCGCGTCCGCCCACGCCACCCGCACACCGACAGCACCACCACACTCTGGCTCGGCGACATCCGCCGCCACGGACCACTCTCCGCCAACGGCATCAAACTCATGCTCCGCCGCCGCGGCGACACCGCCAACGCCCGCGCCACCCTCGGCCGCAACCTCCACGCCCACCTCGGCCGACACTTCCAATCCCACACCTTCCTCAAAGCCGGCGGCAGCGAAGGCGACCTCATGCTCCTCAACGGATGGACCACACCCCAAATGGCCCGACGTTACGGCGCCAGCGCCGCCATCGAACGCGCACATGAAGCCGCCCGGAAGATTAGCGTCGGCGATGTTCTCTGAGCCGGGAATGGATTGACCATAGGCCTCGACCGAATCGGGAACGAATCACACGAACCGCGGACAGCAACGCCGCACCAAGAATCCCGCCCGTACCTGCCGGGTGGTGCAGGACTGGTCCTGCACCACCGACCAATCCGACTCATACAGGCCGGTCCAGAATGAGGGGAACAGGAGAGCCGAGACAGGTTGAACTCCAACCAAGGGATCATGAGTCCTCCTGGACTGGGCGCTGCACGGGAATGCGCTGCCGCGTGCTGCGGAGTATTTGACCGCAGACGAGGGCGCATATTGGCGTTCTGAAGGCCCGAGAAGTGGCAACGAGCTGGCTCGTCTGTTCGGCGGTCATGGCGACCCATTGTTCGCGTGGAAATTGGCTAATCCTGTTTTCTTCTTCCGTGAAAGGACTCGCCGCGCCTCCGAGCAGACTTCGAACGACGGCACCATTGCGTTTGGCGAGGTCCGCGGGTGATTGCGGAAGTCATTCACCGCATCGCCCCGGCTCCTTCATACGGGTGCCGGCTCAGGAGCGGCTCACCTTCGGCGAAGCGAGAAAGCCGGAAATCACGGGGTTCCACCCCGGCCAAGCTGGTCCGGCCGGTGGTGAGCACCTCGGCGACCATTCGGCCGACCGCGGGCGCGATCTTGAAGCCGTGTCCGGAAAAGCCGGTCACGAGGAACAGGCCGGTTACCGGGGCGCGGCCGATGATCGGGTTGTAGTCGGGGGTCACGTCGTAGCCGCCCGCGTAGCTGTGTGCGACGCGCGGGTCGGGCATGTCCGGCATTCGATGTCCCAGGCGTTCGACGACCCTGGTGATGGTTGCGTCACCGGCTCGGTCGGCGTAGTGGTCGGGGTCGATGTACTCGGGCGCCGCGTGGTCGGAGTTGCCGACCAGCACGTGGCCGTTCGGTTCGCGGCACAGGTACTGCAGGCCGATGAGATCGGAGAACACGGGGACGTCCGGCAGCGGCTCCCCGGGATCCACCAGCACGAGTTCGGCACGCTGGGATTGCACCGGAACCTCGAACCCGAGCGGAGCGGTCAGGGCAGGCGCCCACGCGCCGTTGGCCAGGATCACCGAACCTCCGAGCACGCGTTCGCCGTCGGCCAGCTCGACCCCTCGTACCCCGTCCTCGCCGTCCTGGAGCAGCGAAGTGACCAGTGCGCCCTGCCGGATCCGCACTCCCATCCGGCGAGCCGCGGCGGCGAAAGCCATCCCCAGCAGGTAGGCGTCGCCCCGGCCGCCTCGGGGCTCGTAGGCGAAGGCGGCGAAGTCGTCGATGTACAGGCCGGGCCACAGGCGGGCCATGCGCGCGTGGTCGATCAGCTCGACATCGACCCCCAGACCTTGTTGCAGCGCGACATTCGCCTCCATCGCCTCGACATTCCGCTGCGCGACTCCGACCGCGTAGCCGCATTGACGCAGCCCCACGTCCTCGCCGAGGACCTCCCCGGCCTGCTCCAGGAAGTCCACGCCGTACTTCGCCATCGCAGCGAGCGAAGGCGTGCCGTAGTGGCAGCGCACGACGCCGCTCGACTTGCCCGTCATCCCCGAGCACAGGGTCGCTCGTTCGAGAACGAGGATGTCGCGCACTCCCCGGTCGGCGAGCGAATAGGCGATGCCGAGACCTTCCAACCCGCCCCCGACGATGACGAACTTCACCTGCTCAGACATAGTGCTGCTTTCTCTCCGTAACGGGGTAAGGCCGCCACACACCAGCTTCAGGGATTCGCCCGTCCGGTCTTGATCGAAAACCGGTAGCTCTCCGGGAATCCCTTGGCCAGCAGCGGAATCGCCACCAATGCGATGGCGACGCCGTACACCGCTGCCATCAGGTCGCCCCCGGCATCCACCAACAGCGCGGAAACCAGCGGCGCGGTTCCGGCGAACAACGCATAGGCGAACGTGTAGGCCATGGACACTGCGGAAAATCGGACCACAGCGGGGAAAACCTCGATGGTGGCGGCATTGCCTGCCGCCTGCACCGCGGCGATCGGCAAAACCAGCAGCAACTGCGCGACGGCCACCCACACCAGCTCACCGGTCATGATGAGCAGATACGCCGGGATCGTGATCACCGCGATCGAGATCGTCCCGCCGATCAATACCGGTTTGCGGCCGATGAAGTCGGTGAGCAGGCCGAAGAGGGTGCATGCGGTGGCGTAACCGAGGAACGCGAACAAGCTGATGACCAGGGCCGTGTTGGTGGACAGTTTGCCGACGGTGGTCATGTAGGTCGGCATGTAGGCCAGCAGTGTCTGGTAGCCGACGCCGACGAGGGTGTAGAAGCCGAACGCCACGAGCATGGTCCGCCAGTACTTGCGCACCATCTCGCCGAACTTGGGGATGGCGATGGTCTTGTCGTTCTTGACCTCGGTGTAGACCTCGCTCTCCTTGATCGTGATGCGCAGGAACATGCCGCCCATGGCGACCAGTCCGCCGATGATGAACGGCCAGCGCCAGCCGCCGCCGGCATACGCTTCCGGGCTGGCCCGGAAGATCAGCACCAGTATCGTCGCGGCCGCCGAGCCCACGCTGCCGAAACTCCCGACGAAATTGATCCACATCCCGCGACGGTTCGCCGGCGCGGACTCCGCCGCCAGCGTTTTCGCTCCGGTCAGTTCACTGCTGGCCGAGAACCCGCCGAGCAGCCGGCACAGCACCAGCAGCGTGGGAGCCAAGAGGCCGATCGTGGCGTAGGACGGGATCAGCCCGATGCCGGCGGTGGCGACGCCCATCAGCACGAGCGAGAGCGACAGCGCCGCGCGGCGCCCGACCCGGTCGCCGATGCGGCCGAACACGACACCGCCAAGTGGGCGCACCACATACGCGACCCCGTAGACGGCGAAGGTCTGCAACAACGCTGCCGCCGGTTCGGTCTTCGGGAAGAACGTGGTGGCGATGGCGGTGGCGGAAAAGGCGAAGAGCCCGAAGTCGAACCATTCGATGACAGTGCCGATCGACAGGGCCGCGAACATCCTGGGGGTGATGCCCGGCTTCTTCGAGACCGGGGCCGGATTCGTTGTCTCCACGGAAGGTGTTTCCATTTCCGGAACTCCTGAGGGATCGGGGAAAGACAGTCAGTTCGCCGGATCGCTGATCCGGGCAGCGTGCAGTGTCGGGAGATCGACTCGGACGCCGTAGAGACGTTCGGCTGCCTCGGCGGTGAGCAGTTCGTCCCGCACGTCCCGCAGGACGAGCATCGGATCCCGCTGCCGGGGGTCGCCGAACCCACCGCCCCCGGGGGTCCGGAGGGTGACGGCGCCGGTCTGCCGCCGGAGTGCCAAGGCGCCGACCCGGTGTGGAATCTCCAGCGGGGCAACGGGTTCACCGTCCAGCAGGATCCGGGTCGGGGTGCCGGGATTGCCGTCGTCCAGGCCGTCGGGTGGGAACTCCAGCTGGTTCACGCTGGCCGCCATGGTGAACTGCGCCGCCTCGTCCCGTGGTGCCCGCACCACGGTCTGCAGGCCGTATCCTCCGCGCATGCGGCCGGTCCCGGCCGATTCCGGGAGGAGTTCGTTGCTCTCGACATGCGCTCCGATGGTGGACTCGAAGACCTCCACCGGGATGGTGGTGGAGCTGGTCGGATAGCAGATCGCATCGACGCCGTCGGTGTCCTCGCCGGCTCCCATGCCGCCACCGTGCATGAAGATCGTGCTCAACGGCACGCCCTGGGGATCGGTGCCGATGAAGCGCATCCCGCTCTGGAACCCGCTCGGGGCCGTGGTGTGCGGGGCGATCCCGGCGAGTGCGCCTTGCACGATCGGCACGGTCTGCCAGCCGACCTTGGTCCGGTCGTTGACCGAGGCCGGGTACTCCGGATTGAGTACCGAGCCCTCGGGGGCATGCACGGTGATCGGCCGGAACAGCCCCTGGTTGCTGGGAATGTGCGGGGTGAGGACGCAATTCAGCGCGTACGTCGTGCGGGCGACGGTGAAGCTCATGGTCGAGTTGATCCCGCCGTGGGGGTGCTGCGGTGGCACGTCGACATAGTCGACTTCCAGCTCGTCACCGCGGATGCGTACCACCGCGCCGATCGTCATCGGGCCGTCGGGGCCGTGGAAGGTGTGCTCGTAGGGGTAGTCGCCGTCGGGCAGGCTCGCGATGGTCTCGCGCATGGCCCGCTCGGCACGGGTCTGCACGGCATCCGAGAGCTCCTGCAGGTCGTCGAGGCCGTACTCGTCGAGCAGGTCCACCGCGTGCCGCGCGGCGACGCCGGTGGCGGTGACGATGGCCGCGAGGTCGCCGAGGACCATCTCCGGCGCCCGGACGCTCCCCCGGAGAGTCGTGAAGATCGCCTCGTTGGGAGTTCCGCCGGCATACAGCTTCAGCGGCGGGAAGTGCACTCCTTCTTCGTAGACCGAGCGCGCCGCCGACTGGTTGAGCAGGCCACCGATGTCGCTGACATGCGCGATGGAACCCGCGAACCCGGCCAGCTTGCCGTGCTTGAAGAACGGCGTCACCACACTGACATCGGGCAGGTGCCCCGCCCCGATCCACGGATCGTTGGTGAACAGCACGTCCCCTTCGCGCAGCGTTTCGGCGGGGAAGCGCTTGAGCAGCTCCCCGGCCACCCGCGGGAGGGTGAGGTTGAAGGTCGGGTTGCTGGTCGCGGCGTGCGCGACCGACCAGCCGCGCGCGTCCATGATCTCGCACCCGAGATCGTTGGCGGCCGAGATCAGGGTGCTCAGCGCGGTGCGCCTCAGCACGGTCTGCATTTCCGCGGCGATGCTCTCCAGGCGGCCCCACACCACCTCGAGCGTGATCGGATCGTCGAAGATCGACGGTGACATCATGCCGGCGCCCCTTCCGGTGCAGTGGTGACAAGGAGGTTGCGGTACTCGTCGACGACCCCGGTGCTGCCCGGGGGAACGAGCACGGTGGACTCCCGCTCCTCCACGACCGCCGGGCCGGAAACGGTCGCGCCCGCCGCCAGCCGGTACCGGTCGTACACCGCGGTGTCCACATAGGATCCAGTCTCGAACCAGTAGACGGGCCGGTGCGCCTGTGGCACCGGTGGTTCGCCCGTCGCGGGCTGCCTGGCCGGCCGCACCTCGCTCAGGGTGCCGGTGGACACCACCCGCCAGGTCACGATCTCCACCGGTACGCCGTCGAGGACATGCCCGTAGAGATCACGGTAGGCCTTGGTGAACTCGGCGAGGATCACGTCCTGGCTGTGCTCGTCGAGAACCCCGGCGGGCAGGTCGATGGAAATCTCGTTGATCTGACCGGCGAACCGGGCGTCCGCGCGGCGCGTGACGGAGATGCCCTCCGGCGCGACCCCGGACTCGGCCACCACCGTGCGCCCCTGCTGCTCCAGGTCCTGAAGCAGGTCGTTGACAGCGCTCCAGTCGGTGACCCGCACGAGCCGCGGGTCGGACTGGGAGAATTCGAACGACACCGGCGCGACCAGGAACCCGATCGCGGACAGCACACCGGCCGCGAGCGGGTAGATGATCCGGTCCTGCTTGAGCAACCGGGCCACGCCGGCCGCGTGGATCGGCCCGGCTCCGCCGGAAGCCAGCAACGCGTACTGCCGTGGGTCGCGGCCCCGCTCGATGATGTGGATCTTCGCTGCGGCGGCCATGTTTTCGACTACCAGCTGGTGAATGCCCCACGCGGCTTCGGTGAGCGAGATACCCAGCGGGGTGGCAACCTTTTCCTCGATCGCGCGCACCGCCGCATCCCGATCCAATGCCATTTCCCCGCCGAGGAAGGTGCCGGCGTCGAGGTAGCCGAGCACCAGTGCCGCATCGGTGACCGTGGGCTCCCGGCCGCCCTGGCCGTAACACGCCGGTCCGGGATCGGCCCCCGCCGACGTGGGACCGACCTTGAGCAAGCCGAGTTCGTTGATCCAGGCGATACTGCCCCCGCCCGCCCCGATCTCGATCATGTCCACGGACGGGAACTGGATCGGCAGGCCCGACCCCTTCTTGAACCGGTGGACCCGGGCGACCTCCAGGTGATGCGCGATCGACGGCGCGCCGTCCTGGATGAGGCAGATCTTGGCGGTGGTGCCGCCCATGTCGAACGCGATGAGATCCGCTGCCCCGCAGGTGCGGCCGATGAAGGCGGCCCCGATCGCGCCGCCCGCCGGACCGGATTCGATCAACCTGACCGGATACTCGGTGGCGGTTTCCACCGTCGCGATGCCGCCTGAGGAGAGCATCAGGTACAGGCGGCCGCGGTAACCCAGCTCCCGCAAGGCCTGTGCGAGCGAACCGAGGTAGTGCTTCGTGATCGGCCGCACGTAGGCGTTCGCGACCGTGGTGCTCGTACGTTCGTACTCGCGGATCTCCGGCGCAACGTCGCTGGAAACCGAGATGTCCACCTCGGGCCAGAGCTCGCGCACGATCCGGGCGGTCTCCTGCTCGTTGGCCGGGTTGCGGTACGAGTGCAGGAAGCTGATCGCCAGGCTGTGCAACGGTTCGGTCGCACCTGCATGTTCGCGGTCCTTCGCGTCCTCGGCGCGGATCCGCTCCACCACTCGCGCAACGTCGTCCGGGTCCACCGGCTTGAGCACCCGGCCGTGATGATCGGTGCGTTCGGCGACCCCACGCCGCAGGTAACGGGGCACCAGCGGCTCCGGGAAACGCAGCGCCAGGTCGTAGATGTCGTAGCGGGCCTCCTCGCGCGTCACGAGAGTGTCCCGGAAACCCTCGGTGGTGAGCAGCGCGACCTTGGCGCCCTTGCGCTCGATCAGCGCATTGGTCACCAAAGTGGTGCCGTGAATGACATTCCGGACCGCCGACGCCTCCGATCCGGTCCGCTCCAGCAGCGCCCGCACGCCGGTCAGCGACCCCCGAGTGGGATCGTCCGGAGTGGTGAGCGTCTTGAAGATCTCGATGGTGCCGGAATCCGTGTCCAGCATTGCGAAGTCGGTGAACGTGCCGCCGATGTCGAAGGCGATGCGATAAGCCGGGTGTTTCTCTGCCATGGGAACCTTTCTGCGGTGTTCGGCAAGTGGAGCGTCACGGGGCGTCGCTAACCGGCGCGATCCGCGCCCGGCACCCCGAGTTCGCGGGCGAAAAGCCGGTGGAAGTTCAAGCCCAGCACCGGCTGGATCCGGTGCGCGGTCCACCCTCGCCGGACCAGTTCCTCGGTGATGTTCGGCAGGCCCGACGGTCCTTCGAGACCAGGGATGTACGGCCGCGACGCACGGAGGCCCCACTCGTATTCCCCCGGCCGGGACAGGGAATCCGAGATCTCCCGGATGAAGTCCGGACCGAGGCCTACGTGGTCTTCGCCGGCCACTTTCGCCGCGTGCTCGATGTGGTCGGCGACCCGGGAAACCGTGTGCTCGCATTCGTCGATGAAGTTCGCGAGCACATTGATCCCCACCACGCCACCCAGTGCCGCGATCGCGCGCAGCCGTTCGTCGGTGAGGTTGCGATGGTGTGCCCGGACGGCATAGGCGGAGGAATGCGACGCGATCAAGGGTCTCGTCGCCAGCTCCAGCAGGTGGTCCGTGCTTGCCGCGCCGAGATGCGAGACGTCGAGCATGATTCCGAGTTGCTCGCAAGCCGCGACGGCCTCCACCCCGGACGCGGTCAGACGCCCGCCGGCCCCGTCCTCGGCCGAACCGTCGGCGAGCATGGTCCGGCCGAAGTGGGTGAAGGAGGCGATGCGCACGCCAAGCCGGTGCAGCAAGCCGAACAACTCCACGTCGGTCCCGACGGCCGCGCAACCCTCCATGGCCAGAACAAGCGCTGTCTTCCCCAACCGGATCGCGTCGTCGATTTCGGCTCCGGTCAGGCACAACCGCACCTCGTCGGCGCAGTGCTCGGCGATCCGCCAGCCGGCCTCGAGCATCCGCAAGGTCTGCCGCAGCGCCCCGTCCGGCCGGAACTCCGCCTCGATGAACACCGGCAGCACCTGCACCCCCACTCCACCGGCGTGCAACTGCGGAAGCCAATGCTCACGGAAGTACCGTCCCTGCTCCGCGACCGGCTGGCGCACGCAGGTCATCAACAGGTCGTTGTGCGCGTCGACCACGATCGAGCGTTCGTGCAGGGACCGCGCGACTGGACTGGTCTCCGGCATGGCATGCCTTTCGTCACTACGGGGATGCGATGGCCGGAAGAATGCAACTACTGTTCCCCTGACGTCCACAAGTGTTGTTTTCACAGCCACAGATTGCCAATATTTCGGCGAATATCCTGGCCATCGGTGTCGCTCGCGGGTAGAAAACCGAATTCTGTTGCTGTGAGAGCAACGGGTATCGTGTATTCATGCCGGAACCCTCTGATACCTCCACGGTGAGCCGTGTCGCGTCCGTACTGCAGGTACTCGGCTCTCGTCCGGGACGGGAAGGCCTGTCCGGCGCCGAGATCGCCCGCATCGTCGGACGGGAACGCAGCCAGATCTCCCGCATGCTCAAGTCTCTGTGCGCCGCAGGCTTCGTCGAACAAGACCCGGACACGCGCGCCTACCGGCTCGGCTGGCAGCTGTATGTCCTGGGCCGCAAGGCAGGCGACCAGCTTCTGCTCAACGCCGGTTCCGCCGTGCTGCGCGCCATGGTCCGGGAAACCGGCGAAACAGCCCTGCTTTCGGTACTGGACGGCAACAAATCCCTCACCCTGCTGCGAGAGCAGCCGGACCGTACGATCCAGGCCGCCGCGACGACCCGGCAGCCGTGGCCACTGCACATCGCCGCCTCGGGACGCGCCCTGATGCTGGACATGAGCGACGAGGAAGTCCGCGACCTCATCAGCGCCGACATACCGCGCACGGATGTCGGTCCCGGCGCGAAGACATCCGTAGCCGAAGTACTCGACACGCTCCACCGCGAGCGGCAAACGGCGTGCTGCATTGCGATCGACGAGCTCGAAGCAGGTCACATGTCGATCGCTGCACCCGTCCGCGAT
>NZ_JNYZ01000069.1 GCF_000717335.1 Amycolatopsis jejuensis
GCTGCCCACGGGTGGGTTTGCGCGGCACTCGTCGGGGTTGTCGGTGCAGAGTTTCCTGAAGGGGATCCACGTCGTGGACTACAGCGAGGACGCCCTGCGGGAGGTCGCATCCCGGGTGGTCGCGCTTGCCGACGCGGAAGACCTGCCCGCGCACGGCGAAGCCGTCACCGCCCGCTTCGAAGGAGACGGCCGGTGAGCGAAGCGATCCCGGGTGGCGAGATCACCCTCGACGAACTGCCGCTGCGCGAAGACCTCCGGGGCAAGACGCCGTACGGTGCCCCGCAGCTCGACGTGCCCATCCGGCTCAACACCAACGAAAACCCGTACCCGCCGCCGCCCGAGCTGGTCGCCGACGTGGCCGAGGCCGTGCGAGCGGAAGCCGAGTCGCTGCACCGGTATCCGGACCGGGACGCGGTCGCGCTGCGCACCGACCTGGCCGACTACCTGACCGTGTCCACGCGGGTGGTGCTGTCGGAGGCGAACGTGTGGGCGGCGAACGGGTCGAACGAGATCCTGCAGCAGATCCTGCAGGCGTTCGGCGGACCCGGCCGCAGCGCGCTGGGCTTCGAACCGTCGTACTCGATGCACCCGATCATCGCGTCCGGCACGCGGACCGACTGGCTGCCGGTGCCGCGCCGTCCCGACTTCACGCTCGACACCGCGAAGGCCGCCGAAGCGGTCGCCGAGCGCAAGCCGGACCTAGTGTTCATCACGAGCCCGAACAACCCCACCGGCGGGTCGATCCCGCTGGACCAGCTGCGTGGCGTCCTCGACGCGGCACCGGGAATCGTGGTGGTGGACGAGGCGTACGCGGAGTTTTCCTCGCAGGCCAGCGCCATCGAGCTGCTCGCGGAGTACCCGGCGAAGCTGATCGTGTCGCGCACGATGAGCAAGGCGTTCGCGTTCGCCGGTGGACGGCTGGGGTACCTCGCCGCCGCACCGGCCATTGTGGACGCACTGCAGCTCGTCCGGCTGCCGTACCACCTGTCCAAGGTGACCCAGGCCGCCGCCCGCGCCGCGCTCCGGCACGCCGATGCCACCCTCGGGTCGGTGCACAAGCTCGCCGCCGAACGCGACCGCGTGGTGGAAGCCTTGCTGGGACTGGGTTTCACGCCGGTACCGAGCGACGCCAACTTCGTCCTCTTCGGACAGTTCGGCGACGCGGCGGCGAGCTGGCAGTCCTATTTGGACCACGGGGTCCTGATCCGCGACGTGGGCATCGAAGGACACCTGCGCGTCACGATCGGTACCCCGGAAGAGAACGACGCTTTCCTCGAAGCGAGTAAGGAAGTCCCCCGATGAGCCGCATCGGCAAGGTGGAACGCACCACCAAGGAGTCGTCCATCCTGGTCCAGCTGGACCTCGACGGGACGGGACAGGTCGAGATCGCGACGGGGGTGCCGTTCTACGACCACATGCTCACCGCGTTCGGCGTGCACGGGTCGCTGGACCTGAAGGTCGAGGCCACCGGCGACATCCACATCGACGCGCACCACACCGTCGAGGACACCGCCATCGTGCTCGGCCAGGCGCTGCGCCAGGCGCTGGGCGACAAGAGCGGCATCCGCCGGTTCGGCGACGCGTGGATCCCGATGGACGAAACCCTTGCGCACGCGGCGATCGACGTGTCCGGCCGCCCGTACTGCGTGCACCTCGGCGAGCCGGAGCAGTTCAACACCTTCACGATCGGCGGCAACTACCCGTTCGTGCTCACGCGCCACGTCTTCGATTCGCTGTCGTTCCACGCGCAGATCGCGCTGCACGTCCGCGTGCTGCACGGCCGCGACCCGCACCACATCGCGGAGGCCGAGTACAAGGCCGTCGCGCGGGCTCTGCGGGCGGCCACGGAACCGGACCCGCGCGCGGGCGGTATCCCGTCCACGAAGGGCGTGCTCTAGCCGATCGCCCCAATGTGGCGTTGGGTGCATGGGATCGCCCCAATGTGGCGTTGGGTGCGTGGGATGCAGCGAATGTGGCGTTGGGTGCGTGTGATGCAGCGAATGTGGCGTTGGGTGCGTGTGATGCAGCGAATGTGGCGTTGGGTGCGTGTGATGCAGCGAATGTGGCATTGGGTGCGTGTGATGCAGCGAATGCGGCGTTGGGTGCGTGTGATGCAGCGAATGTGGCATTGGGGCGGTGCCCGGCGGGGCCCGGCAGCCGGTGTGGCAAGCTGGGCCCCGTGAGCAAAGAGGTGATCGCCGTCCTGCTGCTGGCCCTTGGCGGCTTCCTGGCCGGCGGCGTCTACTCGACCTGGAAGACCGCCAAGGTCCTCGCCGTGGTGCTCGGCGTCGCGGCGCTGCTGGCCATCGGCGGGGCGATCGCCTGGCTGGTCAGCTGATCACACGCGGGCCAGCTCGCGTTCGTCGTCGTCCGGGGCACCGAGTTCGCGCACCAGGCGCTCGCCTTCCACATCGACGTTCGGCAGGATCCGGTCCAGCCACTTCGGCAGCCACCACGCACCGCGCCCGAGCAGCGACATCACCGCGGGCACGATGGTCATCCGGATCACGAACGCGTCCACCAGCACGCCGAACGCGAGCGCGAACCCGATCGACTGGATCAGCGTCGACTCGGCCAGCACGAACCCGGCGAACACCGAGATCATGATCAGCGCGGCCGCCACGACCACCCGCGAGCCGTGCCGGAACCCGGTCACCATCGCCTGTTGCGGCGGCGCGCCGTGTACGTGCTCCTCGCGCATCCGGGTGACCAGGAACACCTGGTAGTCCATCGCGAGTCCGAAAAGGACACCGATCAGCAGGATCGGCAGCATGCTCATGATCGGGCCGGTCGACTCGACGCCCAGCAGGTCGGTGAGCCAGCCCCACTGGAACACCGCCACCACCGCGCCGAACGTCGCAACCACCGAGCCGAGGAACCCGAGCGTCGCCTTCAGCGGTACCAGGACCGAGCGGAACACCAGCATCAGCAACAGGAAAGCGAGCCCGACGATCAGCGCGAGGTACGGCAGCATGGCGTCGGAAAGCTTCTGTGACACGTCGATGTTGGCCGCGGTCTGACCGGTCACCGCGAGACTGCCGCCGGTCGCGTTGTGCAGCGGACCGGATTGCGCGCGGATTGCCGCGACGAGGTCTTCGGTCTGCGTGCTGCTCGGGCCGCTCTTCGGGATCACGGTGAGCACCGCGGTGTCCCCGGCCGGATTGACGCGCGGCGGCGTCACGGCAGCGACGTCGGGCAGCTTGCTGATCCCCGCGGCCGCCTGCTGCAGCGCACCCGGGTTGTGGTTCGTGTCGACGACCACCAGCAGCGGTCCGTTCGCGCCCTCGCCGAAGCCCTTACTGACCAGCTCGTACGCCTTGTGCTGGGTGGATTCCGGCGCTGCGGTGCTGTCGTTGGGCAGGCCGAGCTGCATGCTCAGCGCCGGGATCGCGGCCACGGCCAGCCCGGCGAGTGCCGTGATGAGCACCGGAACCCGGTGCCGGGCAACGAATCGCGCCCAGCGTTCGCCGTGCGACGGGCCATTCGTGTTTCGCCGCAACCGAATCCGGCTTCGGCCCACGCGGGCCCCGGCGAATCCGAGCACCGCGGGTAGCAGGGTGAGCGCGATGAGCACGGCGATGGCGACCGTCGCCGCCGCGCCAATGCCCATCTGGCCCAGGAACGGAATGCCGACGACGGTGAGCCCGGCGAGCGCGATGATCACGGTGAGCCCGGCGAACACCACCGCGGAACCTGCGGTGCCGACCGCTCTTCCGGCGGCTTCCTCCGGATCTCGGCCTTCGGCGAGTTCGTGCCGGTAACGGGAGACGATGAAGAGCGCGTAGTCGATCCCCACCGCGAGGCCGATCATGAGCGCGAGCACGGGGGTGTTCGAGTTCAGTTCGAGCGAGCCGGACGCGAGGAGAATGCCCGCCATCCCGATGCCGACCCCGATCAGCGCGGTGAGCAACGGGATACCGGCGGCCAGCAGCGAACCGAACGTGATGATGAGAACGACCGCGGCGACCGCGACCCCGAGCCCTTCGGTGGCGCCGGTTTCGGGAATGCCCTGCACCGCGTCGCCGCCGAACTCGACCTGGTAGCCCTGCTTTTTCGCCTGCTCGCCGCTCGTGAGCAGGGCCTGCCGGTCGGTGTCGGCGAGCTCGAACCCCTTGACCTGGTAGCTCACCTGCACGAGCGCGACCCGGCCGTCGGGGGAGACCGACTGCGCCTGGAACGGGTCGACGACCGCGGCCACCTTCGGCGCGGTCTTCAGCTTCGCCACCACGGATTCGACCGCGGCCTGCCCCACCGGGTCGGTGACTTTCCGGCCCTCGGGCGCGGCGATCGCGACCCGCGCGGTACCCCCTGCGGCGGCCTGCGGGAAGCGCTCGGCCAGCCGGTCGATGGCCTGCTGCGATTCGGTGCCCGGGATGGTCACCGAGTCCGACAGCGTGCCGGACAGTGTGAGCGCGCCGGCGCCCAAAGCCATCAGCACGGCCGCCCAGATCGCGGTGACCAAGGCCCGGCGGCGGAACGACAGCCTGCCGAGCCGGTACAGGAAAGAAGCCATGGAATTCGTCTCCGTTTCGGCTCTGCGACTCACTCGAACCGGTGACGTCGAAGCTAGCCGTTCGGCAAGTAGATTCCAAGCCGATCGGCTAGGATGTGACTAGCCGCACGGCAAGTTTCCGGCCTGCCGATCGGCAGGTAGGATCAGGGCGCACTCCGCCTGACGAGGAGGTCCGATGACGACCGCTCAACCGGTCGCCGGAACCAGGGGCCGCCTGCTCGAGACCGCCCTCCGGCTGTTCGCCGAGCACGGGGTGGAAGGCACGTCGCTGCAGATGATCGCCGACGAGCTGGGCGTCACCAAGGCAGCGGTGTATTACCACTTCAAAACGAAGGCGGAGATCACCGAAGCCGTTGCCGCGCCCGGTATCCGGGAACTCGACGAGCTGGTGCTAGCGGCGGCGAAGCACCCCCGGCGCGGCGCGCGCGTGGACCACCTGCTGGACGGTTTCGTGGACCTCGTGGTGCGGCACCGGGTGCTGGTCGCGCTGTTCTCGAGCGACCCGGGCATCGACGCCGCGCTCGCGAAGTCGGCCCACGGGGTGGAGGGGTTCAAGAACGCGCTGATCTCGATCGTCGCGGGCCCGGACCCGGACGTACCCGCCCGCGCGACCGCCATCGTGACGTTCCTCGGCATCGCCATGGCAGGCGGCGCCCCTGACCTGGTCGAGGTCGACGACGAAACCCTGCGCCGGGCATTGCTCGACGTGGGCCGCCGGTTGCTGGGCCGCCCTCGTCGGCGGATTTGCTGAGCCCTGCTGTCCGGCGGGTATACGGCGGTTGGGTCGGCGGTTGGGAGCTCCGAGCTGGGGCGCCGAGTTGCGCCGAGTTGCGACGACGGCCGGATGCCACCGAGTTCGCGTTGAGGTTGGCCGTGTCGATAAATGACTTCGTCGAGTCGGGCGGCCGAACTCCGCCGACAGCGGATGGCGATCGCGTCGGCGGGTGAACTTCCCCCGGTCGGCGGGAAACGGGTCGCGCAATCACGGGCGCACGACTGCGCCTTGCACACCGTCGCGGGTCGGCGGAGTCAGCAGCCGGGGTGCTTCGCGGGGTGGGTGGCGCCGGGTCGGGGGGTGCTTCGCGGGGTGGGCGGCGCCGAGTCCGGAGCGCTCCGGTGGGCGCGTCAGATTCCGCCTTCCATTACCGGGCGTAGTTTGCTTGCTCCGGGGCCGAAGCGGGCGAGTTCGTCGTCGGCGTTGTACAGCCCGCAGCTGCGCAGTGACAGGCAGCCGCAGCCGACGCAGCCGGTCAGGCGGTCCCGGAGGCGTTGCAGGGCGTCGATGCGGGCGTCCAGTTCCGTTTGCCACTCGCGGGACAGTCGGGCCCAATCGGCTTTCGTGGGGGCGTGGTCGGCCGGCAGCGTGGCCAACGCCTCGCTGATGTCCTCCAGCGAGAGTCCCACTCGCTGGGCCGCTCGGATGAACGCGATCCGCCGCAGGATCGAACGTGCGTAGCGGCGCTGGTTGCCCGCCGAGCGTTCCGAGCTGATCAGGCCTCGCTCCTCGTAGAACCGCAGTGCGGTGTGCGGTACCCCGCTGCGTTCCGCCACCTGCCCGATGCTCAGCTTGTCCGCCAACCTCGTCATTGGTCCAGGTTAGCGCTTGACCTTGAGCTTGGTCGAGGTTGCATCGTCGAAGGCATGACCACCACGACGAAGGTGCCGGGCTACGCGGACCTGCCCCGGCTGATCTCGCTGATGACCGGCGACGACAAGCACCACGCGGCCGCAGAGTCCACAGTGGACGTACTGTGGGTGCTCTTCGACCGGGTCCTGCGTACCGGCCCGGCGCGCGACCCCGGGCGTGACCGGTTCCTGCTGTCCAAAGGGCACGGCCCGATGGCGTACTACGCGGTGCTCGCCGCGAAGGGGTACCTCGACGAAAGCGAGCTGGCCGGCTGGAGTTCCGCGCGGTCGCGGCTCGGGCACCATCCGGATCGCGTGCGCGTGCCGGGCGTCGAGATTTCCAGTGGTTCCCTCGGGCACGGCCTGCCGATCGCCCTCGGTACGGCGCTCGGCCTGCGTGCCCGTGGTGCCGACGCGCGAGTGGTGACTCTCGTCGGCGACGCGGAGCTGGACGAGGGGTCCAATCACGAGGCGATCGTCGTCGCGGCGCGGCTCGGGCTCGAGCGGCTGACGACGGTCGTCGTGGACAACCAATCCTCGACCCACGGCTGGCCCGGTGGCATCGCCCGCCGCTTCGACCTGGAGGGCTGGGCGACGCGCACCGTGTCCGGCCGCGACCACGACGCGCTGTACGACGCGTTCACCAGTCCGCATCCGGGGCGGCCGCTGGCCGTGATCGCTGTGGTGGAACCGAAAGGCGGGCTGTGATGCCGACCACGATGCCGACCATGCGCGACACGTTTCTGGCCACCGCAGAGGAAATCGTCGACGCGGACCCGGACGTCGCGCTCGTGCTCGCCGACATCTCCGCCGCGACGCTCGCCGGTGCCGCACGCCGCCATCCGGACCGGGTGCTCAACGTCGGAATCCGCGAGCAGCTGCTCGTGAGCACCGGCGCCGGGCTCGCGCTGGCCGGGATGCGGCCGATCGTGCACACGTTCAACGCGTTCCTCGTGGAGCGGGCCTTCGAGCAGGTCAAACTCGACCTCAGCCACCAGGACCTCGGCGCGGTGCTCGTGTCGTACGGCGCGTCATACGACATGCCTGCCGAAGGCCGTACGCACCAGGCGCCCGGGGACGTCGCGTTGATCGACTCGTTACCCGGCTGGTACGTGCACGTCCCCGGGCATCCGGACGAGGCCCGGCGGCTGCTGCTCGATTCGGTACCCGGAGACAGCCGGACGTACCTGCGCCTTTCCGCGCAACAGAACGCGACCGCGCACCTCGGTGTCGGATTCCAGCCACTGCGCCGCGGGACTCGCGGGGTGGTGATCGCGGTCGGCCCGATGCTCGACCGCGTGCTGCGCGCGACCGCGGGAATGGATGTGACGGTGCTCTATGCGTCCACAGTGCGGCCGTTCGATGCTGCGGGTCTGCGTGCTGCAGTGACGGGAGTGGCGGATGTGGCGCTGGTGGAGCCGTATCTGCAGGGGACGTCCGCGCATCAGGTGGCGGACGCGCTGGCGGATCTGCCGCACCGGCTGCTGAACGTCGGCACGCGGCGGGACAAGGAGGTGCGGATTTACGGCACTCTTGCCGACCACGATCTCGCGCACGGCCTCGACGCGGGCTCGATCGCGTTGTCCCTGAAGGAATTCTTCACGTGATGAGGGGCGACCAGGTCACCAGCCGCCGTCGGCCCGCCGGTGGTGGTTCGTGACGGGGGCAGCCGCCCGGCGTGCCGCGTCGACGTCGGCCCGGGTCTTCTGCAGCGGGATGGTCAGCTCACTGAACTGCGGGAACGGCACGCTTTCGATGTCTTCCCGCCAGGCTTGGAGCATTCGGCAGAGCAGGTCGGACTCGGACATTTCGCCCTCTTTCCGGGTCCGGGGGCACCGGCGGTGCCACTCGCGCCACAGGGGGTACCCGATTCCGGCGCGGACGAAACGTGGGTCGGGCCGGATTTCTCGCGGGGACTACGCTCGGGGGGTGTCTCGTGTGGTGATCCTCGATTACGGTTCCGGCAACCTCCGCTCCGCCGAACGCGCCGTCGCGCGCGCGGGCGCCGAGGTGGAGGTCACCGCCGACCCGCATGCCGCGGTGGAGGCCGACGGCCTGGTGGTGCCCGGGGTGGGCGCGTTCTCCGCCTGCATGAGCGGGCTGCTGGGCGTGCACGGGCAGCGGATCATCGGCAAACGGCTGGCCGGGGGACGGCCGGTGCTGGGGATCTGCGTGGGGATGCAGATCCTGTTCGCACGGGGCGTCGAGCACGGTGAGGAGACCGAAGGTACGGGCGAATGGCCGGGAACGGTCGAGCGCTTGCATGCCGAGGTGCTGCCGCACATGGGGTGGAACACGGTCCGGGCGGCGGAGGGGTCGGAGCTTTTTGCCGGGGTCGGCGCGGACGAGCGGTTTTATTTCGTGCATTCGTACGCTGCGCGGCGGTGGGAGCTGGAGTCCGGGCTGGCGGGGCAGCAGCCGAAGGTGACGTGGGCGAACCACGGGGAGGACTTCGTGGCGGCGGTGGAGAACGGGCCGTTGTGGGCTACGCAGTTCCATCCGGAGAAGTCCGGGGATGCCGGGGCGCGGTTGCTGCGCAACTGGGTGGGGCGGTTGTGAGGTTCCTGCTGTGGGGTGGCTGGTAGGGGTGACTGGTGGGGCACCCCGAAGCCGGGATTGTGACTACGTGCGGAGGGTGCTTGTCAAGGCGGGAAAGATGCCTTGACAAGCACCCTCCGCACGTGTTTTGGCTTCGTATCGGGGTGCAGGGCGGGGGCTGGCTGCCCGGGTTTCGTGGGGTTCGCGCGTGCGGCCTGGGTGGTGGGTTTTGAGGGTTCGCGCGTGCGGCCAGGGTGGTGGGTTGAGGGGGTCCCACGTGCGGCTGGGGTGGTGGGATTTGAGGCTGTGAAGGGAACCACGAGGGAATCAGATTCCGTGGTGGTTCCCTTCACGGACTCGGATTCTGTGAGGGTTCCCTTGGGTTTTAACGTCGGGGTTGTGGGTGGTGGCCCTGGTTGATCATGGGTGCAGCCCTTGGTTGATGATCTCTTCTTGTCTAGGGAAGAGGG
>NZ_JNYZ01000070.1 GCF_000717335.1 Amycolatopsis jejuensis
TCGGCATTTGCACGACGTAGGGGCGCCGCTGCGCGCGACCTCGGAACGTGTATCGGGATGACCGTCGTGCGCCAGCGGGAAACCAGCCCGGAAGGCAAGGCAGGGCAGCCTTCTGCCGCACGCCTGATGGTGAAGCCGCCCGGAGCGGAGCGCGGGCACGTTGATGGCGGTTGGTGGCCGCGGTCCCTTGACCTGGCTGCGCAACTGCCGGAGCTCACGGCGGCGCTTGCCGAGGCGGTAGGCCCGCTCAGCCGCGTGACCTACCACTTGGACACGTGGGGACTGGCTGCCCGCAAGGTACGCGTCGGTGAGCGGACCGTGCGTTTGGAAGGATTCCGCTTCACTGATCCGCACACGATCATGGCGCTCGGGACGGACTCGCGGCGGGTCAGCCTGCTCGTGGTGCCGCCGGAAACGCCCGGCGGAATGGCGCGGGCGGTACTCCGCTCGGCCGCGAGCGGCGACTCCACCGCCACGGCCAGGGAAATCCTCTTCGGCAACGGTGTTCCCGGGCCTGGCTGAGACGGCCGGTGGGGGACCGGGTGCGTGGCCGTGACCTGCCGGGGTCCGCACCCGTGTAGTGTCGATGGGGTCCGGGAGCATCCCGTATGCGGGCGTTCGAGCGCGCATCGTCCCCGGCCCTCGTAGTTCGCCTGGTCTTCGCGCGCCACGTGGTTAACGATCGCGGCACGCCGGCCTTCTCGTCCCAGCCCCCGGTGCTTGCCGGAGTCTGGAGCGCCATGACCTGCATCGCCATCGACATCCGGCAGAATCTCCACGCCGTGAAGCTCGATGAGGGCGGGTCCGGCTGCCCGGTCTGCCCGCACGAGCGGGACGCGCATGACCTGATCGCGGACCGCTTCTGCGCGGCGACCGCGGCAGGCGGTTACCACCGTGGATGTGCCTGCGCGGCAGGAAGCCGCGAAACCAGGAAAGAGGAACAATCCATGACCACCCGAATCGACTTCGTGTCGCGCTACGACCAGCGCGTCGCCCAGGTACGAGACCTGCTCAAGCGAGACACTGGCCTCACCGACACCGCCTGCCAGGTACTGGCGGTGCGGCTGCTGCACCTGCTCGACGAAGCACCCGAGAACCTGCGCCGCTGACGCCGTCCGGCGAGCAGCGTCCAGACCGCAATCGAGCAAAGGGGCCCGGTGCAGCAGCTCACTCTCGGCGTTGTCGCGCGTTCGCGGAAACCGGACGAACGGCGGTTGCCCATCCACCCTCGCCACTTCGGGCGGATCGACGCCGACCTGCGCGAGCGTATCTATCTCGAATACGGCTACGGCGCGGAGTTCGGCGTGCCCGATGAACAGCTGAAGGGTGCCGTGGCCGGGCTGCGCACGCGGGACGAGCTCATCGCCGAATGTGACATCGTCCTGCTCGCCAAGCCGCTGCGGGCCGACGTCGCCGAGCTGCGGCCGCACCAGGTGCTGTGGGGGTGGCCGCACTGCGTCCAGGACCGCGAACTCACCCAGCTGGCCGTCGACCGCAAGCTGACACTGATCGCGTTCGAGGCGATGAACCACTGGGTCCGTGACGGCTCGTTCGGGCTACATGTGTTCCACAAGAACAACGAGCTGGCCGGCTACTGCTCGGTGCTGCACGCCCTGCAGCTGACCGGATCGACCGGGGACTACGGCCGCCGGTTGCGGGCCGCGGTGATCGGCTTCGGCGCGACCGCGCGGGGTGCGATCACCGCGCTCAACGCGCACGGCATACACGACGTACGCGTCCTCACCGGCCGCGGGGTGACCGCGGTCGGCTCGCCGATCCACTCCGCGACCATGGTCCACTTCGACCACGACGCGAACCGCCCCGGCGACCCCCGCCGCAGCCACGCGCTCACCGACCGGGGCCGGGTACCCTTGGCCGCATTCCTCGCCGAGCACGACATCGTCGTGAACTGCGTCCTGCAGGACCCCTTGGCGCCATTGACGTTCCTCATCGAGACCGACCTGGACGCGTTCGCCCCCGGCAGCCTCATCGTCGACGTCTCGTGCGACGAGGGCATGGGCTTCGGCTGGGCCCGGCCCACGACATTCACCGACCCGGCCTTCACCGTCGGCGACGGGATCACCTACTACGCCGTCGACCACAGCCCGTCCTACCTGTGGAACTCGGCGACCTGGGAGATCAGCGAGGCCCTGCTCCCGCTGCTGCGGCCGGTACTCGCCGGACCGTCCACCTGGGACAGTACAGAGACCGTCGGGCGCGCCGTCGAAATCCGCGACGGCGTCATCGCGAACCCGGCGATCCTGGCCTTCCAGCAGCGCTCGCCGGACTACCCCCACCACGTGGCGTAGCAGCGGACGGTGGTCGGCTCGGAGCATCCGGCCGGACCGCACCTTGCGAACGGTTTCACTGGCCCGACTACATCAACCGCCAACGACGAACGAAGCGCCGCTCCCGGCGCGCCGCACGTAGCCGGAGCACAACCAGTCCGCACCTGGCCAGAGCCCGCACACGAGCCACGGTCCGGTCCCGCGATCTCCGCACAACCCCGCGCCGGGCGAAACCAGCGCGCTCTGGTCTCCTGCCCGGACCCGCGGACGCCCGGACCACCTGTTCCGCTACCGGGGCTCCGAATGATGTGGCTGTGCAGACCTTTGCCGGGTCCAGCGTGGGGTCATCGCGCACGCGAGGATCGACGACGATGCGCGCTCCTTGAGGCGGCGAGGCCGCCGCCGACGGCAGCGCTGTGAAGCGGCACGGCTCGACCGTCGCATCGACGCGGACGGGGCGTGCCGCAGCCTGGCTGTGCTTTCGAACCGCCCGCAACGCAGGCAGGATTCCTTGTGATGCGTGGGAACCGCAGCGGCCGGCTTTTTCGGCGCCGGACGCTGCACTGCTGACATTCTCGGACGTACGGCGGATTCGGAGGATGGATGCACGTGCCGGTTACGTCGGAGCGACGGTGAGCGGCGAGAGATTGGGTCGCCCGCCCGCCCACCACAGGATCTGGTCGAGGATGAGCAGCTCGTGCCGAGTTCGTCGGAGGCTGTTCTGGCATGCTGTGAGCGCCTGCGGCCGGCCTGCGCCCTGGTGAGATCCGGGACCGGCTGCACGCCAGCCTTGACGTCGCGCCACCGGCGTACGGGGCGTAGCCGACGACTGACCGGCTATGGGTCGACGGGTTCCGCCTGAGCGGGACGGCCACCTTCGACTTCCCAGCGCAGCACGGCCGTGTCCTCCGTGAGGCCGGACAGCAGCGGGTCGATGGTGCCGGTGTTGCCTCGGCGCTCCGTGGTCAACAACCTGCGTTGCGCGAAGCCAGGATCGGCTTCCGGAGGAATCAGAAGCAGGGTCAGCCGGTGCTGTGTGCCGATCACGGTCAAGGTGGCGGCGTGCTGCGACCGGAAAACCCTCGAGCCGGACATCGCCGTGCTTGTCCCCGGAGCGCGGGCAGCGTGGGGTGGGCGGCCAGGCATCAGGTGGTAGGTGACGCCGTTCGATCCGGCCCAGCCGGGCGGTCAGCTCCGGGAACAGTGACAGCAGTTCAAGGAGTCCTTCGGCGGTGACGGGCAACCGGCGTCCTGTGCGGACGTCGATCACTCTGACACGATCGATCTGGACACACCGCGGACGACATCAGGAGGTGCTGTGGGAACGCCTCTTCGAGCGCCGGTGCGCTGTCCGCTACGCCGACCTGGTGACGCTTGGTTGCGCATCATCTGCCTGCCCGCCTGGCGCGGACCTGCTGCCCCGGCCAGAGCTGAGATCCGGTCCGTGGCGGATCTGCTCGGCGGAAACGGCTGTGGTGCACCGTGCGGCAGGGATCTGCCGGACCGAGCAGGCCGCCGCAGCCGTGCAGGTCAACAACCTCGCTCTGGGTATGCGGGATGTTCGGCAAACCCGGTGCGGATGCGCTGCAGATGAACGGCCGGCCGAGCGCGGAGAACACCCGTGAGTGCGGCGCGGTTGGCGGCCTCACTGGATTGCGCAGCTGGTTCAACGATTCCCCGTCGCCGAACTTGCGCGGTTGCGTCGACCACGTGGTTTGCTCACGGGTTCCAGCATCGTCTCCGGCAGCGGCAACTGGCTATTTCCTACCGGGAAGCGGGGGAAATTCCAGGACGTCGACCCACTTGCCCTCGGACAGTCCCGAGTGCAGGGTCGCTGGAGAAGATCAGCACGGCTTCATCATGCGAGCCCACCTCGACGATGGCATACCCGGTCTTGCTGTCGGTGAAGTCGGCGTTCCCTCGGCGGTTACCCGCTTCTTCCTGCACAGGGGGTGATGAGCGCGACTTTGCCGTCCAGGCCGGGCCGTGGTCAGCGGTGTCCGAGTGATTTGCGTTTGACGTAGCCGATCGCCGCGGTGGCGACGAACAGGACGGCACCGACGACAAGGAGCCAGATCAGGCCCTTGACGGCGATTCCGACCACGACGCAGACCAGCCAGACTACGAGCAGAAAACCGAGCAGGGCAACCATGGGGACCGACTCCTTCTGACCTTTCCGCCGGCGGCGGATACTCCGGGGTGCCCCGGCAACGATGCCGGGAAACCTGCCGTGAGACGGGCCCGGCGTGGCCGGGAGGGCAGGCACGCCGGGCTCGTGGTCGCGGGCGGTCGGTCAGTTTTTGTTGGTGCCGGGGGTGAGGACCTTGTCGATGACGAAGACGGTGGCGTTCTTGGTGGGGATGTTCCCGCAGAGGATCTTGGCGCCGTTGACGGTCATGTTGTCGCCGGTGCCTTCGATCTTGAGCGGGCCGCCTGCGGTGTTGAGCGAGGTGACGTTGCCGGCGGCGGCGAGGCCTTTGGCGTCGTAGCGCTTGCCGAGCACGTGGTATTGCAGGATCGGGGCGAGCTGGCTGGGGTTCTTGGCCAGCTCGTTGAACTTCGCGTCGCCGAGCGCGTCGAACGCGGCGTCGGCCGGGGCGAACACGGTGATTGCGGCCTGGCTGTTGAGGGTGTCGACGAGGTTGGTGGCCTTGACCGCGGCGACGAGTTTGGTGAGCAGCGGGTTGGTCGAGGCGGCGCTGGCGACCGGTTGCGGGCCCATCGAGTCGAGCGATCCGGGTGCGTTGCCTTGCGGGAGTTTGGAGCAGGCGGGGCCGAACACGTCGGCGTTGGTGGTCATGCCGTCGCTGGACGCGCTGCTGGACGCCGGTGCGGACGAGGACGGCATGGGTGCGCTGCTGGAGCTGCCGCTTTCGGAGGAGGCCTGGTCGTTGCTGCTGCACGCGGTCAGCGCGAGTGCGGCGGCGGCGGTGAGACCGATTCCGGCGATGCGAAGGGTTTTCACGGGTGTTCTCCGTTCACAATGGACTGGATCTTGGCGGCCGGTCACTGGCCTGTTCTGCTGGGCATTCGGTGCCGGTTGCGCGCCGGATGGGTCTGGGTGGGAAGAGATTCCTCAGGTGGCGATGAAGGTGGTGGAGTGCCAGCCGGTGGCACCGTTGGGAACGGTGCCGGCGCGCTGGTCGGTCTGGGTGTAGCTGGTCTTGTCGGTGGCACGGACGAAGACCTGGTGGGTTCCGTGTTTCAGGGCGATCTGGGTCCACCACATCCGCCATGTGTTCAGGTTGACTTCGGCCGAGAGCGTGACCGGTTGCCAGGCGCCGTTGTCGATGCGGATTTCGACCTTGTCGATGCCGTTGTGCTGTGCCCAGGCGATCCCGGCCAGCCGGACCGAGCCGGCGGGCACGGTGGCGAATCCTTTCGGGGTGTCGATCCGTGATTCGGTTTTGATCGGGGCCTGTTCGCTCCAGCCGCGTCTGAGCCAGTACGCCTGCCGGGCTTTCCAGGTGGTCACTTCGATGTCCACGACCCATTTCGTCGCCGACACGTAGCCATACAGCCCTGGTGTGACCAGTCTGGCCGGGAAGCCGTGTTCCAGCGGCAAGGGTTCCCGGTTCATGCCGATTGCCAGCATCGCGCCGCGGCTGCGGTCGAGTGCGGCGGCGACCGGGGTGCCGGAGGTCCATCCGTCGACGCTGGTGCAGAACAGCTGCTGCGCACCGGACCGGATCCCGGCTTCACCGAGCAGATCGGCCAGGTCGACGCCGATGAAGTCCGATGTGGACACGTAGTCGCCGCCGACCTCGTTGGACACACAGGTCATGGTGATCGTGCGTTCGACCAGCGGCCGGTTGCGGATGTCGCGGTAGGTGTAGGTGCGTTCCCGCTCGACCATGCCGTGGATGCGCAGGCTCCAGTCTTCGGTGCGGACCTGCGGCACGGACAATGCCGTGTCCACGCGGTAGAATTGCGGGTTCGGGGTCACGAACGCCGGGGTGCCCAGCTTGGCGAAGTCGGCGTCGGCCGGGATGGCGGGTGCGGCGGTGGCGGGCACGAGTTTTCCCACTGCTGCGCGGGATGCAGTGGCGTCGCGTGTGCCGCTGATGAGCTGCCCGCCGCTGCCGAGCGCACCTGCTCCGACCACCACCCCGGCGCCGCCGAGCAGGAAGGAACGGCGAGACGAACCGGTGGAACCGGGTTCCCGGGCGGTCGGTTTGCGCGGGGCGATCCGATGCAGCAGCACGAATACCGCCACCCCGGTCACGAGGCTGGCGAGCGGGGCGAGCAACGCCACCGCGGTCAGGTCCGGCCGCTGGTACACGGCGAACCCGCCCACTACGCCGAACAGTGCGATGATCGCGACCCCGGGGCGGGGCGAGCGAGCCGACAGCATCCCGGCGAGCGCGGCGGCGGCGAGCATCACTGCGGCCATCCCGCTGAGCAGCACCAGTTTGTCGTGGGTGCCGAACGTGCGGACCGCGAAATCTTTCAGTTGCACCGGGGTCAGGTCGATCGCGCCGTTGCCGACCGCAAGGTAGGGGGAGGCGTTGATGCTGATGAACGACGCCACCAGATGTCCCGCGGCCAGCGCAGCGAGGAGCGCGAGCACCCCGCACAGCGCCGCTGACGGCAGGCGCAGCCGTGATGGTGCCGAGCGGGAGGCGTCGGTGGTGGTCATACCGGTTCTTCGGAGCCGGAGGCGCGAGGGATGGGTGAGCGGGTCATCGAGGTGAGGAATGACCTGGCACGGCGAGACCAATACGGCCCGTTCGTGGCGGCGAATACCACTCCGTCCGATGTGCCGTCCCTTCGCGCATATATCACCAGCCAGCAAAGGAGTCCCATGGCCGCCATCGCGGAACCCTCACGAGCGCGGCAACAGGGCCGGGTGCCGTGGGTCGGGTCATCACCGTGGAGCCCCTGATGCGGGACGGGTTGATCCGCCTGTGCGACGTGCTGGGTGGGCCGGGATGACCGGCGCCGAGATCCACATGCTGACCGGAGCCTATGCGCTCGATGCCGTGACCGGAATCGAGCGTGCTCATTTCGAGCGGCACCTGCAGGAGTGCGACGTCTGCGCTCAGGAGGTCGACGAGCTGCGCGAGATGGCTGCCCGGCTGGCGGTCGCTGTCGAAGCGCGGCCTGCGCCGGCACTGCGGGCTGCCGTGCTGGCCCGGATCACGGCTACCCGCCAAACCCGGCCGGTTGCCCACCGCCGGTGGCGGGCCAGGGCCGCACTGGCGCTCGCCGCCGCGGCCGCGGTCGTCGGTGCTCTGGCCGGTGGCGTCGTTCTCGGCGAGCGCCCTGGAGACGGAGGATCGGTTGCGCTGGAACAAAGCCTGGTCCGGCGCGCCCCGGACGCGGTCATGGTGAGCGGTCCTGGGACGACAGGAGGGCACGCCACCGTGGTGGCGTCCCGGTCGCTTGCGAAGGTGTCCGTCTCGCTCGAGGGTGTCCCCGAGCTCGATGACCGGCATGCTTACCAGGTGTGGCTGATCGGTCCCCGTGGCCCGCAGTCCGCTGGGCTGCTGCGGCCTGGCACCGGGCCGGCCTCCCTGGCCGGCGTGTTCCCGGCGGACATCGACCGGATCGGGATCACCACCGAGCCCGTCACCGGCTCGCCCCAGCCGACCACCCCGGGCGTCATCCGCATCGACCTGAGCTGATCCCTGCGGTCGCGCCCGCTGGCGCGCCGGGTTTAGCATCGAGCCGCCAGGGCATCCATCCGCCAGCCGGATTGGTGCTGACTGGGAGAGGTAGTGATGACCGCAGTCCAGCACATCGCCGTACCGCCGGAGGACCCGTTGTTCCGGGAATGGGCCGCGGCCGCGTTCGGCAGAACCGCTGACACTGGCGTCGTCGTCGATGCCGGGGCACTGATCCAGCTTCGGTTCGCCGGACGATCCCGGAGCGTGCTCCGATGACGGCCGGGACCCGCGATGCGGGCCCGGGTTCGATGCCGTCCTGGCTGGATGGGGAGCCCTCGGTGGACGAGCGGATGCTGGCGCTGGCTTATCGGGTCGCGCACCAAGCCGTGGGACAGTCGCGCCGTGCCCGGGCCCGGGCACGGGGCAGTGTGGTGCTCGCATTGACCAGCGTGGACACGTCCCGTCCCGCGAAAGACCCCGCCCGGCGGGGTACCCGCGCCCAGGTACTGGCGGTCCTGCAGGCCGAGTTCGGGTCGAAGGCGGATCCGGCCCGGCTGGCCTCAGCGGTGCGGGACGCGATCCTGCTCGACGAGCTGGCGTTGCTGCCGCCCCGGCAGCGCTACGCACTCTGGGCGACGGCGCTGGCCCATCGCAGCGTCGCTGAGGTCACCGACGCGACCGGCTGGACCCCGAGCCAGGTCGCCCGGCTGGTGCGCGCCGCGTTGCGGACCGTCGCTACGCAGGCGCGGTCCTGACACCCCCGCAGTCAGGTCGCCGGTTCCGCCCTAGCCGGCGCTGCCTGCGTCGCCCGGCTGACCGTGCCGGGATCCACGGGTGGGTGCCTGCACGGGTGCCATCACGGCCGGCGCAGGCACCCACAAGGGGGACGCAGGTTCAGCCGTTGGCGGCGCTGCTGTTCACCGGGCCGTTGACGCCCTTGGGGAAGAAACCGCCTGAGGTTGCGGCCTTGGGGGTCAGGTACACGATGTTCAGTACCTGCCCGGGGCTGCGGCTGTAGGCGATGCCGTTCGCGTCGGCCGGCACGATGTTCGCGGTGCCG
>NZ_JNYZ01000071.1 GCF_000717335.1 Amycolatopsis jejuensis
GCAACATCTACTACCCCAGCGAAATCTACACAGAACTCGGCATCACCCCCTTCACCCAACCCGCCCACGCCACCAACCACGGCAACGACCAGTGACTCGAGCCGCGGAGGGCAGTCCCGGATCCGGACAACGGTGCCGTGGACAGCACGCGAGCCCGACGACGGGTCGTCGGGCTCGCGGGTGCGTGGCCTGTCGCGCCAGCTATGCGTTCGGGGCCGCCGTTTCTTCGTCGTCCAGTTCGTTGAGGTAGTTGTAGATCGTGTAACGACTGGCGTCCAGTCTTGCCGCTGCCAGCTCCACCGCTTCGCGGAGAGTGAAGAAGCCGCGTCGTTCCAGCTCGCGCACCACCTCGAGCTTGTGCGATTTCTTCATGAGATTGACCGGAATGTCGATGGCTGCGATCGCATCGCGCAGGATGCCCTCGGTGAGGGATTCGATCGAGTCGGGGAATTTCTCGGCGGGCTTTTCGGGGGGAGCCTGCTCGGTCACGGTCAACGACGCCAGGATCCGCTGAGCCCGCTCCAGGTCGTTGATGTCGGTGTTGATGCACAACGAGGCGACCGCCCGGCCGTCGGGAGACTTGAACAGCAGGGTGGACGAACGCAAGGCCAGTCCGTCCTTGGTCTCGGTGCGATACCTGAGCTGGTGTTCGGTCTGGCCCGTTTTCACTGCCTGGACTCCCAGGTCGGTGAGGTAACCGCCGGCGTCCCGGCCGGTGATCGCGCCGCCGACCGTGACGATCGTGTTCGGAAACTTCGTGAGGTTGTGCAGGACCACCTCGGTGCGCGGCTCGAGTGCCACCGCCAGCGCCGGAATGATGGGACTGAGCAACTGCACGACGTGGGCAGCGTGCGCCTTCTGCTCTCGGGAGAATCGGACCGTCGCGGCCTTCTTGTCGCCGGTGGCCGACCGCCGCACGGCCGTGCTTCGACTTGGCATGGGCTGATATTCCCAGTTCGAGCGGCATTAGTCAACAAGATGTTGAAGTTGTGGGGAGGGTCCCTCGGGAGCGATGTGCGCTATTGCGAGTCTTGTTGCCCGTCTCTACACTCTGTTGCATCTTGGCCCCGCCGTGGTGCGGATGGCCTCATCGGACAAGGGACGAGTGCATGGTCAAAATGTGGCACGGTCGTACCCGAATGGGTTCCCGTTATGTGATGACTGCAGTGTCGGTCCTGGCTGTTGCGGGGCTGGCAATGGTGGCCGGCTGTGGGGGCGGTTCATCCGGGGCGGGTGAACCGCAGGCGGCGACCGACGCGAAGATTCCCAAGTTGTCGTGGGCACTTCCCTCTCCGGTGCCCAACCTGGACTACGCACAGTTTCCCGGCCGGAACCCGGTGGTCCCGCTGGTGAACGAACCGCTGGAAAGATTGTCCAGCAAGAATGTCTACACGCCGGTCCTGGCGACGTCGGTGGCACAGCCGAATCCGGCCACGCTGGTCTACACAATCCGTTCCGGCGTCACGTTCTCCGACGGGCAGCCGTTGACCGCCGACGACGTGGTGTGGAGCATCCGGCACTATGCGGCCGAGACTGCGGCTTCGGCCACTTTCCTGCCGGACATCAAGAATGTGTCGGCCACCGGGCCGCTGTCGGTGACTGTCGATCTCGGAAAGCCGGACCCGATTGCCCGGGGGAAGCTGGCTTCGAATGTCTTCGTGATGGAGAAGCAGTTCTCCGAAGCGCACGCGAACACGCTCGGGACGGCTGCCGCCATCCCGGTGGGTACCGGTCCGTACACGGTGGCCGGGTACACCGCCCAGAGCATTGTGCTCAAGAACAATCCGCGCCATTGGGGTGTTCCCCCGAAGGTCGAGAACATCGACTTCCCGATCATCACCGACAACAACGCCTTCAAGCTTGCGCTGCAGTCCGGGACCGTCGACGGCGGCCAGGTCGCCGACCCGCAGACGCTGGACCAATGGCGCAAGGTTCCGGGAGCGTCAGTGCACACCGCGCCTTCGACCGACCAGGTGTTCCTGCAGTTCAATGTCACTGCGCCGCCGTTCGACGACGTGCATGTGCGGCGGGCAATCGCCTACGCCGTCGACAAAGCGGCGTACGCCAAGGTCGGTTTCGGCGGCAACGTCGACTTCCTCGCCGGCCTTGTTCCCGCGTCCGAGCTGGCCGGCGTGGCGGGGAGTGCGGACGCGGCGCAGGCGTTCCTGACGAGCCTGCCGCAGTATCCGTTCGACGTCGCCAAGGCGAAGGCCGAGATGGCCCAGTCGAAACATCCCCAGGGGTTCTCCACCACTGTCGAGTACAACGAGTCGACCGGTTCGGCGAAACAAACGGCGCTGGTCCTGCAACAGAACCTGCAGGCGATCGGCGTCCGGGTCGAGCTGAAGCCGATCACCGGACAGCAGCGGTTCGCCGAGCTCACCAGTGGTACCTTGCCGCCGTTCGGGACCGGTGGTTTCGACGCGGCGGTCAACGATCCCTCGGCGCTGCTCACCACGATGGTCGGGGCCGGCAACATCGAGAACACCGCACGGTGGAGCACCCCGGCCGTGGCGGCCGCGGTGTCGATCGTGGATTCGTCGGCGAGCACGCCCGCGGAACGGTGGGCGGCGACGAAGACAATCCTTTCCGCAGTCGCGTCCGATGTGCCTTACCTCGGGCTCTTCACCAGGCCGACGGCTTCCGTGCTCAGGCAGGGCTTCGTCTTTGCCGGCAAGGAAGGCATCGACGCAACGGACCTCAACGACGGGAACTGGGCCTACCAGATACGGGCGGGCAAATGACCTGGTCAGCGCATCCCCGTCGAGAGGAGGGCCGAGGGTGATTGCGCGGTTCATCGTCAAACGCGTCGCCGCGGGACTCGTCTTGTTGCTGATCCTCACTTTCGTCGTCTTCGCGCTGATCGCGATCAGCCCGGGCTCGCCGATCCAGACGCTGCTCGGTACGCGTACTCCGGCACCGGAACTCGTCGCCGCGCTCAACGACAAGTACCATCTCGGCGAACCGTTTCTCGTGCAGTATTGGTACTGGCTGGGCGATGTCGTCCGCCTCGACTTCGGTCAGTCGATTGCCGTGCAGACCGGTTCCGAGGTGGATTCACTGATCACCGACCGGCTCGGGCTGACCCTTCAGCTCGCGCTGTACACCGTCGTATTGACGGTGCTGATCGGCATTCCGGCCGGAATGGCGGCCGGTATCCGGCACGGGAGCCGTTTCGACCGGGTGGTGTCGGTGCTGACCAGCGTGGTGATGGGAGCGCCGTCGTACGTCCTGGCCATCATCGTCCTGTACGTACTCGGTTCTCAGCTCGAGTGGTTCCCGATCTACGGGACGGGAAGCGGCTTCATCGGCCGCATCGAGCACCTGACCCTCCCGGCCTTCGCGCTGGCCTTGATCATGGCGGCGTTCGTGGCTAGGCAGACCAGAGCGGCGACCCTCACCGTGATGCAGCAGGATTACGTCACCTTCGCTCGCCTGCGCGGCATCAGCCCGGCCCGCATCCTCGTCCGCTACGCGTTCCGCAACTCGTCGGTGCCGGTCGTCACCACCGCCGGGCTGCTCCTCATCGCCGCCCTGTCCGCGGGGGTGTTCGTCGAGCGCATCTTTTCCTTGCCCGGAGCCGGTTCGCTGTTGCTGGCCTCGGTCACGGACAAGGACGTTCCCGTCGTACAGGGGCTGGTGCTGTTCATCGGTGCCTTCGTGCTCACGATCAACCTCGTCGTCGACCTGCTCGTATTGATCCTGGACCCGCGTCTTCGCTTCGTCGCGCGAGGAGGTGCCTGATGGCCGACGTATCACTCGCTGCGGACCCGCGGCTCGATGGCCCGGCCAAGCGACGGCGGATGCCCGTTCTGGTCGTCCTGTCGGTCGCCTTCACCGGGATCGTCGTCGTCCTCGCCATCGCCGGAAACTGGTTGACGCCTTACGACGTTCAGGCTCAAGACGTCGTGCTCGGCTCGACCGGGCCCAGCGGGGCGCACTGGCTGGGTACCGACACGCTGGGCCGCGACATCCTGTCGATGGTCATCGCGGGAACCCGGACTGCGGTACTGGGCCCGTTGTGCCTTGCGTGTGCTGCGGTGCTGCTCGGGTCGACGCTGGGCATCGTGGCCGCCTACCGGGGCGGGTTCGTCGACGGGATCGCCAACCGCTTCGCCGACTTCATGTATGCGGTGCCGGGAACGCTGGTCGTCATCGTCGTGGCCGGTGTCGTCGGCGGGGGATACTGGATCGCGGTTGCGTTGATGACCGTGCTGGCCTTGCCGGTGGAGATCCGGCTCTGCCGCAGCGCGGCCCTCGTCCAGGTGCGCCTGCCCTACATCGAAGCCGCCCGCACCTTGGGGTTATCCGGTCCGAGGATTCTCTTCCACCACGTGCTGCCCAACATTCTGCCGACCGTCGTCGCGACGTTCCTGCTCGATTTCGTCGCCGGTCTCGTCGGTCTGTCCGGCCTGGCCTACTTGGGACTGGGCGCGCCGCCGGGTTCGCCGGACTGGGGTTCGCTGCTGTCGGACGGACAGGCGTTGCTCACGGTCAATCCATGGCTGACGCTGGCCCCCGGCGTCATGATCGTTCTCACGGCAACCAGCGTCACGCTGCTCGGTGACTGGCTCTACGACCGCTCGGAACGCAAAGGTGCGCAACAATGATACCGGCCAGGGAAACAGTCCGTTCGCACGATGCTGCGCCTCCTCATCCGTTGCTGTCCGTGCGCGATCTGACCGTGCGAACGACTCTCGGCCGGACGCTGGTGCGCGACGTCGGTTTCGAACTGGAACGCGGCCAGACACTGGGTATCGTGGGCGAGTCGGGCAGCGGCAAGTCGATGACCGCACGAGCCGTCATGCGGGTTCTCGCCGAGAATGTGGTCTCGGCAGGGCAGATCGAGTTCGATGGGGTCGACTTGGCCGCCAAGACCGAACGAGAGCTGCGCCCGCTGCGGGGGGCCCGGATGAACATGGTCCTCCAGGATCCGTTCACCGCGCTCAACCCGCTGATGACGGTGGGACAGCACATCCGCGAGTCACTGCCGCCCGCGATTCGCCGACATCGGTCCCGCAGCCGGTCGGAGACTGCCGCCCGGCTCGACGAGGTCGGTCTCGAAGCGGCGTCGGTCGCGGACCGGTATCCGTTTCAGCTCTCGGGTGGCATGCGTCAGCGGGTGGTACTGGCCGCGGCGCTGGCCGCTGACCCGGAACTGCTCATCGCCGACGAACCGACCACCGCGCTCGACGTCACCACTCAGGCGGACATCCTGGCACTGCTGAGCAGGCTCCAGCGCACCCGCGCCATGGCGCTCGTGCTGATCACGCACGACCTGCGGGTCGCCTTCTCGGTCTGCGATCGCGTGCTCGTCATGTACGCCGGTTCGGTGGTCGAGGATGCGCCTGCCACGAGGCTCGTCGACCAGCCTGAGCATCCGTACACCATCGGGCTGCTGGGTGCCGAGCCGCCGATTTCGCATTATGCGGAGGAACTCACGTCGATCCCGGGCAACGTCCCGGCCGCCGATTCGGTTGCCGAGGTGTGCTCGTTCGCCGACCGGTGCCAGTGGCAGGCGCCCGAGTGCGTCGGTTCCCGCCCGCCGCTCGCGCTGGTCGCACCACAGCATCGCAGCGCCTGCCGGCGTAGCGACGAGCTGCGGCCGGAACTTCGGAAGCTGCGTCAGCACCTTTCCGTTCCGTCCCCTCAGCCTGCCCCGTCCGGCAAGGAGCCGATTCTCACGGTCACCGATCTCGTGAAGTCGTACCGGGTGCCCACCCTGGTCGGCAAGACCCGGGTCACCACTGCGGTGAACCGGGTGTCGTTCACCATCGCGGCGGACGAGTCGCTTGGCCTGGTCGGGGAGACCGGATCGGGCAAGACGACGATCGCGCGCTGCCTGCTCGGTCTCGAGCATCCCGATGGCGGTGAGATCGCCCTCTCCGATATCGACATCAGTGACTACCGCCGCCTGTCCCGCAGCCGGCGTTCGGAGGTGCGTCGCCTGGTGCAGGTGGTGTTCCAGGATCCCTACTCCTCGCTGAACGCCAAGCTCACCATCGGCGCCACCCTTGCCGAAGCGGTGCGGGTCCGCAGCGACGCGGGTCAGGTGAACGAGGAGATCGCCGAGCTGCTGACCATGGTCGGCCTGCCTGCCGAGTACGCCGAGCGGCGGCCGGGCGCGCTGTCGGGAGGTGAGCGGCAACGGGTCGCGATCGCACGGGCGATAGCGGTGCGGCCGCAACTGCTCATCTGCGACGAGCCGGTCGCGGCGCTGGATGTCTCGGTACAAGCGCAGGTGCTGGAGCTACTGCGAGAGATCCGTGGCCGATACGGGACCAGCTTCCTGTTCATCACGCACGATCTTTCGGTCGTCCGGCAGATGACCGAACGGGCGATCGTGTTGCAGGGAGGGGAGATCGTCGAGAGCGGGTCGACCTCCGACGTCCTGGACCACCCGCAGCATCCCTATACCACGCGGCTGATCGAGTCGATTCCCACCTGAGGTCGGCGATCAGGGACTTGCCGGGTCCGGCGCTTCCGCTCACGAGGCGCCGGACCCGGCGGTCACTCCGACCGGCCGCAGTGCGATCCGGTCAGTACCGCGTCGCGGAGCACGTCCAGGCCCACCGCCCCGATGTCCAGCGCACGCCGATGGAACCCGGCCAGATCGAACGTATCGCCTTCCGAGCGACGAGCTTCCTCACGCAGCTGCAGCCAGAGCCGTTCGCCGATCTTGTAGCACGGTGCTTGTCCTGGGCAACCCAGGTAGCGATCGAGCTCGAAGCGAAGGAATGTCTCCGGCATGCTGGCGTGTGCGGTGAGGAACTGCCATGCCTTCTCGTAGGTCCAGGTGCCGCCGCCGACTTCGGCGGGTGCCTCGAAACCACAGTGCCACCCGATGTCGACGACCACCCGCGTCGCCCGCAACGACTGGCTGTTCAGCATTCCGAAGGCATACGCGGGATCGTCGAGGTAGCCGAGATCGGCCATGAGGCGCTCGGCGTAGAGCCCCCATCCCTCGGTGTGGCCGGGGAATTGGCACGCCCGCCGCCGCCAGTTGTTGAGCAGGGCGCGCTGGACCACGGCGTGCCCCATTTGAAGGTGATGCCCCGGCACCCCTTCGTGGTACAGGATGGTGAGGTCGCGCCAGGTGCTGAAGGTGTCCGTCCCGGCCGGGGGCGACCACCAGATCTGCCCCGGCCGGGAAAAGTCCTCGGACGGATCGCTGTAGGACATGCCACCGATCCGCATCGGCGAGACCAGGCAATCCAGCCGGCGCAGCGGTTCCGGGATGTCGAAATGCGTGCCGGCCAGTGCGGAAACCGCGGCGTCGACTTTCTCCTGCATCCAGGTGCGATACCCGTCGATGCCGGTGACCTGGTAGGCCGGGTCGTTGTCCAGATGCGTGATCGCCTCGGCCACTGACGCGTCCGGCTTTACCCGGTGCGCGGTCTCGCGCATCAACGCAGTGATCCGGGACAGCTCTTCCTGGCCCCAGGCATAGGTTTCGGCCAGGTCGATCTGCGCGCCGAGCATGAACCGGGAGTGCAACGCATATCGCTCCGGTCCGACTGGATCCGTGTCGGGCGCCAGGTCGAGGAGCTCGTCGCGCAGATACGAACCCAGCTGCGCGTAGGCCTCCCGGGCGGCCTGCACGCCCTTGCCCACCTCGGTACGGACCGAGGCCGGAAGCTCGGTCCTGGCTGCGACATCCGAGCCCAGGGTGGCGAAGTACCCGTCGGGACCGGCGCTCTCGTCGGCCTGACTTGCTGCAGCGAGGACCTGGCGGCGCGCACTCACGTCACCGCGCGTTGCGGCGAGCTGCAGCGAAGCGCGGTAGCCGCGGATGGCTTCGGGCAGACGGTTCAGCCTGGCCGCAATGGTTGCCCACTCGTCCGCGGTATCGGCGGCCATCGAACTGAAGACGCCTTCCAGTTCCTGCACGGGGCTTACGACACTGCCCAGCCGCGATTCCTCCCCACCGGTTGCGCGGATCGCCTCGGCGACACTGAGCTGTTCGATCGCGGCCGCGATCGTGATTTCGTCGGTGCGATCGGCTGCTGCGGCGGTGCGCAACTTCGCCAGCGTCTGCCTGCGGAGTGCGGACACCTCGGCGAGGCCGTCCGGGGACAGATCCGGCAGTGCGTCGTCGTGCCCTGGTACGCCGAGGCGGGTCGCGGTCAGCGGGTCCAGCGCGACGTACTGATCCAGGTAGCGGTCCATGAGATCGTCGACCGCGGTGCGGGTGCGGAATGGCTGCCGAGTCACTGGTCGTTGCCGTGGTTGGTGGCGTGGGCGGGTTGGGTGAAGGGGGTGATGCCGAGTTCTGTGTAGATTTCGCTGGGGTAGTAGATGTTGC
>NZ_JNYZ01000072.1 GCF_000717335.1 Amycolatopsis jejuensis
GGGTTGTGGGAGAGTAGGACACCGCCGAACTCAACATCAGGGCTGGGCCCCGGTCGAGAACCCCCACACACGGGGGTGCTCCCGGGGCCCAGCCTTTTTTTGTCTGCGGCCAGAACAGTGGGCCAGCCCGAGCGTGGGCTGGGCCCTTTCGCCTGCCCGCCGTCGGCGTTCCGGCCGGGGCCCGGGCCTGGTCCAGCACCCGGTAACAGCTTCCGGGCCCTGCTTCCGGTCCGGCAACCCTGCCGCAGCCTCCCACCCGGCAACCCCAGCACTGGCAACCCAGCAACCCAGCAACCCGAGCACCCTGGCAACCCAGGGGAATCGGCAACCCGCGGCTACCCAGGGAAGCGGCAACCCAGCCACCTGACCACCCAGCCCGCGGGGCGCCCCCAGCCACCCGGCAACCCCAGGACCTCGGCAACCCAGGGGAATCGGCAAGGCGATTAGGTGCAGAAGCGGATTTCGTTCGTCCGCGGTTGCTATGCACCCTTCCACCCAGCCCAAGGCGAATCCCGCGAAAGAGACTGCCACGGCAAACTCATCCGTGCGCGGCATGTGGGGTCAACAGGGCTGCCGGGGTTCGCTGACGAAAAAGGTGCCGGAGCACGAAGCTCCGGCACCTCCCTCGCGAAACCCTCGAGACCGGCTTACTGAGCCGAGCCCTTCTGCCAGTCGGCCCAGGACTTCGACCAGTCGCCGTACAGGTCCCACACCGGGAGCTGCGGGCCGCCCGAGTTGGTGACCTCCACGACGTCTCCCAGGCCGAAATTCTGGAAGAACCACTGGGCGTTCGCGGCGTTCAGGTTGATGCAGCCGTGCGAGACGTTGGAGCTTCCCTGCTGGCCGACGCTGTTCGGGTTCTCGTGGACGAACTCGCCGTCGTTCGAGATGCGTTCCGACCACTTCTCGTTCGAGCGGTACGCCTTCGGGTCCGGCGGGCACACGCCGTACGTGCAGGAGTCCATCGTGTAGTTCGCCTGCTTGTCCGAGACCACGTGCGGGCCGAGGTGCGTGGGAGTGGCGTCCTTGCCCATCGAGATCGGCATGGACTTCACCATCTGGCCGTTGTGGAAGATCTGCATCTGCTCGCTGTTGCCGTCGGCTTTGGCAATCCAGGAATCGTGCACTTTGTACGTTTCGGTGCGATCGTCCGCGCCGTACACGCCATTTCCGAAATCGACGCCGTAAATCTTTGCGGTGACCGTGAGTGTGGTTCCCGGCTGCCAATATTCTTTCGGCCGATAATGGACATTTTTATCGTCCATCCAATACCAGCTGCCCTGCTGCTTGGGTGCGGACTCGACGGTGAGCGCCTTTTCCACGGCAGCCTTGTTCTTCACCGCGGTGCCGAAACTGAACACGATCGGCTGACCGACTCCGACGCCGGTGCTCTTCACCGCACCCGGTGCCGGGATGAGGTTCGCGTTCGCCTGCTTCTTCGGCGTGAGCGTGGTGACCTGACCGTCCTTTTCGACCTGTTTGCCGTCTGCGCCTTGGGCATGCGCCTTGATCTGGTACGTGCCGCCGTAGCCGAGGACGTCGGTGGTGGTCCAGCTGAGCCCGTCCGGCGCGAGCTTTCCCGCGACCGCCTTGCCTTTTGCGTTCGTGACCGTGACGTCGGTGAGCTTTCCGTTGGCCGCCTTGACGACAATGGGTGTGCTCGGGCTGATCCCGGACGCGTCGGCCGGCTCGATCGACACCGAAACCGGAATCGCGGCCTGGCTCGAACCGCCCGGCGCACCGGGCGCGGCGTTGTCGGCACTATCGCCGGACGAACAAGCCGAAAGCAGCAAAACGGCGGCGAGAATTCCGGCAAGCGGAAAGAAAGTCTTCTTCGGGAACATTATGTCTCTTTTGTGAGGATCGCGGACCGGCGGGCTTCAACTGCAAAACTACGCGATCGGAAAGACGCTCCGAACGGTGGATGGGTGCAGTGGGGTGAGGTGGATCACGGCCGCGGGAAAACGGGTGTTCGTGGGCTTGCGGGAGGTTGGGGAGCCAGCTTCGGGGGCCGGGAGAAGGAACGGCCGGTGGGTCGGCGGTGGAAGGTGAGGGGCCGGGCGAAGGAACGGCCGGTGGGTCGGCGGTGGAAGGCGAGCCGGAGGCGGGCTCGCTACGGCAGGGCGGGCCGGAGAAGCGAGCCAGGTGTTGAGGGTCCGGTGGGAGCGCCGGAGACGGGAGTCAGCCCGGGGTGCGCTGGCCACAGACGGGTGGGTCGGGAGCGGGTGGGTCTCAGGTGCAGGCCCGGTCGGCGAGGAGCGTCGGCGGCGGAAGTCGGGGTGGTGGGCCGAGAGCGGTGGGTCGCAGGTGTAGCCGGGGAGGACGGAGGCCGGGCGGAGCGGTGGGCTGCGGCACAGCCGGATGCTGGAGAGAGTGACGTCGCTTGGCCAGGGGAGTTGGGCCGGAGACGGTGGGTGAGCCGGATGATCGGGCCGCGGACTGGGTGAGCCGGAGTGCCGGGCAGAGAACCCCGCCGAGTGGCAAGGCGCACCAATCCACCCGCATCCGTCAGGGCACCAGCAACCCCGGTGCGCCGTACAGTCCAGGGCCGTCGATGGTCAGCTCCTTTACATGATCCAGAGCAGACGTATAAGCCTCGGCGGCCAGCTCGTCAGTGCGGGAGAAATCCAGCGGGCTTACCCGGACCGGTGCTGGCCCCGGCAGGTAGACCACCGGGGCCTCCCTGGCGGCGATCGGGGCTTCCAGTACTGCCTGGTTGCGCATGCTGATCATGGCGGTGAACATCATCACCTCGGCGAACGTGCGCGGGGCGCCGGGCATTTTGCCGGGGAAAGCGCAGTCCAGGACGACCAGCGACTTCGCGCCCATCGAAAGCGCCTGGCGCATCGGGACGTTGGCCACCAGGCCGCCGTCGTAGAGCTGGCGGCCTTCGTGTTCCACCGGGGGGTAGATGCCGGGGATGGCGCAGCTCGCCAGTAGCGGCGCTTTCAACAGGCCCGAGCGGACGAGGACTGGCGAGGCGGTCTCGACGTCGGTCGTCACGACGCCCAGTGGCAGGGCCAGGTCTTCGAAGTGACGGCCGGGGCCCAGGTGGTCGTCGATGATTTTGGCGAGGCCGGTGTTCGGGAAGAGGTGCGTTTTGCTGTGCCGGAGAGTCCTGACCTGGCTGAGCACGCCACCGGGGAACGCCTCGGCGCGGGTCATGTGGGCCCAGATGTCCCGGAGCCGCTCGAGGCGGGAGCCGCCCGGCAGGGCCAGTACGGCGGCGTTCAGCGAGCCGACCGACGTGCCGACCACCAGGTCCGGGGTCACGCCCACCTCGTCCAGTGCGCGCAGCATGCCGATTTGCAGCGCGCCGAGGCTGCCGCCTCCGCCCAGGACGAATGCGACCGGCCGCGGGAGATCCAGTGCCTGCATACCGCCGAATGTAGTGAGCGAAGGCGTCCTCAGGCGGGTGAGTTCACTCGCGGGCCGGTTCCTCCTCGCGCGGGGCGGCGAGGGCCTTGCGTTTCTTCAGGCGCAGCAAATATAACACCAGCACACCGACGATCACCGCGGCCACCACCAGGAACCCGGTGTTCAGCGCGCTCTCGACCTGCTTTGCGGCTTCACCCAGTGCGGCGCCGAGGCTGATGTGCACGAGTGACCAGCAGAACGCGCCCGCGGCCGTTGCGGGCAGGAACTTCGGGAACGGCAGGTTCGACGCCCCGGCGGCGGCCGGGGTGAGCGTCCGCAGCACGGGTAGGAAACGGGCGAAGAACACCGCCCATGCGCCGCGGCGTTCGAGGACGCCGGCGGCGCGGTCCCAGGCGTCGAGGCCGTATTTGCGGATGAGCTTCGTCTCACGCAGCCGTGGCCCGAACTTGCGGCCGAGCGCGTACCCGACCGAATCGCCGAGCGCGGCGCACACCGTGACGACCGCCCACAGCGTGAGAAACCTCGGCACGGACGTCGCCGTGGTCGCCGCGATCAGCAGCCCCGACTCGCCGGGGGCGATGAAGCCGAGCCCGATCGTGCATTCGGCGAACACGAGCCCGCCTGCTGCGGCGACGAGACCGGGCTGCGGCAGTGCCTGAAGCCAGTCGAGGACGTCCGTTACCAAAGCCACAAGGTTACTTTACCGATTCTTGGGAATCGGGGGTTTCTACCGTGCGAGCAGGCTGCTGGCTTCTTGGGCGGCGGGTCCTTCGGCGGTGAGGTGGGCCAGGTTGTCAGGCAGGTCCTCGCCCCGATGGGCCTTGGTCTGGGCATACAACCGGCCCGCGCGGTACGAGGACCGCACCAACGGCCCGGCCATCACACCCGGGAACCCGATCTCCTCCGCGGTCGAGGCGTGCGCGACGAACTCCTCCGGCTTGACCCACCGATCCACCGGATGATGCCGGGGCGAGGGCCGCAGGTACTGGGTGATCGTGACGATCTCACAACCCGCATCGAACAAATCCTGCAACGCCGCCGTGACCTCGTCCGGGGTCTCCCCCATCCCGAGGATCAGGTTCGACTTCGTCACCAGCCCGGCCTCCCGCGCCCGGGTCAAGACTTCCAGGGAGCGGGCGTAGCGGAACCCGGGGCGGATCCGCTTGAAAATCCGCAGCACCGTCTCCACGTTATGCGCCAACACCTCCGGCCCCGACCCGAACACCTCACCCAACTGCCCCGGCTCCGCATTGAAATCCGGGATCAGCAACTCGACACCGGTACCCGGGTTCAACGCATGGATCTGCCGGACGGTCTCGGCGTACAACCACGCTCCGCCATCAGGCAGGTCATCCCGCGCGACCCCGGTGATGGTGGAGTACCGCAACCCCATCGCCTGCACCGACTCCGCGACCTTCCGCGGCTCGGTCCGGTCCAGCGCCACGGGTTTCCCGGTATCGATCTGACAGAAATCACACCGCCGCGTGCACTGATCCCCACCAATCAAGAAGGTCGCTTCCCGGTCCTCCCAGCATTCGTAAATGTTGGGACACCCCGCCTCCTCACACACCGTATGCAAACCCTCACGCCGGACCAAGCCCTTCAGCTCCGTGAACTCCGGACCCATCCGCACCCGCGTCTTGATCCACGACGGCTTCTTCTCAATCGGCGTCTCACTGTTACGCACCTCAAGCCGCAACAGCGGACGGAACCGAGCCGCCGGCGGCCGCGAACACACAGGGTTCTCCCAGAAGCTCTGCGGATTCGCCCGGCCGGGCCCGGCACGCTCGCCGTCATGACAACAATCGAAGTACGTGGGCTCACGAAACGGTACGGGCCCGACACCGTGGTGGACGACCTCTCCTTCACCGTCGAACCCGGGCAGGTCACCGGGTTCCTCGGGCCGAACGGGGCCGGCAAATCGACGACGCTGAAGATGATCACCGGCCTGGCCGCCCCGACCCGCGGGTCGGTGACGATCGGCGGCCTGCGCTACCGGGACCTGCCGGTGCCGCTCACCGAGGTCGGCGCGCTGCTCGACGCAGGTGCCGTGCATGGGGCCCGCAAAGCCCGTGACCACCTCCTCGCGCTGGCGGCGAGCAACCGGCTGCCGCGACGCCGGGTCGACGACGTGCTCGCGCGGACCGGCCTGGAGAGTGTGGCCGGGCGCAAGGCAGGTGGGTTCTCGCTCGGCATGCGGCAGCGGCTCGGCATCGCGGCGGCGCTGCTCGGCGACCCGCAGGTGCTGATTTTCGACGAACCGGTCAACGGCCTCGACCCCGAAGGCATCCGCTGGATCCGGGACTTCATGCGCTCGCTCGCCCGCGAGGGCCGCGCGGTGCTGGTGTCCAGCCACCTCATGAGCGAGATGGCGCAGACCGCCGACCACCTCGTGGTCATCGGGAGGGGAAAGCTGCTCGCCGACACCGCCACGAACGACCTGGTCGGCCAGGAGGGGACCGTGCTCGTACGCACCTCCGATCCGGACGGCCTCACGCGGCACCTCCTCGCCGCTGGGGCCACCGTTCGGGACACCGCCGGGCGCGCGCTGGTCGTGTCCGGCCTGACCAGCGGCGACGTCGGGAAACTGGCCGCTTACCACGGGGTCGCGCTCAGCGAGCTCACGCCGCAGCAGGTGTCCCTCGAGGACGCGTTCCTCGCGCTCACCGAGGACAGCATCGAGTATCAGGGGGTCTCCGCATGAACATCGCCGGCTCGCTCCGGTCGGAGTGGATCAAGCTCCGCAGCCTGCGTTCCACCTGGTACACCCTGGCCGGGCTGTTCGCCGCCGGGATCGGGATCACGGCGCTGTCGACCGCTTCGGCCGGCGCCGACTACGCGCGGGCGACGGTCGCGGAACGGGCGACCTGGGACCCGACCGCGCTCAGCCTGAAGTCCTTCCTGATCGCGCAGCTGATCATCGGGGTGCTGGGCGTTCTCGTGGTCACGTCGGAGTACGCGACGGGGCTGATCCAGTCCTCGCTCACCGCTACGCCGAGGCGGTCGCGGCTGCTCGCGGCCAAGGTGCTGCTCGCTGCCTCGATCGCCGTGGTGGCCGGTCAGGTGCTGATGTTCGCTGCTTTCCTGATCGGACAAGGGTTTCTCGCCGGACAGCAGGTACCGCACGTGAGTCTCGGTGATCCCGGGGTGTTCGGCGCCGTGGTGGGCGGCGGGCTGTACCTTGCCGCGATCGCGCTGCTTGCGGTCGGTCTCGGCACCCTGGTCCGGGCGACCGCGGGAGCGCTGGCCGCGCTGGTCGGGATCGTGCTGCTGGTGCCTGTCGTCTCGGCCCTCTTCCCGGACTGGCTGCAGTGGCTGTTCACGTTCTGGCCGTCCAAGGGCGCGGCGGCGATCTTCTCCGTCACCCCCGACCCGGCGTTCCCGAATCCGTGGCTCAACCTCGTCGGCCTGTACGCCATCGTGGCCGCGGTGCTGGTTGCCGCTTTCGCGGCGTTCCGCCGGCGGGACGTGTGACCGTGCTCTCCGTACGCTGACGCCCATGGCTGGGATGACATCCGCGCGGCTGCTGGTGGTCGACGACGAGGCCACCGTGCGCGAGCTGCTGTCCGCGGCGCTGCGGTTCGCCGGGTTTCAGGTGAGCTCCGCGGCGACCGCGGGCGAGGCGGTCGCCGCAGCCGCCGAGGAGCCGCCTGACCTGGTGCTGCTCGACGTGATGCTGCCGGACGCGGACGGCTTCGAGGTCGCCCGGCGGCTGCGGGAACGGCATCCGTCCGGCCGGAGCGGGCCGGTGCCGGTGCTGTTCCTCACCGCTCGCGACCGGCAGGCCGACAAGGTCGCCGGCCTGTCGCTGGGCGCCGACGACTACGTGACCAAACCGTTCGACCTGGAGGAGCTGATCGCCCGCATCCGCGCGATCCTCCGGCGCACGCAGGGACACCAGGAGGTGGTGACAGTGGGCGAGCTCGTGCTCGACGCGGAGGGGCACCAGGTGACGCGGGCCGGGCAGCCGGTCCGCGTCTCCGCCACCGAGTTCCGGCTGCTGCGGTACCTGATGGAGAACGCCGGACGCGTGGTGTCGAAGGCACAGATCCTCGACCGGGTGTGGCAGTACGACTTCGGCGGTGACGCCAGCATCGTCGACACCTACATTTCCTACCTGCGGCGCAAGGTCGACATCGGCGAGCCCAAGCTGATCCACACGGTGCACGGGGTCGGTTACGTGATGCGGGAGCCGCGGCGGTGAGGAATCCGCTGCGCGGGATGTCGTTGCGTACCCGCCTTTTGCTGATCACCGCGGGGCTGTTGCTGGCCGGGCTCACGCTGATCAGCGCCGTCGTCTCGGACAACCTGGAGCGCTACCAGGTCAACCGGATCGACACCCAGCTGCGTGGTTTCACCGAGCTGGTCGCGCGGGTGCCGTCGGGCCGGCTGCTGGAAAGCGACGGCCGGACGGCGTTGCTGGACCCGGCGCTGGATCTCATCGGGGCTCCGTATGTCGTCTATCTGGACGCGAGCGGCGCGGTGACCGGTGGGATCCATTCGTCACGGGTGGCGGCGGAAACCCTGCCCTCGCACGAGGATCTGCGGTCGGTCCGGGCGGATGGCAAGCCGGTCGACCTGCGGGCCGCGGACGGTTCGGAACGCTGGCGGGCGGTCGCGGCGCCGTCGCCCGGCGGGACCGTGATCGCGGCCGCTCCGCTCACCGAGGCGGATGCGCTGATCTCGCGGCTGCGGGTCACCAGCGTGGTCACCGGGTCCGTGCTTCTCGTGCTGCTGACCGGCGCCGGGTGGTTCGCGCTGCGCCGCGGGCTGCGTCCGTTACGCCGGATCGAACACACCGCCGCCGCGATCGCCGGAGGTGACCTCAGCCGCCGGGTACCCGGAATTGCCGCGCCAGGAACGGAAATCGGGCATTTGGCGGCGTCGCTCAACACGATGCTCGGGCAGCTGGAACGTGCCTTCGCCGACCGGACTGCGTCCGAGGCGCGGATGCGGACGTTCCTCGCGGATGTCAGCCATGAACTGCGTACGCCGCTGTTCGGCATCAAGGGCACCACCGAGCTGTACCGGATGGGTGCGCTGCCCGAGCAGTCCGATGTGGACGAAGCCATGCGCCGGATCGACCGGGAAGCCGTGCGGCTCACCGCGCTCACCGAAGACCTGCTCCTGCTCGCGCAGCTCGACGACGCCCCCGAAGCGCAGCTCGACCGTGCGCCGATGGACCTGCGCACGCTCGCCGGAGACGCCCGGCATGCCCTGCGCGCGCTCGATCCGTCGCGGCCGATCGAGCTGACCGGTCCCGGCGGCGAGGGCGGACCCGGTCCGGCGCCGGTGAACGCCGACGAGGCGCGGTTGCGGCAGGTCGTCACGAATCTCGTCGGCAATGCTGCGACGCACACGCCACCGGGCACTGCGGTGCGGATCGGCGTAGGGACGGTGGCTGGGCGAGCGGTGCTGGAAGTGGCCGACGAAGGCCCGGGAATGACTGCGTCGCAAGCGGAACGGGTATTCGACCGGTTTTATCGCGCGGACCGTTCCCGGGCGCGGACTCAGACGGCTGGGGCGGGGCTCGGGCTGGCGATTGCCCGGTCTCTGACGAGGGCGCATGAGGGTGAGCTGGAGCTGGAAACCGCGGTGGGGGAGGGTGCGTGTTTCCGGGTTGTGTTGCCGTTGCTGGATTTCAGTGTGGATCGGGAGTGATGCCGGTCAGTTCGGCGGTGAGGTCCCAGAGCGCGGCGCCAGTGCGGGGGTCGCGGGCTGCGGCGAGGGTGCGTACCTTCGCCGGGTTGCCGCGGAAGCCGAACCAGCTGTCCGGGCCGAGGTAGTCGCCGCCTTCGACCTCTCGTGCCGTTGCGGCGTACAGCTGGGGCAGGGCACCTTGCTCCACGCGCTGGCCGAGCAAGCTGTTACCCAGCTGGGTGATCTTCCGGGAAGTATTGCGTAACAAGGGATTCCGGAACGAGTCGGCCATGTTCGTGATCAGGTCGGTCGCGCTGTATCCGGGGTGGGCGAGCACGCTCAGCACCGGGGAGCCCGCCGCGCGCAGGCGGCGATCCAGCTCCACGCCGAACGTTTGGCTGGCCAGTTTCGCGTGCCCGTACGCCGCCGGGGCGTGATACGGGCGGTGTTCGGCGTTCGGGTCGTCCAGATGCAGGTGCCTGCCGACGGCCGCGACGCTGGACAGCGCGACCACCCGGCCTGCCGCCGAGCCTCGCAGCGCGGGCATCAACAGCCAGGTCAGCGCTGCTGGCCCTAGGTGGTTGGTACCGAACTGCAGCTCGAACCCGTCGGCGGTGCGGCCTCGCGCGGTCGGGATTGCACCCGCGTTGTTCATCAGCACATCGAGCTTGTCGGCGGTGAGCTCGCGGACGGCTTCGGCGGCTTCGCGCACCGACGTGAGGTCCGCGAGATCCAGCCGGACCAGCTCGGGCTCGGCCCCCGACGCGACGGCGCGTACCTGCTCGAGCGCGGCCGCCCCGCGTTCGGCGGACCGGCACCCGAGCAGCACGCGCGCACCCCACGCAGCGAGGACTTCCGCCGAACGCAGGCCGAGGCCGGAGTTCGCGCCGGTGATCAGGGCAGTCCGCCCGGTCTGGTCGGCGACCTCGGTCCAGCGTTGGCTCACCCGCTCAGCTAACTACACCTTCACGCACTCGGCGCGAGCAACCGCATGAGGTGACCCACCGGACCGCGGCGGCGGACCGGGCACGCGTCGCCCGCTCGCACCAAAGCGTCGAAGGCCTGGCCGACCTTGGCGATCTCGGCCGCCGGTTCACCCGGTTCGGCGAGGCCTGCGGTGAGGGCCAGCATGTGCAGCTCGCTGCGGTGCAGGGGTTCGAGCGCGGTGCAGCGCTCCAGCGCGCCGTCCAGCAGCGTGCGCAGGTCTTCGTGGTCCTGCTGCGCCTGCCGCCACGCGCGGGTGACGGCGTCGACCTGGTCGCCCGCCTCGTCGGCGTGGTCCGGATCGGCGAGTTCGGCCCGCAGGTACCCGCTGAGCAGCTGGGTCCATCGGTAGTGCAGGGCGAGCAGGAGATTTTCTTCGGTGCCGAACACGTCGGCGGCACCCGGGATTTCGGCCAGCGCGAGCGGCTCCCGTGGCGCGCGCCTGCCTTGGCGGACAGCGGCTTCGAGGATCTCCCGCCGCCGGTAGAAGTCGGTCCAGCTCATGTGTGGCTCCCCTCCGTGACCCGGGTCGTACCGCAGGTTTGCGGCATACTCCCGGTACGGACCTGACGCAGCCAACATACCATGGGTATGGTCCCGTCCGGCTCGGCGTAAGATTGTGAGCGTGCCGACAGTGCCGTCTTTGCCGTCCATCAGATCCCGCCGTCTCGACTACTCCGAGTCGACCCGTACCGCGTTGGTCGAGAGTGCCGTGGAGCTGTTCACCAAACGCGGGTACGCGGGTACCTCGCTCGACGAGATCGCCAAGCGTGCCCGGGTCACGAAAGGCGCGCTGTACCACCATTTCAGCGGTAAGCAGGCGTTGTTCGAGGCCGCCTTCGAGTCCGTGGAGAGCCTGGTCTACGACCGCCTTGACAAGATCATGAACGGCGACGGCACGCCGTGGGAACGCGCGCTCGGCGGGCTGCAGGAGTTCATCCGCAGCTGCCTCGACCCGGCGTACCAGCGGATCGCGATCCACGAGGCCCCGGTGGTGATGGGCTGGGAACGCTGGCGGGAGGCCGAGGAGCAGTGCAGCTTCGGGCTCGTCCGCTCGGCCCTGCAGTCGCTGGTGGACGCGGGCGAGGTGGAGCCGGTCCCGGTCGACCTCACGGCGCGGCTGCTTTTCGGTGCGCTGTCGAGTGCGGCCACGGAGATCGCCGGTGCGGCCGACCCGAAGAAGGTCGGCGCCGAGATCGAGGACGTGATCGTGCGCATGCTGCTGCGGCTGCGCCAGCCGGAAGCAGGCTGACCGGGCCGTGGTTAGGCTGGCGGGCATGGACTTGAGGATCTTCACCGAGCCCCAGCAGGGCGCCAGCTACGACGACCTGCTGCGGGTCGCGCGGACCGCCGAAGCCGCCGGCTACGACGCGTTCTTCCGCAGCGACCACTACCTCAAGATGGGCAGCGCCGACGGCCTTCCCGGACCTACCGACGCGTGGATCACCCTGGCCGGGCTGGCCCGCGAGACCGAGCGGATCCGGCTGGGCACGCTCGTCACCGCGGCCACCTTCCGGCATCCCGGGCCGCTCGCGATCTCCGTCGCGCAGGTGGACCAGATGTCCGGCGGGCGCGTGGAATTCGGCCTCGGCGCCGGCTGGTACGACGACGAGCACACCGCGTACGGCCTCGACCTGCCGCCGCTCAAGGAGCGCTTCGACCGGTACGCCGAGCAGCTCGAGGTGATCACCGGCCTGTGGCGGACGCCGATGGGCGAGACGTTCTCCTTCTCCGGCAAGTACTACACGCTCGCCGATGCGCCCGCGCTGCCGAAGCCCGCGCAGTCGCCCGCGCCGCCGGTGATCGTCGGCGGGCAGGGCAAGAAACGCACGCCGGAACTGGCAGCGAAGTTCGCCGACGAGTTCAACCTCGCGTTCGTCGACACGGACACCGCCGCCGCGCAGTTCGACCGCGTTGCCTCGGCGGCGACCGCAATCGGCCGTGACCCCAAGGAAATCCTGCGCTCGGTGGCGCTGGTGGTGGCCGTCGGCCGTGACGGCGCGGAGGTCGCACGGCGGGCGGACGCCCTCGGCCGTCAGGTGGACGAACTGCACGCGAACGGTCTCGCAGGCACCGCGGCGGAGGTGGTGGACCGCATCGGGCAATGGCGCGAGAAGACCGGCATCACGCGGCTGTACCTGCAGGTACTCGACCTGTCCGACCTGGCCCAGATCGAGTTCATCGCGTCGGAAGTGGCCCCGCAGCTGGACTGAGCGTTCAAGTCCGTGAAGGGAACCTTCACGGAATCTGCTTGGGTTCTAGTGGTTGTTGCAACGCCTGAGTTGTGCAGGGGTTGCCGTGATCGGGGTCGGGGAGGGCC
>NZ_JNYZ01000073.1 GCF_000717335.1 Amycolatopsis jejuensis
GAACCGCTCGGTGAACTCCAGCACCGCCGCCACCCCACGGTCGCGCACCGCCTCCACCACCGGCCGCACCTGATGCACCGCCACCTCCACGTCGTACTCAGCACGCGGAAGCGCAGCACGCAGCTCGGCAACGGACGGGACCTGCCCACGGAGGTCAGTACGAGTGATCATGGGTCAATTCTGTCGGGTGCCGATGCGCCATGCCTGCGGCAATGCCCTTTTTGCCCAGAAAGCTTTCCCAGGCGGGGTGCTCATCCGGGCAGATTGTCCACACCGGACGGAACAAGGTGCACACCCCCGCGCCGACGAACTCGCCGTACCGGTGCCGCACCTCGGCGGTCGGGGGCGCACTGCCGGTCATCTGGTCCAGCGCGGACCGGCTGGTCGCCAACCCGCAGTAGTTCGGCGCGGGCGTGACTGCCTTTCGCTGCCCCGTAAGCACTTTCGCCGATGGCCGCGGTCACCGCGTCGTTCTCGATCAGGCACGGAACGCAAAGGTCGGCGCTGAGCCGCCCGGTGAAGGGCGGGAGTGAGGCGGTGACAAGGGGCAGCGGCGGCGGAACCCCACCCCGCCGGGCGTTACCTCCGGTACCGGGCCTTGAGGTGGAACCGCTCCCCCTGCGGGCCGAGGATGCTCAGGAACTCCACCGGATGCTCGTCGGCGTTGCCGTACCAGTGCGGGAGGTGCGTGTCGAACTCCGCGACCTCCCCCGCGGTCAGCACGAAGTCCTGGTCGCCGAGGAGCATGCGTAACCGTCCACTCAGGACGTACAGCCAGTGGTATCCCTCGTGGGTCCGCGGTTCCGGGGTCAGGTGGTCGGTCGCACCGGCGGGGAGGATCTGCTTGTGCACCTGGAGTCCGCCGGGTTTGCGGCTCAGCGGGATCACCGTCATCCCGTGGTGGGTGAACGGGCGCGGGTACACCCTCGGGTCGCCGCTGGCCGGGGCGCCGACCAGTTCGTCGAGCGGGACCTGGTACGCCTTCGCGAGCGGGAGCAGCAGCTCCAGTCCCGGTTTGCGCTGACCGGACTCCAGCCGGGACAGCGTGCTGATCGGGATGCCCGTGGTCTCCGCCAGCGCGGTCAGGGTGGCCCCGCTGCGGCGGCGCAGCTCCCGCAACCGCGGCCCGACCGCGGACAGCACGGCGTCGAACTCCTCGCTCATCCTCCCATCATGCGCGGAGCTTTGCAGATTCCGCAAAGAACTTTGGCGCAATGGCGAAAAGGGGGCCACGGTGTCGACCGGCAGCCACCCGGCCGGGTCGCGTTGGGGCACCGCGGGCATTTCGCCGCCGGTGCGGGAGATGCGGCCTCATCCCGGCCCGAACTCACCCGGGTACGGCGGCGAAATGACCACACCCGGCGGATTTCGTGGCAGAATCCAGGAACAGTCCTCACCGGCGGAGCGGGCCATGGCGCTACGCGACTACGAACAACACCAGCTGGACGAGATCGAACGCCACCTCGCCCACGAGAATCCGCGCCTTGCCCGCCGGTTCGAGAAGTTCCGCCCGCTGCACGTGGTCACGTTCGCCGCGGCCACCGTCGCCGTGCTGAGCATGTTGCTGATCGGGCTCGTCACCATGGTCGTCGGGTTCGGGATGGGGGCACTCGCACCGATTCTGGTGGGTGCCTTCCTCACCACTGCCGTCCCGCTGGCGCTGGTCTGGTTCTACCGCTGCCGCTGGCGCTGACCTCAAGCCGCGCGCAACGCCGTCCGAGACGGCCGCGCGAACCGGCGGTACAGCGCGTACCCCCCGATCAGCGTCACCACTTCCCATGCTCCGGCCGCGATCAGCGCCATCGACACCACGTCCGCGCGGTCCGGTGACGCGGGCAGCAGGTGCCCGCGTCCGTCCACCCGGATCCGCGTCAGGCCCGGGGTCGAGGGATCCGAGCGCAGCGGGACGTCTGCCTCCTCCGTCCCGCCGTCCGGCGCGGTCCAGGTGATGTGCCGGGTACGCGGTACCGCTGCCCCTTCGGTGCCGAACAGGGCGCCCGGCTCGGGATGCACCACCGCGACCACCGACCGGCCGGGGGCCCGCTCCATCGCCGCGGTGCCCTGCCGGTGGATCCACAGGCCGAGCCCGATCCCGGCCGCCGCCGACGCGGCGAGGAGCACCGCGAAGACCGGCAGCAGGAGCGCGCGGGCGCGCGCAGGAACAACAGCGGGGTGCATGGCACTGACAATGCCGGGAAAACGGCCGGGAGAACAGAAACCGCGACCGAACCGTGCCCTCCGCTCGCGGGAAACCTTCCTGGCGGGGCAAAACAGGCGGCAAATCACCCCAATTGTTCACTCATTCGTGCGTAACATCACCACCGGTCAGCACCGCCGAAGCGATCCGGAACGCATTCGCCGCAATGGTCAGTGCCGGGTTCACCGCCGCCGACGACGGGAAGAACGACGAGTCGGCAAGCCACAGGTTCTCCACGTCGTGGCTGCGGCACGACGCGTCCAGCACGCTGGTGGCCGGATCGGGCCCGGCGACCGCGGTACCGCACATGTGCGAGTTCGTCTCGATCCCCATGCGCTGGGTGAAGATCAGCGGGTACCCGGCTCGCCGCACCAGCTTCCGCACGCGCGCCACCAGCTCGTGGTGCGGCGCGAGGTTCGTCGGCGTCCAGTCGATGACGATCCGGTCGCCTTCCACGCGTACGCGGTTGTCCGGCGACGGCAGGTCCTCGGTGGTCAGGTAGAGGTCAAGGCTGCGGGCGGCCATGAACCCGAGCGCCCACATCGGCGCCCACCGCCGGGCCGGTTTGAGCATCGGCGCCTGCAGTTTCCCGAGCATCTGCAGGTTGCCGAGCGGATACGGTCCGGTCTCGTAGAAGTCGTTGATCCCCAACGTCTTCTGCCATTTCGTGGGGTTTTTCCGGAAGGGGTCGACACCCAGGAAAAACGTGCTGTTGTGCACCATGTAGTTCCGGCCGAGGAGCCCGGACGAGTTCCCGAGCCCGTCCGGATGCCGCGGCGAGGCCGAGCGCAGCAACAGCGCGGCGGAGTCCACCGCACCGCCCGCGAGCGCGAACCGCTCCGCGGTGATCCGCAGCGTCCGGCCGCGATGCCGGACCTCCGCGGCAGCCACCCGGCGACCGTCGTCCGAGGTGACCAGCCGCGTCACCTCCGCCGACGGCAGCAGCTGCACCCCGGCCCGCAGCGCGGGCAGCAGCAGGCGGTTCTCCGCGTCCGACTTCCGCCCGGTCTCGTCCGGGCTGCCGTCGGCCGTGGTGACCTCGGCGCGGTCGGCGTCCGTGGTCACGTTCAGCGCGTTGGGCGTGTGGAACGGATGCAGCCCGGCCCGCCGCAACGACGCCGCGAACCGCTCGATCTCCGGTTCGTGCTCCAGCGCCGGATGCGGGTACGGCGTCGAATGCGGAGGTTCCGTCGGGTCCTCGCCGACCTGGCCGTGCACCTGCAGCAGCCGCTCGGCGAGGCCGTAGTACGGCTCGAGGTCGGTGTAGGGGAACGGCCACGCCCGCGAACGCCCGTCGTGGTGCTCGACCTCGCCGAAGTCGCTCTCCCGGAACCGCGGCAGCATCGCCCCGTACAACCGGGTGTTCCCGCCGACCCAGTAGTAGACGCCGGGCGCGAACAGCCGCCCGGTCCGGCCGTCCACCCACTCGCCCGCGTTCTTGTACCGGCCCTTCAGGTACGTCTCCACCGGCTGCGAGTTCTCCGGTTCCCGCGGCAGGAACCCGCCCCGCTCGACCACGAGCACCCGGCGCCCGGACGCACGCAACGCCCACGCGAGCGCCGAACCACCCATGCCGGAGCCGATGATCATGACGTCGGTCTCCAGGTCTCCGTCAGGAGTCAGAATGGCGTCTGACGGGACCTCCGGCGGTACGTACACGGTTCCTCCTCACCCGGCGCCACGGATGAAATCCGCCGCCCGTTCGCCGATCATGATCGCGGGCGCGTTGGTCGACGACCTTGCCCCAGCATGCACGTTCCCGACGGGTGATAGGACGAGAACGATTGCGCGCGGAGGTAGTCGTCGATGTCCGCGTCCCGATCGGACAGCGGGGCCAGACCGGCGTCCGCCGCCGCGCGCAGGTCCGCGTCCAGCATTCCGGTGAGCCGGTTCTCCCGCGCAATGCCCATGCAGATCCGCACGCCCTCGCGCAGCCGCTGCCGGTCGTCGTCGTCGTCGAGGTAGTTGTGCACGATCCGCGGTTTGGCGTACGGGTGGTTGTGCCGCAGCCGCACCGAACCCCTGCATGTTGCGGCCGACGTCGGGCAGGTCATGCCGCAGCGGCACATCCTCGAAACCGCTGCCCGGCTGGGGTACGCAGGCGGGCGGGCAAGGTCGGCGCGATCGGCGTGATGCTGATGGACAGCCTCGAGTACGCCTCCACCCGCGCGCTGCTGCAGGGCATCGTGCAGAGCCACAAGTTCGACGACTACGCGCTCACGCTCGTCTCACTGCCGACACGCCGCCCGCCGAGGGCGAGGCCGGGCTGCCCGACCGGGCCGCGTTGCAGGTGGTCGTCGATGCACCGCGGCTCGCTGACGTGCCCTTGGTCTGCATCCCGGACCGGCTCGCCGCGCGCACCCAGATGACGCATCTCCTGGACCTGGGTCACCGGGCGGTCGGCATCCTGGCCGAACGCCTGGCGCCGGACGGTCACCACGGTCTCGCCGACCCATCCCGCCGGGGCCGCGCGACCGAACGCGTCGTGCGGGAACGGATCGCCGGGTACCTGGACGCAGCGGGTCCGGATTTCGCCCGGCTCCCGGTTATGGAGGCCGGGGGTTTCGACCATGCGGCCGGGGTGGCCGCCACCCGCGCACTCCTCGGCGCAGGCCCGATCACCGCCATCGCCGCGACGTCGGACACGATGGCGATCGCGGCGCTGGACGTCGCGCGCGAACGCCGCCCGCGCGTGCCGGAAGACCTGTCGGTGATCGGCTTCGACGACGTCCCCGGCGCCGAGCGCCGGGCACTCACCACGATGCGCCGGCCGATGCAGGAGAAGGGCCGCCTCGCCGCGGCCATGCTGCATGACCTGCTGAACGGCGCCACGCCGGAGAACACCGTGGAACTCCAGGCCGAGCTGGTGATCCGCGGGACGACCGGGCCACCGGCCGCCTGGCGTCCGGGTACGAAAAACGGGGCCCGGCCAGACGGCCGAACCCCGTTTGCGCGCGTACTCAGCCGAGCAGCAGGCCGTTGCCGCCCGCGACGGCGTTGTCGAACCGCTTGCTGATCTCCGCCCAGTTGAAAATGTTCCACAGCGCCTTGACGTAATCCGGCTTCACGTTCTTGTAA
>NZ_JNYZ01000074.1 GCF_000717335.1 Amycolatopsis jejuensis
GGGGGGGGGGGGGCGGGAATGGCGGGAGGGGGAACAGGCGGCGTGGAAACCGCCGACGGCGGTGGCGCGGGCAACGCGGCTGGAGTCAGACCAGCCAACCGCCAGACGCACGTCGGGGCAGGCACCAGCACCAGGCACCAGGCACCAGGCACCAGGCACCAGGCAAGAATGCGCCGAGGCGGCAAAACCAACGCACCAAACCAAGAATGCACTGAGGCGGGCCCGGTTCCCCCTCGTCCGGGCCCGCCTCTGCGCCTTCGCTCGCACTTGGTGGCTGCTCCGGGCAGTGTTCCCGGCGGTCGCCGTACGGTCCCCCGCGGACGCCGACGAATCCTGTGCCTGGGATGCGACCCTGGGTGTCCATTCCCCGGAAACTCCGGACTCCCTGGCCGCTCGACCGGTCGACCCATCCCCGGTCGACCGAGCGAATTACCACTGTAGGTAGCCAAAGTGACGTTCTGAAGGCTCCATAAGGTCTACCCGGTTGCTCTGAGTAGCACCAGAGCCAAACGTCGCGTGTCACTCGGATGGAGCAACCACTTGGTGGCGGAAAGTAGTTCACCGATCGTGGAACGTGAGAGTGGCGGGGTCACGTTCGGTGGATGTCTGCGGCGGAGCGGGCGGCTCGCTGGTCCTCGGTGAGGACTGCGCGGCGACGGCGGGCGCGGAGTTCCAGGGTCGCCAGGGCGAGGGCGACCACCGTGGCGGCGGCGGCGCACGACATTGCGGCGGTGAGGGCCGTCCGGTGGCCCGACGAGGCAACCACCGATTCGAACACCGACGCCAGCACAGCCGTGCCGATTGCGGTGCCGATGCGCTGACCGGTCTGCAGCGCACCCCCGGCGACGCCGGCCAGGTGGTTGGGTACGCATTCGAGTGTGAGCGTCGTGTTCGGGGAGATCACCATGCCGCCGCCGATGCCGCCGATCAGCAGCGGGCCGGCCACCGCGAAACCGGCCGCGGACGGCGGGACCAGCTGCACGACCAGCGCCACCGACAGGAGAGCCAGCACGACAATGCCCAGGCCGGCGACGGTGAGCCGTCGGCCGAAGCGGCTCACGAAGCGGCCGGCGACGGCAGCCGACACCGCCGAGCCCAGCGCGAACGGCGTGACCGAAAGCCCCGACTGCAGTGGCGTGTACCCCAGCCCTTGCTGGAAGAACAGCGCGAACACCAGCCAGATCCCGGCGAACCCGCAGAAGTACAGCGCACCGACCGCCGCGCCGCTCGCGTATCCCGGGGTGGTGGTGAAGAGGCCGATGTCCAGCAGCGGCGCACGCCCTCGGCTCGCCACCCGCCGTTCCCACCACACGAATGCCGCACCGAACACGACCGCAACGACGAACAGCCACCACAGCCTGCCCCGCTCGGACTGCACCAGCGGCAGCAGTACCCCGAGCACCGCGACCGCGAGCAGGACGATCCCGGCGAAGTCGATTTCGGTGCGCAGCCGGATCTTCCGGCGGTCCGTGGCCGGGACCAGCTTCATCGCGAGCCCGAACGCGAGCGCCCCGATGGGCACGTTGACGTAGAACACCCAGCGCCAGCCGTCCGGGTCGCCGAACAGCGCGAGAATTACGCCGCCGAGCACCGGTCCGACCGCGGTGGAGATGCCGACCACCGCGCCGAAGAGGCCGAAAGCGCGGCCGCGTTCGGCGCCGTGGAACAGGTCCTGGATCAGGCCGCTGTTCTGCGGGGTCAGCATGCCTGCGGCACAGCCCTGGGCGAGCCGCGCGGCGACGAGCGTGGCCGGGTCCGGGGCCGCACCGGCGAGTGCGCTCGTCGCGACGAACGCGGCCAGCGCGACCAGGAACATCCGCCGCCTGCCGAGCGCGTCGCCGAGCCGTCCGCCGGTGACCAGGACCAGGCCGAACGTGAGCGCGTAGCCCGACACCACCCACTGGATGGTGCTCGCGCCGGTGTTCAGGTCACGCTGGATCGAGGGCAGCGCCGTGTTGACGATGCTGACGTCCAGCAACGTCATGAACCCGGCCGTGAGCGTGACCGCGAGCGCCCGCCAGCGGCGTGGATCCGGCCCGGCGGCCGTCATCAGGTGTTCGCGGTGATCCCAGGGATGCCCTTGAGCTCACCGATGAGCATCGAGCTGACCTTCACCGGGTAATCGTAAAGCGCGAAAACCGTCTGGTTCTTGCCGACGAGCTTCAGGTGCACCGGCGTCTCGCCCTTGTGCGCGAGCAGCGTGGACTTCAGCTCGCTGACCACCGACTGGTCGATCTTCTCCGCAGCGGCAAGCAGCACCAGCGGCGGTTCCTCGTCGCCGTTGCCGATCTCCGACAGGTCCAGCGGCACGAGCCCGCCGCCGAAGATCGACATCTTGTCCTCGCGCCAGTTGACCCGGCCCTTGACCAGCACCGCGTTGTCCTCGATGAGGTCCGCGGCGAACATCGAGTACGCCTTGGCGAAGAACAGCACCTCGATCGCGGCGTCCATGTCCTCGACCGTGCAGATCGCCCAGGGTTCGCCCTTCTTGTTGACCCGCCGCTCGAGCGAGGTGAGCAGGCCGGAGATGACGACCTCGCCCTCCTTCGGCGGATCGGCCAGCAGCGCGGCGATCGGCTTCGGCGCGTGTTTGCGCAGGATGCGTTCGGCCCCGTCGAGCGGATGCGCCGACACGTAGAGGCCCAGCATCTCGCGTTCGTAGGCGAGCAGCTGCTTGCGCGGGTACTCCTCCTCGCCGAACTTGAGGTGCGCGAGCGGCGAAGACGACGGCGCGGCCTCGCCCGAGTCCCCGTCGTCGGCGCCGAACGAGCCGAAGAGGTCGAACTGGCCCATGGCTTCCTGGCGCTTGAGCGGCACCACGGCCTCGACCGCGTCCTCGTGCACCTGGATCATCGACAGCCGCGTGTGCCCCATCGAATCGAACGCGCCCGCCTTGATCAGCGAC
>NZ_JNYZ01000075.1 GCF_000717335.1 Amycolatopsis jejuensis
TGGTGGTGTTCCCGAGTAGCAGCGAGCTCGTGGAATTTGCTGTGAATCTGCCGGGACCACCCGGTAAGCCTAAATACTTCCTGGAGACCGATAGCGGACGAGTACCGTGAGGGAAAGATGAAAAGTACCCCGGGAGGGGAGTGAAAGAGTACCTGAAACCGTGTGCCTACAAGCCGTCAGAGCCTTTCGGGGTGATGGCGTGCCTTTTGAAGAATGAGCCTGCGAGTTAGTGCTGCGTGGCGAGGTTAACCCGGGTGGGGTAGCCGTAGCGAAAGCGAGTCTGAATAGGGCGTTTTATAGTCGCGTGGTCTAGACCCGAAGCGGAGTGATCTACCCATGGCCAGGGTGAAGCAGCAGTAAGATGTTGTGGAGGCCCGAACCCACCAGGGTTGAAAACCTGGGGGATGAGCTGTGGGTAGGGGTGAAAGGCCAATCAAACTCCGTGATAGCTGGTTCTCCCCGAAATGCATTTAGGTGCAGCGTCGCGTGTTTCTTTCCGGGGGTAGAGCTACTGGATGGCCTAGGGGGCTTACCGGCTTACCGAAGTCAGCCAAACTCCGAATACCGGGAAGTGAGAGCGTGGCAGTGAGACGGCGGGGGATAAGCTTCGTCGTCGAGAGGGAAACAGCCCAGAACACCGGCTAAGGCCCCGAAGTGTGTGCTCAGTGGGAAAGGATGTGGGATTGCCCAGACAACCAGGAGGTTGGCTTAGAAGCAGCCACCCTTGAAAGAGTGCGTAATAGCTCACTGGTCAAGTGGTCCTGCGCCGACAATGTAGCGGGGCTTAAGCACACCGCCGAAGCCGTGTCATTCACACAATACATCCGCGTGGACCCTTGAGGTTTGCGTGCAGTGGTGTGGATGGGTAGGGGAGCGTCCTGCATCCGGGGAAGCCGCGGCGGAAGCCAGTGGTGGAGGGTGCAGGAGTGAGAATGCAGGCATGAGTAGCGAATGCAGAGTGAGAAACTCTGCCGCCGGATGACCAAGGGTTCCTGGGCCAGGCTAATCCGCCCAGGGTAAGTCGGGACCTAAGGCGAGGCCGACAGGCGTAGTCGATGGACAACGGGTTGATATTCCCGTACCCGAGCATGTGCGCCCATGGCGAGGCACATGATACTAACCACCCAAAGCCGTTCGTGAAGCCTTCGGGTGGATCGGGCTGGTGGAGCGTGGGATCTGAGTGTGTAGTAGTCAAGCGATGGGGTGACGCAGGAAGGTAGCTCTGCCAGGCGATGGTTGTCCTGGTGTAAGCGTGTAGGGAAGTTGGTAGGCAAATCCGCCAGCTATATATCCTGAGACGTGATGCGTAGCCGTTTGAGGTGAAGTGGGTGATCCTATGCTGTCGAGAAAAGCCTCTAGTGAGTGCATGCACGGCCCGTACCCCAAACCAACACAGGTGGTCAGGTAGAGAATACTGAGGCGATCGGGTGAACTGTGGTTAAGGAACTCGGCAAAATGCCCCCGTAACTTCGGGAGAAGGGGGGCCAGTCACTGTGAAGCTTCTAGCAAGTGGAGTGGTGGTTGGCCGCAGAGACCAGCGGAAAGCGACTGTTTACTAAAAACACAGGTCCATGCGAAGTCGCAAGACGAGGTATATGGACTGACGCCTGCCCGGTGCTGGAACGTTAAGAGGACCGGTTAACTCCCTTCGGGGGGTGAAGCTGAGAATTTAAGCGCCAGTAAACGGCGGTGGTAACTATAACCATCCTAAGGTAGCGAAATTCCTTGTCGGGTAAGTTCCGACCTGCACGAATGGCGTAACGACTTTCCGGCTGTCTCGACCACAGGCCCGGCGAAATTGCATTACGAGTAAAGATGCTCGTTACGCGCGGCAGGACGGAAAGACCCCGGGACCTTTACTATAGTTTGGTATTGGTTTTCGGTTCGGCTTGTGTAGGATAGGTGGGAGACTGTGAAGTCATCACGCTAGTGGTGGTGGAGTCGTTGTTGAAATACCACTCTGGTCGGATTGGGAATCTGAACCTACGCCCATGATCTGGGTGAGGGACAGTGCCTGATGGGTAGTTTAACTGGGGCGGTTGCCTCCTAAAGGGTAACGGAGGCGCCCAAAGGTTCCCTCAGCCTGGTTGGCAATCAGGTGTTGAGTGCAAGTGCACAAGGGAGCTTGACTGTGAGACAGACATGTCGAGCAGGGACGAAAGTCGGGACTAGTGATCCGGCACCTCCTGGTGGAAGGGGTGTCGCTCAACGGATAAAAGGTACCCCGGGGATAACAGGCTGATCTTGCCCAAGAGTCCATATCGACGGCATGGTTTGGCACCTCGATGTCGGCTCGTCGCATCCTGGGGCCGGAGTAGGTCCCAAGGGTTGGGCTGTTCGCCCATTAAAGCGGCACGCGAGCTGGGTTTAGAACGTCGTGAGACAGTTCGGTCCCTATCCGCCGCGCGCGTAGGATACTTGAGGAAGGCTGTCCCTAGTACGAGAGGACCGGGACGGACGGACCTCTGGTGTGCCAGTTGTCACGCCAGTGGCATGGCTGGTTGGCTATGTTCGGAAGGGATAACCGCTGAAGGCATCTAAGCGGGAAGCCTGTTCCAAGATGAGGTATCCCACCCCTTTGTGGGTTAAGGCCCCCAAGAGACGATTGGGTTGATAGGCCAGAAATGGAAGCACAGTAATGTGTTGTCGAGTTGACTGGTACTAATAGGCCGAGGACTTGCCTACGAAGATGTTACGCATCCACTCTACGGTTCTGAAACACCACGCGTGTTTCGTAGTGTTTCGGTGGTTTTAGCGTCAGGGAAACGCCCGGTCCCATTCCGAACCCGGAAGCTAAGCCTGATTGCGCCGATGGTACTGCAACCGAAGGGTTGTGGGAGAGTAGGACACCGCCGAACTCAACAT
>NZ_JNYZ01000076.1 GCF_000717335.1 Amycolatopsis jejuensis
CTACTGGCTTAGTTCACTAGCACACTGTTGAGTTCTCAAGCAACACACCCCGAACCAAACCCAGAAAAACCAGGCCAAGCCCGATGCGTCGTTTCAAGCTTTTGTTATTCCGAGGCGAAACCTTACACCCTTCGAAACTTGACGCTTCGTCGGGGGCTGGTTCAGCTCCGGAGGTTTGGGACCACCCACTCTACCACTGTTGTGGGAGCTTGGTTCGTGGCCCCGGCGGCCGCCCGGTCTCCCTGGCGACGAAGAGAAGATTACCTGCCGCACAACGGGCCGCGAACAGGGGGGTCCGTTTTTTCGCGCCAAGGGGCTGACCTGCGTCGATCCGGCGTCGAGCGGGCAGACCGCACCGATCGGCCCCCACCCGGCGGGGACGCCGGACCGGACTGAGCCGACGGAGCGGCGCCTGATGGCCGAAGCAAGCAACCGATCGACGCCAGTGGCCGAGGAAACCGCGCCGGGGTCAAGCCGGACGTGGTTCCCCGTGGGTCGCGATCACCGTCACCGCCACCAACGCTGCCGCGAGGATCGCCGTCACGTGGATCGGCGCCGGGGCGAAGGACGCCGCGAGAATGAGGACCGCGGTCACCGGGAAGCCGATGGCGATCGGGCGGCATTCGTTCGTCGGGCCGATGTGCAGGAGCCATACGCTCAGCAGGAAGATCGCGACCGGAATCGTCACGGCCATCGCGGTTGCGGTGCCGGAGACGGCCGTGTGGTGACTGTCGAAGTCGACGGCCAGTTCGAGGCCCGCGCCCACCGCAGCCGCCGAGCCGAAGATCAGGTAATGGCCGTAGCCCCAGCTCAGGGCGGTCGTGAGGGAGTTGCCGCGTTCGAGGCGAGCGTGGCCGGGCTGGTCGAAGTACAGCCACCACATCGCGAACACCAGGAGCAGGCCCACCGCAGCCAGCGACACGAGGTCGCCGGTGTGCTCGCCTTCCGCCAGTCCTTCTTTGACGGCGTTGGTGGCGCCGAGCACCGTTTCGCCCAGCACGATCAGGGTGAAGAGCCCGTAGCGTTCGGCGATGTGATGCGGGTGCCAGGCGGTGCCGGCGCGGGTCTCGGCGACCAGCGGCACCGCGAGTTCCAGCGCGACCAATACGAAGAACCCGATCAAGCCCGCCGTCCCGGGAAGGACGAGCCGGACGATCCACAGGACCTGACAGACCGTGATCCCGACGGCGTAGAAGTACGCGGTAGCCCGCGTTTCGGGTGATTGTCGTGCGGCGCGGAGCCACTGCGTGACCGCCGAGAGGCGCATCAGGACGTACCCGATGACCACGATCGTGAAGTCGCCGTCGAACGCTTTGTCGACACCCGCCGCGACCGTCAGGCCGCCGGCGATCTGGACGAGAGTGGCGAGGCGGTAGGGGACGTCGTCGGTGTCGAAGGCCGACGCGAACCAGCTGAAGTTGAGCCAGCCCCACCAGATCGCGAAGAACACCATCGCGAAGCTGAGCACCCCGTGCCCGGCGTGCCCCGCGGATAGCGCGTGGTGCAACTGCGCCCCGGCCTGGCCGACGGCGACCACGAAACACAGGTCGAACAGCAACTCGAGCGGCGTGGACACGCGGTGCCCTTCGCCGCTGTCCCGCGCTCGCATCGGCCGGTACCACACCCGGATCCGATGACCCGGCGCCGACTCGTGGGCCATGAACGCTCCCCTCTCCCGGAACGCGGCCATCCCAGCACGCCGAACGCCTGGACGCGAGCGCGACATCCGGGAGCCGGGGAATCTCCGGACGGGAGCGCCGGGTGGGCGGGGCAGAGCCGGTGGGGTGGCTCGCTCTGGAGCGAACGGATGGCTGCCGGGGTGGGACGGAGCATGGCGAAAGCCTGGCCGATGGGACGGCTCGCCCTGGAACGAACGGGTGGCTGCGCAGGCGGGATGGAGTGTGGCGAGTAGGCGATTGAGCCGGTGAGGGACGCATCCTGCGGCGATGGGCTGAGCGCGACCGACGTTCGGGTTAACGGGGAACGCCTCTCGGGGAGGTGCATCAGCGTCAAGCCAGGCCGGATAGCTGGAGACATGACCTCGGCAGGAACCGCGCCAGCCGGGCCAGGAGGCACTACCGCGGAAGTCAGGTCGTGGTGCGGCCCGGGCAGGGGTCTCACCGCGGTCAGCTCAGAAACGCGCCTTGCCGGGAGCCGAGCGGGGCGGGGCCTGTCTCTTATACACATCTGACGCTGCCGACGAGCGATCTAGTGTAGATCTCCGTGGTCG
>NZ_JNYZ01000077.1 GCF_000717335.1 Amycolatopsis jejuensis
GGTTTAGCCTCTTCCGCTTTCGCTCGCCACTACTCACGGAATCACGGTTGTTTTCTCTTCCTACGGGTACTGAGATGTTTCACTTCCCCGCGTTCCCTCCACGCACCCTATATATTCAGGTACGGGTAACACCACATCACTGGTGCTGGGTTTCCCCATTCGGAAATCCTCGGATCACAGCTCGGTTGACAGCTCCCCGAGGCATATCGCAGCCTCCCACGTCCTTCATCGGCTCCTGAAGCCAAGACATCCACCATGTGCCCTTAACAACTTGACCACAAAGATGCTCGCATCCACTCTACAGTTCTCAAACACCACACCAGAAACAACGTGTGTTGCCTCAGGACCCAACAGCGCGCCAGCAAACAACCCATCCCCCGGACTCCGACTCTCCGTTCCACGACCGCACGCGATCAGTACTAGAAATAGTCATTACCCACCAGAACAGGCCTTAACCAGTAGTTCCACAATTCCTTGAGCAAGCCCGGCAACACCACACGCGGGTGTTAAACCGTGCCCACTCCCGGTCTGTGACCGGGATGTGTTGTGCTCCTTAGAAAGGAGGTGATCCAGCCGCACCTTCCGGTACGGCTACCTTGTTACGACTTCGTCCCAATCGCCAGTCCCACCTTCGACCACTCCCTCCCCTTACGGGGTTGGGCCATGGGCTTCGGGTGTTACCGACTTTCATGACGTGACGGGCGGTGTGTACAAGGCCCGGGAACGTATTCACCGCAGCGTTGCTGATCTGCGATTACTAGCGACTCCGACTTCACGCAGTCGAGTTGCAGACTGCGATCCGAACTGAGACCGGCTTTAAGGGATTCGCTCCACCTCACGATATCGCAGCCCTCTGTACCAGCCATTGTAGCATGTGTGAAGCCCTGGACATAAGGGGCATGATGACTTGACGTCATCCCCACCTTCCTCCGAGTTGACCCCGGCAGTCTCCCACGAGTCCCCGCCATGACGCGCTGGCAACGTAGGATAAGGGTTGCGCTCGTTGCGGGACTTAACCCAACATCTCACGACACGAGCTGACGACAGCCATGCACCACCTGTACACCAACCACAAGGGAAGCCCCATCTCTGGAGATGTCTGGCGCATGTCAAGCCCAGGTAAGGTTCTTCGCGTTGCATCGAATTAATCCACATGCTCCGCCGCTTGTGCGGGCCCCCGTCAATTCCTTTGAGTTTTAGCCTTGCGGCCGTACTCCCCAGGCGGGGCGCTTAATGCGTTAGCTACGGCACGGACAACGTGGAATGTCGCCCACACCTAGCGCCCAACGTTTACAGCGTGGACTACCAGGGTATCTAATCCTGTTCGCTCCCCACGCTTTCGCTCCTCAGCGTCAGTATCGGCCCAGAGACCCGCCTTCGCCACCGGTGTTCCTCCTGATATCTGCGCATTTCACCGCTACACCAGGAATTCCAGTCTCCCCTACCGAACTCAAGTCTGCCCGTATCGACCGCACGCTGAAGGTTAAGCCTCCAGATTTCACGGCCGACGCGACAAACCGCCTACGAGCTCTTTACGCCCAATAATTCCGGACAACGCTCGCACCCTACGTATTACCGCGGCTGCTGGCACGTAGTTAGCCGGTGCTTCTTATCCAGGTACCGTCACTCTCGCTTCGTCCCTGGCGAAAGAGGTTTACAACCCGAAGGCCGTCATCCCCCACGCGGCGTCGCTGCATCAGGCTTGCGCCCATTGTGCAATATTCCCCACTGCTGCCTCCCGTAGGAGTCTGGGCCGTGTCTCAGTCCCAGTGTGGCCGGTCACCCTCTCAGGCCGGCTACCCGTCGTCGCCTTGGTAGGCCATTACCCCACCAACAAGCTGATAGGCCGCGGGCACATCCCATACCGCCAGAACTTTCCACCACAACGGATGCCCGTCATGGTCATATCCGGTATTAGACCCAGTTTCCCAGGCTTATCCCAAAGTATGAGGCAGATTACCCACGTGTTACTCACCCGTTCGCCACTCATCCACCACCGAAGCGGTTTCAGCGTTCGACTTGCATGTGTTAAGCACGCCGCCAGCGTTCGTCCTGAGCCAGGATCAAACTCTCCAACAATG
>NZ_JNYZ01000078.1 GCF_000717335.1 Amycolatopsis jejuensis
GGAGGTGCCGGGGGCGGCGGACAGCACGTTGTGGATCGCCGAGCGGGTCGAGTCGTATGAGGAGGTGTACACGCACAAGGACCGGATGCCGGTCTTCGACGTCCCCGAGGGCCACGACGAAGCCTCCTGGCTGCGGCAGAAGGTCGAGGAGGGGCTGCAGTGGCGGTTCCCCGAGGGCGTGCCCGACGGGTACCACGAGCGCTGCGCCTACGAACTCGACGTGATCGAAGGCAAGGGCTTCCCGGCGTACTTCCTCATCGTCGCCGACCTGATCCAGCACGCCCGTGAGGTCGGCATCCTGGTCGGCCCCGGCCGTGGGTCCGCGGCCGGCGCGCTCGTCGCGTACGCGCTCGGCATCACGAATCTCGACCCGATCCCGCAGAAGCTCCTGTTCGAGCGGTTCCTCAACCCCGAGCGCATGTCGATGCCCGACATCGACATCGACTTCGACGACCGCCGCCGCGGCGAGATGATCCGGTACGCCACCGAGAAGTACGGCGTCGACCGGGTCGCCCAGGTCATCACCTTCGGCACGATCAAGACCAAGGCGGCGATCAAGGACTCGGCCCGCGTGCACTTCGGTCAGCCGGGCTACTCGATCGCCGACCGGATCTCGAAGGCGCTGCCGCCGCCGATCATGGCGAAGGACATCCCGCTGTCCGGCATCGTCGACTCCAGCCACGAGCGCTACGCCGAGGCCGCCGAGGTCCGCACGCTGGTCGAGACCGACGACGAGTGCAAGACGATCTTCGACACCGCCCGCGGCCTCGAAGGCCTGATCCGCAACGCCGGCGTGCACGCCTGCGCGGTCATCATGTCGAGTGAACCGCTCACCGACGCGATCCCGGTCTGGCAGCGCGACGACGGGTCGATCATCACCGGATGGGACTACCCGTCGTGCGAGGCCATCGGCCTGCTCAAGATGGACTTCCTCGGCCTGCGCAACCTCACCGTCATCGGCGACGCGCTGGAGAACATCAAGGCCAACCGCGGCGAGGAGATCGACCTCGACCGGCTCGGCTTCGACGACCCGGAGGCGTACCAGCTCCTCGGCCGCGGCGACACGCTCGGCGTGTTCCAGCTCGACGGCGGCGCGATGCGCGACCTGCTGCGGCGCATGCTGCCCACCGGGTTCGAGGACATCATCGCGGTGCTCGCGCTGTACCGCCCCGGCCCGATGGGCATGAACGCGCACAACGACTACGCCGACCGCAAGAACAACCGGCAGCAGATCAAGCCCATCCACCCGCAGCTCGAGGAACCGCTGCGGGAGATCCTGTCCGAAACGTACGGCCTCATCGTGTACCAAGAGCAGATCATGCAGATCGCGCAGAAGGTCGCGGACTACACGATGGGACGGGCGGACACGCTCCGCCGCGCGATGGGCAAGAAGAAGAAGGAAGTCCTCGAGAAGGAGTACGAGGGCTTCGAGGAGGGCATGCGCTCCAGCGCGCTCGTCGACGGCGGGTTCTCGCCGGAGGCGGTCAAGGCGCTGTGGGACACGATTCTCCCGTTCGCCGGATACGCGTTCAACAAGTCGCACGCCGCTGCGTACGGCCTGATCGCGTACTGGACTGCGTACCTCAAGGCGAACTACACCGCGGAGTACATGGCGGCGCTGCTCACGTCGGTCGGGGACAACAAGGACAAGTCCGCGATCTATCTGTCGGAGTGCCGCCGGCTGGGGATCAAGGTGCTGCCGCCGGATGTGAACGAGTCGGCGATGCGGTTCGCGGCCGTCGGGAACGACATCCGGTTCGGGCTGGGTGCGGTGCGCAACGTGGGTGCGAACGTGGTCGAGTCGATCATCAAGACGCGTGACGAGAAGGGTAAGTACTCCTCGTTCACGGAGTTTCTGGACAAGTCGGAGCTGGTGGCTTGTAACAAGCGGGTGATCGAGTCGCTGATCAAGGCGGGCGCGTTCGATTCG
>NZ_JNYZ01000079.1 GCF_000717335.1 Amycolatopsis jejuensis
GCCCCAAGGGTGTAGTGTCAGCGGTGTCCGAGAACATTCCGTGTGTGAGCGTCCGAGCCCGCACCGTCCTCGGTTCTCATCCGGATACCTGCGCCCGGGGACGGAAGCACGGCAGGTAGCCGGGCCACGGCACGCCATGACCGTACCAGCGGCAATGATGCCGCAGAGCTGCTCCGACCGGGTTTGAACTCCGCCGGTAGCGCCCACCCGGAACGACCATGACGCGACGTGGCCCGCCCCATGCCACGGGACTGTCCACGCTGCGGAAGGAACCTCCGGTCGGAGTCGCTGCGCACCAGGCTTTCGGCCCGCTGCCCGCGGCAAGGGCGCCGGTCTGCCGCTGCCGGTTTCCCGCTGCTCCCTCCGGCGGGCAAACCGGACGAAGAGCCGAATTCGCGCCGGGCCGTCGATCTGACGGCCTCTCCGCGGGTGAACAATGCGTGTCTCCGAGGGGGACTCGAACACCTCGATCCGGGAAATCTCCCGTGATTCGGGAGATCATGCATTCTATTGCAGCGAGCCTCACGCTCAGGCGACGCGCCGACCCGGCCCGGCCCATCGACGGACCGACGGCCACCGAAATCGTGAACCTCTCCGCCGGAGTGCAGGGACGAGCCGCGCAACGCAGCTACTCTCGCGACGGGCTCGGCGCACGCTGCAACTTCATCGACGCAGTCAAGTTCCGCTACCGTTGCGCAGCCGCCGACCGCCTGATCTCCCGCGACAACAACCCCGCCCGTGAGCTGAGAAAGCCGCCCAAGCAACGCAGCCCCCGCAGGCCGCTCACCCCGGCCCAACTGGCTGAGATCAACAAAGCCGCGGCGACGACCGGCGTCGACCCGGCGCTGGACACCCTGATCCTCCGGCTGCACACCGAAACCGCCTGCCGACGCGGCGGCTCAATCGCCTTGCGACCCTGCGACCTCGACACCACACAGCTCACCATCCGGCTACGGGAAAAGGGCAACACAGTACGAGACCAGCCGGTGTCGCCGACTCTCATGACCGCGCTCGTCGCCCACACTCAGCATCGCGCACCTGAACTGGACAAGACCGCGCAACTGCTCCGCCATCGCAACGGAACGCCGATCGCCCTCGCCTACTCCCATCAACTTTGGAAGAAGCTCGGCCGACGGCTCCCCTGGGTAGCCACGCTCGGCGTCACCTCACACTGGCTCCGTTACACGACACTTACGTGGGTCGAACGCAACTTCGGGTACGCCATCGCCGCCGCGTACGCTGGCCACTCCCAGGTCAGCGACCGCTCCGGCAACACCCTCACCTACGTCGGCGCCACCATCGACGAGGTTGCCACCGCACTCGCCGCCCTCACCGGGGAACCGCACCCGCCAGCCCTGACGCCGCCACAGTAGGCGCGGCCCCTACGCAAGAGAGAACTCGACGCACGCAGCCTTGAGAATTCTCTCCCGGCTCAGCGCGAATCGGTGCAACGGTTCACTTGGCCTGCAACCCTCCGCCCCGGGGAGCGGAGGGTCGCAGGTTCACATCCTGTCATCCTGACCCTGAGGGGCTGGACCTGCGGGTTCAGCCCCTTTTCGTGCCGCCGGATGCGGCACGGGAGCTAGCACAGCGCTCAGTGACACTCCTATTTGAGGATTTTCACCTGCGCACCCGAGCACTCATCCCCGCTCCCGCGCCCCGGCAGAGCTTGATCGACGAGCAGGCCATCTCACTCGCGGCGGAGAACAAGAGCCCCCGCACGATCCGCGGCTACTGCGACACCGCGCGTTTCTTCCACCTCTGGCTCGCCAACCCCATCGCGCCCCCGGACGCCAACAACCCCGAAGCCTGGCTGGCGTCGGTCCCGCCCGCTCCCACCTGCCCGGAGGACTACGAGCCGAAGCACGTCAACCGGGTCGCATCCA
>NZ_JNYZ01000080.1 GCF_000717335.1 Amycolatopsis jejuensis
GCGCAGGAAACCCTGTTGCGTGCGAGTGAGGATTTCCTGCTGGGTAAGTGGCTGGCTGATGCCCGGTCTTGGGGTTCGACCGTGGATGAGGGTTGTTACCTGGCGGAGGAAGCGAAGCGGTTGCTGACGGCGTGGGGTTATGAGGATTCGACGTTCCTGGTCGATTACGCGAACCGCAGCTGGGCGGGGCTGGTCGGGGATTATTACCGGTCGCGGTGGAGTACCTGGCTGGCGCAGGTCCGGCATGTGTTGACCGGGGAGGCCACGACCCCGATCGATTGGTATCGCTTCGCCGATGACTGGATCACGAGCCGGACCGAGTATCCGAGCCGCCCGTCCGGTGACGTGACGGAGGCGGCGACGGCTGTGCTGGTGCTGGCCGAACGCCTCACCGTGGGTGGAAAGGGGACGATGTGATGAAGATCGAGGTGAACCACCCGGCGTGTGTCGGGTCGGGGCAGTGTGTCCTGAGCGCGGATGATCTGTTCGATCAGGACGACGACGGCATCGTGATCCTGCTGCACGACGAGGCGGGGCCTGGCCGGGAGGCTGCGGCGCGGCGGGCGGCGTCGTTGTGTCCGGCTCGCGCGATCATGCTGACGGACTGACCGATGGGGACGGGGCATGGGACGGTGATCGTCGGTGCGTCGATCGGCGGCTTCACCACGGCGGAATCCCTGCGCAGCCATGGATATCAGGGCCGGATCACGGTGGTCGGGGAGGAGCCGCATCCGCCGTATCATCGTCCGCCGTTGTCGAAGCAGGTCCTGGCGGGGGAGTGGACCGGTGCGGCGATCACGCCGGTGTCGCCGTTCGAATTCGACCTGTTGCTCGGTACCCGGGCGACCGGGCTGGATCTTGACGAGCGGGTGGTGCAGACCACGGGTGGGGAGGTGCCGTTCGCGTCGCTGGTGATCGCGACCGGGGTTGCGGCGCGGCGGTTCGAGCCGCCGCTGGCCGGGCTGCACACGCTCCGCACCCTCGATGATGCGGCGGCGTTGACGGCGGACCTTGAGGGTGCGCGCCGGGTGTTGGTGGTCGGGGCGGGGGTTCTCGGTGGGGAGATCGCGGCCGGGTTGGCGGCCCGGGGTTTGGCGGTGACGGTGGTGGGCCGGAGCCGGTCGATCCGGTTCGGTCAGGTAGGCGCGCTGCTCTCGCCCCAGCTGACCGAGTTGCATGAACGGCACGGGGTGGACCTGCGGTTGGGTCGTCAGGTCACCCGGCTGCTCGGTGAGGATCGGGTGGCGGGTGCGGTGTTGTCCGATGGGTCGACGGTCGACGCGGACGTGGTGGTCGCGGCGATGGGCAGCCGTCCGCGGACGGAGTGGCTGGCCGGGTCGGGGCTGCGGCTGGTCGACGGCGTCGGGTGTGACAGTGCGGGGCGGGCGGCGGCCGATGTCTACGCGGTCGGGGACATCGCCCGCTGGACGTATGCCTCTGGGTCGATTCGGGTCGAGCATCAGCAGAACGCGATCGAGCAGGCCCACGCGGTGGCCGAGACGATCGCGACCGGGGTTCCGCAGTCGCCGGATATTGTGCCGTTCTTCTGGTCGGAGCTCTACGGCACCCGTATCCAGGCCTACGGGCGGTTCACCGGCGCGAACACCCTGGAGGTGGTCGAGGGTGACCCGGCGGACGGGAAGTTCGCCGCTCTCGCC
>NZ_JNYZ01000081.1 GCF_000717335.1 Amycolatopsis jejuensis
GTAACAACCCTCATCCACGGTCGAACCCCAAGACCGGGCATCAGCCAGCCACTTACCCAGCAGGAAATCCTCACTCGCACGCAACAGGGTTTCCTGCGCATCAATCAACTGCAGGAAATCCGCGACCCGCTGGTCGTAGTCAGCCAGGTCCTTCGCCTCCGCCGCTCGGGCGACGGCGCGCAGGGCAGCACGAGCGGCGTCTTCGGCCACCTGACGGGCGACATCGGCCAGGTCATACCGGAACCCCCGCGTCGCCACCGAACCCGCCGCAGTCAGCAGGTCCCGCAACGCCGGGATCAACGCATCCTCCGGATAGCCCAACGCCCGCGGACCCACCATACTCGCCTGATTCGCCCGCAAACTCGGAATCCCGGAGTGGTGCCCTGGTTTTCGTGCCGCCACGCCCCGAACGCGGCTCCGATCAGCGTCTGCCAGGCCCGGCGGGCGTGTTCGTCGGCGACGCCGTAGCGGGCCGTGGTCCATTCGTCGAGCCAGGGTCCGAGCTGGATTTCCCCATCGGCCCAAGCGAGATCGCTGAACAGGTCCCACAGCACCGGGTTGTTCGCGACACCTTCGGCCATGTTCGCCAGCCCGGAGAGCCGGGACGCTTCGGCCCAGCGCTGGGGCGTCGCGGCAACGGCTGCCAGGTCGCCGTAGGCCGTCGTCCGGCCGCCGTAGTTCGGCAGGATACCCAAGGCCCATTTCGCGTCGAGGAATCCGCCCTCGATGTCGGCGGTTTCGCCGGTCAGGTCGACGATGAAAACCCGGGACAGGTCAACCGCTTCCAGCACTTCCCGGCGCGGGTTGCCGATCCAGGCCTGCATCACCCACGTCGAGTCCGGGTCAGCAGCCAGCATCGCCCGCTGCACCCCACGAGCAGCCTCGGCAAGGTCGACCCCGCCGGTTTTCCCGCCCTCGTGCAGCAGATCCGCCGCCCACAACCCACTCGCGCCGAACGCGGCTTTCTGCGCGGCGTAGTAGGCCGCCGCGACCGTCGCGTACTCCGGCGTGCTCGTGTCGAGCCAGTCCGGCCGCCGCGGCCCGGCAATGTCCATGAACCAGAGCCCTTGCGGGATCACGTGGGCGCCCGGGTTGCGCTCTCCGAACCCCGGCGGGACCGTCCCGATGAACCCCGGCAGAATCGGTGTGATGTCGAGGTCACGCATCCGCGCCAACACCGTGCGCGCCAGCTCGGCGCGCTTGTCCACCAACGCCCGCGTCGTGCCCTTACCGAAATTCTCGATGTTGTTCAACCACAACCACGGCTGATGCGACGGCGGCCCCAACCACCGCAGAACCTCGTTTTCCTCATATCCGAACCGCGTGAACGTATCCACGTACGCGAGTTCCTGACCCAGCGTCACATGCGCGGCGGTGACCCCGCTCGCGGCCAGCAGATCCAGCTCCGCTTCCCACTGTGCCCAGTCGAAAAACGGCGTCGTGTACCCCGGCACCGTCAGGTTATAGGCCACCCGCGACTCCACCTGCGCCTGCCGCTCCACCACGACATCCGCGGGCAGCTCACGATCCACCGGACGCGTACCGAACCGCGACACAACCGCGACACCGGTCTTGCGGGCGAACGCGGCATAACCCGCCACCGCCGCCCCCGCACCCGACGCCGTCACCTGCAAGACCCCACCATCGGCTGATACCCGGAACCCGTCCCCGAGCCCGGGATCGATCGTCACCTGAATCCGCTCGGCGGGGAGCCCACTCAGCCGCACAATAGCGGCCACCGCATGCTGC
>NZ_JNYZ01000082.1 GCF_000717335.1 Amycolatopsis jejuensis
GCAGCATGCGGTGGCCGCTATTGTGCGGCTGAGTGGGCTCCCCGCCGAGCGGATTCAGGTGACGATCGATCCCGGGCTCGGGGACGGGTTCCGGGTATCGGCCCGCGGTGGGGTCTTGCAGGTGACGGCGTCGGGTGCGGGGGCGGCGGTGGCGGGTTATGCCGCGTTCGCCCGCAAGACCGGGGTCGCGGCTGTGTCGCGGTTTGGTACGCGTCCGGTGGATCGGGAGCTGCCCGCGGATGTCGTGGTGGAGCGGCAGGCGCAGGTGGAGTCGCGGGTGGCCTATAACCTGACGGTGCCGGGGTATACGACGCCGTTTTTCGACTGGGCACAGTGGGAAGCCGAGCTGGATCTGCTGGCCGCGAGCGGGGTCACGGCGGCGCATGTGACGCTGGGTCAGGAGCTGGCGTATGTGGATACGTTCACGCAGTTCGGGTATGAGGAGGCGGAGGTTCTGCGGTGGTTGGGGCCGCCGTCGCATCAGCCGTGGTTGTGGTTGAACAACATCGAGAATTTCGGTAAGGGCACCACGCGGGCGTTGGTGGACAAGCGCGCCGAACTGGCCCGCACCGTGCTGGCCCGGATGCGTGAACTCGACATCACACCGATTCTGCCGGGGTTCATCGGGACGGTCCCGCCGGGGTTCGCCGACCGTAATCCGGGTGCGCATGTGGTTGCGCAAGGGCTCTGGTTCATGGATGTCGCGGGGCCGCGGCGGCCGGACTGGCTTGACACGAGCACGGCGGAGTACGCGACGGTCGCGGCGGCCTACTACGCCGCGCAGGATGCCGCGTTCGGGGCGAGTGGGTTGTGGGCGGCGGATCTGCTGCACGAGGGCGGGAAAACCGGCGGGGTCGACCTTGCCGACGCTGCTCGCGGGGTGCAAGGGGCGATGCTGGCTGCTGATCCGGACTCGACCTGGGTGATGCAGGCCTGGATCGGCAACCCTCGCCGGGAAGTGCTGGAAGCGGTTGACCTGTCCCGGGTTTTCATCGTGGACTTGACCGGGGAGGCCGCGGACGCCGCGGGCGGGTTCCTGGACACGAAGTGGGCGTTGGGGATTTTGCCGAATTATGGTGGCCGGACGCCGCTGTACGGTGATCTGGCGGCTGTTGCCGCGACGCCGCAGCGCTGGGCCGAACCATCTCGGCTGTCGGGGTTGGCGAACATGGCCGAGGGCGTCGGGAACAACCCGGTGCTGTGGGACCTGTTCAGCGATCTCGCGTGGGCGGACGGGGACATCGAGCTCGGTCCGTGGCTGGACGAATGGACCACGGCCCGCTACGGCACTGCCGACGTGCATGCGCGCCGGGCGTGGGACACGCTGGTCGAGGCGGCGTTCGGGGCGTGGCGGCACGAGCACCAAGGCACGAACCCGGTCGAGTCGCAGAAGGCTCTCGCCGGTGCGCTGGTCGATGCTGCCGACACGAGCGGTGCGGCGGTGGCGAGCGGGCCGGTGGCGGCGCTGGGGATGGACGAGTCTGCGTTGGAGGGGTTCGTGAATCCGTATGGCAGTACGGATTCGGTGATTGCGGCGATTCCGAGTTTGCGGGCGAATCAGGCGAGTATGGTGGGTCCGCGGTACGACCAGCGGGTCGCCGATTTCCTGCAGCTGATCGACGCGCAGGAAACCCTGTTGCGTGCGAGTGAGGATTTCCTGCTGGGTAAGTGGCTGGCTGATGCCCGGTCTTGGGGTTCGACCGTGGATGAGGGTTGTTAC
>NZ_JNYZ01000083.1 GCF_000717335.1 Amycolatopsis jejuensis
TTCCGTGATGGTTCCCTTGGGTTTTAACGTGTTGGTGTGGTGGGTTTTGTGCCGCGTCTGCTGTTTTTGAGGTGTGTTGGGTGGTGGGGCCGGGGTGGGCGGGTGGAGCCGGTGGGGCGTCCGGGGCCGGGGTGGGTGGTTTTTGGTGGTTTGGCGGGGGTGCTGGTCAGGGCACGAACCCGCCGGAAATCGCGGCGGACCCGCCGGGGTGACATCGCCTGTGGTGGTTGTGGTTTTTCCCACGGTAACCGCAGGTCTTGGGTGAGGCCGCGAGCCAGGCGCAGGTGTGTGTAGGCGGCTAGGACCACCCAGCCCCACCGCAGTGCGGTGTCGGGAAGCATCGGCGCGGGCATCGTCCACCCGAGGTCTTGTTTGACGAACCGGAAGGTGTGCTCGATGTCGAACCGCCGTTGGTAGGCGGCGAACACGGTGGTCAGATCCAGCGTGGTGGGACCGGCGTGCCATAGCCACATCGGCTTCGCGGGTTTCCCGCCACCGGGCAGGTGCTCGATCTCGACCCGGACCACCGTGCCTGCCACGATCGGCAACGGCCCGTCATGGCCGCTCCAGTACCCCTCCCGCGCCAGCCTGCGATGCCGCCGATCCCAGCCCGACACCGTGACCCGGCCATAGCGAGGCGAGATGAGGTGCACGCGGCGATCGGCAGTGGTGAGGGTCTCGGCCTTGCCCAGGGAGATCTTGTCGCCGTGCCGGCGCCGCCGGCCCTTCGTGCCCGGGGGCGCAGGTGCGGGTTCGGCGTGGAAGTTCTGGTTGGACCGTAACCGCCCCACGATGTGCACCCCGCCACGGTGATGGTGGCTTAATGCCATGAGGTCGTACTCGGAGTCGAACACGAACCCCGCCGGCTCGTCCCGCCCGAGAGTGGCCCACCCGGCACGGACCCGTTCGATCGCGGCCAGCGTGACCGAGGTCAGGGTGTCCCCGGGAGCGAGCCTGGCCAGGTCCACCGGCGCAGTCCAGGAGGCAGGACCCCACTCCAGGGCCGTCAGCACCGCGAACGGCCACCCCGGCGTGACCGGGTGCCCCGCCGCGGTCCGGGCTGATTTGTCGTGCACCATCAGCCGCTGCGGCGAGCACCCCGCCTCCGGGCGGGCCCAGTTCGACACATCCCCGGCAAACCACACCATCCCCGCCCGGCCCGCTACCGCCACCTCCAGCAGCAACGCCCGCAACCGGGTTTCATCAACACGGCCCCGAGCCAGCGCGGCATACACACTGCCATGACCCCGGCGAAACTCCGGCTCCAGCGACAACCCCGGCAGCGACCCCACCCGGCCTCCCGCACAGACCAGCGCATCAGCCAGCTCGAACAACCCGTCAGCCCGCCGAGCCAGGCACCCATACAACCTGGCACGGAAATCCACCAGATCCCCGACACCACCCAGCACAGCAACATCCTGCACACTGACCACGCAGCCCTTGGTTCTCGACCCTCTTCCCTAGACAAGAAGAGATCATCAACCAAGGGCTGCACCCATGATCAACCAGGGCCACCACCCACAACCCCGACGTTAAAACCCAAGG
>NZ_JNYZ01000084.1 GCF_000717335.1 Amycolatopsis jejuensis
CCTGGATCCACCGGTGTTTGTGGTGTTGTAGGCCGTGTCTGGACGGGCAGATGCCCTCTGGCCTGGGATGATTGTTCTTGCGACAGAGCAATTGTCACCGAGGGAGAGGGCATCTGCTGGATGCGATCATTGCATACTGCCGGGGCGGTGTCGGTGAGGTTCGATGACACGAATCTGGTGTCGCACGCCGGGCTGGTGCCGGTGATGCGGCTGGCCGAGGCTGCTGGGCTGGGCCGGCTGGCGGACGGGCTGCTGACGCTGGGGACGACAGCGGGGTCCAACGCCGGGGCGAAGGTGTCGACGATCGTGGCCGGGATGGCCGCCGGAGCGGATTCCATCGACGATCTGGACGTCGTCCGCCACGGCGCGATGCCGAGGCTGTTCGGCGGGGCCCGGGCGCCCTCGACGCTGGGTACGTTCCTGCGTGATTTCACCCTCGGCCACGTCGCCCAGCTGCAGAACGTCGCCACTGGCGTGCTGCGGGAACTGACCGCGCGGACCCCGCTGCTGCCCGGCATCGACCAGTTGGCGTTCCTCGACATCGACGCCAAAATCACCCGCGTGTTCGGGCCGGGCAAAGAGGGCGCCAAAGTCGGCTATACGAAAGTCCGCGGGCTGAACTTCCTCGCCGGCTGCCTGTCCACGTCGGCCCGCGCGCCGGTGATCACCGGGACTCGGCTGCGCGGCGGGCAGGCCCACTCCGCCCGCAACGCGGTCTCGTTCGTGCGCAACAACCTCGCCGCCGCCCGCGCCTGCGGCGCGACCGGAACCCTGGTGGTCCGGCTGGATTCCGGTTTCTACCACGGGGAAATCCTCGCCGCGATCCAGGCCGAGGGGGCCCGGTTCTCCGTCACCGCACCCCAGAACCCCGCGGTCCGCGCCGCGATCGCCGCCATCACCGAGAACGCCTGGCAGCCCGTCGCCTACGCCAGACCGGTCTACGACCACGACAGCGACACGTGGGTCCACGCCGCCGAGGTCGCGGAAACCCCCTGCACCGCGTTCACCAACCCCACCCGCAACGGCCAGCGCATCACCGCCCGCCTCGTCGTCCGCCGCGTCCGCGACACCACCCGCGACGCCCGCGACCCGACCGGGGAACTGTTCCCCGCCTACCGCTACCAGACCGTGTTCACCGACACCGGGTTCGACACGGTCGCCGCCGAAACCCGGCACCGCGACCGCGCCGGCGCCATCGAGCAGATCTTCGCCGACCTCAACAACTCCGCTCTCGCGCATTTCCCCTCCGGCCGGTTCGCCGCCAACGCAGCCTGGCTCGCCCTCGCCGCCCTCGCCCACAACCTCCAGCGCAGCGCGGGATGCCTCGCCGGCAGCGTCCACACCAAAGCCCGCACCGGCACCATCCGCGCCCACCTGATCGCCATCGCCGCCCGCATCACCCGCACCGCCCGCACCACCACCCTCCACCTGCCACAGAACTGGCCCTGGAAAAACACTTGGCACACCCTGTTCACCACCACCCACCACAAAACCTGAACCGCCCCCACCCCCGCCCACCCCGACCGGAGAACCCAC
>NZ_JNYZ01000085.1 GCF_000717335.1 Amycolatopsis jejuensis
AAGGAATCTGAATGATCGTGTCAAGCCGCAGCGGTAGTGGGTTGCGGCGCGGTCGGTGTGAACTTCCGGCCGTCGCGCAGGAGGGCCCACAGGACGTCGACCAGGCGGCGGGCCAGGGCGAGCAGGGCCTGTGTGTGAATGAGTCGTTCGCTGCGTTTTCGGTCGTAGAAGGTCCGCGATGGTCCGCCGGCGCGGATGCTGGACAGGGCTGCCATGGAGAACACACGGCGCAGCCTGCGGTTGTATCGCTTGGGACGCCGCGGGTTTCCGCTGACACGGCCGGAATCTTGAGGCACGGGAACAAGTCCGGCGTAGGAGGCCAGCGGGCCGGAGGTGGCGAAGGTGGCGAGGTTGCCGCCGGTGGCCACGAGGAACTCGGCGCCCGGGATCGGCCCGAGACCGGGCAGCGACTCGATGATCCCGGCCTGCGGGTGTTCCCGGAACTGGCTGGTGAGCAGTTTGTCGGTGTCCTTGATCTGCCGGTCCAGGGCGAGCAGCTGGCGGGCCAGGCCGGCGAGGAGCGTCGCGGTGGTGGCTTCGCCGGGCAGCCGCACCGTCTGGGCGTGCGCGGCGGCCAGGGCATCGGCGGCCATGCCGGGGATGCCCTGGGGCCAGGCGCCGTGCTCGCGCAGGTAGGCGGCCACGCCGGATTCGCCGGCCTCGCGGATCGCCTGCGGGGTCTGAAAACCGGTGACCAGGACCAGCGCGCTGCGGGTGGAGTAGTCGAAAGCGCGTTCCAGCGCGGGAAAGATCCCGGTCAGCAGGTCGCGCAGCCGGTTGACGCCGCGAACCCAGTCGGCCATCAGGTCCTCGCGGTGCGCGGTGAGTCTGGTCAGCTCGATGACCAGGTCGTCGGTGGCCGTGACCGGTGTCAGATCGGTGCGCATGCGCGCGGTTTCGGCGATCACCCGCGCATCTTTGGCGTCGGACTTCGCTTCGCCGCGGAACACGCCGGTCATCCGGTTCACGACCCGGCCGGGCACGTAGACCACCTGCTGCCCGGTCGCGATCAGCACCGCGACCAGCAGCGCGGCGGCGTTGCTGGTCAGATCGATCGCCCACCGCACTTCGCCGGCGGCCTGACCCGCGCGCGCAACGAGCTGCTCGATCGCGGCCTGGTCATTGGCGACCTTCTGCGAGAACACCATCTTGCCGGCCGCGTCCATCGCGCACGCATGATGCGTTGCTTTGCCCACGTCGATCCCGACCCAGACCAGCGGCCGTTCCGTCACGCTCGTTCTCCTGTTGTTGCAGGTCAACCCCGTGGACAACCCCGCCAACAGGTCCCTAAACAGCGACGGTTCGCATCAGATCTGAATCAGTGGCCAGGGCGTCCAGAACGACGGGGCGGCCATTCCTTCCGAGCCACCGTGCGGCAACCAACGATCAGCCACACCCCATCGCCCTGGGCATCCAGGGCACTCGCCCCGAACAACATCAACCTTAGGGA
>NZ_JNYZ01000086.1 GCF_000717335.1 Amycolatopsis jejuensis
CCCGGGCGCAGGTATCCGGATGAGAACCGAGGACGGTGCGGGCTCGGACGCTCACACACGGAATGTTCTCGGACACCGCTGACACTACACCCTTGGGGCGCTGACGTCGCCATTCGCGCGCAACGTGAGGAGCGCCGGGCTTGCCGGAGCGGTGTAGCGTTCACGGTGAAGGGCCCGAGGCGGTCGGCGATTCCGAAGCGCACGGCCCGCCGTCAGGGCCGTCCGCCGTGCGGCACGAAGCTTGTTCCCGGACTCGCCCGGGACCGCACACTCACGGCCCGCCACCTGCTTGAGGATTCCACAATGGACGAACAAGGAACCGCCCCCGCACCAGAACCCGGCCATCCGCACGGAAGCGAGTTCGCCGAGCTGTCGGCACGAGTGAAGGAAGCCGGGCTGTTCCGTCGGCGGCCGGTGCACTATGTGGTGCGCGGTGGGGCCGCGGTCGCGGCGTTCGGCGGTGCGTGGGTGGTGCTGGCACTGGGTGCGCCGGGGTGGTGGCAGGTGTCCATGGCGGTGCTGCTGGCAGTGGCGTACACCCAGTTGTCGTTTCTGGGGCACGATGCCGGGCACAAGCAGATTTTCCGTGGGCGGCGTGCCAACGACGCGGTCGGGACCGGGCTGGCCGGGCTGGTCGGGCTGAGCTACGGCTGGTGGGTCGGCAAGCACACCCGTCACCACGCCCATCCGAATGTGGAGGGCGCGGACCCGGACATCGACATTGCGGCGCTGGCGTTCAGCACCGGGCAGAGCCGCGCCAAGGCCGGTTTCCTGCGCTGGATGGCGAAATACCAGGCGTACCTGTTCTTCCCGTTGCTGCTGCTGGAAGGCCTCGACCTGCACTGGTCGGGTATCAAGGCGGTGTGGCACGGCGATCTGAAGCGGCGGCGGCTGGAGGCCGGGATGCTGGCCGGGCACCTCGTCGCCTACCTGACGGCGGTGTTCGTGCTGCTGCCGCCGGGGATCGCCTTCGTGTTCATCGCAGTCCACCATGCGGTCTGGGGCGTCTACATGGGCTGCTCGTTCGCCCCCAACCACAAGGCGATGCCGCACCTGGAGCCGGGGCACCGGCTGGATTTCCTGCGTCGCCAGGTGCTGACCTCGCACAACGTGAAGGGCGGCCGGTGGATGACGTTCACGATGGGCGGCCTGAATTACCAGATCGAGCACCACCTCTTCCCGAGCATCCCGATGGCGATGCTGCGGCATGCGCAACCGCTGGTCCGCGATTTCTGCACGCAACGGGGAATCCACTACAGCCAAGGTGGGCTGGTGCGCACGTACGTCCAGGTGCTTCGGCATTTGCACGACGTAGGGGCGCCGCTGCGCGCGACCTCGGAACGTGTATCGGGATGACCGTCGTGCGCCAGCGGGAAACCAGCCCGGAAGGCAAG
>NZ_JNYZ01000087.1 GCF_000717335.1 Amycolatopsis jejuensis
CTGGACGGCACCACCCCCCAGGCCCTTTCCGGGGGATTTAGCGCCAGGAACGGTTCCGCACGTCCGCCAGCGTCGCACCACGCTCACGGTTGATCTGCATCACCCGGCACTTGATCCCGCCACACGCCTTCCGGATCTCGGTCCCCGTCACCTCGATCACCTCGACCCCCGCATCACGGATCTTCTGATTCGTCTTCACACAATCCGCATGCGCGATCACCTTGCCCGGCTCCAGCAACAACACGTTACACGGGGCAAGGAACTCCCGCTGCTCGTCCGCGTCCGCCTCGATCAACTCGAAGTTGTTGTCATACAGCCACGTCCGCGCCTCCATGTCCAACGCCGCCGGCGACACCACCAGCTTCCCCACATCAATCGCGTTGATATTGATGTCCGGATGCGCACACGCCCCCGTCGCCTTGTTGAAGAACCCCTCCACCGCAGGACGCAACTGCAGATTATAGAACTCGTCATTACCATCGGTCTTCGAAATCGCGTTCACGAACTGATCCGTGCCCCGCTGGTCATACGACGCCGACAAACACGTCACCAGCACCTCATCCGCGATCATGTTACACGCACCCGGCTCCATCGCCCCCTCCGTGATCGCCACCAGAGGAGGAATGTTCAACGTATTCCACGCCCACTTCGCCAGATACTCCGTCACCCCCACCATCCCCGGCAAAAACCCGAACCGGGAAATCACCGACCCACCCCGCCACACCGAACCCCACGACAAAAACACATGCCCCATCAACGGCCCATACGGATTCGTCGGCTCATCCGGAAAATCAACCCAATGCACCTTGATCCCATTCGACTCAAACGCCGTCGCCAGCTCCTCCGTCTCCCGCTGAAACGCCGCCAAATCCACCGGACCCCGATCCGGCACCCCCATCAAACCCTGAAAAAACCCCGGATCCTGCCGATACTGCGGACTCAGATCATGCAACGTGTACTTCGTCGGCATATGCAACGCAACCTCAGTCAACCGACCAATACCATTAAACCCAAACGACCGCCCCGCCACCGGCTCCGCCTGATACGTCCGATAATCAGCCTCATGCGTCGCCCGCACAAACTCAAACGTCGACATCCCCTCCCGATAGAGAGGAATATCCTCCACCCGCCAATCCCCATACTTCTTATCCGACGGCAAACCACTCACACTCGACATCCCACAACCACCCTTCACGCCAAACCGGCCATCAACTCCCTCCACAATGCGCAACGATCGATCACATCACAACAGCGACAACCGCTGCCCGTATCACCCCGTAACACCCCCACCCGACAACGTGACACCAC
>NZ_JNYZ01000088.1 GCF_000717335.1 Amycolatopsis jejuensis
GAACCCGTCCCCGAGCCCGGGATCGATCGTCACCTGAATCCGCTCGGCGGGGAGCCCACTCAGCCGCACAATAGCGGCCACCGCATGCTGCTTGACTGTGTCCGTCACAGAAACTCTCCTGTCCACGTTCAGTTTTCCGGCCCGGCCGGAACCAGCCGGATCTCACGCCCACCAATAACGAACTCGGTGACATACAACGATCCATCCACACCGACCGCCACACTGTGCGGACTGTTCAACACCCCCACCGCCAAGTCCGGACGCACCGTCTCACCACCACGATCAAGATTCGGCCATCCCGGCTGTTTCGGCTCCGCCGGATACGCCACGATCTCCTCGACCCGCCCCCGATCGAGGTCCACGGCCAGCACCGCCCGCTCCACATCCGCCACAATCAACCTGCCGTCCCGCACCGCAAGCCCCGCCGGGCTCCGCACCAACGGATCCGTGAACGTGCCCAGATACGTGCCATCCAGCCGGAACGACACAAGCCGGTGATTACCGCGATCGGCGACCACCAGGCGCTGATCATCGAGGATCGCGATGTCGTGCGGGCACTGGAAATCCGTCCCCGTATCACTCCCATTGAGCGTCAGCAGATGCTCCGAGCCACGGAAGTAATGCACCAGACTGGCGCCATACCCATCCGCCACCACAACCGTGTCCCCGCACACCGCAATCGCGGTCGGCCGCCACGAATCCCCGGCATACGCCGGAAGATCCGGCGGAGTCAGCGGACGGAACTCCCGCGTCGCCAAGTCGAAACACCCCGCCGCACCAGCACGACCCTCCGGTTCATACCGCGGCGGACGCAACTTGAACCCCGGATCGGCCAGCCACAACACTTCCCGGCCACCACGACCGTCATACGTGATCCCGTGGACCTCCAGCAACGGCACCTCGATCCGGTCCGGGTCCCCGCCCGGCGCCTGCACCAGCACCGCACCACCAGCCGGATCAGCCCAATACACCGCACCCGCCGAGTCGACCGCAATCCCCGAATGCGACCACTCCAGACTCCCCGCGGTACCAGGCGCGAGCGTCTGCCAGTGGTGGAGCACCTCACCCCCAGCCCGGCGCTCAGCTGGCGATACACCCAGTTCAGCATAGGTAGACTGGATCCGTACTGGCACGTCCACCCGGAGTTCGAGCTCACGCTGATCAGCAAGGGAAGGGGTACCCGGCTGGTGGGTGATTCGGTCGAAGAGTACCAGCCGGGTGACCTCACCCTGATCGGTCCCGACCTCCCGCACAGCTATGTGTCGACCGGTGAGGACATGCCGAACGACGTCGTCGTGATCCATTTCCGGCGCGATTTCCTCGGTGCCGGACTGTTCGAGAAGCCCGCATTCGCGAATGTCGCGGCGATGCTCGACGACGCCGCGAACGGGATCTGGTTCCCGGACCCGCCCGCCTGGCCCGCCGGGCTGGACGCCACCGGGCCGGACGCGCTCGCCCCGCCCGAACGCACCGTCGAACTCCTGCGGCTGCTCGTCGCGATGAGCCGCGTCCCCTACCGGCTGTTGGCCGCCGCGCAGCAACGTCCGGCGGTGAGCCGCGAGGTCGCCGGACGCGTCGACGCCATGGTGGCGGCCATCCACTCCGGGTACGAATCCCCGCTCACGCTCGAAGAAATCGCGGCGGCGGCGAACCTCACGCCGAGCGCGGCGAGCCGGCTTTTCGCGCGCTGCACCGGATCCAGCATCACCCGGTACCTCACCGTCGTCCGGGTCAACGCCGCATGCCGCCTGCTGCGCGAAACCGACCGGCCGGTCGCGACGATCGCGGGGGACGCGGGGTTCGCGAACCTGTCCAACTTCAACCGCCGGTTCCGCACGGTGAAGCGCATGTCGCCCAGTGACTACCGGGCGCATTTCCGCACCGGGAAATGACCGGCCGGGTCAGCCCGCCGACGCCCGCCACCCGCTCGCCACGAGCTTGTCGACAGTGTCCGGATGCAGCGTGCGATCCAGAATAAGATCCACCCCACCAAGAATTTCCGCGTCAGTACCGACCGTCCCCACCCGCACATCAAGCGCGTCGGTCACCACCGGAAGACACTGCTGGAACACCGCACCCCGGATCGCCGCCACAAAC
>NZ_JNYZ01000089.1 GCF_000717335.1 Amycolatopsis jejuensis
GTCGTTTCGGAGCCGGGTCTGCTGATCGGGGCCGATGTCGGGGGGACTGGGATCAAGGCTGTCCTGGCGGATCCTGACGGGACGGTGCATGCGCGGATTACGCGTCCGACGGCGGCGGAGGGTAGCCCGTATGCCACGCTCGTGCATGTTCTCGACACCTTGGCTGGTGAAGCGCTCGACGCGGGGCAGCCGTTGAGCGGTATCGGTGCTGCGGTTCCAGGGATTGTCGATCGGCATACCGGAACTGTTGTCCGGGCTACGAATCTGGACTGGCATGAGCTGGAGCTCACGCACCGGCTGCGGCATCGCTATGCGGTACCGGTGACCGTCGACCACGACGCTCGGGCAGCCGCGGACGCCGAGTGGGCAGCCCGCGCCGCAGCGGGGGAGCACGTCGAGGACGCGGCTTTCGTGCCGATCGGCACCGGGATCGCCGCTGCTTTGCGGATCGGCGGCCGGACGGTGACCGGGGCCCGGTGTGCGGCGGGGGAGTTCGGGCATGTCGTCGTGGCTGCGGGCGGGGAACCGTGCACCTGTGGCGCGCGTGGCTGCCTGGAGGCGTACGCGTCGGCGTCGGCCATTGCCCGCCGGTACCAGCGTTCCGGCGGGCTGGGCTCCCCCGACGCCGAGGCGGTGGCGCAGTCGATCCGGTCGGACCCGATCGCGCGCCGGGTGTGGGTCGAGGCCGTCGAAACGCTGGCACAGGGGCTGGTGGGGTTGATCGCGCTGACCGACCCGGAGCTGATCGTCATCGGCGGCGGCCTGTCCGCGGCCGGTGCGACCCTGCTGACCCCGCTGCGGGCGCGGGTGGCCGAGCAGCTGCCGTGGCGCCGTCCGCCGAGAATCGAACAGTCGGTGACGGGCCCGGAAGCGGGGCAGCTGGGTGCTCTCCTGCTGGCCGGAGCCCGGCGGACCCCGGCGCCGTCGCTGCCGGTCTGACCCGGAACTGCCCGAACATCTTCCATCGGCTGGTTCTTTGCCGCCGATTTTCAGCTGAAGTCGGGTTGCCGGATTAGGGTGGGGGTATGGCTGAGGGTGAGCGTTCGCCGCGGGTGGAGGCGCCTGCGTCGGTGGGGTCGGTGTTCGAGTTGATCCGTCGTGGGGTGGCGCGGACGCGGCGGGAGATTTCGCGGTATACGGTGCTGGCGCCGTCGACGGTGTCGTTGCGGGTGGATGCGTTGATTGCGGCGGGG
>NZ_JNYZ01000090.1 GCF_000717335.1 Amycolatopsis jejuensis
GGAATCTGCTTGGGTTCTAGTGGTTGTTGCAACGCCTGAGTTGTGCAGGGGTTGCCGTGATCGGGGTCGGGGAGGGCCGGGGGCCGCAGGGTCGTGTGAGGCTGGCGGCGGAACGCCGCCGGTATTTTGATCTTGTGGCGGAAGGCGTGGGCACGGTCGAGGCGTGCCGGATGGTGGGGGTCGACCGGCGGACCGGGCATCTGTGGCGGCACGGACGGCCGAGCCGGGCGGGGCGCAACACGGTGCCGCGGCCCGTCCGGCCGGAGCCGGATTCGGGCCGGTTCCTGTCGGTCGAGGAGCGGATCGTGATCGCGGACGGGCTGGCGGCGAGCCGCTCGCGGCGGGCGATCGCAGCCGAGCTGGGCCGCAGCCCGTCCACGATCAGCCGGGAGATCGCCCGCAACGCCCGCCCCGGCTCGGGCGAGTACCGGCCCCACGCGGCGCACGACCTCGCCCGGGCACGGCGCCCGCGGCCGAAAACGGGCAAGATCGCGGCCAGTCCCGAGCTGCGGGAACGGGTGCAGGACATGCTGGACGAGAAATTCAGCCCGGAGCAGATCGCCCGCCGGCTGCGCCGCGACCACCCCGACCGGCCGGAGCTGCACGTGACCCACGAAACGATCTACCAGGCCCTCTACCTCCAAGGCCGCGGCGAACTGCGCCGCGAACTGCACCGCGCGCTGCGCACCGGCCGCGCCACGCGCAAACCCCGCACCCCGGGCGGACAGCGCCGGCCCCGCTTCGCCGAACCCATGGTCATGATCAGCGACCGGCCCGCCGAAGCCGCCGACCGCGCCGTCCCCGGCCACTGGGAAGGCGACCTGATCATCGGCAAGGACGGCGCCTCCGCCATCGCGACCCTGGTCGAACGCCAGACCCGCTACACGATCCTGGTGCCCCTGCCCGACGGCCGCGGCGCCGAACACGTCCGCGACGCCCTCGCCACCACCGTCGCGACCCTGCCCGCACACCTGCAACGATCCCTGACCTGGGACCAAGGCAGCGAAATGGGCCGCCACCACGAATTCACCATCGCCACCGGCATCCCCGTCTACTTCTGCGACCCCCACTCACCCTGGCAACGCGGCAGCAACGAAAACACCAACGGCCTGCTCCGCCAGTACTTCCCCAAAAGCACCGACCTCTCAGCCCACACCGCCGAACACCTCGCCGCCGTCGCCGC
>NZ_JNYZ01000091.1 GCF_000717335.1 Amycolatopsis jejuensis
CCCTTCGGGCCGCTCATTTGCCACGCCTGGCACTCTGCCGGGTGGAGGTGGTGCCCGTGGCTCGTCAGCCCGAGGTGTTCGTGCACGAGTTAGAGCCCGAACAAGCACAACGTTTGGTGAAGATCACTAGGTCGAGCAGGGACCGGGTCCGGCTGCGTCGAGCCGGGATCGTGCTCTCGTCGGTGCAGGGGCGGTCAGCGGGTGAGATCGCGATGATGTTCGCCGCGACCGAGAACTATGTGCGGGAGGTGATCCACGCGTTCAACGCCCAGGGGTTCGCGGCACTGGACCCAAAATGGAGCGGCGGCCGACCAGCTAAATTCGGTCCGGCCGCCCGCGAGTTGATCTGCCGCATCGCCCGGAGTGATCCCCACGGGCTCGGGCAACCTTTCACCACCTGGAGCCTCACCAAGCTGGCCGCCTACCTGCGCGTACGCCACCGGCTGGCGGTCTCGGCGGAGACCACGCGACGAGTCTTGCGCGAGGCCGGCATCACCTGGCAGCGAACGAAGACCTGGAAACGCAGTCGTGACCCCGAGTTCGCCGCCAAGATGGCGCGCATCCTGGACCTTTACGACCATCCACCTGCCGATGGCCGCGTGCTCTGTGTCGATGAGTTCGGGCCGTTGAACCTGCAACCCCGGCCTGGTCACGGCTGGTTCCAGCGCGGCCAGCCTGTCCGGCTGCGCGCCACCTACAACCGGAATGCCGGAGTCCGGCAGATGTTCGCCGCGTTGGATCTGGCCTCGGGACAGGTGTTCTACCGATTCCGCGACCGCAAACGCTGGCCGCAGTTCCTCGACTTCTGCAAACAGCTCCGCCGCCGCTTCCCCGCCGGGAAACTCTACCTGATCAGCGACAACTACAAACCGCATGCCAAGGCCGAGGTCACCGAATGGTGTGCCCATCACGGGATCGAGCTGGTCTACACGCCCAGCAACGCGTCCTGGTTGAACTGGGTCGAGTGCGAGTTCACCGCGCTGCGCTACTTCGCTCTGGACGGCAGCGACTATCCCTCCCATGCCGTTCAGGAAGCCGCGATCACCGGCTATCTACGGTGGCGCAACCGGCACTGCCACCCGAAGCGCCACTTCGCAGCCGGCTCGAAGATCCGCCGCCCAGATTACCTACCCAACGTTGCGTGACGCGGCACTAG
>NZ_JNYZ01000092.1 GCF_000717335.1 Amycolatopsis jejuensis
GAACCCGTCCCCGAGCCCGGGATCGATCGTCACCTGAATCCGCTCGGCGGGGAGCCCACTCAGCCGCACAATAGCGGCCACCGCATGCTGCTTGACTGTTCCCGTCACAGAAACTCTCCTGTCCACGTTCAGTTTCCCGGCCCGGCCGGAACCAGCCGGATCTCACGCCCACCAATAACGAACTCGGTGACATACACCGATCCATCCACACCGACCGCCACGCTGTGCGGACTGTTCAACACCCCCACCGCCAAGTCCGGACGCACCGTCTCCCCGCCACGATCAAGATTCGGCCACCCCGGCTGTTTCGGCACCCCCGGATACGCCACGATCTCCTCGACCCGCTCCCCATCGAGATCGACGGCCAGCACCGCCCGCTCGACATCCGCCACAATCAACCTGCCGTCCCGCACCGCAAGCCCGGCCGGGCTCCGCACCAACGGATCCGTGAACGTGCCCAGATACGTGCCATCCAGCCGGAACGACACAAGCCGGTGATTACCGCGATCGGCGACCACGAGGCGCTGATCATCGAGGATCGCGATGTCATGCGGGCACTGGAAATCCGTCCCCGTATCACTCCCATTGAGCGTCAGCAGATACTCCGAGCCACGGAAATAGTGCACCAGACTGGCGCCATACCCGTCGGCCACCACGACCGTGTCCCCGCTCACCGCAACCGCGGTCGGCCGCCACGAATCCCCGGCATACGCGGGAAGATCCGGCGGAGTCAGCGGACGGAACTCCCGCGTCGCCAGATCGAAACACCCCGCCGCACCAGCACGACCCTCCGGCTCGTACCGCGGCGGACGCATCTTGAACCCCGGATCGGCCAGCCACAACACTTCCCGGCCACCACGACCGTCATACGTGATCCCGTGGACCTCCAGCAACGACACCTCGACCCGGCCCACATCCCCGCCCGGCGCCTGCACCAGCACCGCACCACCCGCCGGATCAGCCCAATACACCGCACCCGCCGAGTCGACCGCAATCCCCGAATGCGACCACTCCAGACTCCCCGCGGTACCAGGCGCGAGCGTCTGCCAGGACGCGGACCGTGGTCGAGCACCTCACTACCAGCCCGGCATTCCCCGGCGATACCCCGCATCCACCCTGGTACCCAGCCAGTGGGTGATGCGGTCGCAGAGTACCAGCCGGATGACCCCCTGATCGGTCCCGGTCAGCCCGCCGACGCCCGCCACCCGCTCGCCACGAGCTTGTCGACAGTGTCCGGATGCAGCGTGCGATCCAGGATAAGATCCACCCCACCAAGAATCTCCGCGTCAGTACCGACCGTCCCCACCCGCACATCAAGCGCGTCGGTCACCACCGGAAGACACTGCTGGAACACCGCACCCCGGATCGCCGCCACAAAC
>NZ_JNYZ01000093.1 GCF_000717335.1 Amycolatopsis jejuensis
AGAGTTCCTAACAAGTTGATCACTTGTGGTGCGTGAAGGTTCATGATCGTTGATCATGAACGGGTGAGGAAAGGTGAACAGCCACCGTGGATCGTCTCCGACGACCTGTGGGAACGAATTGAACCGCTGTTGCCGCGCTGGGAGTACGCACTGTCCCGGCCGGGCCCCAAGCGGCTGCCGGATCGTCTCGTGCTGCAGGGCATCTTGTTCGTGCTGCATACCGGGATCCAGTGGGAGTTCCTGCCCCAGGAGCTGGGGTTCGGGTCCGGGATGACCTGCTGGCGGCGCCTGGCCGAGTGGAACGAGGCCGGGGTGTGGCAACAGCTGCACGAGACGCTGCTGGCCGAGCTGAACGCGGCTGGGAAACTGGACTGGTCGCGGGCGGTGATCGACAGCTCGCATACGCGCGCGGCGCGCCGCGGCCCAAAAGCGGGCCGAGTCCGGTCGACCGTGCCCGGCCAGGCTCCAAGCACCACGTGATCACCGAGCGCGGCGGTATCCCGCTGGCCGTCATCCTGACCGGCGGCAACGTCAACGACGTCACTCAACTCCTCCCACTGGTCGAGGCCATCCCGCCCGTGCGGGGCAGACGCGGGCGTCCTCGCCACCGCCCCGGCGCACTGTACGCCGACCGCGCCTACGACTCCGCCAAACACCGCGAACAGCTGCGCGGTATGGGAATCGACCCATGGATCGCCGAGCGCGGACAGGAACACGGCTCCGGACTCGGCGCGATCAGGTGGGTCGTAGAGCGCACGATCGCGTGGTACCACGGCATGAAACGGCTGCGCATCCGATGGGAACGCCGCGATGACATCCACGAAGCGTTCCTCGGTCTGGCGACATGCGTGATCTGCTACCGCCACATCAAAACCTTCTGTTAGGAACTCT
>NZ_JNYZ01000094.1 GCF_000717335.1 Amycolatopsis jejuensis
CTCCACCGACGTACGCACCATGCCCGCCTCCGTCAACACCCCCACCGCAGCCTCCAACGCCGACCGAAACTCCGGATCCACCCCATCCACAAAAAACCCACCACCCACACCAAACCTCAACCCACCCACCACACCACCCGACACCACCCCCACATCCACCGGCACCAACCCCACCGAACCCGCATCACGCCCATCAAAACCCTCCACCACCCCCAACACCAACGCCACATCCACCACCTCCCGCGCCAACACCCCCACCTCATCCAACGACCAACTCAACGGCAACACCCCAAACCGACCCACCCGACCCGCACTCGGCTTCAACCCCACCACCCCACACCCCGACGCCGGACCCCGCACCGAACCACCCGTATCCGTCCCCAACGAACCAAACACCAACCGCGCCGACACCCCCGCCGCCGAACCACTACTCGACCCCACCGTCACCCGCTCCAAATCCCACGGATTACGCGTCCGCCCAAACGGATAACCCGTACCCGGACCCATCGCAAACTCATACGTCTGCGCCTTCCCCACCACCACCGCACCCCCCAACCGCAACCGCTCCACCACCCCCGCATCAAAACCCGGAACAAAACCACCCAACGCCCGAGAACCCCCCGTACACCGCACCCCACCAACAAAAATCAAATCCTTCACCGACAACGGAACCCCATGCAACGGCCCCCGCCACAACCCCCGCGCCAACTCACCCTCCACCACCCGAGCCGCCGCCAACGCCTCCTCCCCCATCACCGTCACCAACGAACCCACCACCGAATCCAACCCAGCAATCCGCTCCAACACCTCCTCCACCACCACCACCGGCGACACCTCACCCCGCCGCAACAACCCCGACAACACCCCCAACGACAACTCAGCAAA
>NZ_JNYZ01000095.1 GCF_000717335.1 Amycolatopsis jejuensis
GGCGTTCGCGGTCTGGACCTCCAAATGCTCCGCCGCATACGCATCCACCACCCGCAGACCGTCCTCGATCGTCGAGACCAGGATGATCCCGGACTGCTGACCGCCCAACGCCTCCCCCACCCGCTCCGAATGCTTCGTCGCCGCCACCCGCGTCACCAGCTCCCGCTCCACCGCGTCGGCCAACTCCTCCGACGTGGTGACCAGCACACTCGCCGCCAACGGATCATGCTCGGCCTGACTGATCAAATCCGCCGCCACATGCACCGGATCCGCCGTCTCATCCGCCAAAATCGCGATCTCCGTCGGACCCGCCTCGGAATCAATCCCGATCACACCCCGGACCAGCCGCTTCGCCGCCGTCAGAAAAATGTTCCCCGGACCCGTCACGATGTCCACCGGAGCCAGCTCCGTGCCATCCGTGTCGACCCCGCCGTAGGCGACCAGCGCCACCGCCTGCGCACCACCGACCGCCCACACCTCATCCACCCCCAGCAGCGCCGCCGCAGCCAGAATCGTCGGATGCGGACGACCCCCGAACGCCGCCTGCGGAGGCGAACACACCACCAACGACCGCACCCCCGCCAACTGCGCCGGGACCACGTTCATCACCACCGTCGAGGGATACACCGCCAACCCACCCGGCGCATACAGCCCGACCCGCTCCACCGGCACCCACCGCTCCGTGACCGTGCCACCCGCCACCACCTGGGTGGTCACATCCTGACGACGCTGATCCGCGTGCACCTTCCGGGTCCGCGCAATCGACTCCTCCAACGCCGCCCGCACCTGCGGATCCAACCCCGCCAACGCCGCGGACAACTCCTCCACCGGCACCCGCACCGTCTCCGGACGCACCCTGTCGAACCGCTCGGTGAACTCCAGCA
>NZ_JNYZ01000096.1 GCF_000717335.1 Amycolatopsis jejuensis
TGCTGGAGTTCACCGAGCGGTTCGACAGGGTGCGTCCGGAGACGGTGCGGGTGCCGGTGGAGGAGTTGTCCGCGGCGTTGGCGGGGTTGGATCCGCAGGCGCGGGCGGCGTTGGAGGAGTCGATCGCGCGGACCCGGAAGGTGCACGCGGATCAGCGGCGTCAGGATGTGACCACCCAGGTGGTGGCCGGGGGCACGGTCACCGAGCGGTGGGTGCCGGTGGAGCGGGTCGGCCTGTACGCGCCGGGCGGGCTCGCGGTGTATCCCTCGACGGTGGTGATGAACGTGGTCCCGGCGCAGCTGGCCGGGGTCCGGTCGCTGGTGGTCTGCTCGCCTCCGCAGGCCGCGTTCGGCGGTCGTCCGCACCCGACGATCCTCGCTGCAGCCGCCCTGCTCGGGGTGGATGAGGTGTGGGCGGTCGGTGGCGCGCAGGCGGTGGCGCTGGTCGCCTACGGCGGGGTCGACACGGACGGCACGGAGCTGGCGCCGGTGGACATCGTGACGGGTCCGGGGAACATTTTTCTGACGGCGGCGAAGCGGCTGGTCCGGGGTGTGATCGGGATTGATGCCGAGGCCGGTCCGACGGAGATCGCGATCCTGGCGGATGGGACCGCGGATCCGGTGCATGTGGCGGCGGATTTGATCAGTCAGGCCGAGCATGATCCGTTGGCGGCGAGTGTGCTGGTCACCACGTCCGAGGAGCTGGCCGACGCGGTCGAACGGGAACTCGTGACGCGGGTGGCGGCGACGAAGCATTCGGAGCGGGTGGGGGCGGCGTTGGGCGGGCAGCAGTCCGGGATCATCCTGGTCTCGACGATCGAGGACGGTCTGCGGGTGGTGGATGCGTATGCGGCGGAGCATTTGGAGGTCCAGACCGCGAACGCC
>NZ_JNYZ01000097.1 GCF_000717335.1 Amycolatopsis jejuensis
AGAGGTCCTAACAGAATGATCTTGGTTTGTGGTTTGATGTCTCCTGTTGTTGATCATGTGGCGGGAGGTTGGTGTGGCCCAGCGCAGGCCGTGGGAAGTCGAGGATGGGCTGTGGGGGCTGATCGAGCCGTTGCTGCCCACGGTCGAGCGCCGTTTCCGGAATCCGGGGCGGCTGCGGCTGGATGACCGCAAGGCGTTGTGCGGCATCTTGTTCGTGCTGTACACGGGGATGCCGTGGGAGTTCCTGCCGCAGGAGCTGGGATACGGGTCCGGGATGACCTGCTGGCGGCGGTTGCGGGACTGGACCGAGGCCGGGGTGTGGCAGCAGCTGCATGAGGTGCTGCTGGCCAAACTCAACACGGCTGGGTTGATCGACTGGTCCCGCGCCGCGATCGATGGATCACATGTCCGGGCGCTAAAGGGGGGGCCAAAACCGGCCCGAGCCCGGTCGACCGAGCCCGTACCGGCTCCAAGCACCATGTGATCGCCGAAGGTGGCGGGATGCCGCTGGCGGTGACGCTGACCGGCGGAAACCGGCACGACGTCACCCAGCTCGCCCCGCTGCTTGCGGCCATCCCAGCGGTGCGCGGCCGTCGCGGACGGCCACGCCGCCGACCCGGCACCCTCTACGCCGACCGCGCCTACGACTTCGACAAGTACCGGAGGTTGGTGCGCGCCAAGGGCATCGATCCGAAGTTCGCCCGCCGCAGTACCGAACACGGCTCCGGACTCGGCGTTTACCGCTGGGTCGTCGAACAGACCATCGCGCTGCTGCACTGGTTCCG
>NZ_JNYZ01000098.1 GCF_000717335.1 Amycolatopsis jejuensis
GGGTTTTTTGTGGATGGGGTGGATCCGGAGTTTCGGTCGGCGTTGGAGGCTGCGGTGGGGGTGTTGACGGAGGCGGGCATGGTGCGTACGTCGGTGGAGTTACCGATGATCGAACAAGCCCAGACTGTGCATTCGACGATTTTGCTTGGTGAGTCGTATTCGGTGCATGAGAAGTTGTTCCGGGAGCGGGGTGAGTTGTTCGGGGAGAGTGCGCGGAGCCGGATGGCGTTGGCGAGTACGTTGCCGGCGTCGGCGTATTTGCGGGCGTTGCGGGTGCGGAAGGTGTTTCAGGAGGAGTTCCGGAAGGCGATGGCGGATGTCGATGTGGTGGTGACGTTGACGTCGCCGGGTCCGCCGGCGCGGTTCGATGAGCAGGTGCCGCGGGACAATGGGCGGGGTGCGGCGCGGGCGGCGCAGAACCGGTTCCGGCGTCCGTTCAGTGTGGCGGGTGCGCCTGCGGTGTCGGTTCCGTGTGGTTTCACGAAGGCGGGGTTGCCGATCGGGTTGCAGATTGTGGGTCGTCCTGGTGATGACACGACGGTGCTGACGGTGGCGAATGCGTATCAGCAGCGTACTGATTGGCATAAGCGGGTTCCGTCGTTGCCGGGTGGGGGTGTGGCTGAGGATGTTTGCTGAGTTGTCGTTGGGGGTGTTGTCGGGGTTGTTGCGGCGGGGTGAGGTGTCGCCGGTGGTGGTGGTGGAGGAGGTGTTGGAGCGGATTGCTGGG
>NZ_JNYZ01000099.1 GCF_000717335.1 Amycolatopsis jejuensis
TGTAGCCGGCTTGGGTGTAGAGCTCGAGTTCGCGGTGCAGGGAGAAGCCGGTGTTGTCGTCGGTGCCGGGCCACAACGGAATACCCTCCGCACGCAACAGGCGGAGCGTGTCCATGACTTTGGCGAAGCTCTGCTCGTAGGTTGCCAGGTCCTCTTCGGACTCATGGGGCAGATAGGTGTGCCGTCGGTCGTGTTGATAGGCCGGCGGCAGGTGATCGAGTATCGCTTCGTCGCCGGGAAGAGTCTTGCCGTCGCGGCAGAGCAGTAGTCCTTCCATGACACAGACGGTGGTGTCCAGGCCGATCCCGTGGTCGTGCATGAGGTTCAGGGTGCGGCGCACCGGCTCCGACGTGAGGTCGAGCTTTGCGGCCCGCGTCAATCCCATGATCCGAAGCGGGGACAGGGTGTCTTCGGTTTCGTCGATGAGCCAGCCGAGCATGAGCTGGTTGACGTGGGTGATCTCGTCGTAGCCTGCTTCGATCATCTTGTCCGGCGTGGTGAACGGGGTGATCCCATACCCACCAGGACCGCGGACCCCGTCGAGGTACCCGGAGCGGGTGATGGTCGGTCCGGCCAGCTCCCCCGACTCGAAACACTCCTCCAACTCCAGCAACCGCTCATTCACATTCCCCATATCCCGCACCGACGTCACCCCCGCCGCCAACGCAAACAACCCACCCCACCCATCCACATGCCCATGCATGTCATGCAACCCCGCCACCAACGTCCCCCCACCACCATCCACCACCACACCCACCGAATCCCCCCCTCCACCAACCCCTCCAACTCCTCCCGACACCCCACCACATCACCCCGCACCACCCACTCCTCCCGACCACCCCCCACCACCGCCACCAACCGACCCCCACCATCCACAACCACCCACTCCGGCACCAACCGCACCCCACTCACCACATACACCCACACCCCCACCCCACCCACACACCCCTCCCGCACCAACACCACCCGCACCCGACCCCCCGACAACAACCCCACCTCCCCACCCGCACCCAACGCCGCCCGCACATACACCCACACCCCAAACCCACACGACACCCCCGGCACAAACACCCCACCCGGCACACTGCCCCCCACACTCCCGAACTCCTCCGACACCACCGCACCCGCCAACGACACCCCCGACACCCGCCACCACACCGGCACCCCACCCACACCCAAACCCACACACTCCACCAAACCCTCACC
>NZ_JNYZ01000100.1 GCF_000717335.1 Amycolatopsis jejuensis
GGCGCGCTGGCCGGGATCGGCGGGTTCGCCGGCCCGGCCGCAGCCGCCGTGCGCCAGGCCGCTCCGGTCGCGCAGGACTCCGGTGAGGTCAGCGACGGCGCGGTGCTCAACTTCGCGCTCAATCTGGAGTATCTCGAGGCCGAGTTCTACCTGCACGCGGTGACCGGCCGGGGGCTGCCCGACTCGATGACGACCGGCGCCGGCGCGCGCGGCGGCGTGACCGGTGGGCGTGCGGTGCGGTTCGAAACCCGGGCGGCACGCCAGTATGCGCAGGAAATCGCCGGCGACGAAAGGGCGCACGTCGCGTTCCTGCGGACCGCCCTCGGGTCCGCTGCGGTCAGCCGGCCGGCGATCGATCTGCAGTCCAGTTTCACCGCCGCCGCGCAGGCCGCGGGAATCGTGAAAAAGGGACATGCCTTCGACGCCTTCGCGTGCGAAGAGAACTTCCTGCTCGCCGCGTTCCTGTTCGAGGACGTCGGCGTGACCGCCTACAAGGGCGCCGCCCCGCTGATCAGCAACAAAACCTACCTCGAAGCGGCCGCCGGGATCCTGGCCGTGGAGGCCTACCACGCCGGCACCATCCGCAGCGCGCTCTACCAGCGGGGCAGCGGCCTGCTCGGCAGCGGCCTGTTCAGCACGGACCTGCGCAAGGCGTCGGTCAAGCTGTCCGACGC
>NZ_JNYZ01000101.1 GCF_000717335.1 Amycolatopsis jejuensis
ACCGACTCCAGACAATCCGGCGTACCACACCAGCAATGAATCACCGACCGCCCCGACGACCGCGAATGACTGATCTCCCCCGCCGCCCCACTCGCCCCCGAATACAACCCACCACCCACCACCACCCCGGACCCGATCCGGCTCCCCACCTTCACCGCCAGCATGTGCTCCACGCTCGCCGCCACCGCCCGGAACTCCCCCAGCGCCAGCAAATTCGCATCATTCTCGATGGACACCGGCAACTCCGTGAACTGCCCGATCACCTCATACAAATTCTGCTGATCCCACCCCGGCAACTGCGCCGACGACGTCACCGTCCCCAACCGCGAATCAATCGGCGCCGGCACCCCCAGCACCACCCCACGCACACCCCCAACGTCGACGCGAGCGTCCCCCAACGCCACCAGCGTCCGCTCCCAAATCTCCCGCAACACCACAACCGGACCCAGCGTCACATCAACCGGACACTCGACAACATGCACCAACTCCCCCAGCAGATCAGCCACCGCAAGCCGGACATGATGCGTCCCCAACGCCACCGACACCACCGCCCCGGCATCCCCCCGCTCGCGGTCTCCTCCACCAACCCCGCCGCAATCAACGCATCCACCCGCAACGACACCGTCGACGGCGCCAGCACCGTATACCGCGAAATCTCCCGCCGCGTCCGCGCCACCCCACGACG
>NZ_JNYZ01000102.1 GCF_000717335.1 Amycolatopsis jejuensis
TCGAAGACCGGCATCCGGTCCTTGTGCGTGTACACCTCCTCATACGACTCGACCCGCTCGGCGATCCACAACGTGCTGTCCGCCGCCCCCGGCACCTCCCGGTCCCAATACTCCCGCATCTCATCCGCGGACTTCAGGAAATAACCATCACCATCGAACTTGAACCGCGTCGGATCATTCAGCGTCTTCCCCGCCTGCACACACAACAACGCCGAATGCGTATCCGCCTGATCCTTCGTCACATAATGCGAATCATTCGTCGCCAACGGCCGCAAATCCAGCAACCGCCCGACCTCCAGCAACCCCTCCCGCACCGACCGCTCGATCGGCAGCCCGTGATCCATCAACTCCAGAAAAAAATTGTCCGCCCCGAAAATATCCCGGTAATCCGCCGCCGCCTGCACCGCAGCCTCCCGCTGCCCCAGCCGCAACCGCGTCTGCACCTCACCCGACGGACACCCCGTCGTCGCAATGATCCCCGCCGCATTCTCCGCAATCAGCTCACGATCCATCCGCGGCTTCCGGTAATACCCCTGCATCGACG
>NZ_JNYZ01000103.1 GCF_000717335.1 Amycolatopsis jejuensis
GGGGGATTCGGTGGGTGTGGTGGTGGATGGTGGTGGGGGGACGTTGGTGGCGGGGTTGCATGACATGCATGGGCATGTGGATGGGTGGGGTGGGTTGTTCGCGTTGGCGGCGGGGGTGACGTCGGTGCGGGATATGGGGAATGTGAATGAGCGGTTGCTGGAGCTGGAGGAGTGTTTCGAGTCGGGGGAGCTGGCCGGACCGACCATCACCCGCTCCGGGCTGATCGAAGGCCGGAGCGAGTTCTCGTGGGATCTCGGGATGATCCCGGAGACCCTGGACGAAGCCGTCGACCTGGTCCATTGGTACGCGGACCGGGGTTACCACCAGATCAAGATCTACAATTCGCTGAACCCGGAGTGGGTGCCGAGGCTGGCGGAGGAGGCGCACAAGCTGGGCTTGCGGGTGGTCGGGCACGTGCCGGCGTTCACCACGCCGGACAAGATGATCGAAGCAGGCTACGACGAGATCACCCACGTCAACCAGGCGTCGGCGTCGATACGACGATTCAGCTGCACGAAGCGATGATGCTCGGCCGGACCGATGTCACCCTCGAAGCGGACCTGCCGGTGATCGAGCACATGCCGCTGGCCTACCAGCGCGACCGGCGTCGTCCGCACTTCCCGTACGAGTCCGAAGAGGACCTGGTGGCTTACGCGGATGCATACGGCAGGGTCATGGATGTCGTGCGCTTGTTGCGTGCGGAGGGTATTCCGTTGTGGCCCGGCACCGACGACAACACCGGCTTCTCCCTGCACCGCGAACTCGAGCTCTACACCCAAGCCGGCTACA
>NZ_JNYZ01000104.1 GCF_000717335.1 Amycolatopsis jejuensis
GGGGTCCACACCCGGGTCGACGCCCATCCGGGTACCGATCAGCCGCGCCACCTCGTCGAACCGCGCGGTCGCCCGCTCGATCCGCGCGGCCGTCAGCGCAGGGTTGACCGAGATCACGTCCTGCAGGCGGTGGAAGCGCGGGTCGGTCTCGTACGCCCGCATGACCTCGACCGCGGCGGCCCGCATCGCGGTCAGCACCCGCAGGCCGGCCGGTTGCGCGGCGAACACCTCCAGCACCGCCGTGATCTGCTGGTCCGCGAGAGCCAGCGCCACGTCCTCCTTCGACGTGAAGTACCGGAAGAACGTCCGCGACGAAACTTCGACCGCATCAGCGATCTGGTCGATGGTCGTGGCCTCGAAACCGTTCGCGCAGAACAATGTCTGGGCCGCTTCGATCAACGCCTCCCGTGTCCGCTGCTTCTTCCGTTCCCGAAGGCCGAGCTTCTCCATGCCACCAGCATACGACAGTCACGTCATCAG
>NZ_JNYZ01000105.1 GCF_000717335.1 Amycolatopsis jejuensis
CTGATGACGTGACTGTCGTATGCTGGTGGCATGGAGAAGCTCGGCCTTCGGGAACGGAAGAAGCAGCGGACACGGGAGGCGTTGATCGAAGCGGCCCAGGCGCTGTTCTGCGCGAACGGTTTCGAGGCCACGACCATCGACCAGATCGCCGATGCGGTCGAAGTGTCGTCGCGGACGTTCTTCCGGTACTTCACATCGAAGGAGGACGTCGCGCTCGCTCTCGCGGACCAGCAGATCACGGCGGTGCTGGAGGCGTTCGCCGCGCAACCGGCCGGCCTGCGGGTGCTGACCGCGATGCGGACCGCCGCGGTCGAGGTCATGCGGGCGTACGAGACCGACCCGCGCTTCCACCGCCTGCAGGACGTGATCTCGGTCAACCCCGCGCTGACGGCCGCGCGGATCGAGCGGGCGACCGCGCGGTTCGACGAGGTGGCGCGGCTGATCGGTACCCGGATGGGCGTCGACCCGGGTGTGGACCCC
>NZ_JNYZ01000106.1 GCF_000717335.1 Amycolatopsis jejuensis
GCGCGTCGGTCACCACCGGAAGACACTGCTGGAACACCGCACCCCGGATCGCCGCCACAAACGGCTGCACCACCGACAACTGCCCCCCGAACGTCACCAGATCCGGATTCAGGAAATTGACCACATACGACAACACCTCACCGATCAACCCACCCGCCTCACGCAACAACGCAATCGTGCGAGCATCCCCCGCACTCGCCAGCGCCACGAGGTCGGTCGTCCCCCCGATGTCGTACCCCTCCTCCTGCAACCGCGCGACGATCGCCGCCCCACCGGCGACCGACTCCAGACAATCCGGCGTACCACACCAGCAATGAATCACCGACCGCCCCGACGACCGCGAATGACTGATCTCCCCCGCCGCCCCACTCGCCCCC
>NZ_JNYZ01000107.1 GCF_000717335.1 Amycolatopsis jejuensis
GCGCGTCGGTCACCACCGGAAGACACTGCTGGAACACCGCACCCCGGATCGCCGCCACAAACGGCTGCACCACCGACAACTGCCCCCCGAACGTCACCAAATCCGGATTCAGGAAATTGACCACATACGACAACACCTCACCGATCAACCCACCCGCCTCACGCAACAACGCAATCACCCGAGCATCCCCCGCACTCGCCAACGCAACCAGATCCCCCGTCCCCCCGACGTCATACCCCTCCCCCTGCAACCGCGCCACCACCGCCGCACCACCCGCCACCGACTCCAGACAATCCGGCGTACCACACCAGCAATGAATCACCGACCGCCCCGACGACCGCGAATGACTGATCTCCCCCGCCGCCCCACTCGCCCCC
>NZ_JNYZ01000108.1 GCF_000717335.1 Amycolatopsis jejuensis
CGAGTCACTGGTCGTTGCCGTGGTTGGTGGCGTGGGCGGGTTGGGTGAAGGGGGTGATGCCGAGTTCTGTGTAGATTTCGCTGGGGTAGTAGATGTTGCCGTTGTGGATGACGGTGCGGATGTTGCGGATGGTGCTGATGTCGTGGGTGGGGTCGCCGTCGATGAGGATGAAGGAGGCGGTTTTGCCGCGTTCGATGCTGCCGTGGGTGTGGCCGTTGCCGAGGTGGTCGGCGGCGTGTTGGGTGGCGATGGTGAGGACTTCGGCGGGGGTGTAGCCGGCTTGGGTGTAGAGCTCGAGTTCGCGGTGCAGGGAGAAGCCGGTGTTGTCGTCGGTGCCGGGCCACAACGGAATACCCTCCGCACGCAACA
>NZ_JNYZ01000109.1 GCF_000717335.1 Amycolatopsis jejuensis
CGACGACCACACCCCACTCCCCATCGCCGACCTACGCCGCCTCCTCTGCGACGCCAAGATCTACCCCGCCGTCCTCGGCACCAACAGCCAAATCCTCGACCTCGGCCGCTCCGCCCGCACCGCCACCCCCACCCAACGCCGTGCGTTGGCGATCCGGGACCGAGGCTGCACCTTCCCGGGCTGTGACCGTGGCCCGAAATGGACCACCCCGCATCACGTCCGTCCGTGGTCCGAGGGCGGCCCCACCAACCTGGACGACCTCGCCTCCGCCTGCGAACGCCACCACCGCCTGGTCCACCACAGCGACTGGGACATCACCATCACCGACGACATCGTCCACTGGATCCCACCCACAATCCTCGACCCCG
>NZ_JNYZ01000110.1 GCF_000717335.1 Amycolatopsis jejuensis
GTCCGCTATCGGTCTCCAGGAAGTATTTAGGCTTACCGGGTGGTCCCGGCAGATTCACAGCAAATTCCACGAGCTCGCTGCTACTCGGGAACACCACCACACAACACCAACACAGTTTTCGCGTACGGGACTCTCACCCACTCCGGTCCACCATCCCAGGTGATTCCACTAACTGCGCCGCATCACGCCCAGAGTGTCAGCTCTGAGAAGGCGGGTCCCACAACACCGGCTACACAACCCCTGACAGGTATCACATGTAACCGGTTTAGCCTCTTCCGCTTTCGCTCGCCACTACTCACGGAATCACGGTTGTTTTCTCTTCCTACGGGTACTGAGATGTTTCACTTCCCCGCGTTCCCTC
>NZ_JNYZ01000111.1 GCF_000717335.1 Amycolatopsis jejuensis
GTCCGCTATCGGTCTCCAGGAAGTATTTAGGCTTACCGGGTGGTCCCGGCAGATTCACAGCAAATTCCACGAGCTCGCTGCTACTCGGGAACACCACCAAGGTCCTTGCCACTGATTTTCGCGTACGGGACTCTCACCCACTCCGGTCCACCATCCCAGGTGATTCCACTAACCAGCACAACAACCCGGAGAAATGTCAGTTCCTCCAAGGCGGGTCCCACAACACCACACGCACAACGCCTGACAGCTTGACATACGCATGGTTTAGCCTCTTCCGCTTTCGCTCGCCACTACTCACGGAATCACGGTTGTTTTCTCTTCCTACGGGTACTGAGATGTTTCACTTCCCCGCGTTCCCTC
>NZ_JNYZ01000112.1 GCF_000717335.1 Amycolatopsis jejuensis
TTGCCGCCCGCGACGGCGTTGTCGAACCGCTTGCTGATCTCCGCCCAGTTGAAAATGTTCCACAGCGCCTTGACGTAATCCGGCTTCACGTTCTTGTAATCCAGATAGAACGCGTGCTCCCACACATCCACCAGCAGGATCGGCACCGTCGGCAGGACCAGGTTGTTGTGGTGATCCCGCAACTGCTGCGTGATCAACGTCTTACCCAGCGGATCCCACGACAACGCACCCCACCCGTTGCCCTGGATCGTCGTCGACACCGCCGTGAACTGCGCCTTGAACGCATCGAACGACCCGAACGCCTCATCGATCGCCGCCGCCAGCTCACCCGTCGGCTTGTCCCCGTTCGCGCCCTTCACATACGCCGCATGATGCTTACTGTGATGCAGCTCGTTGATCTCCCCCGAAATCGACGGCGCCAACGCGCCATAGTCGTAATCCAGATCGGGCAGCACATACCGGGCCATGGGCCCTCCTTCTGTCT
>NZ_JNYZ01000113.1 GCF_000717335.1 Amycolatopsis jejuensis
TCGGGGATGCCTGGTGGCAAGGTTGTCCTGCGGATTGCTTATGCGGTCGGGGCGGGTTCGAGTACGACTACCGGGATTGTTCGCTCGGTGTAGGTTGCATAGGTCGCGTATGGCGGGTAGATCTGCACCGCTCGTTCCCACAATCGGGCTCGCTCCGTGCCTTCGGCGACGCGCGGGCGGACCTGTCGGTGTTCGCCGCCGGGTAGTTCCACTTCGGTGGTTGTCATTGCCGTCAGGTTGTGGAACCACGCGGGGTGCGCGTCCACGCCGCCTTTCGAGGCGACGACGACCAGCCTTTCCGCTGGTTTTGCGGAACAGGAACGTGGTGAGTCGCGCGAGTTGTCGTTGCAGCTTCCAGTAGTGAGACGTCGGTGCGGGAGGCTTCGGCATGAGCAAATAGTGTCACACACTGACAACAGTCGTCAACTGACAAATGACGGCTGATGACGTGACTGTCGTATGCTGGTGGCATGGAGAAGCTCGGCCTTCGGGAACGGAAGAAGCAGCGGACACGGGAG
>NZ_JNYZ01000114.1 GCF_000717335.1 Amycolatopsis jejuensis
TCTGTCAGGGTCACGGTGACGGTGGCGACGGCGCGTTCTCCTGCTTTGACGGGGAGGTCGGGGGCGCGGGCGGCGAGGTCGGTGATGGCGGCGATGGCGTCTCCGTGACGTTCGGCGCTCGTGCGGGGATCCGGAGCGCCGGACGGGTCCGCGGGATCCGGGGCGGCGAGCGGGACCAGCAACTGTTCGAGGACAGTGCCGGTCTCGGAGTCGACGTTGCCGGTGAAGTGGAAGCGGCCACCCCGGGTCCAGTGGTAGCGGAACTCCCGCCACGGGCGGGCCGAGGCGTCCGCGTGGTCGGCCGGTGGGGTGCCTTCGTGGTCCCAGTAGGCGCGTAAC
>NZ_JNYZ01000115.1 GCF_000717335.1 Amycolatopsis jejuensis
TGACGCCCGCGACGGCGCGGTGCTCGAGTGGTAGCGGGCGTTGCTGAGGTTGCTTTCTGATTGCCTTGGGGAAGTGCGGCGGCGGTGTCTCCGGGCGGGGATGAGCGACGCGGCGGCGGGTTTCTCGCCGAGGTTCGCACCGAAGAGACGCCGTGGCGCACCGATCGCCCGGCGGACGCCCGGGCTCCGGAGCCGGGGGAACGCCCGCGTAGCCGTGCGTTGCGTGCGGTGGGTGAAGTGGCACCGTATGTGCAGGCGGGGTTGTTTGCCGCGTGGGTGGCGACGTCGGTCGCCGATGCGGGCGATGGTGGCGGCCAGGCGGGTGACGTGGGTGGTGA
>NZ_JNYZ01000116.1 GCF_000717335.1 Amycolatopsis jejuensis
ACCAGAGTGTCCTCGGCGGCGATGTAGTCCTCCGCCGCGAGCCAATCCGGGACCGCGGCCAAACCCTCGGTGATCACCGAGACATGCTGCGCAGACACCCCACCCGCAGCCGCCGCCTTACGGGTCAACGGGAGATCGGCCGTCGCCTGCGCGACCCGGGAACGGGCTTCACGCGGAGTCACATGCAAAGCAGTCGCCAGGAACACCGCCGTCGACGGGTGACCCTCCGGCACGACACCGCGGTCGGTCATCTCCCGGATCAACTCCAGATGCCGGGCGTAGACAATGTTGCGGTCTCGATCAGTG
>NZ_JNYZ01000117.1 GCF_000717335.1 Amycolatopsis jejuensis
CTCCCGTGTCCGCTGCTTCTTCCGTTCCCGAAGGCCGAGCTTCTCCATGCCACCAGCATACGACAGTCACGTCATCAGCCGTCATTTGTCAGTTGACGAAGATTGTCAGTATGTGACACTATTTGCTCATGCCGAAGCCTCCCGCACCGACGTCTCACTACTGGAAGCTGCAACGACAACTGGCGCGACTCACCACGTTCCTGTTCCGCAAAACCAGCGGAAAGCTCGGCGGCACGTTCTTCGGCGGCGCACCCGTGCTGCTGCTCCACCACGTCGGCCGCAAGTCCGGCGAGGCCCGAACCAG
>NZ_JNYZ01000118.1 GCF_000717335.1 Amycolatopsis jejuensis
CAGCAGTCCGGGATCATCCTGGTCTCGACGATCGAGGACGGTCTGCGGGTGGTGGATGCGTATGCGGCGGAGCATTTGGAGGTCCAGACCGCGAACGCCCGGGAGGTCGCGGCGAAGGTGCGGAACGCGGGGGCGATTTTCGTGGGGGCGTTTGCGCCGGTGTCGCTGGGGGATTATTGCGCGGGGTCGAACCACGTGCTGCCCACGGGTGGGTTTGCGCGGCACTCGTCGGGGTTGTCGGTGCAGAGTTTCCTGAAGGGGATCCACGTCGTGGACTACAGCGAGGACGCCCTGCG
>NZ_JNYZ01000119.1 GCF_000717335.1 Amycolatopsis jejuensis
TACGGCACCCGTATCCAGGCCTACGGGCGGTTCACCGGCGCGAACACCCTGGAGGTGGTCGAGGGTGACCCGGCGGACGGGAAGTTCGCCGCTCTCGCCCTGCACGGCACGACCCCGGTCGGTGTCGTCGGCTGGCATCACCCGCGTGGTTTCCGCACGGCGCGGGCACAGTTCACGTCCGGGACACCGGACATCCCAGAAAGGCAGCTCGCCCCATGACAACCCACGCCAACGTCGAGACCACCGGATGCCCGTATCCGCATCCGCCGGTGATGCCCCAAGACGGCACCCCGTT
>NZ_JNYZ01000120.1 GCF_000717335.1 Amycolatopsis jejuensis
TACGGCACCCGTATCCAGGCCTACGGGCGGTTCACCGGCGCGAACACCCTGGAGGTGGTCGAGGGTGACCCGGCGGACGGGAAGTTCGCCGCTCTCGCCTTACACGGCACGACCCCGGTCGGTGTCGTCGGCTGGCATCACCCGCGTGGTTTCCGTAAGGCGCGGGCACAGTTCACGTCCGGGACACCGGACATCGCAGAAAGGCAGCTCGCCCCATGACAACCCACGCCAACGTCGAGACCACCGGATGCCCGTATCCGCATCCGCCGGTGATGCCCCAAGACGGCACCCCGTT
>NZ_JNYZ01000121.1 GCF_000717335.1 Amycolatopsis jejuensis
TTCCACTTCACCGGCAACCTCGACCCCGACACCGGCACCCTCCTCGAACAGTTACTCGTCCCCCTCGCCGCCCCCGACCCCGCCGACCCCTCCGGCACCCCCGACCCCCGCACGACCGCCGAACGCCACGGAGACGCCATCGCCGCCATCACCGACCTCGCCGCCCGCACCCCCGACCTCCCCGTCAAAGCCGGAGAACGCGCCGTCGCCACCGTCACCGTGACCCTGACAGACCTGCAGGCCGCGGCGAAAACGGTATTCCTCGACGACCACACCCCACTCCCCATCGCC
>NZ_JNYZ01000122.1 GCF_000717335.1 Amycolatopsis jejuensis
GAGGTCGTCGAGGTTGGTGGGGCCGCCCTCGGACCACGGGCGGATGTGGTGGGGGGTGGTCCATTTTGGGCCGCGGTCGCAGCCGGGGAAGGTGCAGCCTCGGTCGCGGATGGCCAGGGCGCGGCGTTGGGTGGGGGTGGCGGTGCGGGCGGAGCGGCCCAGATCGAGGATTTGGCTGTTGGTGCCGAGGACGGCGGGGTAGATCTTGGCGTCGCAGAGGAGGCGGCGTAGGTCGGCGATGGGGAGTGGGGTGTGGTCGTCG
>NZ_JNYZ01000123.1 GCF_000717335.1 Amycolatopsis jejuensis
CCCCGGGTCCAGTGGTAGCGGAACTCCCGCCACGGGCGGGCCGAGGCGTCCGCGTGGTCGGCCGGTGGGGTGCCTTCGTGGTCCCAGTAGGCGCGTAACCGGCGGACCGCACGCCGCACCGTCACCGGATCCGCCTGGACCGCCAACGCGACCAGAGTGTCCTCGGCGGCGATGTAGTCCTCCGCCGCGAGCCAATCCGGGACCGCGGCCAAACCCTCGGTGATCACCGAGACATGCTGCGCAGACACC
>NZ_JNYZ01000124.1 GCF_000717335.1 Amycolatopsis jejuensis
CCCGCCCGGAGACACCGCCGCCGCACTTCCCCAAGGCAATCAGAAAGCAACCTCAGCAACGCCCGCTACCACTCGAGCACCGCGCCGTCGCGGGCGTCACGCCACCAGCACAGGTCAACCCGCCTGGCCACCACCCACGTCACCACCCACGTCACCCGCCTGGCCGCCACCATCGCCCGCATCGGCGACCGACGTCGCCACCCACGCGGCAAACAACCCCGCCTGCACATACGGTGC
>NZ_JNYZ01000125.1 GCF_000717335.1 Amycolatopsis jejuensis
CCACTCATCCACCACCGAAGCGGTTTCAGCGTTCGACTTGCATGTGTTAAGCACGCCGCCAGCGTTCGTCCTGAGCCAGGATCAAACTCTCCAACAATGTCTTCGAATTCAATCGAGGCAAAATACTTCTTGCACTCAAAGGAAACCCCGACGAGGGGGTTTCATATAAGCTCTACTGGCTTAGTTCACTAGCACACTGTTGAGTTCTCAAGCAACACACCCCGAACCAAACC
>NZ_JNYZ01000126.1 GCF_000717335.1 Amycolatopsis jejuensis
CACCATCCGCAGCGCGCTCTACCAGCGGGGCAGCGGCCTGCTCGGCAGCGGCCTGTTCAGCACGGACCTGCGCAAGGCGTCGGTCAAGCTGTCCGACGCACGCGACAGCCTCGACGGCCCCGCCGACGACGACCAGGGCGTGATCGACAGCCACGGCACCGCGAACATCGTGCCGGCCGACGCGAACGGCATCGCCTACAGCCGCAGCCCCGGGCAGGTAC
>NZ_JNYZ01000127.1 GCF_000717335.1 Amycolatopsis jejuensis
CACCATCCGCAGCGCGCTCTACCAGCGGGGCAGCGGCCTGCTCGGCAGCGGCCTGTTCAGCACGGACCTGCGCAAGGCGTCGGTCAAGCTGTCCGACGCCCGCGACAGCCTCGACGGCCCCACCGACGACGACCAGGGCGTGATCGACAGCCACGGCACCGCGAACATCGTGCCGGCCGACGCGAACGGCATCGCCTACAGCCGCAGCCCCGGGCAGGTAC
>NZ_JNYZ01000128.1 GCF_000717335.1 Amycolatopsis jejuensis
TTAGAGGTCCTAACAGATTGAGTATTTCTTGAGTCTGCGCCAGCAGATGATGCTGCAGGCGATGCTGAGGAAGGCTTCGTGGATGTCATCGCGGATCTCCCAGCGGATGCGCAGGCGGCGGAACCAGTGCAGCAGCGCGATGGTCTGTTCGACGACCCAGCGGTAAACGCCGAGTCCGGAGCCGTGTTCGGTACTGCGGCGGGCGAACTTCGGATCG
>NZ_JNYZ01000129.1 GCF_000717335.1 Amycolatopsis jejuensis
AGAGGTCCTAACAGATTGAGTATTTCTTGAGTCTGCGCCAACAGATGATGCTGCAGGCGATGCTGAGGAAGGCTTCATGGATGTCATCGCGGATCTCCCAGCGGATGCGCAGGCGACGGAACCAGTGCAGCAGCGCGATGGTCTGTTCGACGACCCAGCGGTAAACGCCGAGTCCGGAGCCGTGTTCGGTACTGCGGCGGGCGAACTTCGGATCG
>NZ_JNYZ01000130.1 GCF_000717335.1 Amycolatopsis jejuensis
CGGTTTCAGCGTTCGACTTGCATGTGTTAAGCACGCCGCCAGCGTTCGTCCTGAGCCAGGATCAAACTCTCCAACAATGAACAGTTCGATCGAGACTACTATTCTCAATCATATTCTCAAAGGAAACCCCGACGAGGGGGTTTCATATAAGCTCTACTGGCTTAGTTCACTAGCACACTGTTGAGTTCTCAAGCAACACACCCCGAACC
>NZ_JNYZ01000131.1 GCF_000717335.1 Amycolatopsis jejuensis
GACCTGGATCCACCGGGTTGAGTTTTGTTGATCTTGGTGGTGGGTGTGGGGGTGTTTTCTGTTGGGTGGGTGTGGTGGTGTGGCTGGCGTTGCACCAGCGCGTTCCACCGTGGGTTCTCCGGTCGGGGTGGGCGGGGGTGGGGGCGGTTCAGGTTTTGTGGTGGGTGGTGGTGAACAGGGTGTGCCAAGTGTTTTTCCAGGGCCAGTT
>NZ_JNYZ01000132.1 GCF_000717335.1 Amycolatopsis jejuensis
CGGCAGCAACGAAAACACCAACGGCCTGCTCCGCCAGTACTTCCCCAAAAGCACCGACCTCTCAGCCCACACCGCCGAACACCTCGCCGCCGTCGCCGCACAACTCGGGCCGCCGCCCCCGCAAAACACTCGACTGGGACACCCCCGCCGAACGCCTCACTACACTCCTCACCCACACCAACTAACCACCCGCGTTGCAACCACCCCT
>NZ_JNYZ01000133.1 GCF_000717335.1 Amycolatopsis jejuensis
GATCGTCGTCGACACCGCCGTGAACTGCGCCTTGAACGCATCGAACGACCCGAACGCCTCATCGATCGCCGCCGCCAGCTCACCCGTCGGCTTGTCCCCGCCCTCGGGCGAGAGGATCTTCCACCACACCACGTGGTTCGCATGCCCCGCCAGATTGAACGCCAGCGTCGTCTCCAGGCCCACGATCGACCCGAAATCCCCCGCC
>NZ_JNYZ01000134.1 GCF_000717335.1 Amycolatopsis jejuensis
GGCTGCACCTTCCCCGGCTGCGACCGCGGCCCAAAATGGACCACCCCCCACCACATCCGCCCGTGGTCCGAGGGCGGCCCCACCAACCTCGACGACCTCACCTCCACCTGCGAACGCCACCACCGCCTGGTCCACCACAGCGACTGGGACATCACCATCACCGACGACATCGTCCACTGGATCCCACCCACAATCCTCGACCCCG
>NZ_JNYZ01000135.1 GCF_000717335.1 Amycolatopsis jejuensis
GGCTGCACCTTCCCCGGCTGCGACCGCGGCCCAAAATGGACCACCCCCCACCACATCCGCCCGTGGTCCGAGGGCGGCCCCACCAACCTCGACGACCTCGCCTCCACCTGCGAACGCCACCACCGCCTCGCCCACCACAGCGACTGGGACATCACCATCACCGACGACATCGTCCACTGGATCCCACCCACAATCCTCGACCCCG
>NZ_JNYZ01000136.1 GCF_000717335.1 Amycolatopsis jejuensis
GATCGTCGTCGACACCGCCGTGAACTGCGCCTTGAACGCATCGAACGACCCGAACGCCTCATCGATCGCCGCCGCCAGCTCACCCGTCGGCTTGTCCCCACCCTCCGGCGAGAGGATCTTCCACCACACCACGTGGTTCGCATGCCCCGCCAGATTGAACGCCAGCGTCGTCTCCAGGCCCACGATCGACCCGAAATCCCCCGCC